>JBBIJW010000055.1:0-1866 GCA_037445755.1 Planctomycetaceae bacterium | reverse complement strand
GTCGGTGGCGACCCAGAGTTCCCCCTGCCGCTCGCGCTCCGTTCGTCCCAACGCCATCACCCCCTCCCGGCTGAACCATGCCCACCAGATCGACCGCAGCAGACTCGATCGGCCGCAGGAGACTCGGCCTGTCAACCGAGAGACTTTTTCAACGGGCTGCTATGGGATGCTGGCCGAGACAGACGAAGACCGCGACCAGCGGCGACTGGTGGAATGGATCGCGCGCCGGGGCGGAACGGTGACACCGCGCGAAGTGCAGCGGGGGTGCAGGTGGCTCTCGGAACCGGGCGCGGCGGAGGCGGCGCTGCAAGAACTCGTGGCTGACGGACGCGGAAAGTGGGAGCAATCCCCGACCGGCCAGCGTGGCCAGCCGACCCGGCGTTTCAGCCTGTCGACGCTGTCGACCGTCGACAGTAATACCGAATTCCCGCGGAAAAACACCAATACTGTCAGCAGTCCACACTGTCGGTGCTCCCAATTTTGTGGCCCCGGAGTCCCAGCCGGACCAGGCCGCCGAACCCGTGGTCATCCCGCTTCCCGGTCTACCGGAGCGGCGGCCGTCTGACGCCGACATCAACCGCCTATTGGCGGAGGCGGCTGCCGCTGACCGTGGCATAGAGGACTCTTTGCTGTGACCAACCTCCGCGACCTGTTCGCTGAAATCACGGCCCGCGGCTTTCTCTTGGTCCCTGCCGGCAATGGTCAACTGGTGGTATGGCACCACAAGGGGACCCTGACCCCGGAACTGCTCGCCCGGCTGCGGGAGGCCAAGGCGGCGATTCTCGCCACGCTCCCCACGCTCTGGCCGACCGGCGTGCCGATCCCGTCATGGTGGCCTGACGTGGCCGGGCAGTTCCCTCCCGGCACGCTCCACGAAGCCCGCAAGGCGTCCTGTCTGTGCGGAAGCGGCCTGGTCGTGCTGTGGACGGACCGGGACGGCCGGCGGCTGTGGTCGTGTCCGCGGTGCGGTCTGGAGCCGCACGAGGCGGCGCTGCACTCCTCACCTCCGTCCCCGCCGGCCACAACGCCGACGCCGGGCGGGGGTGACTGCGAACACGAGGCCGAACCCACCCCGCAATCAACATTGAGCGGCCCGCGACCCTTCTGCCCGGTCTGCGGCCGACGCATCGGCCGGGACCAACCCTACCCGTAGTGAGGGGCGAGTGGTTGACTTTGCCCTGAAAGCCGTGAATGTAGTAACGTACACGAACGCTTCGTTCCAAGGGAGACTGAGAGCATGAAGGTGGTGGATGTTCGCAACAATCTGGCCGACGCCCTCAACCGCGTGGCCTACGCCGGTGAACGGATCGTCCTGGAGCGCCGTGGCAAGGGAGTGGCTGCGCTGGTGTCGATGGAAGACCTGGCCTTGCTAGAGCGCGTCGAGGATGAACAGGACGTCCGGGCGGCGCGGAAGGCCCTGAAGGAAAGAGGGGGCGTCCCCCTGGACCAAATCAAAGCCCGGCTGGGGATGAAATGACGTGGCCTACGCCGTCCTCTTCAAGCCGTCCGCGGAGAAGGCCCTCCGCAGCCTCCCCGAGAGGGCGCAGCGGCGGATTGTGGCCGCGGCCGAAGCGCTGAGCGACGATCCCCGCCCCCCGGGCGCAAAGAAACTGGAAGGCGTGGACGACCTGTGGCGGATTCGCGTGGGAACCTACCGCGTGGTCTACGCGATCCAGGACAAGGCGTTGATGGTGCTGGTGGTTCGGGTGGCGCATCGGAAGGACGTGTACCGCCCTTGAAGAAAGGAACGGTGACGCATGGCCAGCATCGGCAACGACCCCGGCGGACGGCGGCGGATTCTGTTCGTGGCCCCCGACGGCTCGCGTAAGACGATCCGGCTGGGGAAGGTGTCTCAACGGCTCGCGG
>JBBIJW010000054.1:0-2139 GCA_037445755.1 Planctomycetaceae bacterium | reverse complement strand
ACCTGGCCTCCCGGCGGCTGGCGGAGTTCTGCGGACTGTCGGTCTCCGACACCACCATCCGTGAACTCTCCCAGCAGCACGGCGCCCTGGCGAACCAGTGGCTGCGGGAGGAGCCGGCCGCGGCCCGGGAGTTCCGAGCGGCGCGGGGGGACGTGGAGTTCACCAGCGACGGCACGTGCGTGAACACCACGGACGGCTGGCGGGAAATGAAGGTGGGACTGTTCTGCAAGCGGCAGCGCGGACCGTCGCCAGAGCTGAAATCGCTGCCAAGAGAAACCCCGCAGGGTATACAGAGTCTCCAGCACCTCCACGCCCGCACGCGTGGGGACGATGGTCTCGCGACGCCCCGGGCGGCGGTCCTCAATGACGTACCCCTGCGGGTGCGCAGCGAGCCAGTCTTCGAGCTGGTCCTCGTCCGTGAGGTTGGGAATTGGCCGGCGCAGCCGCCCCAGGAACTGGAATTGCCCGTGGTAGACGCCCCCCGTGAAGGCGATCTCGGCGCCGCGCTCCTGCATCTGCCCGATGAGGCGCGCGAACGGTTCCAGCCGACAGTTGTCGAAGTAAGTCGGCTCGATCGCGAACTGGAACGCGACCAGATTCAGAGCCATCAGGAACGAGGTCGCTGTCACGACTTGCAGCGTCGTCTGCCTCCGCGGCCCGAGCACCGCCCAGGATGAGAGCCAGGGGACCAGGCCAAACCATGCCGGGATATAGCCGACGACCTTGGCGGGGAGCGGCAGCAGTGGACTGACCAGTATCGCCAGACCGAGCAACTGAAAGGAGAGACCGCGGACCAGCAGCGTCCGCCGCAACATCACTTCCGCCATGTCGGCATGCCGGGCCAGCAATAGCGAGACTGCGGGCAGGAGCGGCAGCAGGTAGTGCACTTGCTTTCCGCCGACCGCCGACAGGATCAGCAGCGCCCCGGCGATCCACGCCAGGCAGAACCGTGTCCCCATGTCTGCGGCACCCAGGCGGAGCGAACTCAACAGGGACTTCCAGGGGGTCCGCCACAGGAGCCAGGGAATGGTGACCACCGGGAGCAGCGGGAGGTACCACCAGAAGGGACGGCCGTGTGCAAAGGTGTCGATCGTCCGCCCGATGACCTGAGTGGTGAGAATCCCTTCGAGGTACGGTCGGCCGGCGGTCCAGACGGCCGGGACAAACCAGGCGGCGGCCACGAGGGTGCCGAGCGTCCCCGCGGCCAGCACTCGCAGTCCCGAGCCCAGCCAACCGGACCGGGGAGATTCACGTGCCCAGAGCGGCGCCGAGATCACCACCGGCACGATGTAGACCAGCAGCGCCGGCCCCTTGGCGAGGAGTTCCAGCGCCATCGAGGCCACCATCCGCACGAGATTGCCGCTTGAGCGGTCGCGCCATTCCCCCAGCAATCCGGAGAAGCCCAGCAGCAGCGACGAGACCACCAGCGTGTCGAACATCGTCAGGCTGGCGAACAGGCTCCAGACAATCATCCCCACCAGCAGGACCGGGGCGAGCAGCGAGGCGGAGTCCTGTTCCGGCCAGAGCCGCCGCGCCAGTGACCCGGTCTGCCACAGGCAGATCCACCCGACCGCCGGCGCGATCAGCCGGGCCGGGAATTCCCCGACCCAGCACACGAGCCAGACGAGATTGATGAGCCAGAACAGCAGCGGCGGCTTATGGGCGTAAAGCTCGCCGTTCAGATGCGGCAGGAGGTAATCGCCGGTGACGCGCATTTCCTAGGCGACCGACAGGCACCGGGTCTCATCGATGGCCAGCGGCGGGCGGGCCCACAGTCCCACCAGGGTCATCACCATGCCCAGACCGCAGGCGAACAGCGTGCCTGTGGCGGGTCCTCGCAGACGCTCCGTCGTCATGAATGGCTTTTCTAACAGCCCGTTGAAATAGCCCATCTGTGGACTGGTCGCAGGGATTGCCTTGGCGTGGTGAGGAATCGGGGGGCGGGGACGTTCCAGGAGCGCAAATGGTCGCGCAGGAGGAGGACGAGTGCGGCGCAGGCCGCGGCCGAGGCGGCCGCGGGGGCAACGCCTCCTCCCGGACGCCGCGGCAGGATGGTGCAGCCACCGCATCCGTCTGCGGATCTCCGATGAGCGCCCCGACGCGCACGCTTCTGGATGTCTTCGAGAACCCGTATCCCGA
>JBBIJW010000053.1:0-2516 GCA_037445755.1 Planctomycetaceae bacterium | reverse complement strand
AGCCGACCGACCACCTGTTGGTCGTGGAGCAGCGGCAGGGGATCACTTGGGCGCGGGTGCAGGAGATCGCGGAGCTGCTCCTGCACGGCGGGTAGCAGGCCGAACCATCCGCTGCACCCGACGGCGGCCGCATTCCGGCTTTTCAGAGTTCAACGTCCCACCAGCGGCCGGCGCTGCTGAGCTATATTGTTTGCGGAGTGTCGATCTTTCTTTGCAGGGGTGATTCGTGGCACGAGCCTTTCTTCCGGGCGGTACGTTGGCAGCGCTGATGGGCATCGCTTTGATGGTGCCAGCCCTCGTGGCGCGGATAGAGACCGGCAGGCTGACCGGATTGGGCATCGGCTTCGTCGCGGCGGGCTGCGGCCTGATCGCGTGCGGGGTAGCCGCGCTGCTGGCAGGCTTCCGTCGACGTCCCGCCGGGATGCCGAGCAGCGTGCGGGCGGCGGTCGCCGCGAACATCCTCGTCCTGGCTTTCCTCACCCTCGAGTTGAGCGATCGGTCGGTTCGGCAGGATGGCCAGCTTTTCTACTGGACGACATTCCTGCTCCCGCCGGTGCTTGTGCTCTTCGCCGGTTTGGTGGCGGGGCGAGCATGGTCTTGGTGGGCCGCCCGCGGCGTGGCCGCCCTCGGACCCCTCTGGTTCCTCGGGTTCCTGGTGCTGGTCCCGTTCGCCCCGCTGCAGGCCGACGGCATCCCCGTGCCGTGGTACGGGCGGGTGTATATGGCCGGCGTCACGGTTGTCTTCGCCGGAATCCTTGCGGGCGCGTTCCGGTCCTTGGGGAGTCCCGAGGCGCGGAGTTACTTCGCGCTGATTCGGCCGAGGAGCGCGGCCGCCGAACCAGCCGCTGCACCGGACCGCGGCGGCAGGTAGGTTTTTTCCGGACTCGAAGTTCCCGAGCCGCTGCTGCAGCGGGTGGCCGCGAGGGTGGTTCCAGAGAGTTGATTGCCCCGCAGTTCGCCTGCCTCGCGATCCCCAGTTCCCGCAGCAGGTCATCTGCGGTCTCGGTGGTGCTGGCGTCGGGGGTCGGTTGCGATGAGTGGGCGAGGACGAACGTCTTGCCCCCTCTCCAGTCAGCCGCGCGAATCGCAGGAAGTCCTGCATCTGCACAGGATTGACCCGCCGCTCCGCCGCCCCCTCCACCAGCCCGGCACTTCTGCTGGGCAGGGGAAGTGTTCTCCGGTGCAGTGTCACACAGTCGGACCGTAGTATGCCTCGGCCGGCAGACCGGCCTCCCGCCGCACCCGCTCGGCAATCGCATCCACTTCCGCCACAGAGAGCGGTGTGACGAAACTCTCCGCCGGAGGACGGGCCACCGTGTACACCTGCACGAGCTGGATCGCACCGCCGGCGGCCACGATCTCCTTCAGCCGCTGGACATACGCCGTAATCTCCTGTTCGGAGGGCGGTTCGCCGTGCACCCGCATGAACAGGCTCTGGATCACCAGCGGCCGCACGCGGGCCGCGGCGGTGATGTTCTCCAGCACTCGCTGGAAGGGGATCGTCGTCCGGTCGATGAAGCGGTAATACGCCTCGGTGCCGGCGTCGAGCTTGGCCCAGATCTCCCCCTGATTGCGGTCCAGCAGTTCCAGTCCCCACTGCACCACGGGGCGGTGAAACATACTTGCATTGGTGATCAGCACCAGCTTGACGTCGTGCAGCCCCCGGCGGTGCTTGATTTCGGCCGCACGGGCGATGATCTCATCAAAGTTGCGGTAGGTCGTTGGTTCGCCGTCGCCGGAGAAGGCGATGTCGTTCAGCCGCCGTAGTTCCGCCGGCACGGACGCGAACTGCGGACTCTCATACAGCCGTCCACTGGTCACGATTTCCAGCGTCGTCTCCAATTCCTCACAGAGACGCTCAAACTCGACGAAGCGCGTCTCCGCCTCGCTGCGGCGGTCGACCTGGCAGTAGATGCAGTCGAAGTTGCAGACCTTGTCGGGATTGAGGTTCACGCCGACGGAGATGCCCCCGCTGCGTCGCGACAGAACAGGGTAGACGAATCGGTGCGATTCGAACTGCCGCGGGTGGAGGCGATGTTCCGGCAAGGTGGTCTTCATGCGCCCATCATACGCAATCGGCCGCCGGCTCGCCTCCGGCCCCCGCGGGAAGCTATCTGCCGACGCCATGAACGCCTGGCCGATCACCGTGGAGGCCGCGACATGCCGGTTCTGCCGACGTATGCTCTGGCCGGCCTGGGTATCGCCCGGCGCTTCCCGTCCCGCTCGTCCCGTGGAGAACCGTCATGCAGCTCGTCAAAGAATTTCGCGACTTCGCTCTGAAACTGCACTTTCCCAGATCCGGCTAATACCCGGGCCGCGTGAATGAGCGGTTCCTCTTTTCAAAAAAGGGCTCTCCCGATAGGACGTGTCTGTCACAAGCACGGGCCTATCGGGAGAGCCAAGGATGGCTGCGTGGAACCTGACGCCGGAGTGGATCGACTGGTTGTCTGTGCTGGTATGGGTGCTGGACGCCCGCGTCCAACCGCGGATCACGCCCCTCATCGTGGGAGCGCTAT
>JBBIJW010000052.1:0-3064 GCA_037445755.1 Planctomycetaceae bacterium | reverse complement strand
TGCCTGCGCAGGCAGGAGGCAGGAGGCAGGCGGCTGGCTGGAGCGGGGCACGAGCCGGTTCCAGCAGCTGCTGACCACCGCCGACCTGCCGCCGCCGAGCGAAAGTCCGCTGCACCACCTGCTCCCCCTGCTCCCCATCGCCACAGCCGGGTGACCCTCACGCCGACCGCTCGCCGTCCGTAGAATGGACAGCTACGCGAGCAACCGCTCCGGTCCCTCGTAACCGGTCACGCGGGCTCCTCCAGGGACGAGGAACGTCGGCACCTCCGTGACGGCGAACCGGCTCGCCAGGTCGGCCTGCTTGTCGACATCGACGAACTCGACGGCGAACGCCGCCTCCAATGCCTGGCGGAGTTGAGTGTGGTTCGCGTAATCGTCCTTGAACTTGCGGCATGGTCCGCAGGTCATCGAACCGAACACACACAGTGTCGGCTTACCGGACCGCGGCGGAGAATCCGCCACGTGAGTCGGTCGGACCGCTGCATACGCCTGGCGAACGGCCGCCGAAGAAATAAACACGCTCGTCGCACAGTCGCTGCTGTTGAGCAGGCCGCAGACTTCCCCCTTGGCGTTGAGCAATGGCCCGCCGCTCCAGCCGGGAGCCGTCACGAACGCGACGACATTGCCGTTGAACGACCCACCCCCGTACTCGAACGTGCTCCAGCGCAGCAGCGCTCCCTGGGCCCAGCGGAGTTCCCGCCGGCCGCCCAAGTGCGGATACCCGCAGGACCAGACCCGCTCGCCGACCTGCGGAGCCGTGGCGGCGACCGGCAGGAACGGATAGGCGTCCCCTTCGCAGTCGTAGACGACCGGCCCTTCGACCTCACGGCAGACGTAGACCCGCGTGGCGGAAACGGTCCGGTCCTTGAACCGCACGGTCACGGTCGTCGGCAGGTTGCAATGCCTGGCTGTGAGTACCAGCCCCGCGGGATCGACACAGACGCCGCTGCAGCCTTCGACCATCACGACCGCGTCCTCGACGCCGGCCAGACACGCGGTCGACGACAGGCCGAGACCGACGACGAGCAGCAGGTTCCGTCGGCCGGAGAGGATCACGCGGAGCAGCGTTCGTCCGAGCGCCGTCCCATAGAGGCCGAGCGTGATGAGCAGGATCGTCAAAGCGTCTCCTTCGTGAACGAATGACAGAACTGGAACGTGCCGTGACGCACGAGTTCCCGCAGGAGGCAGGCGGGGTTGAACCGGGTCGGGTTGGAACGGTTCATCCGCCCCAATCGCATGCAGACGGCGGCCACGAGCTCCGAGCAAAACAACTCGTTGAGGTCGGCGGACGGCAACAGCCGGGTCCGCTTAAAGAGCCGCGTCCCGGAGACGAGCGCCACACCCAGGTCGTAGGTCACCTGCCGACCGATGAAGTGCCGCACCAGGATGCGGGTCAGCAGGTCGCTCTCCTCGCGCGACAACTTTTCGATGGGAGCCAGGCGATAGAGGTCGACCCGTCCCCCGGCAGTGACATAATCGTGAATTCGGATCTCCGGCAGATGCGCCTGGCAGCCGTTGATGTGGCGGGCCAGGATCACGCACGGATGCTTGCAGAGCGTGGTCGATTCGATCCACACCATCCGCCCGTGGAACTCGCACAGCACCGCCACATGCGAGGGACCGATCCGCAGCCGCGGGGGAGCCAGCAGCGACACTGTCCCCCAGCGGATGGCCTGCGCGATGCGAACCCCGATGATCATCAGACTTCCGGCTCCAGACTTCGGGCTTCAGGAAGATGACCAGAGTCTCGGCTTCTCCTTCCTGGAGCCTGACGCCTGAAGCCTGGGGCCTAACCAATCACTCGGAACGTCAGCGTCAGGACGCTGGTAAACGTCCGCAGTTGCTCGAGGTGCTCAGGGGCGTAGATCGGTTTGAACTCGGTCTTCACCCAGGCCGCGTCCGGGAAGCTGTCGAGCCGCTTCCCTCGAAAATGCTCGGCGATCTCCTCGGCCAGGGTCAGCAGCGGATCGAGATCGGCGTTCTGTTCGTGGGCGAGCTTGTTCTGCACGGCGACGTCGATCGCCACGTCGCGCTGCGTCTGATTGCGGGAAGCGGTCGCCACGATGACGCCGCTGGGGACCACGGTTACCCGCAGCGTCTTGAGATCCGCCAGGTCCACCCGGCGCGATGAACCAGCCGGGTTCTATTGAAATCAGAAACCCCCCCCCCCCCAAAAAAACATGCTCCAAATTTCCGGACACACGCTTGACAAACCGATCGCCGCCCGCAAAACTCACCACAGTGCATTTCCAGCTCGTCGGCCCTCCCCAGCCGAGCCAGTTCGGACGTTTCCATTCCGAGTTCCGCGGCTGCCAAACCTGAGTCCTGCGTCTACAGGAACAGAACAGATCCGTCTCGCGAGGGTTCCCTCATAAGCGTTCTTCTCGAAGAAAGCGATGGTCAGCACACGCCCCATGCTGAGGAGGCTCACCGTTCGGCAGCCGGTTTGCGTGGCTCACTCGCGGTTCTCGCTGGAGCCAGTTTTGTTGCTCTCTCAGTGTTAATGGGATTTGGGGTCTGGAGTGTCTTGACGCTGGGCGGAGTGCGCGAGGGGCTGGCATTGTTGGGTGGCGCACCTGTACCTTCCCCAGCCAGTGCTTGAACTGGGAGAGGTCCTTCCGGGGAGGTTGGTCGCGGTAGAGATCCCCTTGCAGAATCTATCGGGATCGGCACTTACGGTGCTGGGTGCCAAGACCGATTGCTCGTGCGTCGTGACTTCAGGACTGCCGTTGACTATCCCGCCGTGTGCCAAGGACAAAATCGAAGTGCATCTGACACCTGCACTGCACGATGCCGGGGCGGAAATCGAGCGGCGAATTGAAGTCTACTCCGATCACTCGTCCGAGAGCCTGTGGGTCTTGCTGCGGGGGACAGTGGCGGAGCCCGTTGCGGCCTCTTCCCCATGATGAAGCCTGTTTCAGTCACCTCAACCCGGGCCTGCACTTTCCCACATCCGGCTAACGTCAAGATACGAGGGCCGCGAGTTGGCTTACGAGTCGGCTGATTTTTCGACGGAGGTGCTGTGCGGCCCCACGCGCCGAAATTGTTTCGCGCAGACACGCAC
>JBBIJW010000051.1:0-5131 GCA_037445755.1 Planctomycetaceae bacterium | reverse complement strand
ATCGGCCCGAGGGCTGCGACGAGCCGGACAAAACCACTCTGCCGCCGCTCGCCTCCCCCGGCACGTCGGAAGCCCCACCCCCCCTCCCGGCAAAAAGCGTCCCTCCTCTCGACGACCAGTTGAAAGCGGAAATCCGCGACCAACTGCTGATGGAACTGACCCATCAGGCGATCGAGCGGGCCCTGTCCGAAGCGCTGGACGAGGTCCGCAATCGCATCGGCCGGTACGTCAACGCCCCCGCCGGAGTCGAACAGCGACTGACGATCGAGCAGGCCAGCCAGCGCGCCAAGGAATACGCCGCGGCCCATCACCTGATCTATGCCGAGACGGGCGAGTTGTCGCAGCAGGAACTGCTGCGGAGCGAGGATCATCCGGTGGGAGGCTACTCCAAACCTCAGCCCGACAATCCCTTCGCCACCATCACCGTGGCTGAGGAACTCTTCAGCACGCCGCCCGACTACATTTTCCGCCCCGCCCTGGTCGAGGAGCGCGACGCCGGAGGGCGGGTCAAGGATCGGGCGGTGTACTGGAAACTCGAGCACAAACCCGCCTACGTTCCCGAGAGCCTGGCGGAGGAACGCGTCCGCCAGCAGGTGGAACGAACGTGGCGCGAATTGGCGGCCCGCGAGAAAGCCGAACAGCGGGCCCGCGAACTAGCGGAGAAGGCCCGCCAGAGCGGTCGGCCGTTGCTGGAGGCCCTCGCCTCCGAAACCGTCACCGGAGCACCGAATTCCCCCCCCTTGAACATCCTCCAGACGGGCCAGTTCTCCTGGATGCGGCAGAACATCGTCCCCTCGATGGACTTTCGCCGCATCGAGTACGTCCCCGTCCTCTCTCAGATTCCGGGGCTGGAACCGCTCGGCGAGGACTTCATGCGGATTGTGTTCGATGAACTCAAGCCGGGAGACGTCGGCGTCGCCCCGAGCGCGGAACGGACGGTGTACTACGTCGTCCGGATCGATTCCCGAATTCCTGCCGACGAGGAACAGTGGAACATCGTGCGGAACAACTACCTCTCCGGCGCGTACGATCAGGCCCAGCAGCGGATGGCGGCCGATCTGGTGATGGCCGAAATTCCGGACTGGCGGAACGAGCTGTTTCGTAAGTACCAGGTGGAGATCCTCACCGAGGGGGCCGCTCGCTAGGCCCCGGAATCCGCAGCACCGTGCAGAGACCGGTGGAATTTGGGTCAAGATTCCCGTATGCTCCTCCGATGAGTTGTGCTATGACGTCCCTCCTCACCCAGCACCGGACGTGTTGTTGTCGCCGGATGGCTTCCATCCTGCGGCAGAAGATGCGCGATTGACCGGCGGCCCGCCGCCCCATCCCGCTCGATCCTGACCAGGGGCCGGAAGCCAGAAACTTCCGGCCCCTGTTGTCGTTAACCGCCCCCCACCGTCCATGAGTCACGACGCCTGGATCACACTGGTTACCGTTGCTGTCCTGTTTCTGGCGATGGTCAAGAACCTCGCGCCACCGGACCTGTTGTTCGTGCTGGCGACGGTCTTTCTCGCCTTGTGCGGCATCATCACGCGCGAGGAGGCCCTGGCGGGGTTTTCCAATCCCGGCGTGCTGACGGTCGGGGCGCTGTTCGTCGTCGCCGCCGGTCTGCGGGAAACGGGTTTTCTGGAGTACATCGGTCATCACGTGCTGGGCCGTGTTCAGACCCTTCGCCGGGCCTTGCTCCGGCTGGCGGGGGTGATCATCCCGCTGTCGGCGTTTCTCAACAACACCCCCATCGTGGCGATGTTCATGCCCATCGTCATCGACTGGTCGCGGCGGCACAACCTCTCCCCCTCCAAGCTGCTCATCCCCTTGTCCTACCTGACGATCCTGGGTGGGACCTGCACACTCATCGGCACTTCGACCAATCTCGTGGTCAACGACCTGATGCTCAAATCTGGTCTCCCGGGAATGAGTCTGTTTGAGCTGAGCTGGGTCGGAGTTCCCTATGCTTTCGCTGGAGTGCTGTACCTGTGGCTGGCCAGCGATCGACTGCTGCCGGCCCGCAAGGAACTGCTCGAACAATTGGGGGAAGCTCGGCGAGAGTATCTGGCGGAAATGCAGGTTCAGCCCGGCTGCCGGCTCATCGGCCAGACCGTCGAACAGGCCGGGCTGCGGCAACTGCAAGGACTGTTCCTGATCGAGATCGACCGGCAGGGGAAGCTCATCACCCCCGTCGGTCCCGACGACGTGATTGAATCCGGCGACCGGCTGGTGTTCACCGGCATCGTTGGCAGCATTGTGGAACTGGAACGGATTCCCGGTCTGACGCCGGCCGAAGACGGCGGGGATCCGCTCACGGCCGGGCAACGCCGCCGCTCCCGCATGTGCGAGGCAGTCATTTCCGAGCGTTCCCCCCTGATCGGCAAGACAGTCCGCGAAGCCGACTTCCGCGCCCTGTACGGAGCGGTCGTCGTGGCCGTGCACCGCAGCGGCAGCCGCGTCGAACGCAAGATCGGCGACATCACCCTCCAGCCGGGCGATACGCTGCTGCTACAAACCGGCCCCCACTTCCAGCGCGCCCACCGCAACGATCCGGCGTTCTATCTCGTCAGCGACATGCAGGACTGGCGGCCGCTCCGCCGCGAACGGGCCGGCATCGCCGCCGTGCTGCTGCTGTTGCTGATCGGCCTCATGGCCACCGAGGTCATTCCCACCGTCCTGGCGGCGCTGCTCGTCGCCGTGCTGATGATTGCCTTCGGCTGCTTGTCGGCCAGCGAAGGACGCAACAGCATCGAATGGCAGGTGCTGTTGACGATTGCCGCTGCCTACGGCGTGGGAGCGGCCCTGGAGAACTCCGGCGCCGCCCGCGCCGTTGCCCAACTGGTCGTCTCCGCCACGCAAACCCTCGGTCCGGTCGGGGCGCTGGCGGCCATTTACCTCGTGGCCTCGGCCGTGACGGAACTGATCACCAACAACGCCGCGGCGGTCTTGATGTTCCCCTTCTGCCTGGAGACGGCCCGGCTGTACGGCGTCGATCCGCGGCCCATGGTCATCGCCCTGACGCTCGCCGCCTCCGCCAGTTTCATGACACCCATCGGCTATCAGACCAACATGATGGTCTACGGTCCCGGCGGCTACCGCTTCAGCGATTTTCTGCGGATCGGCGCCCCCCTCCACGCCGTCCTGGTGGTCATCGCCGTGCTGCTCATCCCCATGATCTGGTCGTTCTGACTCCCCCCTCGCGGCTGGCGTGCGGGAGGGCTGGGCAATCCGCGGCCTGCGGTTAGAATCGACGGGGAACGCTTGCCGGGGAGACGCCTGATGCCGAAGTTCGCCGTGATCCTTCCCGCCGCCGGGCAGAGCAGCCGCTTCGGCGATCCGTGGCGGAAGAAGGTCTTCGTCGACCTCAAGGGGAGGCCCGTCTGGGTCCGGACGGCGGAGGCGTTCATTCACCGGCCGGACGTCATCCAGACGATCCTCTGCATCGCCCCGGACGATCACGCCTGGTTTCGCGACAAGTTCTCCGCCAACCTCGCGTTCATGAACGTGGAGGTCGTGGACGGCGGCGCGACCCGCGCAGAATCGGTGGAGCACGCCCTGGCCCGCGTTTCGCCCCAGGCCGATTACGTGGCCGTCCATGACGCCGCCCGACCCTTGATCGCCAAGCCCTGGATCGACGCTGTGTTTGCCGCGGCCCAGACCACCGGCGCCGCCATCCTCGCCGCGCCGATCGTCAGCACCGTCAAGCGGGTCGATTCCGGCCGCGTGATCGAGACCCTCGACCGCTCGCAGCTCTGGGCGGCCCAGACTCCGCAGGTCGTCGAACGGTCCCTCCTGCTGGAGGCGTTCGCGCGGCGGGAAGGCTATCCCGCCACGGACGAGGCCCAGCTCCTGGAACGGCTGGGACGCTCGGTGGCCGTGGTGGAGGGGTCGCCGCTCAACCTCAAAATCACCACGCAGGACGACCTGCGGATGGCCGCGGCTCTCTTGGACCTCCTCCCCCGCGACGACTCGCTCCGCGGATTGACCCCCTCGACGGAACCGCGCAAGGGACTGTGGTGACCCGGCAACCGGGAACGGCAGCGTTCCCCCGGACCTCCGGCGGCGGTCACACACGCCGCCGCTGCTCCTGGAGCATGGGCTGGAGCTCCTGCACGAAGTCGCGCACGTCCTGGAACTCCCGATACACCGAAGCAAACCGCACGTAGGCCACCTGATCCAACAGCCGCAGCGCCTCCATCACCTTCTCCCCGATGAACCGGCAAGGGACCTCCACGTCGAAGCTCTCGTACACCTCCAGTTCCACCTCGCTGACGATCCGCTCGACTTCCTCATCCGGAACAGGCCGCTTGTAGCAGGCCTTTTCAATTCCCCGCTTGATCTTCTCCCGATCGAACGGTTCGCGGGTGCCGTCCTTTTTGATGACCTTCAGCAGCGCCTCGATCTTCTCGTAGGTGGTGAACCGGCGGGCGCACCGCAGGCACTCCCGGCGGCGGCGAATCGCGAAATCCTGGGCCGCGCGGGAATCGATGACCTTGGTTTCCCCCTCGCGGCAATACGGGCAGAGCATATACACGACTCCGGGTTCGATCCTTCGCGGGGAGCCAGCCGACTTCCGTGTGACGCCCGGCGGAAGAATAGCCGCACCAGCCTTCAATTGCCAGTACCCGTCCACCACAAGCTCGGCTGCGCCGTTGTTCCGCGTGAAACCAGCCCCACCCCGGGAAACGTCCCGGACGCTTCGTCGGAACTCCAGCCGCTGCTGTGGGTTCCCGCCAGAGTGGATGCGGCCCCCGTTGACGAGGATGTCCGTCGCTGCACACTCCGCCAGACAGCGATCGGCGACGGCTCGAACTCGCGAGCAAAAGGTCGAGCCTGTCGACAAGCCCGCCGTTCGGGGGTGACGGGGGGGCCGTAGTCCCCGAGGCCGCGGCCCCCCCGCTGATGAAAACCGACAACCGCACCGGGGGCCTTGGGCGTTCTGGGCTCGGTGGGTTCAGGGGATGCCCAGTGACTCACATGAACCAGGGAGTAGCGGAGTCGCAGTAGCTGTCCATTCTACGGACGGCGAGCGGTCGGCGTGAGGGTCACCCGGCTGTGGCGATGGGGAGCAGGGGGAGCAGGTGGTGCAGCGGACTTTCGCTCGGCGGCGGCAGGTCGGCGGTGGTCAGCAGCTGCTGGAACC
>JBBIJW010000050.1:0-5191 GCA_037445755.1 Planctomycetaceae bacterium | reverse complement strand
AGCAGCAGGCCCATGCCGCCCGCTTCACGCGCGAGCCGCTCGGCCTGTTTCATCTGGCCGAGGATCTGCGGTTCGCCGAGTTCCGTTCTCAGCGCCACCCCCCGCCCCTGCGCGACCGAGAGATGAGCCGGCAGACATTCGGCCACCGCCTCGGTCAAAGAGAGTACCTCCAGTTCGGGGGCTTCCTCCTGCACCTCCAACCGGGCGAGATTCAGCAGGTCGAAGATCAGCCGCTCCAGGCGTTCCGACTGTTCCACGATCCGTTCCAGGAAGGTGCGGTTGATGGCGGGGTCCTCCAGCCCGCCGTCGAGCAGGGCATCCGCATAGGCCTGAATCGAGGTCAGGGGAGTCTTGAGTTCGTGGGAGACGTTCGACACAAAGTCGCGACGGACCTGCTCCAGCCGCCGCAACTCCGTCACGTCATGCAGCACCAGCACGATGCCTGGGGCGGGCTCGAGCGGCACCAGCCCCGCCGACACCTCCACCGTTCGCTCCTTCCGCGTGAGCACGACTTCGACGTGCTGCTCCGCGCCGGTCTCCCGCACGCGGTCCACCACCTCGTGCAGCTTGGGGGTCCGCACGAGTTCCTGCAGCCACCGCCCGGTGACGTCGCGGCCTCCCAGTTCCAGCAACCGCCGTGCGGCCCGGTTGGCGTACAGGAACCGCGCGGCGCCATCGAGGACCGCGACCCCCTCCACCATTGTCCCGAGCACCGTTTGCGCCAGAGCCGACTCACGACGGAGAGCGGCCAGTTGCTCCTCCCGGCGCAGCCGTTCCTCCGCCAGTTGCCGTTCGGTGGCCTGAAGGTCGTCCCGCAAGGGGCGCAACTCCCACGTCATCTCCTGCGGGGGGGGTGGGGAGGGGGTTCCGGTGCGCAACGCCGCCAGGTAGCCGCGCAACGTGTCCATCATTCGGGATCGCCGCCGTCCGGCGAGGCGGATCAGCCCTGCGAGGGCCAGACCAGCCGCCATGAGAGAAACGATCGCCGCCGCCAGCGAGAGGGTGCAGAGACTTCCAGCCGCCAGACCGAGCCCGAAGGACGCCAGGAACAGCAGTGAAGGTCGTCCCATCTGCGTGGAATCCCCGCCGGACCCGTTCCGTCCACCCCCTCCACGTTGGCAAGGTAGGCCGCCCCGGTCCCCTCCCGCAAGGCTGTCGGGGAGTGGGGTGGGTGTCCCGACCACCGCTGGAAGCGCGAGCATCTGAGCAGGATTTCAGGTGCGGGGGGGAGCAGGGGTGCGGTGTACAAGACCGGACCGACGATACCGTTCACCAGTTCACTACGCTGCTGGCGAATCGTGGTGACGACGGAGTGAATCTCATTGAAGTTCGTAACTGTATGCGGTAGACTCCTCGCGCCGCTCAGGCGGCAAAATGTCAAAAAATGGGAAAGTTCGCACCTCATTTCTGAGCCGGACTTTTCTGTTTGTTCGCGTTCCCGAGTTCCTCAGGGGTTTCAACGTGGACCACTTGCTCACTGGTAGTCATGTCGGAGCCGTCCGGGGCGCGGATGGCTGTTCGCAATGCACTAGTTGTCTATCCGTCCCTTCACGTCCATCTTTCCGTCTCAATTGAGGAGTGGTCGATGCGCACATCAGGCCGGCGTCGTCGGGGGTTTACGTTGATTGAACTGTTGGTGGTGATCGCGATCATCGCGATCCTGGTGGCCCTGCTGCTCCCCGCCGTTCAGCAGGTGCGCGAGGCGGCCCGCAAGAGCCAGTGTCAGGATCACCTGCACAACCTGGTGATCGCGGTGCACAACTACGAGAGCGCCCACAAGACGCTCAACCCGCGGCAGATTGGAACCGGCACGAACAACTCCGGTCAGCAGCGGAACCGTATGAGCGGGGCCTATTCCTTGATGCCGTTCATCGAGCAAAAGCCCCTCTACGACCAGTTGGTCGCGGACAATCGGGAACCGTGGAATGGTGCGGCGCTCTATCGCAACGACATCGACGTGTTGATGTGCCCCTCCGACCCTGTGGGTCGGGATCCGAGCAGCCCCACGGCCGATCGCGTCCGGGGTCACAACAACTACGTCTTCTGTGGCGGGGATGCTCTCCTGCGTTCGCGGCTTGCCAATTCGACGAACGTGTCGGACAGCGTCGTGGCGAGCCGCGGCGCGTTCGGGTCGCTCCTCGTCTACCGGATGCGGGACATGACGGACGGGACGAGCAACACGATCTTTCTGGGCGAGCGCATCCGGCCGCTGGCCAATAATTCGCTCGGTCTGGTCGCCCGCAACAACGCGGCCAGTCCGGCGGCGTGCCGGGCCGCCTATAACGCGCAGACGGGCGTCCTCGCCAGCGCGTACGTCACGGAGACGGCGCCGGGGTATCGGTACCTTGATGGAGCCGCCTACTTCTGGGGGTTCAACACCATCCTGCCGCCGAACAACGCCTCGTGCTTCTCCGGCACTGCCAGCCACTGGGCCTTCGGCTACTACACGCTCAGCAGCCGGCATCCCGGGGGAGTCCACGTGGCGATGGGGGATGCCAAGGTGGCGTTCATCAGCGAGAACATCGACGCCGGCAACCAGGCGGCCGTTCCTCCGGGTGAGAACGCCGGCGGGCAGTCCCCTTACGGCGTGTGGGGAGCCTTGGGAACGAGGACGGGAGGCGAACCGGCCCGCGTCCCCTAAGGGGAACAGGGGGCGCCTTGGAAGGCGTTTGTTCCGGGACGGAACGTTTTGGCGGCCGTCTCCGGTGGGTGATCCGATTGACCTTCCTCCGCACGCAGAGCGGCGCAGACAACCGGGGAGGACTGACATCTGTGACGAACATCCTGAAGGTCTGCGGGACCGTGGTGTTGTGCCTGGGATTGGGGGCCTGTGGCGGAGGCGACCGATTGCCCGTGGTGACTGCCCGGGGGAAGGTCACGCTGGGGGGAGAGCCCTTGTCCGGCGCGACCCTGGTGTTTGCTCCCCAGGACGGGAACAAACAGGTCGGGACGGCCCTGTCTGGCGCCAATGGGGAGTTCGAGATTCAGACGAACAACCAGCGCGGCGCCCTCCCCGGCCGGTACAAAGTCATCGTCACCAAGTTCATCTACACAGAACCCCGTCTCCAGCCCGGGGAACATGTCGAAACTCCCGGAGAGAGCCGACTGCTCACACCCAAAAAATATTCCCAACTGGAAACCACCGACCTTGAGGTGACCGTGCCGCCCGACGGATCCGAGGCCCTGGAGATCAATCTCCAGTGACGTATCCCCCGCAGCGGAACGCTCTCCCGCAGAGGAGACCTCTCTTTTACCCAGCCCCTCATTTTCTGTTCTCGTTCCGTCAGGAGTGTCCCATGACCACACTGCAACAGCGCCATCGCGGCTTTACGTTGATCGAACTGCTGGTGGTGATCGCGATCATCGCCATCCTGGTGGCCCTGCTGCTGCCGGCCGTGCAGCAGGTGCGCGAGGCGGCCCGCAAGAGCCAGTGCCAGGACCACCTGCACAATCTCGTGATCGCGATTCACAACTACGAGAGCAGCTTCAAGACCATTCCCCCCGGCCACGGGATGAGCTCCCGCAACACCATCCTCGACAGTTGCCCGGAAGGCCAATGCAGCAACTGGGCCTGGGGGGCTTCCATCCTGCCGCAGATCGAGCAGAAACCGCTCTTCGACCAGATCGGGGTCACCACGCTGCCGCTGCCGGCTTCGCTCGCCATCCCCGCCAACCTCCAGGCCATGCAAGTCGGGATTGAGCTCTTCCGTTGTCCTTCGGACACCGGTCCGGAGATCAACAATGACCAGCGGCTGGGGGCGGACGGCAACTTCTGTGGCGACACCCGCTGTACCACCGGCGGAGTGGCGATCGCCACCTCCAACTACGTCGGCTGCACGCACCACGGCATCCTGGAGCGCGAGTTGTGGGACGGGGCCTTGGGGAGGGCCGTGCCGACGTTCATGAACAGCCAGCGGCGCGGCACCGCCCGGGCGCTCGCCATCTCCGATTTCATCGATGGCGTCAGCAACACCCTCTTCCTGGGAGAACGGGCCTGGGAACTGCGGGGGGTGCGGCTGCAAGCGGCAGTCATCTTCGGCACCAACGGCGATACGGGCAACCCCGCTGCCGGCAATAACGACGAAGGACTCATCTACGTCCTCGGCGCCGGCATGTGGGGGATCAACGGGACGTGCACGGACTGCGGTCGCGGCTTCAGCAGCCAGCACGCCGGCGGCGCCCAGTTCGCACTCGGAGATGGCAAGGTCACGTTCATCAGCGAGAACATCGACTTGAACCCTGACGCCGCTGTCAACAGCGTCTTCGAGCGGCTGATCCATCGCTTTGACGGCCAGGCAGTCAAGGTGCCGTAACCGCAGCGGTCTGTCCGTCTTCGAGCGGAAGAATCGTGCTGTATGTTCCCAGAGCAAGTTTCCACACCCTCTCCCCCGCGGGGGAGAGGGTGGCCGCAGGTGAGTGAGGGGGCGAATTCCCCGAGCATTGCGCACCTTCACCCCGGGCCTCTCCCCTCCAGCAGGGGTGAGGGAGGTTGTGAAACTGCTTCCAGTGGAAGTGCGCGAATTGTCCCCCCCGTCAGTCCTTTGTCAGCCTCATTGCCCATGAAACGTCTGTGTCTCTCGACGTTGGTCCTGGTCGGTCTGTTGTCGGGGTGCGGCAGCAGCGACAAGCCGAAACTGGGTCAGGTGACCGGCAAGGTGACTCGCAGCGGCCTGCCGGTCATCGGCGCCAAGGTGTACTTCAGCCCGGTCGAGGGGGGGCGGACCTCCGAAGGCGTGACTCAGGGGGACGGCTCGTACGAGCTGATCTATCTGCGCGATGAGAAAGGAGCGATCATCGGCGAGCACAAGGTCCGCATCACCACCTACGAACCGCCAATCGATCTGGACGGGGGGGGCAAGGAGGGGGGCCGACCGGAGGAAATCCCCCCCAAGTACTCCAGCGGCGAAGAACGCCGCACCGTCAACGCCGGATCGCAGGTGATCGACTTCGAGGTGACGCAGTAATGCCGCGACGGAGGGCTGTCGTCGCTCCCTGCTGAGGGTGGTGTGAGCGTCTTCCTGCGACGCGCCGCCGCGGGTTTTGCGCTGTCGCGGCGGCCGCAGCATCATTCCAGAGTCCCTGCCGCCCGCTTCACAACGGACTCGCGGGAGGCGTCAGCCCCCCGGCCATCCCCCTCACGACGCACGGCGGGCAAGCCCGCCGGCGAATGCGCTCCAGTACCGAAATCGTC
>JBBIJW010000049.1:0-9029 GCA_037445755.1 Planctomycetaceae bacterium | reverse complement strand
CGGGCGCTTGACGGGACCGGGGTATGAGGTCGCGGTCAGCCGCTTCACCAGCGTCGCCATCACCGCCACCACGGGGACGAACCTGTTCGACGTGGCGAACCTGAGCTACGTCTTCAGCCGCGTCGGCCCCTGGACGCCGGCCTGAGTCCCGCTCGCGCCTCCAGAGCCAGTGTCACCCCCGGCACTCGGGGGGCGAGCCCGGGCCGTGAGGCCCGGGGCCGTGGGAGTGGGACCGTGGGAGCGGGACCGTGGGAGCGGGACCGTGGGAGCGGGGCCGTGGGAGCGGCGATCGGGCCGCAGCGATCAGGGCCGCAGCGCTCATGGCTCCGCCGCGGCGGGTTTTCTGATGGTCCGGGGGCTGACGCCCCCGGCTCGCCAGTGGAGCGCACCACTCGGGAGGCTGACGTCCCTCTCGCCGACCGTGCGGCGCCCCCGGCTCGACAGGCGACGGTTGCCCGCGGATCGGCCAGCCGTTACAAGCGCGCTGACAACCCACCTGGACGGATCCGCTTCCTGGTCCGCGGCCGCGGCGGTCCGCCAGGCGACGACCTTTCCCGAGGAGAACACCATGAGGCCCCCCCTTCGCATTGCCGTGACCGGCGCCGCCGGGAACATCGGTTACGCCCTTGTCTTCCGACTCGCCAGCGGCGAAGTCTTCGGCCCTGAACAGCCGGTGATCCTGCATCTGATCGAAGTCCCCCCGGTGCTGAAGGCGCTCAACGGCATCGAGATGGAATTGGAGGACTGCGCCTTTCCCACGCTCGCCGGCGTGGTGAAGGCGGACAGCGATCATCTCGAGGACGGTTTCGCGGGCTGCCATTGGGTGCTGTGCATCGGCAGCATCCCCCGCAAGGCGGGGATGGAACGGGGGGACCTGATCCGCGTCAACGGGCCGATCTTCACCAGCACCGGCCGCGCGATCCAGAACGCCGCCGCCAAGGACGTGCGGGTGCTGGTGGTCGGCAACCCGTGCAACACCAACTGCCTGATCGCCATGCATCACGCCCCGGATGTCCCGCGGGACCGCTGGTTCGCCATGACGATGCTGGACCAGAACCGGGCGGCGTCGCAACTGGCGATCAAGGCGGGACGGCCCGTCTCCAGCGTCAGGAACATGGCCATCTGGGGGAATCATTCCGCCACGCAGTTCCCCGACTTCTTCCATGCGACGATCGACGGCCAGCCGGCGCCGGAGGTCATCAAGGACGACGCCTGGCTGCAAGGGGAGTACATCAGCCTGATCCAGAAGCGCGGGGCCGCGGTGATCGAAGCGCGGGGGGCCTCCAGCGCCGCCTCCGCCGCCAATGCGGCGCTGGACACCATCAAGGCCCTCACCCGTCCCACCCCCAAGGACACCTGCTTCAGCGCCGCGGTGTGCAGCGACGGGAGCTATGGCATCGACGAGGGGTTGATCTTCGGCTTCCCCCTCAAGAGCGACGGCCAGCACTGGAAGCTCGTGGAAGGGATCGAGCACAACGACTTCGCCCGCCAGAAAATCCAGGCCACCCTCGCAGAGTTGCGCACCGAGCGGGAAACCATCCGGGACCTGTTGAAGGGGTGACCGGGCAGGAAAGGGCAACGGGAGGAGTGCGTTCCTATGCGAGTCGCGGCTCAACGTGAGCGATCACGTCCCTCTGCGAGTCGCAGCCAAACCATCACGCGGGATTCTCCCCTTGGCAGGGAAAGGGTTCCGGATGATCCATCTCCAGTATCCGGAGTTCCTGCTGCTGGCCGTGCCGCTGGCGTTCGTGGCGTGGCGGTGGGGGGAGTTTCGCCCCGCCTGGGGATGGCTGGCGCCGGTCGTCGTCTGGCTGGCCGGGCTCGTGCTGTGGTCGCCGCCGTGGTGGTCGCACCTGGGCCTGGTCGTCCCGATGGGACTCTTTCTCCGTCCCTGGCTTCGCCGCAGCGGAGTCACCGGCGGAGTGCGGCTCACGGCCGTGACGCTGCTGTTGCTGGCGCTGACCGGTCCGGAATGGAACCTGGGGGACCAGGGAATCGACGTGGTGATCATTGCCGATCGTTCCCGGTCGATGCCCGCGGCGGCTAACGTCGCCGAATTGATCCAGAACCTCGAGCACAATCGCGGCCCCGGAGACCGCATAGGCGTCGTCACCTTCGGTCAGGTCGCCCGGGTGGAGCACGACCTGTCGCACATGGCCTTGACCGACGGTGAATTCGTGCAGCCTATCGGAGCGGAGGGGAGCGACCTCCACGCGGCGATCCTCAAGGCGCTGGAACTGCTCGACCCGAATCGACCGGCGCGACTGCTGATCCTGTCGGACGGGGAGGCGAACGGACCCGCGCCGGTGCAGGCCGCGCGGTGGGCGCGGGAACTGGGCGTGCCGATCGACTACCGCCAGTTCGAGGTGCTCCGGGCGGGGGACGTCGCCATCCGCTCGTTGAGCCTGCCGGAGCAAGTCGCCCCGCTGGAGCCGTTCCAGTTTTCCGTCGAAGTCCAGGCCGGCCGGGCGACGTCCGCAACGCTCACGGTGGTTCGCGACGGACAACCCTTCGTCACGAGAACGATCGAGCTGCTCCCCGGCGCCAACCGCATCCCCTGCCGAGATGTGCTGGCGGACGGAGGTCTGCACGTCTATGAGGCGCGGCTGGACCTGCCGGCCGACCCGCTGGCCGAAAACAACCGCGGCGAAGGAGTGGTGCGGGTGGAGGCCGCACCGCGGTTGCTGGTGCTGAACGACGATGGCCAGGCCGACCACCTCGTCCGTGCCCTCGCCGCCGCCCGGCTTCCGGTGGATGTGCGGCGGGCGGCTGAGCATCCGCTCACCCTCGACTCCCTGGAGGGGTATCGGGCGGTCATCCTCGAGAACGTCCCCGCCGGCGAGTTCGGTCGGCAGAAGCTGGAGCGCCTGGCGCAGTTCGCCGAGGACCTGGGGGGTGGACTGATGCTCACCGGCGGGCGGCGGAGCTTTGGCGTCGGGGGCTATTACGAAAGTCCCCTGGATGAGTTGTTGCCGGTGTCGATGGAACTCCGCGAAGAACATCGCAAAACCCGCGTCGCCATTGCGATCGCCCTCGACCGCTCCGGATCGATGGCCGTCCCCGTTGCCGGCGGCAAGACCAAGATGGACCTGGCCAACCTGGGGACCGCCGCGGTGGTACGGCTCCTCTCCCGGGGGGACAGCGTGGCCGTCATCGCCGTCGACAGCGCTCCGCACGTCGTCCAGCCGCTCACCGAACTCCACGATCCCGAGGCGATCGCGCGGAAAGTGCTCAGCATCCAGAGCATGGGAGGGGGCATCTTTGTGTATGAGGCCCTCGTGGCCGCCGGGCAGGAACTGGCCAAGGCCGCGCAGGCCACCAAGCACATCATTCTCTTCTCCGATGCCAATGACAGCGAGGAACCGGGCGACTTCCGCAACCTGCTGGCCAGGTACACGGCGGCGGGAATCACCGTCAGCGTGATTGGTCTGGGGACGCCGCACGACGCCGATGCTCGGTTGCTGGAGGAGATCGCCGCGCTGGGGAAAGGGAACATCCTGTTCACCGCGGACGCCGAGGAACTGCCGCGGTTGTTCACGGAAGACACGATGAGCGTCGCCCGCAGCACCTTCATCGAGAAGGATCCGGTCACACAGCCCGACGGCATTCGGGGCGTGCTGCTGCCGAACGCCCGCTTGATGGGGGAACTGACCGCACTCGCGGGGGAGGGAGGGTTTCCGCCGGTCGACGGGTACAACCTGAGCTATCTGCGGAATGAGGCGACGGCCGCCGCCGTCTCGGCCGACGAGTACCGCGCCCCCTGGTCGGCCTTCTGGTATCGCCAGCTCGGGCGCGTGGCGGCCGTCACGCTGGACGTGGACGGCCCGGACTCCGGCGCCTGGTTGCAGTGGCAGCACTACGCCGACTTTCTGGTCACTCATGCCCGCTGGCTGATGTCGGGAGAACCCCCTCCGGACGTCTACGTGGACCTGCAGCGCTCCGGGCAGGAGGCCGTGCTCACGGTCGAACTCGACCCGCAACGTGCCGACAAGTCGACGGGCGCGGTCCCGGACGTGCTCATCATTCCCCCCGGGAGTGATCGGGAAGCCCCCCTGCGACCCCAGCTCGCCTGGGTCGGTCCGGACACGCTGGAGGCCCGCTTCCGCCTGACGAAGTTCGGGACGTATCGCTCGCTGGTCGTGTTCCCCGCGCGGGGGGGACGGCAGCCGCCAGTCACCCGCGGACCGGTCGTCACGCTCCCCTACTCTCCGGAGTTCGATCCACGCGACGCCCTCCCCTCCGGTCGAGAGGTGCTGGCCGAAGTGGCCGAAATCAGCGGCGGCCGCGCGCGAACCGACGTGCTGGAGGTCCTCCGTGATCCGCCGCGCTCCCCGCGGACACTCTCCATGCTCCCGCTGCTGTTCACGCTGCTGCTGTTGTTGCTGCTCGTGGAGATCGCCGGACGACGCCTCTCCCTGTGGGAAGCGCTGGGAGAGATGCTCGACCGGCTGCGGGGACGGACGCGCCCCGTGCCGGTCCCCGCGCAGGTGGAATCCGCGGCGACCCGCACGTCCGGCCCTGCGGCGGGACAGGGGTTCTTCGGCTGGTGGTCCGCCCGGGTCCGGAGGCGACAGCCTTCGACGGAGCGGAGCAGTGGTGCAACGCCCCTTCCGCCGGGCACGCCGACTTCCCCGCCCCCCACACTCCCGACCACCCCGCCGCCGGCGGACGTCTTTGCCGCCGCCAAGGAGCGCGCCCGCCGCAGGCTCAAGTAATCCGCGTCCCTCGCCACTCCGGCGCGTGCGGAGCTCTCCGCCGGGCCACCCGCCGCACTGCCGGTCCGATCCGTGGGATCGCCCCCCCTGTGTGTGGGTGCCTCGGTGCGGAGGCAACGGGCTGAAGCTTCCAGGTCGGCGCCGCTAAATCTGTCTCCCGACCTCGCGAATCGCCTCCAGAAGCTCCGCCAGGTCCGCATCGGTCGTGAGTGGGTTCATGATCGTCGTCCGCAGCGCCGCGGCCCCGTCGAGCGTGGTCTGCACGATGTAGTACCGGCCGGATTCCATCAGGCGGCGGCGAATCTGCTGGTTGAAGCGGCCGATCTCCTGCGGCGGGGCCCCCCGGAGCCGGGCAGGGACATACCGAAAACAGACGATGTTGCACTCCGGTTCATGCAGGGGAACAAAGTCCTCCGTCGTCCGCAGCCGTTCCCAGAACCGCCGGGCCAGGTCGAACGTCGTCTCCACGAGGTCCGCGAAGATTTGGGGGCCGAACAGCGACCACAACCCCCACAGGCCATAGGCGGCGGCCCGTTTGGTGCACTCCAGCGTCACCAGGCCCGAATCGTAGGGAGCCACCTCCCCCGGCGCGGTAGGATCGAACAGATACGGGGCCTCCTGACGGAACGCCTCGAAGCGATCCTCCGCCCGGCGGTAGAACACGAACGCGCACAGGGCCGGGACGAACAGCAGCTTGTGGGCGTCGCAGATGAAGCTGTCGGCCCGTTCCAGCCCGGCGACCAGATGCCGGTAACGCGGGCTGAAGACGGCTCCACCGCCGTGAGCGGCGTCGACGTGCAGCCAGACGCGATGTTTCTCACACAGGTCGGCAATCTCCGGCAGCGGATCGAAGGCGCCTGTCGGCGTGGCACAGGCGCAGGCACTCACCGCCACCACCGGTTGCCCCAGCGTGCGGAAGTTGGTGAGGAGCTGGTCGAGGGCGGCGGGGTCCATGCGGCGGCGGGCATCGAGCGGAACGCGGACGATCTGCTGCGTCCCCAGTCCGAGGATGCCGGCGGCCCGGGCAACCCCGTAATGGGCGTCCGCCTGCACCAGCAGCACCGGCGGACGTCCCGGCCGGGCGACCCCCGCTTCCCACGCGCCGGGGAGCGCCACGTTCCGGGCCGTCAGCAGGGCGGTGAGATTGGCCAGCGACCCCCCGTGCGTCACCAGTCCGGAGAACGTCCCGGCGGGGAGTCCAAAGCGGGCGCCGAGACGCTCCACCAGCGCCCGTTCCACGCCGCTGGCCCACGGCCCCATTTCGTAGATCGCCATCACCTGATTGGTGGCGGAGCCGACGAAATCGAACAGTGCCGCCAGAGGGGAGGAGGCCGGCACCTGATGGCCGATGTAGCGGGGGTGGTGCAGGTTGTGGCCGCGGCTGAGCATCTCCCGCACCAGCGCCTCGAACCGCTCCGCCGTGGGGGGACCGGGAGCATCCAGCCAGGCGGCAGCCCGCGCGACATTCTCCGCCGGCAGGGCCCAGTTCAGCACCGGAGTCTCGCGCGCCTGCACAGCCTGAAAGTGCTCCTCCAGCAGCGCCACCAGTCGAGCGGCCAGGTCTCCGAGGCGCGGGGGGGAAAAGAGTTCCGCCAGACGTTCCTGAGGTGTGGACATGCGAGGCAGCGTCGGCGGGAGGGCGGCTGGAGTCAAGTCACCCGCGGTTGAGACTCAATTTCAGTCCGGGACGCGATATCACTTGGGGCAAAAACAGACGCATCCGGCCTCGACCCGCTGGAGAGACCGCTCCCCCCTCCCCTAAACTTCTTCGCCAACATCCTCAATCCACATCCCCAGGAGGACTCGCCCATGCGCGGAAGCCAACGCGTCATCGACGCTCTGAATGCCGGACTGACCATCGAACTGACGGCCATCAACCAGTACTTCGTGCAGGCCAAGATGTGCGACAACTGGGGCCTGAAGCGGCTCGGGGCCCACCACTATCACGAGTCCATCGACGAGATGAAGCACGCCGGCTTGCTCATCGACCGGATCATCTTTCTGGACGGCGTGCCCGAGATCGCCCGGTACGACGTCATTCGCGTCGGGTCGACGGTCCAGGAGCAACTGGAAAACGACCTGGCGCTGGAGACCAAGGCCAGCCAGACCTACAACGAGGGGGTTCAGATCTGCATCGAGGAGAAGGACGCCGCCAGCCGCGAGATCATGGAGCAGATCATCCGCGAATCCGAGGAGAGCATCGACTGGCTGGAGGCGCAGCTCGATCTGATCGCCAAGATGGGGATCGAGAACTACATGCTCTCGCAGGTGGGGGAGGACGAGGGGGGCCACTGAGCGGTCGCGCGACGCAACACAAACCCCTGGAGCAGTCAGCGCCGCTCCAGGGGTTGTCTGTGGTCGCAGTCGTGATGAGGCTTACGGGACCTTCACCGACTGGCCGTCAGCCCGACTGATGAGCCACATGTAGGTCTGCCGGTCGACGTTCTCGCTGATGAACGTCGTCTTGCCGTCGCCGAGACCGACCTGGGCGCCGCCGGGGTGGAGACTGCTCAGGCCGAGCTTGCACGGTGCCTGGCCGGTCAGGCAGGTGGCCGTGGCGTTATTGATCTGCTGGCCCGCGACGGCCGGCCACAGTCCGGTGAACATGGCGTACCGCAGCCCCTCACTGTTGGCGTCGGTGGCGCCGGCGTCGGTGTATTGGAGGCTACCGCGGATCGCAATCGCCACGGCGGCGTCGAGGTTCTGGCCGGTCATGCGGCTGGCCCGCTCGCCCAGGAAAATGACGTTGCTTTGCCCGTCGGTGATATCGGCGAAGCGGACACCGCTGTTGCCGAAGAAGCAGCCGTCCGCAGCGTTGGTCTTGCGGGTTCCGACGAAGCCGGGGGTCATCGTGTTGCCGTCCCAACCGTCGTCGTTGGCGCCGACGTAGTTGGCCTTGGCGAACTGCTGCTCGGACCCGACGTTGATGGTCCGCCGCCCGGCCGGGGCCAGGTCATCTCCCGCATCGGAGGGGCAGTTGAAGACTTCGATGGGCGTCCGCAAACCCTGCTGAGCCGCGGCGCCGGTGGCCCAGGCCTGGGTCACGGTGAACCGCCCGGGGCTGAGGGTGTCGTAGAGGGGCTTTTGCTCAATCGCCGGCAGGATCATGGCCATCCAGGACCAGTTTCCTTCCGCATCCGAGGTGCCGTTGGGCGGAGCCGGCGTCGACGTGCCGGTCTGAATGACATAGCCCGGAGGGAGACGCTTGAAGTTGCCCTCGTAGTTGTGCAGCGCGATCACCAGGTTGTGCAGGTGATCCTGGCATTGGCTCTTGCGAGCGGCCTCCCGAACCTGTTGCACCGCCGGCAGCAGGAGGGCCACCAGGATGGCGATGATCGCAATGACCACCAGCAGTTCGATCAGGGTAAACCCGCGATGACGCCCCCCTCGATACATCGACTTCATACAGCGCTCCTTGAACAATCCCCCCCGAGGATGAACCTGGGGTTCACGATCGGTCCACCTCGCGAGCCTGGGCACACCGAAGGCCCGCACAAATGCACAGCGAGAAGATCACCACATCACCCGGCCCGCACTCTCTGCGGCGAGAGAACGCTCCCGCCAGATACACCCTCCCCGGATCAGCCTCCGAGTACGGCTTCACCAGAGAAACGGCGGCGGTTCTTGAGAATCAACAACCCGACGTGCTGAATCCCAAGATTCTCAGCACCGCAACCACCGCGGTCACTGATATTGTACCCCGGAACCCGCTAAAAGCAATGATCGTGATGAATGAATTCCCACCGTTGAGAAGCAGAATCTTCACCACAACAGAGCTTGTGCAAAAAGCATCAGATCGATGACTTTCACGGCAGTGCTCCCCGTCCATGGGTGCAGCCGTCGATCGGTGGCCGGGGCCGCTCCACGAACTTTCCTTCTCTCTTGCCATCCCGGGAGGTCGTTGCTCACCGTGTGTCATCTGCGGCTGGGCGTGGTCGACGATCGCGGCCGGCGGCGGAGGCTGGCGGCAGATCGAAATTCCCCAGGTCGTCGGAGGCCGTGGGAGAGCCGAGGGCGTCAGCCCCCGGGTCTCCGCTGATTCCCCGGACCGTCCGAAAACCCGCTGTGGCATCACCACGATCGCTGAGTCCCGATCGCCGCTCAAACGGCCCCGGGCCTGACGGCCCGGGCTCGCCTCTGCGAACGTCACTCGGCGAGCCGGGGGCGTCAGCCTCCGGACCGTCCCGTCAGGACCGACGTGCCCCCCGCGAGCGACGCAATCGCTCCCGCCGCACCCCTGATCCGTCCCTCGGCTCCGCCACCCGCCGACGCCGTCGGCGGGGCTGGGTGGGAGCCCTCTCCCCTGGAGCAGGC
>JBBIJW010000048.1:0-13410 GCA_037445755.1 Planctomycetaceae bacterium | reverse complement strand
CAGCAGTTGGTCGCGGATTTCCGCTTTCAACTGGTCGTCGAGAGGAGGGACGCTTTTTGCCGGGAGGGGGGGTGGGGCTTCCGACGTGCCGGGGGAGGCGAGCGGCGGCAGAGTGGTTTTGTCCGGGGTCTCGGCAGCCGGGGGCGAGTCCGGAGTCACCTCTGCGCGAACCGGGGTCTCAGCCGCCGGTGTGGGGGGCGTCTCATCGGTCGACGAGGAATCGTCACACGGGGAGGAGTCCGGAGCAGGAGTGGGCGTTGCGGAGTCGGGCGAGGAATTCCCTGCTCCAGAAGACGACGCCTCCGGCGGCGACGATTCCGGCGTGGATGAGGGAGGAGTGGAAGGGGAGGGGGTGGGTGGAGGAGCGGCCTCGCCGGGGGGGAGCGTCGGTGCTTCGTCCGGCGTCTTGGCCGGAGGCGGCGTGAGCTTCGGCCCGGGGAGGGGCGGCTGCGGAGCTTCGGGAATGAACGGTTCCGTCCCTGTCTTCGCCGGCGTGACATAGTCCCGTTCGTAGCGGGCCAGGATCATCTCTTCCGTGATCGTCGGCTCCACCTGCTGCTCGAAGGCGAGGTAATCCGGGGTGAGGTACGCCATGCGGATGCGAGGCGGCTGATGAAATCCAGGCCGTCCTTCCTCGCGCCGGCCGGAGCGATCGAAGCCCGGGAAGTTCTCGCGATAGGTGAGGAAGAGTTGTTCGAGGTCGGACGGCGAGGGTTTCGCCTCCGGATCGAGGAAGGCGGAGATGGGTACGGCGGCAACGGTGGCGTTCTGCCGCACCTGAAGCCGCTTGCTGAACTCCCATTCCACCGCCGGGGGGAGCGAGACGCGCGGATAGAGGAGTTCCGCCGCCTCACGTGCCAGCAGTTCCTTGCGGAGTGCCTCGAGCAGTTCCCGCTCCGAGACGCCGATCTGGCCACGGATTTTGCGAAAGGCTTCGCGGGTCAGGTTTCCCTGGGTGATGAGGGTAATGAACTCCTGGACGGCGGAGTCCGGGAGGGTCAGGCCGATCTTGGCCCCCTCGCGTCGCAGCAGCTCTCCCAGCACTACGTCCTGGTCGACCCTCTCCTGCGGGAACCCAAAACCGAACTGGCTCATGTGGGCCAGGAACGAGAGCTGTTCGGGCGGAATGTTGGGATGTGTCTCGTGGATCGCCTGGGCGACAAACGAATTGGCGATGGACCTCGAGCGGAGCAGCGTTCCGAGTTCGCTGTGGGAGAGTGTGAATTCGGAGGAACTGACGGCGACATCCCCCTTGCGCCCCTGCATCACGAACAGCAGTCCGAGGGCGGCCCCGGCGATCAGCCCGAACACGCCGTACTCGCTCGATTTGTGATTGGTGATGCCCACCACCCAGGCCACTGCGCCCACCAGCGCCGCCAGTGTGAGCACAATGAGCTGTGGGGGCATCTCCCCCATGCTGCTGACGTTCTGGATCGCGTCGAAAATGACGAACGACAGCATCGACAGACCGACCAGAATGACCAGGAGGATCTTTTGATGCTTGCGGAAGACGGCAAAAGGAGAGCTCATCCGTGTGGGCCTTTGAATCTGTCAGTCTGTCAGCCTGTCAGCGATCCGTTCCGGAAAAGGGGCAGCCACGAAGGTCGTCGGGAGTGCGCGTAACCGCTTGCAACCAGAGGACCTGGGGATGCGCCTCCCCTCCTTGGCCGTGGGGCGGAACTCACATAGTCCCTTGACAACCCGCGCCGCAATGGCTTAAGGATTGCCCACCCCGCACCGCCCAGAGGCTCGCGGCTGCTGTGCACAGCGCGAAGTGTAGTGCCTGAGATGCGGTGAATCCAGACGGGGAATGAGGGAGCCCGTTTGGGGAGCGATCTTCCGCCGGGCGGGTCCCCTCCGGCGGTTCTCCCGCCTGACGCGGCCTGAGGGCTGCGCAGGGCCGGGCGAGCACCACGGGCCTCCGTCCCGCACGGCTTTGAGGCCGTCGCCTCGGAGCGACTGACCACCTTCCTTCCTGAGCTTCGACCGCCATTGGCCGCCTCCCGAAAAAAAGGTCTCGTCATCGTCGAATCCCCCGCCAAGGCGCGGAAGATCAGCGAATTCCTCGGCAAGGACTACGAGGTCCGCGCCAGCATGGGACACGTGCGCGACCTCCCCGAAGACGCCTCGCAGATTCCCGCCGAGATCAAACAACAGCCCTGGAGCCGGCTGGGCGTCGATGTCCAGAATCAATTCACTCCCGTCTATGTCGTTCCCCCGGAAAAGCGAAAAGTCATCAAGGAACTCAAGTCGCTCCTGAAAGGGGTGGACGAACTCATCCTCGCGACCGACGAGGACCGGGAGGGGGAGAGCATCGGCTGGCACCTGACGGAGCTGCTGCAACCCAAGGTCCCCGTCAAACGGATGGTCTTTTCGGAGATCACCAAAAAGGCCATTCTGGACGCCCTCCAGCATCCTCGCGAGCTGGATATGTCCCTCGTCCAGGCCCAGGAGACCCGCCGCATCCTGGACCGGCTCTACGGCTATACCCTCAGTCCCCTGTTGTGGAAGAAGATCCGCCGCGGCCTCTCCGCCGGACGCGTGCAGAGTGTCGCCGTGCGGGTGCTGGTCCAGCGCGAACTGGAACGCCTGGCCTTCAAGAGCGGCTCCTATTGGGATTTGCTGGCGCATTTGGAAACCGCCGCTCAGGCCCCCTTCTCCGCGCAGCTCGTCGCCGTCGGCGGCAAGCGCGTCGCCACCGGCAAGGACTTTGACGAGCACACCGGCCGGATTGCAGAGGGGATCGACGTCCTGCTCCTCGAAGAAGCTGCCGCTCGCGACCTGCAACAGCGGCTGCGAAACGAGGTCTGGACGGTCGACCGGATCGAACAGCGGGAACAGACCCGCCGCCCAGCCCCCCCCTTCACCACCAGCACCCTCCAGCAGGAAGCCAACCGCAAGCTGGGACTCAGCGCCCGCCAGACGATGCAGATCGCCCAGCGGCTGTACGAGGAAGGGATCATCACCTATATGCGAACCGACAGCGTGGCCCTCTCGCAGGAGGCGCTGTCGGCGGCCCGCGGCCGCATCCAGACCGATTATGGCGAGAAGTTCCTCACCCCCCAACCTCGCCAGTACAGCACCAAGACCAAAAACGCCCAGGAAGCCCACGAAGCGATCCGCCCCGCCGGCGACCAGATGCTCACCGCCGCTGAGCTGGGGCTGTCGGGTGTCGAGGCGCGGCTGTACGAGATGATCTGGAAGCGGACCATCGCCTCCCAGATGGCCGAGGCCCGCCTGCGGTACGACACGGTCACCATCACCGCCGGGGACGCGGAGTTCCGGGCCGTCGGACGGCATGTCGAGTTCCCCGGCTTCTTCCGCGCCTATGTGGAAGGGGATGACGATCCCGAAGCCGCGCATGAGGAGGAAGAGGCCGCCCTTCCCCCGCTCCAGGAGGGGGACCGTCTCACCTGTCGTGACATCGAGGCCCTCAGTCACGAAACCAAGCCGCCGGCGCGATATACCGAGGCGTCGCTGGTCCGCAAGCTGGAGCAGGAAGGGATCGGCCGCCCCAGCACCTATGCCAGCATCATCGGCACCATTCAGGACCGCGGGTATGTCCGGAAGGTCAACAACCAGCTCGTGCCGACCTTCACCGCCATGGCGGTCAACCGGTTGCTGGAGACCTACTTCCCCAAGCTGGTCGATCTGGCCTTCACCGCCGAGATGGAACAGTCGCTGGACGACATCTCCAACGGTCAGGCGCAACCGCTCCCCTATCTGAAGCAGTTCTATCTCGGCCACGACGGCCTCGAGGAACAGGTCCGGCAGCACGAAGAGGAGATCGACCCCCGCGATGCCTGCACGCTCCAGCTCGACAATCTTTCGGCCCGTGTGCGCGTGGGCAAGTTCGGCCCTTACCTGGAGAAGCAGGAGAACGGCCAGACCCTCACCGCCTCGCTCCCCGAAGACATCGCGCCGGCGGAGATCGACGAATCCCTGGCCGAAAAACTCTTCCACCAGAAAAAAGAGGGGCCCAAGGCGCTCGGCCTGCATCCCGAGGAGGGCCTCCCCGTCTATGTGCTCTCCGGCCCTTATGGTCCCTACGTACAGCTCGGAGACGTGACGGACAAGCGTCCCAAACCGAAGCGCTCCTCCATCCCCAAGAACCTCGACCCCGCCGCCATCGACCTGGACACCGCGGTCAAACTCCTGTCGCTGCCGCGGCGGATCGGCAAGCACCCGGTTGACGGGAAGGTCGTGACGGCCGGCCTGGGGAGGTTCGGACCCTACGTGGTGCATGACAAAAAGTACGGCAACTTCGATCGCAAGACGCATACGTTTGTCACGTCGGACGGCCGCGTGGTCGATGTGCTGACGGTCGATCTCCCCGCCGCACTCGAAATGCTCGCCCAAAGCAAGTCGCGCGGCGCCGCGGCGCCCCTCAAGGACCTGGGACCGCATCCGGAGGATCAGCAGCCGGTGGGGGTGTTCGAGGGCCGCTACGGCCCCTACGTCAAACACGGCAAAGTCTTCGCCAGCATTCCCAAGGACCGCGACCCCACCTCGGTGACGCTGACGGAGGCCCTCACCTGGCTGGCCGAACGCGCCGCCCAGGGGACGAAGTCAAAACGCACTCCCCGTTCGGCGAAGAAGACTGCGGCCGGTGCTCGGCACTCCTCTGCCAAGACAACGGCCGCCGCGAAAAAGACCGCTACTCGCAAAAAGTGATTCTCGCCCTGATGGTGTGGGCCTGCCTGGTGGCTTCCTCGTGGCATGACCCCGGACGCTGCGGCGAGGCGCGACTTTGGTGTCCGTCAGGGTTGCTCACTCCAGCCGCAAGGCCGGCTGCCGGGAGTGCAGAAACCAGTCTTCCAGGACGCAGCGGCGGACGAACCCCCGGCTGGACAACAACCGTGCCCCCAGCCCCCTCAGCCAGGCGGCGGGAATCCAGCCGGCCACTCCCCGCGAGCGCGGCCGGCCAAATCGTTCCACGATCCGCGCTCCATAGCGCGCCAGACTCCCCGGAGAATAATCTCCCCCCGCGGCGGCGATCACCTCCGCCGCCAGCAGTCCCGACTCCACCGCCGGACGGATGCCTTCTCCGCTTTGCGGGTAGGCCAATCCCGCGGCGTCGCCGATGAGCAGCACGCCGTCGTCATACAACCGCGGCGTCACATACTCGTACAGTTGATACGCATGGCCGTGAAAACGGGCGGGCGGATCACTGGTCAGCGTCCCCATCTCCCGCAGGTACCGGCACAACGAGGCCACGTGATCGGACAGTCCGGCCGCATCGGTCCGCCCCAACCCGACATTGAGGTAGTTCTGTTTGCGAAAGCACCAACCGTAACCGGCCAGATCCTGGCAGAAGTACAACTCCGGGCGTTCCGGCTGCGCCGCGCGGGAGTCCTGGAGGCTGTCCGGCAGCGGGAACTCGATCTCCTGAGCGGTGACGACGGTGGCGCCGGGAATCGCCCGCGCCCCCAACTGGCGCGCCACCGGACAGAAATGTCCTCCCGCTCCCACCAGCAGCAAGGTCTCGATCTCACCGTTGACCCGCCATCCCCCGCTGATGCGCTCAAACCGGAGGGGGCTCACCCCCAGGTGCAGCCGCGCCCCGCTCCGTTGGAGCAGATAGTGGTCGAATTCGCAGCGGCGTATGCCGTAGCTGACCGGGGCGGCGTAGGCGATGTCGACCGGTTGGCGGCCAATGACCCCCACCCGAAACTGCGTGATTGGCTGCCAGGTGCGTGTCGCCGCGTACTCGTCCACATTCAGCGCGAGACTTTCGACGACCGGCGGTGTGATCCAGCCGGCGCAAGTCTTGTCCCGCGGAAAGTTCTGCCGGTCGAGCACCAGGACGTCGGCCCCATGCTGCCGCAGCCGCCACGCGCATGTCGAGCCCGCCGGTCCGCCGCCGACGATCAGGACGTCACACGTCAGCATGGCGGAGCAAGCTGGAAAAAGCTTATTCTCAGCGGGCGGACAACCGACAAATTCGGTCGAGACAGCGCTGAATTCTGCTGTGAAATGCTCCCCCTGTCCAGTCCCGGAATTGAACGCGGCAATCGAGTTCAGTTCAATGGTGGGGGATGGCTGGACTCGACCACCCCTCCGAACGGCATGGGAATTGCCACTTCCGGAGTTGGCGCAGCACGCGGTCTTCGCAAAGCGTGTGGGCGAAGTGCCGAGGTCCAGGGAGCAGTTACGTTTGAGGAGCCCTCCCCCATGCGCGATCCCGTTGCGGAACTGACTTCGAGCGACTCCCTGCAACCGATCGAAGACGTCGGTATGCGCTCGGTTCCTTCAGAGCCCGAGGTGCCTCCCCCCCCCACGTCTCCCTCGATGCGACTCGAGCGCTGGATTGTCCGGCGACTGCTCCAGTCGGTGGGAAACGCGGCCGTGGAGGTTCGCCTGTGGGACGGCACTCGCTTTGCACCCCCCGCGACCGCGGACGAGCAGTCGCGCTGCGTCGGCGTGATCAACATCCGCAGCCGCGGCACCCTCTGGAGGCTCCTGGCCGAGCCGCAGTACCAGTTCTGCGCCGCCTACTGCGACGGTCGCATCGAAATCGAGGGCGACCTGGTCGAGGTCCTCTGCACCTTGTTCACAGGCATGCGTGAGCGCGATGCCGCCCGATTCCGCAGCCGGCCGTGGCGACCCTTCTGGCGGCCCAGGCATGGCTCCACCCTCAGAGCCGCCCGCAAAAACATCGCCCGGCATTACGACCTGGGGACCGACTTCTACCGGCTGTGGCTGGATGAGCAGTTGGTCTACACCTGCGCCTACTTCCCCACGCCTGATCTCTCCCTGGAGGACGCCCAGGTCGCCAAGCTCGATCACGTCTGCCGCAAGCTCAGACTCCAACCCGGAGAGGAGGTCATCGAGGCGGGCTGCGGCTGGGGCGCCCTGGCCCTGCATATGGCCCGCAAATACGGCGTGCGGGTCCGCGCGTTCAATATCTCCAGGGACCAGATGGCCGAGGCCCGCCGCCGCGCACAGACCGAGGGCCTGAATGACCGCGTCGAGTTCATCGAGGAGGACTGGCGCAACATTACCGGTCGCTGCGATGCCTTCGTCTCCGTCGGCATGTTGGAGCACGTCGGCCTGAAGAATTACGCCCTGCTCGGCGACGTGATTCATCGCTGCCTGTCGCCGCGCGGCCGGGGACTCATTCACTCCATCGGCATGAACGCCCCCTGCCCCCTCGATACCTGGATCGAGCAGCACATCTTTCCCGGCGCTCAGCCCCCGGCCCTCAGCCAGATGGCCCCCATCTTCGAGCCGCACAACTTCTCCATTCTCGACGTGGAGAATCTGCGGCTGCACTACGCCCAGACGCTCCGCCACTGGCTCGAGCGGTATGAGCGCCACGTGGAGACCGTGCGCCGCCGGTTCGACGACCACTTTGTGCGGATGTGGCGGTTTTATCTGGCGTCGTCCGTGGCGGCGTTTGAGACCGGCGGGCTGCAACTCTTCCAGGTCCTGTTCGCGCCCGGCGCCAACAACGAAGTCCCGCGGACGCGCGCCTACCAGTATCTCGACTCCACGTCCGGCGCGTGAACGCACGCCTCATGGCTCGCGGCCGCCCCACGGCACCGGCCGCGGAGTATCACGGACAGTCGCGGACGTTCTCTTCATCACGCCGCAGGAGGCCCGCGGTCCTCTTCCGCGCAGAACCCGAACCGGCGCCTCGCCGGTCATGCCGCCAGTTCCCGTCGCTTTCGACCAATCAGCGCCAGCAACTCCTGGTGCGGATCGGCGAACTTCTTCAGCCCCTCCTCCATCAGCACCGACTCCATCCGCGCGAAATCGACCTTGGCGTCAATCTCCTGCTGCACCTCCTCCGGCGGGAAACGATCGACCGTGCGCCGGTACGTCTTGCCGAGTTGCTCCACGGCCGCATTGGTGGCGGGAGGATTGGTCTGGATGTCGGAACCGGCCAGCGCCTCCACGTACTTGTCCGGCGGATCCCCCGGTTTCTTCGTCCCGGTGCTGGCGAAGACGATCTCCTGCTTGCGCGGCAATCCCTTGTCGCGCCACCAGTCGGTGTTCTCACGCCAGATGCGCTGGACGTTCAGAATGCCCACCTGTCCTTGGGCGGCCGGCGAGAGGTCGGGGACGTGCTTGTCCGTGTACACGTCGATGCGGCTGATGAAGATGCTGTAGACCGACTTGAGCGACCGCGGATCGGGCCGCCGCTGCGCCCCGCGCCACACGGCCTCCCGCGCCAGGCGGTATTGCCGCGCCGAGAAGATCAGCGTCACGTTGAGCGTCACCCCCGCGGCGGCGAGGTCTTCCAGCGCGGCCAGTCCGGCCGGCGTCGCCGGAACCTTGATCATGCGATTGCGATGGCCGGCCGACCACTGTCGGCCGAGTTCCACGTATCGCGCCGAGCGTTCCCCCTGGGGCAAAGCGCAGCTCGCGTCTTCCAGCAGCGGATCGAGTTCAAAACTGACGTAGCCGTCATCGCCCCCCGTCTCTTCCCACACGGGCAGAAAGACCTCCTGTGCCTGCCGCACAAGCTGATCCGTGATCCGCCAGGCGACCGCCTCGTCATCCAGTCCTTCACGGAGGTAACGGGCCAGATCGGCGTCGAAACGGCCGGTCCGGATCAGGTCGGAGACGATGATGGGGTTCGAGGTCGCCCCGGTCGCGCCGAGTTTGCGGTTCTCCCGCACGAGGTCGGGATCGATGCTGTCGAGCCACAGTTTCGTCCCGCAGGCGATCAGCGAAGCAAGGCCGGTGGACATGAAGTTCCCCTCCTGGTGATTGACTGCGTGTCACCGCACCGGCTGCACTCCCGCCGGCTCAGGACCGCGCCTCTGCCAGTATAGGAGCGCGATTCCAAGCCGGCGAGCGGCGGCGTGCGATTCCCGCCTCGTCGTCCGATCAAGCGCCGACGCCTTGATTCACCCTCCTCAAACCGGTCTCTCCGGGTCGATTCGAGATTGACTTCACTCGTCCGAGTTCCTGGCCGTCCCTGCCCGGACGATCATCCGGCTGACGTTGCCTCCGTGTTCAGAGAGGAACCCCCTGCGGGACCGTTCCTGTTGCGGGGAGCGGTGACTGACGCGAAGGCCTCCGGCCTCTCAGCCGCCGCCGCTCACAACTGCGCGTGCTTTTCGTACGAGATGTCGAACTTCTTCATCTTCTTGTAGAGCGTCGTCCGGTTGATGCCGAGCATCCGGGCGGTGTCCTGGCGGTTCCAGCCGTTGACTTCCAGGGCCTCCAGAATGATCTGCCGTTCCGGGTGGGTCAGCGCCGTTTTCAGGTTTCCTCCGGCCAGGCGGCCGGCGATGCCGTCCGGTTCCACGTGGTCCCGGCGAATCACCTCGGGGAGGTCTTCTACGAGGATATACGGGCCCTTGGCCAGCACCACGGCCCGCTCCACCACGTTGACCAGCTCTCGGACGTTCCCCGGCCAATGGTACCGTTGCAGCAGCTGCATCGCCGCTTCCTCAAAGCCCTTCACATGCTTGCCGGTCTGGGCGTTGATCTCCTCGATGTAATGCTCCACCAGCAGCGGAATATCTCCGATCCGTTCCCGCAGCGGCGGCTGAGTAATGGTGATGACGTTGATGCGGTAGTACAGGTCCTGGCGGAACTCGCCACGACGGACCTTTTCCTCCAGGTTCTCATTCGTCGCCAGGATCAGCCGCACGTCCACCTTGTGCGTCTTGTTTCCGCCGACCGGTTCAAACTCGCGGTCCTGGAGCACGCGGAGCAGCTTGACCTGCAAGCTGGGAGAAGCCGTTCCAATCTCATCCAAAAACAGCGTCCCGCCGTTGGCTTGCAGGAACTTGCCCACCTTGTCGTGCGTGGCGCCGGTGAAGGCCCCGGCCACGTGTCCGAACAGTTCGCTCTCCAGCAGCGTATCGGGCAAGGCGCCGCAGGCCACTTCCACGAAGGGCTTGTCCCGGCGGTCGCTCATCTGGTGGATCGCCCGGGCGGTGATCGTCTTCCCCGTGCCGTTCTCCCCCAGGATCAGCACCGTCGTCCGCGTATCGGCCACGCTCTCGATCAAGTCGAACAGCTTCACCATCTTGTAATCGTGGCCGATGATGTTCGACAAACCGAACTTCTCGTCGAGCTGCTGCTTGAGGCGGCGGTTCTCCTCGATGATCTGCTTTTGTCCCAGCGCCCGTTGAATGGAGAAATTGAGTTCGTCGTCGATGACCGGCTTGGTGAGATAATCGAACGCCCCCATCCGGATCGCCTCGACGGCGCTCTCAATCGTCCCGTAGCCGGTGATCAGGATCACGCACACTTCCGGCCGTGTGCGCATCACGGTCTCCAGCAGATGGAAACCGTCGCGGTCGGGAAGATTGACGTCGCACAGCACGACGTCGAACTTGAATTCCGCGATGCGGTCGAGCGCATCCTGGCAGGTGACGGCCGTCTCGGCGCGATGCCCCAGACTCCGCAAATAGTCGGCCATCGCTTCGCAGATGTGACGATCGTCGTCGACAACAAGCAGTGAGCCGCGATTGGCTGTCATGGTCGGTCTCTCAGGCTCCGGAAGTGAATCAGGTCTGGGCCGCTCGATCACTGATGCGACCGCTCTCCGCCGCGGAGGAGGCCGGCCTGCAACACACTGCCCGCCCATCGCCGCCGGTCGTGCCCGGCATGCCTCTTGCGCCGAACCAGGCGGCCGGACGTTGCGACGCGCGGCTCCGCTCTTGTCGCGGACGGCATCCGCATCCGGACCATCATGAGCAACGGTCGTGTCCTCTCCCGGACACGTCCCCGTTGCTGCTGGGAGACTTGTTGAACTGAGGGTACGGAACCCTACGTCGTGGTTGCCCGGCGTCAACACGCTTGAGGAGAGTTTCGTCGTTTCCCGGCAGCGGCCGCAGACGCGCGCGGCTTGCCCGGATGTGCTCCCCCTGACGATTGCGCCAACCGTTCGGAATCTGCCGTCGGGAACACCCCCGCCCCCTCCCGTGCCACGGTGGGGCCGAGACCGCGACACTCCGCCGCTTCCGGCTACAATGCACACCGGTCGAACTGGCTGTGGCCGCCGGAGGGAGCTCCCGCGGGTTGCCGCGGCGATCCCGCCGACCATCGAACCACTCCCCCTTCACCCGTATGGACGTCATGCTCCTCTCCCAGGTCCCCACTGCCGCTGGTCGCTTTGGCGAATTCGGCGGCCGATATGTCCCGGAAACACTCATGCGGGCCTTGGAAGAGCTGACCGCCGAGTACGCCCGTGCTCAGGCCGATCCCGCCTTTCAGCGCGAGCTGGACAACCTGCTGCGGCACTACGTCGGCCGGCCCAACCCCCTCTACTTCGCCAAGCGGCTCACCGAGTACGCCGGCGGAGCACGCATCTATCTCAAGCGGGAGGACCTCAACCACACCGGCGCCCACAAGATCAACAACACCCTCGGACAGGCGCTGCTCACCCTGCGGATGGGGAAACGGCGGGTCATCGCCGAGACCGGCGCCGGACAGCACGGCGTCGCCACTGCCACCGCCTGCGCTCTGTTCGGCCTGGAATGCGTCGTCTACATGGGAGCCGAGGACGTTCGCCGGCAGAGGCTCAACGTCTTCAACATGCGCACCCTGGGAGCGGAAGTCAGACCGGTCGAATCCGGTTCCCGCACCCTCCGTGACGCCATCAACGAAGCCCTGCGCGACTGGATGGCCTCGGTCGATTCCACCCACTACATCCTCGGTTCAGTCGTCGGGCCGCACCCCTTCCCCCGCATCGTCCGTGACTTTCAGTCCGTCATCGGCCGCGAGGCCCGGCAGCAGTGCCTCGAACAGACCGGCCGGCTCCCCGACGAAGTCATCGCCTGCGTCGGCGGCGGCTCCAACGCCGCCGGCATGTTCTATCCCTTCATCGACGACCCCGGCGTCCGGCTCACCGGCGTGGAGGCCGGCGGACGCGGACCCCGCCCCGGCGACAACGCCAGCCCCCTCAGCTACGGCGTCAAGGGAGTTCTCCACGGCAGCTTCAGCTACGTCCTCCAGGATGACGACGGCCAGACCAGCGACGTCCACTCCATCTCTGCCGGCCTGGACTATCCCGGCGTCGGCCCGGAACACAGCTTCTGGAAGGAGACCGGCCGCGTGCACTACACCACCTGCGAGGATCAGCAGGCCCTGGAGACCTTCTCCCTGGTGGCCAGACTGGAGGGCATCCTGCCCGCCTTGGAAAGCGCGCACGCCATCGCTCACGCCCTCAAAGTGGCCCGCCAACGTCAGCCCGGCGAAATCATCCTGGTCTGCCTCTCTGGCCGCGGCGACAAGGACGTGGCCGAAGTCGCCCGCCTGACGGGCCGGGAAATCTGACCCCAACCCGGGGTCGACCAGGACTCAGGACCCGGGTCCGCCAACCCCCTCCGTTCGAATCTCTCGGCACACACGAGCACGTTGCGAGTGCGAAAACCCTCCCCTACACTCTCGCTGAGTCCTGCGACCAGAACCGATGAGCTGCGGCAGGGGGAGACTTCTGCGCGGTTGCCGCGGTCGGTCTCGCCGCCGGTTCCGGCGAACCGCTCCTGGCTGCTGATGCTCCACGAGGGTGTGGAGCCGCGCATGCCGTGGCGCGGTTCCTCGCGAATCCGTCGTCGGACAAACCAGTCCTGCACAGGGGCCAGAAGCCCCCCTTGCCAAAAGAGAGAAGAAACCTCCTTGCCGAAAGGGAGCAAGGTCCGGAGGACTCTGCGGTCGGAGAGGTGGCAGAGCGGCCGATTGCACCGGTCTTGAAAACCGGAGTGGGTTCACGCCCACCGGGGGTTCGAATCCCCCCCTCTCCGCTTGGCATCGCGATGCAAAGCGATGCGAAGAAACGCGAAGTTCCCCGCTTTCTCCAGGGTTTTTCGCGTCTTTCGCTCTTCCTTGCGTCGCCGGTCCGTCGCCGTTTTCGGCGCAATCTGGTGCGGTTTCGGACGCATCCGATGCGAGGCGAATGGCGCCACTGGCGGCCCCCTGGGCCGCACGACGACGACAGCCGGCACCTCTCGGCACCAGAGCGGGCACCTTTTTCGGGCCCTCCGTGCCCGTCGCTCGCAGTGCCCCGGCCGTGGAAACCGGCGTTTCGAAATCGGGGACGGCGGGCAGCGACGCCAACGCGGACGCCTGGTCGTGAACGGTCAGAGACGTGTAGACGTTCATCGTCAGGTCGATGGTCGAGTGCCGGGCCAGCGATTGCGCCGTCTTCGGATTGACCCCGGACTTCACCATGTTCGTGATGAACGTGTGCCGCAGCGCGTGGAAGTCGGCGTAGAGACCGTTCGCGTCCACGTAGCAGCCCGTTGAAAAAGTCTCTCGGTTGACAGACCGAGTCTCCTGCGGCCGATCGAGTCTGCTGCGGTCGATCTGGTGGGCATGGTTCAGCCGGGAGGGGGTGATGGCGTTGGGACGAACGGAGCGCGAGCGGCAGGGGGAACTCTGGGTCGCCACCGACCAGATCGCCCGCGGGGCGGGGCATGCGTTTTATGATCGGCTCGATCA
>JBBIJW010000047.1:0-16380 GCA_037445755.1 Planctomycetaceae bacterium | reverse complement strand
ATCAGCAGCGTGACGAACCCGCGGTTTCGCATCGTCAGCCCCCCTGTAGCGTGTGGACAGTCCCCGTGTGAGGTGTTGACGTGTCGCAGGGATGCAGCGCGCCGCGCAGAGCCGCCGGGCGCACCGGCACGCCCCTCACGATAATACAACGGCCCCCCCGGGCAATCTTCCCCACTTCCGGCAGCATTGCCCCGGGTGTAGCCGCGGAATGGTGGTCCGGTCAGGGGCGTGTTGCAGTTCCACATCCTCCGCTTGCCTGCTCCCGGGGAGAGGGCTCCCACCCAGCCCCGCCGACGGCGTCGGCGGGTGGCGGAGCCGAGGGACGGATCAGAGGTGCGGCGGGAGCGATTGCGTCGCGCGTGGGGGCACGTCGGTCCTGACGGGACGGTCCGGGGAATCAGCGGAGACCCGGGGGCTGACGCCCCCGGCTCGCCGGGTGACGTTCGCAGAGGCGAGCCCGGGCCGTCAGGCCCGGGGCCGTTTGAGCGGCGATCGGGACTCAGCGAGCGTGGTGATGCCACAGCGGGTTTTCGGACGGTCCGGGCCATCAGCGGAGATCCGGGGGCTGACGCCCCCGGCTCGCCCACGACCTGGGGAATTTCGATCTGCCGCCAGCCTCCGCCGCCGACCGCGATCGTCGACCACGCCCAGCCGCAGATGACACACGGTGAGCAACGACCTCCCGGGACGGCAAGAGAGAAGGAAAGCTCGTGGAGCGGCCCCGGCCACCCATCGCCGGCTGCACCCCGATGACGGCTGCTCGGCGTAACCGATTGACCTGCAAGGTTCCCCTCTCGACAAAGCATGCATCGAGTTGAGACCGCCTCGGGGAGAGGTGTTCCAGATTTGTCAGTCACAGACCAATTTCGGGGTGTGAACGGTTACGGTGACGGGGCGTCCGCCCGTCAGGGGGCCGCTGCCTCATTGATGAACAGGAACGCTCCCAGCTAGGAGACGGTGAGGAGGTCCACCCGTCCATCCCCCGTCACGTCCGCAGCGGTCACCTGCACTCCCACCCCCGACTGGTCGTCGATCCGCCGCGGGAGGAATCGTCCCTGACCTCCCTCACGTCGCTGCTGGAACCAGTAGAGCACCGGCGGGGCGTCCGGCTCGATGTCTCTGGGAGGCGGATGCGCCCACATCCGCTTGCCGACGACGATGTCCTCCAGGCCGTCGCCATCCAGATCGGCCAGGGTCAGGGCGTGGGGTTGCGAAAAACAGACGCCGAAACGCTCTTCCTCGCTGCGGTCCCCCATCAGTTTGTGCTCCCGGAAACTGAGCTCCTCACCGTTTTGCACCTGCTCGAACCAGGCCAGCCCCCAGCCGTGGGCATTGAGTGAGGTGATGACGTCCGCCAATCCGTCGCCGTTGACGTCGCAGGCGAACATCTGGGCGCCCCCCTTGTCGCGCGAGAACAGGAAGGGATGCGGCTTCCAGAGTTGCTCGGAGTCCTCCGGCTGCTCCCACCAGCCGTCGTTGAGAATCAAGTCGGGACGCCCATCGCCGTTGATGTCGCCGATCCCCGTCCCATGGTAGAACTGGTTCCACTCCCCCGGCGCGGTAATGGGCCGGAACCGCCACGGTTGCGCGGGGTCCTCCCAGATCGGCTGGATCAGTCCCCATTGGTCGTCCCAATGAGCCACCAGCTCCGGCCGGCCGTCTCCATCCACGTCGGTGAACGGCGGCGACTCGCCGCGGATACGCTCAAAAGCGTAGTGGCTGTGCCAGTGCCCCTCTCGGCCGCGGGGGTTTTCGTACCACACGGCCGGGTGCAGGTGGACGCGCCCCAGCACCAGGATGTCGGGCCAGCCGTCCCCGTTGAAGTCCCAGACGTAGCTGAACATCGAGTTGGTGGGGGCGGGGCGGGTGGGAAACTCCTGAGCCGGGTAGAACTCGTGCCGCGCGGTGAAGTCCGGTCCGGCGTACCAGAAAGGACCGGCCACGATGTCCGCCCGACCATCCCGATTGAAATCGCCGGTATTGATACCGTCGCAGTAGTAGCGGTCGGTGAGGACGACCTTGCGGAAGGTCGGCACGGGAGCCCCCGACACGGCGGCTGGCCACCATACCCCGATCACAACCAGGACGCGGCAGGCTGCGGAGGGACAGAACATGGGACGGCTCCGCGAGCAAGGACAAGGCTCCCGGGGACGATCCGTCGGGAGGTCGCCGGTTCGGTCGCCGCCGGGCCGGTCTGCTCAGGAAAGGCATGAGTCCCGGCTGGGAACAACTCCGCGGTGTTTCCGCTGGAGGCATGGGAGCGGTCCTGTCGGGTCACCGCGGACACCCCCCCTACCCCGCCGGCGCGTCCCGACGGATTCACCATGATCGTACCGGAACAACTTCCTTTGAGGAGGGCTGCGGATTCAAGAGAGAGGACTTTCTCTTGGTGCACGATTGGCGAAGGCCCCCTGTTCTCCGGCCGTCTGGTCAGCCGTGCTGATGGGGCCTCTCCGACAGCGGTCTCCCTTCCGTTTGACCACATCCAAAGCCCTGATTCGAGCTGGTCCCGGGCCCGGCTGTCGGAGCGGTGGGGCGGATTGAGATGGGTTTCAGACAGGTGGAGCTCCTCCGGGACGCTGGTTGCCGACTTCCCCCAGTCCCCCGGACTTCAGCACGGCCGAACATCCGAATGGGGGAGATTGCAGGCTCGCATTCGTCTCCGGGGGCGGTTATCATGCTCCCCTCCGGTAGCCATCCAGCCGTGCCGACGGCTGTCATCCTCCAGGGTTTCGCCCGGGCAGGGACGTGGCCAACGTCCTGTGCAGCGGGATCCGTGACGTAACGAACCATGTTTGCGATCATTGAAGAGAGTGGGCGGCAACTCCGCGTCGCCGAGGGAGACCTCCTCAAAGTCGATTTCCGGGCGGATGCTGAGAAAGGTCAGACGATCGAGTTCGATCGGGTGCTGCTGGCCAACGGAGGCGGGGCCAGCGTCATTGGACGGCCGGTCATCGAAGCCGCCAAGGTCACGGCGTGCGTTGTTTCTCCGGTCGAGGCGGGACCGAAACTCACCATCCAGAAGATTCGGCGACGGAAGAACTACCGGCGGCGAACGGGTCACCGGCAGAAATATACCACGGTGCGGATCACCGGCATCAGTGTGCCGGGGCTGGAGGTCGTGGCGACGAAACCGACCGCAGGTGCGACGGCAGAGTGAAGCTGGTCGTCCCGCCCTGAAGTTCAGCCGCCCCGGCCGCCACGCGAGTCCAGGGCGTTTTTTCTGTCCCACCCCGAGGCGGCGCCATGTTCTGCATCAACGTGCTGTTGACGGTCAAGGACCCTGCGGACATCGACCGCGTGCGGGAGCTGCTCAGGGAATGTGGCCGCCGTTCCCGGCAGGAACCGGGCTGCCTCCGCTACGACGCCTTCCACTCCCAGTCCGATCCCCGCGTTTTCCTGTTGGTGGAACGTTGGGAGTCGGAGGCGGCCTGGCAACGGCATCGTGAAGCGGCCGCGGTGCAGGAGATCTATCTCCCGCAAGTCATTCCTCTGGTGGAGCGAGTGCCGCACGTCTCCACGCTTTTGGAGTGAATGAATCACCCCGGGGTGCGGCGAGGGGCTGCCAGCGGCGGCGTTCCGGGGAATGTGGCGAATCGTTGAGTTTTGTCCGCCAGAACTGCTTCACGACACTCTGAGGGGGACTGCCATGATACGCCGGACCATCTCCTGGCTGGTCGTCACGATGGTCCTGCCGCTGCCGGCTGCGGAGACACCCACACCGGACCTCTCGTTTGGGGATGCCCTCCTCCGCGAATACTTCCAGGCGGAGACCGCCCGGCTGACGGAGGAGTGCCTGGCCGACATCCGCACGCTTGAGGACTGGACCGCCCGCAGGGAGGACTACCGTCGGCAGCTCTTCGACATGCTGGGACTCGATCCCCTTCCGGAAAAGACGCCGCTGGAGCCGGTCGTCACCGGCGTGGTCGAACACCCCGAGTTTCTCGTGGAGAAAGTGCATTTCCAGTCCCGGCCGGGCTTGTACGTCACGGGGAATCTCTATCGCCCGCGGGAGCTGCAGGCTCCCGCCCCCGCAATCCTGTACGTCTGCGGCCATGGGGGAGTGAAGAAGGACGGCATCTCCTACGGCAACAAGACGAGCTACCAGCACCACGGCGCCTGGTTCGCCCGCAACGGCTACGTCTGCCTGGCGATTGACACCATCCAGTTGGGAGAAATCGAAGGACTGCACCACGGGACGTATCGGGAAGGGATGTGGTGGTGGCACGCGCGGGGGTACACGCCGGCGGGTGTGGAAGCCTGGAATTGCATCCGGGCACTGGACTACCTCCAGTCGCGTCCCGAAGTCGATCCGGAGCGGTTGGGGGTGACGGGCCGCTCCGGTGGCGGGGCCTACAGTTGGTGGATCGCCGCCCTGGATGAGCGGATCAAGGTCGCCGTCCCGGTCGCGGGGATCACGTCGCTGCAAAACCACGTGGTGGACGGCTGCATCGAGGGGCACTGCGACTGCATGTACATGGTCAACACGTATCGCTGGGACTTCCCGCTGGTGGCGGCGCTGGTGGCCCCCCGCCCGCTGCTCATCTCCAATACCGACAAGGACCGGATTTTCCCATTGGATGGGGTATATGACGTCTTCGTGAAGACCCGCCGCATCTACGAGCTCTACGGCGCCGGCGACCGGCTCGGTTTGCACATCACCGAAGGTCCCCACAAAGACACGCAGGAGCTGCGCGTCCACGCCTTCGTCTGGTTCGACCGCTTCCTGCGCGGAGAGACGCGGGAGCTGAACAGCGCCGCCCCCAAACTGTTTGAGGTCGAGCAGCTCAAGGTCTTTGACGCTCTGCCGTCGGACGAACGCGTCACCCGGGTGCAGGAATGGTTCATCCCGCTCCCCGACACCCCGGCCGTCCCCACTTCCACGGAGGAGTGGACCGGGTTTCGCGACCGTTGCCTCGCACAGCTTCGGGCCAAGGCCCTGGATGAATGTCCGGCGTTTCCCGCCCCGTGCGAGAGGCTGATGACGATCCGCCGCGACGGCGTCGTGCTCACTCGATATCGCCTGTTCACCGACGGTGTCTTTCCCTTGGACCTCTACGTCGCCCGGGCCGAGGCAGCGGCCGAACCCTGCTCCGGCATCACGTTGGACGTGCTCCGTCAGGAGGATTGGGAGCAGCTTGTCCCGCGGCTCCGTGCAGGCGTTCCGGAGATGTTCGCGGGGAATTTCCCGGCCGGAACGGACACCGCGGGGTGGCAGGAATGGCGCGACCGGGTGGTTGGGTCGCGGACCGTGCAGGCATGGTTTGCGCCGCGCGGCATCGGCCCCACGGAGTGGAGTCGCGATCCGAAAAAGCGGACGCACATCCTGCGGCGGTTCGCCCTGCTCGGGAAAACGCTGGATGAACTCCGCACCTACGACGTGGTGCAGGCGGTTCGCGCCCTCCGCGGACTCCCCGGCGAAACGGTCGAGACGGCGCCCCTGCCGCTGACGCTCCGCGGTCGGAGAGAGGCGGCCGGGTGGGCGCTCTTCGCGGCCCTCCTGGAACCGCAGGTGCAGACACTGACGCTCCTCGAACCGATTTCGACCCTCGATCAAGGGCCGATCTTCCTGAATGTCCGCCGGTTCCTGGAGACGCCGGTCGCCTTGGCGATTGCGGCGGAACAGAGTCCGGTGGTGGTCACCCGTGCTTCCGGCGAGGCGGAGATCACGCAGTTTGCCCGCTCCACGGCGACCGCCCTGGGTTGGGGCGAGGAGCGGATTCGGGTGGAAGACTCCGCAGGACCGTGACTCCGGCCGCTGGACTTGGGCGGACTTTGCCCGTGCGGCGGGAGACGGTGTCGCGCAGAGCCGCCTGTGGGCCCTTCCGCAGAGACTCAGTCCAGGTCCGCGAGGACCGACCGCATGTACTCCAGGCTCGCCCGGGCGATGTGCTCCGCGCCGGGGGAATAGTCAAACACCTCCACCGAAACCCAGCCCTCATACCCCGAGTCCCGCAGGGCGGTGAAGATGGGGTGGTAGTCCGTTTCTCCCATGCCGGGACCGAGCAGATTGCTGTCGTTGACGTGAAAGTGCCTCGTCACCGCCGCGTATTCACGAATGAGTCCGGGGAGCGGTCGCCCCTCCCCCAGCATCGCCTTCACGTCCTGGTGCAGCACGAAGTGTGAATGCCCCACGCGACGGATCAGTTCCCAGCCGTCTGCACAGGTGTTGCAGAAGTTCGTCTCCTTCGTCGTCAGAGGTTCCATGCAGAGGAAGACGCCGCGGGCCTGGAGGTGAGGCATGGCCCGCCGAAAGACATCCGCGGCATGGTCATAGGCTGCCTCGCGCGTCATGCCGGGCGGCAGGTTCCGCTGCTGCGGAGAGCCGAACACCATCACGCGCCCTCCCAGGTCGGCGCACAGGTCGGCCAGCTCGCGGAGGTAGTCGGCGGTCCGCAGTCGCACGGACTCATCATCGGTCGTCAGGTGGTACCCCTCGGTCTTGGCCAGCAGCCAGTGCAGGCCGATGATCTCCAGACCGTATTGCGCGGCGGTGTCTCGCAGTTGGCGGCGACGGTCGGCGGAGACGTCGGCCGGTCGCAGCGCCAGTGTGAAGGGGGCGACCTCCATGCCGGTGTAGCCGATCTCGGCGATCGTGCGGCACTGCGGCTCCCACTCCCAGTCGACGAACAGTTCCTGACAGATGGCAAAACGCATCGTGAGTTCCCTGGTGATGGACGGGGAGGAGCGGAGGGACATCGTGGGAGAGAGATTACCGACTGGGGGGACGGTTGCGAACCTCCGCCGTTGAGCCGCCCCTCGGAGAGGAGCCCACCTCCTCTGATCAGACCGACTGGGCGGACGGCGAAGGAAGGCCTTCTCCGGGACGGCGCGCTCCGGGCGTCGACCGTGATCTGGGCGCTGGACCGCTCCGTGCTCGTCTCCTCCCTCCCGCGGTCCTCTCCGTCTCTTGCCCTGTTCCGGGAGGGTGCGTCCCCCCTCGGAAAGGACCGTCCCCTCAGTCCGGGGAAACCGGGGGAGGTGGGCTGTTTCTGCGGCTTGTCGGAATCATTCTCATTTTACGTCCACCGGTCCGCCGCACGATTGTGACTGAGCGCGGGAATGCCGGGTGTCGATGGAATACGAGATGCCGTTGGTGTGCGTCTGGCTCCTGGTGCAGGTTTTGCCGGTCGTCGGGGGGAGGCGGCGGTTGTGCCGTCGCGAACGGTGTCGAGTTGTGAAACTGGGTGAAGTGCGTCGAGTTTCCCCGTCGAATTGATGGACGATCGGTGCATGGTGCGCATGCACTCACTTCGGGGAAAGGTGTGAGAGGACCCCTATCATGAGACACCTGCGTGGTTGGTCCCTGCTGGCGGTCGCATGGCTGCTCTGGTCGGGAGCCGAGGCCGAGGCCCGGCTGTGCGGACTGGGTCGGTTCCGCCGTTGTCCCGTGGAATGCTGCCAGCCGTGCGGGGACTACTGTCAAACGCGCGTCTGCTGCGGACCCTGCTACCAGACGGTCCGGGAGGTCGTGTGGGACCGCGTGGAGTGCGTGGAACAGCGGACGGTCTACGACCGCTGCGTGACGCAGGTGCCGGTCACCTGTCAACGAACGGTGTTCGACACCTGCTGGCGGGATGAGTGCTACACGGTCTGCAAGCCGGTCTACCAGACCTGTTACAAGACCGTCTGCTACACCGTGCGGGTACCGCACTACCACAAATGCTACAAGACGGTCTGCTGCAAAATTCGCAAGCCGGTTTATCACACCTGTTACAAGGACGTCTGCTGCACGATTTGCAAGCCGGTGTACCACACGTGCTGGCGGGATGAGTGCTACACCGTCCGCCGCCCGTGCTACCACACCTGCTACCGGGACGTTTGCTGCACGGCGTACCAGCTCGTCCCGCAGACCTGCTACAAGGACGTCTGCTACACGGTCTGCAAGCCGGTGCAGTACACCCAGTGCGTGCCGGTCTGCTGCGGGGAGTGGAAGATCGTCAAGCAGGTGGTGCCGCAGACGTGCTGCCACTCCGGCGGCTGCGACGATTGCTGCTGCCCCTGTCCCCCGCAGGTGGTCTGCTGCCGCGTGTGGTGTCCGAAGATCGTCTACCAGCAGGTCTGCTGCACGCGCTACGAGACGGAGGTCCGGACGTGCCGCGTGCCGTACACCGTCTGCTGCCGCGTCCCCTACACCGTGCACAAGAAGGTTCCCTACACGGTCTGTACCTGGACCTGCCAGACTTGCACGCGGCGCGTCCCGTACACCACCTGCACCCTCTGCCGGCAGACGATCCACAAGCGGGTCCCCTATACCGTCTGCACCTGGCAGGAGTGCTGCGTGACCCGCCAGGTTCCCTACTGCACCTGTACCTGGACCTGTGAGACCCGCACCAAGTGCGTCCCCTACACCGTCTGCCACATGACGACGCAGGTGTGCACCCGCAAGGTGCCGTACTGCGTCCCGCGGACCGTCTGCGAGACGCGGTACGTCTGCCAGGTGCATTGCGTGCCGCGGACCATCTGCGTCAAGACGTGCAAGTGTGTGCCGCGGATCGTCTGCAAGCAGGTGCCGGTGTGCTGTTGCCACGACCAGTGTCTGGACGCCTGTGCGGCTCCGGCCTGTGCGGCACCGCCGGCCCAACACCAGCAGGCTCCGCCGAGCGACAGCTATGCTCCGCCGGTCGCCCCGGCGCCGCTCCCCTCGGACACGCCGGCCAATCCCCTGCCGCAGCCGAACCCACCGGCCCCGATGGGCGACAGCCCGGTGCCTCCCCCCGCCGCTCCCTGAGCACGCTCCCGCGCTGCTCGGCGGCACCCCTCGATGACCCACCCGCTGCCGTTCTCCCGGCCCGGCTTCCTGAAAGCCGGTACGGTTGAACGGGGAAGCGGTCACTGCGGCGGTGCGAGACGGCTGCCGTACTGCTGTTCGCAATACCGCCGGTACTCTCCGGAGATGATTCGCTCGACCCAGGCCGCATGGTCGCGGTACCAGGCGATCGTGGTCTTCAGCCCGCTGTCGAAGTCGACCCGCGGACGCCAACCGAGTTCGCGCTCCGCCTTCGTGCAGTCGATGGCGTAGCGGTGGTCGTGGCCGGGACGGTCGGCGACAAGGCGGATCAGCGTTTCCGGCTTTCCCAGAGCGGCCAGCAGCCGTCTGGTGAGGTCGATGTTTCGCAGTTCGCAGTGACCGCCGAAGTTGTACACCTCTCCCGGCCGGCCGCGCCGCAGCGCCGCCAGAATTCCCCGGCAATGGTCCTCGACATAGATCCAGTCGCGGATGTTCTGACCGGTTCCATACACGGGAAGCGGTTCATCCCGGAGGGCGCGGGAGATGAACAGGGGGATCAGCTTTTCCGGGAATTGAAACGGGCCGTAGTTATTCGAGCAGCGGGTGATGATCGCCGGGAAACCAAAGGTGCGGTGTGCCGCCTGCACCAGCAGGTCGGCGGCGGCCTTGGAGGCCGAGTAAGGGCTGCTGGGGTCGAGCGGAGTCGTCTCGGTGAACAGACCCGTCTCTCCCAGAGACCCGTACACCTCATCGGTGGAGACCTGGAGATACCGGCCGACGCCCGCCTTCCGCGCCGCATCCAGCAGCGTCTGCGTCCCGACGACGTTCGTCTGAATGAACGGGGTCGAATCGAGAATGCTGCGATCGACATGCGACTCCGCTGCAAAGTTCACCACCGCGTCGATCGTCCCGCCGGACAACAGCTCGTCCACGAGCGAGCGGTCGCAGATGTCGCCTGGGACGAAACGGTAGCGGGAACTCGCAGCGACGTCCGCAAGATTCTCCGGATTACCGGCGTAGGTGAGCTTGTCGAGGTTGACGATCGTCGTTTGCGGCTCCTCCGCCAGGACGAGGCGGATGAAGTTCGAGCCGATGAATCCGCAACCGCCGGTGACGAGCAGGGTGGACATGGAGTGAGCAGGTCAGGGGAAACCGAAAAACGTCACCTCACAGGCGGGACGCGACTCACACACGCAAGTCAGTTCCACCCGTGGCGAGCCGCGGCCGTCAGGCTCAGGATTTCCTCTGGATGACCGACTCGCCGCCGTGTCTGACCGGCGATGAACCGGGCTGGTGACGGCAGCCTCTAACATACCCCGAATCCACACCGGCACGAAGCCCGCCCACCGTTCGAGCGTCTTGCGATCGGCCGGCGCGTGGGATTTCCTGCCGCTCGTGAAGACCGCAGCCATTCCAGTAGCGAAGCGGCGCCGCGCCACTCCATCACTCAATGACGGTCAGCGGGCGGACGTGTTTCCGCCTCGTCCGAGAGCCGACGGCCGGTGTGATGGATGAAGACATCCTCCAGCGTCGGGCGGCCGAGGGTGATCGACTGCACCTGCGGGCCGAACCGCCGCATGATCTCCCTCACCAGCTCGTGCCCCTCCGGCTGCTCGATCCGCAGTTCCCCACCGACCGCTTGCACAGGGACCTGGAAGGCCTCTTGCAGTTCCCGGCCGAGCGCCTCGGGAGTCGCGGTGGTGATGGTGATGCAGTCGCCGCCGACTTGCCGGCGGAGTTCGTCCGGCCTGCCGGAGACCACGATTCGGCCCCGGTCGAGAATCGCCAGGCAGTCGCACCGCTCCGCTTCCTCCAGCAGATGCGTTGTGACCAGGATCGTCATCTCCCCCGGCGCGACAAGCGATCGCAGGATGCGCCACAGTTCATGCCGGATGCCCGGGTCCAGGCCGGTGGAGGGCTCGTCGAGGAGCAGGATGCGCGGCCGGTGCAGCAGGCTTTTGGCGATCTCGACGCGCCGCTTCAGGCCGCCCGAGAGGGTCTCCACGAGGTCCCCCAGCCGGTCCACGACCTCCAGTGGTTCGGTCGTCTCCGTGATCCGCCGGCGGAGAGCCGCACCCGAGAACCCGTACAGCCTTCCGTGGCAGGCCAGGTTCTCGCGTACCGTGAGTTTGCCGTCGAGGCTGGGAGACTGGAACGTGACGCCGATCAGCCGCCGGACGGATACCGGGTCCGCAGCGACGTCGACTCCTTCCAGACGGGTGCTTCCGCGCTGAATGGGGAGGAGCGTGGCGAGCAGGCGGAACAGCGTCGTCTTGCCGCCGCCGTTGGGACCGAGCAGCCCAAAGATCGTTCCCCGCGCCACGTCCAGACAGACCCCCTCCAGGGCCAGGCGATCTCCGTAGCGATGCGAGACCTGCTGGACGAGGATGGCCGGTGCGGAGGTCATGCGGCAGTGCAGCCCCAGGGGCCAACCACGAAACTCAGCTCCCTCCCTGCGCCGGCGCTCAATGAGCCGCCGGCCCGGACGATGATTCCCCCACACCCTGTTCCGCACCGCCACCGTGGGTGGCCGGTTCGTAATCCCGCTGCATCGCCGGATGCTCCGGCGTGTAGTAGTGCAAGGCGATGTCCGGCGCCAGCGCCAGCGGCAGACCGCAGGCCAGGATCGCCGTCGGCAGCAGCAGCACGTACTTCCACAGACCCTCGAACTTGAGGTGCATGAAGTACCGCATCACGTACTGCGCCTTGGCCACCGCCACGGCCAGCACCAGCACGGCCACGACCCGGTGGTTCATCGGGACGATGTCGAACAGGACCGACAGCGCCGTGCAGACGCACAGGGCGATGAAGATTCCCAGATAATTGATTTCGGGATGGTGGGCGTCTTCGAGATGAGCGTCGTCGTGCATGGTCGTACTGCCGTGAAGTATCAGCGGTCAGAGGTTCGAAGGGGGCGTGAGGATTTACCCCTGGGCCGGTTTCACGCCTGGCGAGCGGGGGGCGTCAGCCCCCCGGCCACCCGTGTACCGGCGAACTCACATTGGTGATGTCCCGATGAGGAAACTGGCTCCTGTCAAATGCCGGGAATGATGTAGATCAGCGGGAACAGGAAAATCCACACCAGGTCCACAAAGTGCCAGTACAGGCCGCTGTTCTCCACCCATTCGACCCAGCGCCCGTCAAGGCGGGTCGACTGCAAGAGGGGGAACAGGAACAGGATCATGCCCACGATGACATGGATGGCATGAAAGCCGGTCATCAGGAAGTAGGTGGAGGCGAAGATATTCCCCTTGGGGATGACGTGGGGGCGGTGCACGCCGGCCGCCAGCCAGCCCCCGTAGTCGGCGTGGGCGACATGTTCGTCGTACCAGGCCTCGGCGCCGGCCAGATCGAGAGCCACTTCGCTCAGGCGGTCGCGCAGCCCCCCGGGACCGTTCACGGCCTGATGGAGCGCCGCCAGCCCTCGCACCTCGTCCTGCCGGTCGACGATTGCCTGGAGCGCCCGTTTCTGTTCCTCGTTTTCCGCGGCGGCCAGTTGGGCCTGCGCCGTCTCGTAGCCGACTGCCAGGTTGAGCTTGGTCACCGCCGCCTGCGGGCCGGGAATCAGCCGGTGCGCTTGCCGGTCGAGCACCGCCTGCGACTCCTTCAGCAGCTTGTCCAGAGCCTCGGGAACGGTCTCGGTCACGCGGCCCGGGAGAATGTTATGTTCGTACTTGCCATAATATTCAATTGCCTTGATCCCCAGGAACACGCACGCCAGCAAAAACGTGTACAGCAGATACTGCCAGGCGCGGCGGTAGTTCTTGAAGCCCATGGCCTCGTGGGCCACCACCACGCAGTAGCTGGAAGCCAGCAGGACGAATGTATTCAGTCCTCCCGCCCAGATTTTAATATGAGTCACGTCGGTGTGCGTCGGCCAGCCGGGCGTGCCGAAATACAGCACGATGTACGTCCCGATGAAGGCCGTGAAGAACATGATCTCCGTCCCCAGGAACAGCCACATCCCGAGCTTCGAATTCGGGATCGGCAGCCCCATGCGGACCGGCGGCGTGTGATATTCGTGAGCGACAGACATCAAAGGCGACGACACGGGTCAGGTTCCAGTTCACAACAGCAGCCGCCAGTGGTCCAGCGTCAGACTCACCAGCACGGCCGGAAGATAAATCAACGACGTCCACAGCAGTCGCCGCGCGGTGCCGCGCGACTCCTCCCACGCAAACGCCGCCGACGCCAGCAGATACCCCAGCCCCAGCACCAGGGCGCTCCAGAAGTAACCATCGCCCGCCAGGCCGCAGATGCGCGGCAGCAGACTGAGCGGCAGCAGGACCACCGCGTAGGCCAAAGCCAGGCGGCCGATGAGCGGACGGCCCGCGTCACGCGGCAGCATCCGCAGACCCGCCTGAGCGTAATCGTCGCGGTACAGCCATGCAATCGCCAGGAAGTGCGGAAACTGCCACAGGTAGAGCATGGCGAACAACGACAGCGCCGCCAGGTCGAGCGCGCCGCCGGCCGCCGCCCAGCCGAGCACCGGAGGCGCAGCCCCTGGAATCGCCCCCACCGCCGTACACAGGCTGGACCGGCGCTTGAGCGGCGTATACACCCCGACATAGGCCGCCAGCGTCGCCAGCGTCAACCACGCCGTCAGCGCATTGACAAAGCCCCACAGCCACACAAAACCCCCGCCGGACAGCAGCACTCCCAAGGTCAACGCTTCTCCCGGGGCGACGCGACCGGACGGCAGTGGTCGACGAGCCGTCCGCCGCATGAGCGCGTCGCTGCCGCGCTCCCACCATTGATTCAGCACGCTGCAACCGGCCGCCACCGCACCGATCCCCAGCAGTGCGTGAACGAGCACCCGCCCGGAGAATTCCCCCTGGCAGCCCACGCTGTAGCCCACTGCCGCGGCGACCAGCACCATGACCACGATCCGCGGCTTGGTCAGTACGAGGTAGTCGCCGACACGGGTGGCAAGCGCCGTCGGCAGCCACTGCGGCATGGCGACGGTCGCCCCCTGGGAGCAGACGGAGCGGGAGGAGACGCAGGCGCTCATGAGACCCCTCCCCGCGCCCCGCAGGAACGCGCGAGCGTGTGAGCAACTTCGGCCGCGCGCGCCACAGCCGCCACCCGTCCCACCCGCAGGACGTGGACGACCGCCGAAGCCAGCACAAAAATCCCGCAGACCATGTGCAGCGTGCGGAGCGTCACCTGTTCAATCGAGTCGGCTGTGGCGACGTATCCGGTGGGGGCGTAACCCCACCGCGCAATCCACGCCGACGCTCCCAGACCGATCTGGGCCAGCACCGCCAGGAACAACCCCCACCCGGTCAGCCGCAGCCAGCCGACCCCCGTCCGATGAGCAGCCGCCGCCGACACCAGCGCTGCCACGGCGGACATGAGGCCCAGCCCCAGGTGCTCGTGCAGTCCCGTGCCATGATGGCGAATCATTCCCCCCAGCAGGTATTGCAAAACGAGCAGCGCCGCGGTCACGACGGCCAGCGGAAGCGCCAGACCGATCCGGGCCGCGGAGAACCGTTCGGCCGCCGTGAACCACCCCTGCGACAGGACCGTGACCAGTGCGGCCAACAGGGAGGTGACGCAGGCGGCAAAGAAGCCGTGGAGGAGCGCCAGGCCGCGCTCATCGAGCCAGACCCGCGCCCCTCCCAGAATCCCCTGGAGGATGACGGCGGCCAACAGCCCTCCCGCCAGTCCCTTCACCCATGTCCGCTGTTCCAGCCAGGCGACCAGTCCCACCAGGGCGATCACCCAGCAGCCGATGAGCACGCCGGCGAGACGGTGTCCGTGCTCCAGGAACTTCTTCCCATCGCGAGTCAGGTCCTGCCACCAGGGATAGCTGAGCATTCCGTGGCCGTCGGAAGTGGGCCAGTCGCGGAAGGCCATCCCGGCGTTCTTGCTCGTGACCAACGCGCCGGCCGAGAGCGTCGACAGCATCACCACCACGGTGGCGACGGCGAAGGCGTGCAAGCGGCGGTGAGACACGGGTGCCATCACAGGGGGAGAGAGCTATGAATCAACAGTTATTCAGGAGTTGTTCAGGTCAGAGAAAGCGTCCGACTCGTGTTGGACTCGGTAGTGATGCCCCGGCAAGCCGATTGTCAGTTCACGAATGACCTGGCGGACGGCGCTCGCCACGGCGGGGATCGGTCTGCATCCAGTAGTCCGCGCCGTCGGGTTGCGCCGGATCGGAGTATTCATACGGGCCGCGGTAGGCCACGGGGGGAATGTCGAAGTTGCCGTGTCCCGGAGGCGAGGGCGCGGTCCATTCCAGTCCGTTGGCATGCCACGGGTTCCGCCCCACCTTCGGCCCCTTGAAGATGCTGATGGTGAAATTCGCCAGCAGGATGAGTTGTGCCACCCCCATCAGGATGGCGCAAATCGTCATGAATTGATTCAGGGGCAGCAGGTGCTCCAGGTACGTGTGCAGATACGGATCGGCGTACCGGCGGGGCATGCCCGCCACACCCAGCAGGTGCATGGGGAAAAAGGTCCCGTTTAAGCCGATGAACGTCAGCACAAAATGCACCTTGCCCCAGAAGTCGTTCATCATCCGGCCGAACATCTTCGGGAACCAGTAGAAGATGCCGCCGAACACCCCGAACAGCGTCGCCCCGAACAGCACATAGTGGAAGTGGGCGACGATGAAGTAGGTGTCGTGGATGTAGATATCCACCGGCACGGCCGCCATGAAGATGCCCGACAGCCCCCCTACGATGAACATCGAGATGAACGCCACGCAGTTGAGCAGCACGGTATTGAACTGGAGCTTGCCGCCCCACAGCGTCCCGATCCAGTTGAACACCTTCACCGCTGAGGGGAGCGCGATCATGATCGTCGAGACCATGAAGGTCATCCCCAGGGCCGGGTTCATGCCGGAAGTGAACATGTGGTGCCCCCACACGACGAACCCCAGCCCCGCGATGGCGGCCATGGAGTACACCATCGGCTTGTAGCCGAAGATCGGCTTCCGCGCCATGCAGGCGAGCATGTCCGAGACCATCCCCATCGCCGGCAGCAGCATGATGTAGACCGCCGGATGGCTGTAGAACCAGAACAGGTGCTGCCAGAGCAGCGTCTGCCCGCCGCCGATGGTCGGCGCGGCGTTGTTGACGATGATGTCGTCCGGGACAAAAAAGCACGTCCCCAGCACCCGGTCGGCCACCAGCATGAAGCCGGCCGCCGTCAGCACCGGCAGTGCGAACGCCTGCAGGATGGCAGTGATGAACATCCCCCAGATCGTCAGCGGCATGCGGAAGAGCGTCATGCCGGGAGCCCGCATGTTGATGATCGTCGTCATGTAGTTGACCGACCCCATCATCGACGAGACGCCGACGAACGTCACCGCCAGCAGCCACCAGGTCTGAGCGTTCATCGAACCGGGCGCGGCCTGCGGCAGAGCCGAGAGGAGCGGATAGCTCGTCCAGCCCTGTGCGGCGCCGGCGTTCATACCCCCCACGATCCCGGTGAGCCACCCCGGCATGATGCCCAGGGCGCAGGCGAAGCAGAAGATCGCCGGCCACATGAACCAGTAGCTCAGCATGTTGAGCGTGGGGAAGGCCATGTCGTCGGCCCCGATCATCAGCGGAATCAGGAAGTTGCCGAACGCCCCGGCCAGCACGGGGATGATCACCAGGAAGATCATCACCGTGGCGTGCATGGTGACGAGCATGGTG
>JBBIJW010000046.1:0-16443 GCA_037445755.1 Planctomycetaceae bacterium | reverse complement strand
ATAGCGCTCCCACGATGAGGGGCGTGATCCGCGGTTGGACGCGGGCGTCCAGCACCCATACCAGCACAGACAACCAGTCGATCCACTCCGGCGTCAGGTTCCACGCAGCCATCCTTGGCTCTCCCGAAAGGCCCGTGCTTGTGACAGACACGTCCTATCGGGAGAGCCCTTTTTTGAAAAGAGGAACCGCTCATTCACGCGGCCCGGGTATTAGCCGGATCTGGGAAAGTGCAGAACGGCGAAACCCTGACGAATCCCTAGGGAGGACTTATGTCAGGCTCGGGGATGCTTCACAATGCTTGATTCAAGTCTCTGCAGGCGCAGCTTACGCGACCACTAAACGCGACTTTCACACAACCACACTCCGACGCAGAGCCTGGATTCGGCGCGCAGGTTCCGATGCCCTCGCACTCGCTGCGACTGTTAGGTAATGGACACCCGGCCTCCCCCGGATCGCATCCGGTGACATGGGAACATCCTCTGCAGCCATTCAACTGTTCAACTGTAACAGGAGGGCGGCGCCGACAAGCAGTATGGAGGCGGCGGAGCCGCCCAAACACAGAGCACTCAGGACTCCCCCGAGCATCGGTTTCCACTTCATCTGAACCTCCTGAGGTTGAAATCACTCAGCGTGTGATGTGGACGCTGGACCGCCTGTAGTCACAGCTCCTCGAATTGTCAGCCACAGGTTTTTATCGGAGAAATCCGAGTACAATTCGACTCTCCTCTCGAATGCCTCACCCGCATCGCGCGGAGAGGGAGCGATCTCCACCTGCATCATCGCCCGCGACCGCGGTGCGATCGTCAGCGGCAGGCCGGAGGCCACGGCGCAGGAACAATCCGTCCGGGCTCCAATAACTGCTAGCGGCTCTTTCGTCAAGTTCTGAAGCGGAATCTCGACCGTGATCCGCTGCCCCGCAGGGATCTCGCCAACGTCGATCGACGGCCGCCGCACGTATAAGCCTTGTCCCGAGAGAAAGGCCAGCCCGTCTTCGACCGCGCCGAACGTCACTACACTCCAGACGCCGAAACCGAACAAGATCGACAAAGCGACAAATCCCGCCCCGCGACGACGGGCAGCATCTTTCCCAGGACGCTCGTCTGGGAAGCAGCAGAGCCAATGGCCCGCGCAGCATCGTTGTCGTCCCACAGGGATTGCATGTTTTCTTCCCCATCGCTCTGGGGGCGACTTCCCTGCTACTCCCTTCACTCGGTCATCAGAAAGAGACTGATCCGGCGACAAACACGATCAAACGCAGGATGACTTGGCCGATCGCCTAGCGACGTGCCATTATGAACATCAATTACACGGGGGGATGCAAGTCCCATTTGTCTCACTCCACGTTTTCTCAAAAATGGGAAAGGCGTGGCTTGCAACCACTGAAAAACCAGGCAGGGCTGGGGCACATCCCACTCGACGACGATGGCACTTGCGTCCCACAGCTGATGATGACCTGGAAGGGGGTCGTGGAAGTAGCGGTGCCAGACGGCGCACCTCAGCCCCCGCCGCCCCGACCAGAATGTCCGCAAGCCGCGCCGCCTCCCCCCACGGCCCGTCCCAGCTATCCGGCCTCGGGTCCCAGGCGGCTGCCGGGGGGGAGGGCGTGGCCGCGGCGGAACTCCCCCGCACGCATCGCCCGTTTGCCGGCCGGCTGCACCTGCAGCAGCCGCACCGCCGCGTCCCCGCATTGCACCACCAGTTCGTCCGGTGCGGAGGGGAGCACCACCCCGGGTTCGGCGGCGCGAGCGGGGCGATCCCTCTCGTCACCCGCGGCCACCGGGGCGACTTCCAGCACCAGCAGCCGCAGCGGCGGACGGCCGGGGAGATGCAAAAACGTGTACGGCATCGGCCACGGCTGCATCCCCCGCACGTGGCGGTCGATCTCCACCGCGCTTCGCGACCAGTCGATCAAGCCCTGTTCCTTCCTCAGTCTGGGGGCGCGGCTGACGAGGGCCGGGTCCTGCGGCCGGGGGACAATCGTCCCCGCCGCCAGACCCTCGACCACCTCCCGCGTCAGCGGTGCGGCGAGCGCCGCCAGCCTACGTTCCAGGTCGCCGCTCGTCTCGCGTTCACCGATCGGCGTCCGCACCACTCCCAGAATGGGACCGGCATCGAGCCGCGGCTCGATCCGAAAGATGGTCACGCCGGTCTCGGTCTCCCCCCGCAAAATGGCGTACTGCACCGGCGCTGCGCCCCGGTATTTGGGGAGCAGGGAGGCATGCACGTTGATCGCCCCGTGGGGGGGGATCGCCAGCAGTTCCGGCGAAAGAATCTGGCCATAGGCGGCGACGACGAACAGGTCGGCCCCCACAGCGTGCAGGCGTTCCAGAGACTCGGGAGCGTTGACGTTCTCCGGCTGAAACACCGGCACGCCCCGCTCCAGGGCGGCGGCCTTCATGGGATGGGGATGATGGTGATGCCCCCGGCCGATGCGGTCCGGTTGCGTCACCAGCCCGACCACGGCATGGGGAGAGGCGCACAACGTCTCGAACGTCGGCAGCGCGAACGTCCCGGTTCCCATCATGAGTATGCGGAGCGGCACTCCAGCCTCCCGAAGGCAGGGTCAGCATTGATCATCCGATTCCCACCCGCGTCAGTCGGGGGGCAGACGGCCGGCGGCCGCCGTCGCTCGCAGCCGCCGGAGAATCTCTTCATCGGGGGGAACCTCTCCGGCGGCCTGACGCGACCGCCAGAGGGCCTGCATCTCCCCCAGCCTGGCATCCAGCGCGGCGCGGGCTTCCGCCGAGAGGCGGTCGATGAACAGCACGCCGTCGAGGTGGTCCAGTTCGTGCTGAAAGACGCGGGCCGGAAGGTCTTCCAAGGTCCCCCGCAACTCCTCCCCTTCCAGGTTGAACGCCTCGATGACAATGGTTTCGGCGCGGCGGACGTCGCCAAACAGGCTCGGCAGGCTCAGACAGCCCTCTTCGCCCACCACGCTCCCCTTGCGATTGCGGATGACCGGGTTGATGAAGACGTGCTCCTCCTCCCGCAACTCCCGCTCTCCCGAGGGATTGAACACGAAAAACCGCAAGGGAATTCCGACCTGATTGGCGGCCAGACCGACGCCGTTCGCCGCGTACATCAAGTCGAACATCTCACGCACGACGGCTCGGAAGCGGTCGTCGATCTGCGTGACATCCCCGGACTTCAAGCGGAGCGCCGGGTGAGGGAAATGCACAATGTCCATGCGAGGGCTGGTTTTCGTCGCGTTGGGGATGAGGGAAGGGGGGGACATCAAGGGGGGCCTCCGAAACAGGCCGTAACCCTGCATTGTAGACGCCACCAGCGCGCACAGACAGGCGCCGCAGAGCCGAAGCTCCACGGCGCCTGTCGAGATCCGAGTCCGCAGGCTTCGAGGGGGGGGAGACGAAGCCAACGCGGAACCGGAGGGGGGGATGTGAACGGATCAGTAGGTCGGCAACGGATTGAGCGGCGAATAGGCAGTCATCGGCACGGCGATGGGCGCCCCGGCCGTGTAGATGGGCACCCCGGCCGCCATCCCCGGCGCCAGGTACCCGCTGGGAGAATAGACCGAGCCCGGATAGCCGCCGGCCCCGTAACCGCACGCACCACCGGGACAACACCCGCCATACGGTCCATACCCGCAGCCGTGGAACAGGCAGCACCCGCTGCTGGAGACCAATGCCAGGCACATCAGGGCCAGGAGGGCGAGACGTTTCATGGGAGAAATCCTTTTCGTCGGGAGGGGACCGCGTGGTGGGGAGCGAGTCAGGGGAGGGGAACCCTGGCTCCCGGAGGGAGGGGAAGTGGGACGACGGAAGGTCGTGAGACGAGGGTGGCCGCGACCAATCGACGCAGGCCGGGAAGGCCGACGTGGAGGGGCAGTAACTGGAACGCTCGCCTGCCGGCGCCCCACTCCGGACGCCAGCAGTGGAGGGACAATACGAAGCCCCTTCGCGGGGGGTCAAGACGGAATCGAAGACAAGCCGGCCATGTTGTAAACTTTGCCACACCCCAGCGGCGAAGATTGCCGCTTGGCAGGGGGGAGGCCGCACCAACCGCGTTGTCGCGGGTGGTTCCAGCGGGTCCGGCTGTGGCTTCAGAGGAGCACCGGGAGGACCGTCATGTACCGAGTCTGCTGCACGGCCGTGACGCTGCTGTGTCTGTGTGGCCTCCGTCCCGTGCTGGGGGGGGACGAGCCCCTCTCCCCGGAAGAGCGCGAACAATTGGTGCGGCGGCTCGATCAGGAGATTGCCCGGCTGACCGAAGCCCTGGCAAAGAATCCGGACGACCGCACCGCTGAACGGCTCTACTCCCGGCGGGGTGACGCCTACTTCTTCCGCGCCCGCTTTCAGGAAGCGCTGGCCGACTATGAGCAGTTGGCCCGGCTGAATCCCGACCTGGAACCGTTCCACTGGCGGCGCGGTCTGGCCTATTACTACACCGGCCGCTATGCCGACGCCGCCCGGCAATTCGAGCGGTACTTCGAGCACGATCAATCCGACCGTGAGAACGGCATCTGGCGGTTCTACGCCCAGGCCCGCGAGCACGGCCTGGAAGCAGCCCGCCGCACGATGCTCCCCTACGAGAAACCGGACCGCGCCTTGTTGCCCGAGGTGTACAAGCTGTGCGCCGGGACGCTGTCGGCCGCCGACCTCGAACAGCAGATCAATGCCCCGGACGTCCCCGAAGCCGAGCGGCAGGCGCGGCAGTTCTACGGGAACCTCTACCTGGGGCTGGATTACGTCCTCAAGGGAGAACCCGAGCCGGCGCGGCGGCATCTGTCGCGGGCCGTCGCCAGCGACTGGCCGCGTCAGGCCGGATATGGTCCGCAGTACATGTGGCACGTGGCCCGGCTGGAACTGGAACGTCTCCCCCTCCCTCAGTCGCGCTGAGCGGCGTCCCCCTGCACTCCGAGGAACGGCCCGCCATGACGAACCGGCGCCCCCTCCGGCTCGCCGCAGTGCTGTCCGATTACGGAATGCTGATCGTGCTGCTGGCACTGGGGGGGATATTCAGCGCCGCGACCATTACGGAACACCGGCCGGAGGGGGCGGCCGCCGGCGAGCAGGTCGCCGAACTGCTGATCGATCAAGGGGAACCGCACCAGCACGTGGTCGTGCTGGCGCAGAACACGGAACTCGACCGGGCGTACGTGGCGGCGCTGCAGGCGGCCTGCACCACTGCCGGGCGGCCCCCCCTCACCCTCCTGCAAGGGGACCCGCGGATGATTCGCCGCGGTCTGGAAGAACTGGCAGCCGCGTCCCGCCGCATCGACGTGCTGGCCGTCACGCCGGCCATTCGTGGCTGGCCGCTGGTGGCTGACCTGCCGCGAGAGTTCCCCGCGCTGGGACATCCGGCCGTGCTGTCGCCGCAGCCGTACCGCTGGCCGACGTTTCTCAAGCGCGACAACCTGCTCAACATTTCCAATCAGATCGCCGAGATCGCGATTGTGGCCGTGGGGATGACGGTCGTGATCATCACGGGGGGGATCGATCTGTCGGTGGGGAGCCTGATCGGGCTGTCGGCGATGCTCGCCTGCCTGCTGATTCAGGAATACGGCGGAGGTCGCGATGCCGGCGTATGGGCCATGACGCTCAGCTCTCTCGCGGGCATCGGCGCCTGCGGTCTGTTCGGACTCTTCAGCGGGGTGATGGTGACACTGTTCCGCGTGCCGCCGTTCGTTGTAACGCTGGGGGTGATGCTCGCCGCGCGGGGACTGGCGGGGATGTTGACGGGGGGAGCGGCCGCACACCTCGTCCCCGCCGCCTACACCTCCTTTGCCAGTGGACGAGCCGGCGGACTCCCCAACGCCGTGTGGCTGATGATCGTGCTGTACGCGGCGGCACACGTGATGATGACGCGGACCCGGCTGGGTCGGCACGTGTACGCCGTCGGCGGGAACCGTCTGGCGGCACACCTCTCCGGCATTCCCACGCACCGCGTGCTGCTGTTCGCCTACGTGCTCTCGGCGTTGATGGCGGGGCTGGCGGGGATCGTGATGGCCTCGCGGCTCAAGAGCGCCAATCCCACCTTCGGCAAGTCCTACGAGCTGTCCGTGATCGCCGCGGTGGTCGTGGGAGGAACGAGCCTCTCGGGCGGCTCGGGAAAAATTCTGGGGACCTTGATCGGGGCGCTCATCATTGCCGTGATGCAGAACGGCATGAACCTGCTCAACGGCCTGAAGATCATCCATATCGACGACTTCGGTCAGGACGTCGTGCTGGGGGCGGTGCTGCTCGCGGCCGTCGTGTTCGATCAGGTGAAGCGGCACGGACTGCGGAGCTGGCGGCGCCTGGAGTGAAGGGCCGCGATGGTCGCCTTCTCCCTCTGGGAGGCGATCATTCGTCTCCCTCGATCTCCCGTTTTTCCGTCGCTCGCGGCAGCGGGGTCTCATACTCCACTGACGCCAGATACAGCCCCTGGGGGGGGGCGGTTTCACCCGCGCGAGAGCGGTCCTGACTGGCGAGAATCTGCTGGAGCACATCGACGGGCCATTTCCCCCGCCCGACGTTGACCAGCGTGCCGACGATCGCCCGCACCATGTTGTACAGAAAGCCGTCTGCGGCGATCTCAAACACCAGGAACTCTCCGCGGGAATCGTCCGCCAGGGGGGGCTGACCCAGCGGGCGGGGGCTCCAGACCGGCCAAGCCTGCACGCGGCGCCACTGCACGTCGAGCACCGTCCGGACACTGCTGGCCTTGTTCGGCCAGTCCGTTTCAAAGCAGCGGAAATCGTGCGTCCCCAGCAACGGCTGAGCGGCGGCGTGCATCGCCTCGCCATCGAGGGGGGGGGGCAGACGCCACACGTAGCGCCGCAAGAACGGGTCGTCCAGCCGGCTTTCCCGCAGGACGTAGCGGTACCGCTTGGAAACCGCGGAATACGTGGCGTGAAAGTCGTCATCGACGGCGGCCGACTCCAGGATCACCACGTCCTCTGGAAGCCGCGCCTGTAGCGCCGGCCGCCACTTCTCCGGTGGGATGGTCGCCGACGTCCGAAAGCTCGCCACCTGCCCCAGCGCGTGCACGCCGGCATCCGTGCGACCCGCGGAGAGAACCCGCGTCGCTTCCCCCGTCAGTTCGGCAATCGCCTCCTCCAGCACTCCCTGAACGGTGCGGCGGCCCGGCTGCACCTGCCACCCGGAAAAGCCCCCCCCGTCGTAGGCGAGGGTGAGACGAATGTTTTGCCGGCGCGCCACGCGATCACTCCTTCCTCACCCCCGCCTGTCTGTTCACAGGGTTCACTCCGCGCAAGATTCAGGACTCGCCGGTTCTCCCGGTCGCAGCGCGTCCCAGGCGCGCAGGGCGTCCCGCACGGCCGCGACGTCATGCACGCGCAACCAATCGACCCGCTGCATCGCCAGCGCCACGGAGACGCCGATCGTCCCTGCCAACCGCTCGTCCGTCTGACGTCCCAGCAGCTCGAACAAGAACCGCTTGCGCGAGTGTCCCACCAGCACCGGCCGCCCGAGCTTGTGCAGCGCGGCGATATTCCGGAGCAGTTCTACATTGTGGGCCGCCGTCTTGCCGAAGCCGATGCCGGGATCGACGACGATCCGCCCCGGATCGATGCCGGCGGCTGCACAGGCAGCCACGCGTGCGGCCAGAGAGGACGCGACTTCCCTCACCACGTCGTCATAGCGCGGGTCCACCTGCATGGTCTGCGGCGTGCCGCGCATATGCATGAGGACGATTCCGCAAGCACTCTGCCGCCACACGTCGAGCATGTGGGGATCATGCGTACCGGCGGAGACGTCGTTGACGACGGCCGCCCCGGCCTCCAGCGCCGCGCGGGCCACCGCGGCGTTCCGCGTGTCGACGGAGATCGGCACCTTCGTCTGTGAGGCCAGCCGCCGGAGGACCGGGAGCACCCGCGCGGCTTCCTCCGCCGGAGGCACAGGCAGGGCGCCGGGGCGGGTCGATTCTCCGCCGACGTCCAACAGGTCAGCCCCCTCCGCGGCGAGCCGGAGTCCGTGCTCCACGGCCGCATCGACCGTCGCGAACAATCCCCCGTCGGAGAAGCTGTCGGGCGTGACGTTGATGATCCCCATCAACCGGGGGAGACGCTCCGGCAGCCACGTCCGGTCCTGGAACGTCCACGCGTGCGCAACGGTGTTGGGAACAGCGGGGGGCATGACTGTTCAGTCTCGGCCGAGGCGGGCGGGGAAATCAAGCCGGGCCGCCGAGGCGGCTCCCCCGCCGGCGCAGCCCGGCCTGGTCCTGCCCTCAGTGGTTGCCGTCAGGGGGGAAGAGACCACCGTGCGGCTAGGAACTGGCGGCCCAGTCGGGCGGGTTCAACCGCGCACGATCGACATTGAGCAGCCCCAGCACTTGCAACAGGCGGTTGCGAGGGAGATCATCGGGGGCCTCATACAGCACTTCCACCTGCTCGCGGTCGTCCTTCAGCACGCGGCGGAGGGCGAAGTCCATCACTTCGTCGAAACTCCACTCCTCGTGTTGGCGGAGACTGCCGAACAGCTCCGGCTCAAACTCGCGATAGCAACAGATGCCCAGCAGATGTTCCAGGTATCGCCAGCGACAAAAGAGCCGCCAGTAGCGCTTCCGCCATTGCCCGTAGGCGGACGGGCCGACATCGCAACCGCGCCGTTCGCTCTCGAACCAGCGATAGGCGTCGGCGTGCTGGCGGGCGACTTCAGGGATGCTCAGAACCGTATGGTTCCCTGAAACGCCTCCCATCCGGTACTCCCGCGACGCAGTCGGTGCGTCGAGGTGGTGCAGCAACTCCCAAAGTTCGGACATCATCGACGTTCCGAAATCTCACGCCGCCGACGGGGCTGTCCTGGGCGTAACGACCGCCCGCCCCGGCTGATCCACTCTTCCTTGCGGCTTCTGGGATTGTTTATATCGCGTTCAGAAACGCGGTGGCAAGTCGGAATCCCCCCCGCCGCCGCGAATCCGTGAAGCCGTGAATCGACGCATTCCTCTCCGCCGCCGGCTCGGCACCTCCGCACTCTGCGCACCCACGCCTCTGATCGTCTGCGGAGGGAATCGAGGAAGGCCTCGCCCGCCTCACGCCGAACCGCAACCATCCAGCCTACAGGTGGTCGCCGATCACGATCGGTACAAACCGCATCGTCGCTCCGCGGTCACGGAGCCGCTGAATCCACCGATAATCGCTCCCCGAACGCGGATTGCCGTCCTCCCACGGCTCGGTGCGCGCAAGCTCCCGCCGCACGCACACGTTCATGGTGTCGATGTCGCCGTAACGGGGGACGCCGTTCCACTCCCGCGGCAGAATCACGCACCCCGGTTGCTGCCGCTGATGGTGACGACACTGCACCACGCCGACGTCCACCCCCACGGCGGCGGCGTACAGCACGGCCGCGGCGTGCGGTTCGTACTGATTGTCGTCGTCCCAGAAGCAGACGTACTCGCCCCGAGCATGTTCAATCCCGACATCTTTGGCCGCCGCCCCCCACTGACCCCGGTGCTGTTCCAGTTCCACGCAGACGGCCCCGGCCGCCTCCGCCAGCGACCGGGCAAACGGATCCGGGCCGTCCGAGACGATCACGTGCTCCACGCGCAGATTCGCCAGGCTCTGATGGCGAAACTGCGCCAGGCAGAGGGCCAGGTGCTTGGGACGACGATATGTGGCCGTAATGACAGAGAGGTCCAGCGTTGCAGTCATGATCGGGCTGTTCCGAGAAGCGCCGCGGCGTTCAATCTACCGTGACCGGTTGCGCCGCACAGCCCTCCCCGGCCGTGTGCCATGGTCCGGTGCACTCGGACTGGCCCGGGACGTGAGCCTGTCACCCGCAAGGCGGCGGCGTCAGAGCGGCGTCTCCGGCGGGCGGCGAGCACCCCTCCCCGCGCATCACCTGTCGGACCCGGAGCACCGCTCCCTGTGCGGGAACGATGTCCGGGTCCTGGAGCGGAAACGCTCCGTCGAGGCTCAGGGCTGCGGAGGACTCGAAGGTTGAGGGGGCAGAGCCTCCGTCTGGGGTTGAGGGGCCAGAAGTGGCGGGGGAGCCGTTCCATCCTGGTCCGACGGCGCGGGAGTCCCTCCCACCGGAGCGATCCCGACGATGCGCATCACCTCCGTCAGCGTCGCGGCGATCAGCCTCAACCGCGTCGGCAGGTCCGGTGCTCCCCCGGGCGGGGCAGGCTGCGGCGGCCAACGCGACACATCGAGCTGGATTCCTCGCAGCATGGCCTGAGCTTCCCGCAGGTCCGCGATCAGGTTCGCGAGAAAGTCGGGACCGACCGCTCCCGCCTCCTCGGCCCGGATGGCCGCCGAGATCGTTTTGACCGTTTGCAACAGCTTGTACATCTCGCGATAGGTGGCGCGATACGTCGGCGCCCCCACCGAGTTGTGGTACATGTCCCACGCGGCCTCGTTCACCTGCCAGTAGAGGTAGGAAGCTGCGGTGTCCAGGTAGGTCAGGCCGGCGGGGTTCGGGCCGTCAAAGCCGATCGGACCGTGGTACGGCGCCAGCGGAGTCAGGTAGTCACAATCGGAGTAGGCGGGAGCGTAAGCCCCGCCGTCATAGCACCCGCCGCCAAGGCCGATGCCCGCGAAGCCGCCTCCGATCCAGAGACCACCGCCACCTCCTCCCCCGCGCCAGCCGAACCCGCCGCGGTCGCCTCCGCCGTGCCACGCACCGCCTCCCCCATCGTCGTGATGTCCGCCGCCCCCGTGATTGCCTCCTCCCCCGCCGTTGCCGCGGCCGGAGCCCCCTCCGCCCCAGCCACCGCCTCCACCTCCGCCACCACGGCCGCCGCCATCGTGACTGAAGGCCGTTGAAATCCCCATCAGGGTGGACAGCACCAGCACTCCCCCCCACACACACCACGGACGTTGAACCGTTTTCATCATCTCACTCCCGACTGGTCAGAACCTCCTGAACCGTTGGGGCCGCGCCACGGCTGCTCAGACCCGCCCCCGACCCTCCCGGCGTTCATTCCTCGCCCGTCGAGTCAGAGTCCGTGGCGGCGCAAACTACCACTGCCCCAAGCGCATGAGGCAGCGCGGGGAGAATCAGACCCCAACCACTCCCCATCGGGGGATGTGCAGCCAGCGTACCAACCCGGCAGAAATCCTCCCTGCGCTGGATTTCAAGCGGTTTTGACCAGCAAACTGTGGCGAGTCTGGACAGGTCCGGTGATCGAAGTGATGGTTCGCGCCTTCAAATGGAGCGCAGTCTCCCGGCCCGCGAATCTGGGCCAGCCTCGCCGCCAATCCCCTCTCTTCTCTTCTCGATTTGGAGTCTGCCGGGCCAACAATCAGCGTGCGCTCGCTGACTCCGACGAGCCTGGCCAGTTCACCAGTCCGGCAACGATGGCGGTCAACCCCACATGCAGTGCGTTGATGCCGGTCGAGAGTCGGTGCCAGGTGATGAAGTTCGCCGGACGCGGCGCGGTGGGGGGCGTGATCATCGCCTCGAGCGGGAGGTACACGAACAGATAATCCGCGGTCATCAACAGGAGGGCTGCCGCCGCGCAGCTCATGGCCCATCGCCAGCGGCGCGGCTCCATCAGCCGGACTCGGCCAATGACTGCCAGGCTCACCAGCCCTGTCCCCACCAGTCCGAAACCAAAGGCGTAGTAGGCCGGGAATCGCAACAACGCCAACTGGTTCCGCACGATGGAATCAAACCCGGGAAAGGTCACCTGCGCGACGGCATTGACCACGAACAGAGCCGCCGCGCCGACCCACGCCGAGAAGCAGCACCGGGAGAGCATCAGGCACAATCGGGACATGCGGCGATTCTGGCGACGCCACGGCGCCCGTCAACTGCGCGGCGTTTCGTTGAGAGAATCCCGGGGTTGTCCTGTCGCATCAAGGACCACAATCTCGGGCTCCTCGTGATCCCCCACGGCCAGCCGATCGTCGCCGACGGTCGCCAGTGCGTGTATGGACAGACCGGCCTTGATCGTCGTCGCCGTCGACTGGTCCAGATTCCAGACCTCGGCGGCGGACGCATCCGCGGCGATCAGGCATCCGTCGGGGCGGAAGACCAGACTTGAGATCAGCGTCAGCTTGCTTTCGAGGAGGTGGGGCCGGGTTTGCGGTGAGTCGAGGGACCAGAAGCAGAGTCGGCAGTCTCGTTTCCCCACGGCAGCCGCCAATTGATCCCCCTGCGGTGAGAAGGCCAGCGCGGAGATCGGCTCGGGCTGGGGAGTGCGCAATCGGGCCAGCTCCCTCCCCCCGTTCAGTTCCCAGATCACCACCGTACCGGCGTCGGAGAGCGCCCCGGCGAGGCGCGCGCCGTCGGGACTGAGGGCCACGGCCGCCAATGCGGTCCCCGTCGCCAGACGCTCCCCTGCGCCGTTGGCGAGGTTCCAGCGGATCACTTCGCCGGAGGCATCCAGCGTTGCGGCATAACGGCCGTCCTGAGAGCGACATAGACCGACCACCGGCCGGCTGTGACCGGACAACATCTGCACCGACTGCACCTTGCCGGAGGAACTCACCTGGATCAACTGCAAGCGCGACTCGTCCGCCGCCAGGATGCTTGTCCCGTCTCCATGAAAGGCGGCCCACCGCGAGGGGACGTTCGTCGCGCGGTCGGTCACGCATTGGCGGGAGACGTCCCAGATTTCGATCATCCCCCGCGTCCGGGCGGCGGCGATGAACCGGCCGTCGGTCGTCGCGCTCAACCCGGCGACATAGCCGCGAGGCGGAGCGCTGGAGTACGTCACCGGCCCTTGGGAGGCCTGCATCAAAAAGTACACGCCTCCCGCGACCAGCAGCCCCGCAGCGATCAACGTCTTCATCCCGCCGGGGAGACGATCGAGACCGCCCACCCCTGAGGTGCGCACAGCTCCCCACCAGTGCGCCGGCAACGACAGCACTCCCACCAACGTGCTGGGAACGAGATCGACGAGACTGAATCGCCGCCCACGGTGGGAAGGACGCGACGTCCCCCCCGGCGGCGCAGCGGGAGCAGAGGACCGCCGGGAGTGCTTGTGCTTGCGGATGGCCCGTTGCAGTTCGGCTTCGCTCCGGCCGTCTCCCAATTGCTGGAGGCTGCGGCGTGCAGCTCGGCGCACCATCTCCTCACCGTCGCCGGCCAGTTGCTCCAAGGCAGGGATCGCGCTCCGCTCCCCCAGGTCGCCCAGCAGCGCCGCCACCTGATAGCGGACCTGGGCTACTGGGTCGGACGTCAATTCGAGCACCGGCGGCAACAGCGACGGGTCCTTGAACCGGCCCAGGGCGATCAGTGACTGCACACGCACCGACGGCCGCTCCGAGAGGCCGAATCGGACCAGAACGTCTTTCGACTCCGGAATGCCCAGCTCCCCCAGGGCGCGGGCCGCCGCGGCCTGAACGTCTTCATTCGGATCGCTCCGCAGCAGGTCATGCAAAGCCGCTGCGACGCCTTCGGTCTTCATCCGCCCCAGGGCATCGGCAATGCGTCCCCGCACGCGGTGGCTGGGATGAGACAACAGGTTGACCAGCGGCAGGGCCGCGCGATCGTCGCCGATCCGCCGCAACGCCTCGACGATCCGCAGCACAGCGGCTTGACGTTCGACGTCGTGGCCGATCGCTTCCAACCGCTCGACCAGCAGGCTCACGGAATCCTGGTCTCCCAGCCGGCCGAGGGTCTCAGCGGCCGTCATCACGAACTCTTCGTCGTCCAGCGCCAGGAACGGTCGCAGCGCCTCCACGACGCGCTTGTCGCCGCAGGCGCCCAACGCCTGAAGGACCGCCAGACGCACTTCGCGACAAGGGTCTTCCAACAGCGGCCGCAGGACGGCAACGAACCGCGGGTCCGGATGGCGGGCGATCCCCTCGGCCGCGTGACGACGGACGTGCTCATCGGCATCGGTCAGGGCGTCCCGCAGCGCGCCGACGGCGGCGGCATCCCCAATTTGCGCCAGCATCTCCGCCGCATGGCGCCGCAGCACCACCGAGGGATCGCTCAAAAACGCCGCCACGGCAGAAATGCCGCGGGGGCTTTTCAGCCGTCCCAGTGCCTCGATGACGGCATGTTGGAGCGCCCCCTCCGACGTCTGTTCCAGGAGCGCGAGGAGCGCCGGCAATCCCGCCTCGCCGATTTTGACCACCGCCTCCAGGGCACGGACGCGCTGCTGCGGCTGCTGGACGGCCAGCGCGATCAAGGGGGCCACCGCCCGACGATCCCCCAGCCCTCCCAGAGCGAGAATGGCGCTGCGCACCAACGGCTCCTCGCTGCAGGTCAGAGACGTCGCCACCGCAGGAAACGCTGTCGGGTCTCCCAACTCCCCCAGTTGCTTGAGCGCCTGCGCCCGGAGTCCCAAGGGGAGGTTGGGGAGGATTGCGACGACGGCGTCGGCCGCACGGCTGTCGCGCGACTGAACCAGTGCTTGCAACGCCTCTTGGGCGGCTTCGACGACGGCACGCGGAGCCTCGGGACGCGCGGCGGCTTCCAGCTTGCGCACCAGACGCTTCAGCGCGGACGCCCGGAGCACCGGTTGCAGACGCCGCTCCTCCGAGAGGGGAGGGGGGGGCTCCGCGACCGACCCCTTCACGATTTCGACCAGGTCGATGTCCGGCACCGGCAGTGAGTCAGCCGGAGGGGCAGGTTCGGCGTCCGGAGTTCCCGCGGGTGATGCCTCCGCCACGGCCACCAGTCTCCCGCACTGCGGACATTTGACCTTCTGCCCCAGGAGCTTTCGTGAGGCTTTCATCGGGCGCCGGCACTGCTCACATTCGACGAGCACCGCAACCCCGACCGATGACGTTCGCGGTGCGGAGGCCACGGCGGGCGGTTCCGCTGTTCGCTCCGGCGCAGCGGCCACCGCCGAGGATGTCGGTCCCGCCGGCGGAGCAACGTCCGGCGGAGGAGGGGGTGATCCGGGTGCCGCGGCCGGCGTCGGCCAGGGATTGTTCGCAAAGGCCGGTGGGACGGAGGAAGGCGGCGCAGCCGCGAGCGATCCAGCCCCCGTCATGGGCACCCCCTGTCCCGCGACAGGCGGCGGGAAGAGGGGGAATGTCGGCGGGAGGGGAACGGTTTCCGGCCGCGACGAGTGTGGCATCTGGAAGATGCTGCTCTCGCTCAGAGGAGCAGCGGCGGGACCGATCGGCAATGCGGGGTAGTGGAATGTTCCCGGCGGCGGCCAGGCAACGGGTCGAACCGCCTCCCGCGCGGGAGGACTCGTTCCCACGTCGAAACCGGCGTCGTCCCGACCGGCCGCATCCGCATCGCGCGGCGGAACAACCGACGGGCCGGCCGACGGAGCCGCGGGCCGCCGATGCGCAGACCAGAGTTGATCCAGCTCCGCCCGGCGATCCACCTGCGCGGCCAACTGCCACATGGCCTCCAAGTCGAACGGGCTGTCCTGTTCGTCTGGATGATTTGCTCCCCACGGCAGAGAGCGCCCGACCTGCGGTCGGAGCGGCGGCTGCTCACGCGGGACGGCCACACCCGCCCGACAACGCGGACACGGAACCAGGCGACCCGCGAATTTTTCCTTGACGACCAGCAGCAATCCACAGGCCGGGCAATCGCACTTGAGGCGGTTCCGATCCGGTGTGGGCGGCTGCCCCGCGGCGGGCGCCGTTTCGTCCGGACGGGGGACGTACACCGGTTCGCAACACTGCGGACAGGGGACGAACTTGCCGGCGAACTTCGCCTTCACGGCCATCGCCATGCCGCAACCCCCACAGTGACAGACCAGACGTTCCGCCGGGGCCTGCTTGGTGTCGGGCGGACGCGTCGGCGGTGGGGACGGGAGTTCCGCCGGGGATTGCGAGGATGGGGGGGGAAGCGCCGCGGCTCTCGGCTGCGAAGGGAGGACCACGGGAGGAATCTGCACCGCTTGCTCACACAGCGGACAGGGGAGACTGCGGCCGGCGAAGCGCGGCCGGACGCGAATCTCGGTATCGCAGCCCGCGCACCGCACGGAGATTCTCTCGTCGACGACCTCAGCCACAAGCCTGCCTCTCACGGTGATGGAATCGCTCCTCAGCTCCGCGCCCGAACGTTCCTCGCCCGGTCGGCATTCGGTCCTCACCCGGGAGTCCGCGGGAGCGCGAGGGGCGTCGAAGAACCGCTCCTTGCGGCAGCGATTGTACCGGCAGCGACAGCCCGTCCGAGGGGAGAGGCTCGCGCTTCACCCCTTTTTTACACTTCACCAAAGGTTCACATTCATCCGGCGCAGACGTGCTCCGGGGTTCCCACGGTCCATCGACGGTGTTGTTTCCCGCGCAACACTCCCGCTGGGTGCAGCCGTCGTTCGGTGGCGGGGGCCACTCCACGAGCTTTCCTTCTCTCTTGCCATCCCGGGAGGTCGTTGCTCACCGTGTGTCATCTGCGGCTGGGCGTGGTCGACGATCGTGGCTGGCTGTGGAGGCTGGCGGCAGATCGAAATTCCCCAGGTCGTCGGAGGCCGGGGGCGTCAGCCCCCGGCTCTCCGCTGATGCCCCCGGACCGTCCGAAAACCCGCCGCGGCATCACTACGATCGCTGAGTCCCGATCGCCGCTCAAACGGCCCCGGGCCTGACGGCCCGGGCTCGCCTCTGCGAACGTCACCCG
>JBBIJW010000045.1:0-17378 GCA_037445755.1 Planctomycetaceae bacterium | reverse complement strand
AGCCGACCGACCACCTGTTGGTCGTGGAGCAGCGGCAGGGGATCACTTGGGCGCGGGTGCAGGAGATCGCGGAGCTGCTCCTGCACGGCGGGTAGCAGGCCGAACCATCCGCTGCACCCGACGGCGGGGCCTGAGCGCTGTTGCATCCTCGTTCCCAAGCTCCCTCTGGGGAACGAGGGGGCAAGACGCCTTCTCCGCTCGAGAGTCCACCGATGCTGAGTAACTCCCAAACACCACGCGGACTGAGAATGCGCAGGGGAGGATTCTCAAGCTCGAAGAGCGTGTGGTCGCCAGTCACGAGGATGTCTGCTTGTCCGGGGAGAGCGGACGCCACGCCCCCTTCGTCGTCGCGATCCTTCAAGCCGTGGTGGAGATGTTGGCGAGGCTTCGGAACGACCGTCTGTTCACGGAGCAGAGTATCAATGGCGTCGATCGTCTCCCCGGGGAGGCGGATTTTCTCACGGAGCGCCTTCCTCAACTCCGCGAGCACAGTTTCCCCCGCCAGGAGTTCGGGCTCGACGAGCATGTGTCGTAAGAGATCCGCGCAGAGGCCTCGCGTCGCGAACGCACTCACCAGGGCGTTCGTGTCGAGGAAGCTCTTCACGAGATGCGCCGGAACACGTCTTCATCCGTGAGAAGCCCGGCGGCTTCCGCGAATGGAAGCACCTTCGAGCGGAGCTTCTCGAAGCGGAGCAACATCAACCGGCGTCGCAGAGCATCTCGGACGAGCTCCCCGCGACTTTGACCGGTTTCCTAGCAGGCGCGCGCCAGCTCCCGCTCCAGCTTTGCGTCCATTCGGATCGTCAGCGTCTTCGACTTCATGAAAGACATTGTGACCCAGCCAGATGATCCGGCAAGCACCGGCCAACCATGTGCTGAACCTGTCGCGCCTGCGGCTTGTGGACTTCGCACATCCGGGCGACCAGCGGGTTGAGGTAGCGGCCGGGAGACCTGGGCGCTGAACCCGGTGCGCAGGTCATCGCCAGTCGTTCAGCGGCTGAGCGGAGGCGTGTGTCCGCGGGTCCCCCCGTAGTCCAGCGGGAGACGGACCTCGGGTGAGGAGCTGAGGAACGTCGGACCTGGGACGCGGGGGCGGACGGGGTCTCAGGGGACGATCACGCGGCCGCCGGCGCGGCCGCTCACCCCCGCCCCTGGATTGCTGTTCCCCGCTTGCAGTCCGGCGGGAGGCTGGGCGCTGCCGTCGTCGATGGCGATGTTGAACCGGTCGAGGACAAGCTGAATGGGATTCGCGGCCGTCTGGAAGCCGGCCCCGGCGAACAGCAGGGCCACCGGGTGGTTCCCCTGTTCGGTGACGATCAGCGCCCCGGAATCTCCCGGCTGCCCGAACGTCGTATGGTCGCCGATGATCGTGATCTGGCCGACGAAGAACAGGACGCCCCGAGTATACTGGACGCTTAAGTTCGAGTTGATCCCTTCGATGGTCCCCTCGCGATAGGTGGTGGTGCGGCCGTACTTTTTCACCCGCATTCCCGGCACGGCCTGCTTGGGTGTGCGGGTGGGGAATCCATACCCGTCCCCCGGCGTGCAGGCCAGGACGAGGCCGTTGTTCGGCAAAGCGATGCGGGCCACAGCGGCGTCGATGGTGTTGAAACCAGCGGCGCTGAAGGTCTGGAAATCGGTCAGATACGCGATGATATCCACCGAGTTGACGACGTCGCTGCCGCCATCCAGGCACCCGGGCTGAGTGATGTCATCCCCCACGAGCTGGTTGACGAGGTCTTCCTTCACGGCGGCGAGGCTCTCCCGGGCGATCACGTGCGCATTGCTGAGGATGCCCAACCGGCCGTCCTGAAAGACGACCCGGCAACCCAGCGTCCCCGCTGCGCAGACGTCCGGGCGATTGAAGATCGAGACACCGATCGGCACCGGACGCGGGAACCGGATCGTGGGATCGGTGGGAAACGGTCCGGCGGGGACGGCTTGCGGGTTGGCGGTGCGGCCCGGCGAGGCGGCGCCCTCCGCTTCCGGCGGCGGGGGCGGACCGAGCGCCTTCTTGCGGCCGTTGATTTCAATCACCCGGTCCCAGGCCGGACCCCCGCGGAACATACTCCCTGTTACCCGCTGCGCCAGCGGGACGCCCTCCACGTCGGCCGGCAAGTCCTTGATGACGCCATGTCGCTGCGTGTACACGAGCACCACCAGGTTGCCCTGCTCGTCCTCTCCCGTGGCAGTCCCGTAGACCGCTTCGTGCTCCATCAGCGCGGGCGTCCATTTATTCTGGATCTGCATCACCTCATTGAGCCGCGCCTGTGAATAGGTCTTCCCCGGCAACGGTTCGTGATCCTTCTCGGTCGGCTCCGGAAGGAACGGATCAGGGAGGGGCGGAAGTCCGAGGCGAAACACCCGCGTCTGCAGGGCGAAGCGCTGGCGCGTCTGGGCATCGAGCGGTTGCTCGGCGGTGAATTCGATCCGCAGGGAACGCGTCTTCTCGCCCGGTTTGAGTTTCGCAGTCAGTGGCAGCACCTCGAGGTAGTCCTCCCCGGAAGCCAACGTCCCACTGTTCAGAGCCGCGCTCAGACCTTCGATCCCGGTCCCGTCGATCACTACGACCAGCCGGCCGCGCAGATCGCGCTCACCGATATTCTCGATCTGGATTCCGGAGACGAACCGGCCGGAGCGGTCCGACCGCAAGGGGGCCGTCGTCAGCACGCGAACCTGAGCGGTGACGTCCTCGGGTGCGTCGGGTGTCGCTGCCGGGTCCGTCTGCGCGGCGGCTGCATCGGTCTCGTTCCCCTGGGTCTGCGTCCAAGCCCCCGCCAGGATCAGCGCCAGGACGACCGAGGGTCCGCTCACCCACCGAACATTCCACCCAATCATGGGATCCCTCGCAGTGCTAACGAACGAACCGGCACTGAGGCGCAGGACTCGACCAACGCCGCTTACCCAGCTAACCTAGCTGCAGCAGTCACCCCAGTCAACGAGTGGTTGCGTACAGGCGCTCATTCCGAGGCGGAATCTGGGGCGGACATGCTCGTTTGGCCGGTTTCTCCACGGTCTCACGTCGCCGGGGCTGGACCGGTCCGGGGCGCACCATTCCCCCCGGAGGAGTACGATCGGCCGGCCGAATTTGCCGAGTTGACTGCGAACCGGCCGGCCCACGCGACGCAGCGGGAGTCACTGGACGTCGCCGGTTGAATGTGGGAGAACCCCAAGGTTCGGCACGAGTGCTCTGTTTTTCCGGACCGTCGCCATCGCGCTCGGGTCGGCGAGACGCCGGTCGTTCCCCCCACGATGCCATCGGTCCGACAGGGCCTTCGCAATAATCATCCTGGAGGGAGATCGCTGTCTTCGAGGACCGAACAGGCACGGCTGGCAAGCCAGCCGGCGAACAGCGGTGATCGCCAATCTTGAACAACAAAGTGATCGCCCTGATCGATCCGACCGTCACCGGGACGATCGCGGTCCGGCGGTTCTCCCGTGGCAGGCGCCTGGGGACAAGGCACGGGGCTTCCACTGACCATGAGCGACCGCGAGGAGCAAAGAGACGACCACCGCAGAGCGGGGGAGGGGTCCGTTCCGGCGTTCACTTCCCCGGGAGTGACGGTGCATCCGGTCACTGCGAAAGCGCGGAATGAGTCGCGAGGATCGGTCCCTCCCGCGGCTCCGACGACCACACCGGCGGCGAGTGAGCTTCCCCGCGCCGGCGACGAAACGGCTCCCTGGCAACTGCCGGCGGAAGCGATCACGGTCCGGATTCGCTGGTTCGGGTTGTGCGTGGGGTATTTCCTGGTGAACTTTCTCTCCCCCGGAGAGCACCGCCCGCTGCTCAACGCCATTCTCACGTTGGGCGCCGGTTATGCGCTGCTGGATACCCTCTGGAGCCTGAAGGGGCGGGTCTTTCTGGGGAACATGCCGCTGTTCACCTCGCTGATGGAGGCGATCTTCATCGGGCTGTTGTGTCATTTCGATCAGGGGGTGGCCAGTCCCTTCCGGTTCTATTACTTCCTCTCGCTACTGGTGTGCGCGATCCGTTACTCGCCGTGGGTGACGTACTCGACGCTGGCGCTCCATGCCGCCAGCTATGCCGCGCTGACGTTCAGCGGCCAGGAACGACTGGCCATTGCGCCCGACGTGGTGCTGATGCTGATTTTCATGGCCTGGGTGACGTGGGCGGGGACCGCCCTGGTCTCGCTCCTGAAGGCGGCCGGCCGCAGGATGGAGCAGCTCAACGAGCAGCTTCGCGAAAACCAGGCGCTGCTGGAGAACCGCATTGCCCAGCGGACGCGAGAACTCCAGCAGTCGCAGGCGCTGGTCGTCCAGCAGGAGAAGCAGGCCGCCTTCGGTCTGCTGGCGGCGGGGATCGCCCATGAGGTCGGCAACCCGCTGGCCGCCATCAGCTCGCTGGTGCAGATGATGAGCCGGCGGGTCTCGGACCCGGAGATGTACAAACGCCTGGGTCTGGTGGACGAGCAGCTGGGACGCATTCAGCGCATCCTGCGGGAGCTGGTGGAGTTTTCCCGTCCGGGTTCAACCACCGCCTCGTACTGTAATCTGCATTCTGTCATCGACGGCGCGCTCAACATCGCCAAGTACTACAAGCGCATGAAGGGGCGGAGGATCATCACCCGCTATGCCGAGGGGCTGCCGCTGGTCACCCTCGTGCGGGACCGCATCGCCCAGGTCTTTTTGAACCTGATCCTCAACGCTCTGGACGCCACCGAGGAAGGAGACACCCTTGAGATCGTCACCTCGCTGGAGCAGGAACGACTGGTGGTGCTGATCCGGGACGAAGGCTGCGGGATCGATCCCTCGGCGCAGGCGCGGCTCTTCTCCCCCTACGTCACCACCAAGCCGACCGGCACGGGACTGGGACTGTTTGTGTGCCGGCATATCCTCACGGAATGCGGCGGCGAGATCGAGCTGGTCGAAACCTCGCCGGAAGGGACGACCTTCCGGGTAACGCTCACGGCTCCGGAACTGGCGGGACATGCCGACATCCCTCCCCCGCCCCCCACAAGACCTGCGCCTGTCGTGGCCGCAGCCGAGGCTGGATTCGGTGGCGAACCTCGTCTCGGAACAACCCCTCCCTCCGGTGCGGCCGATTCGTCCTCGCCCAGTTGAGCTGTCCCCCTGCGGCGACCCGAGATGCCCCCTCGCCCCTTGCGGATCGGCTGTCTGTGCGAGTTCCCGAACCTGACCGGCGGTGAACACTCGCTGCGAACGGCCCTGCGGGAACTGGCCGGAGAGGTCGAGCCGGTCTGGATCGCTCCCCCCGAGGGACCTCTGGCCCAGATGCTCGCCGCCTCGGAGTGGTCACAGCTCCCCTTCCGGGTCCGCACCGCCGGCCGCCGCCGCCCGACGCCGGAGTTGCTGGGGGAACTGCGGCAGCTCCTGGACCGCTCCCCGCTTGATCTCCTCCATGCGAACAGCGTTTCGATGGGCCGCCTCACCGGTGCCCTCGCGGAGCACATTTCCCTTCCGTGTACGGCTCACCTCCGCGACCTGCTGAGACTCAGTCGGCAAGCCGTCGCCCACTTGAACGCCCATGCGCGGCTGGCAGCGGTCTCTGCGGCCACGCGAGAGTTCCATGTGGCCCAGGGGCTGGACCCCCGCCGGGTGGAAGTCCTGTACAACGGCGTGGACGTCACACGCTTCCACCCTCCGACCACCGAGGCAGAACGAACCACCCTGCATCGCGAGCTCTCCCTTCCGAGCGATGCACGGCTCATCCTCGCCATCGGTCAGATCTCCCTGCGCAAGGGACTGGACGTCCTGGCCGCCGCCGCGCCGCGGATTGTCGCTGCGGTCCCCAGCGTCCATTTTTTCCAAGTGGGAGGGCGCTCCTCGGAGAAAGCAGAATCCGTGGCGTACGAAGCCGACCTGTACCGCTCGTTCACCGCCCCCGGATTGAGCGACCGCTTCCACCCCCTAGGCCGTCGCGACGACGTCCCTGAGCTTCTGCGGTCGGCGACGTTGCTGGTTCACCCGGCGCGTCAGGAACCATTCGGCCGCGTCCTGCTGGAGGCCGCCGCCACCGGACTGCCGATCGTTGCCACCGCCGTCGGTGGTACCGGCGAGATGCTGGAGCCGGAGCGTTCCGCGGTGCTGGTCCCTCCGGATGATCCCCAAGCCCTTGCGGAGGGGGTCATCCGCCTGCTGAACGATCGGCGGTTGGCGGGAACGCTGGGAGCGGCGGCACGAGAGCGGATGGAAGCCTGTTTCAACAGCCGCGAGCGGGCGCTGGATCTGCTGCGACTGTGGCAGCAGGTCTGCCGGGGTGATCCTCCAGAGCATCCCGCCGACTCATGACCTTCGCAATCACGCTCGCTGCTCCGGAGGGCGAATTCGTGGCTCTCCTCGGATGGAGTTACGGCAGGTCCTTGAGCCGGATGTTCTTGTATTCCACCCACATCGGCTTGCCGGCGTGCAGTTGCAGGGCCAGGATCCCTTCCCGCAGCGCCAGCTCGGGAGAGTCGGTGAAGTCGAGAATCAGCCGGCCATTCAAATAATGCCGGATGCGCTCCCCATCAGCGAGGATCACCACGTCGTTCCAGTCATCCAGCCGGAACAGCTTCTCGAACCCCTGCTGATCGATCAGCGGTTCTCCCACGACCTTTTTGGCGTCCCCTTCCCAGACGGCCCGTTCACCCACCAGGCAGATGCGGCCGCGCTGGCCCCCTTCGTCATAGATGAAGCCGGAGACACTCGGCAGCTTGACCTCGTTGCGAATCTCGTGCTGGTAGCCGCGGACCACCCAGTTGTTGCGGGGATTCCCCTCGGTGATGTGTTTTGAGCGGTACTGGATTCCCGAATTGTTCGTGGCATTGCAGCGGAAGGAGAGCCGTAGCTCGAAGTTCTTCAGCACCCCCTCCTTCCAGATCAGGAACGTGTTCCCCTGGGCGGGATGCTCCTCGGTCGTCTCACCGTGGATGACGCCGTCCCGCACGGACCACAGCCGCGGATCACCGTCCCAGCCGGAGAGGTCCCGGCCGTTGAACAGCGGGCGGTACTCTCCCGTCTCCGGCGGCGCCGCAGCGGCGGGATCGGCGGCCCGCACAGCGGCCGCGGCAGACCACCCCAGACAAACCAGGCCACAAGTCAACCAGCGCAACATGGTGGGCTCCTCACAGGTGGGCGGAAGGGGACGGCGGCGCTTTCAACACCTGCTGATTCTGGAATCGCCCCGCCTCGGCCGCAAGTCCGCCGTGTCAACGAGGAAAGTCCCCTGATTCGCGGGCGCCGGTGTTGACTGACGGCCGGCCCTCAGCGGCTTGGCGGGGCGGCGACCGGAAACGGCCTGGCGCTCCCCCCCTGGGTTGCTTCCCCCTGCCGGCTCTGCCGCATCGCAAGCCTGCTGGGGGAGATTGGCGGCTGTAACGACCGCGGGACGGCGTGTTTGCACTCTTGGCCGTCGTTCGCGAGACTGCCAACGTTCCCTTCCCTGCAAATGTCTGGCGAGGTGCAACATGGCTGGAACTCGACGGTGTGTCGCGGTTGTCTGGTTCATGGCGGGACTGGCCGCCGCTCCTTCGCTGCGGGGGGAGGAGACGTCTCCCACCCTGCTGGATGTCCTGTCTCGACCGGTGCTCGCCGCAGGGACCGCTCTCAGCGAGGTTCAGGACTACTGCGAGCGGCGGGTGCCGCGGATGCCGGAGGTCGCCACCGCCGCTGAATGGGAAGCTCTGGCCGCTACCCTGCGCGAGCGGACCTTGCGGGAGGTGGTGTATCGCGGCGCGGCGGCGGAGTGGGCCGCGCTGGAAACCCGCGTTGAGTGGTTCGACGTGCTCGACGCCGCCCCCGAGTACCGCATCCGCAAGCTGCGGTACGAGGCGGTCCCCGGGCTGTGGGTTCCTGCCCTGTTGTACGAGCCGAAGCAACTCACCGGCCAAGTCCCGGTGGTGCTGAACGTCAATGGTCACGACGGCAAGGGGACCGCCGCCGATTACAAGCAGATGCGTTGCATCAATCAGGCCAAGCGGGGCATGTTGGCCCTCAACGTCGAGTGGCTGGGAATGGGGCAGCTTCGCAGTCCCGACTTCGTCCATTACCGGATGAACCAGCTCGATCTGTGCGGGACGAGCGGTCTGGCCCCCTTCTACCTGTCGATGAAACGCGGGCTGGACGTGCTGCTCGCCTACGAACACGCCGATCCCTCCCGCGTGGCTGTCGCGGGGCTTTCCGGGGGGGGCTGGCAGACGATCTTCATCAGCAGCCTGGATGAGCGCGTCACGCTGTCCAACCCAGTGGCGGGCTATTCGAGCTTCCGGACGCGGGCCCGCGTCCTCTCCGACCTGGGCGATTCCGAGCAGACCCCTGCGGATCTGGCGACCGTGGTCGACTACACGCACCTCACCGCCCTGCGCGCCCCGCGACCGACGCTATTGACCAACAACGACCGCGATCGCTGCTGTTTTGCGGCCGGTCATGCGCTGCCGCTGCTGCTCGAGGCGGCCCGACCGATCTACCGCCTCTACAACGCCGCCGACAATCTCTGGGTGCACATCAACCATGTCCCCGGATCGCACAACTTTGAGCAGGACAATCGCGAGGCCCTGTACCGGATGTTCGCTGCGCATTTCTCTCCGGACGGGACTTTTGATCCCCGTGAGATCGACTGCCGCAGCGAAGTGAAAACCGCCGAGGAACTGGCCGTCCCCCTGCCCGAAGGGAATGCCGGCTTCAACACGTTGGCCAGGCGTCTGGCGGCTGCACTCCCGCCGGCTGCGCTCCCCACCACTGAAACCGAACGGCAGACGTTGCGCACGCGACTGGCCGCGACGATCCGCAGTCGCGACCTCGGCGTCACGGGCGTGCAGAGAGAGTCGTGGGGGAAGCTGGGCGACGCGGCCGTGACGGCGTTGACGCTGAACATCGGCGAGGAGTGGACGGTCCCTGCCGTGCAGATCGCGCCAGCGGCGTCCCAGCGCGTGGTGGTGCTGGTGTGTGACGGCGGACGCAGCGCCGCGGTGGATCGCGTCCGTGCCCTCACGGCCGAGGGGGCCGTCGTCGTGGCCCTGGATCCGTTCTACTTCGGCGAATCGCGCATCCCTCAGCGGGACTTCCTGTACGGATTGCTGGTCGCGGCGGTGGGGGAGCGCCCGCTGGGGATTCAGGCGGATCAGATTCGTGCAGTCTCCCGCTTTTTGCGGAAAGACTTCGGGACACTTCCGATCGAGGTTCACGCGCTGGGCCGTCGGACGGCGCTGGCGGCGCTGGCGGCGGCGGCGCTGGAGCCGGAGGCGATCAACAGCGTCGAACTGCACGGGAGCTTCGGCACGTTGCGGGAGGTGCTGGAGGAAAATCTCGCCGTCAATGAAGCACCGGAGCTGTTCTGCTTCGGCTTGCTGCCAGCGTGCGACATTCCGCAGATGGAAGCGCTGGTGGCGCCGCGCGAGGTGCGGAAGCAGCCGCTTCCGACCGCGCCGCAGCCGCGCTGAGCGGCGAAAGGACGATCCGACGATCTGACGCTTGCCCGCTCCCTCGCGGTTGAACCTGGCCGAAAACCGGCGACAATCTCCGCGGCGCGGGTGAGTGTCCCGTCGCCGCCACCGGCCACCGGCCTCGCACAGTGGGGAGCCATGCTCGATCTGCAATATGTCTGTGACCATGCGGCCGAGGTAGAGGCGAACTGTCGCCACCGCCGCGTCCACGTCGATGTGGGGGCCATCCTCGCCCTCCGCGATCGCCGCAGTGAACTGATCCAGGCCGGCGACAAGCTCCGTCACGAGCAGAATGAAATCGCCCAGTCGATTCCCAAGGCCCCTCCAGCGGATCGGCCCCGGCTCATCGAGCGGGGAAAGGAACTCAAAGGGCTGGTGGCGGAGAATGCCGCGCAACTGACGGAGGTCGAGGCTCAGCTCCGAGAGCTGTTGATGCGGCTCCCCAACCTGACGCACCCCGACGCCCCCCTAGGTGGCGAAGAGGCGGTGGTCGTCCTCCGCGAAGTGGGAGCGCGGCCGGAGTTCAACTTCCCCCCCCGCGATCACGTCGAGCTGATGCAGTCGCTCGACCTGCTCGATCTCGAGGCGGGGGCCAGAGTGGCCGGGCACGGGTTCTACTTCCTCAAGAATGAGGCCGTGCTGCTGGAACTGGCCCTCGTCCAGTACGCAGTGGAGACTCTCGTCCGGGAAGGGTTCACGATCTTCAGCACGCCGGACGTCGCGCGGGATGAAGTGCTGGGCGGGACGGGCTATCAACCGCGCGGACCGGAGACGCAGATCTATTCCCTCGAAGGGACCGACCTGTCGCTGGTGGCCACCGCCGAGATCACCCTGGGGGGGATGCTCAAGGATGAGATTCTCAGCAGCGACCAGTTGCCGCTGAAGTTCGGGGGGCTCTCCCACTGTTTTCGGACCGAGGCGGGGGGGCACGGCAAGGCGACGCGCGGCATCTACCGCGTCCACCAGTTCACCAAGGTGGAGATGTTCGGGTTCACCGGCCCGGACGTCGCCCTCTCGGACGCCTTCCATCAGGAGATTTTGCGGATCGAGGAAGCGATCTTTCAGGGACTGGGGATTCCCTACCGGGTCATCGACACCCCCAGCGGCGACCTCGGCGGGCCGGCCTACCGCAAGTTCGACCTGGAAGCCTGGATGCCCGGCCGCGGCGAATACGGAGAAGTCACCTCCTGTTCCAACTGCACCGATTTCCAGGCGCGGCGGCTGGGCATCCGCTGCAAATCGCCGGACTGGAAGGGGACGCGGTTCGTGCACACCCTCAACGGGACGGCGATCGCCGTCACCCGGGCGATCATCGCCATTCTGGAGAACTACCAGCAGGCCGATGGCAGCGTCGTGATTCCGGAGGTGCTGCGCCGCTGGATCGGCGTCGACCGGATCAAGCCGCGGTGAGCACTCCCGGCCTGCCGGCCTGCGCTGTTCGACAGTCGACAGACGAGGCGCCGGGCGACTCTTTACGCCAGCCTCAGCTCCCGCAGGGCGAACCACAACCCCTCGATGAGCCGATCGACGTCGGCTGGGGTGTTGTACAGGCCGAAGCTGGCGCGGATGGTGGCCGGAACCCCCAGCCGCTCATGCAGCGGCATGGTGCAGTGATGGCCGTGACGGACGAACACGCCCCGCAGGTCGAGGAGCTGGGCGACGTCGCCGGCGGCCGCACCCTCGATGGTGAAGCTGACGATGGCCCCCTTCTCCGATGGCGGAGGACCGAAAAGCTTCAGCCCCGGAATCTCCGCCAGTTTCTCATGCGCTGAGCGGAGCAGCGTCTGTTCGTGCTTGTGGATGGGGCAGAGGGTCAGTTCGGAGAGATAATCGAGGGCCGTCCCCAGGGCGATAGCCTGCGCGATGGGAGGGGTGCCGGCCTCGAACTTGGCCGGCAGCGGGGCCCAGGTGCTCCATTCCCGCTCCACGCGTTCGATCATGTGTCCGCCGCACAAGAACGGGTCCATCGCGTCCAGCAGTTCACGGCGGCCGTAGAGCACCCCCACACCGCTGGGCCCGTACACCTTGTGCCCGGAGAAGGCCAGAAAATCAATGTGCTCGGCGGCCACGTTGACCGGGAGGTGCGGGACGCTCTGGGCCCCATCCACGAGCACCACCGCCCCGGCCTCCTTCGCCCTCCGGATCATCTCCCGCAGCGGGGGGACGGTCCCGAGCACGTTCGACATCCCGGTGATTGCCAGCAGCCGGGTCCGTTCGCTCAGCAGCGCGGAGAACGCCTCCATGTCGATGCGACCGTCCTCCGTCAGCGGAATGTACTGCAGCTTTGCCCCCGTGCGGCGGGCGATCCACTGCCACGGGACGAGATTCGCATGGTGCTCCATCTCGCTGAGCAGAATCTCATCCCCGGCTGTGAGGAACTTCTCTCCCCAGGCGCGGGCCACGAGATTGATCCCCATCGTCGTGCCGGACGTGAAGAGAACCTCTTCGACGCTCTCGGCCCCGAGAAACCGCTGCACCTTCTCCCGGGCCTGTTCCAGTTCGCGGCTGACGCGATCGCCGAAGCGATACACCCCCCGGTAGGCATTGGCGTAGTACTGCTCGTAGACTTCCCGCTCCTTGTCGATGACGACCTGCGGCTTCTGCGCCGATGAGGCGGAGTCGAGATACGTGACCGGATACCCGCCGGGGAGAGGTTGTTGCAGCGCGGGGAACTCGGCCCGGACGTCATCGACGTCGAACAGGCGGCGGCGGGGGCGGGCCTCTTCATCCGTCGGCAGGGTGAGGGGGGCCGTGGCCCGCGATTCCCCCCCGGCCGTCGCCGGCAACGCCTCCCGCGCCAGGGTCCGAATCCGCTCCACCATCGCGTACAGCCCGTTGCGCCGCTGCGGAACCAGGTGCGTCTCCAGACCCAGTTCGGTGAACGCCCCGCGGAAATCCGTCGTCAGGACCTCCTGCGGCGTCTTGCCGTTGAACAGCGCCAGCAACACCACGATCAGGCCGTCCACAATGCGGGCGTCGCTCTTGGCGCGGATGTGGAGCCTCGGTTGTCCATTCTGACGATGGACGTTGGCTACCATCCAGACGCGTGACTGGCAACCATGCACGCGGTTGGCCTCGGTCATCTCGTGCGCCGGAAGCGGAGGAAGCTCCTCTCCGAGTTCAATCAGATACCGACACTGATCTTCCCAGTTGCCGAGGAATTCGAACTCTGCGCGGAGTTCGTCGAGTGTGATGGCAGGAGTCGCCGGCATGGGGCGGGCCGCGATCGTGGGGCGAGCGGAACGGGTCCCTCGCCACGGAACCAAGGGCAGGAACGGGGACATCCCCGTTTCCGCCGGGGAAGGACCGGGGGACCAATTCCCCACGGTCTACGGGTTGGGAACCGCATTCTCTACCGTAAGCATAGACGGGGACAAGGCCCGCGTAAACACGCCGCGGCGGGACAAAGTGGTCCGGGAAGGGAAGGGATGTCGCCAAATCCCACCGCTCCAGGGTGAACCGGCAACTCCGGGATGAGTGGAACTCGTCGGCGGAGGTCCGAAGGACTCGGCGGTCCTGGCGGCCCGGCGGCCACGGAGGCTGCGGAGGGGGTGTTGCGCGGCAGCCGCGAACACCGCCGCGCATCGGTGCTGAATCGTCCCCAGAACCGATTGACACTCCCGGGAGGAAGATCCCCCACTTCCCGCGGGGAGTCCTAACCCTCGACCGACGGCGGAAACAGGTCGCTGACGAGGCAACTGAAACCGGGAAGGACCTCCCCTCCGGTGAGCCGGTCTCCCTCAGACAGATCGAACACACGACCCGCTTGGGAGTCGTAGACCTTCACGGTCCGCAGGTCCGGGTTGACGACCCAGATCAGTCGCACGCCGGCGGTCTGATATTCCCGCACCTTGGCTTCCACTTCGTAGTACAGGTCGTTGGGCGAGATGACCTCGATCACCAGGTCGGGAACGATGCGGATGTGCCCTTTGGGAATCCGGTTGCCCGGCAGGCGTCCGGCGGCGATGAACGAACCATCCGGCTTGCGCACCTTGTTGGGATCGTCCCGGAAGCACTGATAGCCGGTTTCGGGACCGAAGGTGTGACCACCTCCGGTGGATTTCACGAACGCCTTCAGCAGATAGCGCAATTCATCCGCAATCCAGTCCGATTCCGCGCCCATCGGCTTCTCCACCAGATGTCCGTCGACGAGTTCGTACCGCTCCCCTCCCGGCATGGTCAGCAGGTCTTCGGGTGTGTAGCGGATGGCTTCGATCGTGCTCATGGATCGCCTCCAGACGTCTGATGCAGCCTGCCAGTCGCCTCATCCCGCCGGGACCGGTTCCGTTTTGGTGCACCGGCCGATTTCGCGGACCGCCTGCCGCAGCCGCTGGCAGTTCTCCACGATCGCCAGCCGCAGGTAGCCTTCACCATCTTCACCGAAGCCGCGGCCGGGGCTGACGGCGACTCCCCCCTCTTCCAGCAGCTTCATCGCGAAGTTGATGGAACCCATCTGGGCCCACGGGTCGGGGATTTTGGCCCACACGAACATACCGGCCTTGGGGCGGTCGATGTCCCAGCCGAGGCGCTCCAGACCGTCGCAGAGGACGTCGCGGCGGCGCTGATACTCGGCGGCGAGACTCTCGATGGCGGCATCGCAGTGCCGCATGGCAACGATGGCCGCAATCTGGATCGCCTGAAAAATCCCGTAATCGTAGTACCCCTTGATCGTCGCCAGGGCCCGGACCATCTCCGCGTTGCCGGAGCAGAACCCGATCCGCCAGCCGGCCATGCTGTAGCTCTTGCTCATTGACGTCAGTTCGACGCCGACCTCGATGGCGCCGGGGGTGGCGAGGAAGCTGGGAGCGACGTAGCCGTCGTAGCAGATGTCGGCGTAGGCGAAGTCGCTGATGATGAGGAACCCGTACTTCTTCGCCAGCCGCACCAGATCGACGTAAAAATCCTGCTCCACAACCGTGGCCGAGGGGTTGTGCGGGAAGTTGACGATGACGAGCTTGGGCTTGGGGTAGAGGTGCTCGCAGGTGTAGGCGACGTTGGAGAGGAATTTTTGCGGGTTGCGGACGTCCAGCGCAATGACGTTCCCGCTGGCGAGCATCACCGAGTAGCTGTGGATCGGGAAGGTGGGGGAGGGGGTGATGGCGGTGTCCCCCGGGCCCATCAGCGCCAGGCACATGTGGGAGAACCCCTCCTTCGAACCGATGGTGGCGATGATCTCGGTATCGGGATCGAGCCTGACACCGTACCGCTTCCAGTACCGCTTGGAGACCTCCCGACGCAGGTTGCCGATGCCGTTGGAGACGGAGTAACGGTGGTTCTTGGGGTCCTTGAGCGCCTCAGCCAGCTTCTCCTGAATGAGCGGATCGGGCGGGTCGGTGGGATTGCCCATGCCGAGATCGATGACGTCGATGCCGGCGACGCGCTTCTGATACTTGAGCTTGTTGATCTTGCCGAACAGGTACGGGGGGAGCCGCTTCACCCGGTCGGCGACCGGGATGGTGAAGGGGTTGTCGGCAAAGGGGACCTCGGATTCGCTGCGCATGGGGGCGACGCTGTCGTCAGGAGTGCCGTGGGGAGTCAGAGGCAGACCCCGTCGGGGACGGGAACCAGCCGGTCATACTCCCAAACCGCCATTCTAAGAGCGGGACGCACCTCCGGCGAGAGAGGTTCGCCAGGCGAGCGGTGGAGCGGGCAGTGGGCGGAGGAACATCACCGGGCGGGGGCCGCCTCAGCCAGGCCGCGCTCCCGAAACAGGTCCAGCATTGCCCGCCAGGAGCGCTGATCGGCCCGTGCATTGTACTTCAGCCCCGGAACCCCTCGGGAATCTGCCTCTTTGACGGTAAACCCGTGCAAGGCCCCGGCATGGTAAACGAAGGTGTAATCGACTCCGGCGGCCTCGAGCGCCGCCCGGAACTTCTGAATGTTCTCCTCGGGGATGAAGCCATCAACGGCCCCGTGGTGGATTTGCAGACTGGCCTTGATCTGTTTGGCTTCCGCGGGGGGCGGGACCGGGAGGGCGGCATGGAAGGTGACGATGCACGCCAGGTCGGCACCGGTGTAGGCGAGTTGAAGCGCCGTCGCCCCGCCGAAACAGTAGCCGACGGCCGCCACGCGACCAGCGTCGCATTGGGGTTGGGCCTTGAGAACCTCAAGTCCCCCCGCCGCCCGCCGTCGCCACTCCTGCACGTTCGCCTGGACTTCAGCCATGAATTTTCCGGCGTCCTGGGGGTGTTCGGCGATGCGGCCATCGCCGTACAGGTCGCAGGCGAAGGCCACGTACCCCAACGCGGCGAGTTGATTGCACCGGCGGCGGGCGTAATCATTCAGTCCCCACCACTCGTGGATGACCAGCACGCCCGGCCGTTTCTCAGTCAGGGCGTCGTTCCAGGCAAGGTATCCCTTGCAGGTGAGGGAGCCGACCTGATAGTCGATGGTTTTCGATTGCACGGCAGCCTCCGACATCATGGAACTGGTGAATCCCAGGAGCAGCGCCACGAGGAAACAGAATGGTCGCGGGGTGGGCATGTTCGTCTCTCCAGAATCGTGAGTGGAGATTCGGCGAGCGGCCGCCGATCGTCAAGGGAATCGGAAGGGCGAGCGGGGCTTTCGCCGTGTTCCCGGGGATGCACGATCGTCGTCCGAGAACAGGACTTCGGCCTGGCTGGTCAGCTCGCCGGCGAACATCGGCGTTTCGCCTCCCCTGCACAGAGATCATACCCTGGGAGGGGACCGGCTTCTCCCATCGACCGCGGACGAGTGATGTCGGACGTCGGCCCGGCCGAGCGCCCGACCTGCGCCCGGCGATCTGAGTTGAATCCGGCTGCGTTTCCATGCCTGCCGCCAACGTCCGTTCGATTGCCGCGATCCGCGAATTCCGCGCGGCGGTGCAGGTGTTTCTGGACGAGGCCCAAGGTTCCCTGGACCTGATGCGGATGGAGCTGCAGCGGGCGTTCGAGTGGATCGAGCACGACCGACCCCATTATTGGGAGGGGCAAATGCGGCGGGCATTCGATCTTGTCGCGCAGACCCGCACCGCCCTGGAGACCTGCCTGATGCGGACCGTCGCCGGACACCGCCCCTCCTGCATCGAGGAGAAGCAGGCGCATGCGGCGGCCAGGCGACGGCTGGAGCAATGCCGCGAACAGATCGACCGGCTGAAGAAGTGGACCGTCCGCCTGCATCACGAGGCGAACGAGTTCCGTGGCCGCATGGCCAGCCTGCAACGGGCCCTGGAGCACGACGTCCCCCAATTGCTGGCCTTGCTCCAGCAGACAGCCGAGATTCTGGAGCAGTATGCGGAGATCGCTCCGCCAACCGGCGATGACCATGCGACCGCGACTTCCACCCCGCCACAGTTCTCATCCGCTACTCCCCCAAAATCAGATTCCTCTCCGCCGCCCGCCGCTCTCCCCGAGTCCAAGTGAATCCGGGAGGGATTCGGTTCCCACAGCGGCAGCCATGCAGTGGGGCGTGCGTCCCCCCTCCCTCTACCTCACCGCTGCAGGAGGGCGTCGCGAATCTCGCGCAGGAGTCGGATGTCTTCCGGAGGCGGAGCGTCCGGAGTCGGCGCCGGTTTCTCCGCCATCAAAGACCGGGCCTGGTTGATCCCCTTGATGAGCAGAAAGATCGCGGCCGCAACGATCAGAAAGTCGATCGTCGTTTGCAGAAACGCCCCCCAGGCGAGGTACGGCTGGCCGGTCGCCTTCGCGGCCGCCAGCGTTGCCGGTTTCGGGTCTGCCCCCAGCCACAGGAACTGATCCCCAAAACTCCCCACGCCCCCCAGCGCTCCCAGGAGCGGCATCATCACGTCATTCACGAGGGACGAGACGATCTTCCCGAAGGCTCCGCCCATGATGATCCCCACGGCCATATCGACGACGTTGCCTTTCAGACTGCACTTTCCCACATCCGGCTAACGTCAAGATACGAGGGCCGCGAGTTGGCTTACGAGTCGGCTGATTTTTCGACGGAGGTGCTGTGCGGCCCCACGCGCCGAAATTGTTTCGCGCAGACACGCAC
>JBBIJW010000044.1:0-19081 GCA_037445755.1 Planctomycetaceae bacterium | reverse complement strand
GTTCCTCAGCACTCAGTTGGTCCCCATTCATCCCTGCCATGCGACGGTCTCCAGTGGGGGGGTGACGATCCGAAAACCGCCAACTTAACGCAGATTGCCCAATCGCGCAAATGAAGGCGACTACACCACTACATTCCCCGTAAGTCCCCCAGACGTCCCAGATAGGATTTCGCCCACAAACACCCCAATATCCGCAACAGGTACAGCTTGAGTGAATTGCGCACGTGGCAGTTTCTGGAATGAAATCGTCCGTCGGCGGGAATTGAGAATTGCGTCGGTCAGTCCAGACCGGGATGATGCCTCCCGGACAGCGGTACGCCCCTTGGTTTGGATTGGCCCCCATGATTCCCTCCTCGCTTGGTCATCTGGAGCTGCTGGAAGCGGTCGACCTGCCGCCACGGACTCTTGTCGCTCCGCTGCCGCTCATCCGGGAAATCCGACTGGTGCTGGGACAGGCGGAGATCAATCTGTGGGTGGGAGAGGTCGACGCGGTGCTCGTCTCCACGGACCTGTTTGAAGCCTATACCGCCTGGGACAACCAGCGGACCGACGTCGATCCTCTCTGCAACTGAGGTCTCGCGCGTTCGCCTTGCTCCCGAGTGGCGAACGCTCCTTTCGTCGGCTGGCTTGCCAGCCATGCCGGACAGATTCACGGGGACCGCGATCCGCTCCTCGTGGGCACAACTGCCCGCTCCAGAGTCGCTTCACGCCCCAAATTGAGGTCTGCTCGGGATTGCAGTTTTCCGGCGGGAGACTAAACTGAATCGCTCGCGATTCCGATCGGTTTTGCCAGGGTTCCGGTTCTCTGTTTCAGGAGTGTGCTGCGTGGTCAAGTTGCGGTTGCGTGACAATGAGTCGATTCAGGACGCGGTGCGTCGGTTTCGGAAGCTGGTAGAGCACACGGGGGTGAAGCGGGAGATGCGCCGCCGCGAGTTCTACGAAAAGCCGAGCGACATCGAGCGCCGCCGCCGCCGCCGTGCTCAGAACCGCGCCCGCCTGAACCAGTTGCTGAACCAGTAGGCGGCTGAGCATCGCCGCCCCCGCTCCTCTGCCGAGGTGGAAAGAACACAGGCTCGTCCGCAGAAAGCGGATCGAGCCTGAGTCTGTTCTCCGGGGATGAGTACGGGGTCCCTTGCCACGATTCCCGCGGTCCGGCTACGCCGTGGCGCCGGCCGACTCCGCTCTGCGGTTCGGGCTGTCATCCGGTCCGAGAGGTTCCTCGCTTGGCAGCACCTGAGCCACATCGACCCGGTTGAGGTCTCCGCCGAACGACACCAGGTAGCCGAGAATCTCCTGGTAGTGGCCGTAGATGCGCAGCGAGTCGAAGCGGGTGATGAACCGCGTCCGATCACGGCTGTTGAGCCGCGTCCAGGCCACGATCGCCTTGTCGATGGCCCCCAGCAGCACGATCGCGTGCGTGCTTTTGAGCTTCAGTTGCGAGCTGAGGGGGATGTCCGGGTCCGATCCATCCAGAGCGAAGGGGAGGTCGATCAAGCCCCCCGACTGGTTCTGGATGTCGTCGCCGCCGAAGGGATTCTCCCCGATGGTGATCGTCGCCTGCGTCTGGATTGCCTGTTCGATCTTGGTTCCGAGGTCGGCCTTGTCCGGATTGTGCGTGACGCGCCGCCGCCAGCGGTCGCAGTGCACGAGGAGCTGAATCAGGTGATCGCGGGTCGGATCGTCGAAGCCGCCGCGGTCGGAGAGTTCGTCGTTGGCGAGCAGTTCCGCCCGCAGGGTCATCAACGGGGAGAGCGCCGCCGCGATGTGCAGGTTTCTGAGGGTGATGATGGCGCGTCGAAACTGTTCCTTGCCGGGGTCGCCGATGGGCATGGGAAAGTCCTTGGTGGAGGGGGGAGGGGGGGAGGTGAGAATGGAAGGAGAGGGGAAGGAGAAACCTGCGGGTTCAGGTGTCCAGGTTCACCGACAGGGGGGCGACCTCGGCGACCCGCGCGTCTATCGCGCCGCGCAGCCGCTGAAGCAGTTGACGTCCCTCGGGGGGCGCCTCCCGCTCGCACCGGTCGAATTCGTCTTCCAGAAACATCCCCCGCAGGGCGTCAAGTACCGCCACACGTCCCTCGGATTGGCGGAGTTCAAGTAGCTCACGTGCTTCATCCAGTGCGCGGGGAAAGGGGGCCGGCCGCGCGGCCGCACCTCCCTTCGTCGCCGGCATCGTCTCCCGCCGGCGGCGCAAGCGCCGCCGTCTTCCCCACCGCAGGAACAGAGCCAGCAGGACCCCGCCGATCCCCCCCGTGGCCGCCGACCCGCCGATAAGCCCCGCCAGCTCCAGGAACGTCAGGACCACCGGTGCCGCTCCCGCCGTGAGGTCCAGCAGACGCCCCAAGGACCCGCGGGAGGTCGGTGGCCGCGGACTCTCTCCCAAGGGGACCGGCGCCTCCGGCTCGTTTTCGCTCGCCTCGGCGGATGGGGATGCCGTCGGCGTCGCGGCTGGAACGGAGGAAGCGGCATCAGGGGGTGGCTGTGGGACTCCCTCCGGAGCGAGCGGCGCCTCCGCTTCGGGAGCATTCGACGTGTCGGGTGCTGTCCCGGCCGCCGGTCTCACTCCCAGCTCCTGCAGCAGCCACGCCTTCCCCGCGATCAAACAGGAAAGTGGTGCGCCCCGCGGCGGGTTGACCAGAGAGTTGCACCTCGATCGGACAGGGGGAGGACCAGCGGCCGGGAAGATCGGTGCCGGTCCAGAACTGTGCGGAGGCGACGCGGGCGGCTTCGGCGGCCCGGACGAATTCGCCGTCGGCGGCGACAAAGTTCTCTCCCCCGGCGAGGGGAGCGGCGGCGCACAGCACCAGGGAGGCCAACAGACTCGTCATGCCGCGGGACCTCGCCGGGTGGCGACGCGGCGGTAGGTGCCGTGGCGCACCAGAGTGCGCAGCAGCCGCGCGGGGTGAAAGCGGGTGGGATTGTCGCGGCCGAGTCGGCCGAGCCGCATCAGCACGGCCGCCGCCAGTTCAGAGCAGAAGAGCTGCCGGAGGTCCGCCCCGGGAAACAACCGGGAGTGCTGAAACAGCCGCGTCCCCGACAACAGGGCCCCGGCCAGGTCGTAGGGGAGTGAGTTCCCGATGAAATGGACGAGCAGAATCCGGGTCAGCAGCCGGTCTTCATCCCGGGAGAGCGATTCGATTGCGACCAGCCGGTAAAGGTCGACTCGTCCGCCGGTCTGACAGTAGTCGGCGATGCGCGCTGCGGGAAGGTGCGCTTGCACGCCAGAAACGCAGCGCTGCTGGAGGCGGCAAGGGCGGCGGGCCAGTGTCGTCGACTCGACCCACAACCGTTCATCGCCATGCGTGCAGAGAATGGCGACGTGCGACGGCGCCCAGCGCAGGCCGGCGGGGGCCAGCAGCGAACTGGTCCCCAAGCTGATGAGCCGACTGGCCGCGTCCGATCCATAGCACGCGGCCAGATCTCCCGGTTGAAACGCGAACTCGGCCGGAGGCATGGGGAGGAGGGGAGTGGCGGCGCCCCGGGCGTCGGGGCTTCAATCCACCGCCGCGGCGTTGCGCGGAAGCCGTCTGAGAAGCAGCAGCTTCACAACCTCCCCCTCACCGCCGCAGCTCCAGAATCTGGAACTGTGTGGCGGACGGGAACGGGCAGTCGCGGCCGGTCTCATCCTTGATCCGCGGTCGGAAGCCGCGCGCCTCGGCCGCCTGAAAAAAACGCGCGGCATGGGTTCGTCCGGGATCGGCCAGCCAGCAGACGCCGCCGGAAGCCAGCATCACGTCCAGCAGGTTCAGCAGCGCGGAATGATTCCGGGGTTCGTAAATCACGTCGCATCCCAGAATCACCGGCCATTGACGCGGGAGAGGGGTTCGCCAGTCGAGCACCATCCCCCGGGCCTGAGCGTCCAGGCCGTTCCGCCGGGCGTTGAGCAGAGCACACTGGACCGCCGTGGGGTCGTAGTCGCTGAACGTCACCTGCCACCCGCGCGCCAGTCCCGCCAGTCCGACGCCACACCCGATCTCCAGGACCTCGATGCCAGCCGGCCAGGGGGCCTGATCGAGAACGCGGGCCATCACCGCCGCCGCGGGCCACAGATACGGCCAGTACGGCATGTAATCGTCGCGCTGATTGGCGGCCAGAATGTCGGGATCGTCGAGAAAGGCGTCCGGCATCGCCGGTTGAACCAGTTCAAACCGCCGTTCGCCCACAGCGATGCAATGCAGCCGCCAGCCCCCCGGAATGGGCGGCAGAACTCCCCACGGGGGAGCATCGACGAGAGCAGGATACCGGTCGGCGTGGGTGGACATGCGCGACGGCTATTCTACTCGCCGAATGAGCCTCATGCGCTCTGACGCGTCTCTCAGGATTCCGTGGGGGCAGCCGTCCCTGGGTGTTGGGGGGAATCCACGAACTTCCCTCTCCCTCGCTTGTGTCTCGGTGACTGTGTTCGATCACGAGGTGGGAGAGAGGGAACCTGGGTGTTCCACACGACCATGTGGTTCCATTCGCCGATGACCGAATCACCATTCAGCGGCTGCACCCGAGGCAGCAGGAGCCGCCGGCTCGACCGTTGACGCTCGGATCATCGGCGGAGGATGATGACCGGCGGCCATGATCCTTGCGCTGCTCAGTTTGACGACGCCGCTGCTGCTGGGCGGCTTGGCGCTCCTGGCGCTGCCGCTGATCGCCCACTGGCTGCACCGGCGGTCCCGGCGGACGATCGTGTTCCCGTCGATCGCCCTGTTGGTGCAGACGGCGGCTCAGCAATCGCGATTCCACCGCCTCAAGCGATGGATTCTGCTGATACTGCGACTGCTGGCGGTGGCGTGCATCGTGCTGGCGTTCACGCGGCCGGTGTGGGTGGCCGGAGACACAGATTCCCGACTGCCGGACGACGCCGCGGCGGCGGTTGTGATGATCGTCGATCTCAGCGCCTCCACCGCGCAACAGTCGGGAGGTCTGGCTGAGTTGGAAGGCCTCAAAGCGCAAGCCGGCCGCGTGCTGGACGACCTGCGGGAGGGATTGGATGTGGCGGGCGTGGTGGCGGCGGACGCGGCCCCACACGCGATCTTTCCGCGATTGACGGCCAATCTCGCGGGGTTGCGGGGGGAGCTGGGGCGGCTGGCACCTTCGGCGGAACGGGCCGATTTTCCCGCGGCGCTTGCCGTCGCCAGTCGCCTGCTGGCCGCGCACGAAGGACACAAGCGGCTAGTGATCCTCTCCGATTGGCAGCGCACGAACTGGTCCGAGGTGCTGGTCCGTGGAGGCGTGGGCGAGATCATTCCTCCGGAGACGACGGTGGTGGTGCTGCCCCGGGCGGCCTCGTCTCCCCCCAACCTCGCGCTCAGCCGGCCGCAGCACTTTCCCCCCTTCCCGCTGGCGGGCGAGCCGTTCGACCTGACGGTGGTGGTGAAGAATCATTCCGATCTGCCGCAGCAGGTCCGCCTGTGGTGTGAGCGGCAACAGGGAGACGGCTCTGAGACGAGTCTGGGTCGGGAGGAGCTGACGCTGGCCCTGGGACCGCGCGAGGAGCGTCCGGCCTCGTTTCGCTTCACCGCCCTGGAGACGGAGCGTCAATTCGTTCGTTTCGAGCTGGCCGGTCCGGACGTTCTGGCGATCGACAATACCGCGTGGGACGTGGTGCAGCCGGCGACGCGCATCCCCGTGCTCGTCCTCAGCGACGACGATCCACGACAGCCCGGGACGACCGCCTACTACCTGCTCCGCGCTCTGGCGCCGGAGGAAGGGCGAGGGAGTCGGTTTCAGCCGCGGCATGTGCGTCCGCAGAGCCTGACGCGGGAGGGACTGGCCGCGGTTCCACTGGTGGCAGCGGGGTATCTGGGGATGCTCACTGCGGATCGAGCGGAGTTATTGGCGGAGTTCCTCGACGGCGGGGGGGGGCTGCTGCTGTTCGCGGGAGAGGGACCGGTGGATCGCAACCTGACGGCGCTGGAGACGGCGTTCCGCGCCGGGGGGCTGCTCCCGTGGCAACCAGGACCGCGCCGCACCCCGCTGGGGTCGAAGGAACCGTGGCGGATCACCGGAGGACGCTGGCAGTCGCGGTGGTTGCGGGCCTTTGATGAGCAGAGTCAATTGGCAGTGGCCGACATCCCGTTTCGTCAGACGTGGAGCACCGGCCCGATCGCTCCCGAGACGGATGTGCTCCTGACGTTTCAGGACGGTTCTCCGGCGCTGGGCGTGCGGGCCGTGGGACGGGGGCTGCTCCTGCTCGCCAACTTCAGCCCTGAGCCGACGACCAGCGATCTGGCGCGGCACGGCGCGTTCGTCGCCCTGACTCAGATGTTGTTGCAAGGGGCCCTGGCCGACGCCGGCCAGATGCTCCAGCCGACCGTGGGAGGCTCCTACACCTGGCCCGACCGTTTTCCGGCGGACGCCGACGAGGAACTGACGGTTGTGGGACCCGCCGGAGACCGCCTCCCCCTCTCGTCCCGGCTGCAGGACGACGCCCTGGTCGTCACCATTCCCAACGTCAGCCGTCCCGGCCTCTATCAGTTACGCCACCACGGGGCGACGGTTGACGCCGTTGTGTTCGCGATCGATGAACGCGAGAGCGACCTGTCACGGTTGCCGGCGGCGGACGTCGAACAGGCGTTCTCCGCGGCCGGTCGGTTGGTGGCGAGGGCGGCGGCTGAGGCCGACGAGACGGTTCCGCCGCTGCGCGGCCGCCCGCTGTGGGGCGAGTTTTTCGCCGTCGCACTGGCGGCGATCGGGCTGGAACTGTTGCTGCTGGGCTGGTGGCGGCGGTGATGATTCCGGTTTCGAGGCCTGCACGGACGACGCGGAAATCACCACAGGTGGAAGGAATTCTGGAGGCATGGGGAACGTCAGTGCCGCAGAGTGCCGGAGCGTGCTGGAGCGCTACCGCCGGACGCTGCGGTCTCCGGAACCGCTCGTGCTGACCTCCGTCAGCGGCGGGTTCAGCGGTGCCGCAGTGTGGTGCGTGTCGGCCGGCGAACCACGGTGGTGCCTGCGGTGCTGGCCGGACGACGCACCTCCGCTCCCCCGCTTGCGTGAACTCCATCGCTGGCTGGAGTGGTTGCACAGGGAGGGGGGCGTGCCGGTGGCCGTGCCGCTGCCGGCCCATGACGGCCGGACGGTGATCGAGTTTGCCGGCCGCGTCTGGCAACTGGAGCCGTGGCTCCCCGGGACCGCCGACTTTCACGCTCAACCGACGGCCGCGCGGCTGGCGCAGGTGATGCAGGTGCTGGCGCGGCTGCATCGCTGCTCGGCCCGATACGAGGCGACCGCGGAAGGGCATGCCTGGTTTGGCCGGGGGTATGGCCCCTCGCCGGCCGTTGCGGAACGAGTGCACCTCCTGGAGCAGTGGTCGATCACCGCGGTCGAGGCGACGGGCCGCCGCCTGCAAGCACTCCCTTCCACTCCGCTGACGCAACTCGCGCAGGAGACCCTGCTGCTGGCCGCGCAGCGCCGCGAGCAGGTCCGGCGGGAGCTGCTCGCCGCCTGCGGAGTGGAGGTCCCGCTGTTTCCATGCCTGCGCGACGTCTGGCACGACCATATCCTATGGACGGGGGATGTCGTCACCGGTGTGATCGATCCATCCGCGGCGCGGATGGAGAGCGCGGCAGCGGACCTGTCGCGGCTGTTGCTGAGCCTCCTTGGGCCGGATGCTCCGCGGCAGCAGGAGGCGCTGGCGATGTATGCAACCGTGCGGCCGCTCACCGACAACGAGCGCCGGCTGATGCTCCCCCTCCTGCTGAGCGGAACGGTCCTCAGCGGCCTGTACTGGGTGGAGCGGATCGCAGCGGGGGAACTTCCGCACCCCCCCGGGCGAGTGGAACATCGACTCCGACGGATCGTCGCTCACCTGTGCGCCCTCCCCTGAACGGCCCGCCGACCAGGGTTGCAGTCGCGATTCCACCGGCCGCTGTTTCAGGCCGCCCAGTGAGAGACCGGTCCGGGGGAGTGATCGGCCAGCCGGAGCAGAGCGGCCGTGGTCGCCAATCCGTCGCAGACGGGATAGTGCTCGCGAAACCAGACCCGCCCCTCGCCATCGGCAGCCAGGGGGGCGGGGGCCTCCCACAGTTCACGGACCAGGGCCTCCTGGTCCGGACGGCGGGCAGTGAGGACTTCGGCGCCCACCGCCTGCAATCGACCGCGCACCAGCAACGGCACTTCCGGAGCAACGACGACGCGCCGTTCCGCGGCGCCGGCCAGTGTGAACTCCGCCAGTCGAACAAACCAGGCGGTGGCCGGCAGCAGCCGCGCGCGTTCGTCCCAGACCCGCACCTGTCGGCCGTCTTCCGCAATGTGCACGGCGAAAGTCAGTTCGAGTTGCTGAAACCGTTGCCGCCAGCGGCGGCGGTGGGACCGCTCCCAGTCCTTTTGGCTCGCTCCCCCCTGCAACTCCGGAAGCGGAACGATCCTCCTCCCCAGGGGGGCGAACCAGTCCGCCAGTTGGCGCTGTTGGATCGGGCAATCTGCGGCAACTCCCACGCGCGCTCGCCCCAGGGGAGGAAGCCTCCGGGCAAAATCGGCTCGGTAAGGCCCGTCAACGTCAAACGTGTAGAGCGCTCCTCCCACTCGGGTTGGTCGAGCGACGGGAGACGTCAACGACGCCGCGATCCGCGCCAACGACCCCGCCGCCGACCACGGAATGCCGTCCGCTCCCACGACGTCCAGGCCGGTACCGGCAGGGGGAAGCCCCGCACCCGTCACATACACGCCGACCGCGGAATGCAGATGATGCACAGCAAAGTCAAACGCCGGACGGCTGACGCATCCCAGCTCCACCACGTGGCAGCCCATCCGCCGCAGCGCCAGCGCCACTCCCGACGCGATGTCCGGCGACGAGGGACGAGCGTCCCGCCCGACCACGATCGTCGGGGCGGCGTCGAGGGGGGAGCCGTCCTCCCCCCCTCCCCCCCGCCGAACGACCCCCTCCCACACGACCGCGGCAATCCGCTCCGCGAATTGGATGACGCGCGGACGGGAGAGTTCGTTGAGGTACACTCCCCGGATGCCGTCGCGCGCCAGGCACGTCGCCGGAGCGGAGACGACGGCCACCGGAGCGGCCGCCGTTGGCTGCGGACGTGGAATCGCCCCCACATCTCCTGCTCGGGGACAGTCGCGGCACTTGGGATAAAACGCCGCCAGGCGGGACAGGTGCACTGCCCGGGAAATGGGATGCGCCTCCCCGGGGCAGAGATAGGTCGGCCCCTCGGCCTGCGCGAGTCGTTGCCAGAGCGGGAGCGTAGTCATGTGGACATTTCAGCTCCTGCGGCCTCACAGTCCACACTCGCCGGCATCGTCCGTGGCGGGGGCGATGCATCCGTCGCGGCGGCCGCGCCCACACACGGCGCGTGGTTTCTGGCTTCGGCCGATCAGCCGCCCTACACTGCCATGCAGTCGATGTGACAGTCGGTCGGCCGGGCGGGGCGGGACTGTATGACGCTCGCTCGCCGGCGGTCAATTCCAATCCTTGGGCTGATGCACGCCACAGTCTTCCTCTCTCAGGTGGAGCAGCTTGAGCCGGCGCCGGTGGTGGTGCTGCAGGGAGAGGAAACGTACCTCAAGCAGGCCGCCCTGAAGGCCATTCTCCGCCGGACGCTGGGAAACGACGACGGCGAACTCGATGGCTCGCGGTATCCCGGGTCCGAGGTCGATTTCAAGACCGTGCGGGATGAACTGCTGACGGTCTCGATGTTCGCCGCGGCGCGTGTGGTGGTCGTGGAGGAGGCGGAGGAGTTCGTATCGCAGCATCGGGCGGCGTTGGAGGAGTATCTCGATCGGCCGGCACGGGCCTCCGTGCTGGTCCTCGACGTCAAACACTGGCCCAAGAACACGCGGCTGTCCAAGAAACTGGCCTCAGCCGGACGCGAGATCGAATGCACCGAACTGAAGGGCGCCCCCTTGCAGCGGTGGCTGGGGCAGGAGTTACAGACCCGTGCGGGAAAACAACTGACGCGCGACGCCGCGGCGCTGTTGATGGAACTGGTCGGAACGAGTCTGGGGCTGCTCTCGCAGGAACTGGACAAACTGGCGGCGTATGTGGGAGAGCGTTCCGCCATCACGCTCGAGGACGTCCGGGCCGTCGTGGGAGGCTGGCAGACCGAAACCATCTGGCAGATGCTCGACGCCGTGCAGGACGGCCGTCCGGCCCAGACTTTGGAGGGACTGGACCAGCTCCTGCGGGCAGGGGAGCCCCCCCTCAAGCTATTGGGGGGGATCACGTTCGTCTTTCGGAAACTGGCCGAGGCCACCGCGCACGCCCGCACCGGCGTCCCGCTGCGGACGGCGCTCGAACAGGCCGGCGTCTATCGCCATCAACTGGAGGCGGCCCAGCGGTATCTCCGCCGCATCGGGCGCCCCCGGGCCGAGCGGATTCTGAACCTCCTCGCCGCCGCCAACCTCAATCTCAAGGGAGGCAGCCGGCTGAGCGACCAGCGGCAACTCGAACAGCTCCTGCTGCAACTGTCCGGAGTGACGCCCCTCCCCAGCGAGCTCTGAAGCCTGCCTCCGCCGCACCTCCGGGGCGACGGCTCGTGCCCCGGCCGCTGGAGGGGGAGACGATCGTGGCAGTCCCGCTTTGCCGCCGCAGGCCGCCGCCCCTAAAATCCCCGTCGTCCCGACCGCCTGGGACCGCCACTGTGCGCCGGTTGAGGTCGGCGTGCGCCCGGAGATGCAGCGATGTTTGAGGGAATCACCAAGAGCCTGACCGAAGCCCTGGGGAATGTCATCCGGGGGACCCTCACGGAGCGGAACATCCGCGAGGGGATGCAGCGGGTCCGTCAGGCCCTGCTCGAAGCCGACGTCCATTACGACGTCGCCCGCGACTTCTGCAACCGCGTCACCGAACAGGCGGTCGGCGAGCGGGTGCTCAAGTCGATGCGGCCCGGGGAGATGATCATCGGCATCGTCTACCAGGAGCTCGTCCGCTTGATGGGAGGGGACGAACCGCCCCGCACCATTGAACTCCGCCGCGGGGAAATCACCGTCCTGATGATGTGCGGCTTGCAGGGGTCCGGCAAGACGACCACCTGCGGCAAGCTCGCCCGCATGCTCCAGGAACACGGCGCCAAGCCGATGCTGGTCGCGGCCGACCTCCAGCGTCCTGCCGCCATCGACCAGCTCAAGATCATCGGCGAACAGGTCGGCGTCCCCGTGTACTCCGAAGAACCGGGACGCAGCCACCCCGTGCAAGTCTGCACCAACGCCCGCAAACGGGCCGGTGTGGAAGGCTGCAACGTCCTGATCCTCGACACCGCCGGCCGCCTGCACGTTGACGAACAGCTCATGCAGGAGCTGGAGGAAATCGACAACAAGCTCATGCCGCACATGGCCTTGCTCGTCTGCGACGCCATGACCGGCCAGGATGCCGTCAACTCCGCCAAGGCCTTCAACGACCGTCTGGAACTCGACGGCGTGATCCTCACCAAGCTGGACGGCGATACCCGCGGCGGCGCGGCCCTGTCGGTCAAGGCGGTGACCGGCGTCCCCATCCTGTTCACCGGCGTGGGCGAGCAGCTTGACGCCCTCCAGCCCTTTTACCCCGACCGCATGGCCCAGCGGATTCTGGGGCAGGGGGACCTGGCCACGCTCGCCGAGCAGATGGCGACGCGGCTCGATCAGGCCGAAGTGCAGCGCCAGCAGGAGCGGATGCTCGCCGGCAAATTCACGCTCGACGACTTCCTCAAGGCGATGGAACAGATCAGCAAGCTCGGATCAATGCGCGGGATCATGAAGATGATTCCCGGCATGGGGCAGTTGGCTGCGGCGATGGAGGAAATGGGGGATGATCTCGACCCGGACCGGGACATGAGCCGCATTCGGGCCATGATCCAGTCCATGACGCTTGACGAGCGCCGAAATCCTGACAAAATCGACCGTTCCCGCCGCAATCGGATCGCTCAAGGGAGCGGCACCGACCCCGCCGAGGTCCACGATCTGCTCAAGCAGTTCGAGGCCATGGCGGGGGTGATGAAGAACATCGCCGGACTGGGCATGGCCGACCGCGTCAAGGCCATGCGGGAACTGGCCTCGATGGAACTGATGAACCCCGGCGGGAAGCTCGCCCGGGAAAAGCAGCGGAGCAAGCGCGGCCCGGTCGAACGAGATAAGCTCCGCGAAAAGAAAAAACTGGAACGCAAACGGGCCAAGGAGGCCCGCAAAAAGAACAAGAAACGTCGATGAATCGAGTGAAGAGTCGTAGAGCCTCGGAAACCTCCGGTGGCCCACGGCTCCCCTACCATTCCCCCCGACCTCGCTTCCCTTCCACGACCCACCCTGTCCATGGCAGTCCGCATCCGCATGAAAATGATGGGCCGCAAGCACCGGCCCTTTTTCCGTATCTGCGTCATGGATCAGCGCAAGCCGCGCGACGGCCGGGCGATCGAGGAACTCGGCTATTACGACCCGATGGTCCGCGACAAATCGCAGCGGGTGTCGCTCAACATGGAGCGGGTGCAGCACTGGCTGTCCGTGGGGGCGCAGCCTTCGGAGAAGGTGGCCGTCCTGATTGAGAAGGTCAAAACCGGCAACTGGGGGACCGCCAAGGCCCCTCCCCCCATGACCCCGCCCAAGGAGCGCAAAGCCCCTGAACCGGAGGCCGCGGAAGGGGCTCCCCCCGCCCCCGAAGGCGACGCCGCTCCGGCAGAGTAAGGAGCGGTTTCCCGCCCGGTCCCGGTTTGCCCGATCCAGGCGGTCGGAGGTTCGCGCGATGGAAGGCGGGTGAGCCTGTCGTTCCCCCGCACAGCGTGGGCATCCCCTCCGCAACCTCCGCAAGTCCTGATCTGCGGCCCCATGCGGTTCGACGTTCTCACCCTCTTCCCCGGTCTGTTCGACGGCTATCTCCAGCAGAGCCTGCTCAAGAAGGCCCTCGACGCCGGCCTCGTCTCCATCCATCTCTGGAACTATCGTGATTGGGCGGTCGACCGGCACAAATCGGTCGACGATACACCCTACGGCGGCGGACCCGGCATGCTCATCCGCTGCGAACCGGTCTATGCCTGCGTCGAGCATGTCCAGGCTCAGGGCGAGGCGCCGGGCCAGTTGATCCTGCTGACCCCTCAGGGTCGCCGGCTCGATCAGCGCCTGGTGGAGGAGTTGGCGGCCGAGCCGCGGCTCCTCCTCCTGTGCGGTCGCTACGAAGGCTTCGACGATCGCATCAGCCAGGGCCTGAAACCCCGGGAGGTCTCCGTGGGGGACTTCATCTGCAATGGGGGCGAGGTCCCGGCCATGCTCCTGATTGACGCGGTGATTCGGCTGGTCCCCGGCGTCCTGGGGGACGAGACCAGCGCCAAATACGACTCCTTCAGTCACGAGGGTCTGCTGGAATATCCCCAGTACACGCGGCCGCGGGAATTCCGGGGGATGAAAGTCCCAGACGTTCTCTTGAGCGGCGATCATGAGGCGATTGCCCGCTGGCGGAGGGAGCAGAGCGAACTGCGGACCCGTCAGCGCCGGCCATGATGCCGAGACTCCGGAGAGGGCGCGCCCCATCGACGAGCAGAGGGCGTCAGAGACCTGACGTTGGCTGAGACGACCGGGAGGGGGAGCTTCCCCGGCCGTCTCGTAATCACCAACGGAGCGCACTCGAACTTGACATCCCGCCGCCGCCTGCTGCGGCGTGAACAGCGCGATCTGCAATTTGCCGTCGAGCTTGCTCGACGTGCCGGGGGTGGGCACGGCGGGCAAGCCCGCCGGCGAACGCGCTCCAGCGCCGAAATCGTCCCCCCCGCGACGCTCCGCGCGCGTCGGTGTCATCATCGTCCGCGCTGGACGGTCCGGGGCCTTCACGGCCCCGGCTCGCCGGTGCGCGCTCCGGAGGTGCGTCCGTTCATCCGGAGGATCGGTGCGGACCGAGGAGACGGGTCTGAATCTCCGGGAGCAGACCGGCTCGTTCCCAGCGACGGTAGTAGGTGTAGACCGTCTCCCACGGCGGGAAGTCGTGCGGGAGCATCCGCCAGGGACACTCGGTCCGCCAGCGATAGCAGAGTGCGGAGAGGATTTCTCGCAGATCGGTCGTGCGCGGACGGCCGGTTGTGGGCGCCGGTTCCGCCAGCAGCCGCTGGAGTACTCGCCACTGGTCATCCGTGACGTCGCTGGGATAGGGGCGGCGAGGGTGCAGCGCCGCGGCGGTCCGCTGCTCTCGCGCGGGAGCGAAGCGGTCCGGCTCGCGGGGGGATGCAGGTCCATGAACCGGCGGTGGCAACGGAGTGCGCATGGGGAGCAAATCGGCAGGGGGGCGGTGAGTGCGTGGGCCTCGGCAGGCGCGTCACGACGTTTTCCTACGGGGCGAGGCGCACTCCGGCTGCTTCAGATCGTGCAGCTCCGCGAGATGAGGCGCCAGCCACTGGCGGCAGAGTTCCGTAATCGGCACCCGTCGGCGAGCGGCCTCGGCGCGCAACGCCCGCCACTCGGACAGGGGGAGAAAGATCGATATCTGTTTCCGCAGTTCGGCGATGGGCATGATGACTGGGCTGGATAATCACCGGGTGATCGGCAAGCCACCCTTGGGTGTGCGATCAATTGCCCGCTCGGCGGTTCCTGGATCAACGACTTTCACGGTGTTCAAGAGGGGCGCAGGCCCCCCTGTTCGCCGGCTGGCCTGCCAGCCGTGCCCGATGAGTCCTCTCGAACTCTCTGCTCCCTCCCATTTGAACAAATCGCCCCCCTGCTCCTTTGTCGGGTGGATTGAAAGGAGTTTCAGGACCGGCAGGCGGCGGATGCCGGGTGCGAATCGGCCGGCGGTAGAGTGACCGGCGGGGAGGCTCCGCGATCGTCGCGGCTCGATTCGCCCTACAGGAGGCGCCCCCTGCTCGCTTTGACCCTTCAGGCGGCTGATGTCTTCCGCTCCCCGGTGGGGGGATGGTCGCTCTCCTCCCGTACCGGGTCCGGCGGGGCGTGCTGGTCATGCGGGGCGGTCTTCGGTCGGCGGCGGGAGCGTCGAGCCCGAGGCGGGGGGAATGCCTCAAGCGGTTCGTCCAGACCGTGCTCCGGCTGCTGAGGGAACTCCCGATCGATCGGTCCCTCGTCCTTCCATCCGAACCGTGCCGTTTTGATCATGCGTGACTCCCGGGGAGAAACTTCTGCGCATCCGAGCTGGAAATGGGGGGTGGAGACCTCCCTGTCTCCCGGAGGGCGTCTCCGGTGCGCGTTCCCCGCGACTCCATACGAACTACAATCAACACCCTTGCAGAGGTTTTGGGAACTTCCTTGCGTCTTTGAGAGCCACGTTTGATGTCGCTGCATGCTCAGATCGACCAGCTCCTGGAGGCCGCTCGTCAGGCGGGGGCCGCGCCGGCGGAGCTGCTGGAGGAACTGCTGGGACGACTCCCCCCCCGGGGGGACCTGACCGCCGAGATCGGTTCGACTCGACTCGACCTCGACCGCGCCCGCCGTTGCGGACATCCGGAAGTGATCTACGCTCCGGGCAAGCCGGTGGAGGAGTTCGTGCGTTTGCTGCGGCGGCTGGCCGACGCGGGGCAGGACGTCCTCGCCACGCGCGTCTCCGTCGAGCAGGGGAGCGCGGCCGCAGGCATCGATCCCGCGGTGGTCTGGAACCCCACGGCCCGCACGGTGCGGTGGATGCGCCCTCGGCCGGGGAGCGTGGACATCGGCCGCGTCGTTGTGCTCACCGCGGGCACGAGTGATCGCCCGGTGGCCGAAGAGGCCTGCGAGACCCTCGCCTGGATGCGCGTGGGACGGGAGCTGATTGCGGACGTGGGGGTCGCGGGTCCGTGGCGGCTGCTGGAGCAGTTGCTGCGACTGCGGGAGGCGGACGCCGTCATCGTGGCGGCCGGCATGGAGGGGGCATTGCCGTCGGTTGTCGGGGGCTGGGTGAGTTGTCCGGTGCTCGCGGTACCGACCAGTGTGGGCTACGGTGTCGCCTTTGGCGGCGTCAGCGCGCTGTTGAGCATGTTGAACAGTTGCGCGGCGAACGTGGCGGTCGTGAACATCGATGCCGGTTTCAAGGCGGGCTATCTCGCCGGACGGATCGCCACCGGACGGCATCGCGGTCCGGTGGAAGGTCCCCCAGCACAGGGAGACCGTTCCGCTCGGGAGGACACCTGACTCTGCGACGAAAGCTGCCGCTCCCCTGACATCTCACCCCCCATCCTGATGACCTACGATTCGCTCACCATTCTGATCCCCTGCCATAGTCTGGAGGATTTCCCGACGGACCTGGGGGACCGTCCGGCCGAGGGGTTGCTCAATGCCTGGGCGGTGCTGTGGCATCCGGTATTGCTGGCCACGGCCGGAGACATTCCCCGTTGGAACCGTGCCGATGACGCACTGGATGTGCAGCCGTCGCGGCTGGTGGTGATTCCGCCGGCGTCCGACTCGCTGGTTCCCTCGGCTTGGGTGGAGCGCGCCCGCCGCGAGGGGATGCACGTCGTCACCGGCATTTCGGAACGAAGCGCCCTGGTGGAGGCCGTGCTCGCGCCACTCGATCCACGTCCGTCCGTCGACCCGGACCTGGTGGCGGACTTTCTGGCCTTCGGGCACATCCACTTGCAGACGGAGGTGCTCACCCGGCACATGCGGCAGTTCGGCAACATCGACGAGGAAGTGCTGCGCCGGGAGATGGTGGCGGCCGCGAAGGCCGCCGTCTCCGGCGACGTTACCCAAGCACGCACGCATCTGACGCACAGCTTCGAGCGGCTGCTGGAGGCCCGCGAGCGGTTCTATCCGGTGGACTGTTATCTGATCGACCTGTGCCTGGTGATCCCCAGACTGGCGGGGGAACCGCTGGAACGCTTGCTCCGGGACGACACCCCCCTTACGGTGCTGGGGAGCGCGCAGGACTGGGAGACGATTGCCGGCGAGCGGCCGGCGCTGGCGGCGCTCCTCCGGGAGCGGTGGACCGCGGGAACACTTGACCTGCTGGGGGGCGAATGGGGGGAACGGTGCACGCCGTTGTTGCCCTTGGACGTAGTCGTCCACGAATTTCAGCGCGGCCGGGCCGCGCTGGAACGGCTGTTCGGGAAGAAACCGACGGTCTGGGGCCGACGACGGTACGGCGTCAGCCCGCTGATCCCGCAACTCCTGCAGCGGTTCAATTACGGAGGGAGTTTGCACTTCGTCATGGACGACGGCCTCTACCCTGATGAGGAATACGCCAAGCTGCAATGGCGGGGGTGCGACGGCTCGACGGTCCCCGCCTACAGCCGCATCCCGCTGGCGGGGGACAGCGCCGCGGCCTTCCTGCGGTTTCCGGTGCGGATGTCGGAGTCGATGGACCGCGACCACGTGGCGGCGCTCGTCTTCGCCCGCTGGGCCGAGTTGAAATCCCCCTGGCTGGAGGACTTTCGCCGGGCCCACCGCTACGCGCCAGTGTTGGGACGGTTCGTCACCTTTGAGAAGTTCTTCTCCGAGACCAGCCTGGACCACCGCACCTCCGAGTTTCGCGAAGGGGTGTACCTCAGTCCCTTTCTGGTGCAGGCGGTGGCGCGGCGCGAGAGCCGGCCCATTCAGCGCTACGTCGAGTTCTGGCGCCGCCGCCGCCGGTTTGAAGCCCTCGACTGGTGCCGTGCCACCGCGGCGGTGCTCGCCCGGCAGCCTGTGGACGACCCATCCGCCCGTGAACTCGAAGCCGAGGTGATCGCCTCCGGGCCCGACCTTCCCCCCGATGCCCCCACCGCTGCACCCGTTCCCTCCTCAACACTCGACGCCCGGCTGGAAGCGTGGAGCGGCCAGACGCTCTCACGACTGGCCGAGGGGCTGCTGCAAGGCGCCCAGGCTCGCCGGGGGCTGCTGGTGGTCAACCCGCTCTCCTTCGGTCGGAAGGTGGTCGTCGACTGGCCGGTCGAATGGCCACTACCGGCCGCCGAGGTTCCGATCGTCGCCCGGCAGTTCGATGCACGCCGGCGACAAATCGTCGTGCAGGTGCCTCCGTGCGGCTACGCCTGGGTCGCTGCGCCGGCGGCCGACGCTCCCTGGCCCCCCCCCGCGAAAACTCCCCTGGCCGAGGAACTTCTCGTCCGCAACGAATTCCTCGAAGTCACCCTCTCCGAAGTGACGGGAGGCATCGCTCAGGTTCGTACCTATGGAGCGGGGGGAAATCGTCTCAGCCAGCAGCTTGCCTGGCGGTTCCCGCGCGAGAAGAGCGTCACCGAAGTGGTGGACGGCGAGTCCGTCACCCGCAAGACGTGGTACACCGACATGCGGCTGCGCGAATCGCGGGTCCTTTCCGCCGGCCCCGCGTGCGGCGAAGTCGAGACCGTGGGCGAACTGCTCGAACCGGGGAGCGGCAAAGTGCTGGGAACCTATCGGCAGACGTGCCGTGTCTGGCGGGGACGCCCGCTGGTCGAGGTCGAGGTCGAACTCGGCCTGGAACGGACGCCGGAAGGAGACCCCTGGACCAACTACGTGGCGACCCGGTTCGCTTGGAATGATGCCACGCTCACCCTCACCCGCTCCCTGCATGAAACAGCCCAGGAGGTGAAGGAGGAGCAACGCCTGGAATCCCCCAACTACCTGGAACTCGCCTCCGACTCGGTGCGGACGACCCTCCTCACCGGCGGGCTGACGTCCCATCGACTCACCGGCCCGCGGATGCTCGATACGCTCCTGGTGACGGAAGGGGAACAGCAGCGGTCGTTCCGGTTTGCCATCGCGATCGATCAGGGCTTTCCGCTCGAGGCGGCTCTCGACTGGGAGTCGCCCCCGCTCTCGCTGCCGGTCGATCGCGGTCCCCCTGCCGCGGGTCCGACGGCCTGGCTGTTTCAGGTTGGCGCACGGAACGTGCAGCTCCGCCGCGTGCTGCCGCTGCCGGGAGCCAGCGACGCAGCCGGAGCCGGCTGTCTCGTGCGGCTCCAGGAGACCGAAGGTCGGAACCGGACTTTCCCGCTGGAGTGCTGTCTCGTTCCGGTCGAGGCCCAGCAGCTCGACTTGGAAGGCCGGCCGCTGCACCGCTTCCGCATCGAGAACGGTCCGGTGCAGATCTCCATCGCCCCCTACGAGCTATGCGACGTGGAACTTCGGTTTGCCTGAGTTCGCATCGGCGAAGGTTAGGGAAGCCTAGCAGCCCGTTGAAAAAGTCTCTCAGTTGACAGACCGAGTCTCCTGCGGTCGATCGAGTCTGCTGCGGTCGATGGGGTGGGCATGGTTCAGCCGGGAGGGGGTGATGGCGTTGGGACGAACGGAG
>JBBIJW010000043.1:0-21233 GCA_037445755.1 Planctomycetaceae bacterium | reverse complement strand
ATAGCGCTCCCACGATGAGGGGCGTGATCCGCGGTTGGACGCGGGCGTCCAGCACCCATACCAGCACAGACAACCAGTCGATCCACTCCGGCGTCAGGTTCCACGCAGCCATCCTTGGCTCTCCCGAAAGGCCCGTGCTTGTGACAGACACGTCCTATCGGGAGAGCCCTTTTTTGAAAAGAGGAACCGCTCATTCACGCGGCCCGGGTATTAGCCGGATCTGGGAAAGTGCAGAATGATCAGTAGATGTGGGTCAGGCCCCCGCCTGACAACCCTCGCAACCGGCCGTCCTCACTGGAACGTGTCAGGCAGGAGCCGGACCCTGCATCTCCTCTCCGCAGTGGACCACGCCGGAGCCCACCGCATTGGCTGACAAGCAGCCAATGGCACCTCATTTGCCAGTGGCATCCGGCGTGTCGATCACCGTCGTGCGAACGTCCTTGTGGCCTATCAGTTCCTGCACGGGGCGGATGTCGTACCTGTCTGCCAAAAGGTGCGCGCCGCAACGTGGGGCAGGTGGATCGTTTGTTCAGTTTCGCCTGCCGGGTGGCGACGGTCAAGCCGCGGCCCCTGTTGGATTCAGGGTGGTGGCGCCGGCGGCAGACGCCGGAGCGCTGATCGGTCGAACTATGGGCGCCGGTTACCGTCGGAGGGGCCGCATGCGGGGGATCGGGGGCTTCCGCGGCGCGGTGCGCCCCTGCCACTTCGTCGAGGAGAGACCGGGTGGGGAACGTGGGGACGGGGGAGCGCTCCTCTTCGAGTCGCGGCTAACCGGGTGAGTCGCGGCATCACCGGGCGCGTTGCTGCTCAAGCGGGGGGGCTGCGGGTTTCAGTAGCGGGCCAGGTCGGCAGACTGCGGTTTCAGGTGCAGGGCGGCGACGATCTCCTGCGCCTTCGACACCATCATCCGCAGCTCGCTGCCGATGGCCAGGAACTGCCAGCCCTCGGCGATCCGTGTCTGCACCTGTTCCACCGTCTGCACGTGCAGGCCGACCGGCGTTCCCACGCGTTTCCCCGTCGCCAGGATGCGTTGCAGCATCGCCTCGAGTTCCGCCGGCGCGGGGTCGATCCCGTCCGGTCCGCGCATCTGGGCGGTGAGGTCGTTGGGGCCGACGAAGATGGCGTCCACCCCCGGCAGGCTGTAGATCGCCTCGGCATTCTCCACGCCCCGGGGGGATTCCGTCTGCAGGATGACCAGAATTTCGTCGTTGGCGTGCTTGTAGTAGTCGCCGGCCGAGGCCGCGAAGTTGAGGGCGTGAAACGATCCGCCGACGGAACGGTCTCCGACGGGGGGGTACTTGGCGGCGGCGATGGCGGCCCGGGCCTGCTCCACGGTGTCGACCATCGGCACCACGATGCCGTAGGCCCCCGCGTCCAGGACGCGCTTGATGTGGTCGTGGTCTCCGCGGGGAACGCGGGCCAGCGGGACGCAACCGGCGTCGGCAATGGCGCCGAACAGCATCCCCGCCGTGCTCCAGTCGATCGGCGAATGTTCGAGGTCGACGGTCAACCACGCGAAGCCGAGGCGGGCCAGGACCCGCGTGGCCAGGAGATCGCCGCAGGAGAGCCAGGTTCCCACCTGGGGTTGCCCAGCCTTGAGAGCCGCTTTGACGGGGTTGCGTCGCATGAAACGTCGCTCGGGAGGGGGGGTGAGGAGTGGGAGAGTTTGGTCAAGGGGGACTTTCGACAATCCGCGCGGAAGTCTCAAGAGCACGCTTCAAATCTCCGCTCCCCTGGGGGGAGGGGGTCCCGCCGACGCCGTCGGCGGGCTTGGTTGGGGAGTCTTCTCCCCGGTTCTGTCGCACTCCGCACCCGCGGGACATCTCCCACGCTTCCCCCCCGGAGGCCCCTTCCGCCAGAATGGGATCGCCGGACGTGGGGGTGGCGGACTCTCGTTCGCCGATGCCGCCACGGAGCGTTTCCCCTCCTTTCACCAGCTTGCCGCGAGAACGTCATGCAACTGGGATTCGTCAGCGCCATTCTCCCGGATCAATCGTTGGAGCAGGTTCTGGAGTTCGCTGCTCAGACGGGGTACGACTGCGTGGAACTGATGTGCTGGCCTCCGAGCAAGGCCGATCGCCGCTATGCCGGAGTGACGCACGTCGATTGCACGAACTTCACCGACGCCGACGTCGCCCGCATCCGGGAACTGGCGGCCCGCTGCGGCGTCGCCATCAGCGGGTTGGGGTATTATCCCAATCCCCTCTCTCCTCGTGAGGAAGAGGCGGCCGCGGCGACGGCCCACATCCGCAAGGTGATCGCCGCCTCCGCGCGGCTGGGGGTGGGGGTGATGAACACGTTCGTCGGCCGTGACTGGACCCGCTCGGTCGAAGAGAACTGGCCGCGGTTCGTGGAGACGTGGCGTCCGCTCGTCGAGTTCGCCGCCGAGCAGGGGGTGCGGATCGGCATCGAGAACTGCCCCATGCTGTTCACCCGGGACGAATGGCCGGGGGGGAAGAATCTGGCGGTCAGCCCGGCGATCTGGCGGCGGATGTTCGACGCCCTGCCGCACCAGAACTTCGGCCTCAACTACGATCCGTCGCACATGGTCTGGCAGCGGATGGACTATCTTGCGCCGCTGCGGGAGTTCGCCGGCCGGCTGGTGCACATCCACGCCAAGGACGTGCGGATCGACGAGCACCGCCTCAACGACGTGGGGATTCTGGCCCATCCGGTGGAGTACCACACCCCCAAGCTCCCGGGCCTGGGGGAGATCGACTGGGGGAGGTTCGTGTCGGTGCTGGGAGACGTCGGCTACGACGGACCGGTCTGCGTGGAGGTGGAGGACCGCACCTACGAGGGGACGCTGGGGAAGCGCCAGACCGCGCTGCGGCAGAGCCTGACCTATTTGCGAAGCTTTATCCCACTGGCGGAGAAACCGTGACGGCGGTGTTGGACGCTGGTCCGGCGGAGGGTTTATACTGGCGGTGGTTGGCCCACCGTTCCGGCAGGAGCGCCTGGAGAACGCGGCCCCGGATCCATCGCACTGCATTTTTCAGGAGGAGCGGACGATGCCGCTGTTCGAGATCGAAACCAACGCCCACATCATGATCGGCTGGGCCGAGGGGCAGGAGGGGGCGGAGAAGCTGGCCCGGGAATACTATCCCGAGGACGAGATCATTCGCGTCACCCGTCGCCCGCGGGATATCTGGGTCATTTCCAAGCGGCTGCTGGGGATCGAAGGAGCGGCCGAACCGTGTGACACCGCCCGCGAATGCCTGACCCGGGCCGCCGGCGACAAGCTCCACGCCATCCGACTCTATATGCTCGACACCGGCGCCGATCTCCACGAGGCCCAGCGGGCGATCGAAACCAACATGTCGCTCGGCTGGTAGCGATCGGACCGCCACTCGTTTGACCATGCAGGCGCACGTAGACATCGACGGGGTCCGGCTCTACCTCGGACACCCCGACCCTTCCGACGGCGAATGGATCGGCCAGGGGGAGATCCTCAAGCAATTGCTGGCCTGCTGGCTCGTGGTGGATGAGCGGGACCTCCCCTTGACGCCGCGGCTGATCGGGGCTCCCGGCATCGGGAAAACGACCCTGGCCATTGCCGCCGCTCATCGCCGCCGGCAGGAGCTGTACATCTACCAGTGCACGGCCGACACCCGGCCGGAGGACCTGCTGGTCACGCCGGTCCTCGCCGAGAACGGCAAAATCCAGTACCAGGCTTCACCGCTGGTGACGGCGATGATCCGGGGAGGCGTGTGCGTTCTCGACGAGGGGAACCGCATGAACGAGAAGTCGTGGGCCTCCCTGGCCCCGCTTTTGGACCATCGCCGCTACGTGGAGTCGATCGTGGCGGGGATCACCATCCGGGCGCACCCGGACTTCCGCTGCGCCGTGACGATGAACGAGGACGACTCGACCTTCGAGATTCCCGACTACATCCTCAGCCGCTTGCAGCCGACGCTCACGCTCGGTTTCCCCTCTCGGCAGGACGAACTGGCGATCCTCCAGTACCACCTCCCCTTCGCCGACGTCGAGATGCTCAACCTGACGGTGGAGTTCCTGCAACAGGCGCATGAACTGAAGCTCGACTTTTCCACCCGCGACGGCATCAATGTGCTGCGGTACGCGCTCAAGCAGATGGCGATGGACCCGCGGCACCCGCTGGGCAAGGACGCCGCCTGGCGGGAGGCGCTCCGCGCCTGCCTGGGGGACGACGCCCTCGACCTGCATTCCCTGGCGCAGCGGAAGCAGAGTTCCCTGGGGGGCAACGCCGTGCCCATGGGACTGGGCGATTTCTTCTTCGATCCCTCCCACCCTCTGCATCCCGACTACGAGCCGGACGAAAACGACGAGGAACTGGACGAAGAGGAGGACGGCTGACCTGCCTGGGCACCGGACGAAGTCTCTCTGCGCCGGCTGGCTTGCCAGCCGTGTCCGGGAGTTGGCAAGCATACTTCCCGGCGAGTGAGCGACTGAAGCCACTCGGCCAGCTCAGTCTGCTGCTGAACTTACTTGCCGTAGAAAATCCGCTCCACGTTCCCCCGCAGGACTTGCCGCCCCAGTTCCACCGCCTGTTCCTCGCTCCAGCCGCGGGCGATGACAAAATCGCTCGCCAGCACCTTCGCCAGCACGCGGCGGTACATGCGGAACTTCGGCAGCGCGAACTCCAGCTTGTACATGTCGCTGTAGTAGCCGATCTGCTTGTTGCGGGGGACCGCCTCCAGCCGCGCGCGGGTGTCCTGCTCGATGTAGGTCGGAATGTTCGAGTACCACCAGTGGCCGTTCGTGGCCACATTGGGAAAAATCCAGGCGTAGGAGACCAGCTCCTGGTTGCTGGTGTGTCCCAGCACCGAGATCGGGAACGTCACCTGAGGGAAGGCGTTGAAGATCGGGGCGTATTGGATGAGCGACACCCGCATGTCGAACAGGTCCTGACCCTGGTACACCCCCCCCGGGTAGACCTGCCGGTTGACGCCGATCATCAGATCGAAGGGGAGACCGAACTCCGCGCAGCATTCGACGAGGCAGTAGAAAATGAACGGAGAAACCACGTCGTCGCGCCGCTGTTCGTAGAACCGGTCCTTCGTCTCCTCCACCAGTTCCACGTCGATCTCGGCGATGAGTTCGTCCAGGTATTCCGGCTCCTCCCCCCCCAGCACGAACCGCAGATCGCTGTCAATCTCCCCGGCATCCTTCCGGAAGTCGATCGGCTCGAACCACGGCGGAAGCGAGATGGCGCAGGCGCGGGCGCCGTGCTTCGTGAAGTGCTCGAACAGCTTGCGGAGCGCCTTGCGCAGCGACTTGCGGTCCCCGACCTCGACGCCCGTCGCCTTGGCCAGCCGCTCCTGGACCTGCGGCTGATCGAGCTTGAACACGAGGTCGTCCGTCCGCAGGCAGGGGATGTACCGGCTGGTGTCGAAACCCGTCAGCGGATCGTCGAAGTCGTTGGTGAGGAACACCCCCTCCAGCTTGCTGCGGCGCAGGCACTGCTCCTCCCAGTCCGGCTCGGCCATTTTCTTCGCGGCCGCATCGTACAGGCTTTCCCAGTTCTGGGGGGTGAGGCGGTCGTCCTGAAAGCCGAAGAACTCCTGGCACATTTCGATCAGCCAGCTCACCTGGATGGTGTTGTCCAGATCGGCGAGCTGTTCGACCAGCCGGCCCACCTTGGTTTTGGGGTCCAGGTTCGGTCGCTCGATGCAGTCTTTGGGGAGACCGGCCGAGTGTGCCAGCTCGGTGTAGTAGTGATACCCCAGGATGTCCGCCAGTGTCTGCGACGCCGGCGCGTGAGGGTTGATGTGCGTATGCGGGTCGATCAGGACCAGTTCTTCCAGGGCCTGGAAGAGTCGTTGCTCGAGGGATGTGCTCACGAAATCACGCTCCAGGGGATGAGTCGCCTCCAGGGACGGCCGCGAACGAGCGGGCGGCGCTGGGCTGAGGATAACGTGCCGGGCCGAAGATGTCTTGGACCGCCGCTGCGGAGAGACTCAGATTCCCAGAAAAGCCTCGCCGCACCAAGTCACACCCTGCACATGCCAGGAAGGGAGCCGATCGGTTGAGATGCAGGGGACCTTCCCCCGCTGTGAGGCCTGCGCTCGGGCATGGGATCCCTCCCGAGGCGTGCCTGGCTTCTAACCGGAACTTTGGCGGCCGTCCTCGCCGCAGCTTTCACGGGTCAATGTCCCTCCCGGCCGTCGCGCGGACAGGCACGCGGTCCAGACTTGAGCAAAAGGGGCGCGGCCCCGGGCCGGCAGCAGCGTCACCGTCCGGTCGTCTGGAAGGAAGCCTCGATCTCTCGCGTATCGTCAGCCCCCGATCGCATCCGCTGGAGGCGCTCCTGCACGGCTTCAATGGCCTTCTTCCCGGAGCTGACCCCCTCGATTCCCAGTTCCCGGGCGACGGCAATTTGAGCGGCGGCATTCATGCCCCGTGTTTTACTGGTCAGCAGCGATTTGACCTCCGCGGCAATCTCGGCATAGGGAATGGTCCGCTCCAGACAGCGGTTTTCCAACTCTTTCAATTCGAGCGCCACCCGGCGGACCGCTTCGGGATTCGCGGCGGCGGAGCTGCGCGTCCGCTTCGGTTCGCGGACAATCTCCACCGGGAGTTCCTCCTGCTGATACCGTTCGATCTGCCGGCAGAGCGCTTCCAGCCGTTCGGAAGTCTCCCGCAGGAATCCCGAGAAGCCTTGGAGAACGTCGATCAGTTCGGCGACTTTCACGGATGAGCTCCCGATGGAAGAGGCACAGGACCGACCAGCTCCTCGGCCAGGTCTCGGAAGATGGGACCGCACTCCTTTGTCAACGACGCAAACCGCCCCGGCATGCGGTCCCGGACGCGCACCTGACCGGGAACGTTGCGGGCGAACATCCGCACTACCTCCCCCCACTCGTGCTGGCAGCGCGTCGCCAGCTCGCGCCACATGGTCTGTTCCCGGCGGGCCATTTTGAGCCGCGACGTCTGATTGGCCACTACCCCCTTGAGCGCGATGTCCGGACAGACCCCGCGGCGCTTGTACTCCCGGATCAGCCGCAACAGTTCCGGCACAGCCAGCACCGAGACCTGATCGAGCACCACCGGGACCAGGAAGTAGTCGCTGGCGCAAATGGCGTTGATGGTGGCGGTGGTGAGCCGCGGCGGGCAGTCCAGCAAAATCCAGTCATACACATCGCTGGCGGAGGGAGACGCATGCAGAAACTTCCGCAGCAAGAAGCGCACATCCTGCTGCGACTCCCGGGCCAACCAGACGGCCAGGGCCTTCATCTCGTCGTCCACCAGCAGGTTCGAGGCGGCGATGAGATGCAGATTCTCCACACAAGTCGGCGATGTCAGGTCGCTCGGGACCTGCTCGCCGCCCCCCTGCTGAAACAGCACGTGGATCCATCGTTGCTCCTCGCGCACGGCGGCCAACTGGGCGTGCGTCAGACACCATTGAGTCAGGTTCATCTGGTAATCGAGGTCGATCACCAGCGTTCGGCAGCCACGTTCCTGCGCCAGCCAGGCGGCCAGATTCCCGACCAGCATCGTCTTCCCGACGCCCCCCTTGAAATTCAGCACCGACACAATCCGTGCCCGGCGATTTCGCGCGGGACGAAAGGCCACGCAGGGCCCCACAGGCTGCTCCCACACGCGTCCGTCGGAGGAGGTGATGGCCCGAATCTGCTCCTGGGCGCTGCGGGCCAGTTCTCGCCACTCATTGCGCCGTCGTCGCAGACGGTCCGCTGTCTCGCCCAAGGTACGGACTTCCTCCTTGAGACCCCCCACTTCCTCCTGCAATTGCAACTGCCTCTGCCGTTCCTCTTCCAGCAGCTTCGTAAACTCCTGAATCCGGGCGTCCTTCTCATGCAGCCGGCTGTGCAATGCGCAGTTCTGCTCCTGGACTTCCTGAAGCTGAGTTTCGATCTGCCCGCGTCGAGCCTCCTGGGCCACCAAACGTTTCTCGAGTTCGGCGGCCGATCGCCGCGCCACATGTCGCAAATACCCTGCCAGACCGGCCAACCCCACGCAGCCCGTCACGGATGCGCCCAACAGCACATTCGGCCCCAGCGCGAACAGATTGTTGGCGAATTCAAACAGCTCTTTCATGGCCGGCTCTGCTCTACGTCGTGGATTCCCGAGGGGAGAAACGGCCAGCCAGCGATGAGGCAGACAACCCCTCCATCGCCCGGTCATGGGAAACACGATCGTACTCAGAGCCTCCGGTCGGATCGAGGGAGCAGCCATCCGTTGACTCCCCCGCTCCCCCTCTCTTCCGACCGCCCCGCTCCCCTCCGGAGTCCCCACCGACGCGGGGAGGTCATTTCTTCCCGCGGGAGCGTTGCAGGGCGAAGAACTCCTGGAGCACCGCCCGGCACTCGGCCTGCAACACTCCACCCAGCACCGTGCATTGGTGATTCAGCCGCGGATCGGTCGTGATCGAGTACAGCGTCTGACACGCCCCCGCTTTGGGATCCGGCGCACCATACACCACCCGCGGCAGGCGCGCCTGGACGATCGCACCGGCGCACATCGGGCACGGCTCCAGCGTCACATACAGCGTGCAGTCCACCAGCCGCCACGAGCCCAGCGACGCGGCCGCCTGCGTCAGTGCCAGCATCTCCGCATGGGCGGTGGGGTCCTGGAGCGCCTCGCGCTGGTTGTAGCCTTCGCCGATGACGCGGCCATCCTGCACGACGACCGCCCCCACCGGCACCTCCTCCTGTTCAAAGGCCGTCCGCGCCAGTTCCAGCGCGCGTCGCATCCACGGCGCGTGCACCTCAAGCGGATCCAGGATCGGTTCAATCATGCCGGCAGCCGTGGGGCGCCGCGGAAAGAGTTGCGGCGGCTGGGGAGGAAGCATCAATACTTGCGGATCACGCCCACGAGCACCCCCAGAATCTCCACGTCCGAGGAATAGATCGGTTTCATCAACGCATTGGCCGGCTCCAGCCGGATGCGCCCCCGCTCCTTGTAGAACCGCTTGAGGGTCGCCTCCTGGCCGTCCACCAGGGCCACCACGATGTCGCCGTGCCGCGCGGTCGTCTGCCGGCGGATGATGGCGTAGTCGCCATCGGCGATGTGGGCATCGATCATCGAGTCCCCCCGCACCTTCAAACAGAACTGCTGGCTATCGTCCAACAACGAGGCGAAATCGACCCGCACCCGATGCTCCACCGCCAGCACCGGCACTCCTGCTGCCACCTGACCCATCAGCGGCAGGCTCGTCCGCTTGAGTTGGGGGGCATCCGTCAACTGGATCGCCCGCGACATCCGTTCGTCGCGGATGATCATCTGCTTCTTCTCCAGCGCCTTCAGGTGACACATCACGCCGTTGGGGGAACGGATCCCGAAATGCGCGCCAATCTCGCGCACGGTCGGACCGTACCCGCGATTCATGATCTTGTCTTTGATGAACTCGTAAATCAGCCGTTGTCGTTTGGTCAGCGGGCGCCGTTCGGACATGGGAGTTCACCCTTCCAGAGCCGTGAGAAACCGGTCTCGCTCCACGGCGAAGACACGATCTAGTGTACAGAAGGCCAATGTGTTCTAATATACCCCTGTCGCAAGTTCAAGCCTTTATTCCCGGGCCACTCGGTTTTCGGACGACGGGCGGGGAAGTACAACCGGAGGAAATTTCGTCGCCTCCGGCGCGTGAAGTCCCATGCTCAATCTGCCGCGGATGGTCGGGGTGCTGGTGGTGGTCGGCCTGCTGCCGGCCCCGGCATGGTCGCAAGAGGTTCAGATTGTCGACAGCGCTGAGGCGCTCCGGATCGAAACGCCGCATCTGGCCGCCGCCTTCAGCAAGCGGGGCTACGTCACCGGCGTGCAGCGACAATCGTTCCTCGACAAAAAGACCGGCTTCCGCGATGCCGGCTTCGGCCTGGACATCGTGGACTGGATCATGGAACCCGGGAGCGACGAAGCCTACCGTGACCAGCTCGATCCGGAACTGGTTTACCGCTTCGGCAACCTCTTCCACGGCCAGCGCCCCAAACGCTCGATCGAAGGACCGCAGATCTGCACCCAGGCCAGGGAGATGCAGCCGATCCTCCTCCGGGGGCGCGACTTCACCGCGGTGAGACAGCAGTTTCGCTACCGGACCGCCGCGCCCGGCAAGCAGGTCGGTTCGCTGTGGACGCAGTGGCTCGTCTTCCCCGACGGGAAGCGGTACTTCCTGTCGATGGACCGGATCGACGCCGTCAACAGCAGCGACGCCATGTTCCTGCGGATCGACATGCCGGGACACATCCGGCACACGCGGGGAGACACGTTCGAACGGATTTATCTCAGCTATCACGGCGAGATTCCCTCCGGGGAGTTCCTGGAGGACTTTCCCCCCGATGCCCGGTTCCACTACGCGCGGGACGACCAGCGTCTGCCGGAGCGGTTCATCCGCGCGTATCGCCTGCGGAACCCTGCCACGGGGGAATTGGGGCCCTGGCTGGCGGGCATGACGCTGGAGCCCTCCGTCGTCAGCGAGGCCTGGTGCCACCAGCGCGGGTACGTCTGCATGATCGAGGAGTTTGGCGGACGGCCCGTGCGGGCGGGGGAATCGTTCAGCGCCGCGTTTGTGGTCGGCTACTTTGATTCGATCGACGAGATGCACCAGGTCTACGACCAGTACCGCGGTCATACGGGGCTGGAGGTGCGGCCCGACGGCTGGTCCTTGACCAAATGAAGCGAAAGGAAGAGTGCGCATGTGCCGGGGAACGCTGGTGCGGATGGGTCTGGTGGTGATCGCGGGGTGGAGTACCGCGGCAGCGCAGGAGGCGTCCGCTCCGCCGCCGGTTGTGATTGACGCGGCGGAATTCTCCTCGCTGCAAGCGGCCCTGGATGCCCTCCCCCCCGCCGGCGGCCTGGTCCGCCTCCCGCCGGGAACCTTCGAGATCGACCGGCCGCTGGTCCTCTCCACGCCGGAGACCCGGCTCGAAGGGGCCGGGGCTGCGACGCACATCCGCAACCGGAACACCTCCGGAGCACCCGCGCTGCTGCTGCGTCCGCGGACGCGCGACGCCGATCCCCGCGCCCGCCTGTGGCGCGTGCAGCTCGGCAACTTGCGTCTCTCCGGGAACGAGGCCAGTGGCGATGGCATCCGGGCCGAGGGGATCAATGAACTCTTCGTCCACGGCGTCTCCGTCGATCATCACGGCGGCTGCGGGCTGGCGCTCATCGACTGCTACGAGGACCCCCGCATCGCCGATTCGATCTTCACTTACAACAAGAGCGCCGGGGTGTTGATCGAGGCCGGCCACGACGTCGTCGTCAGCGCCAACCACTTCGAGGAGAACGAGGATGCCCTGGTCTGCCGCGACAGCTTCAACCTCTGCATGACCGGCAACAACATCGACGACCACCTCCGCCACGGCGTTGTGATCGAAAACACCTACGGTTCGGTCGTCTCCGGCAACATGATCGAGGAGTGCCAGGGCACGGCGATGATTCTGGATCGGGAGTGCTACGGCATCACGCTGAGCGCGAACGTCATCGCCCACGACATGGGCGGGGGGATCGATCTGCGGGATGCGCACGGCTGCACCGTCTCGGCCAACACCTTCACGCTGGTGCATCACTTCAGCGTGCGGGTCGGGCCGGGGAGCGGCCGGGTGACCATCGCCGCCAACAACTTCTGCAACAGCCATATCGGCGGGGGGGAGAAGCGCAAGCTCGTCGATCCCAACCCGGTGCAGCTCGACGTCGGTCACGGCGTTGTGCTGGAGGACGCGCGGCACGTGACCGTCATGGGCAACACGTTTGCCGGCCTGGACGGACCGGCCGTGGTCACCCAGGGAACCACGGCGCAGGTGCTGATCAGCGGCAATGTCGTCACAGACGTTCATCGCCGCACGCCCGCCGCGTCTCCCCGGCCCCCCTTCGAGCTGGGGCCTCAAACCCGGGTGACGCTGGGGGAGAATCTGACGGAGTGAAGAGGTGATGGGGGATTCTGCGGCCGCAAGCGGCGGCATCGAGAGGGGAAAGTTTGCCGCTGTGGGAGAAAAAACTTCCAGAACCCGTTTGCACCGCCGGAACTTGCGATTGACAGACGTGAGGAAGGGTGGAGAATGAACAGGGCCAGGCAGAAGTTGTACACCTGTGCGCCCTCCACGGCCACGCTCCATGATCGCTGAGCTGATCCCGCTGGATGGATCCAAACCGATCCCGATCACCCGCGACATCACGCTGGTGGGGCGGAAGCGCGGATTGTGCGACGTGGTGATCGATCACAGCAGCGTCTCCAAGGTGCATTGTGCCTTGGCCCGGACGGACGGGCTGTTGTTCCTCCGCGACCTGGGGAGCACCAACGGGACGCGCGTCAACGGTCAGCGCGTCACCCGCGGCGCCTTGCTGCCGGGGGATGAACTCGCCATTGCGAACGCTCGGTTCCGGGTCCATCTCGGACCGGGGGATCCCGGCGTCGGCCACCACGAACGGACGGAAGCGCTCCCGCTGGTACGGAACATCGACAGTCGCGGCACGCTCCCCGACAGCGACAACATCGCCCCCGTCGAGGTCGAGGAGTTTGAACCCGAGGCCGTGGCCGCCGACTCCAAAACGGTCGACAGCAGCAGCGACGTCCGCTTGCTCCCCCTCGATTCGCACGAACCGTTCTGACCGTGTGCGAGCGGGACTTCCTTGTCCCCCTCGATTCGCGATCCCTCGCCGACGGAGGTGCGGGTCGATTGTCCACGGGTGCGCCACTTCCCGCGGGACCGGTGTGCTGGGGCTGAGCTCGGCTTCCCCCGTCCCCGAATCTGGCTTCAGGCGGTGCGTGCCGGTTCCGGGGCTTTCGATTCGGGGTAGCGAATCCGTCCGTGGTAGATGGCGATCAGCGACTTCACCAATGATCGCTCGATCGTGTGAATGTCGCTGAGTTTCAGCGAACACTCCTCGAACTGGCCGTCGAGCAGCCGCTTCATCGTCAGGTCGTGGACGAGGGTTTCCAGCCGCTTGGGGGTGGGGTCGGTGAGGGTGCGGCTGGCGCTTTCCACGGCGTCGGCCAGCATCAACACGCCCGCCTCGGGAGTTTGCGGCTTGGGGCCGGGATACCGGAAGGCGGACTCCTCCGCTTCCAGGCCGTGATCGGGCAACTGCTCGGCCTGCTTCGTCGCCGCATGATAGAAGTATTCGACCAGCGTGGTCCCGTGGTGTTGTTCGATGAAGTCGATGAGCGCCCGCGGCAGATGGTGCTGCTGGGCCAGGTCCACGCCGTCCTTGACGTGGCCGATGATGATCAGCGTACTCATGGCCGGGGCGAGTTGGGCGTGGCGGCTCTCACTCCCCGCCTGGGTGTTCTCGATGAAGTACTGCGGCTTGAGCATCTTGCCGATGTCGTGGAAGTAGGCCCCCACGCGGACGAGCAGACCGTTGGCGCCGATCGCCTCCGCGGCGGTCTCCGCGATGCTCGCCACCGCGATGGAGTGGTTGTAGGTCCCCGGCGCCCGCCGGACGAGTTCCTGCAACAGCGGATGCGAGGGATTGCTTAGTTCCAGCAGACTGATGTCGGTCACCACGCCGAAGGCCGATTCGATGAACGGCAGGCTCTGGCCGACGATCGCCCCGGCGATCAGGCACCATGCTGCCCCCCATGCCGCGTGCGCCAGGATCGCCCGGTTGGTCCAGACCTCCGCGAGCGTCTGGCTCTCAATGATCGCCACCCCGCAACTGACCAAAAAGTAGCTCGCCCCGGCGTAGAAGCCGACCTTGAGCATCGCCGACCGCGACGCCACCCGCGCCAGCGGGACGGCCGCCGTCGCCGCGGTCGTCAACAGCACGATGAACTGATCGAGCTGCATCGTCGTCGAGACGGTCAGCACCAGCGCCAACGTAAAGCCCGTCAGCGTGGCCAGGACCTGATTGAAGGCGATGGCGAAGATCATCACCGTGACGACCAAAGGAACGATCTCCGCCCGGGACCAGTAGGCCAGCCAGCGTCCCACGGCCACGGCCGCCACGATCACCCCCAGGTAGACGCACAGCCGCCCGATCTCCTTGGCCAGTCGCGTCTCGTAGGTGACGACGTAATAGCCCGTCAGCACCGCCAGCACGAGTAACATGCCGAACACGATCGCCGCGCGCAGCAACCGCTCCGGGACGGCGATGTTCGACTCGATGGCGGCGTACTCGGCCGCCAGCAGGTCCAGCCGCGTGCGGTCGATCATCTCGCCGGGGGGAACGAGGCGGTCGCCGCGGTTGTAGCGGTCGATGATGTCCAGCACCCGCTTGCGGGCGGCCAGCTTCTGCTCCTGACTCCGCACGTCGTCGTACAGCAACGTGGGGGGCGTTGACTGCACCAGCCAGTACGACAATCCCTGTCGCAATGATGCCGGTATTCCCGGATACGACAGCCACCCCTTCCCCAGGTCTCCCGCCTCCGTCAGCCGCAACGGGAGCTGCACCTGCGGTGTGAAGACTTCCTGCACCTCGTCCCCTTCCCACGGGGAGAGGATCAGCAGGCGGCTGTCCGGCCGGGTGAAGCTGGGACGCACGTCGTGTTCATCGATCACCCCCAGTTTCCGCAGCGGGCTGATGAACTTCACGAAATCATCGATGATGTCATCGATCCGCTGCTGGACCGACTGTGCGTCGGCCATGGCCAGGGCGGACTTGAGGGCCTCGAACCCGGCCTGGGGACTGGCCGGACGGAACCGTTCCGCCCCCGGCCGCTCCCCGTCGAAGGTCGTCACCAGGCCGAAAGCCCGGCGCACCTCCGGACTGAGCTGCTCCAGGGTCTCCGCTTGGGCGACCTGCCCCAGCGCCGCGCGGAGCTGCTGCGGGAGCGGGTCGAGCTTCTCCGGCCAGTTGCGGTACACCAGCGGGGCCTGATCCTCCGCCGCCTTGCGGGCCCGCTCGGTCCGCTCGGTATCGACCCGCTGGAAGTCGATCTTGGCCGAAATCCCGTGTGCAGGGACGTCCCCTTCCCGGAAGGGGAACGGCGCCCGCCACCCCTGCACCGCCCCCAGCAGCGCCAGCAGCGCCGCCAGGCAGACCGCCAGCCGCAGCAGCACTCCCCGATCGCGCACCAGCGCGTTCAGGCGCGCCCAGGGCGTCCCGCGGTTCCGGAAGGCCACCGTCCGCGACAGTCGGGTTCGTTTTGGTCCCAGACCAAACAAGGGAGCACGTCAGGGAAGAAAGTCAGGATCAGGAATCAGCACGCACAAATCGTCTGGAGGAGGCATCCAGGAGTCGGTGTCGGGGGGCCTGTTCATCCACGCCGTCGCTTCCCCTTGAGTGTGTCGTCGTCGTAGGCGCGCACGATCTCCCGGACCAGCCGGTGACGCACGATGTCGCGCCCCGTCAGATCGACCACCGCCACCCCCTCGATGCCCGCCAGACGTTCGGCAGCGTCCGACAAGCCCGAGGGGACGTGCGGCGGCAGATCGGTCTGAGTCACGTCCCCCGTGACGACGATCTTCGACCCTTCCCCCATGCGGGTCAGGAACATCTTCATCTGGGTGACGGTCGTATTCTGGCCCTCGTCCAGGATGATGAACGTGTCGTTGAGTGTCCGCCCGCGCATGAAGGCCAGCGGGACGATCTCGATCGCGTCGGCCTCCATGTACCGCTTGACCTGTTCGTAGCTGAGGATGTCGCTGAGGGCGTCCAGCAACGGCCGCAGAAACGGATTGACTTTCGCCAGCATGTCTCCGGGGAGAAAGCCCAGCCGCTCCCCCGCCTCCACCGCGGGACGGACGAGTACGATCTTCCGCACCCGTTCGGTCCGCATGGCGTTGAGGGCCATGGCCACGGCCAGGTACGTTTTGCCGCAACCCGCCGGGCCCCGGCAGAAGACCAGATCGTTCTGACGGATGGCCTCGACGTACCGGGCCTGCCCCTCCGTCCGCGGACCGATCTTCTTGGCCTTCTCGAACAGGTCGATGCTGGGAGCCGTTTCCCGGGCGGGACGGCTGCGATCCAGCACCTCGGCGACATCCTCCTCCAGAAGCTGCCCCTGGCGGTCGAGAATCTCCCGCAGGGCGGCCAGTGCTTCCAGACCCCGCCGGACCTGCTCGTCCTCGCCGTCGATCAGGAGTTGTTCCCCCCGCAGCACGATCCGTACTCCCAGGGCCTCGCGAACCTGTTTGAGGTAGGCATCCTGCGGACCCAGGAGGGCGCGGGCCGCTTCCTGGCTGGGGATGGAGAGGGTCGCCGATGACATGCGGCCGACGCGAGTGGTGCACTCAGACCGGGAGGACTCCGCCGGAATCACCTCCCCCGCCCTTCAGGCGGGTGCCAAGGGCTCGCGGCCGATCTGAAGCGAATAACGATGGGGCGAACAGCTCAAGTGTCCTCAAATTCCAGAGACGCACGGCCACGCTCAGTCGCAATCCTGCGGTACGTCGTGGTCAGCCGATCCGCACCGCCACCGGTTGTGGCATCGAACAACGTCCTGTCCGGATCGCTCTCCCATTCTATGCCCCCGTCCTGCTCACGGAAGGCCGCGGACAGGTTCCGGGGGGAAATCTCCAAATCGGCCGCACCCCCGCCGCTGCAGCCTTGACAAGGGAATGGGGGCTGATTCCGCCAGGTCCTCGCGCGCAGGGGGCGGCACAAACACCCCACGGGGAGCAGGGGCCTCACCCCCGGGCTTTCCGGGCGGGGACTGCGGCCGTCTGGGACCGCGCGATCTCCACAATCTCGTCGAACACCGACGGGTTGTGGATCGCCAGTTCACTCAAGGACTTGCGGTTGAGCTCGATCCCCGCCAGCTTCAACCCGTAAATGAAGGTCGAATACCGCAGCCCGCGCTCGCGGCAGGCGGCGGTGACGCGGGTGATCCACAAGGCCCGGTAATCACGCTTCTTCAGCCGTCGATCGCGGTACGCATACGCCCCCGCGCGGACCAGGGTCTCTTTGGCGGTGCGGTACAGCTTGCTCCGCCCGCCGTAGTTCCCTTTGACCGCCTTGAACAGCCGCTTCTTCGACTTGTGCCGTACCTTGCCCGATGAGACTCGCATGACCGAACACCTGCTGGGGGACCGTCAACGGCGTCCGCTGCTGCGGCGCTTGGCTGCCGTTGGCTGCGTCGAATACTGATTGTTTTGGGAACCGATTCCTTCCAAGGATCGGGAGACCCCTGGCCGCGTTGGGGGCTGACCCCTTACGGCCGCGGGGAACCATACACTCACAGGCCGGGACGCAGCGCGTCCACGATCTGATGGGCGATCACGCCCGTAATGATCCCATCCTGCCGCAGCCGCCGCTTGCGATTGCCGCTCTTCTTGCCCAGGATGTGACCACGGAACGCCTTGCGGTGTTTGACCTTACCGCTGGCGGTCACCTTGAACCGCTTCCGCATCGCCTTGTGGGTCTTTTGCTTGGGCATCGTGGTCGCTTTCACATTCGGCCGGACACGAAGCGGGGAGTATAGCGACCCGGGGTCATCACTTTCCACTCCGGGAGGAGGTTTTTCCAACCGTCGTTCTCCCTGTGCGGGGCGGGCAGCAGCGGTCCCCGTTGTGGTCCCCGCCTTCGGAACCGGTCCTTCCGCCACAGGGGGGAGAGCAGTCCCCAGTCAGACCGAACGGATCACAGCGGCGACGCTCTGGCCCATCGCCGTCCGATTGACGCTCACGGCGGTCGAGGTCCGGAGCCGCAGCGGCTCGCGCACCACATTGAGCCGGCACAGCGGATCCGGATGCTCGAAATTCAGTGTCATCGGCAGCGTGCCCTGCCGCAGCGCCAGGATGCTCCCCGCCAGTTCCACCGCTCCGGCGCCGGCGTCAAAGCTGCCGAAATAGCTCTTCAGGGCGGTCACCGGGATTTTCAGGACCTCGTCCCCGAAGATGCGGTGGTAGGCGCGGGCCTCGACAAAGTCGTCCCGCAGGGTGCTCTTGCCGTGGGCGTTGATGTGGCCGATCTCACTCGCCCGCATGTTCGAGCGTCGCAGTGCGGCCTCGACCGCCCGGACAATTCCCTGGCCCCCCTTGCCGTTATCGTAGCCTTGTCCGTCGCACCCGGCGCCGACCGCCAGCACCTCGCAGTAGATGTCGGCGCCGCGGGCCACCGCATGTTCGTACCGCTCCAGCACGAAGACGGCCGCCCCTTCCCCCACCACTGCCCCATCGCGGTCCCGGTCGAACGGCCGGCAGGCGTGCGCGGGATCGTCGTCCCGACGCGAGAGGCTGTCGTACAGGTGCAGCCGGGCGATGTCCACCGGGTGGATGTTCGAGCTGCACGCCCCGACAATCATCACGTCGGCCTGGCCGCGGGCGATGACCCGCATGGCCTCTTGCAGGGCCAGGAGCGCGGACGCCTCCGCACTGGTGATGGTGTTGTTGGGGCCGTGGCAATCGTGCTCAATGGCCACGTGGCATGCCGGCATGTTCGGGAGCTGCCGCAGAAGCCAGAGCGGAGCAATCCGTCCCATGCTCCCCTCCCCCCAGCGGGGATAGCCGTCGCGCTGGGAGGGGTCGAGGTAATCGCGGGCCGCGTCGGCCAGCTCTTCGGGGGTGAAGGAGATGTGCCCGGCGCCGAACTCCACGCCGATCCGCTCCGGATCGACTGAGCCAGCCTTCAGCCCGGCATCCTTCATCGCCAGGGACGCCGCCGAGACCCCCAACTGGATGTCCCGCGACATCACCTTCAGGAACTTCTTGTGGTAGACGTAGGCGCGGGGATCGAAATCCTTGATCTCCGCCGCCAGCTTGCAAGGGAGATTGGCGCTCGGAACGGCCGTCAAATAGTCGATGCCGGACCGTCCTTCCAGCAGGCTCTGCCAGAAACGATCCTTGCCGATTCCGATCGGGGAAATGACTCCCAACCCGGAAATCACCATCCGGGGTCGTTGAGACCCAGCCGTCATAGCCTGACCCTGTCCCATCCCATTCGCAACTCCGTCGATGGGGAATCGACGGAACCCAGGCGCAATCAAGTGCGCCTGCAGCGATCACGACCCGGAGCCCGTGGTCCATCTTGGGACGGACACGCGACCGATTGCGAATCGTTTCCTGGCAGGACCGGCCTTTTGGTTCCTCAAGGCCGGCACAAGGACACCCACAAGCCTTAAACCTGATTCAACCCTGACACACGCGTGTCACAATCTTCAATCACACCTGACCGGTTCCCTGACTCCGGCAGCCTGACTCCGATCCCCCGACCGGATTGACGGAATCATCGAACCACGCCGATTACATCCGATCCCACCGGCAGCGTCAAGCCTCCGTCCACACTCGGAGAGGAATTCCCGGATTCGATCGGCACATTTTGGAACTGTTCAAAGGAACAGATGACCCCTCCCGGGCGCACCCGGACCGGATCGGTTCGAGACGACGCACGATTCATCGGCATCCCGGTCGCCGCGCCTCGCGGAAAAACCGCGCCTCCGCCAGCAGCTCGGACACTCCGGCGGTCCGGGAGGGGACTTCCGTGCACACAATATGACTTATCTCATTATCAAGCATAGAGATATGAGAATCATGCCGACGCCATCGCCCACCCCGCAGACCCGCTCACGGATGGGGGTGATGGTCGTGGGTGATCTCCCCCCGGTACTGCGTCCCGCCGAAACTCACCACCACCTCGCCGTGCAGGTCCTCTGCGTCCTGAATCGACTCGGGAAGGGAGCCCTCCGCCTGTGTGAACCGGCTCGACTTCCCCCCCTCCTCCCCCTCCTGAGGCGCGGCCGCCAGCAAAAACTCCTGCGTCTGCTCGCCGATCTTCAGCCGGGCCGCCAGGTTCTCCGCCTCCACCGGGAGAGGCGTCTTGAGGTCCGCTCCCAGCAGATAGACCGTCAGTTTGCGGGTGGCGGCGTCGAAGACCACCTCGGCGTGGTAGTCCTCCCCGCCGAGTTCCACCACGTGCCCGCCGTGGGGGCCGTGGTCATGCGCATGCTCCTCCGCATGTTCGACGTCGTCCTGCGATGAAAATGTCCGCACCGGCTGAGAGCCGCCGCAGCCACTCAGCCAGGGGAATGCCAGGCACAATCCCATCAGAACGAATCGGGACAAGGGGGCAACGGACATGGGACGGTCTCCTGTGCTCAGGCTCTTCAGTTCAAGGGGGGGCGAAGGGGGTGGCGCTCCTGGCGGCATCCGGAGGAATCCGCCGGCGAAGTCACAACGGGCGATTCTAGCAGCCCGTTGAAATAGTCCAATAGTCCATCTGTGGACTGGTCGCAGGGATTGCCTGGGGGTGGTGAGGAATCGGGGGGCGGGGACGTTCCAGGAGCGCACATGGTCGCGCAGGAGAAGGACGAGCAGGGCGCAGGCCGCAGCCCAGGCGGCCGCGAGTCCCCGCGGCGGTTGACGGCCAGGTGGGTCAGGAAGGCCTCGACTTCCTTCTCTCCCATGTCTTGGGGGTGAATCCACTGGCCGGTGCGATCGTGGTGGAACCGCAGGAATTCCTCGACCCACCGCCGGTAGGTCTGGATCGTCCGGGGAGTCAGTCGGCGCACCTGACAGGCGGCTTCGTACTGATCGAGGAGCTTCATGCGTTTCAATGTGTCGCGCAAGGATTGCTGTGTCAATTCGCGCGGCGGAATCGTCGTATCCCGATGGGAATGCGGGGATTGACAGGCGGAAGCCATCTGGTATTCTCAATGCGTTTTGTTCACAGAAACAGAGTTTGCCAGCCCGGCTGGCAAACGTTGCGGATGAGCCGAAGACATTCGGTTCACGCCGCAACCCCATGGGTGGGGTTACCCCCCGCAAACGCTCGGGACGCCGGGCGTCGCTCGATCCGCCGCGGAGTCGGCTTTCGAGTGCAACCCTGTTCAGTTTGCCATAGTCCCAACTCCGTGGGTGGCAAACAAGGCGGATCGAGCTGACCGGTCACGACACCCGGCGCACCTCACACGGCGCCACCGGGCATCGCGCCCGGCGGCTCATCCGCAACGTTCGGCCACACAAAAAAGGAGACCAACCGCAATGTTCCAGAAATCGATGTTCTTCGTGCTTCTTGTCTGCGTTGCTTTCGTAACTCTCGGATGCGGCGACCCCGGCGGAACTGGCCCCACTAAACCGGCTGGCCCGGGCGGTACTCGCCAGCAGCCGTACAATCCTGCCGACGGCACCTACAAATAACTTCCACCAAGGAATCCGATCGTGGGTTTGTTCGGCTTCTTCTTCTTCATTCTGCACTTTCCCAGATCCGGCTAATACCCGGGCCGCGTGAATGAGCGGTTCCTCTTTTCAAAAAAGGGCTCTCCCGATAGGACGTGTCTGTCACAAGCACGGGCCTTTCGGGAGAGCCAAGGATGGCTGCGTGGAACCTGACGCCGGAGTGGATCGACTGGTTGTCTGTGCTGGTATGGGTGCTGGACGCCCGCGTCCAACCGCGGATCACGCCCCTCATCGTGGGAGCGCTAT
>JBBIJW010000042.1:0-21498 GCA_037445755.1 Planctomycetaceae bacterium | reverse complement strand
GCATCCCCCCCCCCGACCTCCGCCAGTGAGCGGTTCATTTTCCCCTCTTCGTCCTCAAAAATCCGCAGGCCGACCACCTTCGACGCCGTGTAGATGACGTCCGCCTGCGTGTCATCGTGGGCAACGCCCAGCAGGACCAACAGACCACGGTCAATGGCCCCCACGACCTGTCCACCCACGGTGACCGAAGCAGACGACACCCGTTGCACCACCGCTCGCATGACGATCGTTTCCTGACCTGAGTGCCGGCCCTCTCCCGGGATGGCGACGATGCCCCCCTCCCCTTCACCGCTGCCGCGCGCGGACCACCGCATAACCTCGTACGGTCTGCTCCTCCACCTGCTGAAAGATTTGCCTCATCCGGGCCAGGTGCCAGGCCGATTGCTTGGTCACCATCAGCACCATTCCCCCCGGCCGCAAGGCCCGCCGCGCCGTCTGCAAAAACAACTCCGCAATGGCATAGTGAGAATAGTACGGAGGATTGCCGACGACGAGATCAAAGCTTCGCGGCTCGTCGATCCGCCCTTCGGCGTCGTGGCAAACAGAGAGCCGCGCGGCAACGTGGTTGAGTTCCGCCCCCGCCGCCGTGCAGGCCGCGGCGCGGGCGTTCGAGTCGATCGCCAGGACGTGGACGGTCCCTCCCCGCAAGGCCGCCGCCAACCCCACCGCGCCCGACCCGCAGCCCACGTCCACCACCCGCATTCCCTCCTCGATCGTCATCGCCTCCAACAGCGCCCGAGCCCCGAGATCAAGCTGGCGATGGCTGAAGACCCCCGGACGCGACACCACCTGCACCAGCCGCCCCTGGTCCCGAAAGGCGAACCGGGCGGTGAAGTCGCGGAAACGCTTGAGCGGCTGCCGCTTGACCAGCCGATAGACGACGCCCCAGCGGGTCGGCATCCGTGAGACGCCCTTGTGCAGTTTCTCCAGTTCGTGCTGGAGCCAGACGTCGCGCGGGTTGTCGACGGCGGTCATCAGCACCCCCCCCAGCCGCACTCGGTCGAACGCCTGCTGCAACAGATCGCGGGCGAGTTCCGCCTCTCCCCCGCGAGGCAGGGGCAACAGGGTGCAGTCGCATTCTTCCGGGGGCAGGTCGGCAGCACAGACGACCTCCACCCCCCTCCCCTCCTCGGCCAGCAGGGTGTGCGCTTCGAGTGCAGGATAGAGGTCGAGGAACCAGCAAGCGACGGCGGCGCGAGGAAACATCCGCGCCGCCGCGGAGGCAAGCTGTCCGCGTCCCAGGGAGGTTACCAGCACGCGCTGAGGCGCGAGCTCCGCGCGGCTGAGCGCATCAATCAGCAGCCGCTCCGCCGAGGGGGTCTTCAGATCGGCCAGCGACATGCCCCACCTCGCCGGACGTCCCGCATCGCGCCCCGTTCGCCTCCGGCCGATCCCCCCTCATGACGGCAGTCCCGCGGGCGGCGCCGCATCGCTGTCCTGTTCACTCTGTGCCTCTTCGACGTCCTCCCACATGGCCGTCAGCTCTTGCAGCCGCTCGGTCGCTCCCAGCCGTGTGTACACCCCTTTGAGCTGTTGATAGGCAGGGACGTAGTTTGCACAGTCGGCCAGGGCGAGTTCGAGCGCCTCGGCGGCCCGCGGCTCGTCCCCCTGCTGGAGCAGTGCGAGGGCAAGGTTGTACTTGATGCCGGCCGAGTGCGGAACGCGCTCCAGGATGGACCTGTAGCCGGCCAGCGCGCCGCGGACGTCCCCCTTGCGGGCCTTGAGGTTGGCCCCGTCCAGTCCGCGGAAGGTGCCCCCCACCACCGTCCCGCTGTAACAGCGCATGAGCTGCGCCACCGCCATCGGGACTCCCAGCAGAAACAACAGGTTTCCGAAGAACATCTTCCATGCCTGGCCGCGCATGCAGCCCGGACAGCGCCAGGTGGTCCGGCTCCACCAGCCGTACACCACCAGCAGGAAGTAGAAGTAGAAGATCGTGAACTTGCGGGGCCGGCTGTACATGCCGCACTCCTCGCACAGCCGCAGAGACTCTTCACCGGGGATCGGACCGGCAATGGAATCCGTGGTGGTGAGCGAATCACAGAAGGGACAGTAGAGCTGCGGCGAAGGAGGCATGTCGGTGAGGATCACCGTGGCCGTGCATCGCGGGCAACAGGCGTCGCGGTAGGCGTCTCCCCGGCCGCGCTTCGTCAGCGCCTCGCGATGCATCTGCGCCCAGGTCGCGCTGCGGGCAATGTCCAGCCGCCGCTTGAGCTCGTCGGTCTCCTTCTTCGTTGTCGGCATGAATGCCACGTGGGCGATGCCGCCGTCGACCGTCAGATACACGACGACCATCCGATTCTCGCGGATGGCCGTCTGCAGCATCCCCGCCGCGGGGATGGGCACGCCATCCAGCAGCAGCGTCTCGCCGTCGAACGACCCGCGCTTGCGGAACAACGACGTCTGCTGCCCCTGCTCATTCAGGAGGTGGAACTTGAACGCCAGCGGCTCGGACAGTTCGGCGGACATGGCCCTTGCGTGGCTCCTGCCAACGGGTGTGGTTCCTGACGGCTCCGGGCGGCGGGAGCGTCCCCTGCCCTGCCCCCGCGCAACCAGGCTCATTCGTCCCCCAGGTACTGGAGTTGGATTTTGACCATCGGCAGTTTGGCCTGGAGTGCGGCCGCGCCGGCTTCCGTCACCGCCGTCCGCGTGACGATCAACTCCCGCAGGCTGGTCAACGGCTCCAGGTGGACGAGGCCGGCGTCGGTGATGGCGGTCGATCCCAGATGCAGGTACACAAGCTGCGTCATGCCCGACAGGGCGCTCATCCCGGCATCGGAGAGCTGCGTGTTGTCCAGATTGAGATAGGCGAGGTTCGTCAGGCCGGAGAGATGCGCGATCCCGGCGTCCGTGACCTGCACGCGCCACAGGTTGAGCTTGCGCAGCGAGGTCATCCGGCCGAGCGGCTGCATCCCGGCGTCAAAAACCTGGCTGCATTCGCTGAGGTCGAGTTCCTCCAGCGTGGCCAGACGCGGCAGTTCCTCCAGCCCCGCATCCGTCACCTGCGTCCGTGCCAGCCGCAACTCCTTGAGTTTGGGGAACTGCGCCAGCACGGCGATGGCTTCATCCCCCGCCAGCGTCTGGGCAAGGAAAAGTCGTTCCAGGTTCGCCAGCGGCTTGAGGACCACCAACCCGACTTCGCTGACCCACAGGTAATCGAGTCCCAGCACTTTGAGATTCACCAGCCCGGCCAGGTGCGTCATGCCGTCGTCGTCAATGGTGCAGGCGCCACTCTTTCCCGAAAGCTGAAGCGCCTTCAATCGCGTCATCTCCGCGAGCGGCGCCAGGCCGGCATTCGTCAGCTTGCAGTCCCGCAGATCGAGGTTGATGACGCCCGGGAGCCTGGCGAGCGACGGCAGCCCCGCGTCGGTCACCTGCGTCCCCGCGAGCAACACTGACTTGAGCCGCGGCAGACCGGACAGGTCCTCCAGTGCCGCGTCGTCGAGCGGCGTCCCCGTTGCATCCACCTGCAGAATGAACCCTTCCGGGTCCCGCGTGAATTTGACCCTTCGCTCGCCCAGGCGCCGGACGGCCTGCGGGTCGTCGACCGTTGCGGAGGCGCCTCCCTCGGTCGGCGCGGCCGGCGCGGCGTCGCTGGTGCCGGGAACGGCAGTGGTGTGTTGGGCAGGCGCGGCCTGCGGAGGCGCAACCCCCTCACTTCCGCAACCCGAAACCCACAACAGTCCGGGACCAATCAGGGACAACAGAGATCGGATGCGCATGGAGGGGATTCCCGCTCTCAAGACCCAGGTTGGTCCGAGATCAATTCCAGTGGAAACAGCCCGGCGCCACCACGGACGCACCTCTGCCGGGTGACGAGGCTTTCCGATTCTAACCCGGCGCTCCCGCGGCTGCGATCACCGGCAAGGCAAAGACCTTGTCGGGGCCGTGGGGCCATCGCAGGTTCCCCCTCGGGGGGAAGGATGACCGCCCGCTCTGAGTTTCACAAATGCGGAAGGCGGCCGCTTGACAGAAGGTGTGTGTGTGTGTGTGTAGCTTGGAGCGACGCGTCGGTTGTCCGCAATCTTCCGCGGCCGCACATGCCCCCTCTGGAATTCCGATCAGAAGGAGCCTGGGATGCGCCAGCCCGGCCTCCCCTCCCTTGGCCTGTTGGCTGTGTGGATGGTCTTTGGGCACCTGGGCATCCCGGGGTGCAGCGGAACGGACGGGGAATTGGTGACCGAAGCGCTGCATGTCGCCCCCCAGGAACTGGATTTGGGAGCTGTCTGGTCAACATGCCGCTTTGAGCACACGTTGCATGTCCGTAATGATTCGACCCACACCATCGACGTGAGCCAACTCCTGGTGGATTGTGATTGCGTCCAGGTTTCGCCCTCCACATGGACCATCCCTCCCGGAGCTTCGCAGGCCGTTTCCGTCGTGCTGGACCTCACGGCGACTCGCGGCGCGGAGGGGAAGGAGTTCTCGACAAAGATCACACCGATCCTGAAAGGCCAGCGCTTCCCCACGCCGTGGAAACTCACTGGTCAGATTCGTGAACCCTTCGAGGAGAGCGTCCAGCCGTTGCAGTTTCAATTGCCCTGGGCCGGCCCGGGAGCGACGACCATCTCATCCAGTGCTCCCGTCACACGCATGCTCCGCGTTCCGCTGGCTCGTCTGGAGGCGGAGCTGGATCCCCCCCTCGCCGCTGTCGACGTCCGGCTGACTTCACACTCAGTTGATTTTCGCTGTCTGGAAGATGGTTCCTGCCCTTCCGGTCGCACCCCTTTGCTGCTTCGATTGCGAGGCGAAACTACGGTGGGGGAATACTTCACGATCATCCTGCATGCGGAAGTGGTAAAAGCATGGGGATACACCTGCACCCCGGCCGTCGTGCACCTGGGAACGGTACCGGTGGGGGCCTCGACCGGCGAGGTGGTAGACATTGCCTTTGTGCACCCGGTGAGTGAGTTCTCTTACAGCCCACCGGATGAACTCCCAGAGCTCACTGTTCGCTGTGATACTCCAGTTGGCCGCCCTGACAGATTGCGGATGAACTGCATTTTATCAGCCGCCCTGCCGGGTGTGCGTCAAGGAACAATTCTCCTGCAGGCGACGCTCGCCGGTGCTCCCATCGAGTGCACACTTCCCGTGACTTATTATGGTCACTCACCCTAGATTCTCCGCCGTGTGGCGTTTGAGCTGTTGTGCCGGGACGGATGTCCCGTTGCCAGGCACTCTCCACCGGCGGACCAGCGCTCCCCGATTGGCGTTTTCAGCCCTGGGGTGGCTTGTAGCGCTGGCTTGTCTCCCTCAGCCGGTCCGTGGGACCGAGCACCTCGTCAATGCCGTCTTCGACGCCTGGGAGGCAAACGCAGCAGCCGTGGAGACCTTGCATGTCGTGTTTCAGGCGGAGGATGTGCGACCGGCCGGCCTGCTTCCCGCGCATCTTGGCCGTTTTCCCAACCAGCACTTGTTCCCTTCCACGGCCGATCTTCCGGAAGGTGACATCGTCCTACGAACGCAAATCGATTACAGCTTCGCCCGGGGCGGGAGAGAGCGATTGCGGCGGTGGGGCGATTGTCCCACCTCTCAGAAGGGAATCGTCCCGTACGATGTGACGTATGTTCGCCGCGGATCAGAAGTCCGCGACTTGAGTTCCGGTTCCGCTGTTGGTCCCCTTCCGTACGATACGTTCGGGATTCGTGAGCGATCGTACCTGATCGAGGCCCATCTCCTCCCCCTTCATCTCTTGCTGAACGTCGCAGCCGGGGACCGCCCTTACCTTGAGCGAGATGGTGTTAGCGTTTTGGCGGACTTCCATCGCGAGATCAATGGCGTGCCTTGCATGGCCCTCCAGCGGCACGTCCAGGAAGACACGCTCACGGTGTGGTGCGACGAGAGACCACCCTATCGAATCCATAGAGTCGAAATGACCTCCACGCGCCGCCTGGGGCACGACATGAGGTTCGTCTATGCAGAACAGGAGCCGTCGTCAGGATTCGTCGTTCCCTGGTTGATCGAGGTCGCCGCATTCTCGCCCAGTCGACAGCTCCAATCCCTCTGCCGCCTGACCACCATCAAGGCCGAAGTCAATCCGATGTTCAGCGACGATGTCTTTGAACTGGAACCTCCCGTTGGGGCGCTGGTGACAGACTTTCGCCCGACCCCCGTGGAGTTCAAAGTCCGCATGCCCGATGGAAGGGATCGCCCCCTGGCACGGCACGAACATGCCAATGGTGCGTTCTTACGAACCTCCGCTGCGATTCCGGGGAGTAAGGTCTTTGGCCAGTTTCCGGTACAGGAACCAACCCCCCCCGCGGAAGAAGGAGCGTGGAAGGGCCGACCGGGAGGCTGGTCGGGGTTTCTACTCATTGTCCTGAACGTGCTGGCCGGAATCACTCTGCTCGCTTATTGCGTCTGGTCTCGGCGGCAGATTCAACGTTCCTAACCGAGGAGAAAGTGGTCTGAAGACCTCTGGGAAGACTTCTGGGGGAGTGGCGGTGCTGGGCTCGTGTGCGCTGATTCTCAGTCAGACATTTCTCTGGGGACAGCCCAGCAGCTGCAACTGCGGATGTAAAACCATTGCATCCATGGCTTACGTTCCGATGAACCAGCAGCAAACACATTGCTTTGGCTGGGCCGATGCCAATGCGGGTTCGCCAGGCATCTGGGTGGAAGCAGGGGACAAGGATGATCAACCGGTCTCGTCAGGACGGGACACCGAAGTGTTCCAGTGGTGGGGCTGCGAGCGACAATGCGCCCATCGGCCCCCCGAGAATCAGGTGGAGGGAGACGGAGGTCCCCCTCCTGACGCAGAATTCTTGGGTCTGGCGACGCTCTACCACTGCGATGTCTGGACCGGCTCCGGCGAAAACCCCTGGACACGTTGCAGCGAGCCGTGAGGGATGACGCCCGGCGGCAAGCGATTCAGCGGCGGGCGCAGGGCGGGGTTTACTGCGTAGGGACGATCTGGCCTAATCGACAACCGCCGTGGGGCGGTAGCGTTTGACCCCCAGCAGCCACGCCACCGGGAAGGCCAAGAGCGCCGAACCAAAGCTCCCCAGCGCTCCCATCTTCACCGCGTCCTGCGTGGGACCCGGCTGGGGAAACGCCGTGGTGGCCACGAACAGCGCCACCGTGAAGCCAATCCCCGCCACCACTCCCAGCGTGAGGATGTGCCGGTCGCTGACTCCCTCGGGCATTTGCAGCTTCATCCACCGCGTCGCGACCCAGGTGAACGTGAAAATCCCCAGCGGCTTGCCGAGCACCAGGCCGAGCATCACCAGCCCCGTACCGGTGCCGACGTTGCTCAGCACCACCCCGGCGTTCACCAGTCCAAACAACCCCAGAATCAACTCCACCGGATGATCCCACCAGTGCTCGAACTCGTTGAGGGTGTCGTGCCGCTCCACGTTGCCGTTCATGAAGAACCCGATGTCGCTTTTGCCGTGGGGCATGGTGGGGATGATCGGCACCAGCCCCAGAGCGGCATGGATACCCGCCTTGTAGAATGAGACCCAGCTCAGGATGCCGGGAACGAGCAGATACCACCAGAAGTTTTTCAGCCCCAACCCGCGGAAAATGAAACTGGTGGCGATCGCCCCAGCCGTCAACAGCAGCCACAGCGGCTGAATCTCCTGCGTGGGATAGAACACGGCCAGGATCGCCAGCCCCGCGGCGTCGTCGGCGATCGCCAGCAGCAGCAGGAACGGGATGGCCGGATGGCCATCGCCAAAGATGAACCGCGCCACCAGGTAACTGAAGGCGATATCGGTTGCGCAAGGGACGGCCCAGCCGCGGCCCAGTTCTGTCCACTGGCCGACGGCCAAGGCCCCCACGGCGTAGAGCACCGCCGGGACGACGACGCCTCCCGCCGTCGCCAGGAGCGGCGTGGCCGCGCGGCGCGGGTTCGACAGCGCCCCGCCGGGGAGCAGCGACTCCCACACCTCCTTGGCCGCGATGGCGAAAAAGAGGGCCATCAGCACATCGTTGACCAGGAAGTGGAGCGTCAGCCCCCCGTGCCCCCCCGTGGCCTGCTCTCCGGCAGCGTGTTCCTCCCCGGGGTGTGACGGGTTCTCCGCCGCCGATTTCACAGGTCCATGCAACGGCGCATGGATGAACTGCTGGTACCTCTCCGGGTCGAGGTTCGCCCACACCAATGCCAGCACGGCCCCGCCGATCAGGAACAACGAATTCTCAAACAGAAACCGGATCGGCCCCGGCAAACGCAGCTCCTGCCGGAGGTGGGAACCTTCGGGGGAAGTCTGGGATTCGGGGGGCAGGGACTCACTCAACTCCACGTCTGGTCCGTTCATCAACCGCCACCTCAGAGAGAATGCCCCATACCGCCGGAACCGGCGACGTATCGAGCGCCTGCGGCCTGGGGGCAACACTCAGCCCCTTCCGCCAGCGACTCGCTCCTCCAACGTGGGAGATTCGCACCGGAACGATGCGTCTCGCCGGAGCGCGCGAATCGTGACGCGTTCGAAGAGTCAGGTCAAGAACTCTCGCGATCCCGGCTCTCACTTCTTGGAATGCCTGGACCGGCCGCACACCCCGCGGCACGCCGGCCGGGCGCACGGCGAGAGCCTCCAGACCGCCCGCGTCATCGCGCCGCAGGCACGCCGCGGACGCACCGGATCACCAGCCAGCCTGCACCCGAGAGAAACAGCACCAATCCTGCCAATCGCCCGGGCGAAGGAACGGCCAGAACCAATGCCAGCCCTGCCACCAGCAGTCCCCACGCCACGACCCGGGGACTGAGCGGCGTCCGCGCCAGCCTGCGCACCGCACCCAGCCCCAGCACCAGCAGCACCAGCCCACCCAGCACGCTGCCGGCAAGCGTGAACATTTCGCGCGGCCTGACCGCCAGCGTCAATCGCGGATCGCCGCCAACCTTGGTGAACGTCAACACCTGTTCTCCGGAGGGGAGGACGATGTCGAGCGACAGACCGCCTCCCTCGGTCCACTCCCCTGCCCCACCGCCGACGCCTCCCAGGCCGCCTCCGCCGCCGACGGCCCTCAGCTCTCCCAGGCCGGCTGCAAGCTGACCCACCTGCAACCCGTCGGTCAGGCGAGTGCGCTCCTCTCCCTCCACGGGGGTCACTTCACGGCCTAGGAAGAACCGTCCGAAGGATGAAGGAGCGCGCTCACGCTCCTCGCCCGCCTGTCTTGGCGGAGCGGCCTCTTTAAGACCCAGTTGCTGATTCTGAAGCTGCTCCCGCACCAGGGCCCGCAACCTCGACCCGCGGAACTGGTCGGCAGCGTCTGCCTGCGCCTTCTCCAGCTTGTCGACGATGGCGGTGTTGCGCGAGAAGTCCACGACTTCGTCCGTTTCGCTGCGCGTCTCCATCGCCAGGGAGTTGAAATTCAGGATGTCGCGGTTGTTCTCCCGAACGAACTGCCGACCGAGGTCGTTACGGTCCAGCGACGCCTCTGCCTGAGGCGCCTGGGCGAGTTGTTCGGACAGTTCCTGCAACCGCCGCGCCGCCTGCTCCACCAGTTCCGCTTCAGTTCCGGAAGTCTTTCCCGAAGCGGTCTGGCTCTGCACGTTCTGGAGCGCAATCCCGAAGTTGTGGAATTGCCATTGAAACGCGACGGGACGCTTCGCCTCCGCGGAGTACGAGAGTGCAAGCTGAGCTTTCAGTTCATCCAGCGAGGTCCGGCCGTAGGCTTGCTCGGCGGCGTCGGCCTCGGCGGGAGTGAGATTGCTTCGCCGATCGGTCTCGACCAGCGTCGCCCGGAAGTCCCGCGGCAGTTCGATCCGCCACAGCGTTTGCAGCACCGGCAGCCCGTATGCGCTCGACTGCTGCAAAGAGGCCACCTGCGGCGCCGGCAGCTCGATTTCAGCGGCGGTGAGGGACCAGCGCTGCGGCAGAGGCGTCGCCAGCTTTCCCGCCAGAACCACCCGGACGCCGAAGGAGAGGTCGACGACACTGGTGGCCGGCAGAGGCACCAGCCACAGCGGCGTCCCCCCGCTCTGCTGCCGGATGGCCTGCGACGGCCGAGCTCGCACCGTCACGCTGAGCAGCCGCGCGTCAGCAGGAGGGATGATCGCCAGGAACTGCCGTCCGCGGTTGCGGACGCGGTAATCGGCCTGGGTCCGCCAGGTGCCGTCGTGCGCCAGGACCGTCCGCAGGTCCGCCAGCAGCACGGTGGCGGACGCCTCCTGCGTGCCGGCAATCGACTCCAGACGCCACTGCGGGAGCACGCCTCCCACCGGCAGCAACACCACCTCCAGGGCCTGATCCAACAACCGTTCCGGCAGCTTGAGCGGGAGCTGATCGCGGCGAGCGCGCGAGATCGCTTCCGGATTCACCTCGGCCAGCCGATGGACTTGCGACAGATTCACCACCACGCCGAACCGCCGCTGCACCGCCAGCTCGGAGGCCGTCTCCGGCTCCTGCTCCGGACGCAGGCAGCGGAGATCGGGGAGGCGGACCAGGCCGTCCGCCGGCAACGGCAGCGTGGCGACGGCGGTGAGCAGGTACTCGCCCCGCACCGGATCGTGCAGGGTGATGCGCCAGACGCGGCTGCCGTCGGGGCGCTGGAAGTTCTCCACCTGTCGGATGCCCGGGCCGGAAAAGTCCACCTGAGTGCCCAGCCAGTCGGGGGTCGTCACCACGAAGGTCTCGGCCGCCGCCCGCTCGATGCGCCACCGCAGCGTCAGTCCGTAGTCCAAGGCGGCGTCGCTGGCAGCGACGAGGACCACGGAGTCCGCCGACAACTCCGCCACCCCTCGTTCCAACGCAAGTTGAATCCCCCCCGGACGGGGTTGTGTCGATCGGAACCCGAACCGCGGGGCACTGCTGCGCAACAACCGGATGACTTCCGAGAGCTGCGCGGGATCGACCGTCCGCCACTCGCCTGCGGCACTGATCGTCGCCGTGAAGGCTTCATCCAGCCAGACGCCCAGTTGACTCTCCTGTCGCGCAACGTCGAGCGGCTGGGGCGTGGCGATCGAGACGACGCCCTGCGCCGGATCGCGCGGCTGCGTCCCCTCGATCAGGACCTGCACCTGCCCTGTCCGCGGTTGATCGAGTTCCACGGTGAGAACTCGCGCCCCCTCCCCTTCCGTAACCGTCCAGTCGACCAGGTAGTCTCCCCGCACCTGGAGCACAAGCAAGTCGGCCGGGAGGGTGAACGTCTGTGTGGAGCGGGGGGCCTCGCGGAGGTCGAATTGCACCCGGCTGGCCAGCCGCAGTTTTCGCAGCAGCACCTGCACTCCATGTTCGCTGACGACGCGTGTCTCCGCCTGTCGCCGTTGCAAGACCAGCGGCAACGCGAACGGACGACCGTCGAAACGGTACGCCAGCCGGGGGGTGGCGCCCGGCTGCGTCAGGGCCGGGTCCATGGTGAAGCCGGCCACGTTCACCTGCCGCAGCCCCTGCACAGGCCCGGCCTGCACGGCCAGGTGCGGCTCGGCGAAAACCGCCACATCCCCTTGTTCGCGCGTCACCCCCACCGGGCGGAGCGTCGGGACCGGCACCGTCAGCGGCGTTTCCGTGAGCGACAACTCCTGGAACAGATCGAGATCGAGCGCGGTGGCATCGCTCACGTCGCGGCGGAGAAACACCTGAACGATGCGCTCCCCCTCCTCCTCGAGAAACTCCCACCCGGCCACGTCGGCGCCGGCGATGCGTTTGAGCCGCGCCGCCGCGGGAATCGCGAACCGGACGCGGGAAAGAGTCCCCTGCGCCGCCACGACGTACCGGAAGCGGTGCCGGACCGTCAGCCCCGCGTCGTCCACCGAGCAGCCGATGGTCGATTCGACCTGGATGTTCCCCTCCGCGACTCCCCGCGCCGCCCGCGGCTGCCAGGCGATGGTCACATCCCCGCCGCGATCGATCGGCGCCTCCATCACCCGTGCGCCGTTCACCTCGTGCAGGGAAGTAGCGTCCGTGGCTCCGTTGATGCGGACCTCCGTCTCCGCTCCACCGGGTACGACGAACGACAGCCGCCCGCTGGCCACGGGCCGCAGCCGCAGCATGAACCGCCCCGACTGTTCCGTGACCTGCGACGCTGGCGTCCGGAACGTGACGTCGAGCAGGTGCAGCCCCGGTGCGGCGGAGACGACCTCCAGCGAAGTCCCGTCGTCGCTGACCGAGAGGACCGCAGGTTGATCGTCGAGCACCGCCCGTTCCATCGCCACGGGCACGAGGGGCAGAGGCAGACGCACCCTTTCCGCGCTCAGGTGGCGAATGACGAACCGTCCCTGGATGCGCACGGTTCGCTCGCCACCGCCGGGGGGGTCGAGTTCCGCCTGGTAGAGTGCCGCGGCCACCACTCCGGCCGTCGGCGGCGGTGTGGGGGGCTGCTCCTCCGGATGAGCCTTCCGCCACAGTTCCAGGAAGTATTCCCGCGGAATCAGGACCTTGTCCGCCGACAGGGGATCGGCCCCGACTTCATACGGGAGGATCACCACCGGTCGCCCCGCCTCGGGATCGATCGCGGGAGGGGCCTCCGCCGCGCAGATGCGTCCCGTCGCCGCAGTCAGGCAGGCCAGGATCAGGAGCGCCGCCGGGGGCGCTCCCCCTGCGGCCACACCCTCGCCGCCGCCGGCAGCACCGCCCGGACCATCCGTCCGGGGCGCCCAGACTCGACAACACCGGCAGCAGTGCGGCAGCCATTGCACACACCCCCGCACGCACCACGCAATCAGGCTCAAGACACCCCCCAGCAGCAGCCCGTCGCCAATCGCCAGCCACCGCGCCGGGACCATCCCCGACAACGTCACCGGACCTGCGATCAACAGCACCACCAGCGAGCCACGCACCAGCCAGGAGACGTCCCGCAGCCACCAGCACAACAGCAGCACGCCGCCGGCGACCGCCGCCGTCAGGACCTCCCACACGCGGCGATCGGCGTAGTCCACCTGGAGGTCGACTGCCTCCGGCTCGGTCTCCGCGCCGAAGTAGCGGAACGTGCGTTCGACGAAATCTCCCGGCGGTGCGAGAGCCAGTGACAGCGACAGCAGGGCCCCGCGGTCCTGCGGCCCGGACGCTGGCATCGCGTCCGCCTCGAGCTGGATCGTTCCATTCACGGCTTCGCCTCCGGCGGCGATGGCTGACTGCGGCTGTGCCGGAGCGTCCGAGGCGGGCATCGCGGCCGGAGGGGCGGCCGGTGCCGGCGGCGGGGCGCTCTCTGCTGGCGTGGGTGGCACTGCCGCTCCCAGTGCCGACGTGGCGGGAATGATTTCCTCCCGGAGTTCGCTGCGGAGCTTACGCCGCTCGGCTCTGTTCAACTCGTCCTCCCGGGAGCGCATACCGCCCTCGAAGAGGGAGCCCGACTGTTCACGAGCCGCAGCTTCGGGAAGCCCCCCGGATCCCGCCAGTTCCAGGTCCGAGAAGTCGGCGGCCATGCCTCCGCTCGGCGCCGTCGCGGCCACGTCCCGAGGGAAGGCTGCGACCGCTCCCGCTCCTCCGCGGGGCTTTGCAAAGTCGCCGCCTGAGCGGGGCGACCAGAGGCACCACCCGAGCACGGCCGCTCCCAGCAGCACCACCGCACCGGCGGCGGCCCACTTTCCCCAGCGCCGCCACAGCCACGCCGAAACGACCAGCACCACCAGCACCACCCCTGCAACGACTCCCAGCTCGAGCAGTTCCTCCTCTGTCGGCAGGGTCGCCAGCGCCGCCAGCCGACTGAGAATCGTCCCCACGGCCAAAGGCTCTTCCGGAGAAAACTCTCCGCGGCTGTCGAGCAACAGCGCGTCCGGCGAATGATGCAACACCCATCGCTGTTCCAGAACCTCCAGCGGCTGCTCTCCCCCCTGCCCCGTCACCACGGCAAGGCGCAGGGGCGTCTGGCGGATCGTGCCGAGCGACGCTTCCGCCCCGCGGTAGAGAAGTTTGACCACGCGCTCCTCGTGGGGTGATTCACCCGGCGGCAGCGGGAGCGACAGGACGTCTCCTGCACGGCGGACCTCGACCGGCCGATCATCTACCAGTGCTCCCCACAGCCGGTCTCCTTCCGGCAAACGGATCGTCAAAGCCTGCACTCCCACCGCCGCGAGGGAGAGCGTCGCTTCGTGCTGAAGCACGCCGTCGGTCCCCACCACCGTCTCGTACACGGCGGATCGGCACAGGGCGGTGGGGATGGCGGACCGCTCGAAACGCTCCTCATGGACTTGCACCGTAAAGCCGGGCTCGAGGTACTGCACGCTGGCGACGATCCGCTGCCGTCCCGTGCGCAACAGCTCCACCGGGAGGGTGAACGAAGGGGGAAAATCGACCGGGTCGACCAGCGGCAGGGGGCGTCCCGCCGCATCCTGAGCCGTCAGCGTGATGCGCTGTTCCTCATCGGCGAGGATCGCGATGTGCCCGTTCTGGCGCTCGGCCCCCAGCACTTCCAGCACCAGGGGAGTGAATTCACGGGCCTCCCCGCGCGGGGCGCGCACTTCCGTCCAGATCACGGCGTCTCCGCGCAACCGCTGATCGAACTTGAGGGTCCACATCCGCCGGCCGGCCTCGACCGTCGCCGGTTGTTCCACGATGCGGGGGAGCACCACCGCCGCTTCCGGAGAGAGCTGGCCACGGAGGCGCGGCGTGGCGATCTCAAACCGCAGGTCGGTCCCCACCGTCTCGGGGAGCGCCACGCGGAGCTCCTTTGCCCCGCCCCCCTCGATCCGCACCTGGGCTTCGAGTTGCGTCGTGACCGTCTCCCGGTCCACCCGCAGGAAGGTGAGCGTGGCAGCCGAGATGCGGCTCGGTTTGCGGACCACTTCGATCTGACCGGCAATCCGCGTGTCCTGATAGGAAAAGCCCAGTCGTAATGTGCGAAGCGTTCCTTCCAACTGCTTATGCAGGGTTTCCAGGTCCTTCCCCTGGGCGGGATCCAGACCGGTCACATCGAAAGGTGCCAGGAGCAGGTCCTCTTCTCCCGTGACGCCGTACAGTGCCTCGACGACGCTCGCTTGCGGGAGCCGCACCTCCGGCAGCGCAAACCGGACCGGCGTCGCCTCCACCGGCCAGTCGTCCAGGAGCCGGCGAGCCGTCAGCCGGATGGAGCGCGATTCATCGGGCGCCAGCGGCGTCGCCAGCGGAATCTGGATTTCGTTGACACCGGCAGCCTGGGGGGTGGTGCTCCAGGGAGTCTGTTGACCGGCGACCGTCAGCTCCTGAATCTCCCATTCCGCCGGCACAGTGAGGCGGAGTTCAAACAGGCGCTCGATCCGGGGGGTGACGTCGACGAGCGTGTAGAGCATCAAGCCGTCGGCGGCGACGTCGAGGAGGTTCGTCATCGCGGCGTGAAGCTCGCGCTGCTTGAGCTCCGTGCGGAAAGTGAGAGTGAAGTCTTCGCTCCACACGTCGTAGCGGAGTTGACTGGAAGGGGTGGCCGCAGGGGATGAAAGGGGCGTCGTCACGCCTTCCCCCGGGGTCGGGGACGCCGTGCTGGCCCGCGCCCCGCTCGCGGAAAGGTTTTGCACCCGCACCCCCGCCGGGTACTGGACGACGACGACCCCCGTGTGGGAGGTCGCCTCGGCCAGACGCAGGTTCGGCGCCGACCAGCCGGCAGCGTCCACGTTCGTCAGCACACCGCGAATCAAGAGAGACCGCGTGCCGTCAAAACTCTGTCGCCAGTTCAAAGTCAACGCCGTGCGCGTGGGATCGTCCGCCGCATCCGCCAGCTCCCACGATTCCAGTCCCACCGATTCCACCGCCGTGATCTCCAGCTCTCGCGGGACGCTGGCCACCAGGCGGTCGATCTTCCGCCCGATCACCTGCAGGGACGTCCGTGCCGTCCAGGTCACCTCGCCGGGGGCGACCATCAGCCCGTAGGCGGTGCTGGCGAAGGTGAGGACGTCGGCCCGGCTCTCCGCGGCGCGGTCGGTGATCCGCAGTTCCAGGTGGCGTTGTCCTCCCAGCGGCAGGACGTACTCAGCCTCCATCTCCGCCGGCGTGGGGCGGGTCACCGTCAGGCTTCCCAGTTGGAGGTGCTTGCCGGGCGGGAGCGTCAGCCGCAGTTCCCCCGCCGGGGCGCCGGAGAGGGGGAACGCGACCAGTCGATCGCTGGCCACCACGGCCAGCGGGGTGGATGCCTCCAGCCGCAGCGTCACCTGCCCCTCGCCCTGCACCAGCCAGTGCAGGGTCTCGGGAGGATCGCCGCGGGTCACGATCGCCGGTTCCCCCGCGACCGTGGCCGCCTCCACGCCCACGTTGCCGATTGTGACTGCCGCCGTCGCCCAATCCCGGGTGAAGTTGTGCGCCTGCACATCGATCGTCAGGAACAACCGCTCCCCTTCCAGGCGTGCGGTGTAGTCGGTGCGGGTGAGGACGGGGGCGGGGGAAGGGATGCGCGGCTGCGACTCCTCCGCAGCGCGGGCCTGGGCGAGAAGCTGCTCAAACCGGGCCAAGGGGAGCACGACGCCCCCGCGATCGCGCATCAGCAGGGCATCCAGATGTTCCGTCGGCACATAGATTCGCCGCGGCAGCTCGAACTGGGCGAAACCCGGGCAGGCGGTGCTCAAGAGCAGACCAGCCGCCAGCATCAGCCACGCCGCCACGCGCGGCGGACGCCCCCTCCCGCGCGCGCGGTGGAGCTGCCGCGAAAGTTCTTCCAGGGCAGGCGTGTCCAGTAACCGGTCCATAGTCATGCGGAACCGAGAGCAAGGATCAGGAGTGGGACAGCGGCAACGGGTCCGGGCCTGCCTCTGCCGGGGAGGGGGGCGTCGGCGCTGCGGATGCCGTCATTCCCGTCTCCGGAGGGGTCCCCCGGCCGCGCCAGCCGAACAGCCCATGCACGATCCACAGCGCCAGCAGAAACCCCAGCCCCCAGCGGGCCGCCGCCAGTCCGTGCAGCACGGCGTCTCGATCCTTCACCCCGAACAACAACGTCAGGAAGGCCGCAATGAGCAGGATGTTCAGTTTGTTCTCCCAACTCGTGCGGAGCAGGATGAAGGCGATCAGTCCCAGGGCCACGCTGAGCAGCGTGGTCATCTTCGCCACGTCCCACCAGGCCACGGTGATCCGCCCTGCCCCACCCAGGTTCTGGTAGTGCACAGCCCGTAACCCTTCCGTCGGGAAATCGAGCGGGACGGTCTGCGCCTCTGGAAAGTCGAGGGGCGCCGGCGTCGACACGGCGAACGGCTCGGGACGCAGCAGCGCCCACCACTCGTACTCGCCCAGAATCTGGAATTCCTCCGGCGTCCCCACCAGCCAGAACTGCCGGGGAACGTACACGATCGTGCGCAACTGTTGCACGGGAGCGCTCACCAGTCCGCCTCCCACACGCCGCACGCCGATCCGCGGCAACGGAAACTGAATCTCCCCCCGCCCAAACATCGCCTCAAAGGGAGGAGGATTGACGTTCCAGTTGAATTGCAGCGTCAGGACAAACGGCTCCTCGGAGCGGCCGCGCCGCCCAATGTTCACCGCGTACGCCGTCACGTCCTCCTGCGCCGGACCTGCCTCCGCGGCGTCCAAGGACTGCAGCTTCTCCTCGCTTCCGTCGACGAACACCCCCAGCACCTCCAGGTCCTTGGGCAGGTCGATCCGCAGCCGCTGCCGCTCGACCGTCTTGACGAGATACCGGCAACGGAAGACGGCGGCCGTGTGCCGCGCCGTGGCAATCTCCACCACCCCCTGCTCCACAACGGTGGGCGTCACCTCCTGCACCTCGGGCCGCAACCGGGTCACGGCGATTTGGATTCCCCCCTCCTCCGGCTGACGGTGATAGCGAAAAGCGAGCGCTCCATCGGTGGGCAGGAGCGTGAGTTCGCGCAGATCGATCGGCTCGACGTCGCCGCCGCTCGCGTCCACGGTGACGGAGAGGGTGGAATCCTTGAGCACGCGCACTTCCCCCTGGAGACGCGTCAGCGGGATGGCGTCTGCACCGTCCGCGGTCGCCGGTCTCCCGTCCGGACGGATCAGGAGCAAAGTGATGGGCTGGGCCGCTCCCGCGGCGGGAGCCGCAGCGTCCGCGGGCGGTGGCGCGGCTCCCGGCGTGAGTCGATACTGCACCCGCAACCGCTGCACGCCGACCACTTTTCGTTGCCACACCACCGTCCACGGAACCCAACCGTTCACCGCCGGGCCGGGAGACTTTTGTTGAATCTCCGCCGACGCCGGGCCGGTCGCTTCCGCCTCGATCTGCACTCCCGCGGAGACCCCTTCGGGAACCCACACACGCACAGTGTCAATCCCCGCGAACTCGACGCGGTAGTCGAGCCACGTCGTCACTTCGACCGTTTCGGGTTGCACGTCGATCGTCGTCGCCGCCGTCGCCGACAGCCGCGTCGGCCGCCGCGTCGTCGTCACCGGAATCCGCACCGGCCGCCGGGTGTAGCTCCACGTCGATCGCAACTCGGCCTCCCCCTCGACCTGCCCATCGGCGGGAACCGGCGCCGGCTGCGCTGACTGCACCGCCGCGGCATTCGTCACCACTTCGATCCCCGGCGGCGCCCAGACCGAGACCGTCCCCGTCTCCCGCACCACGTCCAGCGGCTCCAGTAACGGCAAATCCTGTTCGACCGGAGCGCGACCCGTCTCAAACGGCTGATGACCCCGCACTACCAGCGAGAGCGCCCCCAACGTCGCTTGTTGCAGCTTGACCGTCAGAATCCGCGCGGCCTCATCAAACGAATCCTCCTGCCGCAGTGGCGACTGCACGTCATCGATCACCACGTTCTCCGGCACGCGCAGCCGCACCTCGAACACCCCCGCCCGCTCGATCTGGTACGCCAATTCCGCCTGCAGGCGGAGTTCGTCCTCCTCGAATACCAGCCGCGTGGCGTGCGCGACCTGCACGCGCGGCTCGACCGGCCGTGCACGTACAACCAGCCGGAGTTGCGGAGCGTAGTACCGGAACGCCGTGGCCGCCGCCGGCTTCAGCCGCGCGTCCACGTCCTCCGCGGCGATCCGCGTCACTCCCTGCTGCTCCTCCACGGTCAGTTCCAGAGCCTCGGCGACGCGCACCGCCACCTGCCCGCTCTCCCGCACCACGTCCAGGGCGTGGATGCCGTGCACTCCCCCGTCGGCGTCGATTCCGGCCACCGCCTCCGATGCCTCGCCGAACATTCGCTCCGTGTGAACTTCCACCGTCACGCGCTGTTCCACGGGGGCCAGGAACTCCACCGCGATCACCTGCCGCCCCGCCTCCCCCTGCGCCTCCCAGCGCTTGACCCCCACGTCCGCCGTCACGTCCAGAATCCGTGCGCCCACGGGGGCCGCAATCCGCACTCCACTCATGGTCCCCCGCAGCACCTCGTAGGTCAGCCAGGCATCGTGATGGACGTACCCCCCTTCAATCGTCACCAGTTGCCGGCTCGACGCGGAGGCCAGCAGTTCCATCTCCGGTTTGAGGCTCGTCCGGGGATGCCACCGCGCGGTGATCTTGCGCGTCGCACCAAGAGCCGCCTGCACCGTGGTGGCTCCGGCGTCCCCTCCCCGCTTCTGCATCACCAGCCGCGGCGTCAACTCAATCGTCTGCTCCCCTTCCGGCACCGTCAGTTCGAAGGTGGTCAGCCCCACTGGCGGGACCGTCAGCGAAAACTCCCGCCCCTCCGGAGTCGAACGGACCCGCGCCAGCAGTTCCAAGGTCACCGTCTGTTCCCCCCTCTCTCCTAACAACAGCGCATAGGTTCCTTCCCCGGTCCCTCGCAGCAACACCTTGTCTCCTCCCCCCTGCACCTGACCGACGGCCGCGTCCCCAAACTCCAGGGGGAGTTCCACCCACGGCTTCCCCAGCACCTGGACGGTATAGGTCGCCCGAATCCGCGCCAGGTCCCCCTCGATGGTCCCGACATAGCGCGAAGCCGTGATGACGGCATCGACCGGCAACTGCGTTTGAACCAGCTTCCCCACCTCTCGCAGGTAGCGGAGATAGTCCTCATAGGGGACGAGTGCACTTGCTCCGCGCTGCTCCAGCAGCTCCTGAAGGTTCTTGAACGGAACGTAGATGGTGCGGTCCGGGGACGGCGCAGCCTCCGCTTCCTGAGCCCACGCGGGATGCCCCTCCCCCCAGAGACCCGCGACGATCACAGCGAGCCAACAGCCCCAGAAGAGACAGACGTGACGTGGTGAGCGCATCGCAAACTTCCTATGGGCAGCCTCGAACACGCAATCGGACCGGATTCTCACTGCGCCCGGATCGGTCCTCCACGGCTCAGAACCCCGTCAAGATCGGAACTATGCACAAAAGACGCAATCTGGCGCGTCCGCGCAGTGCTGGAAGCACTCTACTCTATGACGACGCCACACCGCGAGCGCGCGGCAGTTTTCTGGCAGAATTCCCCTGCTCAAGCGGATCTCGCCATGCTGGATCCAGGGAACAACCGGCATGGCCCCTCCTCCCACTCCGCCGCTCACATCGTTTGACCCCCCTCAACGAGGAGCCGGGATGTGAACAAATGTGTATAACCTCCGTGCAGGTGCCGTCCCACGTTCGCCGGGACGCACCACGGGAGATCAGTAGGGTCCATTGGCTCCTGGTCCTGTCCCACTCCGAGTGAGGGAGCAACTGGTTACCATTCCCGCATGTCCTCCCGGTTTCTCCCCGACGTGCCGCTTCCCCTCTCCACCTATGTGCCGGGGCGAACGCCGCGCCCGGTCACGGAAGCCCCAGGGAACTCAGCCATCGCGGCGGCGGGGAACCTGCTCCCCTTTGATCCGGCCCGCTGGCGCGACAGCCGCTCCTTCCTGCGCGGCGTTGACCTCTTTAATGAGGGATTCTATTGGGAGGCCCATGAAGAGTGGGAGGGGCTGTGGCACGCCGCCGGTCGCTCCGGACCGACCGCCGACTTGCTCAAGGGGCTGATCAAGCTCGCCGCCGCCGGCGTGAAAGCCTATGAGCATCGCCCCGCCGGCGTGCGACGTCACGCTCACAGGGCCCTTGAACTCTGGAGACCGTTCACCCCCCAGATGGAGGTCGAACCTTGGCGGTCGCTCGCTCTGGCGACGGCCTGGGAACTGGCATCCCGCGCCGTCGTCGCGGCGGAGGCGTTGGCCGGCTTACCCTCGCCCCCTCCCCTCGCCGGCCTGCTGGGGACGTATCATCCCCGCTGAGGCCAGACATTTCCGAACTGATCTCCCGGCTGCTTCGAGTCAAGTGAGGATGGTCGACGGACGCCGTGCCCCACCCCGGGCGACCGGGAATCCTTGCTCGCCACGACGATCCCATCACCCATCCCCAGGCCGCTCAGATCACTCCGCAGGCTGCTCAGGTCAGAGCCAGTTTCATCACCGGAACCGACCGCTGGGATGTCGCCGGTCTGCAGGTGACGGGGGCGTCAGCCCCCGGACTGTCAGAAAACCCGCCGCGGCGGAGCCATGAGCGCTGCGGCCATGATCGCTGCGACCTGATCGCCGCTCCCACGGTCCCGCTCCCACGGTCCCGGGCCTCACGGCCCGGGCCTCACGGCCCGGGCTCGCCCCCCGAGTGCCGGGGGTGACACGGTCTCTCGGCGCGAGCGGGACTCAGGCCGGCGTCCAGGAGCCGACGCGGCTGAAGACGTAGCTCAGGTTCGCCACGTCGAACAGGTTCGTCCCCGTGGTGGCGGTGATGGCGACGCTGGTGAAGCGGCTGACCGCGACCTCATACCCCGGTCCCGTCAAGCGCCCG
>JBBIJW010000041.1:0-21570 GCA_037445755.1 Planctomycetaceae bacterium | reverse complement strand
CTTCCTTTCCTTAATTCTGGAAGTTTCAACCCCCTCTCTCCCCGGGGGGAAGAGAGGGGTCGCAGGCCGGGTGAGGGGGCGACATCCCCGAGCATTGCGCCCCCCTCACCCCAGCCCTCTCCCCGGGTGCAGGGGAGAACGCTCCTGCCGGAGGTGCGAAACCGCGAGCCTCGCGGGGAAAGACGCTGGCATTTCCAGAGGTGATGGTTGATACTGGCTGGTGAGCAGAGTATTGCCTGTCGTTCGACCGACCCGAGAAAAGGAGGCTGGAGCCATGTTGCGACAGACCCGACGAGAGTTTGTCCGGGCCGCTGCGGCGGCGGGAGCGGGAGTGTGGTTGGGAGTCGGGCCGCGGTCGGCGGCGGCGGCCAACGACGAGATAGGCATCGGGATCATCGGCGCGGGAGGCCGCGGCGGCGAACTCGCCGGCGGGTTCAAGGACCGCCCGGGGGCCCGCATCGTGGCCGTCGCCGATCCCGATGAGGCGCGGACCGCCAGGCTGGCCCGCTCGGTCGGCGGGGCGGCCGAATACGTCGATCTCCGGAAGCTGCTGGAAGACCCGGCAGTCGACGTCGTCGTCATTGCCACGTGCAATCACTGGCACTGTCTGGCGGCCATCTGGGCGATGCAGGCGGGAAAGGACGTGTACGTCGAAAAGCCGCTCTCCCATTCGCAATGGGAGGGGCGGCAGGTGGTGCAGGCGGCTCGCAAGTACAACCGCATCGTGCAGATCGGCACCCAGCAACGCTCCGACCCGATGCAGGCGGAACTGAAGAAGTTCCTCCACGAGGAGAAAGCCCTCGGCGCGATCCGCTATGCTCAGGCCAATCGTCTGGGCGCCCGCGGACCGATCGGCAAGCGCAGCACGCCGCTTCCCATCCCCAAGGAGGTCCATTACGACCTGTGGCTGGGACCGGCTCAGGACCAGCCCATCTTCCGCGACAACCTGCATTACGACTGGCATTGGGACTGGAACACCGGCAGCGGCGAAATGGGGAACTGGGGCGTGCACGTGCTGGACGACGTCCGCAACGTCGCTTATCAGGACTCCGTGACGACGCCGCAGCGGATTCTGGCCGTCGGCGGGCGCGTCGCCTGGAATGACGCGGGGGAATCCCCCAACGTCCATTACGTCTATTTCGACACCGGGACGTTCCCCACGCTGATCGCTCTGAGCAATCTCCCCTCTGCACCGGGTGAGAAGGGGTCGTGGATCACCAGGGCGGGACGACCGGTGCAGGGGCCGGGGAGCGGTTATGTCGTCGCCTGCGAAGGGGGTTATCTGCTTGGCGCCCGGCAGCAGGCCAAGGCGTACGATCTGGAAGGGAAGGAGATGCGCGCCTTCAAGGGGGGCGACATCAATCGGCTGCATCAGGAGAATTTCCTGGCCGCTGTCCGCAGCCGCGACCGCGCGCTCCTCAATGCGGAGGTGGAAGTGGGGCATCACTCCTCCGGCTGGTGTAACCTGGCGAACGTGGGTTTCCGCGCCGCCGGGGCGTACAGCTTCGAGGCCGCCCGCAGCGCCCTTCCCGATCTGCCGATCTGGAGCGAATTGCTGGACGAGATGCAGTCGCAACTGGCGAAGTTCAACGTCTCGCCGACGGAGTTGCGGCTCAGCCCGATCCTGACCCACGATCCCCGGACCGAGCGGTTTACCGGCGAGCACGCCGAGGCCGCCAACCAGTTCCTGAAGCGGGTATACCGCGGCGAGTACGTTGTTCCCGAGATTGCCTAGCCGTGCTCGTACACACGGCCGGAGTGCGCAGCAGTTTCGTGTGCGGCAACGCTGTCCCTGGCGCGCAGCCTGAGTGCTCCGGCGCCCCGAACCCTCGGGACAGTTCCGCGCCTTCCCCAAGGGAGGTCCACTGATTCTCATGTCCGAGTCGATTCGCTTCCTCATGATCGGCGGCTTCCTGGGAGCCGGGAAAACGACCACTCTGGCCCGGCTGGCGCGCGAGTACACGCGCCGAGGTTTGAACGTCGGCATCGTCACCAACGATCAGGCGACCGATCTGGTCGATACCAACACGCTCCGGGCGCAGGGCTTCGAGGTGGGAGAGGTGGCGGGGGCGTGCTTCTGCTGTCATTTCAACGAGCTGATGGCCACGATCGAGCGGCTGTCCGAGCGGGAGCGGCCGGACGTCATCCTCGCGGAGCCGGTGGGAAGCTGCACCGACCTGGTGGCGACGGTGATCCGCCCCCTGGAACAGTTGTTCGAGACCGAGTTCGAGATCGCTCCGTATCCGGTGATTCTCAAGCCCAGCCACGGCGTGCGGATTCTCCGCAATGAAGTGGGGAGCGGATTCTCCCCCAAAGCCGCGTACATCCTCCACAAGCAGCTCGAGGAAGCGGACGCCATCCTCATCAACCGCTGTGATGAATTGAGCGCCGGGGAGGTGGAGGAGATCACCGCCCTCGTGCGGGAACGGTTTCCGCACACGCCGGTGCTGCGGGTCTCGGCGAAAACCGGAGCCGGCTTCGACGCCCTGCTGGAACTCCTCGATCAGCGGGGGGGCTTCGCCCGGAAGATTCTGGACGTGGATTACGACCTCTATGCGGAGGGAGAAGCGGAACTGGGCTGGCTCAACAGCAGTCTGACCGTCCGTGCGGATCGCCCCTTCCCGCTCGATGACCTGCTGATGGGGATCGTCGAGCGACTGCGGATCGAACTGGCCCGGCAGGAGGCGGAGACGGCGCACCTCAAGGCGATTGGCCTGTGGGAGGGGTTCTTCGGCGTGGCGAATCTCATCAGCCGGGAGGCGCTCCCCGAACTCTCCCTCCCCAGCCACTGCACGGTGCGGGAGGTGGACGTGATTGTCAACGCCCGGGTGGCGTGCGATCCGGTGATGCTGCAGCGGCTGGTCGAGGAGGCGGTGCAGGAGGCCGCGGCTCTCCTGGGCGCTGAGGCCGAGTTCCGGCAGACGCAGAGCTTCCGTCCGGGGCGGCCGGTGCCGACGCATCGCCTCGCGTGACTGCGGCGTGCGGCGGCGGGAGTCGCGTGTGCGGAGGGCTGTTCAAGGGGGCGGGGTTCGACGAGCGGCGCTGCGCCGCACGGGTGCAGGGGATGGGCGTCTGCCCGCCGGAGTGCGAGCGCGAGTCCTCCTTCCATAGATGCGCGACATGTTTTGGACGCGTTCGGCCACCAGCTTGCGGAGCACCTGAGGCTCCAGTACCTCCGCCTGATCGCCGTAACCGAGCACCCACCAACTGATCTCCTGGATGCCCTCCACGTGCGCCCGGAAGTCGAGCGTCCCGTCGTCGTTCCAGTGGAGCTGCTGCGTCTTGTGCCAGACGACCTCGGCCACGTTCTGCGCCACGAGAGGCTGGAACCGGATCAGGACGTTGATCGGTTGCGTGCGGTCACGAATCAACCGCCAGGCATGTCCCAGGTATTTGTCCAGCGAGAAGCGGGGGGGCGTGTGGTAGCGGTCCCGGGTGAGCTCGCATTCCAGGATGCGGCCGACGTGAAACGTCCGCACTGAGCGGTGTGCGGAGGATCGGCCGATGACGTACCAACTGTGGCGGCAATACAAGAGTCGATAGGGACTGAGCAGCGTGACGATCTCGCGCTGCTCGAACAGGCTGCGATAACGGATGCGAAGGCGGTGCTTCTCGCGGAGGGCCGCCTGTAACAGTTCCAGGGTGTCGTGGCCGCCGTCGAGGGGGTGATGTGGCTCGGCCCGGACCTCGATCAGTTCCGTCAGTTCCCCCACATGCTGCCGAAGATGGGCGGGGAGGGAGTTGCAGATTTTGAGCGCCGCATCGCGGGCCGCAGCCTGCCCCGGAATTCCATGTGACTCCGTTCCCAGGTTGGAGGCCAGGACGACCAGGGCGAGTGCTTCGGCCAAGGTCAATTCCAGCTCGGGAAGAAACGTGGGCTGTGGCAGCCAGTACGCTTGTCGCGTGGCGTCGAACAACACCGGCACTCCCGAGTCCTGAAGTGCCTTGAGATCCCGAAAGATCTGCCGCCGCGTCACCCCGCACATCTCCGCCAGGTCGCGGGCATTGAAGCCGCGCCCCGACTGGAGATACTCCACCACTTTCATCAGTCGCCGCACCTTCTGCAAGGGGCTGCGAAATTGACGCATGGGGATTCCCCTGGGGTTCGACGCACCACTGCTTCCACCCCATCAGACATGGCCCATCAGCATCGCCGCTCCGGAGGCGTCTGTAAAGAGGGTCGGTTGGAATTTGGACTTCGGCAGCGCAACATGCGCAAAACCGCCAGAGCGGAAGGACCTGGAATACTTGAGGAGTGGACGATGCAGATGTTTGTCGCCGGAGGGTGGACGGACGGGAAGGGGACGCTCGAAGTCCGGCACCCATTCGACAACAGTGTCGTGGACACCGTCCCCATCGCCACCGCGGCCGACGTCGATCGCGCCGTGACGACGCTGACGACGGGGGCGCAGACCATGCGGTGGATGACCCCGCATGCCCGCAGTCTGATTCTGGAACGTCTGACGCGACTGATGCGCGAGCGATTGGAGGAACTGGCGCTCACGATCACCCGCGAAGAGGGGAAGGTGCTGGCGGAGTCGCGGCTGGAGGCGAGCCGCGCGGCCGACGTCATTGCCCTTTCCGCCGAAGAGGCGCGCCGCATCGCCGGCGAGATGATTCCACTCGACGGGGCTGCCAACGGCGCCGGCAAGCTGGGGTTCACACTGCGGGTCCCATGCGGCGTCGTGGCGGCGATCACGCCCTTCAATTTTCCACTGAATCTGGTGGCTCACAAGGTGGGGCCGGCGATTGCGGCCGGCAACTCCGTGCTTCTCAAGCCGGCCAGCGATACACCTCTGTCGGCGCTCAAGCTGACGGCCCTCTGCCTGGAGGCCGGGCTGCCTCCCGAGGCCATCGCCTGCCTCACCGGTCCCGGAGGGGAACTCGGCCGCGCCATCTGCACCGACGCCCGCATCCGCAAGATCAGTTTCACCGGCAGCTACGCGGTGGGGGACGAAATCTGTCGCCTGGCGGGCGTGAAGCGGATCACGATGGAGCTGGGGAGCAACAGCCCCGTGATTGTGATGGACGACGCCGACCTGGAGGCGGCCGCCGCGGCCATCGCCGTCTCGGGGTACTCCAACGCCGGCCAGGTCTGCATCTCCGCGCAACGGATTCTCACGCAGCAGCGCATTGCGGGCGATTTCCTGGACGCCTTGCGTCCCAAAGTCGAGGCCCTGGCGACGGGGAATCCCCTCGATCCTGCCACCAAGGTCGGTCCGATGGTCCGCGAGCGGGATGCCCAGCGGGTGGAAGAGTGGGTCCGCGAGGCGGTGGCCGCCGGAGCGACGCTCGTCACCGGCGGCCACCGCCGTGGGGCGATCTATCAGCCCACCATCGTCGCCAACGTCGATCCGCGGCAGCGCATCAGTTGCGAGGAATTGTTCGGCCCGGCGGTCGCCGTCACCCCCTGCGATGACATCGAGACCGCCATCCGGCTGGCCAACGACACCACCTACGGCCTCTCGGCGGCGATCTTCACCCGGGACCTCGAACGAGCCTTCCGCTTTGCCCGCGAGGTGGACGCCGGCAACCTGCACATCAACTGGGGGAGCCAGTGGCGGGCGGACGGTATGCCCTACGGGGGGCTCAAGCACAGCGGCCTGGGAAAGGAAGGCCCGCACTATGCCATCCGCGAAATGACCGAAGAGAAGATGGTCGTCTTCCACCTCCTTCCGGCTCCCTGACGGCTCAGGCTTGACCCCCGCCATGAGGCACACGCAACGCGAGACCCGGTTCCCGTGAGAACCGGGTCTCGACGAACGACCACCGGAGCACGTTGTGGATCAGTGATGGTCATCCCAGTGGCCGTCCTGATGGAACAGCCACCCGCCCGGCTGCACGTGGTAGTGATCGCAATGGCGGATGACCCGGGGAGGGAGGTAATGCCAGTGGCTGGTGTCATGCCAGTGGAGGTGACCTCCGCCGTACCCCCCGTACAGGGAGCCGCCATAACCGAAATCACCGTACCCGGAATACCCGCCATAAGAGGGCTGGACGAACCCCCCATAACCGCAGCCGAACCCGCCCGAGCGGTAGCCGCCACCGGCTTGCGCCGTGTCCGACCCCGCCATAATCAGCCCCGCCGCCAGTGCCAATGCCAAGGTCTTCATGTCTGTCTCCTGTCTTGGATGGACCTGTGTGAGGACCCGCGTCTGCCTCACCTGGCGAAGGCGGCGGCCCGCAGGGGACAAGCAAGTTGCGTAAAAAAATACGGAAATACGGAAAGGGTGTATCCACCGCGGAAAAACAGATTCGCCAAGGGGAGGGGGAACACCTCCCCATCCCCGGCCGAGGGTGCCTTCGCCACTTGGCAAGGGACCGTCCCGGTGCCAGAATAGTTTTGCCAACTTGCCCAGCTTCCCCCCGATTGACACCTCTGGTTGAGGAAGGAGCATCCCCATGAAACTGGTCTGCACCCTGGCAGTGACGGTTTCGGCCGCTGTCGCGACGGCGGCAGAACCGCTGTATGTGCCCGCCCCCTCTGAGGGGTACGCCTTGTTCCAAACTCCCGTCCCAGAGTCGCAGCCGTTGCCGGCCCCCGCTCTGGGAGCGCCGAACGGCGCACCCCCCGAAGCGTTGCCTCAACCGTCCGGGCCCGCTGTCACTCCGCCGGTCGCCGGAGCGCCGGGGAAACTGGTCCCGCTCTATCCTCACGTCCGGGTGATCAATCCCCGCAAGGCGTACCCGTGCGGCGTGATGGAGGTGGTGGAGGTTCCCAACCCCTGGCCGCTCTCCGGGTGTTGTGAGCCGGTGTACGTGCAAATCTGCGTCCCGCCGGGATGCCCGCCGGTCGTGACCGTCGGCCCGCTCGGCCAGCGGATCACCTACAGCTTTGGCGGCTACCGCGTGCAGGTCACCTCCCTGCGTGGCGTGGTGACGATCGACTACGATCGCATCTGAGGAACGGCCCGCAGCTCACCCTCTCCCCGCTTGGGGAGGGGGCTGCCTGCGGGATGACGTTTGGCGCGGCCCGCCCGCGCCATTTTTTTGCGCATCCGCTGCACGGTTCCTGGTCCCTTTCGCGAAGCGGAGCCTAGTGGGAGCGAGAGCCCAATCGGGAGGGTGCGCCCACTGCCGACCGGAAGCACGGAAGAGAAACCCCGACGTGAGCCGGTCCCACGATCGGTTTCAACCGGCGAACTGGTGGAGATAGGGGAGCCGTTCAGCCGTGGCGCGGATCGCCGGCTGATTGGAGAGCAACTGCCCCAGGAAGTCCCATTCGCCGGAGACGAGGGCGCTCCGCGCGCCGGCGGGCATGGTGCAGGGGACGCGGAGATCACCGCAGCGGACCTCCAGATTGGTCAGGTCCACCGTCACCGGCTGCGTCGGGTCGGCGTCGATCCTCTGGGCCAGTGCCGCCAGATCTCTGCGAGACGCACACACCGCCGGAATCCCCAGCGACGTGCAGTTGCCGAAGAAGATCTCCGCGAACGACTCGGCCACAATCGCCGCGATGCCCCATCGCATCAGCGACTGCGGGGCGTGCTCGCGGCTGGAACCGCAACCGAAGTTGCGCCCCGTCACCAGGACCCGGGCCTGTCGAAACCGCGGCTGGTTGAAGGGGTGCTGGGGGTCCTGGCGGCGGTCGTCCTCGAAGGCGTGTTCCCCCAACCCCTCAAACGAGACGCACCGTAGAAACCGGGCCGGAATGATGCGGTCGGTATCGATGTCGTCGAGGAGGAGCGGGATGCCGGGGCCGGTGATGCGTTCGATCTTCATGGCGTGTTCGTGGCGGGTCGATGCAAGCGCCCAGTCTACGGACGCCCCTGCCACGGGTGCCAGCCAACGCCGTCCCCTCCTCCCGATCCATGCGAGTCCTTCGTGGGGGGGGTGGCCGGCGCATCGGGCGGGATGGTCGGATCGACGGCCAGTTCGTAATCAGGATGCCGCGCGGTCCACTCCCGCCAGAAGGGAGTCGGCCGGGTCTTGCGCCACAGGGCAAACGCGTTACCGACGTGCGTGTAGAAGGTGTAGTTCTGCAGCACCTCAGCATCAGAATGTTTGCGGAGTGTGGCCAGCAGCCATTCCACCGCCTTGCGGTTCTGGGCATCCGACAACCGCAGGTCGGCCGGGGCGATCGCCTGCCATTCCAGGTGATGGCCGGTGGCGATGATCTGCGTACTGAGCTTGTCCTCGCGCGGGTGTTCCTTCGCCGCGGCGCCGCGGGACCAGTTGCCCGGCCAGTGGCCGTCGTCGAATTGTGCCGCGGCGATGGCGTCTCGTACCCCTTCCAGATGGGCCCAGACCTCCTGACGGACGGTGTCGGAGAGGACCTGGGGTAACTCGTCATCCAGCCGCAACAGGAGCACGAGCGAATAGACCCGGTGCGTGCCGCTGCACACGCCCTGCTCTCCTTCGCCGCGCATCAGCCGCTGAGCGATCAGGTCGAAGGAATAGTGCCGTCCGCCGGCGCCGATCCAAGCATTCGTCGGCGGCAGCCACAGCCCGAACGCCATCGCCGTCCACTCCACCTCGCGCTCGTCCAGGCGGAAGTTAGTCAGCGACTCGCGGAGGACGCTGGCGATGGTATCGCCTCGTCGTCCCGGACCATAGACCGGCGTGTCGAGCCGAATGCCCGCCTCGGTCAGGCTGGCCAGCCAGTGATCGTGATGGACCGACCCGCTGTGCACGCGCCCCCAGCGGATCTCGATCCCTTCCGGCCGTTCCTCGAGCAGCGCCGGCTCCTGGTTGCCCCACGAGGCCACGTACTGCGCATGGTCGGTCAGGAAGGCGGCCAGCTCCGCACCGGAGAGGGCCGCCGGGTCCTGAAACGTCGCATCCACGCCCCAGGTGCGCAGGGCGTGTTCAACCAGGTTGGGACGCATCTGCCGCCGGTCGAACTTCGGACGAATCCGCTTGAGGACGTAAGCCAATTCCTCCGCGCTCACGATCTCCGGCACGTCGGTGCGGTCGAACAGCGGAGCGACGGTGAGCGGCTCGCGGCGCGGAATCGTCACCTCGGGAGGCTTCTCGCGGCCGGTAAGCATTCGCCGCAGTGGGATGTCGCTGCCGGCCGGACGGAGGCCGACGGCCACGCCGAATGCGGCCACGACGACGACTTGAACCACCAGAATCGTGCGGGTCATCACTCCCCCCACAAAGTTCGCCCACTGTTGCGCGACCGCCTCGCCTCGCGAGGAGGAACGATCCGCCGCCACATCCTCACGCCGCCTAGATGGGAGTTTTCCTGACAAACAGAACCGCCAGACCCCGCGGATCGGAGAAGACTTCCCGCCACTCCGCATGGTCGCGCAAGGCCCGGATCAGGCCCATGTAGTTCGTGGTGTCCACCAGCACCGTATTGACGCCGTAGCGGTCCAGTTTGTCGGACCAGTCGCCGGCGCCGTCGTGAATCGCCAAAAAGTCGTTCCACACCTCCTCGGGGATCATGTGCACATGGGAATGCACGAACAGCCCGAACTTCTGCGGCGCCGCCCAGAGCAGGTAATCCCCGAACTCGTGGCTGTTGTACATCTGCCCGCCCGGCAGCTCCTCGACGTGCTCCTGGAGGTACTGCACGGCGTCCAGCGGCGTGCGCTCCACGACGTTGCGACGGAAGTCCGCCACGGCTGCTTCACCCGTCGGCCGGCCATGAATCCGCTGCAACCCGAACGGCGAATAGGCGAAATAAATCCACGCCAGACCGACCGCCGTGACGGTCCACAGCCCGCGCGGCTCCGGCGCGGGGGGGACAAGCGGCAGCCGCCGCTGGCAGCGCCACGCCGACCAGCCATGCACCGCCAGCACCCATCCCGCCACCGGTCCAAACCAGACGACCATCCGCTGCGACCACAGCGCCGCTGCACCCATGCCGATCAAAAGCAAGCACTCCGCCGTCCTCACGGGGCGAGGACTGAGCCGCAGCACGCCTCCCAGCGCCAGCACCGTTACCGCAAACACCTGTCCCTGGAGCGTGCGGATGGTGAGCGGAGACCAGTCGAACAGCAGCGGCACGTTGGGGTGTGTCGCAATCGAGAGCACGTCGAGGTACACCCGCACGCCCGAGGGATTCAGCAACGCCGCCGCGGCGCACAATTCCCCCCGCAGCAGCGGCCGCCATAACAGCCGACTGCGGAGGGCCAGTTTCACTTGTCCCGTGCGGCGGAAGACGTCGATCGCTCCCCCCACGGCACAGGCTGCCAGCACGGCCAGCCCCATGACGAAGGAACCGTGCACGTTCGCCCACAGGGCAAACAGCAGCGGCAGCCCGATCCACACCAGGCGACCGTGGACGGACCCCAGACCACACACCAGCACGCAGGCGAAGGCCGCCACGCCAAAATCCTGCGGACGCTGAATCAGAAGCTGTTCATAGGCGACCAGCCCAAATACCGCCAGCCCCGCCAGCACCCACGCCGTGCTCCGTGTCCGGCGATGCCACTCCCAGGCCAGCACGGCGAACGCCGCCGTCAGCGTCGCCGCGTGAATGAATTGCAGACCAGCGACCCCGAACTGCTCAAACACCCAGACCCCCGCTACCTTGGCCAGCCAGGCGGTATCGACCCACGGAACACCCCGGCATAACGGCAGCAGCGGTTCGGTCTCCGGCAGACTCCCGTGCGCGAGAATCCAACGGCCATAAGCCAGGTGCCCCCACACGTCCGAGGAGCGGAGGGCGAGTCGACTGAGGCAGAAGTAGACCAGCCCGATGACCGCGGTCAGCACCGCCAGCGTGCGCGGGGCTTTGAGCGCGGGAGGAAACTGATCCTCCAGCAGCGAACCGGCGGGAGGTCGCGGCGCCGGCTGCGGAGGGGTTGCCGGCCCCTCCCGGGGAAGTTCCACAGACGCCGGCCGGGTCTGTTCGATCATGACGCTCATGCCACGTCTCCGCCCAGGGCCGCAGCGCACGGGCGGGAGGCCGTTGGAATCCGTCTTCCTCCCGCGCGTGGCGAATCGGCAACACTCGTTCGCTGGCAGGATAGGCCGGCGGCGGAACCGCTGTCGAAAGGGAATCGAGCGGGAAGACGGCCCCTGAGCAAGAGGGTGTCGCTTCCGCCGATTGTGCGGAGTCTAACGCCGGTGAGGTCCCGGTTATTCCTCCGGTTTCTTCTTCGCGCGGGTGCGGCGGAGCGGACCGAGGGGGGAGTCGTTGCTGGCGGGCGCCGGCTCCCCACCGGGCGCCGGCTTGAGGGCCCGCTGCACCGCATCCAGCAGCGATTCCATCGGGAACGGCTTGCGGAGGTATTCCACCACGCCCAGCATTTCCGCGTAAGCTTTGTGCCGCCCCCCTTCATTCGCGGTGATCATGATCACCGCCGGCTTGACGCTCAGCGTATTGATGAAATCCAGCACCGGGAACCCGCCCATCTTGGGCATCATCATGTCGGTGATGACCAGCGCCGGAGTCTCCGAGACGATCAACCGCTGTCCTTCGATGCCGTTGGCGGCCGTGACCACCTCGTAACCCGCGCCCCGCAGCACGCCGGTGAGCGTAGTGGAGATTTCGCGGTCGTCCTCGATGAGGAGGATTTTGGAACTGCCGGACATGGGTCATCCGCAGGGAAGCCAAGAAGAGATCTTTCCGTCATCTTAGGGTGCGCCGCGCCCCGCCTCAAGAAGCCTCCCACGCATTCCGCAGGAATGCCCGGACCTGCTCCAGATTCTTGACGCCCGGGGCCGACTCCACGCCCCCCGCCACGTCCACGCCCCACGGCCGGCAGATGCGAACGGCCTGGGCCACGTTCTGCGGCGTCAGCCCCCCCGCAAGAATCAGCGGGGGAACTCCCAGGGAAGGCCACTCCGCCGCCAGCAGCGACCAGGGGGCGGTCACGCCTGTTCCTCCGTAGACCCCGGCCACGCGCGCGTCGATGAGATAGCCCGCCAATTCCACCTGCATCGCTGTCAGTCGCGCCAGCTCCGCCCGGACCTCCGCCAATCCCCCCTCTCCCACTCGAAAGGCTCGGATCAGGCGGAACTCGCGGAGCTCTCCCAGCACCTCGGGAGGTTCATCCCCGTGCAGTTGCAGCGTCCGCAGGCCGCATTGACCGGCCACCTCACGCATGTGCCGCACAGAGGCGTTGACAAACACGCCGACCGGCTCCACCGTCGCCGGCAATGCAGCCGTGATTCGCGCAGCGGTCTCGACGTCGATGCACCGCGGCGAACCGGGATAGAAGTTCAGCCCGATTGCATCCGCGCCGGCCTCAGCCACGGCGAGCGCGGTCGGCTCATCTCGGATGCCGCAGATCTTCACCCACACGGTCGTCCCCTCGCTGCGCGGGAGGCGTGACTCAAACCGGTGCGCTGGCGGGCGTGAACCAACCGACGCCCCTCCAGTCCCTGGGCGGCTGCCCACGGATCACCCCCCGGCAAGCCGATGACCACATCCTACGGCTTGGCGGCGGAAATGTTCAAACTGCCGACCACCTTGTCACGGCGGACCGTTGACATCCGCGCATCGCTACCTGGAGGCCAAGGACGATTGATTGGCGCGATCGGAGACGATTACAGTCCGGACCTACGGCTCCTGTTTTGACTCCGCTCCCTGTTTTGAGGATGGCCGGGTGAACATGGCTGATCGTTCCCTCCTGTCGACTGCGTGGTTGCTGATGGTCACTGTGGTGTACACTGCGCTCCTGAAGCCGGGAACTTCCATCCGCGCGGAGGAACAGCGTCTCCCCACCGAAGACGACTATTACCCGATCACGCGGTTTGAAATCCTTCCGGGTGAGGTGATTGAAGCATCCTCCTTCCAGCTCCTGCCCGACGGCCGCATGGCCGTGGCCTCGCGCCGCGGCGAAATCTGGCTGATTCAGGACCCGTTCGCCAAGGAGGTCCGGGCCGCGCAATTCCAGCGCTTCGCGCAGGGCTTGCACGAGGTGCTCAGCCTGGCCGAGAAGGACGGCTGGCTGTACGTGACGCAGCGGTGCGACGTCTCACGCCTGCGCGACGGCGACGGCGATGGACTGGCGGATGAATTCGAGGTCGTGGGCGATGGCTGGGAAATCTCCGGCGACTATCACGAGTACGCCTTCGGCTCGAAGTTCGACGCCGAGGGGAACCTGTGGGTCACGCTGTGTCTGACCGGCTCCTTCAGCAGCGAGTGCAAGTACCGCGGCTGGTGTGTGCGGATCACCCCCGACGGCCGGACCATTCCCACATGCAGCGGCATTCGTTCTCCGGGGGGAGTGGGAGCGAATCTGGCGGGGGACGTCTTCTACACCGATAACCAGGGCCCGTGGAACGGGACGTGTGCGCTCAAGCACCTGCGGCCGGGAAAGTTCGTCGGACACCCGGGCGGCTTTCGCTGGTACGCGCTGTGTGAGGACATCATGGGCCCTCGGCCGCTGGAACCCCATTCCGGCAGCCGCTTCGTGATTGAAGCCGACCGCATCCCGCAGTATGAACCGCCGGCGGTCCTGTTCCCTTACAAAAAGATGGGACAGTCGGCCAGCGGGATTGCCTGCGACACGACGAACGGCCGGTTTGGCCCCTTCGCCGGCCAGTTATTTGTCGGTGATCAGACCTTCAGCACGGTGATGCGGGTCGACCTGGAGCAGGTGCAAGGGCATTACCAGGGAGCGTGCTTTCCGTTTCGCGAGGGCTTCGGCTCGGGAACGCTGGGGGTGGAAATGACGCCGCAGGGTGCGTTGTTCGTCGGCGGGACCAACCGCGGCTGGGGCTCCCGCGGTAACCACCCGTTTGCCGTGGAGCGGGTCGACTGGACCGGAAAGACCCCCTTTGAGATTCAACATCTGCGACTGCGCAAGGATGGGTTTGAACTGGTGTTTACAGAACCGGTCGATCCCACCACCGCCAGCGATGTCAACGCCTATTCCCTCTCCACCTATACATATAGCTACCAGTCCAGTTACGGCAGTCCCGAAGTGGACCAGACGACGCCGACGATTGAGTCCGCAACGGTCGCCGCGGGGGGGCGGAGTGTGCGGCTGAAGGTGCGAGGTCTGGTGCGGGGACACGTGCATGAGCTGCACGCGCCCGGAGTGCGTGCTGTTGACGGCCGGCCACTGTTGCATAAAGAGGCATACTACACGCTCAACTATCTTGCGGAGGAGTGACCGGCCCTGCGCGTGTCGCATTTTGCAGCGACGCCGCAGCGCTCCAGAGCCACAGGCAGGAAACTGCGAGGCTGCGACGAACCCGGAGCGGTCGGAATCACACGCTAACTTCTCCCGAGGGATACGCTCCAGTGCCGTTGCGGCCGCAGGATGGCTGTGACGCTGAAGCGATCCTCGCTGTGCGACCGCTTGCTGTCGTTCCACAAAAAGAGATGGTGTCAATGCTCGGACCTATTGCAGTGCTCACAATAACTGTTAGTCTCTGGACGCGGTGCTGCAATGCAAGGTCCATTCCCATTGTCCCCGCGAGAAGAATGTGATGAGCAAGTTTCAACACCCTCTCCCCGTTGAGGGGGAGGGTGGCCGCAGGCCGGGTGAGGGAGAGACATCCCGCAGCACCGCGCACCCCTCACTCGGGCCCTCTCCTCTGCAGCAGAGGAGAGGGAGGTTGTGAAACGGCTTGATGCCCAAGCGTTGTGGGACGCAGGGGTGGTGTTCCCGATTCAGCGGTCGCTCCCGTGCCAGGCAGGCACGGGAGATGAGGTGTCACAAGGCAAAATGCCTTTACTTTCACAGAAGGAATCCTCCGATGGCAAAGAAGAAAGCGTCTCGCGACGGCTTCAACATGGCCCAGGCTATTCGCGACGAACTGACAGCCAACAACAGTCTGACGCTCAAGGAGTGTCTGGCGGCCGTGCAGGCTAAGTATCCCAACCAGACAATCAATCCGAACTCGTTCGGCGTGGCGTTCTCCAATCAGCGTGCCAAGCTGGGCTTGAAGCCGCGGAAGGGACGCCGCAAGATGGTCCGTCGTCGCAAGCCGGGACCGGGGCGTCCCCCGATGGCGGTGGCCGTACGGTCCGTCAACCTGGAGCAGTTGCAGGCAGCGCGGAAGTTCGTCGCGGAGATTGGTGATGCCGAGACGGCCATTGCCGCCGTCCGACAGCTCGCGACGCTCCAGATTGGTTGATGCGCAAACGCGCAACGCGCATCAGCTTGTGGGAGGGATTCCTCCTCCGCTGTCGGGCCAGAGGCCAGGGGGATCGTCGTCGATCCCCTGGCCCCTCGACACGGGGGGGATCGCTCCGTGAGACGGCGATGACCAACTGCTCGCCGCTGATGCTGTCGGTGCGGCTTGATCCGGTGCACCGACCAGTTCGGAACCTGCCTGCTTTGCCCATCGCCCATTGTTTGGGCCTCTCTGATCGACCTTGCAGGGGGAGGCTCGGTTCGTGAGGTGGGTTCGGGGGAAACCTCTGATCGGTTCAGGCAGGCAGAATTGTGAGTGGGCGTGGGATTTTTTTCCGAACCTTTCTTGCGGAAAACAGGTCTAGGTGCGTAGAAGAGGGTGTTGTCGGCGCCCGGTGACGGCCTGTCACCCCGACAGCACCACGTAAGTCCTTGCACGAGAAGGACTTTTCTGTTTCCTGTGTTTCCTGGAATGCTGCAGCACCCCGCTGCAGGAGGCAAGCCATGACGAACGTCATCTGCAATCACGGCACGGTCCAGACCCGCTTTGACGGGATCGGCTCCGCTCTGCGCTGTGTGACGGGCGTCGTTCGTGAGCAGCGCCTCGGAGTGCTGAAGCGCGCATCCGGGAAACGGCTGCATTCGGCCCACCGGCTGTCGGCCGGCAGCGTGCCGGCGTCCTCCCCGCCGAGTCCTTCGGCCGGGGTCAGCCCGACGGGTGCTCCCCGCGCCTGGCAACGGCCGAGGATGCCGCAGCCGGTTGATTCCGTCGCCGTACTCGCGGCCGCGGCGGATGCCGATCTGCCGGCGGCCGTCTGGGCGACGCTGGTCGTCGCGCGAGCAATCTCGGCCTGACGGCGGATTCGGCGGCGGGCTGCCTGACGAGTGAAACGGCAGTTCTCCGCCCCCTGCGTCGCGGCTGACCGCTCCCGTCCCTGCCGGTGGTGAGAGCTGCTCTCACGTGCCGTGCCGTCGAGCTTCCGTCAGCGCGCCGTTGTCTGTCAGCCTTGCCGGTGGCTTGGGCTCTCACAGGGGCCGTGCGTGACCGCCGTTCGGCGGCGGCAACCCGCCTGATGCTGAATGCGTCCGTACGGATTCGATTCCACAGACCTCAACAAAAGATGCCTCCGGGGAAGGAGGTTCCTCATGCAGGACACACAGCTTGTCACGTTGGTTCAGTTGGCCCAGGGGGGAGACCGCGAGGCGTTCGGGGCGTTGGTGCGCGAGTTCGAGCCGGTGGTGTTCGGGATCGTCCTGCGCCGGCTGCGGAACACGGCCGAGGCGGCCGAGGTGACCCAGGACGTGCTGGTCCGCGCCTTGCGTAAACTGAACCAGCTCCGCGAGCCGCAGCGGTTCGTCGGCTGGTTGAAGCGGATCGCGGTGCGGATGTCGATCAACCGCGCAGTGCGTCGTCCGCAGGAGACGATGACCGGGCCGGAGGTGTTTGCGGGGATGTCGTCTCCGCGGCAGGCCCCGCTCGAGGGGATGCTCCGCGTGGAACGGGCGCATCAGCTCCGTTCCGGCCTGTCGCGGCTGCGGCGGCTCGACCGCGAGACGCTCGTCGCCTTTTACTTCGAGGGCCAGTCGCTCAAGGAGATGAGCGATCGGTTCGAGAGTCCGATCGGCACGATCAAGCGGCGCCTGCACACGGCCCGCAACCGGCTGAAGGAGGCCTTGGGGGATCTTCAGCCAGCCTGAAGCGTCTCGGCGGAAGCCGGGCGGGAGTTCCTGAGCGCGGCCGAGTCTCTCCGGGGGGGACTCGGCCGCGCGACGTTTCCGTCCGCCGAGTTGCTCCGAGCGGTGCGAGTCCGGATAATCCGCAACCGTTCTCCGTCCCTCTCACTGTGGTTCGTTCGGTCTCGTTATGCGCTCTCAGCCCGTCGCGCGACTGGTGAATCTCCTGGACCCGGCCCGGAACGTGCTGCTGAACATGTCGGCGGCCGAGGCCGAGGCCCGCGTCGGCTCCGGGGATGCCGACCGCGTGCGGGAGATTGACGGCCAGTTTGCCGTGCTGGCCCGCGTCGGCCCACTCGTGCGGATGGCCCGCTCGATCGGACGGCCGATGCGATACTTTCTGGCCAAGCAGGGGGACGGACCCTGCCTGATCGTCGCCGAACGGATCGACGAGATCGCCGACTGGCTGCGAACGGCGGGACTGTACGGGCAGTTCCATCCTTCTTACACGCGGATGGTCCCGGCCCACTATCTGTTGGAGCTGGCGCTGATCGGCTGTCCCGATCCGAACCCGCGACAGGTCCGCTACTTCACGCCGCTGCGGAACCGCTGGTCCACCGACCTGGACGAACTGGGAGCGCGGTACATCGGAACCTTGGCGGAGGAGATCGACCGCTGGCTGGAACGAATCGACTCCCGCGAGCCGCTGGGGGTGCTGTTCTCCGGAGGGATCGACAGCGGGGCGGTGCTGCTGGTGCTGTATCACCGGCTGCTGGCGCGGGGTGAATCTCCCGCGCGGCTCAAGGCGTTCACCCTGGCGGTGGAGGGGGCGGGGGACGACGCCCGGCAGGCGCGGGAGTTCTTGGAAGCGCTCGATCTGGCGCTGTTCCTGGAGGTGATAGAAGTTCCCGCCTGTACGATCGACTACCGGGAGGCGGTGGCCGTGATGGAAGACTACAAGCCCCTCGACGTGCAGGCGTCGGCCATGACGCTGGCGCTGTGCCGCGGCATCCGGGAGCGCTATCCCGAATGGCGCTACCTGATCGACGGCGACGGCGGGGATGAGAATCTCAAGGACTATCCGATCGGAGACAACCCCGAGCTGACGATCCGCAGCGTGCTGAACAACCTGCTGCTGTATCAAGAAGGGTGGGGAGTGGAGGCGGTCAAGCACTCGCTGATCTACAGCGGGGGTCAAAGCCGGGGGCACGTGCGGACCAGCGCCCCTGTGCGGCAGACGGGATTCCTGGGTTTCAGTCCGTTTGCGTTGCCCAACGTCATCGAGGTGGCCGAGGGGATTCCGTTCATCGCCCTGACGGACTGGGACGAGTCGCGCCTGTACGCCCTGAAGGGGGAGATTGTACAGCGGGGGGTGGAGGCGGTCACGGGGCTGCGCATGCCGACGTATCCCAAGCGGCGGTTTCAACGCGGGGCGGCGCCGGCGGCAGTGGGGGCGGCGCTCTTCCCAGCCGGCGAACGTCCCTACCGACAGGCGTTTGCCGCCCGGTACGCCGATGCGTCGCGATGAAACCCGCCAGAACAAGAAATCGCCGGGAGGGATCGACCGGGGGCGGCGACTTTCTCAGGGCTCCCTCGTGTTCAGCGGCGGAGGGGTTGGCGGGTGGTTGGCGGGGGAGGAGGGGGGCGGCCGGTGTCCGTGGCCTGATCCCCGGGATGCGATTCGCCCGCTCGACCTCTCACGGGGCGCTTGACAGAAGTTACCTCAGCCGTGAAGATCGACACGTGGTGATGGATTTCAACAGGACATCGTGCACGTGGGCGACGGTCGCCGGGGCGTGCCCGATTGCCGCGACATTTCAGGCAGGACTACGCCATGGCCGCGGGTCAGCGCCGTATCGACGTCGAACAGATCGGTGACGTCACCGTCGCCCGGTTTACGGACAAGAAGATCCTGGATGAGAACAACATTCAGGTGATCGGGAATCAACTCTTCGGTCTGGTCGAAGAGGAGGGGCGCAAGAAGATCGTGCTCGACTTTTCCAACGTGGAGTACCTGTCGAGCGCTGCGCTGGGCAAGCTGATCACGATGGACAAGAAGGTCAAGGCGGCCGGCGGCAAACTGCGGTTGTGTTCCATCCGACCGGACATTTACGAGGTCTTCGCGATCACGAAGCTCAATAAGTTGTTCGACATCAAAGACGATCAGGACCAGGCACTCGCCGGTCTGTAACTGGATTTCCGGCGGGCTGTCCTGGCGCGGGCATGAAACCGGCTTCGGCCGGTGAGAGGCGTCGGGACGGGTTCTGCCTCCCCTCCGACCCCCCTTGTTGACATCTCGGCCCCCGGGCATGTTACCCGAGCACTTTCGCATCACCATCCCGAGCGAGCCGAGCGCCGGACAGCAGGTGCAGGATCGGATTATCGGAGCGTTGGAAGCCCGTGCCTTCCCCCCGCGCGACGTGTTCGGGGTTCGCCTGGCCCTGGAGGAGGCGATCGTCAACGCCATCAAGCACGGAAACGGGCTCGACCCGAACAAATTCGTGCACGTCGAGTGCGAGGTGGACGACAACCGTGTGCGGATCGTGGTGCGGGACGAAGGCCCCGGCTTCGACCCCCGGAACGTTCCCGATCCCACCGACCTGGAAAACCTGGACAAGCCCAGCGGGCGCGGCCTGATGCTGATGCGGGCGTTCATGACCCGCATTGAGTACAACGCCACCGGCAACCAGGTGACGCTGGAAAAAGTCCGCGAGGGCAATGGAGAGTCGTGACGTCCGGAGGCCCGCACCTCCGCTCGGGGAGAGACTCGATGATCCCGGGGACTCCGGCGACTGACTCGCCTCCCCGTCGCCCACGGTGCCGATGGCAGCGTTCCGACGGGTGGACGGCCGTGTGCACCACGAGCCTCTCGCGCTGTTCCTGGGTCCGGTAGAACTCCGCAGCCGCGGATGGACGGACGGCCGCTGCTGAAGTTCGGCCGCAAGCTCGGAGTGCGAGCCCCAGGCCGCTGGCGGGAGAAATTGCTCGAGCGTTGAGGAGTCCGGGGCTGAGTCCGGCGGGGGTGTCGGGTAGGTTTGAGGACCTCTCACGGGAAGGGGGGCGTCGGCCTGCCGGCCGGGGGGCGAGTTCTCGACGGGGAAGGGGCGGCGGAAGTCGGTGCGGAATGTCCCCGGCCTGAGCAGCGACGTCGGTGAGTTGTTGAAAACGCGGTGGGGGGGCCTATTATGGCGAAGTCAGGATGCTTTCCTCCGCCGTGCGGCGGCTTCGACGGGCTGCTGCGGGAGCCCGTGCCCGGGGGGAAAGCGCAGGCCCCGCCTCCCGTTGCCCACCCCACCTGTGAGATTCCCCGTGAGCCAGAACCTCGAACAAGCCGTCGCCCAAGCCCGTCGCCAGCTTGACGAGCAGACCGTCCGCATTGTCCAGCTCCACTTCGATCCGCAGCTCGGGGCCCCGTACTGGCTGGAGTTCGCGAAGAAGCTGGAGTTCGATCCGCTGAAGGACGTGCAGTGCTTTGACGACCTCAAGAAGTTTCCGTTGTTCGAGGATGAGGCGCTGCGCGGCGGGCCGGTGACCCGCTTCCTCCCGAAAAAGTGGCACAACGAACCGAAATACGTGTTTGAGACGGGCGGGACCACCGGCATCCCCAAGAGCCGCTGCTGCGTCCGGGACCACTGGATCGACTATGAGATGTTCTCTGAGACGCTGCCGGAGGAGTATTTTCCGCGCGGTTCCAACTGGCTGATGCTGGGGCCGTCGGGACCGAGGCGGCTGCGGCTGGCCGTGGAGCATCTGGCGCAGTACCGAGGGGGGATTTGCTTCTGCGTCGACCTCGATCCCCGCTGGGTGGTCAAGCTGCTGAAAAAGGGAGACGTGCAGGGAGCCAAGGCCTACGCCGATCACGTGATCGATCAGGCGGTCACGATCCTCTCCGCCAATCACGACATCCGGTGCGCCTTTGCCACGCCCAAGTTGCTGGAGGCCCTGGCGCTGCGGCTCATGGACAACGGTTCGTCGATCGAGCAGGCAGGGATCAAGGGGATCTTTGCCGGGGGGACGGAGTTCACGCCGCAGTGGTACCGCTTCTGCCGTGAGGAACTGCTCGGTCCCAACGTGTACATCACTCCCACCTACGGCAATACGCTGATGGGCCTGGCGTGCGGGAAACCGTTCGATCCCGCGGACAATTACAAGATCACCTACTACGCTCCGCAGCCGCGGGCGGTGGTGGAGATCGTCGACTTCCAGGATTACAACCGCGTGGTGGAGTACGGGCGGACCGGCCGCGTCAAACTCTACACGCTGACGGAGGAGCTGTTCATCCCCGGCTTCATGGAGCGGGATGAAGGCGAACGGGAACCTCCGCATGAGAAATATCCGTGGGACGGCGTGAGCGGGACCCGGCCGTTCCATGAACTCCTCAGCACGACGACGGTGGGGGTCTATTGATCCTCTCCGCCCCCTGCGGCGGGAGCGGAGAGCGCTGCGCGACTCTCGTTCGCTCGCCCCGCCGGCAGCAGCCTGTCTCCGGGGGACGCTCGTGGCCGCAGGGCCTCGTCGTAGCCGCTGCGGTCAGTACTCCGGCCGGTGCCCTGCCCGGCGGCGGGACCTTGAATCCGTCGGGGGGAGAGGCACGTCGGCTCGTCCAGGGTGCAGCCGCGAAATGGTGGTCCGGTCACGGGCGCGTTGCAGTTCCACATCCTCCGCTTGCCTGCTCCAGGGGAGAGGGCTCCCACCCAGCCCCGCCGACGGTGTCGGCGGCTGGCGGAGCCGAGGGACGGATCAGGGGTGCGGCGGGAGCGATTGCGTCGCGCGGGGGGGACGTCGGTCCTGACGGGACGGTCCGGGGGCTGACGCCCCCGGCTCGCCGGGTGACGTTCGCAGAGGCGAGCCCGGGCCGTCAGGCCCGGGGCCGTTTGAGCGGCGATCGGGACTCAGCGATCGTGGT
>JBBIJW010000040.1:0-25825 GCA_037445755.1 Planctomycetaceae bacterium | reverse complement strand
CCTTCTCTCTTGCCATCCCGGGAGGTCGTTGCTCACCGTGTGTCATCTGCGGCTGGGCGTGGTCGACGATCGCGGCCGGCGGCGGAGGCTGGCGGCAGATCGAAATTCCCCAGGCCGTCGGAGGCCGGGGGTATCAACCCCCGGATCTCCGTTGATGCCCCCGGACCGTCCCGTCAGGACCGACGTGCCCCCCGCGCGACGCAATCGCTCCCGCCGCACCCCTGATCCGTCCCTCGGTTCCGCCACCCGCCGATGCCGTCGGCGGGGCGGGGTGGGAGCCCTCTTCCCAGGAGCAGGCGAGCGGAGGATGTGGAACTGCAACGCACCCCTGACCGGACCACCATTCCGCGGCTGCACCCCTGCATCCTGCAACCGCGGCGGTTGTTGAACCCGGCTGCTCCGTGGGGTATCGTCCCGCCGTAACGCCCTGCTTGTCGGGGCGACTCCGCCACCACTTCCTCTGCGGACAGCGATCAGGGGGCGTCGATGAGTCTGATGGACGGCAAAACGGGTGTCGTGCTCGGCATCGCCAATGAACTCTCGATCGCCTGGGCGATCGCTCAGCAGTTGCATCAGGCGGGGGCCACGGTGGGCTATACCCACCTCCCCGACAAGGACCCCGAACGCCCCAAGAACCGCAACAAGGTCGCCCGGCTGGTCGAGCCGCTCGGCGCCAAGTTCCTGATCCCCTGCGACGTCTCCAGCGACGCCCAGCTTGACGAGACCTTCGCCGTCATCCGGCGGGAGTTCGGCCAGATCGACTTTCTCGTCCACTCGATCGCCTTTGCCCCCCCGGCGGACCTGGTCGGGCCGGTGTACAAGTCCAGCCGCGACGGCTTCCAGCTCGCCATGGACATCAGTTGCTACAGCCTGATCGCCCTGTGTGGTCGGGCGCGGGAGCTCATGAAGCCCGGGGGAAGCATCCTGGCGCTGACGTACCTGGGCGGGGAGAAGGTCATTCCCGGCTACAACCTGATGGGGCTGTGCAAGGCAGCTCTGGAGAGTGCCGTGGGTTATCTGGCGAGCGAACTTGGCCCCCACGGCATCCGGGTCAACTGCATCAGCGCCGGTCCCATCCGCACGCTGAGCATCAAGGGGGTGGCCGGCTCCGACAAGATGTTCGCCCTCTACGACCTCGCCGCCCCCCTGCGGCGCAACGTCACGGCGGAGGAAGTGGGCAAGGCGGCACTGTTCCTGCTGAGCGACCTGGGCTCAGGCGTGACGGCGGAAACGCTGCACGTGGACGCTGGTTACCACATCATGGGCGCTCCGCCGCAGGAGGCGGGTGATCTGGGAAGCAGTGGTGGATAAGCCTCCCTCCACAGCCATCGGGATCGCGGTCGTCGTGCAGGGAGAGCGGGTGCTGGTCGGTACGCGCGGCCCGGAGGGACCGCTCGCCGGGCGAGCGGAATTCCCCGGCGGGAAGTGTGAACCCGGGGAATCTCCCGCCGAGTGCGCCGTCCGCGAGTGCCGCGAGGAAACCGGGCTGGAGGTGGAAGCCGTCGAACTCGTCGCCGAAACGGTCTGGCACTATCCGCATGGAACCGTGCATCTGCACTTCTTTCGATGCCGGCCGGTCCGCCCCGCCGATGTAACCGATCGGCCGGGGGGGTTTCGTTGGCGGCTGATCTCCGAGCTGTCGGCGCTCCCCTTCCCCGAAGCCAACCGCGACGCCATTTGCAGACTTCAAGAGTTGCCGAGTTCTGAGGGGCGGCTCCACGAGCCGCCTGCAAGTCCTCTCCCCTCGCCCATCGCACCGCCACACACCCCCTCACGCACCGACGCAGCGGAGATGTCCGGGGACCGATTCGAGTTTGGCGCCAACTGGTCGCGGTTCCTCAAGACCGTTGACGAAGCTCGGATCGCCGCCGCGGAGACCTCGCTGCAGCAGTTTCTCTCCGTGGAACGCCTGGACGGTCGGCGGTTCTTGGACGTGGGTTCCGGCAGCGGGCTCTTCAGCCTCGCCGCGCACCGGCTCGGAGCGACCGTGCACTCCTTCGACGATGACCCGCAGTCGGTCGCCTGCACACAGGAGATGCAGCGGCGGTTCGGGGGGGATGGGCCCGGCTGGACGATCGAGCGAGGCTCCGCGCTCGATGCCGCCTACCTCGCCCAATTGCCTCGGGCCGACATCGTCTACTCCTGGGGCGTGCTGCATCACACCGGCGCGATGTGGCGGGGGATCGACCTCGTGTCGCAGTGCGTCGCTCCGGGCGGAGTATTCGTCCTGGCCATCTACAACGACCAGGGACGCACCACCGATGACTGGAGATGCGTCAAACAGCTCTACCAGCGGCTGCCGCGCTGGATCAGACCGCTGCTCGTGGTGCAGGTCGGCGCCGCCCTGGTCCTGCACCACGCATGGTCGCTGGGTCTGAGCATGGCCGTCCATTTGTGTACCGGACACAATCCACTGGCAGTGTTCCGCGCCGCGGCCCGGCGGCTGCGCACTCCTGATCCGCGCGGGATGAGCCGCTGGTACGATCTTGTCGACTGGGTCGGCGGCTGGCCGTTCGAGGTCGCCCGGCCGGAAGAGGTCATCGACTTCCTGCGGTCGCGCCGCTTCACCTTGGAGCGACTGAAGACCTGCGGGGGAAAGATGGGGTGTAACGAGTTCCTCTTCCGTCGCGACGGCACCAGCGGGAGCGCGTAACTCGCGCTCCAACGCCACCGGGGCCTTGCGGCCCGGGCTCGCCTGAGCGAACCCCTTCGGCGAGCCGGGGATGTCAGCCCCCCGAGTAAGGCACCTCTGGCGATCCAAGAGCATCCCACGCTCGGCGGTGTCGACGCCTGTCCCTGGCTCACCTGTTCTCACAGTCAATGCAGGGCCGCAGGGGTAGCCTCGGCCGTGGCTTGGCAGCTTCCGTGGGGTCCGGCAGGTGCTTCGCTGGTCCTGATGTGCTTCTGTGCTTCCCTGATCTTGGAGCCGAGGCAGGCGTCACTCGGGCCAGGCCCGGGGTGGTGAAGGATCGGGGAACGGACGGGAGAGAGGAATCCCTGACGCGGTCGATTGGCCGAGGCGGGACTCGAACCCGCACGGAGGTAACCCTCCACAGGATTTTAAGTCCCGTGCGTCTGCCTATTCCGCCACTCGGCCGAAGAGAGTAGCCGCTGCTCCCGATGCCCCGTGATGGGGGGATTCCCGGAGACATCCCCCATCGCAGGGGAGGGTACAACCGCGAGGGGGGCGGTGACGGCTCTCCCAAGGGGTGTCATACCATGTGCGGCCCTTCGATGCAGCGCCGCGAGAGACGATCAGCACGGCTTCGCCATTGATCCGGGGGAACGGTGTTCGGGGGGAACAGTGCCGCTGCGGGAAACGTCCCGGACGGCGGGTCGGAGGTTCACTCGCCGGGGCACGAGTCCCTCAGACTCCGGGATGTTGGCCGCCAGCCCCTCTACAACCACACTGGTCCAGCAGCGAAGTCGTGTCGTGGCGTGGGTGCGTCGACGGTTGCGTTGCCGTTCGCCCCTGAGTCATTCATAATGGATGTTGAATGGATCGAGGCCGGGGGCGTTCTTCCTCCAGTGAGAGAGTGGGTGTGCGCCGGTCGTCTGCACACACATCCCTAGGTCCGTCCTTGCACTCCGGGAACGGATCATGGCGAGCATGAGGTCGAGGTTCGTTGTCAGCCGCCGCGTCCTGGCGTGGGGGGCCGCCGTTGCCTGGTTGCTGGGAGGGGTCATTCTGTGGCAGTTGCCGGCCGCGCCGGCACCCCGCAAGCCCACCCCCCCGCTTCCCGACCTCAAGACGCCGGAATCGAAGCTGCGGTACATCCAGATGATCCGGGAGAGTTTCCCGGTGATGAAGCGGACGACGGCCTTCTCCTCGGAGGACCTCGACAAGCAGTTGGAACAGTCGGTGGCCAAGGGGACGAGCACGCCGTTCGCCAAAATCGTCGATGATGAGACGTTCCTGCGGCGGGCGTCGCTGGACCTCACCGGTCGCCTCCCCAGTCGGTCGGAGATCAAGGAGTTCCTGGCGGACCAGGACCCCAAGAAGCGGTCGAAGTTGATTGACCGGCTGCTGACGACCGAGGCGTACGCGCGCAAGTGGGGCCGGTACTGGCGGAGCGTGGTGTTCTACGAATCGGCCGCCCCGCGCAACAGCGTCAATCCGCAGGCGTTTGAAGACTGGCTGACCGCGGAGTTCCAGCAGGGGACGACCTGGGACTTGATCGTCGCCCAGATGCTCTCCGCGGCCCCGCAGCGGATTCGCGACCGGCAGCCGCAGGACAATGGTTGGGAGCAGGACCACGGTCCCAACAACTTCATCCTCGCCTGCGAACGCAAGCCGGAGGAGATCGCCTCGCAGACGGCGCGGCTGTTCATGGGGATCAGCATCGGCTGCGCCGAGTGCCACGATCATCCCTTCGACCAGTGGAAGCGGATTCAGTTCCATGAGATGGCGGCCTTTTTCTCGAACGGCGCCTACTACATGACGGATCAGTACGATCCGACGCAGCGGACGGTGGTGCAGGCCCGGTTCCTGCTGGGGGAGAAGCCTCCGGAGTACCTCAAGGGGGATCATCGCCGGGTCGCCATGGCGGGGTACCTGATGTACAACCCCGACAACTACTGGTTCGCCCGCGCGTTCGTGAACCGGATGTGGAATGAGCTGGTGGGGGACGGCTTCTACGCGGTTGACAGCCTCGGTCCCGACAAGGAGGTGACGCACGTCCTGGTGGTCAACCGGTTGGCGTCGGCCTTCCGCCAGCAGGGTTTCGACATCCGCTGGCTGTTCAGGACGATCATGAACACCCGCACCTACCAGCGGGAAATCCGGACGATCGAGAAGGACGCCGATCTGTTCACGGCCGTGCGCCCCACCCGCCTGCGGCCGTACGAAGTGGCCGACAACCTGGAGGAACTGCTGGGGGAAAAGGGACGCTTGCAACGCGCGGTCGAGCAGGCCTTCGATCAGAACCCCTCCATCCCGCAGCGTGACCTGGAAGGGACGATGCAGCAGGCCCTGCTGCTGATGAACAATCCTCAGATTCAGAACAAACTGGGTCAGACGGCGCTGGCCAAGGAACTGGCCAGGATCAAATCGAACGAGGAGCTGATCCGCGAGGCGTTTTGGGGAGTGCTCGCCCGGACGCCCACGGCGGCTGAGGTCAACCGCTACCAGCAACACTTCCAGCGAACAGGCAACCGCAGCGAGGCGATTGAGGACCTGCTGTGGGTGCTGGTGAACTCTGCGGAATTCCTCACGAAACGGTAACCCCAGGCACGCCCGGCATCCGGGTGTGGCGTCATCCACGTCGTCAGCGGCCTCTTCGGGCAGCTCCCCCGGTCTTTCGAGCGCTCAGGACACCATTCATGAACTCTCACAATCTGCTCTCGGTCACGCTGAACCGCGAAGGTGCCGTCACGCGGCGGGATTTGTTGCGGCTGGGGGTGGGAGCGTTTGCCGGTCTCTCCGCATCGTCGTTTCTGATGCGGTTCGGTTTGAGCGCGGAAAAACTCAAACGGGAAGGCCGGGCCTGCATCATGGTCTTCCTCAACGGCGCACCCAGCCAGCTCGAAACGTGGGATCCCAAGCCCGGCCACGAGAACAGCGGCCCGACCAAGGCCATTTCCACCGCCATCCCCGGCGTCCAGTTCGCCGAGTACTGGCCCAAGCTCGCCGCCCTGATGAAGGATGTCTCCGTCATCCGCACCATGCACGGCAAGGAGGCGGCCCACGAACGGGGGGTGTATCACCTCAAGACCGGCCGCCGGCTCACCGGCGCCAAGAACTTCCCCCATTTCGGGTCGCTTGTGGCGTACAAGCTCGGCGATCCGGATTCCGACATCCCCAACTTTGTCAGCATCGGCCGGACGCTCAGCAGCGGGTTTCTGGGGGTCCGCGTGGCTCCCTTCACCGTCGACCGCGCCGGCCAGCTTCCCAATAACGTCACCAGCACCGTCCCCCAACCGCGGATCGACCGCCGCCTGGCCCTGCTGCGAGAGCAAGACGCCGACTTCAGCCGCGCGGGGGCTGCGGAGATCGCGACCGAACATCAGCAGCTTTACGAGCGGGCTGCGCGGCTGATGACGGCGGAACGGCTGAAAGCCTTCACACTGAACGGAGAATCGGAGGCGACCAGGTCGGCCTACGGGACGAGTGCCTTCGGGCAGGGGTGCCTGGTGGCCCGCCGGCTCGTCGAGGCGGGCGTCCCCTTCGTCGAGGTCCAGCGCGGCGGCTGGGACATGCACAACGACCTCTGGCAGCGGATTCCTGCGGCCGCGGCAGAGGTCGATCAGGGGCTGTCGCAGCTCATCACGGATTTGAAGCAGCGCGGCCTGTTGTCCAGGACGCTGGTGCTCTGCCTGGGGGAATTCGGGCGCACTCCCAAGATCAATCAGCGCACCCCTCAGGTGGGGCGCGATCACTGGGCGCGGAACTTCAACCTGCTCATCGCCGGCGGCGGGATCAAGGGGGGCGTGTGCGTGGGGGAGACGAATCCCGACGGCGTCGAGATCAAGGACCGTCCGGTGGAGGTCGACGACCTGTTTGCGACCATGTGCGCCGTGATGGGGATCGACGCCGACGAGGAGCTCATCACTCCCGAAGGACGTCCGCTGCGGATCGTGGACAACGGCACGGCGGTGAAAGAACTCCTGGGCTGAGCAAGCACAGCACTGGCAGGGGGGCAAATACAGCCGCCGGGGAGTGGAAACTCCCGGGCGGCGAGCCGGGTCTCATGAGAGAATCGCCGCGGCATCTGCGGTGTGGATTTCGCGGCATCCCTGAACTCGAGGAGACAGTCATGGTGTGCAGATTGTTGGGTATGGGGTCGATTCTGGCGGCGACACTCTGGTGTACGACGGCCGCAGCGCAGCTCCCCGGTCCGCTAGGGAAGGGAGGAGTCGGTGAGTCGCAGGAGGCTCTGCCCAGGCGTCCCAACGACCAGATCGAGGGGGCCGTGTGGCAGTATCGGGCGACTCGCAAAGGCGCCGAGGAGGAGTTGACCGGGCGTTTCCGCGTCGACGAGAAACTGGTGTTCGCGCTGGAGGCGGAAGTTCGGCTTCCGGAACGTCCCCGTGAGGGGCGTCCCTTGCAACGACTGGTGGCAGGGGACGCCGCGACGGTGAAGCTCCCCGAGCCGCCGCAGCAGAAGCGCATCGGCGAATGCAAGACCCTCAGCGGCGGGCGGGTCCGCATGGACTTCCAGCCTGATTCACCGCTCCCGGGTTACGTCATCGTCCGGCCCAAGAAGGACGCCCAGGACGTCTGGTGGGGAACGTATTATCAGGCCAGGCAGGGAGATCAGCCCGGCCTCAAGTGGGACATCGAACTGCGCAAGGCGGAGGATTGAGCGTCGTTTCGCCTGCGACGTGGGGAGAGAACCGGGACGATGACGCGTTGTCTGGTCCGTTACGGCGTCATTCCAGAAGTCGCCCGCTGCCGCTGGCTCGAGGAGACACCCCCGCCGCGCGGCGGGGCGGTGGTCGTCGAGACTCACCGCGGGCGGCAGTTGGGCACCCTCCTCCAGGTCCTTCCCGAGCGCCCCTCGGCGGACCCGGCGGCGTCGGCGGAGGAGCAGCCTCACGAGGCGGCCCCCTTCACCGTGATCCGCCGCGCGACGCCCGCTGATCAACAGCGGCATGCGGAACTCCACGCCGAGGCACAACAGCAGTTCTCCGCCTGGGTGGAGCGCATCCGGCGGTGGAACGTGGACGTCCAGCTCGTCGATCTGGAGTGGACCCTCGATCGCTCCAAGCTGATTCTGTACGTGCTCAACGAGCGCGGTCCCGAATGCACCAAACTGGCCATCCAGGCGGCGGCCGCCGGCCTGGGGGTGATTGAGGTGCAGCCGGTGGCGAAAGACGGGCTGGTCGCTCAGCCGGCGGCGGGAGGCGGCTGCGGGACGTGCGGCTGTCACTCGTGAGTCTGCCGCAGACCGGGGGACTACTGGGCGATTGACCGGGAACCTTCCGGCGAACCGGTGATCATCACGCCGAAGGGGAGCGGCCGCGCCGCCACTTCGTACCCGTGGCGGTGGGCGAATTCCTTGAGCGTCTGACAGGTCTCGAACGAGTCGGGATAGACCCACAACGTCAGAGTGGCATTGGGGCCGGCCGAGAGGAGCGTCTGGTAGAAGCGTGAGCCGCGCTGGAGCGCCTCCGCGGCCGATTCGGACGGCAGGTCCGGTTCCGGTATCAGCGTCCATTGCGTCACTCCCATGCGGATGACGTGCTGGCCGTACCGCAGTTCCTCCGCCAGGGACAACCGGCTGCGCTGCACGACGTACTTCATCCGGAATCCGTCCACGGCCTCTACCTCGCCTTCGTAGGTCTGGAGCTTGGCGAGCATCTCTTTCTGCCGTTCAATCTGAGCGGCCAGACGGCGGGCCAGTTCCTCCACCGGCACCGGGCTGACGCGCCCCCGCGACAGCAGAAAGTGCAGTTCCTGACCGTGCACCACCTTTCCGATGGGAGTGATCCGGTGCTGGAGGACTTGGGGCTCCGGTTTGCGCTGCGATTCCTCCTCGAGTTGCCGCTTCAACTTTGTCAGCCGGGCAATCGTCTCTTCCAGTTCCCGTTCGCCCGCTGTCAGCTCGGCCTGTTCTGCGGCCGCGCGGGCTTCGGCCGTTCGCGCGGCGGACTGCATCGCCGCAAGTTGCGATTGAACGCCGGCGGTCTGTTCGATCGCGGCCTGGAGCTTGCGATCCAGGGACTGCTGCTCGGCGCCAAGCTGGAGGATCGTCTGGCGCAGCCGGTGGGCCTGTTCGACGAGTTCCCGCGGGGGTTCGAGCGGCGGGAGCGGCGGCAGAGGACGCTCCACGATGATTGTCTCCGGTTCCGGAGGCGCGGCCGGACGCGGCGGGGGAGGGGGAGATGCCACAGGTTCGGCTGGCCAGTGGACCACCTCTGGTTCTGCCGGCGACGCAATCTCCTCAGGGGCCGCGGCGGCGGGAGTGGACGAGGGGGACGACTCGGCCGGCTCCTCCGCCGGCGCGGGGGCAACTCCCGTCGATAACACGACCGGCGCCCGACTCACTCGCAGACCGGCCACCACGATCAAAATGATCAGAATCCCGACCACGTTCGCGACAATGTCGAGAAACGAATCGGAACCAAATTCCGCATCTGAGCCGCGCTGACGGGACATGGTTGGTCGGGAGGGTGAATTCGGATTCGGAGAGGACGGACCTCGTGGGCCGAGCAGAGGACAGGAGTGGAAGTGATGGGACGCGCGGCGGGGGTCAGCGGCGTCCGTTCGGTATCGTCCCCCGCGGCGTCGGCGCCGCAGACGTCTGCCCGGATTGGGGTTGAACTGCGATCTGAGTCTCCAGTCCCCACGCCTTGGCCGCGGACGCGAGTTTGTGCGCCACCCCCGTGCCCTCAGGCGTTGCTGAGAACTCCAAGTGAGGATTCCAGTAGAAGCCCTGCGGCGCCGCGCCCCATTCCTCGTGCAGTCGGTCCAGTTCGCCGGCGAGCAGCCGGCTGAGGGTTTGCACATCGGCGGAGGGAGTGATGTGGAGCGGTGCACCGCCGTTGACGGTCAGTGTTTCTCCCGTCACTTCGACCGTGACGTTTCTGACGATCCCGATGCCGGAACCGAGGCGCGGCCGCCAATCGATCGGCTCGTCGTTCTTTCGTCCCGCACCCAGGCCGACGCCGGGCGTCCACCCGCCGCGTCCCGTCGCTTCCGTTGTATGCGATGGTGGAGTGGGGTCTGTGGGGGGCCGGCCACGGACCGAATCCTGTGCCGATGGTGAGGCGGAAAGGCCGCCCCCGGTGCCGCCCCCTCCTGTGTCCGTCGCTCCGCTGCCACGCCGCAGCAGACCGAAGCCCCGTCGGTCGGCCCCCTCTCCGGTGGAGCTTTCTGGCCCGGTGGCAGTGTAACGATCCCGGTCGATCCTCTGCCCGGCGAACTGGACTGTGCGCCCCGGCTGCCGCAGCCGTTCGACTTCTTCCAGGCGGAAGTCCCCCCGGGGGCTGCACAACTGCACCGGCTCCTCCGAGTGGCCGGCCAGACGCGCGAGCTGCACCACCCGCGACCGTTCGCGGAGCACTTCGTCAATCGCCTGCCGACACGTCTGCACCAGTCGCGGATCGGTCTGCGGCCAGGTGAATTCCTGATCGCTCCCCACCAGCTCGTATCCGAAGGGGATGTTGAGCGCTTGCAGGTACAGCCGCGCCACGTAAAAGGCGATGGTCCCTTCCGGCCGGACGATGAGCAGGACGTAGGGGACCTGCCCCGGACCGTCGCTGCGTTCAAAGCCGTCGGAAAGGGCCCGGACCCCGGCCGCCAGCGGATTGAAGTGCGGGATGAAGCCGTCCAGGTCCGCGGCGGTGAGCGCGATTCCCTCGGAAACCAGCACCAGCCGATCCTGTCGGCAGTCGATGACGATCGGTCTCCGCGTGGTCCCCGACAAGGTGTCAAACGGGACGATGGTGTAGCGATCTGCTTTGGTCTGCTGACGCTCCGCCTGCAACGCGGCGAGTTGCCTGGCAACGCCCTCCAGCTCCTGCTGGACAGCACGGCGGCGTTCGTCCAACCGCGTGCGCGCCGCGGCCAGGGAGGAGGGGTCGGCGCCGTGAGCAGCGGCCTGCTGCTGTTCGCGGACGAGGTTCTGACGGGCTTGTTCCCACTCGCGCTGCCGAGCGGTCAACTCGGTTTGCTTCTGGCGGACCTGTTCGGCCGCCGCCTCGTGTTCGGACGACAGCCGTGCCAGAACCTCTTCCCAGCGGCGTACCAGCTCCCGCTGCTCGGCTTCGTACTGGCGCAGTTGCGCGGCCCGGCGGGATTCGTACGTCGGATCGATGACGATCGGCGGCGGCTTGGGGACGATGGCGGCCACTGGCGGGGGTGCGGCCCACGCCGACACCGCGGCCGGCCGGGGCGGCTGCACACCAGCCGCAGGGCGGGCCGCGGGAGGTGGAACCGGTTTCAACTCGGCTGGCGTGGGGAGGGGGGCGGGTTGCGCCTCAACGGCCGCTTCCTGACGCGCCCGCAGTTCCGCCTGCGCCCGGATCCGGCGGGTCATCACGAGCAGCAACAGGATCAGTGCCCCCATCGCGCAGACCAGCACGGCAAGGAACGGGAACAGAGCAACGCTGGGAGCGGCCTCGCGACGGCTGGTCATGGAGTGCTCACATCTCGTTTCGCTTCCGCCCCTTGCCGATCCGCCGGCGTGCTCAGGCCGCCTTGGGCCGGACCCGGGCCGTCAACAGATGAATCGCCGCATTGAGACTGTGCAAAGTCTCCTGGAGCATCTCCGCGGTCTGAACGGTTTCCAGATTGTCTGCGAGTTTCCGCTGGAGCTGGACCAGTTCTTCCTCCCGTCCGGCGATCTGTGCGAGGAGCTCCGTCTGTCGTGCGGCCGCCGCCAGTTGCGCCTCCGTGCGTGTGGTCGTCTCCGCGAGCTGCCGCGTGACGCCTTGGAGCTGTTCGGCAAAGCCCTCCAGGAGCTGCCTCAGTTCGGCAGTGCGCCCGTGACGCTCCGCCGCAAGTTCGTCACGGAACCGCTGGGAGGCGTGTTCCCAGGCGTCGCGCAGCTCGGCTTGCTGAGAGGCGTGGAGGGTCCGCGCCTCGGTCAGTTGCCGGAGCGTCTCATGACTGATCCGCTCGCAGGCCGCCAGGAACTCCTGACGGATCCCGGCGAGCAAATCCGCATGTTGGCCGAGGTTGGCCTGAACGCCGGCTGAGAGCGCCGTCGCCAATTCCTGCTGCTGGGTACTGAGCGTTTCCGCCCAGCGGGTCCGCAGGCCCTCCACCGACTCCCGCCACAGCCCGGTCTGCTGTTCGATGAGCGCCTCGGTGCGCGCAAGGAGTTCCCGGGCCGCTCGGCTCTCCGCTTCCATCAGCGGACTCGCCTGCAGCGCCGCCCCCACCAACGGCGCGACCAGCCCCTTGAACACCTTCTCGTCGATTGCCCGCAGCAGGTTCCCTTCGGCCCGTCGCACAAAGAATCCGGCAAAGACAAGGACGATCGACTGCGTCAGAGCCACGGCCGTGGTGTCGAACGCCACCGCGAGGCCCCCCGTCACGGAATTGAGCGACGTGTCGAGTTGCTCCGGCGTGACGTTGGCAATCGCCAGAGTGATTCCCATCACGGTGCCGAGAAACCCCAGAATCGGAATGGCCCAGATGATGGTCTGCACCTGGGCATAGCCGTCATGCTGCCGCTCCAACGCCGCTTCCGAGAGTCGCCGGGCATGACCCTCCAGGCCGTCCGCCGTGGGTCGGTAGCGGAGGTAGTCGGCCAGGTCCGCCAGACGATCGGCGAACCAGGTCCGCCGGAGGCGGCGGGGAAGCTGAGTGAGTCCGTGCTGGATCGCCGCGGCCGCCGCGGCGGCATCGCTCGTACCGGGCGGGACGGGCAAGGGGAGCGCCGCCGTCTGACTTTCCGATCCGAGGCGCAGCCCTCTGCCGATCAACGTGGCCATTCCCACCAGAAAGAGGGCGGCCTGCACGTATTCGAGCGGATGTCCGCACAGGTATCGCTCCAGCAGGGGGCGGTACTCTCCCGTCCAGGGGATGAGGTAATACACCCCCACCGTGAGCAGCCCTCCCCACAGCCAGGGGGACGTCAGGAACGACCAGCCGCCGGGACCTTCGGCAGAGGCCGGCAGACCGCGGTGTTCAGGGGAATTCGCGACGGGGAGTGACATTCCCACCTCGGAGATGTTCAAAGACCAGGGGCATTGAGGAGCCCGCCGGGGCGCGCACAGAGAGCCAGTTCCCTCCTCACAATCGGCAGTCCCGTTGCAACCGATGCACCACAAATACCCCCGTGGCTCTGGCGCCTGTGCAAAATGACTCGGAATTCCCTTCCCATGTTTCCCAAACCTCCCAGGTCGTTGACTTTTCCAGAGGAGGGGGGTAGCCTCGCAGTCAGCGGAGGCTCTGCAACCTGCGCTGTGGGCGGTGTTCGCCCGGCGGAGTCTCTCCGAGAGTGCCCTACGCATCAGGGGGAATGGGTCGATGAATCGTCTTCGGAAGTGGATGCTCGGCGGTTGCGCCGCAGTGACCGTGGTGGGCTTGTGGCTCGTCTCCTCGACGAGTGAAGCCGGTCTGGTCTTCCGCCATCACGGCGGGAGCCACGGATCGGCCGGAAGCTATGGCTCCGCGGGAAGCTATGGCTCCGCGGGAAGCTACGGCTCGGCCGGCGTCGCGGTCTATTCGTCCTACGGCAGCGTCGGTTCGCATGGCAGCGCCGGGTCGCATGGCAGCGTGGGGCGGGTCCGGCCGCTGCGGCTGCGCGGCTCCGCCGGTTCCGCGGGGTCAGTCGGTTCCTACGGCTCCGCCGGTTCCTATGGCGTGGTGAGCTACTATGGTTCCGCCGGCTCCTACGGCTCGGCCGGGTCCTACGGCTCCTACTGAGTGGAGTCAGCACGGCTCGCGAGGTGCCACTTGCTGCGACCGTGGAAGGGGAGAGTCTCCACGAACGCAGTGAGGTGGCATTGTTCGCCCGGGGGGGGGTTCTCCCGCGCGAGTGCGCTCCACATTGATCCTGGTCCCCTTCACGGAGGGCACGGTCGCTCGGTACCGTCCCTCCGTGTTCGTTTTGCGGCAGGTCCCGCTCGCTCCTTTGCACCCATGCCTGCGCCGTCCGAGAGTCCGGTCCCTGACGCTCCCGTTTACCGGGTGGAGGGACCGGACGGTGTGGACGATGCTCCGCCTCGGCCGGCCTATTGGGAGTGGTTGAAGATTCCCGTCACGTTCTGGCTGATCTTCCATGTGGCGGCGATGGTGATTTATCCGGCGTCGATCGGCGCCCCGCCGCGCGAACTGCTGTCGCGCATCACCGCCCGTTACTTCCAGCGGTACATGGAAGCGCTGTTCATGGTGGGGGGGCACCGCTTCTTCGCCCCGGAGCCGGGACCAAGCACGCTCGTGCAGTATCGCCTGGAGCATGCCGACGGAACGGTGACGGAGAAGATCTTTCCGCATCGGGACATTCGTCCCCGGCTACTGTATCACCGGTACTTCATGCTCTCGGAACGGCCGATGGATGTCGCCGACCTGCGGACTTGGTACCGGATGTACGCCCGGCATCTGGCCTACTGGTACGACGCCGAGCGGGTGACGATGTGGCGGGTGGTGCATCGGCTGCCGGACCCGGAAGAGGTCCTGGCCGGCAAACCGCTCAACGCCCCGGAGTTTTACAGCTACGAACCGATGGGCTCGTGGACGCGGCAGGAGCTGGAGGAGGGGCCCCTGATCCCCGCGGAACCGCAGGAGACTGCGGAGACGGCCCTCCCGGCGGAGGAAAGGGGGACGCCATGAACGGCCGTCGTCCCGACTACGGTGAACTGACCGTGGGGGAGTACCTGCGGACGATCGCCCGCGAGGTCCCGCGGTGCTGGAACCGGTTCTGGTTCACTCCGCGGGATCCGGTGGTGCTCGGCCCGATCCGCATCTGCACCGGACTGATGCTGGTGTACACGCACCTCGTCTGGGGACTGCAACTGGAACAATTCCTCGGGTCGCATCCGATCCAGGAAGGGGAGGTGCTGCTGTGGGAGTACCCGGGGGCATGGCCGTCATTCTGGTGGTACGTCCCGTCCGGTTGGACCGCCGCCGTCCACTGGCTGAGCATTGTCGTGCTGGGGCTGTTCACCCTGGGCCTGTGGACCCGCGCGACGTCCGTGCTGGCGTGTCTCATCACGGTTTCGTACGCCAACCGGCTGTTCTTCGCGACCTTTGGCCTGGACCAGATCAATGCCATGCTGGCGTTCTATCTGGCCATCAGTCCCAGCGGCGACGCCTTGTCGCTCGACCGCTGGCGGCTGCGGCGGCAGGACGGGGGGGATCGCTGGTGTGCGCCGCCGAGCGTCGCGGCGAACATCGGCGTGCGGTTGATTCAGCTCCACATGTGCGTCATCTATCTGTTCGCCGGACTGGCCAAGCTGGAGGGGCTCTCCTGGTGGCAGGGGTTCGCCATGTGGCAGGCGTTCGCGAGCTATGAGTATCAGACCTTCGACCTGACGTGGCTGGCCCCGTATGACTGGGTGTGGAACCTGCTCACGCGGTTGACGGTCGGCTGGGAGATCTCCTACTGCGTGCTGGTCTGGTTTCCGCTGTGGCGTCCGCTGGTGCTGCTGGGGGGGGTGGCCATGCACTTCGGGATCGGTTTCGCCATGGGGATGTGGACGTTCGGTCTGATCATGATCGTGGCCAACGGCGCGTTCCTCTCGCCCACGCTGGTGCGGCGGGTGCTGCGCTTGCCGCGAACGGGAGGTAGGGCATCCGAGGCATCCCCCCCGCGAACTCCCGTGGCCGCGCATTCCGCCTCTTGCTAGAGTTCCCCTGCCGGGAAGGACCCGCCGCCGGGAGAGTCCAGGGATGGAAATGTTCATCATTCGCGGGGGAAAGCCCCTGCGGGGGATCGTGGAGGTGCAGGGGGCGAAGAACGCCGCCCTGCCGATCATGGCAGCGGCCATCGCTGCCGAGGGCCCTCTCACGCTGCACAACGTCCCGGACCTCGGCGATATCCGCACCCAGGCCGCGCTGCTCCGGCAACTCGGAGTCGATGTGGAACGCACCGCGGAGCGCACGTACCGCCTCCAGACGCGACGTCCTCAGGAGTGTCTGGCGCCGTTCGACCTGGTGCGGCGGATGCGGGCCAGCATCTGCGTCCTGGGTCCTCTGCTGGCGCGTCGGGGGCGGGCCTGCGTGGCGCTTCCGGGCGGGTGCCACATCGGCCATCGGCCGATCGATCTCCACTTGAAGGGACTGGCCGCGCTGGGCGCCGATTTCCGAATGCAACAGGGCTACGTGGTGGGGACGGCCCGACGGCTGCGAGGCACGACGATCGACCTGGCCGGTCCGCGCGGCAGCACGGTCACGGGCACCTGCAACGTAATGACCGCCGCTGCACTGGCGCGGGGGACCACGGTCATTCATCACGCCGCCCGGGAACCGGAAGTGGAAGACCTCGCCGCTTGTCTCAACCGGCTGGGGGCCAGCATCGCCGGAGCCGGAACGTCCACGCTGGTCATTGACGGCGTCGACGCCCTGGGGAGCGCCGCACACTCGGTCCTTCCGGACCGGATCGAGGCCGCGACGCTGATGTGCGCCGCCGTCATCACCCGCGGAGCGGTGCAGATTCGCCGTGCTCGCCCGGAGCATCTCGCGGCCGTCATCGACGCCCTGGAACGGATCGGAGCGGTGGTGCATTGCCAGGCGGACCGTGTGACCGTGACGGCTGCCGCGGAGATGTGCCCCCTGGACATCGTCGCCCGACCGTACCCCGGTCTGCCGACCGACGTCCAGGCCCAACTGACGGCAGTGCTCACGCAAGCCGCGGGCGTCAGCCGCATCACCGATACGGTCTTTCCCGACCGTTTCATGCACGTCTCCGAACTGATGCGGCTGGGGGCGGAGATTCACCGCGAGGGGGCATCCGCGGTTGTGCGCGGACCGACCCCGCTGCCGGGAGCGCAGGTGATCGCGTCGGACCTGCGGGCCAGTGCGGCCCTGGTTTTGGCCGGTCTGGCCGCGTCCGGAGAGACCATCCTCCGCCGCATTGACCATCTCGATCGAGGATATGAGAGGTTGGAGGAGCGGCTGCGGGCGCTGGGGGGCGACGTGCTCCGAACGGTCGACACGCCCGCGGGGATCGTTCCGCGGCGCTCCTCCCCTCCGGGAGGGGGACTCGTCCCGCCGCATTTCCGGACCCCCTCCGCTCTGGCGGAGCGGGTCACGGTATGCTCCCGCCGGACGAAGGGGTGACGATCCATCTCCGGGCGCGCCTCCGAGAGCCGTGGTGGCCCACTCCGCCGTCGCGCTTTCCACGGGAGGCTCCGCACCGTGGTGGGAGGTCGGCGATCCATCGTCGAATACCGTTGTGTGGGGATGTCCCGCGGCGTTCCCTCCGCTTTCTCTCCGCCCTCCGATACCATCGGGACGCTGCCGGCTCACCGGCGGGAGTCTTCCAGAATGCCCTGCGGAGCGGAGACGTCATGTTGTGGGAAGTGGAAATCCGACCGACCGCCGGAGAGATTGACCGCGAGGGCGGACACGTGCTCGCCGCTGCACGGGAGATGGGCGTCGCCACCGTCAGCTCCGTCGCGGCCGGGCGCTCGTTCCTCGTGGAGGGGGACGTCGATGCCGAGGCGCTCCGGCGACTGGCTCTCCCGCTCCTCGCCGACAGCGTCACCGAAACCGCCACCATCCATCCCCTGCCAGCAGCCGACTCCACCCTCACCGCTCCCTCCGCCACGCTCCTCACCGTCCTGTTCAGGCCGGGCGTGACGGATAACGTCGGCCTCACCGCCACCAAGGCTCTCCAGGACCTCGGTCTGGCGGTCGAGCGGGTCGCCACTGGCCGCAAGTACTGGGTCAACGCCGATGCGACGGACGCGGACCTGGACCGGCTTGCCAGGAAGGTCCTCGCCAACGACGCCATCGAGCATGTCGTCCGCGGGCCGCTGCCGCTGACCACCCTGGCCCTGGGTTCGGTCTACCACTTTGAACTGCGGCACGTTCCGATCCGCGACATGGACGACGACGCCCTTCAGCGGCTGAGCAAAGAGGGGCAGCTCTATCTCAGTCTGGTCGAGATGCAGACGATCCAGCGGCACTTCCGCGAGCTGGGCCGCGAGCCGACCGACGTCGAACTCGAGACCATCGCCCAGACCTGGAGCGAACATTGCTCCCACAAGACCCTCGGGGGGCGCATCGTCTACCGCGACCCGCAGTTTGGCGAGCTCCGCTTCGAGAACATGCTCCAAGAGACGATCTTCGCCGCCACGCAGGAAATCCGTCGGCGGCTCGGACCGGACGACTGGTGCGTGAGCGTCTTCCGGGACAACGCCGGCGTCGTCCGCTTCAACGCCGAGTACGACGTCTGCATCAAGGTCGAGACGCACAATCACCCGTCGGCGCTGGAACCCTACGGCGGCGCCAACACCGGCCTGGGGGGGGTCATTCGCGATCCTCTCGGCACCGGCCTCGGCGCCAAGCCGGTGTGCAACACGGATATCTTCTGTTTCGCCCCTCCCGCCACCCCCTATGAATCGCTCCCTCCCGGCGTCCTGCACCCCAAGACGGTGATGCGCGGCGTCGTCGCCGGCGTCCGGGATTACGGCAACCGCATGGGCATCCCCACCGTCAACGGGGCCGTGTACTTCGATGAGCGGTATCTCGGCAACCCGCTCGTCTACTGCGGCAACGTCGCGATCATCCCGCGCGGCAAAAGCGAGAAGCACGTTGAGCCGGGGGACTGCATCGTCGCCGTCGGCGGACGGACCGGCCGGGACGGCATTCACGGGGCGACGTTCTCCTCCGCCGAACTGACGCACGAGAGCGAGGAACTCTCCGGCGGCGCGGTGCAGATCGGCAATGCCATCACCGAGAAGATGCTGCTGGACGTGGTGCTCGCCGCGCGCGACCGCGGGCTGTATCACGCCATTACCGACTGTGGGGCGGGGGGCTTCTCGAGCGCCGTCGGGGAGATGGGGGCCGAGACCGGCGCGGAGGTCTGGCTGGAGAAGCCGCCGCTCAAGTACAGCGGCCTCTCCTACACCGAAATCTGGATCAGCGAGGCCCAGGAACGGATGGTGCTGGCCGTACCGCCGGAGCACTGGGAGGAGTTCCACGCCCTGTGCGCCGCCGAGGGGGTGGAAGCGACCGTCATCGGCCGTTTCACCGAGACGCGGCGGCTGGTCCTCAAGTACGAGGGGACCGAGGTCGGCAACCTGTCGATGGAGTTCCTGCACGACGGCCGCCCGCCGGTCGTCCGCGAAGCGGTCTGGGGAAAGAGGGTCCAGAGTCCTGAGTCCAAACCGGAGCAGGGCCTGTCGAAAGCATCGGCAGGTCAGGTACTGCATCGGATTCTCTCCTCGCTTAACGTCTGCTCCAAGGAGTGGATCATCCGCCAGTACGACCACGAGGTGCAGGCGGGGAGCGTGGTGAAACCGCTGGTGGGGGTGAAGCAGGATGGGCCGTCGGACGCCGCGGTGGTGCAGCCGGACCTGAACTCGCCGCGCGGGCTGGTCATCGCCTGCGGCATGAATCCCCGCTACGGCGAGTACGATCCGTACTGGATGGCGGCGGCAGCCATCGACGAGGCGGTTCGCAACTGTGTCGCCGTGGGAGCCGACCCCGAGCGGATCGCCATTCTGGACAACTTCTGCTGGGGGAATACCGAGCGACCCGAGACGCTGGGCTCGCTCGTCCGCGCCGCCCTCGGCTGCCGCGACACGGCGATCGCCTTCGGCACGCCGTTCGTGAGCGGCAAGGACTCGCTGAACAACGAGTTCACGTATGAGTCGAGTGACCACCAAAGCCCGGCGACGGCGTCGCCGGGACCGACCCGCACGCTCTCCATCCCCCCCTCGCTGTTGATCACCGCCCTCGGGCAGGTCGAGGAGATCACGCAATGCGTGACGATGGACCTGAAGGAGGCGGGGAATGTGTTGTATCAGGTCGGTGTTACGCGAGGCTGGTTCGGCGGGACCCATTATGACCTCGTCACCGGCGAGACGCATGAGGGGCCGTCGCTGGTGGACCTCCCCTCTGCGGTGAAGACGTTCCACGATGTTCATCGCGTGTTGCGGTTGGGGTTGGTGCGGAGCTGCCACGACCTGAGCGAAGGGGGCCTCGCCGTCGCCCTCGCCGAGATGGCCTTCGCCGGTGGGCTGGGGATCGAGGTGTCGCTTGCTCCGTTCGGCAAGCTCGATGACGCCGTGGTCCTCTTCTCCGAAACCCCCAGCCGATTCGTGGTCGAGGTCGAGCCGGCTCACGTCGCCACGTTCGAGCGGGAGATTCCCTCCGCCTGGCGGCTTGGGACGGTCACGGCTTCAGGCCGCGTCGTCGTCACGAGCCTGGAAGGCCGCACGTTGATCGACGAGCCGATCGAGGGACTCAAGGCAAGCTGGCAGCGTCCGCTGGCATGGGAATAGTCGCCGCCTGGTGCGGGCTGCGACCGTGGGAAACCCTGTTCCATCCTCTCTTCTGGGAGGGTAGTCCGCGGTGGGCCACCGAAGCCCGTACCGCCCATCCGTTCGGGCGACCAAGGGTGGCGCAACGGAGGGTGAATGCACTTCTGGCCACCCGGCATGGTAGACTACGGCGCAGGTCGCTGATTGACTGCGGGTGACGGTGGGGGAAGTGAGACCAGGGAGGGGGACGCCCGAGTTCCCAAAGCGGGAGTCGTCGTGGCGGTGCGTCCTCACCTCCCGGCGGCCGGCAGAGGACCAGATTCCAGTTCGTCGCCTGTCATCGGCATCTGGACTTGTGGACGTCTTTCCTTCCGGAGTTCGACATGGCCGTTCAACCTCCGCGGATCATCGCCCACCGGGGGGCTTCGGGGTATCTGCCGGAGCACACCCTGGAAGCCAAGGCGTATGCCTATGCCGCGGGGGCGGACTACCTGGAACAGGATGTGGTCCTCTCCCGCGAGGGGACGCCGATTGTCCTGCACGACGTCCAGCTTGATGCCGTGACGAACGTGGCGGAGCGGTTTCCAGAGCGTCGCCGGTCGGACGGCCGCTACTACGCGATCGACTTCACCGTGGATGAACTCCGGACGCTGGAGGTCCGCGAGCGGGTGAACGTGAAGACAGGTCGGGCAGTCTATCCGCTGCGGTATCCAGTCGAACCGGGGGTGTTTCGCCTGCACACTCTGGCGGAGGAATTGCGGATGATCCGGGGATTGAACCGGAGCACTGGCCGGCGGGTGGGAGTTTATCCGGAGATCAAGGCCCCGGCGTGGCATCGTCGCGAGGGGGTGGAGATCAGTCCGCGGGTGCTGGCAGTGCTGGCAGAGGCGGGTTATCGCACCCGCGAGGACGACTGTTTTCTCCAGTGCTTCGATGCAGACGAGCTGCGGCGCATCCACCAGGAGCTGGGGTGTGAACTGCGGCTGGTGCAACTTTTGGACGAGAAGTCGTCTGACGAGGTCGGTACGGGGGAGGCCGCGCGGCCGGGTCCGGAAGCGCTGGCCCGGATCGCCCAGTATGCGGACGGGATCGGACCGAAGATCGAGCAGGTGGTGGAGACGGACACAAAGGGCGTCCGGCGAGTGACGTCCCTTGTGGCCGAGGCGCACGCGGTGGGTCTGGAAGTGCACCCTTACACGCTCCGCAAGGACGACCTGCCCAAATTCGCGCGCGACTTCGTGCACGCCTGTCATATACTGTGCGAAGAGGCTCAGGTCGACGGCGTGTTTACCGATTTTCCGGACCTGATGAGACAGGTGGTGTCCGGAACCTGAGGCGGGGTTGACCACCTGCGTCAGGGGGAAGTGAACGTCACCGGGAAGCTCTGCCAGGGGGCAACCCCGATCAACGGATCAGGAAGCGAATCCCGGCGTCTCCAGCCAGACAGCATGACAGGTGCGACGATGCGGAACCCTTTGTTACTTCCCGAAATCCGGGCCATGCTCCGGGAAGACGACCGGGCAGGACTGGAAGCCCTGTTCGACCTCCACCCCGCCACGGTGGCCGAGTTTTCCGAGGGGCTCACCGTGGAAGAGACCTGGAAGCTCCTGGACCAGGCGCCAATCGCCAAGGAGGCGATGATCTTTACGTTCTTCCCGCAGGACAAGCAGGTGGAGCTGGCGAGCGGGCAAGGGAAGGAGCGGATGTCGCGGCTGATTGAGGCCATGCCGCACGACGACCGCGTGCACCTGCTGCGTCAACTGGAACCGGAGGTGGTGGACAGCCTGCTCCCGCTGGTCGCCAAAGCGGACCGGGAAGACATCCGCCGGCTGCTGGCTTATCCGGAGCACAGCGCCGGGTCGGTGATGACGACCGACTACGCCACCGTCTCCCCGGAGATGACCGTGGCGGAGGCGATCCAGTCGTTGCGGCAACAAGCGGCGACGGCCGAGACGATCTACTACATCTACGTCACCGACGCCGAGCGACGGTTGGTGGGATTTGTGTCGCTGCACGACCTGATCCTCGCCAAGCCGACTGTGAAGGTGTCCGAGATCATGGTCACGGACGTGGTGGCCGTGCGCGTCGATCAGGATCAGGAGGAAGTGGCGCGGGAAATGGCCAAGTACGACTTCCTGGCCATCCCGGTGGTGGATGCCGATCGCCATCTGGTGGGGATCGTCACGCACGACGACGTGCTGGACGTGCTCGAGGAAGAACAGACGGAAGACGTGCAGCGGATGGCGAGCGTCGTTCCCTTGGAAGAGAGTTACCTGGAGGCCCCGTTCGTGGAGGTGTGGCGGAAACGTTCGATGTGGCTGGCGGCGCTGTTCGTGGCGGAACTCTTCACGTTTACCGCTTTGGCCACGTACGAGGAAGCGATCAAGGCTGTTGTGGCACTGAGCCTGTTCGTCCCCCTGTGTATTTCCACGGGCGGAAACTCCGGCTCGCAGGCGGCTACGCTCATCACGCGGGCACTGGCGCTGCGGCAGGTCACGCTGGGGGACTGGTGGCGGGTGCTGCGGCACGAATTGCTGATGGGATTGGCCCTGGGGGGGACCCTGGGCGTCATCGCCTACGTGCGGGCGGTGATGACGCCGCAATCGATCCTGGAGGATGCCAACCCCTGGGACCTGGCGCTGGTGATCTCCCAATCCGTGGCGGCCATCTGCCTGTGGGGAACGCTGCTGGGCTCGATGCTGCCGCTGCTGTTCCGACGCCTGGGGATCGATCCCGGCTACGCCTCCAGCCCGTTTGTGGCGACGTTTGTGGACGTGACGGGGATCGTCATCTACTTCTCGATCGCCCACCTGTACATCCCGCAGTTGCACGGAGTGTGAACCGTCGGCCGACGAGGAACCTCCGTTTGCATCCGGCGTTGGTGGTCCGCTGCGGGAGGCAGGGGGAGGGGGGCGTCAGTGGTCGCCGGCGTCAGTAATCGCCGGGGTCAGTGGTCTCCGGCGTAATACGGCTCGACGTGGACGACCACCTCCAGCACGAACGGCCATTCGGCCTGAATCTCCGCACGAACGTGCTGGGCGATCACGTGGCCGGCCGCAACGGACAGCTCCGGATCAACCTCGATGTCGATATCGACGTGGGCGTCCGGGCCTGCCTGCTGGATGCGGAGTTTCTCCACGCCGCGAACCCCCGGAACGCGGAGAGCCGCGGCGCGCACGCGATCAAACCGCTCGTCCTCCGGCACGCGGTCCAGCAGTTGATGCAGGTTTTCGCGAATGGCCTGGAGGCCGAGGAGGATCATGATCGCCGCCAGCAGGGCCGCGCTCGACAGGTCCACATGATGGCCCATCTCCGGGAGTCCGGCGGCGACCGCCAGCCCGACGGCGGCGATGAGGCTGGTGGCGGCGTCGACCCAGTAGTGCTGTGCCTCGGCGGTCAGTGCGGAGCTGCGCTCGCGCGTGCCGATGCGAGAGACCTGCCGGGCCGCCACAACCATCAGGACCGCGGCCGCCGCCGGGACGCTCCAGGCCCAGGGAGAGACCACCCCGGCCGCCTCCGACTCCACCAGTCCGAACAGAAACCGGATCAGCAGCCACCCCCCCGCGGCCGCGATGAGCACCCCCAGTTGCAGACCGGCCAGCGGTTCGTAGCGGCCGTGACCGAAGGGATGCTCGGCATCGGGGGGCCGGGAGGCGGCGCGAATCGCCACCACGATCGCCAGGCTCGACAACACATCCAGGGCGCTGGCCAGCACGTCGGTCAGGAGGGCGGCGTATCGCCACCACCACAAGGCCAGCGACTCGCCGACGATGACGGCGATCCGCAGCCCGATTCCCGTCCACGCCGTCCGCTGCAAATCGGCTAGCCGCGTGCGTCGGGCGGCCGCCACCTCCTCTCCCGGTCGGACCGGCGCTGGAAACTGCGCGCTGTCCCTCTCGGAGGCACCGGAAAGCGGAGCAACAGTGGCGGCGTCGGAGTTGAGCATGGCGAGACTTTCGATCCTGAGGCTGTTTTTCGCAAGTCGAACCAGCCTCCACGGGGGGAACGAACACCGGCGCTTGCGAACATGTTCCGGTTTTCCTAATTGGCAGGAGATGTCTCGGACCGGACTGTTTGTCTTCACCCCGGCTGTCGCCATGGCGCCCCCTGAACCTGATCCAGCTTCACGAACCGTTGCCGTGCCGCGCCACCGTGTGGTCATCGTGGGCGGGGGGTTTGGGGGTCTCAACGCCGCCCAAGCCCTCAAGCGCGCGCCCGTCGAGGTGACGCTCATCGACCGCCGCAACTTCCACCTGTTTCAACCGCTCCTGTACCAGGTGGCGACGGGGGGGCTGTCGCCAGCGAACATTGCCGCTCCGCTGCGGTGGGTGCTGCGGAGGCAGCGGAATTGCCGCGTCCTGCTGGGCACGGCGACTGGCTTCGACGTCGACCGCCGCGAGGTCGTGCTCGAGGAGGGACGCGTCGGATATGACACATTGATCGTCGCCGCCGGGGCCACCCACAGTTACTTCGGACACGAGGCATGGGCGGCCTGGGCGCCGGGACTGAAAACGATTGAGGACGCCACCGAAATCCGGGCCCGCATCCTGACCGCCTTCGAGGCAGCGGAGCGGGAAAGCGACCCGGTGCGGCGGCGGGAGTGGCTGAACTTCGTCATCGTCGGCGCCGGACCGACCGGACTGGAACTGGCCGGCGCTTTGGCGGAGATCGCCGCCCACAGTCTCAAGCACGATTTTCGGGTGATCGACCCTCAGGAGGCCCGCATCGTTTTGGTGGAGGCGGGACCGCGCGTGCTCACCGCCTATCCCCCCGATCTCTCCGCCAAGGCGGCCGACTCCCTGCGGAGCCTGGGCGTTGAGATTCGCACCGGAACACTCGTGACCGATGTCGCCCCCCACGGCGTCACGGTTCGCTCCGGCGAGCACACGGAAGTGATTCCCGCGCGGACGGTCCTGTGGGCCGCGGGAGTGCAAGGCTCGCCGCTCGCCGCGGAGTTGGCGCAGGCCGTCGGTGGTGCACTCGACCGCGCGGGCCGCATTCTCGTGCAGCCCGACTTCTCGCTCCCCGGTCATCCCGAAATCTTCGTCATCGGCGACCTGGCCCACTACGAACAGCAGGACGGCTCTCTCCTCCCGGGCGTCGCACCGGCGGCGATTCAGGCAGGGCGGTACGTGGCGCGTGTGATCATCGCACGGCTGCAAGGGAAACCACCCCCGGTGTTTCACTACCGCGATCTGGGCAGTCTGGCGACGATCGGTCGTTCCCGGGCGGTGGCGGACCTGGGCCGCTTCCACTGCAGCGGTTTTTTCGCCTGGATCACCTGGCTGTTCGTCCACCTGATGCAACTGGTCAGCTTCCGCAACCGGCTGCTGGTGCTGTTGCAATGGGCCTGGAACTACTTCACGTATGACCGTTCCGCGCGGCTGATCACCGGTTCCGCCGCGGCGGAATCGATCCCCCGCCGTCCCCAGCATCAGACACTCACTGAGTGAGATACAACATATTAAAAGCCAACGGACAGAACCCCGGATACACCCGGAGCTCGAGGCGTTTCTGGACCAGGCGGCTGGTATCGTCCGGTGGTTCTAAATAGAACCTCTCATAGACTGCACTTTGTGGGATTCGCATAACGCTACAAGGCGATTCTGAATAGCCGCCCGAGCAGGCTGCGGAATTACTCCAGCCAGGTACGGCTCGATCGGCACAGCGCGTGATGATGCTTCCGCCAGGCAGGCGGCCTGCAAGGCTTGGCAGCGATCGGCCGGGGACCGACCGCAGGTTGGTCGCGGACGGCGCAGAGCGTCGTCCCACACCTCCGGGAGGAGAAGTGGCCGTCGTCCCCCCGAGTTTCAATGGGGCCGCCGCTTGCCAGCGGCGGAAACTCCCCACCAGGGCGGAGGCCACGGCCACGAGTTTCAATGGGGCCGCCGCTTGCCAGCGGCGGAAACACACCCTCCTCCAGAGTCACTGACTCCGTGGTTTCAATGGGGCCGCCGCTTGCCAGCGGCGGAAACAGCGGATTCGCAACTCTTGACGC
>JBBIJW010000039.1:0-25968 GCA_037445755.1 Planctomycetaceae bacterium | reverse complement strand
TGCGCGGACCCGGCGACGCTGTCGCCGGGCTTTCCAGAGCGGTTGTGAACAGAAGTGAAGAGCATTGATCGAGACCGGCACAAAGAACACACGCCCCGGGGGCTGACGCCCACCGGCTCGACTGTCATGCACCGGTCCTTCCCAGCCAGCCGTGTCCACACGAACGCTGACTCTCAGGAATCCACTCACCAGATTGCCAAAGATCGGATGCGGCCCTGGGCCTCAACCAGCAACAAGGGTGCGCTCAGCGGTGCTCTCACGCAGCGTCTGACGCAAGGCGTCGGCCCGCGCCGCACACCCGGCAAGCGAGCGATTATAGTCGCCGGGGGCGTTCAATCAAGCGGCCACGGACACATTTTTTTTCCACGTCGCGCCCCACCCTCCGGCCGGGACCGTTCCGCTCTTGGCGACTATGGGGTACGGCCGGAGGGGCGCGCCGGGGGCGGCCCCAGGCGCGGAATCATCCGGGGAGGACCCGGCATCTGCCCCGCCTCGAATCCCTCAATCAGCTTGCGGAGGGTGTCGTCGATCAATCCCAGTTTCGGCTGCACGTCAATCACCGGGGCCGACAGCGTTCCGCCGACGCGCACTCCGATCGAGTTCGAGGTGACGGCACTGATCGCCTGACCGACCACCGGAATGCGGTTCCGAAACTTGGACCGCAGAAATTCAATGGCCAGTTGCTCGTTCATCCCGGCCCCGAAGGCGACCGACCCCCGCCCCACCAACAGCAGCGACTCCCCCAGCAGTTGAATCTCGGAGAAGTCCAGCAGTCCATCATGTATGGTGAATTGCCCGTAGGCGTAACGAAAAGCGGTGGTGTCCGGCTGTCGGAGTTCCAGGGATGCCAACATGCGGTTGAGGACGGGGAGCTCGTAGAGCTGGGCGGGGCTGACCTGGACCCAACCGCTGCCGCGCACGTTCCGGTCGGACGACCCTTGTCCGAGGATGTCGACCCGGCCGTTGACGGGACCTTGGAGCCGTTCGGCGGCCAGACCATGATCGCGAGCGAACTCCTCCAACAGGGCGTCCCGCAAGGTGAGACTGGCCCGGTAGACGGTCTGTTCCGGATCGCGGTCGGACAACCGGGCATGGACGTCCAGGCCGAGTTTTCCGCCGTAGATGTCCCCGCGGGCCTGCTGCCCGGCGCGGGGGTTGAGGTCGGGGTCCGCGGGGGGCGGGCGGCCGGCTTCCGGCCAGGTGGGGGTGCCAACGTAAACGTCAGAACCATTGACCAGAAAAGGACCTTCGACGTTTTTCACCGGCAAACCCAGGACAGTGACGGAATCCAGATGGAAGTGGCCGTCGATGAAGTTGGAGTGTCCATTCCACAGGCCGCGTTCCACGCGGACCCAGCCATTCATGTCGCGGAGTTCGATCCCGGTTTTGAGGGAATTCCCCAGTAACCGCGCCTCCAGGGTCCAGGCGGCGGTCACCAGATCGGGCTGGTGGCGGGCCTGCTTCAAGTCGAGTCCCAATTGCAGATCGAGGGGGCCGCGGGGATCGAGGTGTTCCACGATCCCCGCCAATCCGGTGGTCTGGAGGGCGGCCCGAAAGGCCGCGTCCGGTACCGCGCGGCGGACCTGGATCTCTTCCAGGTGCAGGTGCCAGGCCACGTCCCCCTCGGAGGGGAATTCGAGGACGGCGGCCGTCGGCTCGCCGTGGTTGTCGATTTGCAGATAGGTGTCTTCCCCATGCCAGGCAGTGAGCTGGGAGATGAGGAGGCGCTGGTGTTCCCAGGCCAGCGTGCCGGTGACCCGTTCCCACGGGTAGGGCCAGTATTTCAGCCGCAGGGAGGCATCCTTGATGACCAGTGTGGGGAGCGCAATCACGGGGGGGGCGGCGGGGGTCCACAGGATGCGGGCATTTTCGATATCCACGGTCCCTGTGCGGCCGATGGAATCGAACGCCTCCTGCAACAGGGGCGAGGCAGACACGCAGGCGAGTTCCAGCTCACGGTCGATGGGCGTTTCCCGAGACGAGAGCTGCAGATCGAGCAGGCTCTGGGGGCCGCGCTGGCCAAACGCTCCGGAACCGCTGATCCGGGCGGGTCCGTGCCGGCCCTGAATGTCGAGCACCTGCCAGACGTGGCGTCGTCCCGGATCAGTGGAGAGGGGGTCGTGCCGCACGGTCAGCGAGAGATCGGTGATCGGATAGGGAAAGTGGACAAAGTTGATCGTGGCGTGATGAAACCGTGCCTCGAGGGCCACTTTCCAGGGGTCCTCCGGTTGATTGATGCGGACGAGTCGCGCCTGGAGGTCCACCAGTCCGGTCAATCGGAGGAGGTCGAATGTGGTTCCGATCTCGTCGAGGTCGTCGGCCGTGAGAGCGCGGCGGAGGGTGTCGTCGAGCGGCAGGTTCTCCACGCGGAAGTCGAGTTCCAGCTCCGTGTCGGGACCGGGGTGGAGGACGGCGCCTCGGGCGGTGAAGGGACGATCGCCCGCCAAGCCGGTGAAATTGAGGAGGAACCGGTCCCCCTGTTGTCGGATGTCGCCGGCCACGGCATGCACGGGATACGGGAACGCCTGCGGGAGCAGCGAGCAGTCGAAGACTTCAAATTGGTTGAGATGGATCTGCCAGGCGGAACGGCCGTCCGTGGCAGCGGCAAGATCGATATTGAAGCGCCCCGCAGGGCGGAGGGATTCGTACAGCGTGAGGAGGTTGCCCCACAGGAGTTGCTGAATCTCGCGGCCGAATTCGAGGTTGCGGGCTTGCAGGGTGAAGCGGCGGGCGGGGGCGGCCGGATCGCGGGAGAGGCGTCCTTCGAGGAACAGCCGGCTGTTACCGGACGCCGCCCGGAGCGAGTGGAGAACGATCTGGGAACCGTCGAGGTAGACCTCGCCGGAGAGATTGCGCAACGGGACCGGCAGGGCAGGATTGTCGATGACCCCCTCCGTGAACCGCAGGCCAATCTGATACTGACAGGGTTCCCGCGGCGAGGACTGACGGATGTGGAAGGCCAGTTCAATCCGGGCGGCGATTCCCAGGGCGGGGATGGCGCATCCGCTGGGACTGCACACGAGGGGTTGCGACCGACTGGCCGGTTTCACGACGGTCTCGCCCGCGCTGCCGGACGAGGACTCCGGATCGACGGACATCTGTCGCGCCAGGGTGTGAAGTTGCGCGCGCGTCTCTTCCGAGAGTCGTGCCGCCAGTTCGAGCAGGGCCTCCGGTGATTGCAGTTGGGCGCAATGGCCGTCCAGCGACCAGGCCCAGGTCTCGACATTGAGCGTCCCCTCAAACTGGACCGCCCCGGCCGTGTCGGCGGTGGACCGACCTTGCAACCGGTAGCGACGGAAGGATTCGTTCGTGAAATCGGCCTCCAGATTCCGGAGGTGGAATTCCGTTTGTGGCAGGAAGCCGTCCGCCTCCACGCGAGTGATCACCGCTCCGTCGTGGATACGGATGTCCGGCGCCGGTCGATGGCCGCTTGGCAGGTCGGGGAGGTCTTCCCAATTCCACGTTCCCGAGGAGTCGCGGACCAGCAGCACCTGGGGTTGGTGTAACTCGATGTGTTTCACGAAGACCTGCAATCCCTCCGCCAGCAGATCGGGGTCAAGATGCAGGATGACCTCCGGGATGGCGATGAGCGGTTCCCGGTCGGTGAGTTCGCCAATCCGCACCTGACTCAGACGGACCCGTCCCCCCTCCTCCCACTCCGCCCGGTCGAAGTCGACCCGCCATTCCGGATAGGACGTGGTCAGATGCTTGCGGATTCCCTCGGCCAGCAGCTCATTGCGGCGCGACCACAAGTCATTCCAATACCACCGCGCCGCCCCACCGAGAGCCGCGAGCAGGATTACGGTCCAGAGGAGCGTCCGGCGCATGTCAGGACTCCTCCGACGTTGAGGCGCCAACGCCCGGTCGCTCGGCGAAACGGGATGGCCGCCCCCGCAGCACCCGTTGCCATCCCACGGCCGACAACACCAGCAGCGGGTACTCCGCCGGGAGGCGATATCGCAGCGAGCTGACGAACACCGCATGGACGGCGGCGAAATAGACGATCGGCCCGGCCGTCAGTAACAACGTCCAGACTCGCTGGCGCACAGACCACCCCCCCCAGACGGCCAACAGCAGCAGCGGGAGGAACGAGGCGGTCACGGCTGCCGTCACGAGGGGGTTTCGGAACTGTTCCGCGTTGGGCCAGGGCTTCCAGTACCTCCACAGTTTGAAGAGGGCCAGTTCCAGTGCCCGTCGCGGCTGCGCGCGGACGAACGCCCAGGCGGCATCCCGGTAATGACGGTTCACCTCCGCTTCGCTCCAGCCCTGTCCGAGGAGGTTGTCCCAGTCGTAAAAGGACATGTCGCTGTCGCCGGTCGCTTGCGGGTTGAGGCCGTCGTACAGGCTCGGCCCCATCCAGAGCGTGGTCAGGATGAACTCGCCGGTCACCCGTTGGTTGCGCAGTCCCCACGGCAACAGCAGCAGGAACAGAGTCCCGAGCACGACGGCACCGTCGCGAATCGCCCGGGTGCGGCTCCGGCTGGTGAGGAAGAGACCCACCCCGAACAGAGGAGCTGCGAGCAGCCAACTGGGACGGACGTAGCAGGCCAGTGCGGCTGTCAGACCGGTGAGGACCGACCAGCCGAAGGAACCGGACGTACCGGGAGTCTCCCGAGACGCTTGGTTCTCCCCGGGGGGGCCTCCCCGCTTCACGGCACGGTGGAGTGAAGTGGCGGTAGCTCCTTCTGGCGGGGAGAGGGGGATCGAGGCTCCCTCCAGCCTTTCAGGTCGATGGGTCCGCACCAGTCGTCCACCGGCGATCAGATTCAGCAGCATCGCCAGCGCAAAGGTGGTTTCACTCAGCAGCAGGGGTGTCCACGCCACCAGCACGGGGGAGACGGCCGCGAACAGGGCCGCCCAGCAGGCGGTCGCTTCGTCCAGCAGGTCGCGGGCGAGTCGCCACACCCCCCAGCAGGCACAGGTCCCCAGACACGCCAGCCAGAGGCGGACCGGCAGCAGTCGATCGCCAAACACCACGCGCGGCAACGCCAGGCAGAGGGGAAAGCCCGGCATCCGCAGCACCCTCCGCGGCGGCTGGTACACAGAGTATTCCGCTCCCGCCGCAATGTCCCCCGCCAGGTCCCAGTACCCCTCGGCGTCGCCGGCGATCAGACAGAGGCGGGGCGGATGCTGGCGATCTAGCCAAAGCTGCAAACCGACGGCCGCTCCCATTCGCAACAGGGCCGCCAGCGCCAGAATGCCCGGCAACCACCAACGGCGATAGACGAACGCCTCCATGCGCTGCACTCACGCGACCAGGGGCGGGGCCGACCTGTCCCACAGGTGCGGTTGCCCTGCGTGTAACCGTCATCAAGATAATGGGTTACACGTGATAGGGCGCTCCGCCCTCCCGCGCAGGATCGTAAGGCTCTCGTGGGGGGCGGTCAACGGGAATCGCCACGGGCTGCGGGTGACGGACGGGCTTACGGGGCTACATTCCACCGATCGCGCTGTCGCGGAGGCTGTCGTCCATCGGCATCTGCGTGGGATCGTCCAGACCGCCGAACAGGAGCAGACCGTCCAGGGCGACTTCGGCGGTCCGCAGATCGACCAGCGCCTGTAGGTAGAGCAGGCGCGCCTGGAAATAGCTCATCCGCGCGGTGAGCACCCGCAGAAAGTCGAACTGCTCAGGATAGGCGGATTCAATCAGCCGCAGCGTCTCCGTCTGGCGCGGGACGATTTCGTCCCGATACACCCGAACGCGGTTGGCGGCATCCTGATAGGCCTGAAAGCTCGCCGCGAGTTGCGATTCCAGAGCCAGTTCCAGCCGTTGGACGTTCCAGCAGGCCCGCTGGTAATCGGCCATGGCGCGCGAGATGTTGCCATCGTTGCGGTTGAACACCGGCAGGGGAAGTCCCAGTTGCACGTTGGCACCCGGGTCTTGGGAGGCGTACATGTACATGGCCCCGACCTGGACTTGAAGATTGGGGATCGGCTGCACCTGTTCCCGGCGGATGCGGGTGGCTGCACGCTGCACCTCCGCCCGCGCCGCATGGAGCTGCGGGCTGAGCGTGAGCAGTTGCTGCCGCGCCAGCTCCAGGTCGCGCGGTCCGTCGCCGACCTCCAGTTGATTGGCCAGCGGCACCGGAGTCATCTGCGGGGTCCCCATCACACTGGCGAGTTGTTTCCACGTGGCGTCCCGCTGGTAGTAAGCGTTCTGGAGGATGACGTTGACTTCCTGAAGTTGGATTTCCGCCTGCAGGACGTCGGGCCGGGCCGCAATCAACGCTTCCTGGAGCGTCCGTGTCGTGTGGACCCCTTGTTCCGCAATCCGATGCAGTTCCTGAGCGATCTCCACCCGCTGCTGCGCCCCGAGGGCGATGTAGAACTGGCGACGGACGTCGTTGCGGACCCGATACCGCTGTGCCTCTGACTGCCAGTTGAGCACCTGGAGGTCCCAATCGGCCACGCGCTCGTTCAGTTCCAATTTCCGGCCGAGGACGATCGTCTGCTGGAGCATGATCCCCTGCTGACCGGGGGTACCGTCATCGCCGATCTCCTGCCCCTGATACGCCAGCATCGGGTTGGGATAGCGCCCCACCTGACGAAGATTCCCCGCCCCCATCTGGACCACCGCCCCCGCCTGGTGCAGGCTGGGGTTGCGCGCCAGCGCAATCGTCTCGGCCTGCTGGAGCGTCAGCGGACCATCGGGCAATGGTTCCGGGGCCGATTCCGAGTTCGCCGGCTCGGACAGCGGCGCCGGCGCAATGTCCGCAGGGAGTTCGACCGGATCGGCGAATCCCGTGCGGACGATGCCGGTCTCTGGTCGTCCCTCAGAGATCCGGACAAGGGTCGGTTCGATCGGGTCGGTGGCCGGTCGCGGCGGCAGCGCTGCACTCGCGGAGACCGCCGGCGATGGGGTGCGCCGGAAGCCGTCGTTGGGACTCGCCTGGGGTGAGGCCGTTGCCGGCTGAGCCGCCACCGGGCGAAAGTTGAGCAGATCGTCCCTGGCCGTGGGGGCGGGTTCCGCATCCGTGGGGTCCGTTCGCGCAGAGGAAGTCCAGCGTTGTCGCCAGCGCGCCAAGGGACCCTCCGCCGCCATTGCCGTGGACGCCCAGGCGGCGACCAGCAGGCACGTCCAGGCCAGCGTGGCGAGACTTCCCTGTCTCATCGCGGCATCCCGATCGGACCGAGACGAATGTGGCGCGCACTCCTCCCCTGCGCGTCTGGGTCTCTATCGTCCTCCGCCGCGAGACCGGGCCAACACGTTGGGAATCGTCGTCTGATCTGTTGCCATCGGTGCATCCGGTCGGTTGCTCCTCTCTTGCCGGACCGGCAAAGGGGGGCGGACTGGCACAGCCCGGATGGGGTGGATTCCTGACGGTGGACCTGAAGTCCCGAAACCGGAATCGTTCCCCCCTCCCCCGTGGTGAACCGCGCCACGATCTCGCTTCGACACGGATATTCGCGGGGAAATCGATTGCAAACGACATCAGCAACCTGTGCCTATGGGGCAGGCAAAACGGTACTTCCCCCAACGTGTGCCCGAGAGTGGTTGTAAGATTTGTAATGCCAATCAGAGCATGATCTTGCACCCTCTTCTGGTGGTCCAGCAGGTCTCTTGGCACGGCGGTTGACAAGCCCGCCTTAATCCTGGGCGGCCTCGATGCGGCCCCCACACGCTCCAAGGGTCCGGCCGGAGAGGGTTGATGGCGAACAGATTCGCGGGAGTCCTCCTCGCCTGGTTGACGTTGATCGGTGCCCCCGCCGTCAACGGGAGCGACGATCGGCCGAACGCCTCCGTGGTCGTTCCACGCTGCACCTGCCGCCAACAGGACGGCTGGACCGTCACGGAAAGTCCGAACTTTCAGGTCTGGTCCCGGTTGCCGCGGTCGGAAGCCCTGACGGTCAACCAGCAGTGCGAGGTGCTGCGCACGCAGCTTCGTCGGCGCTGGGTCCCCGAGTTGGACGAGACTCCCTGGCGTCCTCCCTGCATTGTGGTGATTCATGCCGCCGAAGCACCCTACCTGCAGGCGATTGGCGCCCGGGAGGGCGCCTCCGTCGCCTGTACCACGGTGACCGTGAACGGTGGCGAGATCATCTTTCGCCGGATCGACCTGCGCGGCGATCTCGCGGGCTGGAAGGTCAATGCCTTGCCACATGAGCTGACGCACGTGGTCATTTCGGACGTTGTCACAGACCGCCCCCTGCCTCAATGGCTCCACGAAGGAATCGCGATGACGTCGGAGTCGTCGGGGTTGCAGCAGCAGCGCTTGGACCTGCTCCGTTCGGCCGCGCGGGAACAGCGGCTGCCCCCCCTCCAGGACCTGTTCGCCCCCCACCGCATGGCCAGCCGCGCCAACACCGAGTTGCACTACTCGGCCAGCTTTGCGCTGGTGCTCCATCTGCGGCAATGGGGAGACGACGAACAGCTCCTGCGCTTTGCTCGCCTGTCCCGTGACGAAGGGAGTTCGGCGGCGTTGGCGAGCGTGTATGGGGTGCCTGGCGGTCTGCGGGAACTGGAGTCCCGCTGGACAACCAGCCTCTCCAATTTGCAGGAATCACCCCTGCCGGAAGTGGCGGTTGTCTACCAGCCTTCGGAATAGAGCGACAGAGAGGTTCCGTCCCGGAGCCAGCACTCGCCTCCCGGACGTCTGTTCAATCTCGGGAACCTGAGGCACCATAAAAACACCGGTCCCTCCACGGAGAGAGACCGGTGCGATCAACATCACGCGGCTGCCGGATTCGTTCGGCTCAGTGGAACGAATAGGTGCCGGGACGCAACTTGCGGTTGATGATCGTGTCCTGCGACCGCGTCGTTCCCGAGCGGGATGATCCGTACGACGGCGTCGGTGCGACGGCGCGCGGCTGCACGGAGTACGAGCGGTAGGTGTACCCCTGGGGGGGGGCGGTTGGCGGCCCCGAGGGGGTGGCCGACGGGGCCTGAGTCGTCGCCGGGGCCTGCGGCCTGTAGTAGTAATAGTAGCCGCCGTAACCCCGGCACCAGCAGTTGGCGTCCGCCGTCTCTGGAACGGCCAGACTGAAGGGCAGCAACGCTGCCGCGATCCACAACGAGCGCTTCATGATTCATCCTCCTCTTCTAAGGTGAGAATTGCCTTACACGCTTTGACACCCATTGACACCCAAGTCTTGACACCGGATGGGGGTTCACTGGGCGGCGACCGTTGACGCCAGACCGCGTGTGAGAGGCGGTCCTCGTTCCCCCATGCGGCTGAAGGAGCAGACATCTCCTCTACCGCTCGTCTCGACCTTCGGTCCCGACGCCCGAGCGGCTGAGAGTTGTTTAGATGATCAGCCGCACGCGCAGTCCTGGAAGGGTGCCCCAGGTCGAACCCGGACACCGCTCAGAGATCCATTCCCCAGCATGGTGCCTCGGGGGAGACAACTCCGCATCCCATGTGGTTTGACGCACTCGCTGTAACCACCGGGTCGTCCCGCGCTGTTGGCCGCGGAAGACGAGGGAGAGTTGCTCGGGAAGGTGCGTCCGACAGCAATCGGTGCGGCAGCCCTCAGTCGTCTCGCAACCAGCACTTCCAGGCAGTATCGCCACCGCTCCGCAGGGGCGCAGACTTGTCCCCCGCTCGGCCACGCCTGGACCGACACCCAGCGCGAGCGCCAGCACGCAGCTCATGGAAGTTGTGGTCAGGCGGGAAGTGCTCATGACTTTCGCGCTCGGGCGACTCAGTTTTCTTCGGCATCCTGGACAATCTTTGGCCGTTTTTTCGGCGGGGTCAATGACGTTTTGAGCGGCAATTCCAAGGGTAAACCTCGTCTCCTGCCGCGTTGGCAGGAGAAGTCTCCAGGAAGGAAGTCCGCCATCTTCCGAGAGCAAACTGCGTGCCTCCGGCTGACCATCGGCAGGGCGACGTCAAAGTCTCTCCCGAGGCCGCCGGACGGTTACGCAACCGCCTCGGTTCGGACCGGTAAATCTCTGGCGCATTCCCCGGCTTTCTTGCGCATCAGGCAAGGGCGCCCCCTGCCCGAGAGGCCGTTCCCCTGACCGAACATGGGATGATCTCCGCCCCTGTCGATGTCGCAGATCCGCACATGCGCGCGGCTTTTGTCCAATCTGCCCATCGAGGCGACCCCGCGTCTCAGCAGGGGTGCAGCCACGGAAGGGTGGTCCGGTCAGGGGCGCGTTGCAGTTCCACATCCTCCGCTCGCCTGCTCCAGGGGAGAGGATTCCCACCCAGCCCCGCCGACGGCATCGGCGGGTGGCGGAGCCGAGGGACGGATCAGGGGTGCGGCGGGAGCGATTGCGTCGCGCGCGGGGGGCACGTCGGTCCTGACGGGACGGTCCGGGGGCCGACGCCCCCGGCTCGCCTCCCCCGGCCTCCGACGACCTGGGGAATTTCGATCTGCCGCCAGCCTCCGCCGCCGGCCGCGATCGTCGACCACGCCCAGCCGCAGATGACACACCGTGAGCAACGACCTCCCGGGATGGCAAGAGAGAAGGAAAGCTCGTGGAGCGGCCCCGGCCACCGATCGACGGCTGCACCCTCTCAGCAGGATGATCCGCATTGCCTTCCGAGGAGCATCTGCGAGAATAGCGCCCGGCGAGAGAGGCACGGAGTCCTCCGCGACCTCAGACCCGCCTCCTGTCCCCCCCAGAGGGCCCCCTGATGTTTGAGCGCATCGCCAATGGATGGGAACTCGCCAAGGAGAGCGCCCGCGTGTTGCGGCTCGATAAGGAACTGCTGGTGTTCCCGCTCCTGAGCGGCATCGCCTGCCTGATCGTGCTGGCGAGCTTTGCAGTTCCTCTTTGGCTCGGTGGCTATCCCGAGGCGCTCTCCGAGGACCCTGAGCCGCTCCGCGAACCGCTCAACTGGCTGATCCTGTTCGCGTTCTATTTCGTGAATTACTTCGTGATCGTCTGCTTCAACTCGGCCCTCGTCGCCTGTGCGGTGATCCGTTTCCGAGGGGGCGATCCGACGCTGGCGGATGGCTTCCGGGCGGCGGGGAACCGCCTGCCGCAGATTGCCGGCTGGGCCTTGGTCAGCGCCACGGTGGGGGTGATCCTGCGGGCGATCGAGTCCCGCTCGGAGCGGGCTGGACGGTTCGTCGCCGGACTGCTGGGGACCGCCTGGACGATCGCCACGTATTTCGTCGTGCCGGTGCTGGTGGTGGAGCGGCTGGGGCCGATCGAAGCGTGCAAGCGATCCGTGGCCGTCTTGCGTCGCACGTGGGGCGAAGCCCTCAGTGCCAATTTCGGCATCGGTGTGATTGTGTTTCTGGCGATGTTGCCGGCGATCGCGCTCTTGTTCGGGGGAGGCGTCCTGCTCGCTCAGGAACAATTCGCCCTGGGAGGGGCCTTGCTGGGTCTTGGCCTCGTGGCGCTGCTCGTCGTGTCGCTGGTCTCATCGGCGCTCAATGCCATTGTGCTGGCGGCGCTGTACTTGTACGCGGCGGACGACGCCGTCCCGCGCGGGTTTGACCAGCGGGTCCTGGAGCGCGCCTTCGCTGGGCGCGGCTGACGCCGATGACCCCTACGCCGCGCGGACCTGCGGCGCGTCCGGAAGGGAATAGCCCTGTTGCTCTGCCAGCCGCCGCAGACGACTCCACCCCACCTCGCTCAGGAGGGGCGCTTCCTCAACCGGAGCGGTGAGGGACTGCCGCAGTTCCGTCGCCTGCACCGCTTCCAGTCCCCGGCGGCGGTCCCAGCCCTCCAGTCCCAGGCCTGAGTACAACCGCTCCAGTTCTCCCAGAGGGTCGCGCTGGAGGTCCTCGAACTTCAACTCATGCAGATGTCCGGGGGGGATCATGGCCCGGTCGCGCTGGTACGTCTGGTGCGTCAGCTCTTGAGTCGAGAGCACGAAGTTTTCCCATCCGGCCTGGTGCGGTCTTCCCAGGGAGTGCTCAGGGACCAACCGCCGCCACAGCGTCATGCTGACCCGGAAGTCATCGCCGGGAGCACGCAGGACATAGACGAATTGGGCCGCGGGGAATAACTCCAGCAGCAGAGGAATCCGCAGGGCGCTCCAGGGTGAGTTCAGCACCAACCGGCGTTCTCCGGGGCCAACGATCTTTTTCAGGAAAGTCTGAGAGGTCTGCTTCCAGCGGGTCCGTTCCTGGGGAGTGAGCAGGGAGAGGTCGAGCAGCGGGCGGATACGCTCCGGGTCGTCCGGACGCGCCAGGAGCCGCCACGGAGACAGGCCGGTCAGAATCGCCAGGGCAAACTCCTCTTGCGGCGCCGCCAGCGGCGTGGCCGCCTCTGCTGCGGGATCGAGCGGCATCAGCCGCGACAGCAGCCAGCGGGGGAGCCAACGTTCCGTCAGCAGGCAATGATTGGGGAAGAAGCACTGAGACCACGTGGGAGACTGAAACTGCGGATCGTGGGCCAGCAGCCGCTGCACCTGCGCGGTCCCACTCCCCAGGTGGCCGATGATGAACAGCGGCGGCCGCAGGGGAGCCGCGCTGGTCGCCCGCCGTCCGGACACCAGCCGTTCCACTCCGCCCAGCAGCGAATTCCCGACGGCCGTGAGGGGGAGCATGAGGCTGCGGTGCGCCTGGTTCCAGGCGAGCGACGGCGGAACCGCCAGCCACCGGGCGAGCTGTCCGAGGGTCATCCCGTGCCACAGCGTCAACAGGCGGAGGCACGACGGAGGCAACCGACCGTGGTGGTGCATGGGCTGGGGATCAGGGACGGGGAACATCGCAAGGACCACTCCCCTGCCTGCGGAATGATCGACTCATCCCGCTGCATCGCTTCAGCTCAACCGGGAAGCGGGCCGTCGAATCCCTGCCAGTCGGCGCTGCAGAGGAAACGCGCAAACCGGTGAACATCGGGCTGTGACCGGCGGCCTTTGCCGGTTTCCCCGCACGAGCCGGGAAGCGGACAAAAGGGCATCCCCCGCTTGCCGGCCGTCAGGCGTCTGGCACCCGCGTCCCTCCCTTTTGGGCTGGAGAAAATCCAACGGCGGGGGAGACAACCGCCCCGGCTTTACGTATGCTGAAGGTTCGATGAGTCCTGCGTCCCGACCCGATGCGTGAGGGAATCCATGCTGCCAATCTGGTTGCTCCTGCTGACCGTTGCCTGGACCGCATCCCTCTTCGCCGCTGACGAGGCGACGCCTCCCCCCCAGGGACTGGAACTGCAACCCGCCGAGGTCACGCTGCATGGTCCGCGGGCGCGGCAGCAGCTCATTGTCACCGGGCGATGGAGCGAGACCGACCTGCGGGATGTCACCCCCCAGGTACAGTGGTCCTCCGCCGATCCATCCATCGCCACGGTGGCGGAGGGCGTCGTCCATCCCGTTGCCAATGGGGAGACGACGGTCAGCGCCTCCTTGGGAAACCTTACCGCAACCATCGCCGTGCGGGTTGCCGCCGTGGAGGAACCGGCTCCGATCACCTTCCATACGGAAGTCCTGGGCGCCCTGACCCAGGCCGGCTGCAATATGGGGGCGTGCCACGGCTCCCCTTCCGGCAAGGGGGGGTTCCGGTTGTCGCTGCGGGGGTACGACCCGCCGCTGGATATTCTGACCCTCAAGCGGGAGTTCGGAGGCCGCCGCGTCAACCTGCTGGAACCGGATCAGTCCCTGCTGCTGAAAAAGCCCCTGATGGAGGTCTCGCACGGGGGCGGCAAGCGGTTCCGGCCCGGCGACCCGGCCCACTTCGTATTGCGGGAATGGATTGCCGCGGGCATGCCGATTGACGGCGACGACGCCCCCCGGCTGGTGCGGCTGGAAGTCCTCCCCAAGCAGCGCATCTTCCAGCCGGCCGCCACTCGCCAGCAACTGGTCGCCCTGGGCCACTTCTCCGACGGAACCATCCGCGATCTCACGCCGCTGACGGTCTTCAGTTCCTCCGCCGAAGCGGTCGCCACGGTCAGCCCCACCGGATTGGTGGAGAAACAGGGGCGGGGGGAGGCCGCCATCCTCGCCCGCTACCTCGACAAGATGGACACCGCCGAGATCACCTTCCTCGAAGAGGTCCCCGGTTTCCGGTGGAACGATTCGCCGGAGTTCAACTTCATCGACACGCTGGTGAATGCCAAGCTGCGGCAGCTCCAGATTCTCCCCTCCGATCTCTGCAGCGACAGCGAGTTTCTCCGCCGCGTCTCTCTCGACGTCGCCGGCCGCCTCCCCACGGTCGAAGAGACGCTCGCCTTCCACAACGACCCCGCGGCTGACAAGCGGGCCCGATTGATTGACGCCCTGCTGGACTCCCCCGACTACGCCTCGTTCTGGGCCCTCAAGCTGGCGGACGTGCTGCGGTCCAACAGCGGCAATCTCAAGCCGGTCGGCGTCGCCAAGTTCCAGCAGTGGCTGTATGAGAGCGTCTACCGCGATCAACCGATGGATGAATTCGCCCGCGAACTGCTGACGGCCGGCGGCAGCGTCTACGAGAACCCGCCGGCCAGCTACTGGCGGGCCAGCCGCGAACCTTCCGACGCCACCGAGACGACGGCCCAGCTCTTCCTCGGGGTCCGCATCCAGTGCGCCAAATGCCACAACCATCCGTTCGAGCGGTGGACGCAGGACAACTACTACGGCATCGCCGCGGCCTTTGCCCGCGTGGGCCGCAAGAATTCTCCCGACGCGGACGACGAAATCATCTTCGTCAAGCCGGACGGCGAAGTGACGCAGCCCCGCACCGGTCAGACGATGAAAGTCCACCTGCTGCTCTCAGGGGACGTGGATGTCCCGCCCGAAGTCGACCGCCGCCAGGTCTTTGCCGACTGGCTCACCCGGCCCGACAACCCCTTCTTCGCCCGTTCGCTGGTCAACCGCTTCTGGGGACATCTGCTGGGGCGCGGCATCGTGGAGCCGGTGGACGACTTCCGCGACTCCAACCCGCCCACCAACGTTCCGTTGCTGGATGAGCTGGCCCGCCAGTTCGTGGCCCACGGGTATTCCCGCAAATGGCTGCTGCGGACGATCCTGAACAGCCACACCTATCAGCGGTCCGCGCGGACCAATCCCTTCAATGCCGAGGACGACCTGTACTTCTCTCACGCCGCCACGCGGATGCTGACGGCCGAGCAGCTCCTCGATTCCATCTGCGCGGTCACCGGCGTGCCGGAAAAGTTCGACGGGGCGCCCGCGGGCTTCCGGGCCACGCAGCTCCTCGAACCGCCGACCGACAACTACTTCCTCAAGGTCTTCGGCCAGCCGCAGCGGCAGATGGCCTGCGAGTGCGAACGGAGTAACGAATCGAATCTCGCCCAGGCGCTGCAGATGATCAACGGCCCCACGGTGCACAACAAGCTGCGGGACGATTCCGGCCGCATCAAGAAGCTGCTGGACGCCGGCCGCTCGGATGAGGAGATTATCCGCGAGCTGTACCTGGCGGCCGTCTGCCGGGAGCCGACGACCGCGGAGCTGGCGGCGGCGCAGCAGCACCTTGCCGCCGCGGGAGAGAATCGCCGCTGGGCACTGGAGGACATCGGCTGGGCGATCCTCAATACCAAGGAATTCCTGTTCCAGCATTGACGCCGGTCCGGTCTGGAGAGCGACGTTCACCGGTCTGCTTCCCAGCCTCGAAGCTCCGCTCCCGAAGCAGTTTCAACAGGAGTTGGGATGGGACAAGGTCAGCGTCGAGGCGGGCGGCGGAGGCCGTACTTCTTCAGCCGACGGTCTAGCGTCGTCCGTTCGATCCCCAGCAGCCGCGCCGCCTGAGACTTGTTCCAGTTGAACCGCTCCAGCACCGCTTCGAGATACATGCGGTCGATGTCGTCGAGCGACAGCTCCTGCTCGATGAAGGATTTCCACAGGGCTTCCGTGCCGGGGACGGTGTCGTGGCCGGGAGGAGCGGCGAGGGCCTCGGCATCGACCGGTCCGGGGCTGGAGGCCGCCGCAGCCGCCGGCCGCGGCTCGGGAATATGCAGCCGCGACAACTGGAGGTCGTCCGGGGTCAGAACGGTCCGGTCAGAGAGGATCACCGCCCGCTCGACGACGTTGCGCAGTTCGCGGACGTTCCCGGGCCAGGAGTGGCTCATCAGCAGGTCGATCGCCGCCCGGTTGAAGCCCCGCACCTTGGTGGCCGCCTTGCGGGCAAACTTGTCGACGAAGTACTGCGCCAATGCCGGAATGTCCTCGGGGTGTTCCCGCAGCGGCGGGACGAAGATCTCGATCACCTGCAAGCGGTAGAACAGGTCCTGCCGGAAGGTGCCGGCGCGCACGGCCTCCTCGAGATCGCGGTTGGTGGCGGTGACGACCCGCACGTCGACGGTGATGGCCTTGCCGCCGCCGACTCGTTCAAAGGGCTGCCCTTCCAGCACGCGCAAGAACTTGGCCTGGATTTCGGGGCTCATCTCCCCGACTTCATCGAGGAACAACGTCCCGCCGTTGGCCTGTTCAAACTTGCCGGGCTTCTGCTGGCTGGCGCCGGTGAAGGCCCCTTTCTCGTGGCCGAACAGTTCACTCTCCAGGAGGCTTTCGGTCAGGGCGGCGCAGTTGACGCACACGAAGGGACCGTCGCGGCGGTCGCTGTTCAGATGCACGGCCCGCGCCACCAGTTCCTTGCCGACGCCGCTCTCGCCGCGGATCAGCACGGTGGCGTCGGTCCGCGCCACGCGGGCCACCGCCCGTTTGACCCGCTGCAAGGACTCGCTGTTGCCGACGAGTTCGGTGTCGAGTTCCAGGAGTTCCCGCAGTTCGGAGGTGGCCTGTTCGAGACGATGTACCACGGCTTCGTGCCGGCGGATCGTCGGTAGCACGGCACCCAACTGATCGGCCACCGCCAGAGTGAAATCGAGGTGCTGGGAGTCGAGGGGGCGCTTGGTGTCGGAGGCATACAGATGCAGCACCCCCAGCAGCTTCCCCTCGTGGCGGATGGGGGCACAGATGGCGCTGGTGACCGCGAGGTCCTGCAAACTCTTGCGCTGAGACAGCGTGGCGTCCGAGCGCACGTCGTGCACCAGCACGGCCTCCCGGCCAGTGAGGACAATCTCCGTCAAGGTCCGCGAATACGGCTCCGCCTGCTGGGAGTCGATGCCGATGGTGCCGGCCACGAACAGCGTCTCGAGGGTGGCCTCGGAAACCTCCGCCCCACTCAGCAGCACCGCCCCCTTGTCGGCCGGCGTGCGATGGGTCAACCCGTCCAGGGCGCAGTCCACCAGGTCGGCCACGTCCTCGGCGTCGTTCATGGCCCGCGCCAGTTGCAACAGGTCGATGAACGGCCGCGTTGATTCCACGCGGCCGGGCAGCGCCGTGGGACGGTCGAACTGCGTGCCGGTCTTGCGCTCGACGATGACGTAGGGGGTCCCCTGCACCGGCTGCGGTTCGCGAGCCGCATCTTCCGCGGTGGGGCGGGTGAACCGCAACGTGCATTCCCCGATTTCAATCTGCTGGCCGAACTCGAGCGGCCAGTCGTTGCGGACCCGCTGCCCGTCGACGAGGACGCCGTTTTTGCTGTCCAGGTCCCGCAGGACCCACTCCCCCCCGCTGAGGAAGAGTTCGCAGTGATGCCGGCTGCACTTGGGGTCGGGAACGACGATCTGGTTCGTCGGGGCACGTCCGATCGTCAGCCGCTCGTACGGACGCAGATCAAACACATCGAGTCGGGCCGGTCCGCGACTGAGGATCAGCACGGCTTCCGGAGGAGCAGATGCAGTGCGGTCGGTCTGTTCGTCGAACGACATCACACGGATCGCAAGGAACCTGGCAGGGGCGGCGTCCAGAGGCCCACGAGCAGGCGACCAGTGCCGGCGGCAGGAGGACCGATCGCCGCGGCGTCAGCAGGGGTCGCCGCCAGAGTCGGGCCGCATCCCAGAAGCATAAAGCAAAGTCGGCCGGCCAGAAACAAAGAACGCGTTCCCAGAGACGATCTGAGAACGCGTTCCGGTGCGCCTTCGAGCAAGTGCGGGCCAGTCCTTGCTCGTGAAGCGAGGGATCAAGATGCACACGGCGTGCCAGAGTCGTCCCAGAGCCTCGGGTGACGTGGGGATGGTTGACGCCTGCTGCCGAATGGCATCCCGCTTTTCTCGGTGATCTTGAGCGACAGGCCCCCGGGGCACGCGACAGTTTTTTGGGGAGAGGCTGGGTTGGCCCTGAGTGCCCGGCGAGCGTTCGGATGGTTGGCCTTGTGGAGTGCATCTCTTCGATGCAGCGGAACGCGGCGTTTTAGTTTTAAAAGGTGCGTGTCAAAACGTCACACCACGTCTCCCGCGAGACGAACAACGCATGTTCAATTGCAAATGCGTCGCTCGTCGTTCGACGGTACGGCTGCCAACCTGCCGGAACATCGCATGGCGCGGGATCCGTGAGCAGCCCCAAGGCTCGACTTCATGCGCCGTTACGCCTCCATCATCGGTTCTTCCTCCACTCACCGGTGGAAGCCCCTCTTTCATCCGTGACCTGAAACCTCCTGCCAACCGACTGCTCCGCGCTCCTCGCCGTCGATCATCAAAAAAATCGTACCCGTACGGCCATGGAGAGCCTTGCGTTGGCGCGGCGTTTGCATAAGATCACCAGCAGCTCATTCCGGTTGTCCCGTGCCGATGACCGGGGACTTCGGTCCGTTCGATGGCTTTTTTATTGACATCCCCTGGCACGGGTGAGCCTGCGAGTCTGCACGATTCGCAGGCTCTTGAGTTTTAATCGCTGCTGACGAGAGCGCAGAAGCGACCACTCTCACGGGGGAGTTGGCTCTTCCCCGTCTTCAGCGGAGATCAATTGAATCGCTTGCCGGGCGGCCGCCTGAAGCTGTTCATCCTCGGACTCAACAGCGATCTGCCTCAACCGTGGCAGGGTCGCGCCCGCGGAGCGGCCGAGCCGCCCCAGCAGTTCCATCACCGCCCGCACCACCTCGGGGTCGTCGTCATCCAGCAGAGGTTGCAGGGCCTCCAGATGCGGCGCCGCCGCGGCACCCAGGTTTTGCAGGTTGACGGCCGCCATCCGCCGCAGAGTGACGTCCGGCGAGCGAGCCAGTTCCAGCAGAACGGGGAGGGCTCGCGATTCCTGTCCCGGCACAAGGGCCAGAGCCGCGGCTGCATTCGCCCGCAACCCGGCGCTGGGGCTGTCGAGGCAAGCGATCAGTTCCGGTACGGCTTGAGCGGCCGCTTCCCAGTTGGCGGCGAGAATCGAAGCCGACCATTCTCGAATCAAGTCGTTGGATGAGCGCAAGCCGCGCTGAAGCACCACCGCCGCCTCCGCTCCCAGGCCCTCCAGTTCCTGATAGGCCCTCTCCCATTCTTCCACGGAGACATCGCTGGCAGTCAGGCGGTGGAAGGCGGCCTCCGCGCGGGAACTCTCGACGGAGTTCTGGGGTGCGGTATGCGGGGTCTGAGGAGAGGCGGTTGCGGCAGGTGGTGCCGGCGCCGGCGGACGATCGGGCGCCGAGGCCGTCCCGGACTCCGCCGGGGGACCCGAGGAGCGGGAACATCCGCTGGTCAGGAGCGCTCCGCCCAGCAGCAGTCCCGCTGCGTGCGCCACCAGCATCGACAATCGCAGAGGTCGCATGAGTCTTCGCATCCTTGCCGGCGAGACTGCGTGAGGCACTCCCGATCGGCTTCCACCCGAGCGGCAGCCGGCGTACCCGCGGCCGCTCACGACCGCGTCCTGGTGGTCGTGGCCGCCCCGACGTTGAGCACCATGATCTTCTGCCAGATTTTGCGTGACAAGCCCGAGGTCAGCTCCTCCACGTCGTTGACGGCGCTGACGGCCGGCTCATCGGGAAACGTCTTCACGTACAAAGCGGCGATCTTTCCCACAAGGGCCAGCATCTCGCTGCAATAGTCGAGATAGCGGTTGAGTTCAAAGGGAGTCATCGTCCGCTTGGGCGACGAGGCGGTGTCCGGCCCCTGGACCAGCAGCCGTTCCGGATCCTTGGTGAGCTGGTGCATGTCGATGATGTGGGAGATGACCCGCAGTTCGTGGATCGCCTCCAGCGCCTTGCGGCGTTTGAGGCGGGTTTCGATCGAGACCAGAAAGAAGATCGTGACCCCGATGGCAATGAATTCGTTGAGAATCGACTCGGTCAACTGCATGAAGTCCGAGAGATTGACGCGGCCGTCCGCATCGGTCACCCGGAACTCCTCTGCATGGAAGGCGGACCACAGGGCCGCCGCGATCAGGAGCACCAGCAGCAGGATCACGGCGCCGGACAGCCAGCGGGCCCACAGGATGGGGGCGTCGATCTCGGCCGCCCGCTGCCGGGCGCGGCGGGCGACGTCCACCAACTGCTGACAGACCCGGTTCAGTCCCGCCTGCGGGAACCGCTCGCGAATCCGCTGCGAGAGTAACACCACCGTTTCGACGATCTTGTCGGGATCGAGTTGTTCGTAGGGAGTCGGAGACGGCCGGCTGGCGTTCATGCGGGGTCAGAATCGTGCAGTCCGGGAAGTGCGTGGGGCGAAGTTTCCCCTCTGCTGGAAAGAGAAACGAGCCGCTTGCGGCGGAGGATCAGGAAAAGAGCGTCGCGAACGCTTGCCTCTCTCCCGCAGTCGCGGAGACTCCGAGTCGGACGACTGATCTGCCCGCGGGTGGTTCCCCGGAGTCTCCCGCCTCCCTGGGGGAACATTCGCCCGGCTTTCCCGGAACGCGCAGCAGGCATCCTCTCCCCGTCCCACGGACAAGACCGCTCCTGCAGCAGCCGCGCTTTCCCCACTCCCGCTCTAGATCGTCACGTTGATCTCGTACCCCTTGCGCTGCTCACGGCCCAGCCACTGGTTGGCCTCGGGGTCGCCGACGATCTGCTCGGCGACGGGGTCCCACTCGATCCGCCGGCCGAGCCGGATGGCGATGTTGGCCAGGTGGCAGGTGGTCATGGCTCGATGGTGCGAATAGACGTCGGAGATCGGCAGGCTGCGGTCCCGGACACACTGGATGAAGTTCTCCATGTGGCTGCCGGGAACCTTCTTGCCGTAGACCGCCTCGATGGCACCTTCCGGGAGGGGGTTGGTCTTGTTCAGAACGTCGGCGACGGCGGTGCCGACGATGTCCTTCATGTCGCCGCGGCTGACATGGAAGGAGCCGTCAGTCCCCTCGAACAGGATGCCGTTCCCCTGCGGGGAATGGCTGACGATGTGCATCTCCACGCCGTTGGGATACAGCACCTGGATGTCGAATTTGCTGGCGGTGTTGTAGCGGTCGTCCTCGGTGGGCATGCCGTTGACGAGGGGGACCGGGTGCTCAACCATCAACCCTTCGATGGAGGTGGGGCCGGACTCGCTCATGCCGATGGCCCAGGTGGCGATGTCCACGTGGTGCGCGCCCCAGTCGGTCAGCTTGCCGCCGGAGTATTCGTACCACCAGCGGAATTCATAGTGGCAGCGGCTGTTGCCCCACTTGCTGTCGGTCGGCTTGAAGCGGAACTCTTTCAGCGGGGCCTGTCCCTGCCATTTCTCCCAGTTGAGTCCTTCCGGAACGTCGGCGACGGGGATGGGCCCGCAGGTCGGGGCGCCGCCGATGTCGCAGACGACCCGCTTCACCTCGCCGATGCGTCCGGCGCGGAGGATGGCGATGGCGCCCAGGAACCGCTGCCCCATCTCGGTCCGTTGCTGCGTGCCGACCTGGAAAACGCGGCCCGTCTCCCGCAGCACCTTGATGATCTGCTTCCCCTCGTTGATCGTCAGCGTCAGCGGTTTCTCGCAGTAGACGTCCTTGCCGGCCTGGAGCGCCTCGATGGCGATTTTGGAGTGCCAGTGGTCGGGGGTGACGATGGTGACGATATCGACGTCGTCCCGTTCCAGCACCTTCTGATAATCCTCGTAGACGTCGACCTGCTGCTCCTGATAGCCGGCCTTCTCATTCCTCTCGCGGGCGATCCGCTGCCCCTCGGCGGCGTGATTGGCATCGACGTCGCAGACGGCCACGCAGGTAGCGAACCGCATGGCGTCGGGCCCGACGGCCTTCCAGCGATCGCCCGTGCCGATGCATCCCAGTCGCAGCCGTTCGCTGGGATTGCGGGCCGCATCATCGGCCAGGCTGCGCTGCGAGGAGAACCAGTAGGGCAGCACCGCGCTGGCGGCGGCTGCGGTCGTCGTGTGCTGGAGGAACTGGCGGCGAGTCTGGCGGCGGCTCATGAGCATCTCCGGGACATCTGGGAGGGGAGGACGTAGCGACGACACGGCCCGCCTCTGAAGGGGGAGACGTCGTGTCGGCGACGCCTCTCAGCGATGGCGGGAGGTCCACATCCCCCGCCTCTGCTGGTGAGTGGAGGGGGCGATAGGACCAGATTGATCGTACCGGGACGGGGGAGGCGATGCCAAGCGATGGACCGGCCGTCGGCCCCGCCGGGCGGGGGGACGATCACTTCGTGGCCAGCCAGTCGTCCACCAGGGACTCGAGGACGTCGAGCGTCACCGCCCCGTGACGCAGAATGACGTCGTGGAATTCGCGGAGGTCGAACCGCTCTCCCAGACGCGCCTGGGCCTTGCGGCGGAGGGCCTGGATTTTCAACTCGCCGATCTTGTAGGCGAGGGCCTGACCCGGCCAGGCGATGTAGCGATCGACTTCGTTCTCGATGTCGTGCAGCGTTTTCGCCGTGTGTTCCGCAAAGTAGTCGATGGCTCGCTGGCGGTCCCAGCGGTCGTGGTGAATGCCGGTGTCCACGACCAGTCGGACCGCGCGCCACATCTCATACGTCAGCCGCCCGAACCGTGAGTACGGGTCCTGGTACAACCCCAGTTCCGAACCGAGCGACTCGGCATACAGCGCCCAGCCTTCCACGTAGGCGGTGTAACCTTCGTACCGCCGGAAAGCCGGCAGGTCCTCCAGTTCCTGCGCCAGGGCGATCTGCAAATGGTGACCGGGGACCGACTCATGCAGAGAGAGGGCCTCGATTTCGTACTTGGGTCGGACTTCCGGCCGGAAGAGGTTGACGAAATACGTTCCGGCGCGGGAGCCGTCGGCCGCCGGGGGCCGGTAGTACGCCGTGGTGGTGTCGGGGGCGATGTGGAGCGGGATCGGCTCCACCCCGTAGGGCATCCGGGGGAGTCGGCGGAACAACTTCACCAGTTGCGGATCGACTCGCTTGCAGACGTCGCGGTAGGCGGCCAGGAGGTCGTTGGGATTGTCGAAATAGAACTGCGGATCGGTGCGGAGGTGTTCAAGAAATTCGGCAAAGGTCCCCTGCCAGCCGACCTCGGCCACGATGGCCTCCATCTCGGTCCGGATGCGGGCGACCTCCGCGAGGCCGATCTGGTGAATCTCCTCGGGAGTCAGCTCCGTGGTGGTGAATTCACGGCAGCGGAGGGCATACAACTCCGCACCGCGCGGGATCTGCCACACTCCCACCTGCGGATGACAGGCGGGGAGGTATTCCGTGACGAAGAAGTCCCGAAACCGGCGATAGGCCGGCACGATCACCTCCCGGACGAGTTGTTCTGCGGCGGCGGCCAGGCGGCGCTGCTCGGCCTCGGGGATGGTGGGAGGAAACGTCCGGAACGGCTTGTAGAACAGGTGTGTGCGGGGGTCGTCGGTGATCTGCCGGTCGATCTGGGCCGGGACGCGGCGCATCACCACCTGGGGGTGAATGATCCTTCGCTCCGCCCCCAGGCGCATCAGGGCGATCGTCTGTTCGAGGTGCTGGGGAAAGGCACGCATCCGCGCCAGCCAGTCCTCATAGGACTGAACGCGGTCAAAGGTGAGGGAGTCGGCCAGATCGCCGGCGTCCTGGATGCCTCCCCGCTGATTGAGCGGCACGAGATACCACTGGAACGGGTACTCCGCCACGCGGAGTTCATACTTGCGTCGGAAGAGGCGGTAGTGGATGCGGTCGGCGGGGGAGAGACGCTCGAGCGGAATCTCGTCCAGGGCTTGCAGCACGCGGCGGTCGGCCTGGTGGGAACGCTCGATTGCTTCCAGGGAGAGGTCTTCCCAGCGGGTGTTGTAACGGCGGTCTCCCAGGGTGGAGGCCCAGGTCGGCTGCTCCTCCAGCGTCCGTTCCCACTCGGCGGCGAAGAGGGCATGGAGCCTCGCGGCGGGATCGTCCGCAGCGCGGGTCGGCGTGGCAGCGGTGGCGAGCATGAGGAGGAGGCCAAGGGTCAACCAGTAGCGGAGGTTGGCGGGCATCCGGTGTTCCTGAGGAAGTGAGGCGCTCGGCGGAGGGGAGGAGCACGACGTTCCGCGCAGCAAAACACCGGGAGGGCCAGGACCCGCCCGGTGTGGGTTGCGCGCTGATCAGGAGAGGTCAGAAGTCTTCGTCCTCTTCTTCCTCCTCCTCCAGGGATTCCTCCAGATCCTGGCCGATGATGGCGCCGACCGGTCCGTGATCGTAGCAGTCGGCGTCATGCCAGAGGGGGACGCCGGCCGCATAGCGGGCCGCCAGCATCTTCACCTTCTCGATCGAGCCGGGCTTGGCGTTGGTGGGGGTGAGGGGATCGATGTCGGAGAAGTTGAACGTCAGGTCCTCTTCGTACTCGCCGTCCATCTCTTCGAAGCTCAACTCCGCCCCGATCGCCAGATCGCGCTCCGGATCGATGTGAAAACTGAACTCCATGTTGACCTCTCTGTGAATGCGATGGCTGCCGGCCGGTCCCCAGTTGAGACCACGACCGTAAGATTGAACTCTGACACCAGTCCCATCGAACACACGGGTTCGGGAGCGATCACCCTCTCCGACCGGCGGAGGTCGGAGCCGATTCCTTCGGCGAATGGCGCCCCGGTGCGGTCAAAGCCTCGGGCCACATCCCCCCTCGAGGGGCGGCGGAGAGCCGACGCCTCCACGGAGGGAATCGCCCGGATTGCGCACGGGGACTCTCACTGGGCATTCCAGATCGGCAGGATGCACGATCTCGCGGGTGGGACCGGTGAACCGGACGGTAGGATTCTCAAGCGGATTCGTCCAAATGTCAACAGGAAAATCGCACCGCTCACAAGAATCACCAAGTTTGGGGCTGTGACGCAACCTACTGCCCATCAAGACGTTGCTCGCATTTCGGAGGGAGACTCGCGGCGTAAGTGCCTGGCGCGGGGCGATGTCGATCCGCCGGCCCGGCCACCGCCGGTGCTCCTCCTCCCCCTCGTCCTCAGTCCGAGCCCCACTAGAATCGGACTGCCTCCTCAACTCTCTTGGGCGGTATAGAGCAGCCGGCCGCACGAAGGACAAAACACCACCTCCCCCGTGCTGACCAGCACCCGCCCCTGCGGCGTGAGTGCCACAAAGCAACTACTGCACACACCGTGACGATCGACGCTGGCCATGCCATCCGCGCCGTGGGCTTCGATCAAACGACGATACTGTTCGGCCGTTTCCCCGCTCAGAATCCGCTCCGCCTCGCGAATCCCCGCCTGGAGGTCGGCCGCCTGCTGGTTGAGCCCTTCGGCGGAGCGGGCGAAGGCTGCGGCAAACGCGTCGCACTCCCGCTGAAGCTGTTGGGCCTTGGCTTCCGTGTCGGCGATTTCCCGTTGCAGGCGGTCGACCTTTTCCAGCAGTTCCAGAATCTCGTCCTCCAACACGCTGCTGGCGACTTCGTCGGCCTCGATCTGTCCGCGCAGGATGTCATATTCCCGGTTGGAACTGCACGCGTTGAGCTTCACCCGCAGGTCGGCGATCTTGGCTTCCCGCCCCTTGAGGTCGAGCGACTTGCGATCGGCGGCGGCGCGCGTCTGCTTGAGTTCCTCCTTCAGCCGCGCCGCCGCGTCCCATGTGGCGGCGATCTTCTGCTCCCGGGCTTTGATCTGCCGCGGTCCGCGGGCCAGTTCCTCATGGACCTGCTGCAAATCCAGATGCAGCCGGTGCAGGGCGGCCAGCGCTTCCGTCATGCCGGGCATTCGATCGACTCCTCTGGCGGCGCCGGGGCCAGGAGCACGGAGGCGTTCTCCCCTCTCCGCTGCGGCGCCCCTGCTGGTCTCCTGCTCCTGTTCCGGTGGATGCCTCCACGGCCTTCACGCCGGTTCACGATCATCCGGACCGGCTTCAAGAGCGGTGCTACGAGGATGATACCGGAGTCTCCCCCTCTGTGTGAATCCAGTCCCCCGGTTGTCAGCGGTGCGCGGGTGCAGCCGCGGAATGGTGGTCCGGTCACGGGCGTGTTGCAGTTCCACATCCTCCGCTCGCCTGCTCCTGGGGAGAGGGCTCCCACCCAGCCCCGCCCCCGGCTCGCCGAGTGACGTTCGCAGA
>JBBIJW010000038.1:0-28670 GCA_037445755.1 Planctomycetaceae bacterium | reverse complement strand
TGGTCAATGGTTTCATGGTCAAGTCATGAGGGTGTGGGAGCTGAACGGGACCTCGGCTCGGGCTCAGCAGACAGGGGGGCTCTCCCCGACCGTTTCGCCATCACCTCCACCTCGCGGCGGGTCTGGCCGTCCACTTGGGGCGATCCTTTGGGGACGATCCTTGGTGCGCTCAAACTGTTTCCGGTGCGCTCAAACTGTTTCCGGTGCGCTCAAACTGTGTCCCCTGGAGGGGGAGGGAGGGGGCTGCCCGAGGGACCCGCCGACGCCGTCGGCGGGCTGGGGTGGGAGCCCTCTTCCTTGGAGGCGGGGAGCGGATCCCGGTAACGCCGTCGGCGGGTGGCGGAGCCGAGGGACGGATCAGAGGTGCGGCGGGAGCGATTGCGTCGCGCTCGCGGGGGGGGCACGTCGGTCCTGACGGGACGGTCCGGGGGTTGATGCCCCGGCTCGCCGGGTGACGTTCGCAGAGGCGAGCCCGGGCCGTCAGGCCCGGGGCCGTTTGAGCGGCGATCGGGACTCAGCGATCGTGGTGATGCCGCGGCGGGTTTTCGGACGGTCCGGGGAATCAGGAGAGACCCGGGGGCTGACGCCCTCGGCTCTCCCACGGCCTCCGACGACCTGGGGAATTTCGATCTGCCGCCAGCCTCCGCCGCCGGCCGCGATCGTCGACCACGCCCAGCCGCAGATGACACACGGTGAGCAACGACCTCCCGGGATGGCAAGAGAGAAGGAAAGTTCGCGGAGCGGCCCCGGCCACCGATCGACGGCTGCACCCCGAGTCGGACATCAACTTGCATCAGGATTTACTTGTGTGTCTGCGGGGAGTACGATCAACTCCACCGACGGCCGCAGTCGGGCAGCGGCGACCGGTCTTCCTTCTGACTGAGGAGAGGGAGAGTGATGGCGGCGATGTGGGGGCGTTTCGCGCGGCGCGAATGGCTCCGGATCGGCGGACTGCATCTGGGCGCACTGGCGACCGGACTGACGCCGACGCTGCGGAACCTGCTGGCCGCGGATCAGACCGGTCGCGCGTCTTCACTCGATCCGGAGTTCTCGGTGATTCTGGTGTGGGCCAACGGGGGGCCGAGCCACATCGATCTGTTCGACCTCAAGCCGTCCGCGCCGACGGAATACCGCGGCCCCTTTCGACCGATTCCGACGGCGGTTGCCGGGATGGACATCTCCGAGTTGCTCCCCCGGCTCGCCCGCGTGGCGGACCGGTTCACGCTGATTCGCAGTCTGCATCACGAGCGGAACCAGCACTCGGGGGGGACGCATCGATTTCTGACCGGGTATTCGTCCATCGCCTCCGATCTCCCGCGGAGTGAATACCCCGAAATTGGTTCGATCGTCGCGGAGCACTTCACCGGACGCACGCGCGGCGTACCGCCGTTTGTCGCCAACACTCCGTTTTATGGCGGCGGTCCGGCCTATCTGGGGCCGGCCTATGAAGCGTTCATGCCCAGCCCCAACTCCATTACCGCCAGCGGAGCGAACACTTACGACCCCGTGCCGCTGTTTGTGACGCCGGAAACCGCCCCGGCGGTGGAATCGCTGGGACTTTCCTCCGACGGCGTGCTCACGCTGGCCCGCCGTCGCGATCTCCTGACCGCGCTCGATCGGCTTTCCGCCGAACTCGACCGCAGCGGGGCGCTCGATGCCACCGACGCCTTCCGCCGGCAGGCGCTCGAGATCATCACCAGCGGACGGCTGCGGCAGGCGTTCGACCTCTCTCACGAGCCGGAGTCGGTCCGGAAGCGTTACGGCGAAACGCACCTGGGCTATAGCCTCCTGACCTGTCGACGGCTGATCCAGACGGGAGTGCGGTTCGTCCAGTGTCAGGCCAACTATCGCCTGCGGCCGGAGACCGGCCGGACCAGCAACTGGGACGACCATTCCGTCAATTGCGATATCTTCCAGGCGATGGCGGAGCGTCTCCCCAGTCTCGACCAGGCCCTCTCGGCGTTGATCGAAGATATCTTCGCACAGGGGATGGACCGGCACGTGCTGGTGCTGTTCTGCGGCGAGTTTGGACGGACGCCCAAGATCGCTTTTCAGGATGCGAGCGGACGTCCCGGTCGCGACCACTGGCCCAAGGCGATGAGCGTGCTGGTGAGCGGCGGTGGTCTGCGCATGGGTCAGGTGATCGGCGCCACCGGTCCCAAGGCCGAGGAGCCGGTGGAACGGGCGATGGACAGCAACTGTCTGCTGGCGACGATCTATCGGCGGTTCGGGATCGATCCCCGGCGGGAATATCTCGACTCTGCCGGCCGCCCGCGGCCGATCCTCCCCCACGGCGAACCGATCCCCGAACTGCTGGGATGAGGAGCGGGGGAGGGAAGCTCATCGCCCCTCGGGCGCGGGGACGCGGTTCATCGTGTAGTAGCCGACGTGAGGGAACAACGCCTCCGCTCCTCCGACGGACGGTTGCACCGCCACGTCGTACACAAAGGCGGCCTCCAGCCGGTCGACGTGCAGCCGCACCATTCGCGCATCATCGGAGACTTCGATCGTGCGAATCTGAGGGACGTACTGGCCGGAGTCCTCCGTGGCATACGATCCCTTCCAGACCCGAGTATAACCGGAGAGGGAGTAGCTCTGCGGCCGCGCGGCCGCGGCCGCGTCGATCGGCCGCAGGAACTCGATCTCAAAGCCGTCCGGCAAGGCGCGGATTTCCCGGATGCCGTTGGGGAACCGCCCGGTGGGCCGCAACCGGACGATCTCGCCGGTGTTCATCCCTCCCAGCCAGCCGCTGTCGTGGATGGAGCCGATGTACAGGTCGCCGTTGGGAGCAACGGCGCCACACATCGGGCCGAGGAAGGTCTCCGCTTCCCGCTGCCAGGTGCTGTAGGTGAAGAGGTAGACAGCCCCTTGAAGCTGGCCGGCCACTTCCTGCAGGGAGAAGCGGATCAGGAAGCGGTTGTTGTACTCGCAGCCGATGCCATGTCCGGCAAAGGGGGCCAGCGGCGCCGCGGGATCGGCCGATTCCGGAATAAAGAAGATGCCGTTGACGCTGCGGGTCCAGGGGTGAGGGATCTGGATGGCCGCGCGGGTTTCGGGCTGATCGCTGTCGGGGTCGTAGAGACCTTTCACGCCGTAGCGGGCGCCTTCCACGATGTGGTTGATCTCGTTGAAGCAGTTGGCGACTCCCTGCTGGTCGCTGACGAAGAGTCTCCCCCGGGAGTCGAAGGCGATTCCCATGGGGTAGCGCAGCTCATGGGCGATGGGGGTGATCGTTCCCTCGGGAGCGATTCGCAACACTTTGCCGCGCCAGCGGCAGAGTTCCTCCGGCCGGCCGGGCTGTGCGTAATCGCTGGAGGTCGCCACGTAGAGGCAGCCGTCGTCGCCGCGCACCGGTCCGGCCGACCAGTCGTGGTAGTTGTCGGTGTAGCCCCAGCCGGAGGCAACGATGCGGCGGTCGTCGGCCGTGCCATCCCCTTCGACATCTGTCAGGGCCAGCAGTTCCGGTTTGTGGACCACCAGCCACGTGCGGGGAGCCTGAGCGCGGCCGGCCGGAGCGAGTGGCTGGGGATCGGCAGGCAGCACCCCGAACGGAGCCGCCAGACCTTCCTCCCACTGGACGACGGTCTCGGGGAGGGCGTCTCCGCTGTCGTCTCGGAGGAGGACCACCTCTCCCTTGAGCGAGGTGACGGCCAAAGTCCCGTCCGGAGCGATGGTCAGAGCCGTCGGCATGATCGCCGTCGAGATCGGCAGCCGCACCCCTTCAAAACCGGGGGCGGTGGTGATCGGCTCCTTGGGCGGGGGAAGCTCCGGCCGCGGCGGAGGAGGCGTCGGCAACACTCCCGCATCGGCCAGATAGTGGATTTCACGTCCCGAACCGACTGGAACGCCTGTGCCCAGGTTGCCGCATTCCCGCCAAGCGGCGTCGCGCTCCACCGCGGCGTTCAGGAGGCGGCTGGTGACGGGGGTGGGAAGGAACCACAACTCCGCACCGCTTGCGATTCGCGTCGCCTCGATGCGGCGGGTGATGCGGCGCCGATCGGCCGCGGGACGGGGCGGCGCGCCGGTCCATGTCTCCCGCACCTCGATCGCTTCCCCCAGCTCAGCCGGAAGCCGAAGACGATAGGTCAGTTGCACCTCCTCCGCGGTGATCCGGTAACTTTGCAGGTCGAGGATTGGTTCCCCCGGCGGCGGTTCCAGTGGAAACCAGTCATCGCCGCGACGGAGGACGAACTCGCAGCGCGGCTCCAGCCCGGCGACCACGGGAGCACCGGCCAAGTCCCAGTACCAGCTTTTCCCTTCAGTTCGCTGGCGGGCGAAGTCGCCGAACGTCCAGTCCCGCACACCACCGCGGTCGAGGTCGTACAGGAGGCTGTGTCCGTTATCGAAGCCGACGGCGAACGATCTGGGGACGTAGCCGCCGCCGTTTTCCTGCGAGACGGTGAAGACGTCCCGCAGGACGCGGGGACGATCACCCGGTTGAAGGGTGAGGAGCTGCTCCACCTGCGAAGGGTTGGTGGGGGCCTCGAAGCGGGGGCTGTTGAGGGCTTTCCAGAGGAGCGCCAGTTGGGCGTCGATGTCGTCGTCGAGGAGACCGCGGACCGCCCGGTCTTCGTAGGAGGGCATCTCCATGCCGGGGACGATCCGCAGGGGGGCGCGCGTCCAGCGGTGGAAGAATTCCTGCCGCATCCGCCCCCCCAGTCCCTTCAGGTCCGAGCCGCGCGTTCCCAACGCCGTGTTACGCGGTTCGTACTCCCCGACGGTATGGCAGGCAATGCAACTGAAGCCCCCCACCCCCACCAATTGCCTTCCCAGCAGCAGGGTTTCGGAATCGACGTCGGTTTCGTCGGCAGAGGCCGCGGGGGGAGGGTCTGCCTCCGGCCGGCCGGGAGCTCCCTCCGGGATGCGATCATGCCCGATGAAATACGCCAGCAGGGCCGCGCGCTCCTCATCCGTGTGCTGGAACCTGGGCATGCGGACTCGCAACCAGGGGAGACGCACCGTTTTCTGGTCGCCCCCCACGGCTTCCGCGAGTGCGGCATCCAGCAGTTTGTCTCCCACCGCGGTCAGGTTGGGGGGGATGAGCGCCTCGCTCAGGCCGCGCAGGTGTCTGTCGGTCTCGGCCGCCTGTCCCGCCGTGGCGACGATGCCCGTTCCCCCCAGACGTTCATGACACGCCAGGCAATTGCGCTGCTCCAGCAGCAGCCGTCCCCGTTCATAGGCCGACAGTTCGGGCCCGTGCGGTTCAGGGGAGGGCTGAGCAGGAGGGGCATCGTTTCTCTCCGCCGGGGTCCGTGCCGCGCTGCGCCGGTGGATGAGGGTCTCGACATAGGCTTTGAGGGCGACACGGTCGGCCTGGGGATAAGCGGGGCGACCGCGGCTCAGGTCGGGGTGCTCGGCCAGACAGCTTTTCGACCAGTCCTCCACCGGTCGATCGAGCTGCGGCAGACCGCGGGTGTCGATCTCCATCGCCGGAGTTTTGTGGCAGTTGAAGCACCGCGCCTGCCGGACGAGGTCGCGGCCGCGCTGGACGATCTCGGTATTCCGCGGGTAGTGCGGCCGTTCGTAGCTCATCTCCGGTGTGCGCCCCAGTTGCGAGAGGGCGGTCGCAATCTGGGACCGCTCCGTGGGGGTGAGCTTGAACAAAGGCATCCGGCGTTCCGGGTTGATGCGGTCCGGCTGCGCCAGCCAGGTGTAGAGCCAGTCGCCCGTTCGCTTGGCCCCGATGTGTGAGAGGTCTCCCCCTCCAAAGGGGCCGCTCTGACCAAGCTCACCCAGCTTGTGACACGCCAGGCAACCGACTGAGCGCACCAGGGTCAGGCCGTCGGGGGGCGGATTCTTCTGGTCGACTTCCACCGGCCGCAGGGGGATGATCCGCGGCGGCTGATTGATGTGCCACAGCCACGCCGCCACCGCCTCCGCCTCCTCGTGCGAGAAGCCGAAACTCGGCATCAGCGAGTGGGCCGCTTCCGCGTGTTTGTGCTCCAGTTTCGCGACCAGCCAGTCGGGGTTGAGGTCGGCGGCAATGGCGATGAAGGGGGGAGCTTCATCACTGAGCGGCTCGGTGGCGCTCACATGACAGCGGTTGCAACGATGGGCGTCGAACAATGCCCGTCCCCGCTCCACCAGTCGGATGGCCGCATCCTCTGCGTTGTGAAACAGGAGGTGATGCGGAACCGGCTCCAGGGGGAACAGGTCGGAGGACCAGTAGAGCTGGAGAGCCGCCGAGGGAGCGGTCTTTTCCAGAGTGACCTGCAAAGGCAGGAAACCGAATTCCAACGGCGTGGGGGGGCCGGAGACCCATCCCGGTTCCGCCGTCTCTCCCTCCAGCACCGTGGTCCCCTGGACAGACACCTGGAACCGCCCCTGACCATGCACGTGGAAGCGGTAGGTCGTGTCGCTGCGGACGAACAGGATGCCGCTCCACTCGACGGTGAATCGGTCGGCGGCGATCCCCGGCAGAGGGGCCGCCGTTCCCCAGACGCCGGCCACGTCAGGAAGAATCCGCGACTGCGTACCGAGCGAATCGCGGAATTGCGCGATCAGTCCCGGCTGAAGCCCCTCAAAGACGTCGTCCGCGCGGTTGCTCCCGCTCAACAGCCACAGCACGTTCGAGACCGCCAGGAGACGCACGAACAGGTTCATCAGCAAATCACTCTCTGAGGGGAGGGAGGAAGCGAGCAGCGGTCAGGGGCGGGAGTCGTCGCCAACGGCCGGAACGGGCAGCAAACCGGAGGCGGGGGGAGTGGAGACGTACGCGGCGACCCGCCGGCCCACCTCCGCGGAAATCATCCTCCCACACCGGTGAAATTCCCCGCGATCAGCAGTTTCACTTTGCCGATGCACTTGCTGGCCGGAGGAATGTTGAGCCGCACGAACAACACCCCGTCTGCGTCCGGCTTGTATTCCAACTCGGTCCCGATCTGGAAGGGGTCCCCCGGTTGCGGCGTGCGGTTGCGAGGGGTGGGGTCGCTCACCACGACTCCCATCAACGCCCCGCAGTTGACTCCCGCCCCCATGTCCTGCATCACGTTGCGGGTGGGGAACCCGTCCGGACCGACGTCTGTATTGACGATGAACTTGTAGCTCCCCTCGGAGCGGAGGCGGATCGGTTCCCCCTTGGTGACGCGCAGCCCCGTCGAGACCCACCCCTTGGAGGAATCGACCTCAATGATCTTCTGGTTGTTGTCGAAGACCTTGTTGCGCAGCTCCGTCAGCCGCGCCTTGATTTTGGCGTCCTCCGGCGTGATGCGGAGAATCTGCTGCAACGTCTCCTGGGCCCGTTCGACGTCGCCGGAATCCTCGTACCCCTGGGCGAGGTCCGCAAGCTGCGCCAAATAGGCGTCCCGGGCCTCCTGAGTTTTGGACTCGAGGGACCGCAAGGCGGAAGGGGTTGCAGGAGTGCTCCCCGGCCGCGGACGAGTCCCCTGCGCCCGGAGCGGAGTGGCAGTGACCAGCCCGATCCCCACTCCCCAAGCGACGGCGATGTGAAGCAACCGCGACATTCCAGATTCTCCTGTGAGAACTCGTCGGTCCGCCGCCGTCGCCAGGACTCCCTCCTCGCTCCGCCGAGGCCGGCCGACGCCACCTTCCATCATAATAGAAGACGGCGTTGATGGAAACATCTCTCCCACGCCCCCGAAGCAGAGGTTCGCGTTGTTCCGGATGGGCGATCTCCCCCTGTTCTCCGGCTGGCTTGCCAGCCGTGCCTGAGGGATCCCCTCGGACCACACACACACTCTCTCTCCAGTTTGAACAATCGAAAGCCCCGGCCCGGCAACGCGGTGGTTCGGGGAGTCGGGCAAGCCGGTGTCAGCCCCCGGATCGATTGCGCAAACGTGACCGGTTACTGCCGGTGAAGCCAGCCGTCCCGTCAATCAGGCTCCTGCCGGACACCTCGGAGCCGGCGTGTCACATCAGATGCTGTCAAGCATAAGCCTGATCTGCGTCACTGCTTCGGCCGGTGTTCGGACGGCTGCGTGGACTTTTTTTGCCGGTGGCTGAAAACCGGCTCCAGCGGCCTTGACCTTGTACTCTAGTGCAAGGTGTATAACTCGCCAGTGTCAGAGGAGGACACGGCTGCATGCAGCCGTGTTGAGCTGTTCGCCCCCCGGGCTCGTCCTCGACCCGGGAAGGCGGGAAGAATCACCGAGGGCTGAAAGGAGACGATGCATGATGCAAGACGGAAAGAACATGTCCCTGCGGCGACGGTCAACGTGGCCCCTGCTCGTGGGAGCCTGGCTCCCGTTGGTGCCGTGTTGTGGCGCGTTCCTCGGAACGGTGTCAGCGTCCGGCAGCGAACCGCACGCCGCTGCGCCCACCGCTCAGTGCTACCTGCTGGCCATTGAGGGGATGACCTGCAAGGAATGCGCCGAGCACGTGCAGCAGGCCCTGGCGACGGTTCCCGGCGTGGCGGAAGCACACGTCAACTTCACCAGGGCTGAGGCCATGGTGTGCACCAAACGCGGGGCGGAAGTGAGTGTCCAAACGCTCATCGAGGCCGTCAGCAAGGCCGGTTACAAGGCCAGACTGAAGAAGCAGTCGTAGCCCTTGATCGGCTGGCGCGGGGCGGGACCGAGTTGTTCCGCCGAGGACCTTCACCGTCGTCCCGCCCCGCTCTTGTTCAGGAGTCGTGCAACAGGGAGGGGGAATGCAGCCGCCGCTGACGGAATCGGCCGGTCTCCAGTTGCAGAGGGAGCTGGAACGCTGCATCGCCCAGCGAACTCATGGTCGCGTGCATGGCCTGCGCGTCGAGGTCCGTGAAAACCGCGTGCTGGTCTCCGGCCGGACCAGCTCGGATTACCTCCGCCAACTGGTCACGGTGGCGGTCCTGGAACACATCGAGTCGGGAGCCGTCGAATTTGACGTGGAAGTTGAACCGCGTCTGTAGCCGTAAGTCGCCGGAGACCAGCACGGCCACGCAAAGCGCGACAGGGCCAACGTCTTGACCTTGATTGCTGAGTGCAATGTTACCATCCCTCAAGTTCGAGTCGGCGTCTTCGCCCCGGAGCAGATGTCCCGCAGCGGTGCAGGAGCAAAGCGGACCGTTCCATCAGGAGTCCGACGATGTCTGAACGTTGCTGCTGTCCTCAAGGAAACGACCAACCGGATGCGCGTCATCTGGTCATCATCGGGGGCGGCTCGGCCGCGTTTGCGGCGGCGATCCGCACCAGCGAATTGGGAGGCCGGGCGACGATTATCAACGACGGCCTGCCCACGGGCGGGACGTGTGTGAACGTGGGGTGCGTGCCGTCGAAGACGCTCATCCGCGCCGCCGAGGTGCTCCACCGGGCCAGGCACCACCAGTTCGCCGGCATTCGTGCCCGTGCGGAAGTCGTCGCTTTTCGCACCGTCATCGAACAGAAGCGGGACTTGGTGAGCCAGCTCCGCCAGGCGAAGTACCTGGACGTGATCGCCGACGTTCCCGCGATTCGCCTGGTCCCGGGGAGAGCGCGATTCGTCTCCGAAAGCACGGTCACTGTCAACGGCGAGCAGATTCGCGGCGATTGCTTCCTCATTGCCACAGGCGCGTCGCCGTTTGCCCCGTCGATTCCAGGGCTGGAAGAAACCGGTTACCTGACCAACGAGACGGCCTTCGAGCTGGAGGAATTGCCCGACTCGCTGATCGTTCTGGGCGGCCGCTACATCGCGCTGGAATGCGCGCAAATGTTCGCGCGATTCGGCAGCCGGGTGACGATCCTGCAGCGCTCCGACCGCATCCTGCCAACGGAAGCGCCCGACCTCACCGATGCCCTGACCGGCTACCTGCGCGCGGAGGGCCTTGAGATCGAAACGGGGGTCAAGGTCCACCGAGTGCGTCGGGAAGCAAACGAACTCGTGGTGGAGGCCGATGTCGGCGGTGTTGCTCGGACCTTCCGCGCGGCCCAAATTCTTGTGGCCACGGGCCGCAAACCGAACACGTCTGGGCTGGGCTTGGAAACCGTCGGGGTCGAGGTCAACCGGTCTGGCTTCATCCGGGCCGATGACACACTGCGGACGACACAGCGGCACATCTTCGCCGCCGGCGACGTGCTGGGCGAAAACATGTACGTCTACACGGCCGCCTATGAAGGTGCGCTGGCCGCTGAAAACGCCTTGCAGGATGGTTTTCGCACGCGCGACTACACCGCCCTGCCGTGGGTCATTTTCACCGACCCTCAGGTCGCCGGTGTCGGGTTGGATGAACGGCAGGCGGCCGAACAGGGCATCGAAACCGATGTCGCCATCCTGCCGATGTCGCATGTGCCCCGGTGTATTGCTGCCCGTGACACGCGAGGGTTCGTCAAGCTGATTCGTGACAAATCCACGGACCGCCTCTTGGGCGCGCGCATTTTGGCCCCGGAGGGTTCGGAACTGTTGATGGAACTCAGCCTGGCCATCAAGCACGGCCTCACGGCCAAGGAACTGGCCTCGTCGTTCCATGCCTATTTGACGCTGGGAGAAGCGATCAAGCTGGCCGCCCTCACGTTTGGCAAGGACGTCAGCAAGCTGAGCTGCTGTGCGACCTGAGCCGTCGCCCACCGGTGCCGCTTAAAAAACGCGGAACCGGGCTTGACATTGCACTCAAGTGCAATGTCGATAATGGCTGTAGATTGAAGCATCGTCCCGTGGGCAGATGCGTGGTCTGTCCGTGGGCCGAGCATCCTCAACAGAGGAGGTGGTCATGGGAATGAAGCTGTGGTCCTGGGTGGCGTTGCTGTCGCTGCCGCTGGTGATCGGTGGTCTGGTCTACCCAGGCGCGCAGACCAACTTCCGCTTCCCGAGCAACAGCGACGGCTTTGTCTGCCCCGTCACGGGCGAGGAGCTGCCGTGCCCTCGGTGCTGCCCGTGGAAGTGACCGTGAGGTCATGACCGAATGGCGCAGGGCGTTCGCGCACGATGCAGCGGGCGCCCTGCACATCCTGTTCACTTCAGCCGGCGGCCACGCGCGGGATCTCTCTGCGAGGATGTCGGCGCCTTCCACACCTGCAATCCAGGAGGAACATCTCCATGAGGCCAGAGACACACACGGCCTTGGAAACCGCGCGCCGTGTCGCATGCCCAGCCTGCGGCAAGAAGGCCAAACGGGTGAGCACTGTCACGCTGGGGGCGTTGCTCAAAGCCGAGTTCGCAAAGCCGTTTACCACGAAGGGACACCGCTGCTGTGGCTCCGACGGCAACGGCTGCCACCCCATGAGCAGCGACACCGGCTGGCGGTTCTGCGACGCGCCCGGCTGCGACGTGGTCTACTTCTCGGAAGAAGGCGACAGCCGGTTCACGAAGTCGCAACTGAAGGTGCCGGTCGGCGTGAAGGAAACCACAGGCGAGCGGCCGCTGTGCTACTGCTTCGGCCATTCGGTCGGCAGCATCAAGGAGGAGCTTTGCACGAAGGGACGCTCCGATGCCCTCACAGACATCCGGGCGAAGATGAAAGACCCCGGCTGCCGTTGTGAAACCGAAAATCCTTCCGGGTCGTGTTGTCTCGGAAGTGTTACCCAAGGCATTCAGATCGCTCGGGAGGAACTGGGAATGTCCCTCGCTCACACAGAACCTGACCAGACGAACGACGGCGTTCAGCCAAACATCGCCCCCGCTCAACCGCCGAGCAATCGCGGCGAAGTGATCGCCAAGGTCGGCACGGTCGTCTCGGCGATCATGGCCTCGGCCTGCTGCTGGTTGCCGCTCGTGCTGCTGGCCGTGGGCGTTTCTGGGGCGGGCATCGCCGCCACGCTGGAGACTTACCGCCCGCTGTTCATCGTGGTCACCGTCGGCTTCCTGGCCGCGGCGTTCTACTTCACCTACCGCCCGAAAAAGGCCGCGGCCGCTGGCGGGCACGGCTGCTGCGCCACCGAACCCAGTGAGGGAGAGGACTGCTGTGCCGCGACTGGCAAACGTCGCTTCCACATGATGTCGCTCAACAAGGCGATGTTGTGGGTCGTGACCGTGCTGGCGGTCGCCTTCCTCTTCTTCCCCAGCTACGTCGGCAGGCTCTTCGGGACCGGAACGGGAGCCGTCGTGACCGAGAACCTGCACCGTGCCGTCGTCCAGATCGAGGGCATGAGCTGCGAAGGGTGTGCCACCACGGTCGCCCAGGCAATTCGTCAGGTGCCCGGCGTGCTGGCCGTCGAAGTCAGCTACGAGAAGCAGCAAGCCGTCGTCGGTGTAACAGCCGGCCATCCGATCCCCCAGGAGGGGATTCTGGCAGCTCTGAAGCAGGCGGGATACAGCGGAACGTTCGTTGAGACAAGTCAACCCGCCGCTTCGTCCGCCGCCGTTGCGCCGCCACCGGCCGCCTGCTGCGCGTTACCCCCGCCGGATCAGGAACCCGGTGACGCCGCATCCGTGGTCGCCAACGGGTCCGGCCCATCGACAACGGAGCCGGTCGCTCAGTCCGCATTCAAGATCGACGGCATGACCTGCGAGGGCTGTACGGCTGCGGTTTCGGAGTCGCTGCGGAGTCTTCCGGGCATCACGGGCGTCACCGTTGATTTCAAGTCGGGACGGGCCGTGGTCCAACACCGCGCCGGCCACCCGCTTCCCAAGGAGGCTGTGTTGTCGGCCATCGAAAAGGCAGGCTTCCAGGGACGCCTTGAGACCGACGCGCCTCCCACCGGTCCGGAGGAGAGGAAGTAGCTCGTCGCGGGTGTTTGTCGAGTTGCAAACAGCTCCCCACGTTCCGAGAGGCAGTGGCACTGTGGAAAATCTGCTGTCAATTGCCAGCGAACAGCGGGGGGGCGTGTGCGATGACTCGAAGGGGCAGTTCTTGTCGCTGTACCTGCTCGCCGACGTCGCGGAATGGTGGTCCGTCGCCGCAGGCTGCTCGCGCAGTGATGAGCGCTGCCTAACCTTGAGCACCTTGAGCCGCGCCGGGGGCGTCTGGCTCGTCGGCGGCCGTCGTTGTGAGTTCTCCGCGACCGTCGCTGCGACCGCGACGACACTCTCCGTTCAGGGGAGCTGCACCCCGCAAGCATGATTGAAGCGGTTCGTCATGTTCGCCACGCAGACCACCATGGTCAGCGCGACGAACTGGTCCGGTTCGAGCTGCTGCTCCAGCTGTTCACGCACGTCGGGCGAGACGTCGGCTGTGCGGGTCAACTGCTCGGCAAACTGTAGCACCGTCTGTTCGAGGGCATTGAAGGGGGCGGGGTTTCCGGCCAGAGCGGCCTCGATCTGCTCGCCGGTCAGTCCCGCTCGTTGTGCCGCCATCCGATGGTGATGCGTGCAGTACCCGCAGCCGTTGAGAGCCGAGGAACGCAGGTAGGTCAGCTCGCGCAGCCGCGGCGAGATCGGCTGCTGGATCGCCTCATACAGTGACAGAAAGGCCTTGAGCGTCGGCGGGTGCTGGGCCATCACGCCGAAGATGTTCGGGACCATGCCGAATCTGTGTGCGATGCCGTCCAGCATGGCGGCGGCATCGGGGGAGGCTGTTTCAGCGGTCACCGGCGGAATCATGTCAGCAACTCCTTCTGGGGACGAGTGAAAACAACAAAGGACCTGCCCGCCCGCGCCGGCAATGCGCCGGCACGGGCGGCGGCCAACATGAGGAGGATCGTTCAGAGCCGCGGGGGGACTCAGAATGCCGACAGCCGCGGCCGGGCCAGAGTCGGCAGCGGCTCCGTCAGGCGAGGCTCCGTGAATGTCACCCTCCGCAGCCGGGAGGCATCCACGCTGTCCAGCCGAGATCGCATGGCAGTCGGTTCACCGGGCAGCGGAACCGGGGGAGCGTGGTAGATGGGAGGCAGCGGCTGCGCCGGTTCCGGGGGCTGTGTCGGATATTCGCTGGTATGCGGCGTCACCCCGGACGGACTGTAGGTCGGGCTGGGGCCGACGCCGGCGGGGGCTCCGCCGTAGGCGCCGGAAGCGGGCGTGCCTCGCGCGTTACCACAGCCTCCGGCCGGTGCGTACATCACCTGCGAGTGCCCGCAGCATCCGGAGTAGCCAGCGCCGCCACCCGCCGCTGGGGCGTATCCGCCGAAATGACCGCCGCAGGCCGCGCCGCCATAGTAGCCGCCGTAGGTCGGCTGGGCATAACGGCCACCCGAATAGGCGGGGGCGTATCCACGGGAACCGGATCCCAGGAACCCTCCGCGGGTACCGGACTGGGCGTATCCCGTGGCCGCCGACAGGGCGAGCAGGGCTGCCCAGACACTCAGCGTTTGAACATGTCGCATGATGTTTGTCCTTCCCAGTCTGAGGAAAGGGGGGAAACTATCGATCGTTCGCGAAGGCGTAGTCGTTGCCTCCTGCGGAACCGTGGCAGTCGATGCACATGCCGACCTTGCCGGCGACCGCCATGCCCTCCATCCTGGAGACCTGACCATTGGGCTCGTACTTGGCCCAGTACCAGTCACCATGTTCGGGGTCGAAGTTCTGCACCCGGTACATCACGGTGACGGCCATCAGCGATTGTCCGTCCGCGCCGTAGTTCTCCTTGACGATGATCGAGCCGTGCGGCAGAGCGTCGGGACTGCCGGCCGCGGTGCGATTGGCAAAGATTTTGACCATCGCGCCATGCGGCTCCTGTCCGGCGTAGGCGTCCGCCGGACGTCCGGGCAACGGGCCCCAATTGCGATATTGCGCCTGCTGCAGCCAGTTCCACAGCCGCACCTCAAACGGCTCGGTCGATGCCGTTCTCGCGGGACGCTGCGCTCCCCCCTGTTGCGTGGGCGATCCGGATTGTGTTCCGGACCCCGGTGGCGTGCGTTGGATTGTGCCTTGTGGAGAGCTCCGAACTGGAACGCGCGAACCGCTCTGGGCCGAGAGCGGCGAAATCGTCCAGACCAGCAGCGCCCCGCCTGCCAGGACCCCCAAGGCGCCGATCCAACTCCAAGTGTGTCGATTCATCGCGAATGCCTGTTGAACATGTGCGGAACAGAGCAGGTTCCCTTGCCCGTCACCTCAGCATTCCATCAGGGGACATCATCGCATCCCCCCGGATGAAGACTCTGTGCTGCACATCACAGAGCGTCGGAATCTAAGCCGGTAGGCTGGGTCCATCGCGATCCTGCGATCCGGCGGGCAAAGACCCTGTCTCTCAAGACATCCACTTCACGACGGTGATGCCGATGGAACCTTCGACTCAATCGACACCGACGTTCAATCCCGCCGAACCGCAATCGGATCCGAAAGCGGGCCCGGGTCCAACTGTCGTGCGAGACGGACAGTCTGGAACGGACTCGGGCTGCCATGTTCCGCGCCGCGATCGCTGGCTGCGGTGGTGGAAGCCGCTGGTCTGCCTCGCGGCCGTCGCGTTCGTTTTTCCCGGGGTCCGCGGTTACTGGGCCGAGGTCGTGCGCACCGGCCAGTTGATCCCCACAGAGGAACGCCACGGGGGAATCGGGGCAGAACTGTTCGCTCAGTCGCGTCCGGGGTCAGCGTTCGACCTGCGGCGGTTGACGGTTCCGCGGAACGAGATTCTCCCCGGCGGCCCCCCGAAGGACGGCATCCCGGCATTGACCAATCCGCAGTTTCTGACGGTCGACGAGGCGCGTGACTTGCCTGCCACCGACCGGGTGATCGGCGTCCGCGTGGGGGAGGAGACCCGTGCCTACCCCCTGCGAATTCTGAATTACCACGAGATCGTCAACGACCAGCTCGGCGACACCCCCATCGCCGTGACCTACTGCCCGCTGTGCGATTCCGTCGCAGTGTTTGACCGGCGCACGCCGGTCGGGCTGCGCGACTTCGGGGTCTCGGGACTGCTCTACAACAGCAACGTCCTGATGTACGACCGGGGGGGAGAGCCGGAGGGGTTGTGGTCGCAACTGGCCGCCACCGCGATCTCAGGCCCGGGGGCGAATCAATCGCTGAGGGCCTTGCCGGTCGAATTGACCACCTGGGCCGACTGGTCGACGCGACATCCCGAAACCCGCGTCCTCTCGCCCCGCACCGGGCACCCCCGCGATTACTCCCGCAATCCCTACGCCGGCTACTTCCAGTCGCCCGAATTGATGTTCCCCGTCAATCGCCGCAGCCATGCCCTCCCCACAAAGTCGCCGGTCCTCGGCGTCTGGACCTCCCAAGCGTCCCGCGCCTATCCCCTCTCGGCCTTCAGTGCCGAGCGCACTCGGCTGACCGACGAACTCGACGGTCTCAAGCTGACGATCGAATACAACCCCGCGGCGCGCAGTCTGCGCGTGGCGGAGGCAGACGACGGGCTCCAGTGGATGTACTCGCTGTGGTTCGCGTGGTACGCGTTTCACCCCGAGACAGAAATCGCGCCGTCCCACTAACCTTCCCTCCGCTCCTCGTCCACATCGCCCGCTCCCTCGCCGGCCAAGATCCAAGAACCACTGGACAATCCCGGCTGTCCGGGGCATCCCTGCCCCTGCCTCGATGTGCGTGAACATTCCGGGTTCTCTCCGTTGGTTCTCATAACCCATGAGGCTCTCATTGCTCACTCACCCCCGCGGGGAGAGAGACGGTCACAATCCGGGTTCTCTGGTACAGCCCTTGGCGGAGGGGGCTCCCGCAGGTGGAGTGGTTCACCCGCTGGTCTCGCGTCAGAGCGGGTTTTGGGAGATTGGTCAGAATAAAACCGGTCCCCAACGTCATCAGAGAGGAAACGGATCGCCGGTCGGGAGAAGCGCTTGGCGGCACGGGATGAGAAATCGACACGGTTTCTGCTGCACCTGAAGCCGCTTCAGGGGGCCGGGGAGGCCTTTTGCCGTCGCAGTCTGTATGAGACGGAACTCCTGGAGGACGTGCTCCAGGAGGCGCTGATGAGGGCCTTTCGAGATTTTGGTCTGTTCGAGGAGGGGACCGCCTTTCGAGCGTGGGTTTTCCGGTACGTCCATCTGTGTGTGCTGGAAGCCAATCGGCGCAGCCGCACGCGGCGGCAGGAGGTGCTGGACGTCGAGCCGGCGGTTGAGGGGGAGGGGCTGCCGGAACCGGACGACGAATTGTCTCAGTGGTTGCTGCACGCGCCGGACAGCGTGCTGGACCAGTGCGAGCAGGCGCTCCGCGGAGCGATCGTGCGGCTGTCCGATCTGGAGCGCGGCGTGCTGTTACTCCGGGCGTTGGGCGAGTTCCGATACCGGGAGATCGCCGACATTCTCGGAATTCCCATGGGGACCGTGATGAGTGCGTTGAGTCGGGCCCGATGGCGGGTTCGTCAGCACCTGGCGGAGACGGGCGGCACAGCCGATGCCTGGGCATCCCGCAGCGACAGGGCTCGGGAGCGTCCCGGAGGAGCGTGATCGATTTCGTCTCGGGCCCTGATCGGGAGGTGGGGAAATGAATTGTCAACAAGTTCGCCGGCACTGGGATCTGTTTCACGACTCCGAGGGAGAGGCAGATCTGCACTGGCAGGTCAACGAGCACCTGCGGCAATGCCCGGATTGCGCAGAGTGGTTTGCCCGTCAGAGTGCGCTGGAAGAGACGCTGGTGCAGGTGCTCCAGGCGGAGGCAGTGCCGACAGGGGCGGTCTGGGAACGGATCGAGCGGGAACTCGCCCCTGTTCCTTCCGTCAGCCGTCGAGTCGAGGCTGGCTGCTGTGGGGAGGAGCGGTGCTGACGCTGGCGGCTTCCCTGCTGGTGGCCGTGGAGCTGGGGTGGTGGCCTGTGACGGGAGGAAAGGCGTCGCCGGACCTGGCCCAACTCTCTGTGGAGTTTTACAGCCGACTGACAAGCGGCCGGGAGCAGGTGGCCTTTGCCAGCACCTCGCCCCTCGCCGTGGAAGAGTATCTGCGCCGGCAGGTGCGCTTCCCCGTCCGTTGTCCCCCGCGCGATGACGCGGGGTTTCAAGTCCGGGGCGGCGGGACCGGCGAACTGAAGAGTGATCCCGTGGCCTACGTAATTGGCGAGGTGGATGGCCGGGACGTTTCCCTGTTCATCCTTGCCCGGGAGAGTCTGCAGCATTTCCCACGCGAGCGCGAGGCGCTGCGGCGCGGGCAAACGCACCACCGCCGCACCGGGGAGGTGGATGTCCTGATGACCGAGTTCGACCGGAACCTGGTGGTGGCCGTGGGACCAGTTCAGGCCGACCGCCTGGAACGGTTGCTGCAGGCCTATGGCAGTTATCCGCACGGGTCCCAGGAGGCGCTGTAGGGGAGGGGCGGGGCGGAGGTTTTGCGGAGGTTTTGCACCGTGCGACCGGGACCGAGGTGTGAGGAGACTGACATGCGGGATGAGGCCGACATCCACCCCGGGGAACTGGCCGGCGGAACGATCCAGGAGGGAGGCGCGCGGGCGACATGGCTGGTGCGCGTGTCGGTAGGCAATCCGTACCTGGTGATCGTGTTGTGCCTGTTGATCGTGGTGCTGGGGTATGTGACCCTCACGCGGATTCCCGTCGATATCCTGCCCTCGTTCAAAACTCCGGCGGTGCAGGTGCTGACGCTCTATCCGGGGATGCCCACGGAGATCATGGAGCGGGACATCACCAACCGCATTGAACGCTGGACCAGCCAGTCGGAGGGGATTGCGCGGCAGGAGTCGCGGACGATGATGGGGGTGTCGATCGTCAAGGACTTCTTCCGCGACGACATCGATCCTAACACCGCCTTTGCGCAGGTCACTAGCTATGCGATGAGCGACCTGTACTATCTGCCGCCGGGGACTGTCCCCCCGATGGTGATGCTGTTCGACCCCAGCGCCCCGCTGCCAACGGCGCTGCTGGCCGCCTCCAGCGACGTGCTGGACGAGAAGGAGAGCTATGACCTGGCCTACTTCAACGTCCGCAACATGCTTTCCTGGTCTCCGGGGGTGATTGCCCCCGCCGTGTTCGGCGGCAAGCTGCGGCGAATCTACATCTACCTTGATCCGCGCAAGCTCCAGGCCTATGGACTCTCCCTGATGGATGTGCAGCAGGCCATTAAGAAGAACAACCTGATGATCCCCACCGGCAATGCCAAGATCGGGGCATTCGACTATATGATCGACATGCAGAACATGGTCGAGCGGGTGGAGGAGTTCAACAACATTGTGGTCAAGGTGGTGGACGGCCGCCCGGTCTACGTCCGTGACGTGGGGGAAGTCCAGGACTCGGCGGCCATTCAGACCAACATCGTGCGGATCAGCCGCGCCCCTTCCTGGGAAAGTAAACGGCAGGTTTACATTCCGATCTTTCGCCGACCGGGGGCGAACACCATCGAGGTGGTCAGCGGCGTGAAGGAGCGGATTCCGCAGTTCCTCGACCGGCTCCCCCCCAAAGAGGGCTACGTCCATCCCGACACGGGCCGGCCCGACTCGGGACTCAAACTCGACGTCGTCGCCGATCAGTCGGTCTTCGTCCGCCGAGCGATTCAGAACCTCACCTGGGAAGGGCTGCTGGGGGCCGGGCTGGCTTCGCTGATGGTGCTGGTGTTCATCGGCAGCTTCCGCTCGACACTGGTGATCGCGCTGGCCATTCCCCTGTCGGCCTTGTCCGCGGTGATCGGTCTGTACTTCACCGGCAATACCCTCAATGCCATGACGTTGGGAGGCCTCGCCCTGGTGATGGGACGGCTCGTCGACGACCCGCTGATTGACATCGAAAACACGTTCCGGCACCTGGACATGGGCAAAACCCCCAAACGGGCCGCCCTGGACAGCGCCATGGAAATCGCCATGCCGGTGCTGGTGGCCACGATCACCACCACCGTCGTGTTCTTTCCGGTGATCTTCCTGTTCGGGATGGGGAAGTACCTGTTCACGCCGATGGCGCTGAGCGTCACGATCGCCATGTTCGCCTCGTATTTTCTGTCGCGGACGCTGTCGCCGGCGTTCTGTGCATACTTCCTCCGGCCCCACCACTCTGATGAACATCGATTCGTGCTGTTCCGCGTCGCCGACGCGCTCTACGACCGCGTCCGCGCAGCATATACCAGACTGCTGCGGACGGCGGTGCGGCAGCGGTGGCTGACGGTGGCGGCCGCCCTGCTGTTGGTGGCCGCCTCGTTGCCGCTGTACGGGTTCATCGGCCAGGAGCTGTTTCCTGCCACGGACGCCGGGCAGATCGTGATCAACCTCCGCGCCCCCGCCGGAACGCGGATCGAGCGGACGGAGGAATTGACCCAGCGGATCGAACGGGAAATCCAGGCGGTCATTCCGGCCCCCGACCGCTTGATGATCGTGACCGACATCGGCGTGTTGTACGACTGGCCGGCCGGATACACCGCCAACTCCGGACCGATGGACGCGACTGTTCTGATTCAGCTCACCGAGGCGTCACAGCGACGCATCTCCAGCCAGGAGTACGCCCGGCGGCTGCGGGAACGGCTCAACCACACGTTCCCCGAAGTCTCCTTTGCGTTCAGCACCGGGGGCATGGTGGCGGCGGCACTCAACTTCGGCCTCCCCGCCCCCATCAATATCCAGGTCGAGGGGCGGAACATGCAGGAGCAGTATCGCATCGCCTGCGAAGTCCGTGACCTGATCGCGCGGCAAGTCCCCGGCGTCGTCGACGTCCGTGTGCAGGAGGCCATCGACTACCCCACACTCAAGATCACTCCCGACCGCACCAAAATGGCCTTTTCCGGCATCACCCAGGAAGACGCCACCAAAAACCTCATGAGCATGCTCAACAGCTCCACCACCTTCGACCCGGCGTTCTGGCTCGATCACAAGTCGGGCAACCATTACTTCGTGGGGGTGACCTACAAGGAGCAAGACATCGACTCCTGGAACGCCTTGGGCATGGTCCCCGTCTCCGGTCCGGGAACCACCCAGCCAGTGCAGTTGCAGAACCTCGTCCACACCCCCACCCTCGAAAAGTCGGCGGTGGAAGTGAATCACCTCGCCTTGGCGCGAGTCGTGAACGTCTACGCCAACGTGGACGGCCGGGACATCGGCTCGACGGCCCGCGACGTCGAGCGGGTCCTGTCCGCCTGGGGGAAACGGAAAACCCCCGCAGCCGGCAGCTCCCGCACGGTGACCTCCTGGGAAGTCCCCGATCCCCACGCCCCCGGCCAGTCGCTCGCCGGGTACGAAATCCGGATGCGGGGCGAAGTGGCCAGCATGAGGGAATCGTTCGGCAGCCTGGGCTTCGGGCTGATTCTGGCCGGCATCCTCATCTACCTGATTATGGTGGCACAGTTCCGTTCGTTCCTGGACCCCTTCATCATCATGTTCGCCGTCCCCTTGGGACTCCTCGGAGTGTTGCTGATCCTGTGGGCCACCGGCACCACGCTCAACGTGCAGTCGTTCATGGGGATCATCTTCATGATCGGCATCGCCGTGACCAACTCGATCCTGCTCGTGGAGTTCGCCAATCGGCTCCGCGCAGAGCAGGGGCTCAGCCCCGTTGAAGCCGCCATTCGGTCCGGCAGCATCCGACTGCGCCCCATCCTGATGACCGCCCTGGCCATGCTCATGGGGCTGACCCCGCTGGCGGTGCACGAAGGCAACCCGACGATGCCTCTCGCGCGGGCCGTCATCGGCGGCCTGGCGGCCTCCACCCTGTTGACGATCTTTGTCGTCCCCTGCCTGTATGTGATCTTCAAGGGTGAGCGCCCGCAGCCCGCCGCCTCAAACACCTGAGGCCACGAACCTGTCAGGAAGTCCCTAGCCACCTCCGGACCTCCCCATGCCGCTTCTCGACGGCAGGGGTTCACACCAAGACGTCTCTCCGACCGCAGGAAGAAAACTCATGACGACTTGCAGCCTGGTGTATGGTTCTTCGGCCGGCGCGATCGCGGCGGTGCTGGCTGCGGTTTGGGTCTGGCTGGGGGGAGGCTCCCCGGGTCACTCGCCGGCGGCACAGGCTCAGGGACCCCCCGCAGCCCCTTCCTCGGCGGCTGCCGCTTCCCCGCCGGCGGCGGGTCGGCCGTCGGCAGCGACGATCCCCCCGGCAACGCCTGCCGGCCAGGAACTCCGCCGCGAAACCACCCAGCCTGCTCACCTCGAGTCGTATGAACGCACCGACGTGTACGCCAAGGCGTCGGGGTTTCTCAAGTCCGTGCAGGTCGATATCGGCGATCGCGTCCTGAAGGACCAGCTTCTCGCCGAACTGTGGATTCCCGAAATGGAGCAGGAGCTGCAGCAGAAGCTCGCCCGCGTGGAACAGGCGCGCGCGGTGGTCGAGCAGATGCAGGCACAATTGGCGAGCGCCGCCGCCCTGGTCGCCGCGGCAGAGGCTCAGTTAGCGGAGACGCGGGCGCTGCTGGCCGCAGCAGAGGCCGAAGTGGAATATCGCCGCAGCGAGCACGGTCGGATGGCCGCTCTCGTCGCCAGCCGCACCATCAACGAAGCCCTCCAGGATGAGAAGCTCAAGCAGCTTCGTTCCGCAGAGGCGAATCTCGTCGCGGCCCAGGCGCGCATCCAGTCGATGCAGGCCCAGCTCGCCGTCGAACGCACCCGCCACCGCGAGGCCGAAGCCAATCTCGCCCACGCCCAATCCCAACTCCAGGTGGCCCAAGCGGACCGCGAGCAAACAAGCGTGTTGATGCAGTACGCGCAGGTCCGCGCACCCTACGACGGAATCGTGACCCACCGCCGCGTCGATACCGGCGACTTCGTCACCTCCGCCGCCACAACCCGAACGGAACCCCTGTTCACAGTCGAGCGCGTGGACCGTCTCAGGATCATCTTCGACGTCCCGGAATCGGAATCGAGTCTCGTCGCCGTGGGACAACCCACCACCCTGCACGTGGACGCCCTCAAGGGACGCTCCTTCCCGGGCCGCGTGAAACGCACCGCCGGCGTCCTGGATGCCCGGACCCGGACACTCCGCGTCGAAGCGGAACTGGATGAACCCCAACCCAGCCTGCGGCCGGGAATGTACGGGATGATCACCGTCACCTTCGCAACCAACGCTCAATCCGCTGTTGCACCGACACGCTAAGAGCCACCGGACCATAGCGGCTGTCTGGGCCAGAAACGCCACGAATGTCGAGTGCAGTCCGGCTTGGTCCCCGCGGCTCCAAGGCACCCTCTCGCCGGACATCTCGAAGCAGGCGCTCACTTCGGAGGCTGTCCGGCACAAGCCTGACCCACGCCACTCCGCATCAGTGGCTGACGCAATAAAAAAGCCGCCCCCTTGCGGTGACGGCTGGATGCCCCGTAGGGCAGTGCCTGCGAATGTTTTGTCTTTGTTGCGAAAAGACTCGCAGACTCGCGGGCACCTTTGGGGGGCTACCGCACAAGGTCGCTCCGTTGGTTGAAATTCTGGAATATCGAACGCAATCATGGCGCATAAAGAAACCGCAGGCCGCAGGGTGTGCGGGCTGCGGTGGTTGTTGATCAGTGCCTGCGGTAGTCGTGAAGAAGCCTTCACGAACTCCATTGTTGCGGAAAACTCACCCAGGCACGGATCGGTTACACTGAGGTGCATTCTGCCACAGACAGAACACCATTGCAACTGGTCGTGAGGAAAAATCATGATCTCTCTGGGACTCGACATCGGCACCAATTCGGTCGGCAGCGCGTGGGTCGATACCGAGACCCGAGAAATCACCGTCGGAGTCAGTGTCTTCCCCGCCGGAGTGGATGAAGCGGACGATCAGCGCGGCGCACCAAAGAATCAGAAACGCCGTGAGAAGCGGTCACAACGACGGACCATCGCCCGACGCTCCGAGCGCAAACGACGAACGCGCCGGCTGCTGGTCCGTTTCGGCCTGCTGCCTGCCGATCAGAAGTCGCTGCTGGAACTCCTGAAGATCGACCCCTGGCTCCTGCGAGAACGCGGCCTCCGCGAGGGATTGAGCCCACATGAGTTTGGCCGGGCCATTCTGCATCTTTGTCAGCGCCGTGGGGCTCTGGGCCTGAAGCTGCCGGCTGAAAATCAGTCTGAGTCCGAGGACGCGGACCAGGAAGCGAAGGACGACGCCAAGGTGAAGGCAGCAGTTGAGTTCACGAAGCAACGGATGCGCGAATTGGACGTTGCCACCTTCGGCCAACTGATGGCGGAAGAGATGCGCAGAAGATCCCATCCAATTCTCAGTGCAACTGGGGAACCCCGCGTGGACGCGCACGACAAACCGAGGACTTTCCAGTCCGAGCCGATCCGGAACCGCCTCGCCTCGTTCCAGTTTCACGCAGATCGCTCCCTGATCCGCGACGAGTTCCTGCGGCTGTGGAAGCGCCAGACGAAAAAGTGCGGCGCACTGGCGCATCTCAGCGACGACCAGCGCGCTGAACTGCTCCTCGCCCTCGACAACCCCGCCCGCAACGCGAAGTGGCGTCACCAGGGCGCACTCTTCGGCCAACGCGCCTCATACTGGAACGCGGGTACTCTGGGACGCTGTACCCTGGAGCCAACCGATCGCTGCGTCCCCATCGCAGACCGCCACGCCTCCTATTATCGAGTCCTGGAGTCGGTCAACAACATCAGGATTCAGGGACCGGGTGATCGCCAGCCCCGCCCACTCACGCCGTTGGAGCGGGACAAGGTCATCGAGCGGCTGAGGACTCCAAAATCGGGCACTCCTGCCGCGATCCGTGCGGCATTGGGCATTGACAAACGCTCGCTCAAGAAGCAGAGACTCCCGGAATCGGCTTGGTGGCTGAACATCGAAATTGACAAGGATCGAGAAATCAACACGGATTGGTTTCATTGCGAGGTCGTCGACGCCCTTGGCCGCGAGGAATGGAACCGCTGGCCGGAGAACAAACGGGAGGGACTCAATCGGGCGCTGCTCAAATGTGATCCCGCGGACCCTGACGACGAAAAACGTCTCCGTGACATCCTCCAGCGGATGGGCATCGATGAGGCGACGCGAGACCGAGTGATCGGTGCGTGGAAGACGCGGCCCAAGCTCGAGAAGCGGCTCAACCTCTCCCGCCGTGCCATCCTCAACCTGCTCCCGTACATGGAGCGGCAGCTTCCCGACGGACGCTGGCCGACCCAGATCGAGGCCCGGCAGATGTTCGCGGACGACCGGACGAACGGCGCCACAGAGGCCCAGCGCCGTCGTTACCGCATCGGCGCGCAAACGCTGACGAAGGCCGACCGTCACTACATGAAGAAGCATTCCGGCGAACTTCCCCCGGCGCCGATGCTCACCAACCCGGTCGTCCGCAAGGCGATTCATGAGGTCCGCCGCCACGTCATTGCGCATCTCCGCGCTCATGGAGGACGGAGGCCCGATCGCATCTGCGTCGAATTCGCCCGAGAGGCGAAGAAGTTCAAAAAGGAAATCGACTGGATCCTCAACCTGAATCGCAAGCGAGAACGCATCCGGAAGCAGATCATCGAAGAGGTCGTCAAACCGGCCTGGGGAAACAGATTCCATACCCTGAGCCACAACCAACTGCAGGAAGCCGTCAATCGGGTCATCCTGGCTCAACAACAGCGGGGGCTGTGTGCCTATTCCGGAGACAAATACGGGTTGATCAATCCGTCTGTCGCCGCGTTGGGAGAGGGGCTGGAGATTGATCACATCGTCCCGCGCGCCCGTGGCGGCAGCAACGCCTGGAGTAACCTCGTCCTCTGCTGGCGCAAGAGCAACAGGGATAAACTGAATCGGATTCCACGGGAATGGTGGGGGGCGGACTTCGATGAGCGCTCTCGCCCGATGGCCTTCATGAACGGCTACGAACCGCCGAAGGGCGATCCCAACCAGTTCTTTACCAAAAAGGACTACGCGGCCAAGTGGCTGAACTTCTCCCGCGACGAAGTGCCGCAGGAGTGGCGCGGCAGCCAGCTCACTGATACGGCCTACGCCGCCCGGCAGGTCCAGTCCTATCTGCAGTCCGCCCTCTGGCCGAACGAACCGTCTCATCTGGAAGGGGGGCCGCGCCGCATCTTTGTGACGATCGGCGCTTACACCCACCAGTTGCGCAAGGACTGGCAGCTTTTTCAGCGGATCATCAAACCGGGAGAGGCTACGACCGAGAAAGTGCAGGAAGCCGCGCTTAAAAACCGCGGCGATCATCGCGAGCACGCCATCGATGCCGTGGCCATCGCCTTCACGGCCATTCCCGCCAACGAGACCCTCGAACCGGATGCCGCCGGTCGTGTACGGACCCGGATCGACGACCTCGCATATCACCAGCAGGCACAGGAAAAGGAGTGGCAGCGGGCAAGAATGGAAGGTCGTGATCCTCGCGGCATCAAACGCGATCCGCTCCCCGTCCCCTGGGGCGACATTCGGTCCTTCCGCCAGCAGGTCCTCTCACGAATCTACGGAGACTTTGAGGGGTGTGATGGCCAATCCGACCCCGCGGCCGCCGATTCCCCCCGCCCCCTCGTGGTCTCCCATCGTCCCGCGGGCCGGCGCATCTTGGGCGCCTTGCACGAGGAGACGCTGTTCGGTCCGGTGCCCGGTCTGGAGAAGACATACGTCGGGCGAAAATCCGTGCTGCAGCTCACGCCCAACCATCTGCGGATGCCGGTTCCCGAAAGCAAGCAGGACTCCATCAAGCGGTTGGCCACGGAATACCTCGAACGCGGCCTCTTCAAATCCCGGGGAGAGGCCAAGGCCGCTGCGACACGGCAGGTGGAATCCGCTTCGTTCACACCGCCCCTGGTCGATCCTCCTCCGGGAAAGAGCGGACTGGTGCGCGACCGCGACTTGCGGCGGCGGCTGCGCGAGTGTATCGCCGCATTTGAATACGTCGAGAAGGACCGTGAGGGAAACATCAAGCGGCGCTACTTCCTGGACCCGGACACCTTCACTCCCAAGGAGATCAGACAGGCCGTGGAAGCGGGTGCCATCAAACATGCGAGCGGCGTTCCCATCAAACGCGTCAAGCTGCTCCGAACAATGAACGATCCCGTCATCGTCCACCGTAAGCGGTGGGACCACGAACGAAACTGTTGGGTCCGCGACACGGGCAAGGACGGCGACCTTGCCCCCGATCAATGCTCTCGGGCAGACCGCGCCTACGTCGGCGGCAACAATCATCACATTGAAATCCGCCAGGACGCGCACGGCCGGTGGAATGGCCAAATCATCTCGATGTTCGCAGCAGCCAGGCGCGTGCGGCACGAGAAGCGACCGGCGGTCGATCGCTCTGACAATCCGGATTTGGGAGGGGAGTTCGTCATGTCTCTCGCCGCCGGCGAAACCGTCTGCATGCTGGACGAGGAGACGGGGCAAGCCGGTTATTTCGTCGTCGTCAAGCTCGACAAGCCCCACACAATTCACTTCATCCGTCACTGGGATGCCCGCCGTGCCACGGGCGAAAAAGACGCAGATGGAACTCTGCGGCCCGGTTCGCAACGCGTCACAATCGATAAAACTGCCAGTCAACTACGTGACCTGGCTCCTCCCGGTCACGACTTTCCCTTCAAGGTCCGAGTCAGCCCTCTGGGGGAAGTCATGCCGCTCCTGAAAGATTAGGGATAGCCCATTGACACCGGACCTTCGCATCAGCCAATCTGAAACTGAACCGGTCTGGAACTCTGCACGGAGGTGCTCGCGCATCGCTCCCGCGAGACGCCGCCATGATCAAACGCACCCTCGAAATCTCCCGCGAACCGGCCCACCTCGCCGTCCGCAACCGCCAGCTCCTCCTCCAGCGCGGAGGAGAGACCATCGCCTCCCTCCCCTGCGAAGACCTCGGCTTCGTCGCCGTCGACCACCCCCAGACCACCTATACCCACGCCGCCCTCGCCACTCTGCTTGAAACAGGGGCCGTCCTCCTCCTCTGCGGACGCGATCATCTCCCCGCAGGACTCCTCCTCCCCCTCTCAGAGCACCATCAGGTCGTCTGGCGGCTCCAAGCGCAGATCGCCGCCCCGCTCCCCCTCAAAAAACGTCTCTGGCAACAGCTTGTCCGCGGCAAGATTCTCGCTCAGGCCGCCAACCTCGATCCGCAGGGGAAAGCTGCACGCCAGCTCCGGAACCTCGCCCGCGCCGTCCGCTCCGGCGACCCCGCCAACTGCGAAGCCCAGGCCGCACGCATCTACTGGGCCAACTGGCTCCTCCAGGGTCCCCCCGGCGACGACCCCCTCCCCTTCCGTCGTGATCCCGATCAGCCCGGGATCAATGCCCTGCTCAACTACGGTTATGCCGTCCTGCGGGCTGCACTCGCCCGCGCCCTCGTCTCCGGCGGTCTGCACCCGGCGATCGGCGTGCATCACTCCCACCGGGCCAACGCCTTTTGCCTCGCCGACGATCTGATCGAGCCGCTCCGGCCCCTCGTCGATGCCCGCGCCCGCACACTTGCACTCGCCGGGCAGGTCGAGCTGACGCAACCCGTCAAAGCGGAGTTGCTGGACCTTTTGACCCTCGAAGTCCGCACGGGCGATTTTTGCGGCCCGTTAATGGTCGCCCTGCATCGCTACGTCGCCAGTTTCGTCCGCATTCTGGAACGCGAGGTTCAACGCCTCGACATCCCCGTCCCATGCAGCTCAGCAGCTATCGTACCGTGTGGCTGATCACCATGTTCGACCTGCCGGTGGACACCAAGCAGGCCCGCCGGCAGTATGCACTCTTCCGCAAGTTCCTGCTGCAGGACGGGTTCAGCCGCCTGCAGTTCTCCGTCTATGGACGGCACTGCGCCAGCGAGGAGAATGCCGATGTCCACATCCGCCGCATCGAGCGCAACATCCCCCCCGACGGCGAGGTTCGCATTCTCGCCGTCACCGACAAGCAGTTCGAACGGATGCGCATTTTCTGGGGGAAACTCCGCCAGTCCGCCGCGCCGCCCCCCGGACAGCTCTCACTTTTCTGACCCCCGAATCAGCCGCAACGCCTGTCCAGGAATCAGGTTCGGACGGGAATAGTGTAACCGATCCGTGCCCGGGAGCAAGCCGCAACGCAATGCACTTGTTATAACCGCACTTCTGAAGTGTAACCGATCCGTGCCCGGGAGCAAGCCGCAACCTTCTCGGATTTGGGCGTTACTCACGAAGAGTGTAACCGATCC
>JBBIJW010000037.1:0-30431 GCA_037445755.1 Planctomycetaceae bacterium | reverse complement strand
GGGGCATCTGCCGGCGCGTTGTTGTCAGCGGCGAAGACCGTCAATAGAATTCGCCCACTCGACCGTCCCTGGTTGACCGCCACCCCTTTGGGCGAGCACCGGCGATGATTCGCGAAGTCACCCCCAGCGGTCCAATTGGCGCCCGCTCGCATGGCCCCGTGGTTCGCACGCCGCGGAGCAGCGCGACTCAGGGAGCAGTGTTGGCCCTGAACCGCAGCTTTCAGCCGGTGCACGTTATCTCCGTCAAGCGGGCGCTCTGCCTGCTGTACAAGGAACTGGCCGAGGTGATCCACGTGGAGGGGGGGCGGTTCTCCGGCTATGATTTCGCCTCCTGGCAGGAATTCAGTGAACTGAAGTCGCTGATGGAGGGCTGCGACGACCCGGACGACTGGATACGCGCGGTCCGCTTCGAACTCTACGTGCCGCGGATTGTCCGGCTGCTCAAATACGACCGGCTCCCCAAGAACACGGTCAAATTCAACCGCCGCAACATCTTTCTCCGGGATGAGCATCGCTGCCAATACTGCGGTGAGCGGTTCCCGGCCCATCGGCTGAGTCTCGACCATGTCCTCCCGCGCAGCCGCGGAGGTCCGACCAATTGGGAAAACATTGTCTGCGCCTGCCTGGAGTGCAATGTGCGCAAGGGGGGACGCACCCCGCACGAAGCCCGCATGCGGCTGATCCGTCAGCCGGCCAAGCCGCGCCGAAATCCCGTGATCCTCCGCCAGTTGGACGACCACCGGTACGCCAGTTGGGGGACGTTTCTGCCGCTGGGAGTCGAGTGACCTGCGAGCCGGGCGGTGTGACGCCATGCTGTTCGCCGCGCGGATGTCGCCGTCTCATGCGGAGCAGGGAGGTCCGCCTGTGAGGGAGTTTTGGGTATGAGTTGGTTGCCTGATCCCCTGCAACACCGTCGCCCCGATCGACCGATTGAATCCCTGTTTCTCCGCCGGTGGTCCCCGCGGGCGATGTCCGGGGAGGTGGTGGAGGAAGAGGAGTTGTGGCGGCTGTTCGAGGCGGCCCGCTGGGCCCCGTCCACCTACAACGAGCAGGAGTGGCGATTCCTCTATGCGCGGCAGGGGACCGCCGAGTGGGACCGCTTTTTCCCGCTGCTCATGGAGGCAAACCAGACCTGGTGCCGCCGAGCCTGGGTGCTCATCGTCGGACTCTCACACCGGGTCTTCATGCGGAACGGCCAACCGAACCCGGTGCACACGCTCGATACCGGCATGGCCGTGCAGAACCTGCTGCTCCAGGCGGCGGCGATGGGACTGGTGGCGCATCCGATGGCCGGTTTCGATCGCGACCGGGCCCGCCGGGAGCTGCTCGTGCCGGCAGATTACGACGTCGAGGTGATGATCGCCATCGGACGGCCGGGCGACCCCGATGAATTGCCGGACGGCTACCGCGAGATGGATTTCCAGCCCTCCTCCCGCCACCCGGTGGAGGCGTTCGTCCGCGAGGGGCCCTTCGCGTTCTGACCCGTGCGCCGCCACGCATTCAGAGCCGCCTCCCTCTTCCTGCGCCGGTTGCCGCGCCGTCCCCCATGTCGACGACCGACCCGTACCTGACGATCACCGCGACGGTCCGCATTCCCCTGGCGGAGTTGCGGTTTCAGACGTCGCGCAGCTCGGGACCAGGGGGGCAGAACATCAACAAGCTCAACACCCGCGTGCAGATGTGGTGGGACGTCACAACTTCCGCCGCGCTCAGCGACGAAGTGCGGACACGCTTTTTGGCTCAGAACGCCGCCCGCCTCACCCGCGCGGGAGAATTGCAGCTTGAATGCCAGCAGTTCCGGACGCAGCTCGCCAACCGCCGCCGCTGTCTGGAGGAATTGACCGAGCTGGTCCGGCGGGCGCTCATCCGCCCCAAGCGGCGCAAGCCGTCCCGGCCGACACGCGCCTCGCGCGAGCGCCGGCTGCGGCAGAAGCGACAGCAGGCTGAGAAAAAGGCCGCCCGACGCTACCGGCCGGGGCAGGACTGACTCCCTGCACGCAGACGATCTTCGTAACGCCCCCGCCAGTCACCGCCAGTCGAATGCCAGATCGAGCGCCGGCGCGGAGTGCGTGAGCGTCCCCACGCTGATTCGCTCCACGCCCGTCTCGGCGATGCTGCGGACATTGGCCAGCGTCACCCCACCGGATGCCTCCAGCAAGACGCCGGGGGCCATTTGGTTGCGAAGGGCCACGGCCTCCCGCATCTCGGGGGGCGGCATGTTGTCGAGCAGCACCATGTCGGGACCCGCCGGCAGCGCCTCCCGGAGCTGTGTCAGCGAATCGACTTCGATCTCGACCGTCACGTCGGAGGGGACGCGGCTGCGCGCGGCCCGAATGGCGTCGGCGAGGGTGTGCGCGGGGTCGGTCGACCACGCGGCCAGATGGTTGTCCTTGATGAGCACCGCGTCAAACAGTCCCTGACGATGATTGCGCCCTCCGCCACAGCGGACGGCGTACTTTTGCAGACGGCGATAACCCGGGAGCGTCTTGCGGGTGTCGAGGATGACGGCCCGAGTGCCGGCGACGGCGTCCACGAATTGCCGCGTCAGGGAGGCGATGCCGCTCAGATGCGTGAGGAAATTGAGGGCGGTCCGCTCGCCGGTCAGGAGCGACCGCACCGGCCCGGAGAGTTCTGCAATCACTGCTCCGGGCCGCACCGCGGTCCCGTCCGAGGCGCGAATCTCCAACTGAACGGACGGATCCAGTTGCTCGAAGACGAGCGCCACGAGGGGAAGACCGGCCAGCACACCTGCACGGCGGGCTGTAATCTGGACGGCGCCTTGAGCGTCGGCCGGGATCAATGTCGTCGACGTGATGTCGCCTGCTGTGCCCAGGTCTTCTTCCAAGGCGAGCCGGATCAGGCGTTCGGCATCTGTGCGTTCGGCCGGCAAGAGTTGCGGGAGATCGACGGTCGACATGGCAGTGCCGTTCACGGAACGTCCAGAACCTGTGCTGGATGGATCGTCGGCCGGGGGGACCAACCGGCCGGTCAGGGAGTGCGGAGCGCCTCCAGCGCGGCCCGCAGGCGATACACCTGGTCGATCGCGATCTCCTCCGGTTGCCGCTCCAGAACCCAGTCGGTCTCCTTCAGTCCCTCTTCAATGCGGTTCGTGTTGAGGCACAACACCGCCTTGAACAGACGATCGGCCGGGGCCTCCGGGTCGAGCACCAGCAGGGTATCGATGTACCGCAGGGCGGCCTCGGGGTCCCCGTCGGAATTCGCCACGTTCAGCAGGTTCCGGAGCATCCGCAGGATGATCTGGCGCGGATGCTGCGGTTCCAGGAAGCGGTCGTTCCACTCCAGGCCGGTGATCGACTGAACGATGCGGGCGGCCTCCGCGCGGGTGAGGGTCCGGCCCCGCTCGAACGGGTCCACGAGCACCGGCTCTCCCTCCCGCGGGCGGTATTGCACCACGAAATGTCCGGGGAGTCCGATCCCCACCACGTCCAGTCCGCAGCGACGTCCCAGTTCGATGTACAGCAGGCTCAGCGTGATCGGCAACCCCTCGCGGTCGTCAATCACTTCGTTGAGATAACTATTGGCGGCGGTGTAGTACTGCACGCGGCTGCCGTGGAAGCCATGTTCCTCGAACAGAAAGCGGTGAAACGCCGCCAGCCGGTCCGTTTCGCCGATCTCCTCCGGAAGCGACGCCAGGAATTCCTGGGCCATCGCGTCAATCTCCTGCCGGTACGCCTCCACGTCCAGGTCGGGGTTGTCCAACCGGGCGATCAACAGCGCCGCGTGGAGCAGGTCCAGCTCATCATTCGGTTTGTGGAAGATCGCGGCGAGTTCGCGGCGGACGGCGGCGGCATGCACTTCCGTCGAGAGTTGCCGCAGACGCTCCGCCTGACGTTCCAGCAGCCGCGCGCGCTCCTCCAGCACCTGCCGCGCTCCGGGACCGTGCTCGGCCAGTTCCGTAACCAACTCGGGGGTGGGGGGGCGTGCGGTGGGAATGTCGATCACCCGCTGAGTCACTGCGGCCGCCACCGCGGGGTCGGGGAGTGCACTGGGAAGCTCCACTCCCACGCGAAATTCCTTGAACTCTGCCGTTGTGTGCCGGAACTTGGCCAGCCCCACCCGTCCCCGCAAGGGGAACTTGTCGGACGGGACGACCTCGAACACCAGCGTGTCGTTGCAGTAACACCGCAGGCGGTCCGGCTCGACGCGCACCTTCAGCCGGTTCCACTCTCCCGGGCGGAAGCTCGCCGTCCGCTCCTCGCGCAACACGTCCCACTGGTACACGGTGGGGCCGTCGAACCGCGTCAGCCGCAGGCTCCCGCTGGAGGGATAGAAACCGTAATGCCGTTCTCCGCCATCCCCCAGGAACAAAAGTCCTGCCGCGCCGTCCTCCTGCTGCACGAGCACGGAGACGGCGACTTCATAGGGGGGCTCGGGCAGTTCCGTGCGGGCGTAACAGAGCGACCGGCCGCCAAAACCTTCTCCGCTGCCGGAGACCCGGATGCGTCCGGCGCGCTGCGTCCACCGCACGCCGTCCTGCGGCGCCTCCCACAAGCGGGCATTGATGACGCCGATCGTCAGCCAACGGGTCATGGGGATGGGATTGGGCTTCTCCAGCAGCGGTCGGAGGTGGTCCGCCGCCACGGCAAAGGCGATGTTCTCCTGGGCCAGCGATTTGAGCGTGACCAGCCCGACGACGCGGCCGTCCAGGGTCAACACCGGCCCGCCGCTGTTACCGCGTTCGATCGGCATGGCCAGTTGCAGCAGGTCCATCCCCTCCACATCCTTGCGGACCCCCGCGACGCCGGTGACGACGCTGTGCTTCAGTCCCTGGGGATTGCCGATGGCCACGAGCGGATCCCCTTCGTGGAGTTCCTCCACGCTTCCGAGCGGCAGGGTCAGCAAGGACTCGGCCTGAATCCGCACGATCGCCAGGTCGTGGGACTTTTCGCTGGCGTGGATCTCCACGACGTCGAAGTTGCGTCCGTCCAGAAGCTGCACCGAGATGGGGCGGGCTTCGCCGATCACGTGCAGATTGGTGGCGATGAGTCCGTTCTCTCCGACGATGAAGCCGCTTCCCAATCCCTGTTGTTGTCCGTCCCGACCCGCAAAGGTGATGACGACCACGGACTGCCGGGCGCGTTCGATGAGCGCCCGGATGGCCGCCGGGTCGTGACCGATCGGCGCAGCGGCAATCGCCGGGGAGTCGGATTCGGCCGGCGGGGAGCCGCCCGCAGCCGCCTCATCCTGTGGGAACGACCACCCCGGCCAACTCCCCACCCACAGGGAGCCGATCACAACCACGCAGGAGATCAGCGAGCGAACAGAAGCGGACATCGGTGGAAACAACCGGACAGAGGAGGGGAGTTCAACGCTTGTATGCTATGCGGTGAAGGCGGCTCGCGACGAGGGAGGAGCGCGGCGTCGCCGCCGTTCCCTGGAACAACGGTCCGTCCTAACCGGGGGAGGATGTGGGGTCGGAGCGGCTCTCCACCAGCACCACCACCTCGGCGGCAATGGCCTCTTCCCGTCCGATCGGCCCGACTCCTTCGCCCGTTTTGGCCTTCACGCTCACCTGAGTTTCTGACAGCCCCAGCAATTCGGCGATGCGGCAGCGGATGGAGAGTTTATGAGGCCCCAGCTTCGGCCGCTGGACGAAGACGATGGCGTCGACGTTGACGACCTGCCAGCCGGCGCTGCGGACCCGCCGGGAAACCTCGGTCACGAGTGCTGCGGAGTCGGCGTCCCGCCAGGCAGGATCGGTGTCGGGAAACCACTCGCCGATGTCCCCCAGCGCCGCCGCACCCAGCAGGGCGTCGATGAGTGCGTGCAGCAGCACGTCACCGTCGCTGTGGGCCACGGGACCGCTCTCATGCGGGATGACGACGCCCCCTAACCGCAGCGGCCGGGCGGCCCCGAGGCGGTGCGTGTCGTGCCCGAGTCCGATGCGGATCATACGGGTGGGGAGTGCTGCGGGCGGCGAGGGAGACTGTTGCTGATCGGCGGGAGCTCCTTCATAGTGTAGCAAGCTGTCGTGGGGCGTGGTTCTGACTCCCGCGGCCCCGCCGAACATTCCCCACCGCGGGCCGCCGGACGCTTCTCTGGTGCACGAACTTCTCATTCAAGGTCCGGAGCCGCATCTGCGGTCCAAGGTCCGTCTCGATCCCCCGCGGCCGCTGGTGCTGGGGCGGTCGCTCGAGGTCGACGTCCCGATTCCGTGGGAGCTGCATCTGTCGCGGCGGCACGCGCGGCTGACGATGCTCGGGTCGTCGTTGCGAGTGGAGCAACTGCCGGGGGCGCGAAATCCGATGTTCGTGGGAGGGAGCCCCCGGGAAGAGTTCACGCTCCGCTGCGGGGAACAGTTCGTGGTGGGTCAAACGGCGTTTCACTTCGTCGAAGCGGCGGTCGAACCCACGCCGGAGTCATTGCGTCCCCTCGAGGAGTACACCTTCACCCGTCAGCAGCTTCAACAGGTGCAGTTTGGAGACGCCGACCGCCGCATCGAGATGCTCAGCCACTTGCCGGAGGTGATTGCCGGGGCGAGCGATCCCGAGGACCTGGGAGGGCGTCTGGTGCGATTGGTGTTGTCCGGCATCCGGGGGGCGGACGCCGTCGCCATCGTCGAGCTGGATGCGCAGGGGCGGGCGACGTTGGGACCCTGGGAGCGGCGCTTCGAGACGGCCGGAGCGTTCCGTCCCAGCGCGCGACTGGTCACGGACGCCTTCGATCGCCAGCGCGGGACGGTCGTCCACGTGTGGAGTGGAACCGAGTCGGTCCCCAGCGATTACACGCAGTCGGCCGAGGTTGATTGGGCGTTCTGCACGCCGATGGCCAACCGTCAGGGGCAGCGGTGGGGCATTTACGTCTCAGGGAGGTTTCCCGCCGCGGGTGGGGGGGGCGGGACCGGTCTCGCCGGGCCGGAACTGCAAGCCGACGTGAAGTTCACCGAACTCGTCGCGGAGATCATCGACTCGGTGCTGCGGATGCGGAACCTGGAGGGGAGTCTGGCGGTGTTGCGGCAGTTCCTGGCCCCCCCCATCATTGCCGCCCTGGAACGCACCTCCACCAACGGCGGCCTCGATGTGTCGCTCCTGGAGCCGCGCGAATGTGCCGTGACGGTGCTGTTTTGCGACTTGCGCGGCTTCAGCCATCGGGCGGAATCGGCGGCGCATGATCTGGCGGGTCTGCTGGAGCGTGTCAGCGGGGCGCTGGCCATTATGACTCGGCAGATCACCGCCTGGGGGGGTGTGACGGGCGATTTTCTCGGCGATGCGACGCTCGGCTTTTGGGGTTGGCCGTTCGCCTCGGAGGAAGCACCGCTCAACGCCTGCCGGGCCGCTCTGGCGATCCGTCGCGAGTTCGAGGCGCTTCGCGACGACCCTCGGCATCCTCTGGCGGACTTTGAGGTGGGGATCGGCATTGCGCATGGCCGCGCCATGGCGGGAAAGATCGGGACCCAGGAGCGGGTCACGGTCAGCGTCTTTGGTCCCGTGGTTAATCTCGCCAGCCGGCTCGAGGGACTCACCCGGCAACTGCATGTTCCGATCCTCCTCGACGAAGCGATGGGGGAGCTCGTCCGGCAGCGGATGTGTGAGTCGGAGGGGCGGACGCGACGACTGGCACGCATCCAGCCGTTCGGTCTGGAGACCCCCCTGACGGTCAGTGAACTGTTGCCGCCTGAACGCGAATTCCCCGAGCTGACCAACGCCCATCTGCGGCGGTACGAAGAGGGGTTGGACCACTTTCTCGCCGGGCGCTGGGACGAGGCGTATCGCTGCCTGCACGACATCCCCCCTTCCGATCGCGCCCAGGACTTTCTCACGTTGCGGATCGCCCAGCATCATCGCACGGCTCCGCCCGGCTGGGATGGCGTCATCCGCATCCCTGGGAAATGACTCGCGAAATCCCTGCGGAATCAAGCGCATCTCGCAGGCCGCACCCGATTGGGGATTCTGGACTTTGACCGGTTCCTCTCGACTTTCTCCTGGCCACGCGGCAAGATGGAAGGACGACGGAGGAAGTCCGGTCGCGAACAGCCGCGCTGGAACGGTCCGGCCGAGCGACCCGGCCGCGACGGGGGTTGCCTCCTGTCGAGTCCCGGCGTGTGGAAATGAGGCTCGCCACGCGCCCAACCCGAAAGGTTGCGAGATGTCTCATCGCTCCCTGGGAATGATGGTGGGGACTACGCTGACGGCCGCACTGCTGGGGAGCGTGTGGGCAGGTGGTCCGCTCGACGACCTGCGGTCCCTCTTTCGTCCTCGTCCGCGGGTGGAGCCGGCCACCGAACTGTTCACGCCCGTTCCCACGACGACCGTTGCAGAGGGGAGTTCCTCCACCGGGACGGCGCTGCCGGGGGTCGTCAATTGCGCCAATCTGATCTACGGGAATCATCAGACGTCCGTCTGCTTCAGTGCGGAGTTCCTGTCCACGGTGCAAACGGAGACGCACATTCAAACGAATCCGCAACTCGTCCCCGTGTCGCTGGAATCGGCGGACCTGTTCCAGTTCCCCTTTGCCGTGATGACGGGCGAGGGGGCCTTCACGCTGACGGAGCAGCAGCGGCGGAACATGCGGGACTACCTGCAAGCCGGGGGGTTCATCATTGCCTCGGCGGGATGTAGCAGCGATGCCTGGCGGCAGAGTTTTCTCCGTGAGATCGCGCTCGTCTTTCCCGAGCTGTCGCTCTCCACGCTGGACTTCCGTCATCCGGTGTTCCACACCGTCTACGACATTAATGAATTGAAGTGCAAGGGGTCGCACCGCGCCCACCTGGAGGGCTTGGAGATTGACGGCAAGATCGTGCTCATCTTCTCCCCCGACGGACTGAACGACACCTCCAAGGCGGGGGGGAACTGCTGTTGCTGCGGCGGGAACGAGATCAAGAATGCGCGGCAGATGAATGTCAACCTGCTGGCGTACACGTTGACGCACTGAGCCGCTCGTTCAGCCGCCGACCGCAGTGCAGGGGCGGGAGCTGGGAAGTCCGCGGGACGGTTCAGTCCTCGGACCCCACGGCTGCCATCACCTCGTCGGACAGCGAGTAATTCGCGGTGACCGACTGGACGTCGTCATTGTCTTCGAGGGCGTCCAGGAGTTTGAGCACCTTGCGGGCGTCCTCCACCCCCAGTTCAATCATCGTGGCCGGGATGCGGGTCAACTCCGCGATGCGGGTCTCCAGCCCGGCCGCTTCAAAGGCCGCCGAGACCTGGGCATACAGATCAGGAGGACACGTGACCTCGAAGACGTCGTCGGCCTCCTTCACGTCGTCGGCGCCGGCCTCCAGAGCGAGTTCCAACAGGGCTTCCTCGCTGATGTTCCCCTTGGGGATGGTGAACAGCCCCTTGCGCTCGAACATCCAGGAGACGCACCCTGTCGCTCCCAGATTCCCGCCGTGAACTTCAAAAATCTTGCGGAGTTCGCCAGCGGTGCGGTTGCGGTTCTCGCTCAGGGCGTCGACCATCACCGCCACCCCCGCCGGGCCGTAGCCCTCGTACACCAGTTCCTGGAAGCCCTCGCCGGTGATCTCGCCGGTGCCGCGCTTGATCGCCCGTTCGATGTTCTCCTTGGGCATGCTGTTCTTGCGGGCCTTTTCGATGGCGACCCGCAGGGAGACGTTGGCGGCCGGGTCTCCCCCCCCACGCTGCGCCGCCACGATGATCGCCCGACTGAGCTTCCCAAACAGCTTGCCCCGCTTGGCATCCACACGCCCCTTGCGGTGGGCGATATTGGCAGAATGAGAATGGCCGGCCATCGCAAATCCGTCACACTTTCACGCACATCGTCCGGGCGCGGACCGTTCGCCTGCTGATCCGCCGCGCCCGCTCGAGAAACACCTTCCAGAGGCAGACTATATCACATGCGGCCTCCGTCGCGATGCTGCCGCGGTCGCCAAGTCGCCGCTGGAGCGATATGTTGGCCTCCGACCGCAAGGATGCCCCTCCGTTCCGGTCCGTCCCCGCCCGAAGCAGCCTCCCCTGAACTCCGACCTCCCACACTCATCCACCGTGACCATGCATCGCGCCGACGTCGCCATCATCGGCGGAGGGATCATCGGCCTGGCGACCGCCTACCGCCTGCAGGAACGATTTCCGCACCTCTCCTTGTGCCTGCTGGAGAAGGAAGACCACCTGGCCGCGCACCAGTCGGGCCGCAACTCCGGCGTGCTGCATTCCGGCATCTACTACCGGCCGGGATCGCTCCGGGCGGTCAATTGCCGCGAGGGGAAACTCGCCATGCAGGACTTCTGCCAGCGGGAGGGGATCGCCTATGACATTTGCGGCAAGGTGATCGTCGCGGTGGACGAGTCGGAACTCCCGCGACTGGAGGGAATTTTCCAGCGCGGGCAGGCCAATGGAGTCACATGCGAGATCATCGGCCCGGAGCGGCTGAAGGAGTTGGAACCTCATGCCCGCGGCGTCCGCGCCATCCATGTGCCGGAGGCGGGCATCGTCGACTACCCCGGCGTCTGCCGGCGGTTGGGGGAGATCATTGAGGAGCGCGGCGGCACGATCTTGCTGGGAGGCCTGGTGACGCGGATCATTCGCCGCTCACAGGAGTTGATCCTGCAAAGCCATCGTGGTGACGTCGTTTGCCGCTACCTCGTGACCTGTGCCGGCCTTCAAGCCGACCGGGTGATCCGGCTCGCCGGGGAGGAGCCGGCGGCAAAGATCGTCCCGTTCCGCGGCGAGTTCTTCACTCTGCGTCCGGAGGCGGAGCATCTCTGTCGCAATCTCATCTACCCCGTCCCCGATCCGAGCTTCCCCTTTTTGGGGGTGCACTTCACGCGGCTGGTGCGGGGGGGAGTGGAGTGTGGTCCCAATGCCGTGCTGGCGTTGGCCCGCGAGGGATATTCCAAGTTCTCGATCAACCCGATCGACCTGCTGGAATCGCTGAGCTATCCGGGATTCTTGCGTCTGGCAGCGCGGCACTGGCGGACCGGGTTGGGGGAGATGTGGCGGTCGGCCTGCAAGCGGGCCTTCGTCCGCGCCCTCCAGCGGCTGGTCCCGGAGATTCGCAGCGAACATCTGACGCCGGCACCGGCGGGCATTCGGGCGCAGGCCTTGGGACGCGACGGTCAGCTTCTGGATGACTTCGTCCTTCAAGAGTCGGAACGGATCGTGCATGTCTGCAACGCGCCCTCACCAGCGGCGACGGCGGCCCTCAACATCGGGCGGCTCGTCGTTGACCGCCTCGCCCGGCAACTGAGTTGAGCCAGCCTCCGCAGCGTCCCGCCCCTCCCGGGGGATCAATTCCGCCATTGTGAGGACCGCCGCCGGGGGGATAGAGTCCGGGCTGACGGAATGTCGGCAGAGGCGGCCTGCACCGGCAGCCGGGAGGAACCGTGGAGTAATGGATTCGTCGGCCTATCGCGTCGAGCTGGAGATCTTCTCCGGACCGCTCGATCTGTTGCTCTATCTCGTGCGCAAAAACGAGGTGGACGTGCTCGATCTGCCGCTCGCGCGGATCACCGAGCAGTTTCTCGACATGCTCCGCGTGATCGAGTTCATCGACCTCGACCTGGCAGGGGATTTCGTCGTCCTGGCGAGCACTCTGGCGGAGATCAAAAGCCGCCTGGCGCTCCCCAGACCCGAGGAGGAGGCTCCGGCCGCCGTCGAATCCCCCCTGCCCGTCGATCAGCCCCGCAGTGAACTGATCCAGCGACTCCTGGAGTACCGGCGGTTCAAGGAGGCGGCACTCGCGCTGGAGGCCCGTGCGGCCGAGTGGCAGGAACGCTATCCGCGGCTGTCGGACGAACGTCCCCGGCAGGAGAAGGACCCCGCCGCCGACCGCATCAAGGAAGTCGAGCTGTGGGACCTAGTGAGCGCTCTGGGGCGCGTGCTGCGGCACAAGCAGATCGAACAGGAGGCGACCGTCAAATACGACGAGACTCCCGTGGCGGTGTACGTGGAACAGGTGTCCCAGCGGGTTCGCCGCGAAGGGGTGGTCGCCTTCAGCGCTCTGTTCGATGGGGAGTCCTCTCGCAGCCGCATCGTGGGCCTGTTCCTCGCGGTGCTGGAACTGCTCCGGCATCATGGCTTCCGGGCGGAGCAGCCGGAGGATTTTGGCGAGATTTACATCCATCCTCCGGCGGGAGAGGCTCCGCCCTCGCTCGCGGCGGCATCGGCAGCGGAGTAGACTTCTGCACAGGTCGGAGGTGTTCGTGCTGGTCGTCGGCCGGGGCGCGCCGCCGGATTCCAGCAGGAAGGCCTGTGGGGGGGACTTGCGGCGATGAAGGTTCTGGTGATTGGTCAGGGAGGCCGGGAACACGCGCTGGCGTGGAAACTGTCGCAGTCGCCGGTCGTCACGCAGGTTTACTGTGCTCCGGGAAACGCGGGGACCGAGCAGGACGCCGTCAATGTGGATATCGCCGCGACCGACGCCGAGCGGCTCCGCAAGTTCGCGCAGTCGGAGGGGATCGGCCTGACGGTGATTGGACCCGAGGCTCCGCTGGTCGCCGGCGTGGCCGATGTCTTTTCGGCAGCCGGTCTGAAGGTGTTCGGCCCCAGCGCCGCCGCCGCCCGACTGGAGGGCAGCAAGGTCTTTGCCAAGGAGTTGATGAAGCAGGCCGGCGTCCCCACCGGCGACTACCGCTCCTTCACCGATCCCGACACCGCCATCGAGTACCTGGAGGATCGGGGCGATATGCCACTGGTCGTCAAGGTGGATGGTCTGGCCGCCGGCAAGGGCGTGACTGTCTGCGATCATGTGGATCAGGCGATTGCCGCGGTGCACGAGGCAATGGTGGAACGAAAGTTCGGCGCGGCCGGAGATCAGATTCTGATTGAAGAACGGCTGTACGGTCAGGAGGTGAGCATCCTGGCGCTGGTGGACGGGCGGACGATTGTTCCGCTGGAGTCGGCCCAGGATCACAAGGCCGCCTACGACGGCGACACCGGTCCCAACACCGGCGGCATGGGGGCCTACAGTCCCGCTCCCTTCGCCACCCCCGAACTCCTCGATGAAGTCATCCATAAAATCCTCATTCCCACCGTGCATACGCTCCGCAAACGGGGGATCGAGTACCGCGGCGTCCTCTATGCCGGACTGATGCTCACCCCGCAGGGACCCAAGGTGCTGGAGTTCAATGTCCGTCTGGGGGATCCCGAGACGCAGCCGGTCCTGATGCGCCTCAAGTCCGACCTCCTGCGGGTGCTGCTGGCGGTGAGCGAGGGCCGTCTGGGAGAACTCCCGCCGCTGGAGTGGGACCCCCGCCCGGCGGTCTGCGTGGTGATGGCCTCGGAGGGGTATCCCGGCGAGTACCGGAAGGGCCGTCCCATCCGTGGTCTGGAGCAGGCGGCGGCGCTGCCGGATGTGAAGGTTTTTCACGCCGGGACCGCGCGGCACGGCAAGGAGATCGTCAACGACGGCGGACGCGTGCTGGGAGTGACGGCCCTCGGCTCCGACCTCGCCGCGGCCAAGAAGCGGGCTTACGAAGCGGTCAAATGTATCCGCTGGGAGGGGGCCTGGTGCCGCAAGGACATCTCCGACAAGGCCCGTACCGCGACGTAGTCGCCGTTTCACTCCCCTCGGGCGGCCGCCCCTCAGAACCGAAACGGCTCCGCCGTCACCTCATAGCCCGGCCGCAAGCCCACGTTGATCAGCAGCCCGAGCGCCACGCACGTCATCAACAGGCTCGATCCGCCGTAGCTCACCAGCGGCAGCGTCAGACCGGTGATCGGCATCAAACCCACCGTCATCCCGGTGTTGACGACCACCTGCGCCGCCAGCAGCGCCACAATCCCCACCGCCAGCAGCCGCCCGTAAGGCTCCCGCGTCGCCGCGGCGATCATCAACCCCCGCCCGATGAGCAGCAGATACAACAGCAGCACCGCCAGCACGCCCGCCGACCCCCAGCGTTCCGCGATCAGGCAGAAGACAAAGTCCGTCCGCGATGCCGGCAGGTGATACGCCAGCGGGTCCGAGACCGCCATCCCCTGCACGTCGCTCCCCAGCAGACCGCCAAAGGCGATCACCTGCTTGGATTGGTGCAGATGGTATTCATCCCCCCGCGGGATCGCTCCGCCGTCCTGCTGCCGGAACACCGCCGTCACCCGCGATCGCTGCTCCGCACTCATCACCTGCCACAGCACCGGCAGCAGCAGAACTCCCGCCAGGCCGATCAACGCCAGATGCCTCACACGCGTTCCCGCCGCCAGCAGCATTGCGAACAGGACCGGCAGAAACAGCAGCGCCGTCCCCAGGTCCGGTTCCAGCAGGATCATCACCAGCGGAATCACTGTGAAGGCAAAGGGGAGCATCAGCCCCGGCAGCGTGCGGTGATGCCGCGCGTACATCAGGTGATGCGCCAGCATCAGGATGAACGCCAGCTTGGCCGGCTCCGACGGCTGCAACTGGATCACTCCCAGAGGAATCCAGCGATGGGCGCCATACCGGGCCGGCAGCAGAAACACCACCCCCAGCAGCACCAGACTCCCCGCAAAGGCCGCCACGCTCCACGGTTTCCAGAATCGGTACGGCACCCAGGCCGCCGCCACGAGTGCCGGCAGCGACAGTCCCATCCACGCCGTTTGTCGCCAGGCGAATTCCCCGGCGTAGAGTTCATCCCCCCGCCGCAAGGCCCCCAGCCCCAGGAGCATCAGCAGCCCGGCGGCAACCGGGATCGTCAGCGGAAAGCGGGCGAGAGGATGAGAGGGCATCGGCGGCCGCACTCCGCAGGGGAGCGTCGAGAATGCGGGGATCGTCAGGAACGGGGGATGTAACGCCCCGCAGCAGTTTGGGAAAGAGCAATCCCCACCAAACGACTCCACGCTCCGACCAGAGCACGGATGACGATAACACCGGGGCGCGTTGGGCGTCGCGGCGGGGGGGACGATTTCGGCGCTGGAGCGCGTTCGCCGGCGGGCTTGCCCGCCGTGCGTCCCGACGAAACGGCCGGGGGGCTGAAGCCCCCCGCTCGCCGACGGTGCGCACTCCGGCGCACCGGGGTGTGTGCGGTGAGCACTCCCGCGAGCCGCGGTTGTGAGGCCGCGGACCGTCCTGCGCGGGTGACGGTCCTCCACCGCTGCGCGGAGCCTCCTCCCGCGCACTCCCACCTTCTCTGCTCCCGGGGAGCAGAGGAGAAAGAGTGAAACTGGTTCCCGTCAGGAGTGGAGCTGCTGAAGGGGGGACTCGGCTTCGGTGGAATCCTGCGTGCCGTGGAGGAGCCACAGCGTCAGCAACGTCTCCAGTCGGGTCAGCCGAGCACGTCGATCCACCATGACCGGCACATTCAGCAGAGCAAGCAGGGAGAACAAGGACAGATTGAATCCCGAGCTTTCCGCCAGTGTCCCATTCCATCGAGCAACAACGAGGACAGCGATATACGCGACTATTACGAGGAAGAGAAGGGCGATGAAGGAGACGTGCGTCCGCACGACGGCTTTTCGATGCTGCTGGATGGTGTTCCTCGCCTCGGTTGTCAGATCGCTGCGATTCAGCTCTCGTGGTATTCGGCGCACTCCCACAGCTCGTCGTGCAACAGCTTCTGGAGCATCTCGGCCATACATCTTCCTCCCCTTGCACGACGATGGGACGAGCACCGTTTCACGGCCAGCGAACGGGAGGACGTCAGCCCCCCTGTCGCTCAAGGAACCCCAGCCTCATTCCCGGCGCCGGGCGGTGATAGACTCCCTCGTGTTGGAAAACCCGCGCAGGACAGGTCGAATGGACCCCTGACAGCCTGGAACATGCAGCCCGCTGAGCCGGCAAGTGACAGGCTCACCGCCTTGATTTGATCTGCTCTCGGCTTGGTGGTCACAACAGCAAGTTTCAAAACCCTCTCCTCGTGGTGGGCGAGTGTGGCTGCAGGCCGGGTGAGGGGGGCATTCCCGGAGCATCACACCCCCCTCATCCCAGTCCCTCTTTCCGGGAGCAGGGGAGCGGGAGGGTGTGAAACTCTTTCAAGTGAATTCGGCAGCAGTCGTGCGGCAGCGGCTCCGGCCGCGCATTCACAGACATCCACGGGAGCAAGCAGCCGCCGTTGGCGACCCCCGTCCGCTGGCCCGCATTCAGACACTGGCAAATCCCGTCCCCACTCCACCATTCAGGGGGAGAGTCGCCCCCCTTCAGGGCGTCGGCTCGAGGTCGGTCCGGAACGGAACCGCCGGAAGACCCTCCGCGTTGAACAGGTTCCCGATCGGGTTGTTCGCCCAGTTGTAGCGCACGGCCACCGGTTCAGGCACCTCCGGGGCCGAGACCACGACCTTGTTGTCGACAATCTCCGCCTTGGCCCAGACGAAGTTCTTGTCCGCTCCCGCGATGGCGAAGCCCTTCAGCTCTCCCCCGCCCTTGGCGATCAGTCCCCCGCCGACGTGATCGAACCGCAACGTCGCCTTCCCCTCGGAAATGGTCATCTCGGCGAACGTCGGGCCGGCGGGGACGAACCCCGTGCGGCCGTAGGTGATGGCCAGCGCCTGCAGCGCCAGCCGTTTGCCGACCTCCTGCTTGTTGCGGGGATGGATGTCGGCGGCATCGCCAATGTCCGTGGTCACTGCCAGCCCCACCAGAGGATCGTTCTGGGCGGTGAGGAACTGGGCCTCGCGGAGCTCCGCCCAGCCCCTCTGCACCGGCGTCGTCTGCGGCTCCATGAAGTTCGCCAGTTGGACGATGTGGAAGGCGAGGTCGGGACGGCCGAACCGCGTCCGCCAGTCCTGAATGAGCGTCGGCAGCAGTTTGCGGTACTGGAGGGGGCGGCCGGCGTTCGACTCTCCCTGATACCAGATCGCCCCTCTCACGCCAAAGGGAACCAGCGGCGCGACCATCCCGTTGTAGAGCACTGTGACGGCGTTGGGGTTGGACCCCAGCCGCTGAGGCATCGGGGCGAGTTCTGCCAGCGGTCGGCTGGCGCGGAAGCGCCACTCGCCGGCGAGCGGCACGACCACCTCTTCCGTGACTCCTTCCTGGACGGGAACCACCAGCCGCATCTGGTCCGGTTGACCGAACAGCCCCCCGCCCCCGCCGGTGTCGAGCACGCGCACGGCGATGAGATTCGGACCGGCCTTCAAGACTCCCGCGGCGACGTCGTAGGTTCTCGGCGTGTTCCACCCCGCCTGTCCACCCACGCGTTGTCCATTGAGCCAGGTGTCGTCGTTGTCGTCGATCGGTCCGAGTTCCAGCCGCGCCTGCTTGCCCACCAGCGGTTCCGGCACTTCCACAGTGCGGCGGAACCAGACGATGCCGTCAAAGCCGGGCAGTCCGGCGTTCTCCCAGTTGGCCGGGAGGTTCATCGTCCCCCAGTCGTCGGCGGCGGTCTCGGGGGCGTGCCAGCGGGCCCCCTCCTGTGAACCGGGGTCGTTGGCCTGCCACCACTGGGCCAACTGCTGATCGTAGTTGTCCCCCTGAGTCTTGAGCGCGGCGACCTGTTGCTGGAACGACTCGACCAGCGGGCGGAAGTCGTCGAGGGTGCTGAGGGCCTCGGCGCTCGTCCATGCCTCCGCGACGGTCCCGCCCCAGGACGTATGGATCAGCCCCACGGGAAAATCGAGCCGCTGATGGAGTTCACGGCCGAAGAAATAACCGACCGCTGAAAAACTCCCCACCGTCTCCGGCGTGCAGCGCTGCCAGTTCCCCTGCGGGAGCGCCTGCGGCTCCAGGGCGATGTGCTTGCCGACGGTGAACAGTCGCAGCCGCGGATAATTCGCCGCCGGAATCTCCTTGTCGGCGTTGTTCGCGGCGGCGACCGGCCATTCCATGTTCGATTGTCCGGAACAGACCCACACCTCTCCCACCAAAACGTCCTTCACCACCGCGCGTTGCGGGCCGGTGACATGCAGCTCGAACGGCCCCCCCGCGAACAAGGGGGGGAGTTTGGCCAGCCAGCGACCGTCGTCGCCGGCGGTTGTCTGAGCGGTCTTCCCCTGGCAGACGACCGTCACCACGGCGCCGGGCTGCGTCCAGCCCCACACCGGGGTCTCGATCCCCCGTTGCAAGACCATGTGATCGCTGAAGAGGGGGTGCAGGAATGGGCGGTCTTCCCCCCGGGCGGTGGCCGCCATGCCGGCGACGACCAGGACCCACAGAGCACGAGGCGACGTCAGGAGCGAGTGGCGGATCATAGGAGACAGAGCGTGGCAGGGAGATTCCTGGGGACGATGCGTTCTCAGAGTCCAATCGCTGCAACCGCGGTCATCGACGGAGCATACCGCCGCAGACGGCTCTCTGCACGGAACACCCGAGCGATTCCTCCCGGCAGGGTTCCCGCGGGAGGCCGGGCCAGGCTTGGCGTGGTTCAAGATGGCGAAGGACCTCTGTTCGCCGGCGGGCTTGCCCGCCGTGCCTGCAGGGTCCTGGCGGACAGTGCTCTCCCTCCAGTGTGAACACTCGAAAGCCCGGGAGGCCAGGCCACCATGAGGGTCGCCTCCGCGGCAAGCCGCGCCGACAGCTCGCGCGCACCCGAGAACCGGCCCCACCACGGGCGTTCGTCCCTCCCGAGGAAGCCGGCGGTCAGCCGAGCCGGCCCATCGCGCGGCAGACCGCCTCGGCCATCTGCATGGTGCCGACGGCCGTGGGGTCGTTGCGGTCGGCCTTCATGTCGTAGGTGACGTCCTTGCCTTCGGCGATCACGGCGGCGACAGCCCGTTCCAGCTTCTCCGCCGCAGCGTGTTCTCCCAGATGATCGAGCATCAGCTTGGCGGAGAGGATCACCGCGGTGGGGTTGACCTTGTTTTGCCCCTTGTACTTGGGGGCTGAACCGTGCGTCGCCTCAAACAGCGCCGCCTCCGTACCGATGTTGGCTCCCGGAGCAACGCCCAGCCCGCCGACAAGTCCCGCGCACAGGTCGCTGAGGATGTCGCCGTAGAGGTTCTGCGTGACGATGACGTCGTACAACTCGGGCTTCTGCACGAGCTGCATGCACATGTTGTCGACCAGCCGCTCCATGTAGGTCAGTCCGTCCCCCCCTTCCGCCACGTGGCCGACGAGTTCGGGGTCCGGGTTGACCCCCTGGGCCAGCTTGGGGTCCTCGAACTTGGCGCCATAGGCGAGGGCGACGGCCCGGCTTTCGTCGTACCACAGCCCGTCGGTGAACTTCATGATGTTCGCCTTGCAGACGGACGTGACCGACTGCCGCTTGTTCTGGAGGGCATAATTGAAGGCGTAATCGACGATCCGCCGCGTCCCTTCCGCCGAGATCGGCTTGATGGAAATGCCGGTGGTCTCGGGAGAGGTGGCGATCTTCTTGCCGCTGGAGGCGGCGTTGATCTGCTGGATGAGTTGCTTGGTCTTGTCCAGCCCGGCCTGGAACTCGACCCCGGCATAGAGGTCCTCGGTGTTCTCGCGGACGAGGACGAGGTCCACTTTGGAACCCTGGAAGTACGTCCGTACCCCCTGATAGAGCTTGCACGGACGGACGCAGGCATACAGGTTCAGTTCCTGCCGCAGGTAGACGTTGACGCTGCGGAACCCCTTGCCGATGGGCGTGGTGATTGGCCCCTTGAGAGCGACCTTGTTGGCCTTGATGGACTCCAGCACTCGTTCCGGAACCTTGCCGGCCGCCTCGATGATCTCGATGCCGCACTCCTGCACGTCCCAGTCGATTTTGACGCCCGTGGCATCCACGCAGCGGCGGGCCGCCTCGACGATTTCGGGACCGGTTCCATCGCCAGGGATCAACGTCACCTTGTGCATCACACGAATACCTGCAATCCGTCAGAGCGTTGGCAAGCAGCAAAGGGGACGGAAGTCGTCACCCCGGGAACACCACGAGGCCGCGACGGTATCAGAACGCAGCAGGGGGATCAAGGAGTTGAGCCAGGCGTTCCCGACAGAGGTGCAGCCGTTGAATGGGGGTCCGGTCATTGGTGCGTGGAACCCCCAGGCTCCTGCTCCCCTACCAGCGGCCCGGTTTCGTCTGGGGACTGCGGTGTGGGGGAGAGCCGCAGATGACACACCGTGAGCAACGACCTCCCGGGACGGCAAGATACCAGCGAAGTTCGTGATTGCGCCCTGTCCAGCCAGGGACGGCTGCACTCCAGCCAGTCTCACCGTTGTTCCGGTCGGGCAACTTCCGCCGACGGACCCCTCCCCCGGCGCTTCGTCGTTCCTCTTGTTGCCAGCACGGGGTCTCCAACACCTTCACTCACGGTTCCTTCACCTTTGTTCACGCTCCCTCCAGCCTCCCCATCACTCCCCCAGAACTTCGGCGAAGCCGCGCCAGGGGATCCCGGCGGGCGTGATGCCCTCGCACTCCTCCGCATAGAATCCACTGGGCAACTGCTCTGAGTCTGCGTCTGACGGCTTCCGCATGGACACCCCCGCGCCTGTCTCCTCCACCGCTCCGGTGCTGATCCTCGGCGCGGGGGTCAACGGCGCGTGCGTGGCGCGGGAACTTGTCCTCAACGGCGTCCCCGTGTTTGTCGTGGACGTGGGTGACATTGCGGGGGGAGCCACCGCCAAATCGTCGCGGCTGATCCACGGCGGACTGCGGTATCTCGAATACGGAGAGTTCCGGCTCGTCCGTGAGTCGCTGGCGGAACGCCGCCGCCTGTTGGAACTGGCGCCGCAATTTGTGAAACCGCTCCGGCTGCATATTCCGCTGCGGCGCCGTCGCGGAGGCATCCTCCACGCCGCCTGCCGGTTTGTGGGTCTGGGACGGGTGAGCTGGGTGCAACGGCTGTTGGAAGCGGCCCGCATCCCCGCCGAACGCGGGCTCTGGGCTGGACGGATCGGCCTGTGGTTGTACGACTGTATCGCCGGCCGGGGGAGCCTCCCGCCGCATGAGGTGGCACGGCTCCCCGCCGCCGACCGCCCCCCCTTCGATCCCCGGCACTACCGTTGGGTCCTCAGCTACTGGGATGCCCAGATGGAAGCGCCGGAGCGGTTCGTGGTCGCCCTGCTGCGTGATGCGGCGGCTGCGGCACGGGAGCAAGACCTTCCCTTTGAGGTGTTGACGTATCACCGCGCGCGGCTGGAAGGGGAGGGGGTGGTGATCGAGCCGGTCCCTCCAGCGCCGCCAACCGGACCGCGGCGGTTCCGCCCGGCGATGATCGTCAACGCCACGGGCGCCTGGGGGGACTTGACGCTTGCCGGTCTCCCCGTGCCGGCGCCGCGCTTGTTCGGAGGGACGCGCGGCAGCCACATCCTCTCGCGCCATCCCGGGCTGCGCGGTGCCATCGGAACAGACGCCGTGTACGCCGAAGCACCCGACGGACGGCTGGTCTTCATCCTCCCCTGGCGGGAAGCCGTTCTCATCGGCACGACGGATGAACGCGATGAAGGGGATCCTGCGGAGGCCGTCGCTACCGAGGAGGAGATCGCCTACCTCGTACGGATGGTGCAGTTCGTGTTCCCGGGCGTCGATTTCACCGCGGCGGACGTGGAATTTCATTACAGCGGCATCCGGCCGCTCCCCTACGTCCCCGAGGGCAAGCCCTCCTCCATCACACGCGATCACGGCGTCGACAGCCGCAGCACGCCCAACGGCATCCCCATTGAGACGCTCATCGGCGGCAAGCTGACGACCTGCCGCGCTTTCGGCGAGCAGGCGGCCGATCGCGTGCTGGCCCGGCTGGGGCGCCCGCGCCGCGCGGAGACTCGCAGCCGGATCGTCCCCGGCGGAAGCGGCTTCCCATCCCGACCGTCCGAAGAAGCCGGTCGCATCGCCCGCTTGGCCGAGGACTTTGCGATCCCGATCGAATCGGCCGCGTGCATCTGGCGGTTATTCGGAACCGAAGCCGAGCGCGTGCTGCAAGAGTCGCTGGGGTCCGCCTTGGCCGCTGGTGCGGCGGAAAACGATCCTCGCCGACTGCTGAGAGGGACGCAGTTCCCCCTCGGGGTGGTGGACTGGATCATTCCTCACGAGTGGGTGCGGGCCGTCGCCGACCTGGTGGAGCGCCGGTTGTTGCTGGTGTTTGAACCGGGATTGACCCTGCAGACGCTGCAATGCCTTGAGCAGCAGCTCCGCCTGCATCACGGAGCCTGTGCTCGTGGTGCGGAAGAGGCCGCGCGACGACTGCAGCAATTCTATGGAATCGACCTGACCCGGCCGCGCGACTGATGCGGCCAGCTCCACTTCGCCCCTGAGGAGCGTCTCGCTCCGTGCTGCTACAGAGCTTTCTCGGGGGCCGCGGAGTCGGGTGAGTGCGGTTCCTGCACCAGTTCTCGCCGCAGGCGGTTCGCCAGCCGCACCAGTGTGGGAATGTCCAGGTCTTCCGCGCGGGCGGCGGGGTCGAGCGAGAGGTTGGACAGAGCTGCATCGAGTCGTGGTTGACCCAGTTCCTTTCGATACATGCCGCGGAGCACGGTGCGCAGGGCCTTGCGTCTCTGCTGAAACAGTCTGCGAATGAACTCGTGAAAGAACTCCCGGTCGTCGATCTGAGCGGCTCGCTGCGGATCGGGATCAATCCGCACGATGGCGGAGTCGACTTCCGGCCGGGGCCAGAAGACCTGCGGCGGCAGCCGCTTGAGAATCTTCACGCGACACTGCGATTGCAGCCACACCGCCAGCGCTCCGTAATGGGAGCTTCCCGGAGAGGCCGACATCCGCTGAGCCAGCTCCCATTGGATGGTCACGACCATCCGCGCCCACGGCAGGTCGGTCGCCACGAGATTCGAGACGACCGGCGTGGCCACGCCGTAGGGGAGGTTGGCTGCCAGCTTGAGCCGTCGCTGCGGCGAAACCGCCAGGTGGCCGCGCACGGCGGAGAGCACCTCGTCGGCGAGATGGTTCTTGTTGCGGAGGGCGTCGCACCGCAGCAGCGTGACGTTCCGACAAGCGGCGGTCGCCTCCGACGCCAGACCGTACATGGTGGGATCGACCTCCACCGAGACGACGTGCCCGGCCTGACGGGCGAGGAATCCGGTCAGCCCTCCCGTCCCCGCGCCGACTTCCAGCACGACGTCTTCCGTCGTCAGCTCCGCCGCCCGGACGAGGAATTCCAGGATGTTCAGATCGATCAGAAAGTTCTGCCCGAGATCATGGCGCGGATGGATGCCCCGCGACTCGAAGAGTTGCATCAGATACGAGCGGGTTTGTCGCAGTTCGTCAGGCATGTCCGCGGAGAAACGGCGTCAGGTCGTTTCCGGCGCGGGGAGGGGGCGCGCCGTCCGGTGGGCCTCGGCGATTCGCTCAGGAGCATCGACCAGGGCGATGATGGTCTGGCCGGGTTTGGGAAGCACGGAACCTTGGTCCGTCAGCACGGTGAGTCGTTTCCCTTCGCTCAGGAACAGAGGGACCGCCGATGGTCCATAGGTGCGCTGAAAGTCTTCGTAGGTGAACTCGTCGGTCAAGCGGGTGGATTTGATTCGGGCGCCGGCCTCGAGCCGCGATGTCAGTTCGCGGTGCGTCAGATGGGGGCTGAACAACAGTCGCGCCCGCAGATGCCCCGCGGACGGCTCGCGCCCCGCTGCCTGATCGTGCGGCGTGAGCTGGTACACTTCCGCGCGGCCGAACAGCGGCGCCAGATGCATCGCGCCCAGGGAATTCACTTCGTCGTTGGGCGTCACTCCCAGAAAGCGACCGATCCCCCCCAGGTCCAGTTCCTCCAGAGCCTGATCCGAGAGGATGTTCTCCTGAACGGTGGGCAGACCTTCCATCCGGGCGGCTTGGATGTTCCAGCGATTCGTGTCCACGACGAGCACCGGATACCCGGCCTCGTGGAGCGCTTGCGCCAGCCGCCGCCCCACCAGGTCTGCACCGGCCAGCAGCACTCCTTGCGGATTGCTCGACGCCAGCCCGAGGCGGCGCGCCAGCGGCGGGGCAGTGAGGCCGTACACCACCACCGTCCCAAAGATCACCAGAAACGTGGCCGGCGCCAGTCCGCTTCCCGGCGCCGTCAACGCCGAGGCCTCCACCCCTCTCGCGGATGGCTCCGCCGCCACGATCGCAACCGCGCTTCCGCCCTCTTTTTCAGGGGCGTCCGCCACGGGGGCATCGATTCCCAACCGCAGGGCGAAGATGCTCGACACGGCCGCCGCCACAATGCCCCGCGGCGCCAGCCAGCCGAGGAACACCCGCTCCTGCCAGGTGAGTTGACCGCCGATGGTCGAGAGCCACGCCGCCGCCGGCCGGACCACCAGAATCATGACCACCACGAACAACGGCCCCCGCCACCCCAGCTCCACGAGCGCCGGCAGACTCAGCCGCGCCGACAGCAGGATGAACAGGCTCGAAATCAGCAGCACCGACAGAGTCTCCTTGAACTCCAGCACCGGTTGCAGCACCACACCGGGGAGATTCGCCAGCACCACTCCCATCACCGTCACCGCGAGCAGGCCGGACTCCGGCTGCCAATGGTTCGATCCCACAAAGGCGCCCAGCACCAGCATCAGCACCACCGGGCTTTGTAGGTGATCCGGCACCAGATGGCGTCGCAGCACGAATCCCGCCAGCCAGGCGGCCGCTGTGCCGCAGGCGCCTCCCACGAGCATCGTCTTCGCCAGCCCCACACAGGCGTTGTAGGACGCCTGTTCCACGCCGCCCGACTGCATCGCCACGTGGGCCTCGAACACCAGCAGCGCCAGAATGGCCCCAATCGGATCGATCACAATCCCTTCCCACCGGGCGATCGGCCCCACCCGTCCCACCGGCCGAATATGCCGCAGCAGCGGACCAATCACCGTGGGACCGGTCACCACCAGCACCGCCCCCAGCAGCACAGATTTGAACAGGTCAAAGCCGAGCAGCCCCCACGCAGCGAGGGTGGTCAGCCCCCACGTGACGGCCACGCCCACCGTCAGCAACTGGAACAGCACTCGGCCAATCACCCGCAGTTCCCGCAACGCCAGGTTCAGGCTCCCTTCAAACAGGACAACCGCCACGGAGAGCGAGACCACCGGAAACAGCAGCTCACCCAACAATCGATCCGGTTGAATCCAGCCGGCGATCGGTCCGGCCAGCACCCCGCAGCCGAGCAGCAGCAGAATCGATGGCAGTCGCAGTCGCCACGCCAGCCATTGCGCGGCGGTCCCCAGGACCAGCACCGCCGCCAGCGCCACCAATTGCTGTTCCGGCTCATCCATGGGGAGGGCACGCTTCCAGGAATAACCAGAGCGGATCAGGAACGGTCGGAGGAAGAAGCCGAGGCGTCCGGCGGGGCGTCCAACCCCCGTTCGCGGCGAATGCGCCGCACCGCGTCAATCACTTCGTTGACGATGCGGGCGTTTCGGTGGATGCCGTCCCACTCGATCCAACTCACCGTTAAATTGACGGCCAGCGTCGCCGCCGCAAGCCAGAAGTGAATCGTCGCCGCTCCCGCCAGCTTCGTGTGCGACGCCGGGTCCGCTATCGCTCCCAGGGCACCCGTGGCCACCACCAGCCCGATGCACAGCACCATGCCGGGCAGAACTCGGTACTTCAGGCGGATGTTCTGCCGCCGCGGCTCCTCACCCAACTGGTAGGCCGCACTCGTCTCCTCGATCCACCGTCCCGTCCCCATGAAATACGTCAGCACCACGGCATGAACCAGCAACACCAGAATGGCCGTCCCCAGCGCGACCAGGAAATGCACCCCCAACGCACCGGTCGTCGCCGCTTCCGGAGAACGGGCGTCGCCGATCTGAAGACCGAGCACCAGCGTTACGATCAACAGACCGTTCGCCAAGCTCGCCAGGACCAGAAAGATGCGGGTCACGACGGAGGGGAGGAAAGGAGGAATTCTCGGGTGCGCGGCGGATCAGCGATTGAGCCGCCGTTCGCGAAGGTCGGTCAGTTGTCGGCAATCCGCGATCGGAATGCCATCCTTCCGGACGCCAGGAACAGATTCGATGCCCGAGGCGCTCGCGTGGGACCGCACGGAGGAAGGGGATGCACCGCGGCGTCGACACCAGGGGAGGCCCAAGGACGGCGGCGCGTTCACACCGGCGTTTTCTCATGCACGCCGACGCGGAAGTTCTGAAACTTCACCCACACCTCCTCACCGTTACGAACCTGCACCTCCAACGCATCAAGGTCCCGGGGAGGGATGTCGTTGTTACGGCTGCCGTCGACGTTAAAGGAACTGTCATGACAGGGGCAGAGATAGATTCCCTCCGCCGGCCGGTAGTTCACCGTGCATCCCAGGTGCGGGCAGCGGGCGTTGAAGCACTTCACCTCCTCCCCCTGCTTCATCAGGAACACGGAACCGATCGGCGTCTGCGGGAACCGATTCCAGAAGTTCTGCAAATCGGCGACGACCGGCACCTGCAGTGGAACTCCCTCTTCCAACTGGTGCAGCGTCCCCACTTGGATGAACCCCTCTGCGTCCACGGCGTCCCCGGTCGGCCCCACGGTCCGCTTCTTCCGCAGGATCGGGTCGAGAAACATCCCCAGCGCGGGGATGAAGGGGACCACGGTGATGACCGCCCCGATGAGCACCGCCAACACCTTCGTCCCAAAACCCCGGCGGGGCTCTGTCGGCAGGGGATGCGAACGTTCTTCGGACATGGTGCAGTCTCACTCCAAGGGGCAGATGGCCCATCAGCGGGCGGGGAAGGTCGAAGTTTCTTCGTGGATCAGGAACCATCCTGGCCCTCGCCATCAGGGGCCGAGGTTGCGCTTTGGATCGCCTGCGTCAGGGCGGACACAATCCGCTCGCGGGCGGCTTCCAGCGGTCCCGGAAGCATCGCCCCCGCCGCCTGCACGTGCCCGCCCCCCCCAAAATCGCGACAGATGGCGGCCACGTCCACGCGGCTGCGGCTGCGGAGACTCGCCTTGATCTGGCCGCCGGGCTGCTCCACCAGGATGAACGCACACTCCACCCCCTCGATCGTCAGCCCTTCGTTGACGAGGTCCTCCGTATCGGAAGGGTGACTTCCCGTCTCGCAGAAGTCCCGCTGCAACACGTAGGTGTGCGCCAGTTTGCCTCCCGCCGCCAGCGTCACACGGTCCAGCACCCGGGCCGTCAGCTTCAGCCGCGCCAGCGTCGAACGTTCATACAGATCGCGATACAGACGGTGCGGCTGTACACCCCGGTCCACCAGCCGCGCGGCCGTCCGCAGGGTCCGGCTGTCGGTGTTGGGGAACCGGAACCACCCCGTGTCGGTTGCAATGGCGGCATAGAGTTGTGCGGCCGGTTCCGCCGCCAAGGCCACCCCCAGGAACTCCGCCAGTTCCGTAATCAATACCCCCGTGGCTGCGGCCGTCACATCACGGAACTCCATCGCCCCCAGGTCATCCCCGCTGACATGATGGTCAATCACCACTTTCCGGGCCGGGGTCCGATCGAGCACGGCACACATCGCCTCGAGCTGCCCCCGCGCGGAGGTGTCCACGACGATGTGCACATCCGCCTGGCATGCCTCGTCAATCGTCACGCCCGCTCCCAACTTCTGCACCCGACCGGTCGGATCGAGGAACGACAGATGCCGCGCGGTCGCCCCGGGATTGATGATCCGCACCGACTTTCCCAAAGCGTCCAGCACCGCCGCCAGTCCCAGTTCCGACCCGATCGCATCCGCATCCGGACGCACATGACTGGTGATGACGAACCGTAAGCTCGCCTCGATCAGCGCTTTCAGCGGTTGCCAGTCGATCACGGAGGGCACGCCTCGGCTCCCGGGAACTGAGAGTCGAACTGCGTTCTCCGGCTCACCAGCCGGCGGTCGCCGTCCACCCTGAGGTTCCTGAACAGAGAGGATAGCGTCTGACCGGAGCGGCGGCGCGTCAAGCGACCCGCGCCCCGCCGGAACCGGCGCCGCGTTCATGACCCGAGACATTCCCTCTCTTCTCCGGCTTTGGTCCGGCCGTGCGGAACGGGGCCACTGGTCCCGGGTTGGAACAACATCACACCCGGACGCGTAGCGGCGGCTCCTTGTGGAACCCTACCGGCATGGGATACAGTCATCAATCTCATCTGATGAGTTTCCCTCTGGATCAAGGATTCGCCATGTGCACTGCATTGACTGCGACCGCCCGTCCGTGGGTGCGTCGGACTGTGGGCTGCTGGGTATGGGCCTGGTTGATGGTGCTGGCGGCTGAGCCGGTTCAGGCTGAAGTCAAGCTCCCGTCGGTGTTCGGGAGTCACATGGTGCTGCAGCGCGATCAACCGCTGACGGTCTGGGGCTGGGCGGACCCCGGAGAAGTGGTGACCGTCGCCTTCCGCGATCAGTCCGTGCAGGCGACTGCGGACGCCCACGGTGCCTGGTCGGTGAAGCTCGCCCCCCTCTCGGTCGGAGAACCGGGGACGCTCACCGTCCGCGGAACCAACACCCTCACGCTGGAAGACGTCCTGGTCGGAGAGGTGTGGGTGTGCAGCGGACAGTCGAACATGCAGTGGTCGGTGCAGGCTGCACTCGACCCCGACCTCGAGGCCGCCGCGGCCCAGCATCCGCATCTGCGCCTGTTCCAGGTGCCGCTCGTCGCGCATCCCGAACCGCAGCGGGACGTCCAGGCGGAATGGAAGCTCTGCACTCCCCAGACGGTGCCGAGCTTTTCGGCTGTCGCCTACTACTTCGGGCGGCAGTTACAGCAGACGCTCCAGGTCCCCGTCGGGCTGATTCAAACCGCCTGGGGCGGCACACGGGCGGAGGCCTGGACCAGTCCGGCCGCACTGGCCGCGCGCCAGGAACTTCGGCCGATCCTCGACGAGTGGGAGCGGCAGATCGCGGCCTGGAACCCCGAACAGGCTCAGGCCCAGTACGAACAGGCCCTGGCACGGTGGCAGGCCGCCGTCGAAAAGGCCCGGGCAGAGAAGCAGCCTCCGCCGCGGCGTCCCCAGCCACCCCTCGATCCCCGCCTCAGCCAGCATCGACCCAGCAACCTGTACAACGCCATGGTCGCCCCCCTCGTCCCGTTCGGCATTCGTGGAGCGATCTGGTACCAGGGGGAGTCCAACGCCAGCCGCGCCTATCAATATCGCATCCTCATGCCCACCATGATTCGCAGTTGGCGCGACGCCTGGAAGCAGGGGGACTTCCCCTTCTACATGGTCCAGCTCGCCAACTTCAAGGAAATCCAACCGGAGCCGGGTGAGAGCGACTGGGCCGAACTCCGCGAAGCCCAGATGCTCACCATCGACGCCGAACCGAACGTCGGCGTCGCCTGTATCACCGACCTGGGGGCCGCCAAGGATATCCATCCCAAGAACAAACAGGACGTTGGCAAGCGGCTGGCGCGGCTGGCACTGGTTGACAATTACAGCTTCTCCGGAAAGCTCGTCCGCAACGGTCCCGTCTACCGCTCGCTCGATATCATCGGCAACAAGTGCGTCGTGCACTTCGACACCGCGGGATCGAAGCTCATCAGCTTCTATGGCGAGCCGCTCCGCGGCTTTGCCATCGCCGGGGTAGACCGCCGCTGGGTGTGGGCCGAGGCGAAGATCACTGGTCCCGACACGGTGGAGTTATCCCACCCGTCGGTCCCCGAACCGGTCGCCGTCCGCTACAATTGGGCCGACAATCCACAGGGGAATCTGTATAACGAGCTGTACCTGCCCGCCTATCCCTTCCGCAGCGACGACTGGCCGGGCGTGACGGTCAATAACGTCAAACCGTAACAGGAGCGCCGTAACAGGATCGCTTCCTGCGCCTTCTCACGGAGTCGTGCTCCCCGGAAGAGGGGAGCCGCCTCTCGCAGCCGGCCGCGGGAGAGAATCCAGAGCCTGGAGAGGAACCGTCTCCTCTCCGGCTCTGGACTCTCCACGTGGGACTCATCCCGACGTCACAGCTCGAGCGGCTCTCCGACCCCTGCGGTGAGGATCCACGGCCCTTCCCGTGTGAGACCGACGGTGTGCTCAAAGTGCACGCTGGGGCGGCGGTCCTTGGTGACGGCCGTCCACTTGTCCGGCAGGATTTCAATCTCGGACGTGCCGGCATTGATCATCGGTTCGATCGCCAGCACGATTCCCGGCCGCAGCACAAAGTCCTCCCGCTCCAGTTCCTCGTTGGTGTAGTTGGGAACCTGCGGCGCTTCATGCATCTCCTTGCCGATGCCGTGCCCCACGAACTGCTCGACGAGTGAAAACTTCGCCCGCTTGACTTCGCTCATGATGCGGCGGGCGACCTGCGACCAGCGCTGCTCGGTGCCAAAGGCCCGGATGGCAGTCGCCAAAACCGACTTCCCGCACGCCAGGAGCCGCTGCTTCTCCTCATCCACTTCCCCCACGGGATAGGTCCAGGCGGCGTCGCCGCACCAGCCGTCCAGCCGGCAACCCGTGTCGATGCTCACGATGTCTCCTGCTTGCAGCACCCGCGGACCCGGGATGCCGTGCACAACCTCTTCGTTGATGCTGATGCAGGTCGAGGCGGGGAAGGGAACCTCCCCGGGAAAGCCCTTGAACAGGGGGGTGGCGCCATGCTCGGCGAACAGCCGGTCGATCGCCTGGTCGATCTCGATGGTGCGGACCCCCGGCTGGCACATCTCCCTGGCGAGGGCGTGGGCCCGGGCCACCAGTCGGCCGGCCTCGGCCATCTTCTGCATTTCGCGGCGGCTCTTGAGTTCTCGCATGAGAGCGTCCTGCGTCGAACGTCCAACATCGAGTGTTGAGTGTCGAGAGTTCCACGTCCGGAGTCCAGCGCGGGCGACGATGACACTGCTGCGAGGGGCGTCGCAGGGGGGGGGGGGG
>JBBIJW010000036.1:0-34083 GCA_037445755.1 Planctomycetaceae bacterium | reverse complement strand
ATCAGCAGCGTGACGAACCCGCGGTTTCGCATCGTCAGCCCCCCTGTAGCGTGTGGACAGTCCCCGTGTGAGGTGTTGACGTGTCGCAGGGATGCAGCGCGCCGCGCAGAGCCGCCGGGCGCACCGGTACGCCCCTCACGATAATACAACGGCCCCCCCGGGGCAATCTTCCCCACTTCCGGCAGCATTGCCCCGGACCGCCGGAGCGGAGACAATCCTCCGGCAGCGTTCCCTCAGTCAGGAGAGCGAGATGTCCCCTGCGCTTCGTGTTTGGATGGTGGCCGGCGTCGGGTGCCTGCTCGTGGTCTCTTCCGGGGCCGCGGCGGACGCCACGTTGCAGCTTCAGCTTCGCTATCGGCAGGAGACCGCCCCCGGCAGCGGTCGGCACCATACGCTCACGCGGGTCGAGAGCTGGGACCCGCGGCGGACGGCCGTGATCGTCTGCGACATGTGGGACTCCCACCACAGCCGCAACGCGGTGCTGCGGGCGACCGAGTTCGCTCCCCGGCTCAACGCCCTGCTCCAGGCACTGCGTGCGCAAGGGGTGACGATCATCCACGCCCCCAGCGACTGCATGGAGTCTTACGCCGAGCATCCCGCCCGTCGTCGGGCGGTCGAGACTCCCCGGGCCGCGCAGCTCCCTCCGCAGATCGGCGAGTGGTGCCGGCAGATTCCGGCCGAGGAACAGGGGGTGTATCCGATCGACCAGTCGGCCGGAGGGGAGGACGACGATCCCGAGGAGCATGCCCGCTGGCTGGCGGAACTGGCGGCGCGGGGGCTGAACCCCCGCCGTCCCTGGCGAAAACAGATCGACCTCATCGCCATCGACGCCGCCCGGGATTACCTCTCCGACCGGGGAGAGGAGGTGTGGAGCATTCTGGAAGCGCGGGGCATCCAGAATGTCATCCTCACCGGCGTGCATACGAACATGTGCGTGCTGGGGAGGCCGTTCGGCCTGCGGCAGATGGCCCGGAACGGCAAGCACGTGGTGTTGATGCGCGACCTGACCGACACGATGTACGACCCGCGGGCCTGGCCGTACGTCAGCCACTTCACGGGGACCGACCTGATCGTGGCGCACATCGAGAAATACGTCTGCCCCACGATCACCAGCGACCAGATTCTGGGGGGGAGCCCCTTCCGCTTTGCGGGGGATGTACGTCCCCACGTGGCGATCGTGATGGCGGAGGATGAGTACGAGACGGAACAGACGCTCCCGCAGTTCGCCCTGGAGCACTTGGGGAAAGAGTTCCGCGTGAGCTACGTCTTCGGCAGCGCGACCGACCGCGGCGACATTCCGGGACTGGAGCAGATTCGCGAGGCGGACGTGCTGGTGGTGAGCGTGCGGCGGCGGCCGATCCGCCCGGAGCAACTGGCGCTGGTGCGGGAGTACGTGCGGTCGGGAAAACCGGTGGTGGGCATCCGCACCGCCAGCCACGCCTTCTGCCTGCGGAACCTGCCCGCGCCGGAAGGACTCGCCGACTGGCCGGAGTGGGACGCGGAGGTGTTCGGCGGGCACTACACCAATCATCACGGCAACCAGTGGAAGTCGATCGTCGGGTGGGCGGAAGGAGTCTCGGAGCATCCGTTGCTCGCCGGCGTGCCGCGGGAGTTCCCTCAGGGGGGCTCGCTGTACAAGACCGCGCCCCTCAACGCGGGGACGACGACGCTGCTGGTGGGACGCTTGACGGACGGGTCGGCACCCGCCGAGCCGGTCGCCTGGACCTTCACCCGAGCGGATGGCGGGAAGTCCTTCTATACCTCCCTGGGTCACAAGGAGGACTTTGCGGGAGAGGCCCTGCCGCGGCTGCTGACCAATGCCATCCGTTGGGCGGCGGGAAAGTGATCTGCGGAAGATTCACTCCCCTCATCCCCCGCGGGGGCGCGGGTGGCCGCAGGCCGGGGGCGGGGGCGGGGGCGAACCCCCCCACCATTCCGGCCCCCTCCCCCCGGCCCTCCCCCCGGGAGCAGGGGAGAGGGGGGTGAAACTTCTTCCTGAGGGGACCGGAGTCCGGAGCGCGGAAGTCGGAATCCAAGGGAATAGCTCCGTGGGGGGGGAGCGGGTCAGGGGCGGTCTGTCCAGGAAAGCCATCGGCACCATGCTCCACGCGGAGTTCGGGACTCTCGATTTGGGGCGCTCGGCATGAATTACTTCGCTCATGCCGTCCGGTTCCTCGACGGCGATCCGTATTTCCTGGCGGGGACGGCCACGCCGGACTGGATGGCCGTGGCCGATCGACCGGTCCGCGTGCGGGCGCGGCTGGCCCTCCCCGTGGCCGAACAGGACCCCGAGGAACGGACGAGGCAGGTTGCGCTCGGCGCGCTGCAGCATCTGCATGACGACGCCTGGTTCCATGCCACGCGGGGCTTTGCCGAGGTGACGGGGACGCTGGCCCGGCGATTTCGGGAGCATTTCGGTCCGGACGACGCCATGCGGTGCGGGTTCCTGGGCCACATCGTCACCGAACTCCTGCTGGATGCCGCACTGATTGAGCGTCAGCCGGCGCTCCTCGATCGATACTACCAGCGGCTGAGGGAGGTGGACCCCGAGGGGGTGCAGGGGGCGGTCAATCGGATGGCCCGCGGCCGCACCTGTCGGCTGAGTCTGTTCATTCCGCTGTTTCTGCGTGAGCGGTTCCTGTTCGACTATTTGGAGGACCGGACGCTGCTGGCGCGGTTGAACCGCGTCCTCCAGCGAGTGCAGTTGCCCCCATTGCCCGACACGGCGGCGGAGCTGTTTCCCGACGCCCGCTGCCTGGTGCGGGCGCGGGTGGGCGATCTGCTGCCGGCGGCACACTTTGGGACGGTTTATGGTTGAGCGTTGATCGTTTATGGTGCTCTGGAAACGGTGCAAACGCTCTGGGGATGCCTCCCCGGTCAACCCCCAACCCTCACCCAACCACCACCATGAAATACGGCTTCAATTTGCTGCTGTGGACTGCCAACGTCAGCGAGGCCACGTTCCCGATCCTGGAGCAAATCCAGGGATGGGGGTACGACGGCGTAGAACTGCCGGTGTTCGACTTCAATGCGGCGACGTTTCAGCGGGTCGGCCGGAAGCTGGACGAGCTGGGTCTGGGCCGCACCGCAGTGACAGTCTGCACGGCGGAGGAAAACCCGATCTCCCCTGACGCCGGCAAGCGTCGGGCGGGGCTGGAACGGCTGAAGAAGGCGATCGACATGTGCGCCGCCGCCGGGGCGACCCACCTGTGCGGGCCGATCCACTCAGCGCTGGGGGAGTTCACCGGCCGCGGCCGCACCGACGACGAGTGGAAGTGGGGTCAGGAGATTCTGGCCCAGGCGGCCGATTACGCGCAGGCCCACCGGGTGACGCTGGTGGTCGAGTACCTGAATCGCTTTGAGTGTTACTTCCTCAACTGTGCCGAGGACACGGCCCGCTTCTGCCGCGAGGTGAACCATCCGCACCTCAAGATGATGTACGACACGTTCCATGCGAACATCGAGGAGAAGTCCCCCGCGGCGGCAATCCGGGGGTGCGCCGATCAGCTTGTGCACGTGCACATTTCGGAAAACGACCGCTCCACCCCCGGCGAGGGAGGGGTCAACTGGGAGGCCAACTTCCGGGCGCTGCAGGAGATCAAGTACGACGGCTGGCTGATGATCGAGGCGTTCGGGCTGGCCCTGCCGGAACTGGCGGCGGCGACGAAAATCTGGCGGCGGATGTACCCCAGCGAAGAGCATCTGGCGGTGAACGGCCTGCGGTTCATGAAGTCGCAGACCGCCTCTTGACGGCGGGCGATTCGCAGTCGATAGTATGAGTGGAGGGTATCTCTCGTGATCCGCCCGGCGACTGCCGTCGTCACCATCGCCGTTTTGCTGGCGTGCCCCTTGATTTGTCTGGGGCACGTACCGGGCGAGCAGTCCGTCCCGCTCTCTCGCTGCTGTCCGCATTGCCCGCCACCAGCGCAAGAGGCGGAGGAAGAGGCTCCCGCGTCCCCCCTCCCCTCCTGCTGCCTGTGCAAGGGGGCGATTACGGATCGGGCGACGGTCGACTGGCAGCCCGAGAAGCAGGCGACCGCCGCCGTGGTCGAGCCGCACGCCGGGCAAACGACCCTCCGTGGTGCTGCAACGGAGGGACCGCGGCTGAGGGAATCTCCGGCGCCGCACTCCGGGCGGAGGCTGCGCCTGGAACACTGCGCGCTGACGTGCTGAGCAGGGGAGGAGCCGCAAGCTCCCGAGCCGTCTCGTTGCGCTCACTGAGCGCGGATGCTCACCCCTCCTCTGTGGCAGACCTGCCGTGCTGCTGTTCCGTCCCCTCCCGTGGGAATACGGGATTCGCAATCTGTTCCGCCGTCCGCTGCGGACGGCGCTGACGCTGGGGGCGCTCGTCGCCGTCACGCTGCTGGTGCTGATGGTGGTCGGGTTTATTCGCGGACTGGAGCGCTCCTTGACGGTCAGCGGCGATCCGCGGACGGTGCTCGTGTTTTCGCTGGGGATGGGAGAGAACCTGGAGTACTCCTCGGTGCCGACACGGACGGCCGACCTGCTGGCGGCCAGCGTGGGCGGCATCGCCGAGCGTTTCGGCCAGAAGTACGTCTCACCGGAGTTGTACCTGGGGACGAGGCTCCGGGGAGGAGCGGGTGCGGCGGCGGCGATGGGGCTGGTGCGGGGGGTGACCCCCGCGGCCCTGCTGGTGCATCAGTTCGTGCAGATTGAGAGCGGACACTGGCCGCAGCCGGGAGAGGTGCTGGTGGGACGGTTGTCGGCGACCAAGCTGGGGCTGCCGGCCGGGGCGCTCCAGGCAGGGGGTGTCCTGGAGTTCGAGGGGCGGCCGTGGCGGATCAGCGGTGTGTTCGCCGCCGGCGGAGCGGCGTTCGAGTCCGAAGTCTGGTGCCGCCTGGATGATCTGCAGCAGGTGCTCAAGCGGCAGGACCTCAGTCTGGTCGCGGCGCGGCTTGCGCCGTCCGGCCGCTTCGCCGACGTCGATCTGTTCTGCAAGGAGCGGCTGGACCTGGAGCTGCAAGCCCTCCGGCAGGATGAATACTTCTACACCCTCCGCAAGGACTACGCCCCTGTGCGCTACCTTGCCTGGCTGGTGGTCCTGCTGGTGACGGGAGCGGGGGTGTTCGTGGGACTCAACACCATGTACGGGGCGGTCGTCGGACGCATCCGCGAGATTGCCACGCTGCAGGTGCTCGGATTCTCGCGGCGGGCGGCGATCCTGAGCATCGTGCAGGAAGGGACCGTGCTGGCGATGACAGCCGCCCTGCTCGCCTCGCTGATTGCCTACGGCCTGCTGGGGGGGCTGTCGGTGCGGTTCACGATGGGGGCCTTTGACCTGGCCATCGACAGTCTGACGCTGTTGATTGGCAATTCGATGGCGTTGTTTCTGGGCGTGGCGGGGGGCGTGCCTCCGGCCGTGCGTATCTTCCGGCTGTCCGTCGTGGACAGCCTCAAAGCCGTGTAACCGTGAAGGAGTGAGCGATGAAAGACCGTCGTTGTCCGAGACGGATGTGGAGTGTGGGAGCCATGATGTTCGCGGCGGGGCTGCTGGCAGGGTGCGGATCAAAAGCTCCCGCACCGACCGCGGCGCCGGCCGGTCCCGCTCCGGAAGGAGCCCAGTTCGTCCTGCCGGCGGCGCCGGAGAACGCTCAAGGGGTGCTGGCCGTCCGGCAAACGGCGGCGGGGGGCGAGGAGGTCGTGGTCGTCGGCCGGATCGGCGGCAGCACGCAGCCGTTCGTGGAAGGGATGGCGGCATTTTCGCTGGTCGACAACTCCCTCCGCGCCTGCAGCGACATTCCCGGCGACCAGTGCCCCACGCCGTGGGACTTCTGCTGCGAGGCCGAGCTCCCCAAGGCGCGGACCCTCGTCAAGTTCGTCGACGAATCGGGCCAGATCATCCCCACCGACGCCCGGACCCTGCTGGGCGTGTCGGAGCTGCAAACGGTCTACGTCCGCGGACAGGCGCACCGCGACGCCGACGGCAACCTGACCGTGCTGGCCAGGGGAGTGTCTACATGCTGCCACCGGGCGAACGGCTGCCGAGCGGGGAACAGGCCCACGCGCACGAACATGCTCACAACCACGGCGACGCCGCGACTCACGACCATGCCCCCGCGGAGGGACACCGCCACCATCATCCGCCGGACCATCAGCATCCCCCTCCTGCCGCGACACCCGAGCAGGGACAGGCAGCGGAGCGGGAGACCACCCCTCCGCACCGTCTCGGAGACGCCGCCGGCGCCCCAGACGCCCCCTGAGCCTTACCTCCCATGACCCACAAACTCGACCTCAAGAGCCTCGCGCGGCGCGACGACCGGGCAGGACCGACGAGCTTGGCGCCGCGGCGGCACATCCCCTCGCGGTATGTGCTGCCGACGGCGCTCATCGGCGGGTTTGTGGTGCTGATGACCTGGTCGGCACGGGACGCCTGGCTGCCGCGGCAGCCCGTCACCATCATGCCCGTGCATGTCACACGGGCGGAGGTGCGGACGGCGGGGACCCCGCTGTTCAAGGCGGCCGGGTGGATCGAGCCGCGTCCCACACCGATCCGCGTGGCGGCGCTGGCCAGCGGGGTGGTGAAGGAACTGCTCGTCGTGGAGGATCAGTTCGTCGAGGCGGGACAACCGATCGCCCGCCTGGTGGATGAGGATGCCCGGCTGGCATTGGCGCTAGCGGAGGCGACGCTGCGCGTGAGGGAATCGGAGGTGCAGACGGCCGAGGCCGCTCTCGCCGCCGCGACCACCAACCTCAACGTCCCGGCGCACCTGGAGGCCGCCGTCGCCGAGGCGGAGGCCGCCCTGCGAGCCATCGAGACCGAATGGAGCAATCTGCCCCATCAGCAGGCGCGGGCGGCCGCGCGGCTGCGACTGGCCCAGATCGATCTCGAGGCCAAACGCAAGGCGGGGACCGCCCTCTCCGGACTGGCGCTGCAGCAGTCGCAGGCTGAGTACGATGCGGCTGCCGCCGAGGTGCGGGAACTGGAGCAGCGGCTGCCGGTCCTGCGGCGGCAGCGGGAGGCCCTGGCCCGCAAGGTCGAGGCGGCCAAGACCCGGCTCCGGCTCAAGACCGATGAAATCCAGGCCAAGGCCAACGCCGAGGCGGAACTGGCTGCCGCCCGCGCGCGGGTCGCCGAAGCGGAGGTTGCCGTGGCGCAGGCCCGGCTGCGGCTGGAGCGGATGACGATCTTGGCTCCCGTCTCCGGTCGCATTCTCGACCTCGTGGCTGCGCCCGGCGCCCTGATGATGGAAGGGACGAGTCTGGCCGACGGGCGCGACAGCAACACCGTTGTGACCATGTACTGCCCCGATCAGTTGCAGGTCCGGGTGGACGTCCGGTTTGAGGACCTCCCCCACGTGGGGCGCGATCAGCCGGTGGAAATCCGCAGTCCCGCGGTCCCGGAGCCGCTCTCCGGAAAGGTGCTGTTCCTGACCGGCTTCGCCAACATCCAGAAGAACACGCTGGAGGTGAAGACCTCGCTGGAGAATCCGCCCGGGGTTCTCAAGCCGGAGATGCTCGTCGACGTCACGTTCCTGGCACCGGAGCGTCCGGAGGAGGCCGCGCCGCAGTCGGAGGAACATCGCTTGTTCATCCCCCGCCAGCTTGTGGAGGAGACGGGAAGCGGCCCGGCCGTCTGGGTGGCCGACACGACGCGGCGGGTCGCCCTCCGGCGGAGCATCACCCTGGGCGAGCGGCAGACTCCCGTCCTCGTCGAGGTCGCCGCCGGTCTCGATCCCTCCAGCCGATTGATCGTCTCCGGACGGGAGGGGCTTCAGGAGGGGGCGCGGATCGACATTCGAGGGGAAGAGGCGAACGTGGGCTTCGAGCCCGGGCCGGCGGGCGGGACCCCCGCACCACTCTCCCGGCATCCCCTGTAATGCAAGGAACAGTCTCATGGCATTGATCGAAGTCCGCGGTCTGACCCGGCAGTTCCGCAAGGGGGCGGAAGTGATTACCCCCTTGCGCGAAGCCGACCTCGACCTCTACCCCGGCGAGTTCGTGTCGCTGATGGGGGCCAGCGGCAGCGGGAAATCGACGCTGCTCAACCTCATCGCCGGCATCGACCGTCCCACGGCCGGGTCAATTGTAGTCGGCGGGATCGACATCACCCGCCTGTCGCGGACCAGGCTCGCCCACTGGCGGGCGGCGAACATCGGTTACGTGTTTCAGACCCACAACCTGATCCCCGTCCTCACCGCCTACGAGAACGTGGAACTGCCGCTGCTGCTGTTGCCGCTCAGCTCCGCCGAGCGTCGCCGGCGGGTGCAGCTCGCCCTGGAGGCGGTCTCCCTCACCGATCGGGCGAACCACTATCCTTCCCAGCTCTCGGGGGGACAGGAGCAGCGGGTCGGCATCGCGCGGGCCATCGTCGCCGATCCGACCGTCGTTGTCGCGGATGAGCCGACCGGCGATCTGGATGCCAGAACCGCGCAGGAGATTCTGGAACTCCTGCAGCAACTCAACGCCGACCTCAAGACCACGATCCTGATGGTGACCCACGATCCCCAGGCGGCGTCGGTCGCCCAGCGTCAGCTTCGGCTGGAGGAGGGGAAATTGCGGGAGACCGAGGGCTCGCGGCCGGTGGTGGCCCTCAAGCAGGAGGCGTCGTGATGTTCAAGTTCCTCCCCTATCTCGTCCGGACGCTGTGGCGACACCGCACACGGTCGCTGCTGACGGTCAGCGGTTCGGCCGTCGCCCTGTTCGTCTTCACTTTCATCCTGGCGGTGAAGTCGGGTCTGGACCAGTTGACCCGCCAGGGGGACTCGACGCTGGTCGTGTTCCAGGCGAACAAGTTCTGTCCCGCCACCAGCCATCTGCCGCAGGATTACGCGCTCGCCATCCGGCGGATTCCCGGCGTGGTCGCGGTCGCCCCGATCCAGGTCTTCACGAACAACTGCCGCGCCAGCCTGGACGTGATCGTGTTCTATGGCATGCTGGCCGAGCAGGTCCGCCAGGTCCGCGACTTCACGCTCATTTCCGGCGATTGGGCCGAGTTTGAGCGGCGACAGGACGGAGCGATCGTGGGGGAGGCTCTGGCCCGGCGGCGGAAGGTCGGCGTCGGACAATCCTTCTCCGTCGGCGACGTCACCGTGCGGGTTGTCGGCATCTTCCGGAGCCAGAACCGTGCCGAGGAGGATTACGTTTACTGCCATCTCGACTTCCTCCAGCGGACGCGGGGGCTGGACCTCGTCGGCACCGTCACGCAGCACGAGGTCCTGCTGGCCGACGGCGTCTCCGCGGCGGCGGTCGCCGCCGAGATCGACCGCCGCTACGCCGGCGGACCGGTCCAGACCGACACGCGCCCCAAGGGGGTCTTTCAAGCCTCCAGCCTGGAGGACCTGATCCAGCTCATCGAGTTGTCGGAGTACCTGGGGCTGGCATGTCTGGCGCTGATGGCCGCGCTCCTGGCGACGACGACGATCATGACGGTCGAAGACCGCATCCAGGAACATGCCGTGTTGCAGACGATCGGGTTCAGCACGTGGCGCGTCTTCCGGCTGGTGCTGGGGGAGTGCGTGCTCCTGAGCCTGTTGGGGGGAGTCATCGGCGTGGGGGGGGCCTGGGGAGTGCTCTCGGCGTGGGCGCTCTCCCTGGGGGCCGAGGCGGTCACCATCGCCTTCATCGTGACCCCTGCCATCGTGGGGGCCGGAGTGGCGACGGCGGCGGCGGTCGGCGTGATCTCTGGCCTCCTCCCCGCCTGGCATGCCAGTCGGGCCGACATCGTCTCCGCCCTTCGCGGAGCCCCGATGTGAGTCGTGTTCAGATTCATCCCCAAGGACGTTCACAGACCCGGAACCCCTCACCACGAATCAGGGTTTTCGATGTGTTCCCCCGGGAGGGAGAGCGCTGGCCGCAAGGACCCCGCAGGCACGGCTGGCCAGCCAGCCGGCGAACAGAGGGCCTGCGCCTCTCTTGAACCTTGAACACAGCGAAAGCCCTGCACCCCAGACCGCTCCCCGTGGACACTCGCGGGGGGCGAGTGAAGAATCGAGGTTCACACTCATGGGCAGACCGAGCATGTCTGCTGGAAAGCATCGCCTGGCGGCCGTGGCACTGGCCCACGTGCTGGCAATCACCGTGGGCGGCGGTCGCATTGTTGCGGAAGGGGCGGCCGGTGTGGCTCCCCTGACACCGCCGGAGGAGACGTCGCGGCGGTGCTGTTGCGGAACTCCGGACGGTCGCTGCTGCGGGATGGGGTGCTGCCGCGCCCAGGTTCCGCATTCGCATTCCGCCGCGGCCGTCGTGGACCTGCGCCCCGTCGGAGACTGGTGGTGCACGCCTCGGACCGGCGGACTCCGGACCGGGACGTGTTCGCTTTCACGGCCGAGGTGGGAATCGGCCCACGCTCATGACGCCGCTGCTCCGGACACGCTCCAGCGGCTGAGAGTGCGGCTCAACATCTAACAGAGGTTGGTGCGCTGTCGGTGCGCGCCGTCGTCAGCCAGCCATGCGCCCCGACAAGGGCCTCTCGCTGCGGCGGCGCCAGGAAAACAGCTTCCGCACGCACAGCTCGCCCAGCGCCGTCGGTTCGTTTCCACGGTGTCGTCCTCGGAGCGAGACCAGTGCGTGCCCTTCCCATCAAACCTCTGGAGTCAAGCCATGTTGCGTACTCTGTTGATCGCGGCAGCGACGCTCCCCTGGAGTCTGGTCACTGCCGGGACTGCTGATGCCGGGTGCAGTTGTGGAGGCGGGGCGTCCGCGGCGGGAGGACCCCCCTCTCCCCCGACTGTGGGAGACACCTACCGGTCCTATTCGGTGCAGCCCCAGGTCTTCGCCCCCTCCCGGTCGATGTACTGGTCGTCGCGTCCGGGGATGTCTCCGTCGCAGAACCAGATCATCAACCGCCGGCTGCGTCCTGGCACGTATTCGTTCCACTAGCAGCAACTTCACGACCTCCCCCTCCCCTTCGGGGGAGAGGGAAGGTTGTGGATGCGCCCCGATGACCCAGGGACGGCTGCACCCCAGCCCCGGCATGCGCGCCGGTGACATCCTCAAGGAGGCAACGGCCGGGTATGATGATGTCCCCGGGGCATACTCCCTGCGCCGGTGGAGCGAGGGGCTCGAGGCCATGAGGAGAGGAGGAGAGGAATCGGCGGACGCTGAGGGAGCCGGGCCACCGGGACTCCGGCGGCCGCTTCACGGCCGCGGTCCTCCCCTCGCGCTGAGAGTCCGACGAGCCACCGGATCGCGCGGCGGTCGGCGACCCGCGCGGTCTGGTGCGAGGACTCCGCCCTCCCGCCGCCGACACGTCCGCGCAGGCTGAGACAGATCCAGAATTGAATCCCGCAGTGGCGGAACCATGACGCGTCTCCCTCCCGATCAGATCAACGTCGTCCTGGCCACCGACTGCGGCAGTACCACCACCAAGGCGATTCTCATTGAGAAGCAGGGGGGTCACTATCGCCAGACCTGTCGCGGCGAGGCCCCGACCACCGTCGAACAACCGGTCGCTGACGTCACGGTGGGCGTGGTCAACGCCGCCACGGAGGTCGGGGAGCTGGCCGGGCGGAGGCTCATCGACGACGAGGGGCGCATCATCCGCCCCGCCCGCATCGGGGCCGACGGCCGCCCCGAAGGCTGCGACATCTATATCTCCACGTCGAGCGCCGGCGGCGGGCTCCAGATGCTCGTCACCGGAGTCGTCCGGGAAATGACCGCCGCCAGCGCCAAGCGGGCTGCCCTCGGCGCGGGGGCCATCGTCATGGACGTCATCGCCTCCAACGACAAACGCCGACCCCATGAACAGATTCAGCGCATCCGCGAACTGCGGCCCGACATGATCCTGATGTCCGGCGGCACCGACGGCGGCACCACCACGCACGTCGTGCAGATCGCCGAGCTGATTGCACCGGCCCGCCCGCAGCCGCGCTTCGGCAGCAACTACCGCATGCCCGTGATCTATGCCGGCAACCGTGAGGCCGCGCCTTTTGTCCAACAGACGTTCGGCGACACGGTCCAGCTCACCGTCGTCGAAAACCTCCGGCCCGTGTTGGAGCGGGAGAACCTCGGCCCCGCCCGGAACGCCATTCACGACCTGTTCCTCGAACACGTCATGGCCCACGCCCCCGGCTACGACAAGCTCATCGCCTGGGCCGACGCTCCCATCATGCCCACGCCTGCCGCCGTGGGGGACATCCTGCAACGGATCGCCGCCGCGCGCGGCATCAACGCCGTCGGCGTCGACATCGGCGGCGCCACCACCGACGTCTTCAGCGTCTTTGACGGCGTGTTCAACCGCACCGTCAGCGCCAATCTGGGGATGAGCTACTCCATCTCCAACGTCTGCGCCGAGGCAGGCTTCGACCGCATCCTCCGCTGGATTCACAAGGACATGGACGAGCGCGAGCTGCGCAACCGCGTCAAGAACAAGATGATCCGCCCCACCACCATCCCGCAGACGCTCGAGGCATTGATCTTTGAGCAGGCAGTGGCGCGGGAGGCGCTGCGGCTGGCGTACCAGCAACACCGTGAGTTCGCCACCACCCTCAAGGGAGTGCAGCAGCAGCGGACGGTGGGGGACCTGTTCAGCCAGCAGATCGGCGGGCAGAGCATCGTCGACAACATGAAGCTCGACCTGCTGGTGGCCTCGGGAGGAGTGCTGTCACACGCCCCGCGGGTGGAGCAGACGGCCGCCATGCTCATCGACGCCTTTGAGCCGGAAGGTTTCACCGAACTGGCCAAGGACAGCATCTTCATGATGCCGCACCTGGGCGTGCTGGCGAGCGTCCACGAGCCGGCGGCTCTCGAAGTCTTTGAGAAGGACTGCCTGATTCCGCTGGGGACCTGCGTGGCCGCCAAGGGAACCGGCAAGCCGGGCCAGCCCTGCTTCCGCTACCAGATCACGGGACCGACCCTTCGCGAGTCGGGGGAACTCCCGGTCGGCGACGTGGCGCTGTGGCGGCTCCCGGTGGGGGAGACGGCGACGGTGGTCGTGGAACCGGCCCGGGGATTCGACCTGGGGGCCGGAAGCGGCAAGCGGGTTGAACGGGAAGTCCGGGGGGGGCTGGTGGGGCTGATTTTTGACGCCCGCGGACGTCCCCTGACGCTGCCCGAGGACCGCGCTGCCTGCTGCGCCGCCCTGTCCCGCTGGGTCGAACGGCTGCAACTCTATCCCTCACGGTGACGGCCCCCGCAGGGCGAAGGCGCCGGCACCCTCCCACCCGAAGGATTACCGTCCCCCCTCCTGTGAGAGGGGTCGGTGGGGGGCGACGCCTGCGTCCTGTCCGACGAGGGGGGCGCAGCAGCGTCCCCTCACGCATCGGTCCGCATCGTGCGATTCCCTGAGTGAGAATCCGGGCCTGGCCTGGGGTTGTGGAGGCGGATGGCGGATCGGCATTCCCCTCCGCGGGAAATTCATCAGAATCCTCTTCCCTTGGCTGCCCGGGGCCGCTAGGATTCCCCCACTCTCGGACTTCTGCGGGGAGAGTGTCGAAGGACCGAGAAACGATGGACGAGGCCATCACCACCGTGGGTTGGCCTCGATTCCCCGACCTGCTGAGTCTCAGGGCTGCGAGCCCGGCTCGCCTGATTCCACGACGAGGGATGCCCATCATGCCCGGAGAAATCTGCCACAGCTCATGACGGCGGAGGGGCTGATGCCTCGTCGCCGCGACCGGCGACACGGTTTCTCTTGAGACGACAGACGACGGCCCAGCACGCTGCCCGTGCCTCCCGGCCTTCCACGGGCGAAGCGTGATTACCAGCACAGCAGCGATGATCCTGTTTCCGCGCAACAAATTTGTTCGGTAACGACCGCACACAGACGCGTCTGTGCGGATCATCGCGTGCCTGGTGAATGTCGGCTGGTGGACGTCCGGTTGCAGGAAGCGCTCCTGGCGGCCGGGGGAGATCAGGTGCTCCCGTTGCTCCAGCCGCGGCACAGGCCGCCGTCCGCCTCAGTTCCGTTTCGATCCTCGCCCTCCACCGACCCCACCCGCCTCCACTGATCGTCTGGGAGACGACCACTCCTCCAGGGAATGCTCATGTCCACGCTTGAACTGACCCGCAACATCGGCATTTCGGCTCACATCGATTCCGGCAAGACGACCCTGTCGGAACGCATCCTGTACTACTCCGGCCGCATTCACAAAGTGAATGAGGTCAAGGGGGACGGCTCCGGCGCGACCATGGACTACATGGAACTGGAGCGGGAGCGGGGCATCACCATCACCTCCGCCGCCACGCAGGTGCATTGGGGCGACTTTTCCATCAACCTCATCGACACCCCCGGCCACGTCGATTTCACCGTGGAAGTGGAGCGGTCCCTCCGCGTGCTGGACGGCGCCATCCTGGTGCTGTGCGCCGTCGGCGGCGTGCAAAGCCAGTCGCTGACGGTGGACCGGCAGATGAAGCGCTACCACGTGCCGCGGCTGGCGTTCATCAACAAGATGGACCGCAACGGCGCCAACTTCCGCAGCGTCGTCAAGCAGATCAGGGACAAGCTGGGCGTCGAGCCGGTGCCGCTGCAAATCCCGATCGGGGCCGGTGCCGACTTCCAGGGGGTGATCGACCTGCTCCGGATGAAGGCCCTGTACTTCGACGGTCCGCAGGGAGAGGACGTCCGCGAAGACGCCGTCCCCCCCGCCATGCAGGAGATCGCCGAAACCGCTCGCGGCGAGATGCTGGAAACCCTGTCGCTGTTCAGCGACGAACTGATGATGGCGCTGTTGGAAGAGTCGGACATCCCCCTGGACCACCTGACAAGGTTGATCCGGGAGGCGACCCTGGCGCACCGCATCGTCCCGGTGCTGTGCGGGTCGGCGTTCAAGAACAAGGGGGTGCAGCCGTTGCTGGACGCCGTCTGCGACTACCTCCCCTCTCCGCTCGATCGCGACATCACCGCCATCGACGTCGACGCCACCGAGAAGGCCAAGCAGGCGCTCGCCGGAACGGGCGAGACCGTGGAGCCGATTCGGGTGCGGCTGGCTTCGGACCCCGATGCTCCGCTGGTGGCCATGGCCTTCAAGACAGTCGTCGAGCAGTTCGGCCAGCTCACCTACATGCGGATTTACCAGGGGACGATCAGAAAGGGGGAGAGCTACGTCAACGCCCGCACGGGGAAGAAGGTCCGCTTCGGGCGGCTGGTGCGGATGCACGCCAATGACCGCACCGACATCGACTCGGCTTCCGCCGGCGACATCATCGCCGTCGTGGGAGTGGATTGCGCCTCCGGCGACACGTTCTGCGGCGAGGGGGTCAACCTGTCGCTGGAGAGCATCTACGTGCCGGTTCCCGTCATCCGTCTGTCCGTCGCCCCGGCGCAACGCGACGGTGCCGACCGCCTCGGCAAAGCTCTGGAGCGGTTCCGCCGCGAGGACCCCACCTTCCAGGTCAGCACCGATCCGGAGACGGGGGAGACGATCATCGCCGGCATGGGACAACTCCACCTGGAAGTGTACATCGAGCGCATTCGCCGCGAGTACAAGTGCGACGTGGTGGTCGGCGAGCCGAAGGTCGCCTACAAGGAGACGCCGACCAAGCCGGTCGAGTTCAATTACAAGCATAAAAAGCAGACCGGCGGGTCAGGGCAGTACGCCCACGTCGTCGGCAAGCTGTACCAGCTTCCCGAGGACGCTCCCGAGAGCTTTGAGTTCGTCAACTCGATCACGCAGGGGCGCATCCCCAGCCAGTACATCCCGGCCTGCGAATACGGCTTCCGCCGCGCCCTCGAAAAGGGGCCGCTCATCGAGTGCGAGGTGGTCCGCGTCGGCATCGAGCTGACCGACGGCTCCTATCACGACGTCGACTCCTCCGAAAAGGCGTTCGACATCTGCGCCTGGTACGCCATGCGGGAAGCCCTCAGCAAGGCGGACGTCTGCCTGCTGGAGCCGATCATGAAGCTCGAAATCGAAGCCCCGGACGAATTCCAGGGCGCGATCACCGGGCATCTCTCCAGCAAACGGGGGATCATCAATTCGGCGGAGAACCGCCAGGGGACCTGCGTCATCACCGCGGAAGTTCCGCTGGCCGGCATGTTCGACTATGCCAACGAACTCCGCAGCATGACCCAGGGGAAAGGGAGCTTCTCCATGGAGTTCTTCTGCTACCGTCAGGTGCCGCGGAATATCCAGGCCGAAGTCGTGGAACGCCGTCGCAAGGAGAAGAAGGAGCGGCTCGCCACGGCGTGAGCAGAAACAGGCATGAGGGTGAGGCGCGGCGGTCGACCATCATCGTCTCGGCAGTTGACCGGCGCGGCGCGGCAGGCTCGCCGTGCCGGAACGGCGCGGCGGCTCGCCTATGAGGTCCTCAGCCAGTACGACGCGCGAACGACCGCCGCATGCGATGCTCCCCGCAGCGGCCCGCACCTCACCCGGATGTTCGAGGAGCGGTGTGCAGCGGTCGCCCCCACTTCCCAGGATCGCCGCCTGGCGATGGAACTCGTCTACGGCTGCGTCCGCCGCCGGGAAACGTTGGATGCGCTGCTCGCGGCGTTCGTGGCCCGGCCTGCCACCGAGGTGGAGCCCGGCTTGTGGCGGTTGCTGCGGCTCGGAGCGTATCAGGTCGCCCTGCTGACCTTCATCCCCCCCCACGCCGCCGTCAGTGAAACCGTTCTGCTCGCCCGGCAGCTCCACAAACCCCAGTGGGCCGGCTTCGCCAACGGCGTGCTGCGCAATCTCGCCCGCGCATTGACCGACGAGTACGACGAAGTCCCCTCGTCGCGCGGTCTGCCCTGTGCGGGAGTTGCAGCCCCCCTGCAAAACTCACACGATCAGAACGAGAGGACTCCTTCCGCTGAATCACTGGGAGAGTTGGATCGGTTCCGGTATCGCCGTCTGGATCGCGATGTCTTCCCCGATCCGATCCGCGATCCGGGCGGCTATCTGACCTCGGCGGGGAGCTTTCCCCGCTGGCTCGTCGACCGCTGGCTGGCGAGGTACGCAGTGGCGGAGTCGTTGCGGCTGGCGGCCTGGTTCAATGGATCGGGACGGATGTCCCTGCGCGTCAATCCTCTCCGAACCGACCGCTCCCGCGTGCTCGAGGTGTTGGCGGCCTGCGGGATTGCGGCCGCGCCGGGAGATTCCCCCGCCTGCATCCGCCTCGGACAAACAGTGCGGGTGGAGGACCTGCCCGGATTTGCGGAAGGGTGGTTCAGCGTCCAGGATGAATCGGCCCAGGAGGCGGCGCTGCTCCTCGCGCCTCAGTCGGGGGAGAGGATTCTCGATCTGTGCGCCGCGCCGGGCGGCAAGACGACGCACCTCGCAGAACTGATGAGCGACTCCGGCCGGGTGGTCGCCGCCGACGTCGACGCCGAGCGGCTGGAGCGGGTCAAACAAGCCTCTCTCCGCCTCGGCCTGACCAGCGTGGAGACGCGGTTGATTCCGGACCTCCGCGGAGCAGCGGCTCCGGCGGTAGGGGAAGTTTTGGGCGGCAGCCCCTTCGATGCCGCGCTGGTGGACGTCCCCTGCTCCAACACGGGAGTCCTCGGCAAACGTCCCGACGCCCGCTGGCGGATTCGCCCGGAGGACTTGCGCGAACTCCCTCAGCTTCAAGGCCGGCTGCTCCGCACGGCGCTGGGACTCGTGCGACCCGGAGGCCGCGTCGTCTATTCGACGTGCAGCCTCGAGCCGGAAGAGAATTCGGAGGTCGTCCGCACGGTGCTGGGCGAAGAGACCGACTGGTCGCTGGTGCAGGAGCGATCGGCCGTGCCGGGGCGCCCCGGCGACGGCGGCTATCTGGCCCTCCTGAAGCACTCCGCGTAGGGGGCCTGCCCTCACGCTTTCCCACGACACTGCCGCCCACGCTACCGGGGCGGCGTGTGCAGCAGCCAGGTGGATGCGATCCGGGAGGCCGGCGGCCGTGGGAAGATGCACCCGCCGGCCAGAGCAGCGCCCCGCACAATGGCCGGACCTGCGAGCCTCGCGGCGGGCAGCCCTCTGGAGCCGGCAGTGGCAACGGCCAGTGCATGGATTGGCCCCGCGGCCGCCCCGTCAGCGGCCGCACGCAGCAGGAGCGGTCGCGGTGGTTGACCCACCGGCGGAGCTGCTGGCTGCGGGCGTACTCCCCGCACAGGGGCCACGGGATGCCGATCGCTGGCGGTGGCGTACGTCCTCAACGGCGCAGCTTCTCGGTCGTGACTCCAGGTCGCCATGAACAAGCCGGTCAGGCCTGCCAGGAGGATCACGGGTAAGGGCTGAATGGTCTGGGTGTGCATCTCCGAGGAACTCCCATGAGCCGCGCGCAGCGGGGGCGCAAGGTGAGACTGTCAGAGGTTGACTGTCTCCAGTCCTCAGGTATCGGAGTGTGGCGTGTGTAGCTGTTAGGAAGCCTTGGTAAGCGGACGAAGTGGGGCGGAGTCGCACAGACTGTGCCGGATGTGACGGTGAAATGCGGTCCGCATCCTGTCTGTGGGAACACCCCGCGCGACCTGGGCGAATGAGGGCCTGCGTGTTTGCGTCTTGAGATTTCCCCCTCCCGGCACGCAGGTCTTCGCGGTTGCGGTGAGCAACTTTCAACACCCGCTCCCCCGCGGGGGAGCGGGTCCCGCCGACGCCATCGGCGGGCTTGGGTTTAAGTCCTCTCCCCTGAGGCAGGGGAGCGCGAAGGCCCTCGCCCTCCGTGTCTGCTCCCTTGGCGCAGGTCCCGTTGGAGTTCAAAGTATTGGCATCGGCCATGTTCGATTCGTTCGTCCGCAGGAGGGGGGGAACCGCTCCCGGGACTGCGGCGGCGATCGAACCGGCTGCCCACCATCCACGGACCGGTGGCGAACACTCCCTCCGGTCTGCCCGCCTCACAGGACGAAGGCCCGCCATGTCCTTGCGATACCTCCTGCTGCTGGTGCTGATCGCCCCTCTCTCGGCGGCCGAGACGCCGGCCATTCAACCGGTCGATCCGCAGCTCAGCCGGCCGGTGGACTTCTACCAGGATGTGTTCCCCATCCTGGAGGCCAAGTGTCTGGCCTGTCATAACGTCAAAACCAAGGAGGGGGCGCTGGTGCTGGAAAACGTGGACGCCATTCTCCGGGGGGGGGACAGCGGCCCGGCGGTCGTGGCCGGCAAGCCGGAGGAGAGTCTGCTTTTGAAGTTGGCCTCCCGGGCCGATGAACCGGTGATGCCCCCGCTCCCCAACACCGCTCAGGCGCAGCCCCTCACGCCCAAGGAACTGGGCCTGTTGCGGCAGTGGATTCAGGAAGGGGCGCAGCGGGGGAACCCGCCGCCGGCATCGGCCATTCAGTGGCGGCCGGTCCCCAGTCACATCCGCTCCGTTCAGGCCCTGGCACTGGACCCGCTGGGACGGTTCCTCGCCGCCGGGCGGGCCAATCGCGTGGTGCTGTTCGATCTCTCGGAGCGGCGTGAAGCGGCGCAACTGACCGACCCGGCCTTGCTGTCGGTGCAGTTCAACGGAGCGCCGATGTACGGCCAGGGGAGCTCGCACCAGGATTTCGTTCATGCGGTGGCCTTCAGTCCCGATGGTCGCTGGCTGGCCTCAGCCGGTTATCGCGAAGTGAAGCTCTGGGAGCGGTTGACCGAACAGCGGCTCTACGATTGGGAGGCCGGCCCGCCGGTGACGGCACTGGCCCTGGCAAGCGACGGCACCCAGGCCGCCACCGGACACGCCGACGGGTCGGTGCGGCTGTGGAATCTCGCGGCCGGTCAGCCCGGCCCCACCCTCGCCGGACACACCGCTGCCGTCAATGGAGTGGCGTTTTCTCCGGAAGGGGACCGGCTCTACACCGGAAGCGACGACAAGACCGTCCGACGCTGGGATCTGGCCGCGGCCCAGGAGCAGGGTCGGCTCGAGACCCCCGCGGAGATCAAGGCCCTCCTGCTCAGCCGCGACGGCACGATCCTCGTCACCGCCCATCAGGACAACCGGCTGCGCTACTGGAGCCACGAGGCTCTCGCCCCGCAGCCGGCCGGTGGGGATGCCGCCCCGTCCGAGCCTCCCAAGCCGCTGCGCGAAAACGCCGACCACGGTCAGCCGGTGACGGCGCTGGCGCTGGTCCCGGGGACGGATGAGTTCCTCGCGGGGAGCCGCGACGGCAACGTGCGGATGTACAACATCACCAACGGCGGACAGGTTCGCAACTTCGGACTGGGCAGTCCGGTCCTCGACGTGGCCGTCAGTCCCAAGGGAGAGCGCGTGGCGGCTGCGGGGGAGAACGGCATCACCCGCATCTGGAACCGCGCGAACGGCCAGCAGCTTGCGGAGCTCAAGGGGAATCCCCAGTTGGGGCGCGAGGTCCTCACCACCACGGACGACCTCACCGTCGCCCGCAACAAGGTCGGTCTCCGCGACGAGGAGGAAAAGGCGGCCGACAAGGATCGGCAGGGACGCGAGGAGTCCCTCAAAAAGGCCCAGGAGCAGCGGGAGGCGGCCGTCAAAGCCCGCGACGAGGCCCAGAAGAAGTTCGAGGAAGCGGAAGCGAAGCTCAAGGAGGCGGAGGGCAAGCTGGCCGAAAAGCCCGACGATGAGGCCCTCAAGAAGGCCCGGGAAGAGGCGGACAAGGGACGGACCGCCGCCCAGGAAGCGCTCAAGAAGGCGACCGACGCCCTCGATTCCGCCGAACGCGCCGTCAAACTCTCGGACGAGGCGCTGCAGCGCGCCCAGCAGTTGCTGGAAGAGTCCAAACAGGCCCATGTCGCCGCGCAGACCTACGCCAAGGAGACCGAGGAACGACTCAACAAACTGAAGGAAGCGCACGGGCAATCTCCCGCCGCGCAACGCTGCCTCACCTACACGTCGCTGGGGGGGCAACTGGTCGTCGGCGGAGACGCCAATCGCCTCGACCTGTGGGACGGAACGACAGGGGCCGCGTATGAGTCCCTGACAGCGGATCAGCCCGTGCTGTTTGCCGAGTGCTCTGCCAACGGCCTCTTGGTGACGGTCTCCGGCGGTCGCCTGACGGTGCGAGACATCCGTCCCCAATGGCAGCTCGCCGCCCGCCTCGGACCGAAGGCCGATTCCCCGCTGGACGTGTCCGAGTCTCCCTTCATCGACCGCGTGCTGACGCTCTCCTTCAGTCCCGACGGGAAGTGGCTCCTCACCGGCGGCGGCGAACCCTCCCGCAGCGGTGAATTGATTCTCTGGGACGTCGCCTCCCGGCAGATCGTCCGCACCTTCACCGAGCCGCACAGCGATACCGTCTTTGACGCCGAATTCTCCCGTGATGGAAAACTCATCGTCTCCGGCGCGGCGGACAAGTTTGTCAAGCTCTTCGAGACCGAGACCGGACGCCTCATCCGCAGCTTTGAGGGGCATACCAACCACGTCCTGGCCGTCTCGATCCGGGCAGACGACAGCAGCCTCGCCAGCGGCGGCGCCGACAACGCCGTCAAGGTCTGGAACCTCGCCACCGGCGAGCAGCGGCGGACGATGAACAACTTCCAAAAGCAGGTGACGTCGCTGGACTACATCGGCGTGTCGGACAACATCGTCGCCAGCGGAGGCGACAAGACCGTGCGGTTGTTCACGGCAAGCAACGGCAACAACTTCCGCACCTACGGCGGGATGCCGGACTTCCTGTACGCCGCCGTCGCCAGCCCCGATCAAAAGCTCATCGTCGGCGCCGGCGAGGACGGCGTCATCCACGTGTGGGACGGCAACAGCGGCAACGAGTTGATGAAGTTCGAGCCGCCACCCATCGCCGAACAGACGGCCCAGAACTGACGCCCTCGCTCGCCGGCCGGTCCGAAGAGAGGAGCCAAGAGTGCTGAGCAAATCTCAACACCCGCTCCCCAGTGAGGAGCGGGCGGCCGCCGGCCGGGTGAACGGGTGAATTACGGGAGCAGCGCGCACCCTCTGTCCGGCCCTCTCCTGAGGAGCAGGGGAAAGTGCGGGGGTGAGACGGCCTCCAGAGCACCGAGCACCTCCTCAGCACCCGCGAGCGCGGGGAGTTTTGAATTCGCTGCGCCACGGCGGTAACATGCGCCGCCGAATCGCGGACCGTGCGGGCCACTCGTGCGCCCCGCTCGGCTCCGCCCCCGCTCCTTGATCCTCGATCCTCGTCCCCGCTCATGCCCAAGAACATGATCGTCGCCCAGTCGGGCGGACCCTCTCCGGTCATTAACAATACCCTGCGTGGCATCGTCGAAACCGCCCGCCAGTTGAGCGAGATCGGCACAGTGTACGCCGGCTGGCACGGCATCGAGGGGGTCCTCAAGGAGGAACTGCTCGACCTCACCCGCCAGTCCCCCGAGGAGATCGCCCTGCTCCGCACCACGCCGGCGGCAGGGTCCATCGGCACCTGCCGCTATAAACTCAAGGAGAAGCAGACGGAGGACTTCGACCGCATCCTCGAGGTCTTCCGGGCCCATGACGTGGGGTACTTCGTGTACATCGGCGGCAACGACTCGATGGACACCGCCCACAAGGTGGCCAATCTGGCGCGGGCACGCGGCCTGGACGTCTGCGGCATCGGCGGACCGAAGACCATCGACAACGACGTCGGCGACAGCGAGTTCAAGCTCGTCGACCACACCCCGGGCTACGGCTCCACCGCCCGCTACTGGTGCCATTACGTCCAGCAGGCCAACGAGGAGAACCGCGGGTCTTCTCCCGCCGACCCCGTGCTCGTCCTCCAGGCGATGGGCCGCAAGATCGGCTACATCCCTGCCGCGGCCCGGCTGGCCGACCCCCACCGCGAAATGCCCCTGCAGATCTACCTCGCCGAGCGGAAGGTTTCGATCGACCAGATCACCGAGAACATCCACCGCTCACTCCGGGAGCACGGCCGCGCGATCGTCGTCGTGAGCGAGGGGCTGGAGATCGAGGGACTCAAGATTCCCGAGGAGTTCATCGTCCGGGATTCCTTCGGCCATGCGATGCTCTCCTCCAGCAAGATCACCGTGGCCCAGATGCTCACCAACGCCCTCAACGAGCGGAAGCTCCCCGTGAAGGGGGCCGCGCGGTGCAACGTCCCCGGCACGCATCAGCGGAACGACATGGTGTACGCCTCGACGGTGGACCTGGAGGAAGCGTACTACGTCGGCCAGAAGGCGGCTCTGCTGGCCGCGGCGGGCGAGCACGGCTACATGGCCACGATCCTCCGCGCCGACTGGCGGAACTACCAACCCCGCTACGACAAGGCCCCCCTCAGCGAAGTCGCCGCGAAGGACCGGCACTTCCCCTGGGAATGGATTACCCCCTGTGGCACGGACGTCACAGACGAGTTTATCCGCTACGCCCGCCCGCTGATCGGCGACGACTGGGTCAGCGTGCCGATGATCGACGGTCGCTTGCGACTGGCGCGGCTGGAGACCACCCCGCAGATGTTCGCCAGCCAGAAGCTCCCGAAGTACATCCCCCAGGCGGACCGCAAGTAACCTCCCCCGCCAGCGACTGGTCACGAGGGAGGCTGGTGCATCGAGAGGCATCCTCCGGCTTCCCGCCTGGCCGGCCCCGAACGCGGATCAGTCACAGACGAACGACGGTGACTTCGCGGCTCGATCCGCGTGAGGGCTCGTGAAGGGCTGGCGCGAGCGGTTACTTGAGGTCGCGCGGCTGGATGGGGCGGTCCTTGGAGATGACATCCGGACCTTTGCCGGCCCGTTTCTCGTAGATGCCGTCTCCCGCCTTGACGTACTTGGTGAAGCCGAGCCGGTCGAGTTTCTTGTCGTCCTTCATCGATTTGTGCATGGCGTGCTCGGACCACATGCCGCCGATGAAGGGGGGCTGGATCACCCGCCGGACCGGCTGGCCGGTCTCGGGATGGACCGTCAACGGGGGGTCGGACGCCTTCTGGAGCATCTCGAACGTCTCGCCCCCCTGACCGCTCTCGTCGATCACTTCATACACGTAAATCGGCACCGCCTGTCTCCTCACACAAGCCAGTTTCATCACCGGGACATGACCGATGCGAGTCTACCGGGATGCGGGTGTTCGGGGGGCTCACGCCCCCCGCTCGCCAGTTGTGAAACTGGCTCACAACACACGAATCTGCTCCCCGCCGCTGGAGAACGGCCCTGCGGACGGGAGCCTTAGTATTGTATGCGCGCCTGGCGGCGCAGGATCAAGCGGACGGCGGGACGCCGGGAGAGGGGCGGCGCCGCGCCGCGGGGCTTTCAGGCGCGGCCGAGGTACTCCCCCGTTTCGGCGGAGATTTTGATCTTTTCGCCGGTGGTGATGAAGGCCGGCACCTGCACTTCGGCGCCGGTTTCGACCGTGGCGGGTTTGGTGACGTTCGTGGCGGTGTTGCCGCGGGCAGCCGGCTCGGTGAAGGTCACTTCCAGGACGACGTTCTTGGGGGGGGTGATCCCGATGAGCTGGTCGTTCCAGTACATCAGCCCGCATTCGACCCCTTCCTTGATGAACCGCATCTGGTCTTCACAGACTTCCTTGGGCAGGGAGACCTGCTCCATGCTGTTGTTGTCCATGAAGACGTAGCCGCTGCCGTCAAAGTAGGAATAGATGCCGGTGGAGTTGCGGATGTCGGCGGCTTCGGCGCCGTCGCCGCTGCGGAAGGTGACGTCGAGGTTCTTGCCGGTCAGCAGGTTCCGCAGCCGGGTGCGGTACAGGGCCTGTCCCTTGCCGGGTTTGACGAACTGACACTCCAGCATTTCGTAGGGCTGGCCCTCATACATGATCTTGATTCCCTTGCGGAATTCACCGGCATTGATGGTGGGCATGGAAGTTTCCCTGCAAGGACGCTAGTGTGAGCGTCCGCGAGCTGAGTGGAGTGTCGCTGCGGCGGTCCTTCACCGCGAAGGACGCTGCCGGGACGGGTGGCGGCGACGGGCGGTCGCGCGGGGCATCCACCGAGGCCGCGGGCATCGGTCAGCCAGACTCCCTCCGGATGTTTGACGACGAGAATATCAGATGGCACGGTGGTGGGAAATGGGGGGTGGGGAGTTCTCAGATAGCGTCAGGACGGTGCCGGAATCGACTGCGGGGGGGGAAGTGCCAATCGCCTTGGTGGAGGCCGTTCCCCACGGTCCGGCGAGGTCGCTTCCCATCCCGCCGGGGGAGCGACGGCCTCTTGCGGTTCCGTCTCCCGGAGGGGACTGGCGACGCTCCCTGGCGGGAGCCATACGCGACCCGGACGAATTATTCGATCGTCTGGGGCTGCCGGAGGGGTTGCGGCGGGCGGCTCACGAGGCGGCCGCCCTCTTTCCCCTCGTGGTGACGGAAAGCTACCTGGCTCGGATGCGCCCCGGCGACGCTCGCGATCCGCTGCTGTTACAGGTGCTGCCACTGGCAGCGGAACTCGAATCGCCACCGTCTTTTACGGCTGACGCCGTGGGGGACGTCGCCGCCCGCCGCGCACCGGGACTCTTGCACAAATATCCTGGCCGGGTCCTGCTCATCGCCGCCCGGGAGTGTGCGGTCCATTGCCGTTACTGTTTCCGTCGGCATTACCCGTATGCGGAAGAACCGATGGGATTGGAGGAGTGGGCCCCGGCCCTCGCCTTGTTGGCGGACGACCCAACTGTGCATGAAGTGATTCTCAGCGGCGGCGATCCCCTGATCCTCACCGACCGCCGGCTCGGGGAATTACTTGACGCGCTGGAGTCCATTCCGCATGTGCGGCGGGTGCGGATTCACTCCCGGTTGCCCATCGTTCTCCCGGACCGCATCGACGACGGGTTTCTCAAGTTGTGGCAGGACTCGTCCCTGACGCCGCTGATGGTGGTCCATGCGAACCATCCGGCGGAGATCGTCGGCGACTGCGCTGCGGCCCTGCGCCGGCTGGTGACCTCCGGAATCCCGACTCTCAACCAGAGCGTGCTGTTGCGCGGCATCAACGACGACGTGGAGATTCTGGCGGAGTTGAGCGAACGGCTCATCGACCTGGGGGTGATCCCGTATTACCTTCATCAGTTGGACCGGGTGGCCGGGACCGCCCATTTCGAGGTGCCGGACGCCGTGGCGGTGCGATTGCTGGAGGGGCTGCGGGTCCGTTTGCCGGGATATGCCGTGCCGCATCTGGTCCGCGAGGTTCCCGGCGCCGCGAGCAAACTCCCTGTCGGCGCGGTTGGGTGAGGGGTCGGGCTGCGCCGCGGGGAGAGCCTTCGAGTCGCCGGGAGAAGGGATTCACCAGCAAGGTCGTCACCGCGTCATGCCGCAATCGCTGTCGGAATATCTGGACTGGCTGGACGAGCGTACCGACCTGGTCTGGCCGAAGCCTCCTCCGGTCAATCCGCTGAAAGCGACGCCGGCCTGCGCCCCCCTGCCGGGAATCCGCGCGGTGACGTGGAATCCCTATGGGACGCTGTTGCGGATCGACACCGGTCAATTGCAACTGATCCACCCGCAGCCGCTGCGGATGCAGATTGCGCTGCAGAAGACGATCGAAGAGTTTCGGATGTGGGGGAGCATGTCCCGCAAGCCGGGACAGCCGTGGGAGTATCTGCTGCAACAGTACACGCGGCTGGTGGAGGGTGCGCGGCTGGCGGGGACCGGCCGCAAGGGAGATGTCCCGGAGGTGGACGCGGTGGCCATCTGGGACAAGCTCCTCGAACGTCTGGAGCGCAACGAGTATCAGTACGACCGGGGGCAGTATGGGGACCGGCCGGCGCTGGCCTTGAAGGTGGCGTATTTCTTTCACGCCAGCTTGCAGGGTGTGGAAGCCGCCGCGGGGGCGGCAGAGACGCTGCTGCGACTGCGGCAGGCAGGGCTGTGTGTGGGGTTGCTCGGGGAGGGTCAGGCGTTTACGGCGGCTCAATTGTTGCGGGCGCTGCGGCAGCAGCGTACCATCGGGTCCGTTGGTGACGTCTTGACGCCGGACAGCGGAGTGCTGTCGAGTGCATGCAAGGTGCGGCCCCCCTCGCCGTCGCTGTACGAGGCGGCAGTGAAGGGGTGGCGACGCGCCGGCCTGTCGCCCGGGCAGGTGCTGCACGTCAGCGCACGGCTGAATGATGATCTCGTCCCCGCGCGTCAGGCGGGCTTCCGCACGGCCTTGCTCGTTGCCGACGCCCACTGCACCCAGGTTGAGAAGGCGGACATCCGCGATCCCCACAAGCGGCCGGACCGCCTGCTCACCGCACTCCCCCAAGTCTTACAGATCGTCGGGATCTGAACGAAAGCGTCGCGATGCCACCACCTCTGTTCTTCAAGTACGACAGCTTCAACTACGACCAGCCGCTGTTCAACCTGGAACAGATCCGCGAAGTCAACCCGCAGCGGCACGAGATGGAGCAGCTTTCAGGGATCGTCTACCTCGACCACGAGGCGCTGGAACTGGTCGCCTTCAAGGAGGTGACGCACCACGAGTTCTGGGTCAAGGGGCACATGCCGGGATATCCGTTGATGCCGGGGGTGCTGATCTGCGAGGCGGCCGCGCAGGCGGCCGGGTTTTACGCCCGCAAGTACGACGTACTCAAGGCGGGGGACTACATCGGCTTTGGCGGATTGGAGGAAGTCCGCTTTCGGGTGCCCGTCTGCCCTCCCTGCCGGCTGCTGATCGGTCTGAAGGGGAAACGGATCAAGCCGAAGGTGCTGGCGGAGTTCGAGTTCCAGGCGGTGGTGGACGGCGTGCTGGTGGCCAACGGAAGCATCCTCGGCGTGCCGCTGAATCGCCCTTTGACGGGGGCTGCGCCTGCTTCGGCCTGAACCGCATCCCTCTCCTCTCCCGGCGTGAGAAACGGAGGTTCCCTTGAAGCCTCGCGGACTGCTCTCCTTGGTCTCGGTGCTGGTCGTGCTCGTCGCCGCCTGGTGCGCCGTGGCGCCGCCGCTGCCGCGCACGTCCGCCGAAGTCCTCGTCGCCGGGCCGGCCCTCCGCTGGTACAAGGGGAACATGCACACCCACTCCCACTGGAGCGACGGCGACGACTACCTCGAATCGATCGCCGCCTGGTATGAGGAGCACGGGTACCACTTCCTGGTCTTCACCGACCACAACATCCTGGCCGACCGCGAACGCTGGATCGACGTGGAGAAGTCGACAGGGGGGCGGACCGCCTTCGACAAGCTCAAGGCCCGGTTCCCCGACTGGGTGGAGGAGCGCGTGACCGACGGCCGGCTGGAGGTCCGCCTTCGCCGCTTCGACGAGGTCGCCGCCCGCTTCAACCGTCCGGGGGAGTTCCTCCTCATTCAGGGGGAGGAGATCAGCGACAGGTTCCACACGCACCCCATCCACCTCAACGCCGGCAATGTCGTGGAGCATATTCATCCCCGCGGCGGCGGCAGCGTCCGCGAGACGATCCAGAACAACGTCGACGCCGTCCTCGCCCAGCGGGAAGCCACCGGTCAGGCGATGATCGTGCACCTCAATCACCCCAACTTCGGTTACGCCGTCACCGCCGAGGACATCATCCCGATCATCGGCGAGAAGTTCTTCGAGGTCTATAACGGCCATCCGGGAGTGCATAACCGCGGCGATCAATACCACGCCGGCACGGAACGCCTCTGGGACATCGTGCTGACCAAGCGGCTGGCGGAACTCGGCTTGCCGGTGATGTACGGTCTGGCGGTCGATGATGGACACAATTACCACCACATCCCCAGTCGCCGCAGCGAGCCGGGCCGCGGGTGGGTGTGGGTCCTCAGCCCCGCCCTGACGGCCGAGGCCCTCATCGAGTCTCTGGAAGCGGGGCGGTTTTACGCCTCGAGCGGCGTCCGATTGGCGCGGGTGGAGTCTTCGTCGCGGGGGTTGTCGGTGACGGTCGATCCCCAGCCGGGGGAGACTTACACCATCGACTTCATCGGCACGCGCGCCGGTTACGACCCGCAAGGCCGGCCGGTCCTCGACTCCGACGGGAAGCCGCTGCGGGCGACGCTCCAGTACGACGCCTCCATTGGTGAAGTCTTTCACCGCGCGGAGGGGACGGAGGCGAGCTACACGTTTCGTGGCGATGAGCTGTATGTCCGCGCCCGGATCACCTCCAGCGCCCTGCATCCCAACCCCTCCGAAGAGGGAGACCACCAGCAGGCATGGGTGCAGCCGGTTGTGGGACCGGCCGCCCGCCGTTGATCGAGCTGCGCAGCACCAGCTTCGGCGACGTTTCTCCCCGGGGCTGGAGAGTGATTGCAGGCGTCGCGGACTCATTTTGCCGGGACCTCTCCCACGGCAGACCTGAGACCGCCCCCCGCTGGCCATTGCGCCGGGCACCCGGCCAGCCGGAACGCCGGAACGAATCGAACGGAACTCCCGGTGCAGCTTGAGGTTGACGGGTCGCCAAAGGGTGCCTAGCATCTGCCTCCCCCCGGTCCGCAGCGCCTGGTCCGGGGGCGGAGCTCCCGGAGGGAGCATTCTTGATCCCGGCAGGAGGCCCCATGGGTCGCGCAGGCCACCCCTTTCTCCCGGATGCTGAGGCGGATGCCGCCGCGCCCGGCTCCGTGTCAGTCATTCTCCTCTGCGGGCCATCGGTACCGCCTGGCGAAGAACTGACGGCCGCCGTCGCTCGTGTGGCCTCCCTGCTCTTGCGGTTTGAGGTGCTGGTCGCGCCGATCGCGGGGGACTCCACGGGGGATGACCGGGGCAAACTCCCCAAAGAGAGTGCGGATATCCCGGTCCAGATTCTTCCTCCGCAGCCCACGTGGGGAAGGGCGCTGCGCGCCGCCTGCGACAGGGCCGGCGGAGAGCGGGTACTGTTGCTGACGCCCGACCTGTGGGGGGGACTGACGGAGCTCCCCTGTGGCCTCGAACTGGCGGAGTGTCATGACGTGGTCGTCTGGCGGCGCAGCGAGCCTCGCCGGTCGTGGTGGCAGCGCAGCACGACCGCGGTCGCCTGCGCCTGGCTGCGGTGTCTGGGGACCACGGCACCCGATCCATCGAACGCAGTGTTTTTCGCCCGGCGATCCTGTCTGGCGGAACTCTCCGGAGACTCGGAATCGTCGTTCGCGCTGACGGAGTTGGTCGCTGCGGCACGTTTGTCAGGCCGGTCGGTTCTCCAGGTGGAGTCTGACACTCCGCTCGAGGCAGCTCCGGACAAAGCCGCCCCTGTCGCGCGGCCTCTGGCGTTCCTCGCGGACGCGGTGCGATTCGGCTGGAATCGCGTCCTCTTCCCCGGAGCTTCTGCGGGCGAGGCGGAGAGGGCGTTCCCGCGTCGATGCAGGGGGAGGCTGCCCCTGTTGACAGCCGTGGCCTCGGCGTTGCTGCTGGTGGGTCTGTCGGCCCCGCTCACCGACCCGGACGAAGGGCGTCATGCCGAGATCGCTCGGGAGATGTGGGTCACGGGGGACTGGCTGGCGCCGCGGTTCCTCGGCCAGCCCTACCTCGACAAGCCGCCGATGCTGTACTGGCTGTGCCTGGGGAGTTTTCAGCTCTTTGGGCCACAGGTGTGGGCGGCACGGCTGATTCCGGCCGTCTGTGCCCTGCTGACAGTGCTGGCGACCTACGGATTGGGCCGGCGGCTGGTGGGGGAAACCTCCGCCTGGAGGGGAGCGCTCGCGTTGACGATGTCCCTGGGATTCGTGACGTGCGGCCGCTTCTTGATCCTGGAGAGCGTGCTGACGCTGTTCGTGACGACGTCGTTGTTGACGGGGTGGTGCGCCCTCGCGGAACCGCACCGGTGGCGACGGTGGTGGTTCCTCTCGGCGGTGCTGTGCGGGCTGGGGACTTTGACGAAGGGGCCGGTCGCCGCCGTGATCGTGCTCCCCCCGCTGGTGATGCAAGCCTGGCTGGCGCGGCGCACGCAGTTCCGTCTCAACCGGTGGGGCGTCTACGTCGGCTTCGTGATGGGCGTGGCGGCCCCCTGGTATCTGGCGGTGATGGGGAGGCGTCCGGAATTCTTTCGCTACTTCTTCTGGGAACAGAACCTGAACCGATTCCTGTCGGGGACGCACCATCCGCAACCGTTGTGGTTCTACCTCCCCGTGCTGTTGATCGCCTTGCTTCCCTGGAGCCTGGCGCTGGTCTGGACGGCACGATTTCTGGTCTCCCGGAACCCGGGGGATCGCGCCCTGCGGATGTCGGCGACGGGCTTTTTAACCTTGTGGGCCGGTTGGGAAATCGGCTTCTTCTCACTGTCCGTCGGGAAACTGCCGTACTACGTCTTGTCGAGTCTCCCCGCGCTGGCGTTGTTGATCGGGAACTATCTGGCGTGCGTTCAGGAGCATGGGGCGGTCGGCCGTTCGGCGGCGGCGACCGCATTGAGCCGCCGACTCCGCCGTGCCTGCCTCCTCGCCTGCGGAGCAGCCATTGGCGTCGGGCCGGTGGTCTGGGGGATGCGACTCATCTCTCTCCCCACGGGACTGCTGCTGGCAGCGGGGTGGACCGCGGCCCTCGTCGGTTTGCTAGCATGGCTGCGCGATGCCGCACCACGCACGCTGTGGCGGGCGTATTGCGCGATCGCCTTCTGCGGAGTGGCGATGTTGACGCAACTGGTGCTTCCGGCCTGGCAGCAGCGGTACGCCGTGCTGACTCCGGCACAAGTCGAGGAGCAGAATCTGGACGACCCGCGCTTCGCCCTCGTGTGTGTGGACGCCAATTGGGGATCAATCCCCTTTTACACGCAGCGAAACGACATCGTGCAACTGCCGGCCCTGGATGCTGGTGCGATCGACCGCCTGATGGACAGCCGTGGGGCGGCGCGGGTGCTGATGAACGACGATATCCCGCTGGAGACGCTGAGGCAGGTCTTGCCGGCGGGGACCAGCGTGCAGCCCCTGCTGAAGACCAGGCGGGCGGTGCTGGTGGAGCTGTCGCGACCGGTTTCCCGGCCGATGCGATCGCTGCCGGTCGCGCGGGTCGCCAGCCGCGGGATGGAAGCGATCGGCGCCTCCGGCAGTGCGGCGGCGGCCTGGCCGTAATGGCGCCGGATGCCACTGGGAGTCCGACGCAATCAGGAGCGCGTCCGGCTAACCGCGACCGGCGTCGGAGTATTCGATGCGGTTTCGCGCCCGTTTGCGCATGGTGACGCGGTTCCCCTTGTCGTTGTAGGCCACATCGTCCATGAAGGTCCTCATCAACAGCAGTCCACGGCCGCAGGGGCGTTCGAGATTGGCGGGATCGGTCGGGTCGGGGAGTGTGGAGGGGTCAAAGCCGGGTCCCTGATCCTCGATCGTGTAGCCGACCCCCTCGGGGGTGATCTCGACGTCGATTTTGATCGTCCGCTGGCAGTAGGGAGCGGTCTCCGCGCGGACGCGGGCGAGGGCATAATACGCGGAGTGGTCCGTCTCTCGCAGCGAGGAACTGACTTCCAGATTCCCGTGATAGGCGGCATTGAGCAGGGCTTCCTCGAGCGCCACGCCGACCCGCAGCCGCTCCGCCTCGTCAAAGAGCTGTGCGTCGTGAATGATCCCCTGCAGATAGGCCACCAGCGAGGTGAGGAGTTTGGGATCGTTGTTGAGCGTGAAGGTGCAGACCAGGTTGGTCATGTGCCGCATCAGCGTCTGCCAGTTTTCGCGCTCGCCGGAGAGGGCCAGCACGCGCTCCACCGTCTCCACCAGGTCTTCGGCCAGCAGCGACTTGGGGACGTAACTGTCCGCCCCCACTTGCAGGGCCTTGACCGCCAGCGCCTCGCTCCCTTGGGCGGTCATGAGGATGACCGGCAGGCTGGGATAGTCCCGCTTGACCGCGCGCACCAGCTCCAACCCGTTCATCTCCGGCATCTGCATGTCGGTGAGGATCAGGGAGGGGAGGTTGTCGCGGCTCAGCAGCTCGACGGCTTGCAGGCCATGTTCCGCGACATCCACCGTCCACCCCGCCCGCTTGGTAAGCATCCCGACGACGAGCCTGCGGTCCATCGGCGAATCATCGACGACGAGAATTCGAGCCATGTTTCTGACCTCCTCCGCAGGAAAGGAACGTCCCGCTGGTCTTCAGCACCGTTCCGCTCCACATCTCAACAATAGTCGCCGGCGATGGCAGCTACAAGCACTACTCCGCGGGATTTCCGAGGGGTGTGGCGTCACTCCGCCGAGAAGGCGAACACCGTGGTGTGACGATACGTCTCCCCCGGTTGCAGCAGGATCGACGGGAAGTGTGGATGGTGCACCGAGTCGGGATAGTGCTGCGTCTCCAGGCAGAGTGCGCACCGTCGCGGATAGGGCTTCCCCCCCTTGCCGGCCTGCCCCCGCAGGAAATTGCCGGAATAGAGCTGCACTCCCGGCTGGTCGGTGTGCAGTGTCAGCACGCGGCCGGAGGCAGGGTCCTTGAGCCAACCGACCTTGCGCAACCGCCCCGCCTCGCCGTTGAGCACATAGTTGTGGTCGTACCCCTGCGCGGGTGTGTCGTCAAGCTGGGCGATCCGCACCCCCACCACCTGCGGCGTGCGGAAGTCCAGGGGCGTCCCCTCCACGCTGGCGATTTCTCCGGTGGGGATCAGCGTGGCATCGGTCGGCGTGTACCGGTCCGCATCCAGCATCAATTCGTGATTCAGAACCGTCGGCGTCCCCTCTCCCGCCAGATTGAAATAGGAGTGATTGGTGAGGTTGATCGGCGTCGTGTGATTGGTGACGGCCCGATAATCGATCCGCAGTTCATTGTTCTCCGTCAGCGTGTAGGTGACGCTGAACTGGACCTCGCCGGGGAAGCCCTCCTCGCCGTCGGGGCTGGTGTACCGGAACCGGACCGCCTGACCGTTGGAGACGTCCAGCGGCCGCGCCCGCCAGACCACCTTGTCGAGACTGCGCTTCACCCCGCCGTGCAGCGCGTTGGGACCGTTATTGACGGCCAGCGTGTACTCGCGGTCTCCCAGGGTGAACTTCCCCCCGGCGATGCGGTTGCAGACGCGCCCCGTGGTGCAGCCAAAGTACTGGTTCCCGTCCCCTTCGTAGCCGGCCAGATCGTCGAAGCCGAGCACGACGTCGGCGAGCGCTCCGTTGCGATCAGGCACTTGCAGCGAGACCAGCGTTGCTCCGCGGGTCATCACCCGCGCCGTCAGACCGCGGCTGTTGCGGAGGGTGAAGATTTCCACGGGGACGCCGTCGGCCGTCGTGCCGAATGGTTCGGCCTGCGGAGGTTCCGCATTGCTGGAGCTGCTCATCAAACTTGCCAAACCCAAAACTGCCAGAGCGGATCCGCATCGAATCCATCGCATGGCGGAGAGTTCCTCAGGGATGGGGGAGGACCGGTCGTGAACCGGCCGGGGACAGGTGCTGCGGATTATGCTCGACGGAGGGGGCGCGGCTCAAGCATGGGGGGACACCGTTGTACAGAGGGGTGCAGCCGCGGAATAGTGGTCCGGTCACGGGCGTGTTGCAGTTCCACATCCTCCGCTCGCCTGCTCCAGAGGAGAGGGCTCCCACCCAGCCCCGCCGACGGCGTCGGCGGCTGGCGGAGCCGAGGGACGGATCAGGGGTGCG
>JBBIJW010000035.1:0-35958 GCA_037445755.1 Planctomycetaceae bacterium | reverse complement strand
ATCTGGTGCGCAACGCCCTGACGTACACGCCGGCGGGGGGGAGCGTCACCGTGCGGGTGGCTCGGCGGAAGGAGGACGTCGTCCTGGAAGTGGAAGATACCGGGGTGGGGATCGCGCGGGAGCATCAGCAGCGAATCTTCGAGCGGTTTTTCCGGGTCGACCGGGCTCGGTCGCGGGAGGTGGGGGGGACCGGGCTGGGCCTGTCGATCGTCAAGCACCTGGTCGAGTTGTGCGGAGGGACGGTGGAGGTGGAGAGCGAACTGGGCAGGGGGAGCCTGTTCCGGGTCCGCTGGCCGGTTCCGCATCCCATTGCGGAAGTGCAGTCTTCCGTAGAAGATGCGGACGGTTCGCAGACCTTCATCGATTCTTAATCCCGGTCGATTGCCATCTTAACAATCCTGCCCTAGGGTCTTCTGCGGGTCCGCTCCCCTTCTGGGGCGGCGCAGGGCAGAGCGTCCCTCCTCCCTCTCCTGAGAAGCATCATGAGCGTCTGGCATCGATTGTGGACAAGCAGTCTGTTGGCGGTGGGCCTGGCCTGTGTCGGGTGCACGGGAGGGGACTCATCGTCCTCGACGGGGGAGGGAGCGATCCTTCGGGCCTGGATGCCGGAAGGGGCCGTCTTCCCCACGCAGGAAACCGTGGAATCGGGGGCCTATGCACCGCTGTCGCGGCCGCTGTTCATCTACGTCAACAAGGCGTCGCTGAAGAAGCCGGCCGTGGCTGCGTTCCTCCGCTACTACATCTCTTCGGAGGGTCAGGAACTGGTGGCAGAGACCGGGTACAACAAACTCAATGCCGAGCAGTTTGCCGAGGCGAAGGCGCGGCTGGAGGCCGCGTTGGCTGAAGCGGGCGTCGGTCCCAACCAAGGGCCTATCTCCGGCGAGGTGGTCATCGACGGTTCGAGCACCGTGCAACCGATCACGGCGGCGGTGGCGGAGGAATTTTCCAAGCGGCATCCGGAGGCGCGCGTGCCGGTGGGAACGTCCGGCACGGGGGGAGGTTTCAAGAAGTTCATTGAAGGCGTGCTGGACATCAACGACGCCTCCCGGCCGATCAAGGAGTCGGAGGCGGCCGCCTGCCGCGAAAAAGGGATCGAGTACCTGGAGCTGATGGTGGCGATCGACGGATTGACGGTGGTGGTGAACCCGGAAAACGACTGGTGCAACGGACTGACGGTGGACCAGCTCACGGCCATCTGGGAACCGGACAGCAAGATTCACAAGTGGAGCGACCTGCGTCCGGACTGGCCGGCGGAGCCGATCAAGCTGTTTGGCCCCGATGCTGACTCGGGGACGTTCGACTATTTCACGGAAGTGATTTGCGGTGAGGCCGGCCGCATCCGCACGGACTTTCAACCCAGCACGGATGACAACGTGCTGGTGACGGGAGTGGCGGGAGACAAGTATGCCCTGGGGTACTTCGGCTTCGCCTACTACCTCGAGAATCAGGGGCAGGTGAAAGGTCTGGCGATCGCCCCCGCTGCGAAGTGACCGTGCCTGCCGAGGACCATCGTTCGGGCGGTCTGGCGGCGGGGAGCCCTTGCGTGGAGGATTGGCAAACTCGTGTCTACAGCGTCGTCATCGACGGCCGATCCCGTCCCGTCCCCCTTGGCGCGGCGGTTCACACTGCTGGCGTTCCAGGAGCGCTGCATCGAGACAGGGCTGTTTCTGTGCGCCGCCCTCTCGATTCTGACGACCCTCGGCATTCTGTACGTGCTGGTGACGGAAGTGGTGTACGACCCGTTTGGGGCGCCGCCCGATCCGGTGGTGCAGCGCGAAGATGGGAGCATTGACTGGAGTCGGCGGCACAAGGTCGGTCCGTTCTTTCAGGAGGTGTCCCTGCGGGAGTTCTTCGGCTCCGCGCAGTGGACACCGCAGTATTCGCGGAAACACTTCGGCGTCCTCCCCTTGCTGGTGGGGACGTTTCTGGTGGCGTTGATCGGAGCGGCGGTGGGACTGCCGGTGGGGCTGCTGACGGCGGTGTACCTGGCGGAGTATGCCTCGCCGCGGGTCCGGGGCTGGGTCAAGCCGATCCTGGAGATTCTCGCTGGCGTTCCCACGGTGGTGTACGGGTATTTCGGACTGGCGTTTCTCACCCCCTATGTGCTCAAGCCGGTGTTCCAGAAGTGGCTGGGGTGGCACGTCGACGGGTTCAACGCCCTGAGTGCGGGGATCGTAGTGGGGATCATGATCATCCCGGTCATCAGCTCGCTCAGCGAGGATGCCTTGCGGGCGGTCCCCCGCAGCCTGCGGGAAGCGGGTTACGCCCTGGGAGCCACCAAGTACGACGTGTCGGTGCGGATCGTGATCCCGGCGGCCTTTTCGGGAATTGTGGCGGCGTTCCTGCTGGCGCTGGCGCGGGCCATCGGCGAGACCATGGCCGTCACCATCGCCGGCGGTCAAAGCAGCGAACTGACGTTCAATCCCCTGCGGGCGACACAGTCGATGACCAGTTTCATCGTCAACATCAGCCTGGGGGACACGCCGACCGGTTCGATCGAGTACAAGAGCCTGTACGCGGTCGCGCTGTGCCTGTTCGTGGTCACGCTGGTGATGAACATCATTTCGCAACTGGTGATGCGGCGGTATCGGGAGGTGTACCAGTGAGTCAACCGGACTCGACGATTGTGCGCATCCCCCCGCCGGAGACCCCCGGCCCCCTCGCGCGGACGGCGGGGCGGCACGAGGGATGGGGCTTTGCGCTCGCCTGCCGTGCCGCCGCCTGGTCGAGCTGCGCCACGCTGCTGGTCCTGCTGCTGGTGATCGCCTTCCAGGCCTGGGGCTGGCTGGACTGGCAGTTCCTCACCAGCTTCGACTCCCGCAAACCGGCCGACGCCGGCATTTTGGCCGGCCTGTGGGGAAGCGCCTGGATGCTGATCCTGATCGTGCTCTTCTCCGTTCCCGTCGGAGTCGGCGCCGCCGTGTACCTGGAGGAGTATGCCCGCGACACCTGGCTGACGCGGTTCATTCAGCTCAATCTCTCCAACCTCGCCGGCGTACCGTCCATTGTTTACGGCATCCTGGGACTGACGTTGTTCGTGCGGATGTTCGGACTGTTCGACCCCCACGGACCGTTGGAACAGTGGACCGGCGCGCGGTGGACGGGCATCACCCTCTGGACCCAGTCCGACGGCACGGCGGTTCAAATCCCGCTCCCGTTCGGACGGACGGTGATCTCGGGGGCGTTGACGCTGACGTTACTGGTCCTGCCGGTGGTCATCATTGCCTCGCAGGAGGCGGTGCGGGCGGTGCCGCAGTTGCTGCGTCATGCCTCGCTGGCGCTGGGGGCCACGCGGTGGCAGACCGTCAGCCGGCAGGTCCTCCCCTGCGCCCTGCCGGGCATTCTCACGGGGGTGATTCTCTCGCTGTCGCGGGCGATCGGCGAGACGGCGCCGCTGGTGATGATCGGAGCGATGACCTTCGTCTACTTCACACCCGGGGGCATCACGCGCCCGACGCAGCTCTTCACCGATCCGGCGGGGGTCGTCCAGGCCCCCTTCGACACCTTCACCGTCATGCCGATCCAGATCTTCAATTGGGTGCGGCAATCGAAGCCCGACTTCCAGCACGTCGCCGCCGCGGGGATTCTGGTGCTTCTGGCCGTGTTGTTGACCATGAACGGCGTGGCAATTTACCTGCGGTACCGTTATCAAAAGCACCTCCAATGGTGACCTGCGGCCCCCTCGTCGGACGCCCTCACCGCATCGGTTTGAGAACCATGCCCTCGGCTTCAGACGCCCGCGATCGATCGGCGATACCGTCCCGTGCGGCTGAGGAGGTCGCGACGGCGGCATTCCCTGGCGACACACGACCCGCCGCCCCGTTCGCGGCCACACATGCCTTGCGCTCCGAAGCCCCTCCCGCCAGAGCGAACAGCACCATGGCCGAGTTTCCCGCCCCCGAGGTCGGACCGCGACCGGCCGCCGCTCCCGCTGACGCCGCGGCGCCTCCGGTGATCCGCGTCCAGGGGCTGAACTTCTTTTACGCCGGCGACGCCCAGGCCCTGTTCGACGTCTCCGTCGACATCCCCGGCCGCGCAGTCACCGCCCTGATCGGTCCCTCCGGCTGCGGCAAAAGTACCTTCCTGCGGACTCTCAACCGGATGAATGACATCATCGAGGGGACGCGGCACACCGGCACGGTCCTGCTGGACGGGGTCGACATTTACGGCCCCGGCGTGGACGTCGTGGCGCTCCGCAAGCGCGTGGGGATGGTGTTTCAGAAATCCACCCCCTTCCCCAAATCGATCTTCGACAACGTCGCCTACGGGCCGCGGATCGCCGGCATCAAGGACAAGGCCCGCCTGGCGGAGATCGTCGAGTCCTCCCTGCAGCGGGCGGCGCTGTGGAACGAAGTCAAGGACCGGCTGAAGGCTTCCGCCCTGACCCTCTCGGGCGGGCAACAGCAGCGGCTGTGCATCGCCCGCGCCCTGGCAACCAATCCCGAAGTGCTGCTGATGGACGAACCCGCCTCCGCCCTCGATCCCGCCTCCACCGCCCGCATCGAGGACCTGATCTTCGAACTCAAGGAGCGGTACACGATCGTCATCGTCACCCACAACATGCAGCAGGCGGCGCGGGTCAGCGACATCACCGCTTTCTTCTACCAGGGACATCTGGTCGAGACGGGCGACACACAGGAGATCTTCCGCAATCCCAGGCAGAAACGGACCGAGGACTACATCACCGGCCGGTTCGGGTGAACGTCCGCCCCCGGCGCGTCCCCCGCCGAGGACGCCCCCCCTCGAAAGGCACCCCCATGTCCATGCATCTCCAGACCGACCTCCAGGAGCTCCACAAGGACCTCCTGCAGATGTGCGCCATCGTCGAAGACATGATCCACCGGGCGGTCGATCAACTGGCCAGTCCCAATCTCGAAGAGGCCCGGCGGCTCATCGCCGAAGACAACAAGATCGACCGCTGGGACGTCCGCATCGAGGACAGTTGCCTCAAGCTGTTGGCGCTGCATCAGCCGGTGGCCATCGACCTGCGGCGGATCACCACCGTCCTCAAGATCTCCGGGGAACTGGAGCGGGTGGCGGACCTGGCCGTCAACATCGCGGAACGCGCCTGCGGCCTGGCCGACGCCGGGGAGGTGCAGGTCCCCGATCAGCTCAAGGAGATGGCGCACGACGCGGTGGACATGCTGCACCGCAGCATCGACGCCTACGTCGACCTTGACAGCCAGAAAGCCCGGGCGGTGATCCTCGACGACAACCGCATCGACGCCTCCAACCGCGAGATCATCCATCAGCTCATCGAGATGATGCACGCCCAGCCCGACCGGCTGGACGCCCTGCTGCACCTGTTCTCCGCCGTCCGCCAGGTCGAACGCGTCGCCGACCACGCCACCAACATCGCCGAGGACGTCGTGTACCTGGTCGAAGGAAAGATCATCCGTCATGCCCGCAAGCTCGAACAGGAGTCGCTGCTGCCCTCCTGAGCCTGCGGAACCGCTCCCCCTCTCGTGGGGCGCAGCCTGTCTCGTTGTCTGAGCCGTTATGAGTAAAACGCGGATTCTGATCGTCGACGACGAATTTCCGATCGTCGAACCGCTCAAGTACCACCTGGAACGGGAAGGGTATGAGGTGAGCGTCGCCCTCGACGGACGGGAAGGACTGCACAAGTGCCAGACGTTTTCTCCCGACCTCATGATTCTCGACATCATGCTCCCGGTGCTGGATGGTCTGAGCGTCTGTCGTCAGATTCGCAGCTCCCCCCGCACCCAGAACACGCGCGTCCTGATGCTCACCGCCAAGGGGGATGAAACCGACGAAGTGGTCGGTTTCAATCTGGGGGCGGACGACTACGTGACCAAGCCGTTCCGCGTCCGGTCCCTCGTGGAGCGCGTCAAGGCTCTGCTGCGACGCCCCGCGCGCAACGACGACGGCGGCGACACGGTGGACGTCGAGGACGTGCACATCGACCGCGTCCGCCACGAAGTTCGCGTCGCCGGCGAGGAGTTGCTCCTCACCCCCACGGAATTCCGGCTGCTGTGGACGCTGGCGCGGCAGCGCGGCCGCACCTTCACCCGCCACGAACTCCTCGACTGCTGCCGCGGCGAAGACGCCAACTCGATGGAACGCACCATCGACGTGCACATCCGCGCCCTGCGAAAAAAGCTCGACACCCGCGCCGAGTACATTGAGACCGTCCGCGGCGTCGGCTACCGCTTCCGACCCGAACGCTGATTCCCCGGGCGCTCGCCGAGGCGCTCCGGCTCCGTCGGTGTTTCCCGCCGTTTCTCCGGGTTTCCATCGCCCGCCGGCCCGCGGTCTTTACTGCGGCAGCGGAATCTCCAGTTGCGACGGGACAGGCTGCACCGTGGCGAGATGTTCCACCCGAATCCGCTCCATGGCCGCCAGGACCTCGGGATGCGCGGTATTGATGTTGCGCTGCTCTCCGGGATCATGCTCCAGTTGAAACAACAGCGGCGGATCGTGGGCCGTGGACTGGTTGGCCCCTTCCCCATAGGCCGGCTGTGTCAGGTAGTGCGATTTGAACGGTCCGTGGCGGACCGCCATCAGCGTCTGGCCACGGTAGTAGAACATCGTCTCCCGCGGCGACGGTTCGTCCCGCAACAACACGCCGCTCAGATCGTATCCGTCCATCACCCGGTCTGCGGGTGTTGCGGCGCCGGCCAGCGCGGCGAACGTCGGCAGCAGATCGAGCGTGGAACTGAGAGCCGTCGAGACCCGGCCGCCGGGAACCGTCCCCGGCCACCAGGCGATCGACGGTTCCCGCATCCCTCCTTCCCACGTCGAACCCTTCCCGTCCCGGAGCAGCCCCGCGGAACCGCCGTGGTCGCCGAACGTCAGCCACGGACCGTTGTCGCTCGTAAACCACACCAGCGTCCGCTCCGCCAGCCCTTCCTCCCGCAGCGTCTGGAGCACCTGACCCACGGACCAGTCGATCTCCTCCACCACGTCGCCGTACAGACCGCGCGGACTGCGCCCCAGGAATTCGTCGGAGCAGAACAGCGGGACGTGCGGAAGATTATGCGGCAAATAGACGAAGAACGGCTGCTGCTGGTGTGCGCGGATGAACCGGACCGCCTCCTGCGTGTACCGCCGTGTGATGGTCGTCTGGTCGGCCGGCCGTTCGACGATCTGCGTCTCCCGCAGGATCGGGACGTTCCAGTACTCGCTTCTGGGTTTCCAAAAAGCTTCGCGGCCCGGGGGAGCGATCTGGGCGCGGCGATCCATATCGTTCGAGTAGGGGATCCCGAAGTAGGTCTCGAAGCCGTGGGCCGTCGGCAGAAACTGTGGCAGGTGTCCCAGGTGCCATTTACCAAAGCAGCCGCAGGCGTAGCCCTGGTCTTTGAGGAGTTCGGCGAGGGTGACTTCGTCGGCCGGTAATCCGCCCCCCGAATCCGGGAACAGGACCCGCCGCTGATTGCTGCACATGCCGCTGCGGATCGGCAGCCGTCCCGTCAGCAGGGCCGCGCGACTGGGGGTGCAGACCTCCGCCGCCGAGTAGAACTGCGTGAACCGGACCCCTTCAGCGGCCATCCGGTCCAGGTGCGGCGTGCGGATGGTGGGGTGCCCGTAGCAACCGAGATCGCCATACCCCAGATCGTCGGCAAAGATCACCACGAAGTTGGGACGCAGAACATCCGCCCCTGTGGTCGGGGAAACAGCCAGCCCGCCCAGCAAGAGGAGGACCACTCGCACCAGCCCGCCCCACAATGTCGCGAGGAGGCGGCCAATCCAGACGGTTGAGTGACCTGAAGTGTGACGAGTCGACATGGCGCGCTCTGGTCCAAGATGAGAAGCCGGGGGGAGAGTGGGAGAGCGGTGTTGAATGAACGGGGGAATGTCCGCACGTTCACCCTCCTCGAGAGGGTTCCGACCGGCGCTCCCTTCGACGCAGCGGAAAGCGGCTCGCCTTGTTGCACGGAGGAGCAGCACCGGTGGTTCCCTCTCACGCCGCCGGCGGCCATGCTAGCCGATGGCCGCCAGCACGTCCCGCGCCGCGGCGATGGTCGCCTCGATGTCCTCGTCCGTATGGCTGGCCGAGACGAAGTTCGCCTCGAACTGGCTGCACGGCAGGTAGACGCCCCGTTCCAGCATCCCGTGAAAATACCGCGAGAAGCGGGAGGTGTCGCAGCGCGTCGCCGCCGTGAGGCAGGTCACCGGCTCGGGAGCAAAGAACAGGGTGAACATGCTGCCGCAGTGGGCGATTTGATGCGGAAGCCCCGCGGACCGGGCCGCATCGGCCAGCCCCGCACACAGCCGCCGCGTCAACTCCTCCAATCGGGAGTAGGGGTTTGTCTCGCGCAACGTGCGAAGGGTCGCCAGGCCGGCGGCCATGGCCAGCGGGTTCCCGGACAGCGTTCCCGCCTGATACACGGGGCCGACGGGAGAGACGCTCCGCATCACGTCCGCGCGGCCGCCATAGGCGCCGACCGGCAGCCCACCGCCGAGAATCTTCCCCAGCGTCGTCAGGTCCGGCCGGATGCCAAACCGCTCCTGAGCCCCCCCCAGAGCCACGCGAAACCCCGTCATCACTTCGTCAAAGATCAGCAGCGCCCCGTGCTGCGTACAGAGTTCGCGGCAGGTTTCGAGAAACCCCGGCTGCGGCAGGACCACACCCATGTTGCCGACGACCGGTTCCAGAATCACCGCGGCGATGTCATCTCCCCGTTCGTGGAATGCGTCGGCGAGTTGCTCGGAGGAGTTGTACTCCAGCACGAGGGTGTCGCGCGTGCAGCCGGCGGGAACGCCCGGACTGGAGGGGACGCCGTGCGTCAGTGCTCCGCTGCCCGCCTTGACCAGCAGGCTGTCCACGTGCCCGTGGTAGCAGCCGGCGAACTTGACCACCACGTCCCGCTGCGTGAACCCGCGCGCCAACCGGATGGCCGACATCGTCGCTTCCGTGCCGGAATTGACCATCCGCACCATCTCGATCGACGGGACGAGAGAGGCGACCAGTTCCGCCAGTTCGATTTCCAGTTCGGTCGGGGCGCCGAAGCTGGTCCCGCGGGCCAGTGCGGCCTCAACGGCGGCGACGACGGCAGGATGCCGGTGGCCGAGAATGTGCGGCCCCCACGACCCGACATAATCGAGCAGCCGCTGACCGTCGAGATCGACCAGGTACGCCCCCTCTCCGCGCTCAATGAACCGGGGCGTCCCTCCGACGCCGCCGAACGCGCGCGCCGGACTGTTGACGCCGCCGGGGATCGTCCGGCAGGCGCGTTCCAAAGCGGCACGACTGCGGAAGTCGGGCATGGTAGCCTGCATCCAGAATCTGTTTCGCCGCGACCCGCACGTTTCGCCGCGACCCGAATGTTTCGCCGCGACCGAATGTTTCGCCGCGACCCGAAGGGGAGCGCTGCATCCCTCCGCCCCCCTGCTCAACGTCGCCGGACCTCATCACTGGGCATCACTGGGCCGCGGCAAAGCGCCGCGCCACCTCGGCCCAGTTGATGACGTTCCAGAACGCGGCGATGTAGTCCGGCCGACGGTTCTGATAGTGCAGGTAGTAAGCATGTTCCCAGACGTCGATCCCGAGGATCGGCGTCCGGCCTTCGGACAGGGGCGTATCCTGGTTGGGGGTGCTCTCCACCTTGAGCTTCCCGTGGTCCACCGTCAGCCAGGCCCAGCCGCTGCCGAACCGTGTGGCCGCCGTGTTGGAGAACTCCGCCTTGAAGTTGTCGAAGCTGCCGAACGTGCTGGCGATCGCCTGAGCCAGTTCGCCGGTCGGCTGGCCGCCGCACCCCGGACCCATGATCGTCCAGAACAGCGTGTGGTTGGCATGACCGCCGCCGTTGTTGCGGACGGCTGTGCGGATGTCCTCCGGCACCGAGGCCAGCCCCCGCATCAGGTCGTCGATCGGCTTTTTCGCCAGTTCCGGGTACTTCTCCAGCGCCTTGTTGACGTTGTTGATGTACGCCTGATGGTGCTTGCCGTGGTGAATCTCCATCGTTCGCGCATCGATGTGTGGCTCCAGTGCATTGAACGGATATGGCAGCGGTGGGAGTTCGTAAGCCATGGACGGTGCTCCTCGTGAATGTAGTTGAGACAGGCCGGTTCCAACCCGGCGCCGGGGGCTGCGGAAGTCCGGACGGGACCTGCGACACCGGTCCCCTGCGGGCCATTCTACGCACTCAGCCGGGGGTCACAACCGTGCGGCGCAGCGAACGTGCTGGGGCGCTCTCGCTTCCGAAACCTGCCTCATGTTCGCACCTTGGAACTCCGCCACAGGTACCAGCAGGCAACCGTGGCATAGGGGCGCCAGGGAGACGCCACCTGCTCGCAAAGCCAGCGGTCGGGGAGCACCTCCAGCCCGTACAGTCGCTGCATGGCCGAACGAATCCCCAGGTCCTGATGCGGCAGCACGTCCAGCCGGCCGAGCGAGAACATCAGAAACATCTGCGCCGTCCAGACGCCGATCCCCTTCACCTGCACCAATTCCGCAACGACGTCGTCATCCTCCAGTCGGTGCAGAGCATGCAACCGCACCGTGCGGGAGAGCACCTGCTGCTGGAGATCGCGGAGATAACCGAGCTTCTGCGGAGAGATGCCGCACGCGCGGAGCGTGGAATCGCTGAGCCGGGCCAGACGTTCCGGCGTGACGTTCCCCGGGCGCACCACCGCGCACAGCCGCTCCCAGATCGACTGGGCTGCCGCTCCGGAGATTTGCTGGGCGATGATCGCGCGGGCCAGCGACTCGAACCGCCGCGTCTGCAAGCGGAGCCGGAAGGGGCCGACGCGGCGGATCACGTCGGCCAGGACGGCGTCGGCCCTCAGCAGGTGCCGCCGCGCCGCCCGAATCGTCTCAGGAGGAATCTGCGCGGGCATGAGGGCGTACCAGAAGCATCTCCCACGAAGCCAGTTTCACCACTGGCGAGCGGGGGGGCACAAGACCCCGATCGCCCGCGGACCAGCCGACTCCCATCGGTCATCTCCCGGTGATGAAACCGGCTCACGACAAAGGGCTCGCCATGCGGCGCACACAGTAGATCGATTGGGGGAGTGGACGGCAATTCCGCCCCTGGCTCGCTCCGCGACTTTGTGGCCCGTGTCTCCGCTTGGATTCCGTGGGTGTCCCCGCCTCCAATCCTGAACTGGCTTGGGGGCCAGGGACCAGACTCCCCATGCGTGGTTGCCCCGCCGCCCGGAATCATCGACACTGAGGCCGCCCCTGACCGCGGGTGCTCCGTTCCCGTCCCCCCCCTGCTTGTTTCCGGAGCCTTCCATGCACTCCAGCTGGTGTTCCCGCCGGTTCATCGGTCCCTGGGGAGTGGCAGCAGCCCTGCTCAGCACACTCGTCGCGGAGCGCACCCTCCCTGCGGCCGACCCCGCCCGCCCCAATATCGTCCTCATCCTCGCGGATGATCTGGGCTATGCCGACGTCGGCTGCTTTGGCGCTCAAGGGTTCCAGACGCCGCATCTCGATCACCTGGCCGCCGAGGGCCGCCGGTTCACCAGTTTTTACGTCGCCCAGGCGGTGTGCGGAGCCTCGCGAGCCGCCCTGTTGACGGGCTGCTACCCCAACCGCATCGGCATGTTGGGAGCTCCCAACCACCGGGCGAAACACGGCATCCACCCCGATGAAGTGTTGCTGCCGGAACTCTGCAAGCAGCGGGGATACGCCACCGCGATGTACGGCAAGTGGCACTTGGGGCATCAGCGTCCGTCGCTGCCGATTCATCACGGATTCGATGACTACTTCGGGCTGCCCTACTCCAACGACATGTGGCCGTTCCATCCGGAGACCCCCCGCGCCTATCCGGACCTCCCGCTGATTGAGGGAGACACGGTCGCCCTCTCCCCCGTCACCCCGGAGATTCAGACCCGGCTCACGACCTGGTACACCGAGCGGGCGGTGAAGTTCATCGACGACCACCACGACCAGCCCTTCTTCATCTACGTCGCTCACGCGATGCCCCACGTTCCCCTGTTCGTCTCCGAGAAGTTCGCCGGCAAAAGCGCCCAAGGACTGTACGGGGACGTGGTGATGGAGATCGATTGGGGGGTGGGGGAGATCACCCGGGCCCTGGAGCGGCACAACCTGCTCGACAACACCCTGATGATCTTCACTTCGGACAACGGTCCGTGGCTGTCATACGGCAATCATGCCGGCTCCGCCGGCCCGCTGCGGGAGGGGAAAGGCACCACCTGGGAAGGGGGAGTCCGCGTGCCATGCATCATGCGCTGGCCGGCGCGGATTCCCGCCGGAACCACCTGCGACGAGTGCTGCGCGACGATCGATCTGGTCCCGACGATCGCCAACTTGATCGGCGCCGCGCTGCCGGAACATCCCCTCGACGGCAAGGACATCCTGCCGCTGCTGGTGCAGGAGCCGGCCCCTCCCACCCCGCACGAGTCCTTCCTGTACTACTGGGGCAACGAGCTGCAGGCGATCCGCAGCGGGGACTGGAAGCTGCACTTCCCGCATGAGTACCGGAGCCTGACCGGAACCCCCGGCCGTGACGGCCAGCCCGCCGGCTACTCCCAGCAGCGGACGGAACTGACGCTTTACAACCTGCGGGAGGACGTCGGCGAACGGAGGGATGTCTCGGCACAGCACCCGGAGGTGGTGGCGCGGCTGCAACAACTGGCGGAGGCAGCCCGAGTGGAACTGGGAGACTCGGCCCAGAAGCGGACCGGCCGCGGTCTTCGTCCCCCGGCCCGGTTTGAGTGAACACTCCCCACCGGCCAGCCGGGGAACCCCCTCTCCCCCACGGAACGCCATCCCCCGGCGTTGCCCTGCGGCGGTACTGCGGAAGTTTTCGTTTCTTCCCACACCCGGATAAGATGGCACAGCGACCGTCCCGTCCGGATTTCGACAGGGTGGGGAGATTTCGGCTGCTGCAACGGATTCTCCCCGGCGGCAGGAAATGCTTCCTCGAGCACCGGCGGGTGGGCGAGACGCCGTGGTCCTGGCCGGTCCACGGAACGGTTCACGATGTGTGCCGGCTCCCGTAGCTCAATTGGATAGAGCATCGGCCTTCTAAGCCGAGGGTTGCAGGTTCGAGTCCTGCCGGGGGTGCTGAGCGGTTTGGCAGGGGAAGGGGCCGCCCCAGAGCGGTTTGCCAGTGAGGGGAGCGGGTCGTATCATGCCGGCCGCCATCGTTGCAGACTTCAACTCCAGAGGAATTGCCATGTCCGCTCGCTGTTTTTCCTGGCTGGCGTTGCTGGCGGTCGTCCTGGGCGTGCTGAACGCCTCTGCATCGGCCGCGGAACAGGTGTCCCCCAAGGCGCGAATCCTGTTTGTGACTCAGAGCAAAGGTTTTCGACACGGATCGGTGAACCGGGCCGAGCGGGAACTGGCCCCCGCCGAGATCGCCGTCACGGAACTGGGAGAGAAGACCGGCCTGTTCACGGTGCACTGCACGCAGGATTGCGAAAGCGACTTCACCAAGGCGAATCTCCAGAACTACGACATCGTGGCCTTCTACACGACGGGAAACCTCCCCATCGCTCAGGAGGACTTGGATTACTTCTTCAACGACTGGCTCAAGCAGGCCGGGCACGGGGTGCTCGGCTTCCATTCCGCAGCCGATACTTTCCACAACTACGAGCCGTATTACACCATGATCGGCGGGACGTTCATCGGGCATCCGTGGGGGGCCGGCTCCACCGTGACCCTCGTCTCCCACGATCCCGATCACATCTGCGTCAAACCGTTCGGCAAGGAATTCGTCATCCGGGATGAAATCTACATGTACCGCAACTGGCGGCCGGAGAACGTCCGCGTGTTGCTCAGCCTCGACTACGCCCGCAGTCCCACCAGCGGCGAGGTGAATGCACAGTACGGGTACCACGTTCCCGTCTGCTGGGTGCGGGAATGGGGGGCCGGCAAGGTCTACTTCAACAACCTGGGCCACAATGAGGCCACCTGGACGAACCCCGCCTTCCTGGAGTCGATCGCCAACGCGGTGAAGTGGATTCGCGGCCTGGAACCGGGGGACGCCACTCCCAACCCCGAAGTCTCGCGCGAGCAGGAGGAACTCTCCCGCAAGGCCGCGCACGAACACGGGTTCCGCATCAAGGCGCCCAAAGAGTAATCGCGGGGGAGACTGCGAGGACCACGCTCCCACGATCGCCGCCGCCGTTCCGCGACGGCCGGGCATTTCAGGTTTCAGCGTGTGGCCCGAGGCCGACCAGACCCGGACGCTGCTCAACAAAGCCGCGAGCGGTGACGCCGCAGCGATCAACGGCCTGTTGGAACGGCACCGGGAAGCCGTCCGTCGCCTGATCGCGCTGCGGATGGATCGCCGCATGCTCCGCCGCGTCGATGCCAGCGACATCGTGCAGGATGTGCTGCTCGAAGCCGCCGCCCGACTGCGTGAGTATCTCGCCGATCCCAGGTTGCCGTTCCACCTCTGGCTGCGCGGCCTCGCGCAAGACCGGATGATCGATCTCCACCGTCGCCATCGGGCGCGGAAGCGAGACGTTTCGCGGGAGCAGCCGTTGGCCGCGGGGGAGCACCTCGATCGCTCCTCCTTCAACCTCGCCTCACAGCTCGCCGATGCCGGTCTGACCCCCGCGGCCGCCGCCATCCGGGAAGAACTGGAACAGCGCTTCTGGAGGGCGATTGACGGACTGGATGAGGCGGACCGGGAGATCATCCTCATGCGGCACGCCGAACATCTGGGGAACAGCGAGGTTGCGGCCGCGTTGGGGCTGAGTCCGGCGGCGGCCGGTATGAGATACCTGCGGGCCATGCGTCGGTTGCGCGCGGCCCTGGGTGGCGAGGCGACCGAGGAGTGACGGGTGGCCGGTAGCGACGCTCCTCCCGGGCTGTACAGCCTCGAGGGAGCGACGTCGGAAGGAACCGGTTGTGCCGGCCCGGCGCACCCCTGGCGGGCGGCTCAATCGAGCACCGCCGCTGCAACCGCATTGGAGAGCCGCAGTAACCCGGTCTGGTCGCGTTCCAACGGCAGCGTGGAGAGGAGTACCAGGCCGACGCGACGGATCGGATCGACCCACCACAGGGTGCCGGTTGCTCCCCAGTGGCCGTAGACGCAGGGGGGAAGCAGATCGCCGAAGGCGGCGGGATGACCGGTCCAATTGAGTCGCCACCCGAAGCCCCAGCCGCGCGTCCGCCGATCTGCTTCGGGGACATCGTGAAAGGCATCGAGTTGATTGCTCGTGGCCGCTGCGATGGTCGTGGGAGCGAACAGACGGAGGTCGCCCCGCCGCCCCTGGCCGAGCATCATCTGCAGAAAGGTGCTCAGATCATCCGCCGTGGAGAGGACGCCTCCCCAGGGGGCCCCCAGCGTCCGCCAATAGCGGCTGTTCCAGTTCCAGTCGTCGCCGCCGCGCTGGTCGTCCGGCGGCAGCACTGTTGCCACCCGCTGCATGCGCGGGCTCGGTCCGGTAAACCACTCCTCCGGAGCGCCGAGCACGGTATCGACCATGCCCAGCGGTTCAAAGAGCGTCCGCCGCAGGTAGTCCGCGCAGCTCTGACCAGTCACGCGGGCGATGATCTCACCCAGCAAGGCGTATCCCAGGCTCTGGTACTGCACGCCGCGTCCGGGGGGGAAATCGAGCGTCACCGCGCACGCACCGGCGATGAACTCCGTCAGCGGCGCCCGCGCCTGCCGCAGAGGACGGTTGTTGGGAAGCATGTCCGGGAGTCCGGAGGTGTGCGTCAGCAGATGGCGGAGAGTGATGGGGCGCTTCGGCGGGGCGTCAAACTCGGGGAGAAACTCCTGCACCCGACTCTGCAGCGACACCTCCCCCGACTCCACCAGGGACAGGACTCCCATCGCCACGATCGGTTTGGAGAGCGAGGCGGTGAGGAAGATCGTTTCGGGGCGGACGACGTGCCTCTCGGATTCGCCGCCGGAAGCCGTCCACACCCCCCACGCCAACGGGAGGCTGCGGCATTGGGGCCGTACGACTTGCAGCACCAGGCCGCTTCCGGTCCGCCGGCAGAACTCTGACGCCAGAACCTGCACGCGGTCCCAGCGGGAAAGGTCCAGGCCCAGAGGGGCGAGATCGTCGGTCGCGTCGTTCACAGGGGAGAGGTGCGTGGGGAAGACGTGTGGTGTGGGAGCCGGGGGATCGACTGCCGGCATCGTGGCGCAGGGGCTTGAGAGAGACAAGCGACAGGCTCGCCGCCGCGCCCCAAACGAGCAGCGCCCTCCGGAATGGTGCGGAGGGCGCTGAACGTTCGACTGCCGGCCGGACCGGCGGACATTCACCGGGCGGCGCCGCGGGTCAACTTGCTGCTGCCGTGCGTTCCCAGGACCTCCCCTTCCACGCGGCAGGTGACGGGGGTGGTCTCACCGACGACCTTGATCAGCACGTTTTCCGTAAAGTGTCCGGGGACCGACGGAACAGTGATTGTCAGCGGAACCACATGGACTGACTTGTCGGACGTCTGGGAGAGGTCCGCCGTCGCCATTCCGCCGATCCCCTGGACTGCCTCGAGGCTGAAGGGCTGTCGTCCGCGGATGATCAGCCGCGTCGTCACCTTGGCTCCCGGTTCCACACCTCCGAGTTGAATCACGGGATTGGCGACGACGATCTTGGGTTCGATGGTGGCCCGGACCTGCATGGTCAGATAGGACCGCGCCGGCTCCTCAGTCAGCACCACCAGCGAACGTTCGAGGTTTCCGACCGGGAGGTCCGAGCCCAGGGTGACGTGGAGCTTGTAGACCGTTCCCTGCGACGTCCGGACGGGATCGGCGATCTCCACCGTGACCCCCTCGCCAAGATTGCGGACGCCGGTGATCCGCCACGGCGCGGAGCCGTGGTACGTGACCGTCATGGTCCGCGTCGCCGTTTGACCGGCGCCGACGACGCCGAAGTCGACGACATCCTCGGACGTGCTCACGTCGCCACGGATGTAGGCGCGCACGGGAATGCGGACGGTGGCTTTGGTTCCGCCGCCAAAGCTCAACACGACGTCGATGGTGGGGTTCTTGCGACCGGTGAACTTGACGGTATTGAGCCGCAATTCCAGGGAACCGGTCTCGTTGGGCTGAAGGACGTTCGTGCTCAATTCCGGCGTCACGCAGCCGCACGTACTCTTGGCGCTTTGCAGCGTGATCGGTTCGCCGAAGGGATTGTGGATTGCGATGCGATGTCGCACGTCGGCCCCGCGCGTGACCACGCCAAAGTCGTACTCCAGTTGAGCGAACATCCGCTCGGCCCAGGTGAGCGACTTGGTGGGGGTCGTGGTGGATTGGCCGCGGACCGCAGCGCCATTGGCGGCGAGCAGCACCGCACAGCAACAGGTCACGAAGTGTCTCATGGCGTCTTCCCAAGAACTGATGAGTCGCGTGGTGAGATTCTGGATGGCCCCGCCCTGCCGAACCTTCGCGCCCTCCGTGCCGCATGTCGCGGTTGTGGAAAGTCTGTGGAAAAACTTTCGCTAACCATCATGGCCCCAAAATCTTCAGACCAGCAAAGGAATTCCGGGTCTTGAACAGGAAGAAGTCGAAATCGTGCTCAACCTGTCTGCGTTGTTCACGAGGAAAATGGGGGGCTTTGGAGGCTTGGGGAAAGCTCTGGCGGCCGCGCCGGTTGCTTCCGCGGTCGGCCCCCCTCCTCCTCAACATCACGTTCTCCATTCCAAATCCTGATCTTGCCAAAAGCGGTCCAAAGCAGCGTTCATCGCTGCCGGTTGTTCCAAAGGGGCCAGATGCCCGGCATCGGCAAGCGGAACGAATTGAGCCGCGGGAATCTTCCCTGCCAGTTCGCGCATCTCCTCCGGGGGAGAGATGGCATCCTGCTCGCCGACGACCACCAGCGTCGGGAGATCGATGCGGGGGAGCAGCTCCTCCACGGAGGGCCGCTCCGCCATGCCGCGCGAGGCCGCCGCGACCCCCTCCCGCGGCGCCGCGCGAATGACTGCCTGGACTTCGGCCACGAGCTCGGGCTGGTGCCGGCGCGTCGCAGGGGCCAGGAGCCGCTCGACCATGGTCTCGGCCAGGAATCCCGGCCCCTCCCGGAGGACGCGCTCGGCGGTTTCCCAGCGATTTTTGCGGGCTTCCGGAGCATCGGCCGCCGCCCGCGTATCGCACAACACCAGCGACCGCAGCCGCTCGCGATACCGTTGCGCAAAGGCAAAGGCGATGTATCCGCCCATCGACAGCCCGCACAGACAGACCGGTCTCTCGACCCCCAGCACTGTCAACAGGCGCGCCAGATCATCCGCGAACTGCTCCATCCGCACCGTTCCAGGCGTCACATCGCTCTGGCCGAAGCCGCGCAGGTCGGGGGCGATGACCCGCCGGCTGCGGGAGAAGTGAGCGATCTGGTGCTTCCACAGGGAGTGGTCCAGAGGAAAGCCGTGCACCAGGAGCAACGGTTCACCCTCCCCCTCGGTAACGACCTGGAGCGAGACGTCGCCAATCGAGATGCGCGGCATGAGCGGTGCCTCCCCGTGAGGGTGTGTCGAAGTGAATCATCTAGTGCCGATCGGCCGCATCGTTTCGGCGCGCAGCGGCACTCCGCCATCTGATCCACCCTGACACGGAGAGCGCCTGACCCAGCCTTTCGGCCGCAGCCTCACCCATCGCACCCCATCAAGCCGGCTGCGATGCGTGCGCGGCCCGCAGGCGCCTGGATGCACTCCACACCCCATTCGCCGATCCAGGCCTTGCGACCGTGCGGACCGACGGCTCCGAGTCCACTATAGGCGTGACCGGTGGCGCCGCCAAGGGGTCGGCGGAGCGGCTCACGGGGGCACCTCGAGCCCGTCAGGAGCGATCTTGGGCGATCGATCAGTTCCAGCGCTCGTCGATCTGTTGCGCGCCGCGCCGCTGGCAGCGTTCCCATTCATGGCGCACCCGATTCAGACCGAGCGAACAGAGTTCAAAGTCGCGGCTCAGCCGTCGCAACACCGGGGCCTCTTCCTCGTAGGGTTCGTCTTCAAAGGTGCTGGCGATCCAGTAGGAGCGCTTCCCCTGTTCCTGGTAGTCAATCAGGGCGTCCTTCCGCTCCGGATGCCGCAACCGCTTGAGGGCCTCCGGATAGACGCCGGTCCAAAAGAGCGTGAAGTCTCCGATGTGGCGATGGAGTTCGCGGCGGACGTTGTACTCGCGTTCCTCGGCGGCGAGGAGCATATCGGCGACTTCCTCCAGCCGACGGCCCACGAGATCGCGGACCTTGAAGATGGCGTCGATGCGGACGAACCGCTCCAGCAGCCCGGAGAGGTAATCCAGGAGGGGGGGATCGGCAAAGCCGAACTCCACCTGAAAGGTGTGCTCCGTCAGACCGCGGAAGAGATACCGCAGTTCTTCGCTGCCGTGAGAGACGCGCCGCATACAACAACTCCTCACATGGGGACCTCCGGGGAGAGGGGGGCTCGACGCGGGAGCGGACGCTGCTCGGCCGTCGCCGGCCAGTTCAATTCTAGGCCGGGTTCACGAGCCGCGGGGAGAGCAATTTGCCGCGGAACCGTGAATCCGCGCTGTCCCAGCGTCGATCAGAAACGATACCCCAACAGTTCAATCTCCTCGCCAAACCGCAACTCCACTAGACGGCGGCTGTCCGCATCATAATAGTCGCGGTACGACCCGCGGGCGGACTTGTTGCGTACCGGCAGGGACTGCACCGGAATCCCGATGCGCCGGCAGACCTCGGCGAAATCCGATTGCAGCTTCTCGAACCGCAGCACAAAGTCGAGGTTCCCCAGCGCCGCGGCCAGTCGCGGAGGATGCTCCTCCTCCAACGTCAGGTAATGAGCCACCGGCTGGATCGTCTCCAGAAAGGCATGGAAATCGTTCCGGTTGAACTCCACCGGGCCGCGATGTGGCGAGAAAAAGTACGACACCGCCCGGTCCCACGGATTGCGGACGCAGGCGAACTTGAACAGCGATCCAAACAGTTCCGGTCCGTATTCCCGGCGGTACTCCGCCAGTGTGGAATGCTTGTGCGTGTTGTGCCGCGACGAGCGGACCTCGAATCGTTCCACCCCGTCCTGATGCGGGGCCAGAGCGACAACCTCATCCTCCGAGTAGTGCCGGAGGATATTTGGATCGAATTCCCACCGGTCTTGGGGATATGAATGAACAGGAATCGTCGCTCGGTCGAGAGCATCAGCATCCCTTCCTGCCCGGCCAGAGAAGATTCCCTGCCTGAGTCGTACGGTGCTGATTCTGTTCGGAGCGTCAGGTCGGTTGCAAGGGGGGCTGTCGTCCGCAACGACTCTCAACTCGGCATGAGTGAAAGGGCTCTCATGGCGCACCGGACGACATCGCACGGACGATTCGCTATGTTGAGCGCAACCCCTGGGAGATCGGTGGGAGAGTCCCGCAGCGGCTGGTGGTCGTCCCCGACGACCCAGGGTGGTTGCTCCAGCCACGCCACTGGATCGCCAGGGAGTGCCGTTCGACAATTGTGCCGATGAACGCGATGTGCAACGTTCGCTGGTTTGCGGCCGTGATGTGGTTCGCGAGCACGGGATTCGCGCAGGCACCCCCCCTCGTCGTCGAAACCGACCCCCTCACTCCAGAGGAGCAGCGTTCGCAGTTCCATCTCCCGCCCGGGTTCGAGATTCAGCTCGTGGTCAGCGAGCCGCTCATCGGTCAGCCGATGAACATGAACTTCGACGCCGCGGGGCGGCTGTGGGTCACGTCGTCCGTCGAGTACCCGTACCCCGCGGCCGGCGAAGGGGTCGAGCCGCGCGACCCGCGGTGGGGGCAGCCCTCCGACCATCCCCCGCGCGACTGGCTGACGGTGATCGAGGGGATCGGCGACGACGGCCGCCCGGCCAAAGTCAGCCGCTTCGCGGAAGGACTCAATATCCCCATCGGCGTCTTGCCGTATCAGGACGGGGCAATCGTCTTCAGCATCCCGGACATCGTCCATCTCCGCGACGTCGACGGCGACGGCAAGGCCGACACCCGCACCAGGCTCTACGGCCCGTTTGGCAACGTCGACACGCACGGGATGGTCAACTCCTTCACGCGCGGACTCGACGGCTGGGTCTACGCCTGCCACGGGTTCGCGAACACGTCACGGGTGAAAGGGGCTGACGGACACGAGATCGTGATGCAGTCGGGGAATACGTTCCGGTTTCGCCCCGACGGCAGCCGCATCGAGCACTGGACCTTCGGGCAGGTGAACCCCTTCGGCCTCTGCTTCGACCCGTGGGGGAACCTGTACTCGGCTGACTGTCATTCGCGTCCGCTGACCTGCCTGTTGCCCGGCGCGTACTACCAGAGTTTCGGGAAGCCGCACGACGGCCTCGGCTTCGGCCCGGACATGATCGCCCACGGCCACGGGTCGACCGGCCTCTGCGGCTGTGCATGGTATGAGGCGGAGCAGTTCCCCCCCGAATACCGCGGCTGCATCTTCCTGTGCAACCCGGTGACGGGCCGTGTCCACCGCGACCGGATCGAGTGGCGCGGCTCCTCTCCCTGGGCCGTCGAGCAGCCGGAGTTCCTCACCTGCGATGATGGCTGGTTCCGTCCGGTCGACGTCAAGCTCGGCCCGGACGGGGCGCTCTACATCGCGGACTTCTACAACGCCATCATCGGCCACTACGAAGTCCCGCTCGATCACCCGCGGCGGGACCGCACTCACGGGCGCATCTGGCGCGTGGTGTACCGGGGGGAGGCGAGTGTCCAGAATCCAGTCTCGCCTGCCTCGCAAAGCCCGGCGACGGCTGTCGCCGGGACTGCGAGTCCTTCCGCCCTTCCCGATCTGACGCGCCTGCCCCTCCCGAATCTCGTGGAACGGCTAGGCGACGCAAACCTCACGGTCCGCTCCCTCGCCACACACGAACTGCTCGACCGGTATGGACCGGAAGAAGCGCTGGGGGGAGTGGAGAGACTGCTCTCGGGAGAGCAACCGGCTCGTTCGGAGGCTCAGCTCGCTCAGGCCGTGTGGATTGCCGCCCGCTGCGGCCGGTCTCAGGAGTCGCGGTGGCTCCCATTCCGCCGGACCGAGGGGGAACTGGCGGTCGCACATTGGCTGCGCGCCATGGCGGAGGAACCGCAGTGGACCGAGGCCACACGCGAGGCGGTCGTCGAGTGCACCGCTCCTCCGTGGGGAGAACAGGTCCGCCGCAGAGCGGTCGAAGCCATCGGACGACGCCCTTTCGCGGGATCGGTCGGGCTCGTCCTCCCCTTTGTGGAGGGACCGTCCCTCGAAAACCATCGTCCGGAGGATTCCCAGTTCCGGCACGCCTGCCGCATCGCGTTGCGCAATCAGCTCCGGATTCCGGAAAACGTCGCGTTCCTGCTGGAGCATCGGATTCCCCATGCGCCGGAGTTCTGGACCGAGATCGCCCGAGGCGAACCCAGTCCCGCCGGGGCGCAGGTGATGTTGGCGGCGCTGCCGGTGCTCCCAGCGGGGCCGCGGCGACAGGCTGCACTGCGACACATCGCACGGTACGGCGCCGAGACACAGCTCCATGATCTGCTGGAACGGATGGAATCGGGCGCGTCACACGACTGGCGCACCGGACTGGCCGACCTCCGCGGCGTCCACGCAGGATTGCGGGAACGCGGCGGGCCGGCGCCTCCGCAGTTCTCACGGTGGGCGGCGAGTCTGGCGGCAACGCTGCTGGAGATTCCCTCCTCCCGGGAGCTCGGCTGGACGGCGATCCCTTACGGCCCGAATGCGCAGGCGGATTCCGCCTTCGACGTCCAGACCCGCCGCTTCGCCGACGGGCAGGAGGGGGCGCTGCTCCACTCGTCGTTCCCCAGAGGCGAACAGCGGACGGGAATCCTGCGCTCGGACGCATTCGACCTGCCGCCGCACCTGAGCTTTTTCCTCTGCGGCCATAACGGCCCTCCGAACCAGCCGGCAACGCCGCGGAATCTCATCCGCCTGGTGGACGCCGAAACTCAGGCCGTGTTGCGGGAGGCGTTGCCTCCGCGCAACGACGTCGCCCAGCTTGTGGAGTGGGATCTCCGCGACGTGCAGGGACGCCGGGGGTACCTCGAGATCATCGATGGAGATGACCGCAGCGCGTATGCATGGCTGGCCGCAGGCCGGTTTTCGATGGAAGGGTTGAACCCGGGGGCTCTGTCGCCGTCGGTCGAGGCCTGCCGGCTGATCTCCGAATTGAGGCTGAGCGAGTTTGAGCCGCGGCTGAGGACGCTCGTGGCTTCCAGCGAGACGCCGGCGTCCCTCCGCGTTGCCGCCGCAGAGGGACTGGTCGCACTCGCGCCGTCGGGCATGGCGCAGGCGCTGCTGGGAGCCGTCCGAGCGGGACGATGGCCGACGGACTTGTGTGAAGCATGTTTTGTGCAGATCGCTCGTCCCGAAGAGGCGCCGCGGCGGGAAGTTCTGGCTAAGTTGTTTCAGTCCACCTCGGCCGAGGAGCAGCGGTTATTGGCCACGCTGCTGGTGAGCGACGCTGCCGGGGGGGAGATGCTGCTGTCACTGGTCGAACAAGGGGCAGCGTCGCCGCGACTGTTGCAAGAGGCCGCGCTGGTCGAGCACCTCCAGTCACATCCGTTGCCGAACGTGGCTGAAACCATTGCCCGGCTGACGCGGGACCTCCCGGCGCCGGATGCGGCCTTGCGGCAGCGTCTCACGGAGCGGGCGGCGGAGATCCGCGCCTCATCCCTGCCGCTGGATGCGCAGCGCGGTGCGGCTCTCTTCAAGCAGCACTGCGCCGCCTGCCATCAATTCCAGGGAATCAGTGAGAAGATCGGACCACAACTGGACGGCGTGGGAGTGCGCGGACTGGATCGTCTGCTCGAGGACATCCTCGACCCGAACCGCAACGTCGACGCCGCCTTCCGCACGACGATCCTGCTCCTCGCCGATGGTCAGGTCGTCACCGGACTCGTGCGCCGTGAGGAAGGCGCGACGCTCATCCTCGCCGACCCCAAAGGGAAAGAGTTCACGGTTCCGCTCGCGGAGATCGAAACGCGCAAACTCTCACCACTGTCGCTGATGCCCGCGAACTTCGCGGAGACCATTCCTCCCACGGACCTGGAACAGCTTGTGCGATATCTCGGGACCGTGCTTCCGAGGGAACCGGCCGCCGCGGACGGATCATGACCGGAGCCAGTTTCGCAACTGGCGAGCGGGGGACGGAAGCCCCTCGCTCACCTGCGGACCGGCGAAATCCCCTCCGTCGTTTCCCGGTGAGGAAACTGGCGCCGGTCCGGCGGACCCGGAAGGCGCATCCGGGCTCGACCTCGACAAGCGGCGAACCATCCATCAGACCGTCAGAGCAGTCATGTCCCTCCTTCCGGCCGCATTTCTGATGCGTTATCGGCTCCCGGTGGCGCGGTTCGACCGCCTGCCGCGGACGGGGAAAAAACTCCTGGACCTGCCGGAAACGTCGCGGCTGGCGTGGCCGCGGGCCTTGGACGTCCCTCTCCCTCCCATCGATCTGCGGGCGGGATGGAATCCGCACGGCATCGGTTTTTCGCTCTGCGTCCTCGGCCGCACGCGACCCGTGCTGAGCGATCCGGAAAATCCGCCGCGGCTGGACGCCCTGGAACTGTGGCTCGACACCCGCGACACGCAGACGGTTCACCGGGCGACGCGATACTGTCATCGCCTATTTGTGCTGCCGGTCGGGGGAGGACCGCAGGGGACAGAGGCGCTCGTACGACCGCTCCCGGTGCCGCGCGCGCGGGAAGACGCTCCGCTGGCGGACGAGGAGGAGTTCCTCGTCCGCAGTCAGGTCTCATCCGGCGGCTACATGGTGGAAGCGTGGTTGCCCGTGCAGGTGCTGTCCGGTTTTGATCCGGCGACGCAGCCGCGGCTGGGATTCTTCTGCTGTGTCCATGACCAGGAGTATGGGCGCATCCCGTTCTCCGTCGGCGAGGAGTTCCCGGCGATGTCCGATCCGAGTCTGTGGCACAGCCTGGAACTGGTCGATGCGGAGTAATCGTGGGGAGAGTGTTGTCTGGCTGGCCTCCCGGACAGCGACACCGCCTTCGCTTTCTGACAGGGACCGCGGAGGACTCGGTACACTCATCCCTGATGTCCTCTTCCGCAACGGTTCCCGACCTTCCGCGACAGCCGGCTCCCAGCACCGGTCGGGGTCTGCGATCCCGGTGGAGTCTGTGCGCCGGGATCGCCGTGGTCGCGCTCACGGTGCGGGGGATTGCCCTGTGGGAGCTGAAGTCGTCGCCGCGATGGGAGGTGCTGCTCGGGGACGCGGCTCGCTATCACGAGTGGGCCGCTCAGATCGCCGCCGGCGACTGGCTGGGTCGGGAGACCTTCTACCAGGCGCCTCTCTATCCCTACGTGCTGGGGATGGTGTATCGCGCCACCGGTCCCAGCGTGACGGCGGGGCGTCTCCTCAATGTGCTTTTCGGGGTGGGCGCCTGTGTGCTGGTGGGACTGGCGGGACGACGAATGTTCGGTCCGCGGGCCGGATGGCTTGCAGGGCTGGGATTAGCCCTCTCCGGCGCCGAGGTGTTTCACGAAACGCTCTTGGAAAAATCGGCGCTGGGAACGCTGTGGGTGGGGGCCCTGCTGCTGGTGCTGGCGACCTGTCTCCGTTGGCCGCAGCATCGTCTGTGCTGGCTCGCACTGGGGACGGTGCTGGGGTTGTGGGGGCTGGTTCGCGAAAACGCCCTCCTGTGCGGGGGGCTGGTGCTGGCATGGATCGTGCTGTTCCCGCGGCGTCACAGGACCTCCGGATGGAAGCTGCGGGCGGCGGCGCTGTTTCTGGCGGGGCTGCTCGTGCCGCTGGCCCCCGTTCTGGTTCGCAACCGAATCGTCGGAGGGGAGTGGGTGCTAACGACCGCTCAGTTCGGACCGAACTTCTACATCGGCAACCATCGGGAGGCGGATGGGACCTATCAGGAATTGGTTCCGGAGCACGGTACGCCGGCGTTTGAGCAGTTCGACGCGAGGTACCTTGCCGAGGAGGCGGCCGGTCGTCGCCTCACGCCGGGGGAAGTCTCGCGGTGGTGGGCGAGACGAACCTGGGAGGAGATTCAATCCGCCCCGGGGCGCTGGGCAAAGTTGATGGTTCAGAAAGTGCTGCTCACCTGGAGCAGCACGGAATTGGTGGACAGCGAGGATCAGTACACCGCCGCGGAAGAGTCTTGGATGTTGACTGTTCTGTCGGGCCTGGGACGTTTCGACATCCTCGCCGGCGCGGCGGTGTTCGGACTGGCCGCGCTGGGGCGAAGATGGCGCCGGTTCTGGGTGCTGCCGGCGCTGATGGTGCTCTACACGCTCAGCGTGGCACTGTTCTATGTGTTTGCGCGGTATCGGTTGCCGCTGGTCCCGATGCTCGCGCTGATGGCCGGAGCGGGTCTTGTGCGAGGGGGGACGCTGGTGCGGCGGCGACAGGGGAGGCGACTGGCCGCGGCCGGGGCGGCGGTGCTGGCGGGAGTGTCGCTGATGCAGCCGGGCGTCGTTGGCCCATTCTTTCCCGATTGGCCGGACCTGTCGATCTCCCGCGCCCAGGCGGTCACTCAGTTCAATCTCGCCGTCAAACTCTGGAAGCGGGAAGCGCCGCTGGAAGCGATCGAGCCTCACCTGGCGGCGGCGACGCGGCTGTTGCCGGAATACACGTCGGCCTGGTTCTATTGGGGACTGATCCTCGCGAGCGAGGGGGACGTGGAAGGGGGGGCAGCCCGCTTTGAACAGGCCCTGCGCTGCGACCCGGAGCGGGTGGACATCCGGATCGAACTGGGGGAGGCGCTGCTGCGGCTGGGACGCCCGGAGGAAGCGATTCGGGTGCTGGAGCCGGCGGTCTCACTGGCGCCGGGCGATCCCGATGTGCATCACCTGCTGGGGCGGGCGCTGGTCCTTGCCGGACGACCCCAGGAGGCTTTGGCACCCTTGCAGACAGCCGTCCGGCTCGATCCCAACTTTGCCCTGCCGCGGCACCTGCTGGCGATTACGCTCGACCGGCTGGGCCGGCACGAAGAGGCCCGCGAACAGTTCGAGGACCTGTTGGAGCGGCTGCCAACCGATTCGGTGGAAGCGGCTGTGATTCGTCGGCGATTGGGGAACCCGCGCTCGCCGCTCAAGAAACCCTGAGCGGACCTTGGGCCGCGACTGGGAGGTGCCGCTTCTGGAAGGGAGGGTCCCGCCGACGCCGTCGGCGGGCTTTGGTGGGGGAGCGGGAGGTTGTGAAACGGCTTCGTCAGAAATCAACGCGCGGAGGCAAACCGGGCGCAGCGGGTGTCGGCGAGCCGGGCGGAGGAGTCGAGGTCCCACGGAGCATGCCGGCGGGACCGATGCGGTCCACACGGGCGCCGATCGGTCCGCCGTCGGGGGCGGAGCGAGCAGCCGCACAGCTTGGCATCAATTCCAGCACCGGCGGCGAAATCCCTTCCAGCGACGTGACCAGCGTCTTGAACAGCACGCCGTTGGGGCCGGTGACGGGGCCATCGACGTGACTGGCGGTCCAGAAGCCGACCCAGTCGCGGGAGAAGTCCTGCGGTTCTGAATTCGCCCCGGAAGTCCCAGAGGCCGACGGCTGACGATACCGCTTCAGCCCCGGGGCGTAGCCGTTGCGCCTCTCCCACCAGTCAAAGAGATTTCCGGCGGTCATCCGTTCCGGATGGGCGAGGACGGCTGCGGCCTCGACGTCGGTCCCGGGCCCGGGGGCGAAGACGCAGGCGGTACATTCGATATGGGCCGCGGGGGCGTCGCGCCCCGTGGGATTCCCCATCAGCCGCAAGGCCCGGGTCCCGATCAGGAACGTGCAATGTTGCACGACCGCCCACCCTGCCAGTGCCGGTTCCACCGCGGCCGCGCCGAGGTGCGTCCGCAGGATCAGGCCTTCGCTGCGAGTTGCGAGGATCGAGTTGTGGACAATCAGCAACCGGCGATCGACATCCGCCGCCAGCAACGGCTGGCTGCCGAGAAAATACGTGTCGGCGATGTACCCAAACTGTCGGTTTGCGGACGGTTCACTCCGCACCCACTCCACCAGCGGTTCTTCCGGAGCGTCGGGACGGAGCGGCCCCTCGATCCAGCAGTTGCGGAGCGTCACATCGCCGCCGCGGACGAGGATCAGCCGAGCCGGGGCGTTCCGCGTTCTGGACGGTGTGGCCTGGATGCGGGCGCCGATCAGATCGAGGCGACCCTGCTCGACCACCAAGGCCGCTTCAGGGGTGTCGGTCCCCCCCGCCTCCGGCCGCAGCACCAGCGGGGCGCCTTCTCCCCCCTGGAGGAACTCCAGCCGCAATGACTTCCCCCGCAGCCGGAGGGGAGGGATCGTCACCAGACCGATTCCCGAGAGCTGCACGTGTGCCCCATCCGGCACCTCGGCACTGTTGAGGAACTCGTTGAGATTCCGCTTCAGACCCCGCAGATCGACGCGCACGACCTTTCCTACCGGCGGGCCGAGCTCGACGTATCCGGCGGGGAGTTGGGGACGGCTGCTCAGGACCAGGTGCTGTTCCAGAGCTGCCGGCGGAGACGGCAGCCCCTGCGCGAGACCAACCGTGGTCCCGGACGCAACCTCTGCCGGGACGAGCGCCGCCCAGGATCGGCATAACCCTTCGTCGATCCGCAGAATCTCCTTCCGGCCCAACGCCAGAGCCTCCGGCGAATACGAAGCCGTTTCGAGGGGAACGCCCCAGAACAATTGCCAGCCGGCTGCGTCGGCAATCGTCTCGACGTTTTCAGACTCTCCGACCCTCACCAGCGCCGGCCAGCCGGCCAGGTACGACCGCTCCTGCTGCCATTGCAGTTGAGCAGCGCGAGGTTGACCCGAAACAGTTGTGGCACGGATCGGCCACTCCGGCAGTGCCAGCAGCACGGCGTCATCGCCGCCGACGAGGATTGACCGTCGCACCAGGACGTCGCAGCGAGCCAGCGTGAGACTGCTCGGTTGACGGAGCGTCACCGCATTCTCTCCGGCCACGACCACCGACCCGAGCAGACGAACGGCTGAGTGACGATCGTCTGCACGAGGCGTACCGCTTGAGGCCGCCGCAGCTCCTCCGGGGGCCTCACCGACCGCTGCGGGTTCTGACGATGCAGGCACGGGAGCTGCGGCCGCCGAGCGGACCTCGACGTCGATCACCGCTCCGCTCCCGGAGGCGAGCAGCGACCCGCCGACGATGACGTCCACGCGGTCCCCCCGACCGCTCACCGCCGTCAACCGGCTGCCGCGCACCAGCGACTCCTCCAGCAGCACACGGGCCGGAAAAGGGGACGCATCCGACTCAGCGGCCCGGCACAGGACCGCCGGACCTGAGACCTCCCCCTGAGTGGCCGTACAGCGGCGGAGGACGATCGTCCCTGCGTCGACGGACAGGAACGTGCGTGGAGGGGCGTCGGGCGGCGCGGCCAGCAGCAGATGGACCCCTTCCAGTTCCAACACGCCCCCCTTGAGGTGCAAGTATCCCTGCTCGGCCCGTGCGGGTGCACCCCGGAACAGGATCAGGGGTTCCGACCCCGCCGCGGCGCGGATCACCAGCCGATCGACGTTCTGAATCACTTCCGGGTCGAGTGGGAAAGGACCGCTCCCTGCCAGCTCAACGACCCGGGCGCGGGCAAAGGAGTGCTTGATGGCCGCATTGAGGCTCCCCAGGGCGCCCGCCGTCGGGTTCAGCGAAACAGTCACCCTCGGCAGTCCCTCGGTGCCAGCGTTTCGGAGCGCGTACACCCAATCCGGCACCAGCCGCCGCATCACCGCCGACTCCGGATTCCCCAAATCGTCTGTACCGGCGAAGATCACGCCTTGGCGGGACACGGCCGACGAGTCGCCTGCCAGAATCTGCGCTTCCGCGCGCGGGGGACCGGCTGGCTGTTCCGCGACGGGCGGCGGCTCGGGTTCCACCGGAACGACCGGTGGCGGGGGCCGTTCCTCTGGACGCGGCGCTGCCACCGAAGGAGTGCTCCAGGAGGTTCCGCGGCTGAACGCCCACCAGAACAGCCCCAGCACGGCGACAACGATCCCCCCGATCAACAACACCCGCGTGAAGTCCACATCGACCGACAGGCTGGCAGGCGCCTTCTCGCGGCCGCGGGGAAGCCGGCGAGACTTCGCCTCCCCCTCCGTCGAGGCCAGCTCCCCTTCCTCCCGGTCGTGGGGGGCGGCTCGACGGCGGCGTGGAGCGGACGCCCCCTCCGGAACGGGTTTTCCCGGCTGGCGAATAGGCATCTTCTGCGGAACGGGGACGGGAGCCTCTTCCTCCCCCCCTCTGGCTGAGGAGGGCGAACGCGGTTCCGGGGACCGCGGTTCCTCCGAGCGTTTCGGTTTGCTGCCCGGAGTGGGGACCGACTCCGGCGGCGGTTCCCCCCACGCCTCATACTCTTCGGGACTTTCAGGAGCTACGGGTTCGTCAAACAGTTCCGACCTCAGGCTCCGCGCCACCCCGGCCACCTTGTCCAGATCGGCAATCAGTTCGGCCGGCGTCTGGTAACGGTCCCGCGGATCCTTGGCCATCATCTGATGCATGACGGCTACGTAGGCTTCGGGAACATTCGGGTTGAGCTGCCGGGGGTTCGGCGGTGGCGAATTCAGATGGGCCCGAATCTTGGCCTGCAAGTCCCCTTCGCTGAACGGCGGCTTTCCCGTGAGCATGTGGTACCAGGTGCAGCCCAGCGAATAGATGTCGCTGCGGATGTCGGCTGCCTTGCTGTCGCAGGCCTGTTCGGGAGAGATGTAATCGACGGTGCCGACCGTCGTCCCGGCCCGGGTGATGCTCGTGTCCAGCGTCTCGTCGATCGAACGGGCCAGTCCCAGATCGGTCAGCTTGCAAGTTCCGTCGGTCTTGACCAGCAGGTTCGACGGCTTGATGTCGCGGTGGACGATGTTTTTCTCGTAGGCGTGCTGGAGGGCGTCCGCCACCTGGCGAATGATCTTCAACGACCGCTTGGGGGGGACGACGCCGCGTTTCTGGATCAGTGTTTGCAGGTCAGTGCCGTCGACGTACTCCAGCGCCAGGTAAGGGTACCCGTCGATCTCCCCCGCCTCATAAATGGCCACGATGTTCTCGTGCCGCAGCGTGGCGACGGCCTGCGCCTCGGCCTTGAACCGCCGGACCAAACGGGGATTGTCGGTCCGATCCTTGGGGAGCACCTTGAGGGCGACAGGGCGCTTCAGCTCCGTGTCCGTCGCCAGGAACACGGCCCCCATCCCCCCCGCACCAAGCTTTTTGACGATCTGGAACTTTCCCAGCCGGCGAAGCGACTCAGCGGGTTCACCTTCGGGGCGTTGCTGTCGGTCGGTGGCCATGAGAAACGTCTACCGGGTCCCAAGATTCCAAGAGACCCGCCGACAAGGATCGAGAGTGTGACCTCGGGCAAGACGCACGCCTTGCCAGTATACCGCCGTGGTGCGCGGAGGGTCAAAGTGGGGTCTCGGGCGGGAGGCAGAGGGGTGCAGCCGTCGATCGGTGGCCGGGGCCGCTCCACGAACTTTCCTTCTCTCTTGCCATCCCGGGAGGTCGTTGCTCACCGTGTGTCATCTGCGGCTGGGCGTGGTCGACGATCGCGGCCGGCTGTGGAGGCTGGCGGCAGATCGAAATTCCCCAGGTCGTCGGAGGCCGGGGGTATCAACCCCCGGATCTCCGTTGATGCCCCCGGACCGTCCGAAAATCCGCCGCGGCATCACCACGATCGCTGAGTCCCGATCGCCTCTGCGAACGTCACTCGGCGAGCCGGGGGCGTCAGCCCCCGGACCGTCCCGTCAGGACCGACGTGCCCCCACGCGCGACGCAATCGCTCCCGCCGCACCTCTGATCCGTCCCTCGGCTCCGCCACCCGCCGACGCCGTCGGCGGGGCTGGGTGGGAGTCCTCTCCCCTGGAGCAGGGGAGCGGAGGATGTGGAACCGCAACGCACCCCTGACCGGACCACCATTCCGCGGCTGCACCCGAGGCAGAGAGGCAGAGGTGTGGTCTATTCACCAGTGACGAAGGAGACCTGTTCGCCGGTTGGCTGGCCAGCCGTGACGGAGGGAGCCTCTCCGTCAGCACTCTCGCTGGTCTGAACAGCTCGAAAGTCCCGGGCCGGAAGGCCAGACGTGGGTGTCTGCCGACCATTGGTGAAATCTGGTGAAATCTGGCGTCGACTGGGAAGCGAGGCCCGTGGGAGGGATTGGTCCCCCGCACATGCAAAGGCAGGTCCCGTCGTGGGAGTGCATCGACCCGTGCGGCGCACTCCTCTCCGGGAAGCCGCAAAGCGGTTCCGGAACCGCGCGAGCGGCCGGAAGGAGAGATGCGTGCGCATTGCCATCGCTCATGCTCCTCCGGCTCGCGCGGGGCAGGGCGATTGAGGAAGTCGTGGCGGACGCCAGCATCCCAGCAAGGACCTTCCCGCTCCCGGTACTGCGTCCGCGGCAGGCAACATCCCTACCCAGACTCTGCTCCATCCCTACCCAGACTCTGCTCCGGTCAGTACGTTCCCCGCATGATGGAAGATTGGCTGTTACCGGTGCTGCGCGGCTGGTCGATCGTTCCGTGGGCGATCGGTCTGGCGTCGGCGGCGACGGTCGTCGCCGGCCTGTTGGTGCATCACGGTTTGCGGACGTGCGGGGTCTCTGCGGGATGGCGGCCGTTCGCTTGGGGGGCCCTCGCCGGGGGGCTGACGTTTGCTCTCACGGTGGCGATGCTGGCGTTCCACTGCCAGGAAATCCCCGAAGTGAGACCGTCGGAACTCTGGTGGCGACTGCGCCCCGCCTACCATGCCCTCCTGGTGGTGCTGCTCGTCGCAGCGACGGCCACCGATCTGCGCACCTATTTCATCCTTGATTCCGTGACCTTGTCCGGAATGGCGCTGGGGGTCGTGCTGGCGACGCTCTCGGGGGACCTGCAACTGTGCCATCTCTGGGTCGACTGGAATGCCGAGGTGCCGCAACTCCAGGGCCCGTACATCCCCGCCTGGTTGGGGAGGCATCCGCATCTGCACGGACTGGCCTGGAGTCTGACGGGACTGCTGTTTGGCGGCGGTCTCACGTGGGCCTCCCGCGCCCTGGCCTCCCGCTTGCTGGGTCAGGAAGCCCTGGGGTTTGGCGACGTTACGCTGATGGCGATGATCGGCGCATTTCTCGGCTGGCAGGCGACGCTGATGGTGTTCCTGCTCGCTCCCCTGTGCGCCTTGGCGGGGGTGCTGGCATCCCGGCTGATCTCCGCTCGGGCGTATCTCCCCTATGGTCCTTTCCTCAGTCTGGCTGCGCTCTTCGTGCTCTTCGGCTGGCAGCGGTTCTGGATGTTTGAAATCTCCCTGGTCGAAGCTCGTCCCGGTCCAGGCCGGGACGGCGTGTTCGCGGTGCGGCGGCTGTTCGGCGACTGGCAGGGGTTGCTCAGCCTGGCGGGAATGCTGGTGGGCGGACTGGTGCTGTTGCTGGGGGCGTGGCGGCTGTACCAGACCATCCCAGTCTCACGCTCGCGACACTGAGGGCGCTGGAGGCGCGAGCGGAGGACGTTGTCCCGGCGTTCAAGCTCCAGAAAAACATGCTCGCGGCCGAGCGGTTGTGGGACCTGCCGCCGGTCGAGACGGTGAAACGTCGCGGCCGCAAACAGGTCTATCAGGTCTATAGAGAGCATCGGCTCCCGCTGACCAGACGGGCGGCGCATCGTCACGGCTGGGTGGAGACCCTCTGCACCGTCTCGGGCGCAGAGGTGGTCAAACGCACGCAGACGTTCCTGGCCACACACGCCACGTTCGGCGGGACGATCCGCGTCGTGATCGTCAAAGAATCGACAGGTCCGCAGTTCTTCTTCTGCACCGATGGGAACGCCAGCGTGCGGGAGATCATCGAGTGCTTCGCCGATCGCAGTGCCTTCAAGCAGGTCTTCCACGATGTGACGGTTGTCTGGGGAATCGGGCAGCACCAGACGTGTAACCTGTGGGCCAACATCGCGATGTGGCCCCTGAACCTGTGGCTGCACACGCTGACGGAACTCTGGGCTTGGACCCGTTCGGCCAACGAACTGGTGACCGGGAGGACTCACCGTGGGACGACGCCCTGCGCCGCCCGCGACCAACCTGCGGTCGGTGCCCGGCCGACCGCCGCCAAGCCTTGCAGGCCGCCTGCCTGCAACACGCATTCTCACGCACTACGCCTCGTCGCCAACTCCCCCGGAAATGGAAAACTCTCCTGCAACGCCTGCTGCGCATCGCCGTCTAGCAATAGGTACTTCACAGAAAGTGCAGCATTCAGTAACAGACCAATTTCGAGGTGTGAACGGTTACGACGTGACGTAGTGACGTTCATTGAATCAGCCATCCTGGTGATGTCTTCGCAGCAATGCCAAAGTGATACCAGTCTTCGGCCGGCGGTCGCGGGCGGGCCTGTGGCCTCGGGGGTGGGGAGACTTTAAAGGCTCGGTTACGGCAGGTTGCACGACCACTCGCTTGTCAGTAAAATGCTCATCACGCAACCAACATGACGCAAGCAACAAAAGCTCAGCGAAACGCGTGGTTTTGTTGTATGATGTATTTTCTGAATCATGCGTGGCTGAGACGCCACTATGCCAGCTTTGATCTGCCCGCAGGCATTGCCTTTCAGCAGGTAGATGCGGTCAGAGTTGCCGCTATGCTGAGATCATTGAGTTGCCGCGAACAGAACCGTCTGGTTTTCCAGGAGCATTTTCCTGAGATTGACTCGCAGGTCTATCTGGCAGGACATATCCAGTGTTCTACACATACACCGCCGCGTTTCTCTTACTTACCGCTCCCCTCCATCGGTTATGTGCACGCCGATGGCATGATTCGCCAGTTGATGATTGCCGAGCCCTACGGACACAATGGCGCTCTTGCACGCTGGGCGCAGGAGCAACTGCGCAATCAGGTGCTCCGTGACATTCACCGCCATGAGTGCGGCGCGCTCCTCGACCTCTGGCACCAGGAATCGAGAATCACAATCGAGCAGTACGTCCGCGAAAGTCGGACATGGTCTACTGTGACACCGCTGCTTCTTCCTGGATTTGACGATGGTAAGCACTCCAAGGCGGTAAAACTGTTCCTGACCGCGGTCAGACAGGCCGGTCTGCCGATCGATGTCATTGCGGATGTGGCTCTTCGTAAAGCCCCTTTCTGGCCTGGATCTCAACACCCCCGTTGGTATTACCGGCCGAAGTACCTCAAACATTCCCCTGGGTGGCACGCATGGATGCGTTTGCGAGAGCCGATTCCCGGTCCCCTGGCGCTCGGTGCCGGACGCCATTGTGGTCTCGGTCTTTTTGCATCCAGTTCCGAGAGCGACTGAGCAACCTTGCTCTTCGACCATTCGACTTGCGAATTCGCAAATGCGGTGTTGCGGTGGTCTGAAGGTCGCTGCCGCATATCCCCGTCGGTCCCTCTTGCGGGGCCGACCGGCGGGGATGTGCTCGGATCTCAACCAGACTCCTGATCTGCGATTGGACTTCTCCCTCACTTGCGACGCTGGATAATGCCCAGAAGGCTACGTCGCTCATCCCACAGCCATTTGTGAGCATACCATCACGGAAAATCGAACCGGAGAAACACTGGGCAAAACCCGGAATGCACTCGATCATCGAGGCATCTTTAGGTCCACACCGCCGGAATTGTCTGGGGGGCTCTCATGCTGACCAGGCCCGCATGGTCTCAAACCCCACCTGTTCGCCCGCAGAGGGCCCTGCGGGTTCAGACCCCGCAGTCCGGAGCGCTTCAACCGTGTGCAACACCTACCTCGTCTGCTACCACATCCGCGGGGCCCAACGGCTGCGCAAGGTCTTTCGCACCCTGCGCGACTTTGGCGACCACTTGCAGAACTCGGTCTTCGAGTGCCACTTCACACCGATCGACCTGCCCCGCTGCCGAAATGCTCTAGCCCAGATTTTCAAGCACGACGTGGACCAGGTTCTGTTCGTCGACCTGGGGCCCACCGCCGGACGCGGCGACCGGGTGATCACCGCCCTGGGTTTGCCCTATTCGCCGAGCGACGCCCCCTCCTTTTGCCTGCGGCTGTCCCGGACCCTCGTCGCCGGCAAGCTCCACAATCAGCGCCCCCTGCTCATGCGAAACCACGTCGCCCCCCCGCTCGGCCGTGACGCAGCTCAAGTGCATGTACGCAGTCGCCCAGCGCGCTCAATCATTCGAAGAACTGCTCGGCATCGAAGGCCTTGGCGCCAAGGTTTATTTCGAACACCTCCCCGGCATGACCAAGGTCGGCAATCACCACCCG
>JBBIJW010000034.1:0-36189 GCA_037445755.1 Planctomycetaceae bacterium | reverse complement strand
ACCGCCCCCGCCTGCAGCGTGACGTCTCCGCCGTCGCTGTTGACGACGGCCGAATTGACCGTCAGCGGGCTCGCGGCCACGACGGTGATGTCCGCCCCGTTGGCGACCGCGTTGGAGTTCGTGATCTCCACGCCGCTCGTCAGTCCGCCCAGGTCGTCGATCACCAGGGCGCCGGTGTTCCGCAGGTTGATGTCCCCCTCCCCCGTCGCCGCGGAGACGTTCGAGACCGCGAGGTTGAGGTCGCTGGTGTTCCCTGCCCCACCGCTGCCGATGCCCGTCCCGGCCCGCAGAACAGCCGTCAGGGCGGTGACGTTCGGGTTTGCATCGCTGCCGGTATCGGCGTCGGTGATTGCTCCCGCGGCGTCGAGGACGACGATGCGGCCGGAGTTGGAGACGGTATCCGTCCCGCCGCCGTCGCGCAGAGCGACGCTCCCCGTCGCTAGGATCTGCACGTGGCCGCTGTCGGAGTTGAACGCCGCGAGCTGCGTCGCGCTGATGTCGATGTCTTCCGCTTCGCCCAGGACGCCGGTGCCGCTGCCAATGCCGCTGGCGGCGCGGAGCGTCACCAGGTTGCCGATGACGTTCTCATTGCCCGCCCCTTCGACGCCGGCCGGCGTGGCGTCGAGAATCGCACCCGCGGAATTCGACGCGATGAACTGGCTGTCGTCGGCGATGATGGTGACGTCGCCGGTGGTGGTCACGCGGGCCAGCGTGACGTCGCCCGTGGCGGCGACCGCAATGGCGCCGGAACCGGATGTGATCAACGTCCCCGCGGTCTGCGTGACATGCACGTCGGCGGCTGCGTGTCCGGCGGCCTCGACACCGGTGGCGAAATCGACTCCCGCCCGCACGGTGACGTTGCCGGCGCCCGCGGCCGAGATGGTGCCGGACGTCTGCGAAACATCGGCCCCGGCGTAGAGGGAGATGCTGCCGTTGCCGCCGGTGGCGGTGACGTCCGCGGCGATGGTCAAATCGTCGGTGGCCGCCGTGCCCGTCGCGGCCAGCGTGATGTCGCCACCATCGCTGTTGACCACGGCCGAATTCACGGTCAGCGGGCTGGCCGCCAGGACCGTGATGTCGGCCCCGTTGGCCGCGGCGTTCGAGTTCGTGATGCGGACGCCCGTCACGCCGTCGAACGTGCCGATGGTCAGCGCGCCGCTGTTGCGGAGGTTGACGTCGCCTTCACCCGATTCGGCCGCAAGGTTGGAGACCGCCAGGTTCAGATCGGTTGCCGCCGCCGCTTCGCCGCTGCCGATGCCGGTCGCGGCACGCAGCACCGTGGTGAGGCCGGTGATGTTGGCGGTCTCCGCCAGCGTGCCGTCGCTGATGGCGCCGCTGGTCGAGGTCACTCGCACCCGGGCGGTGGAGGAGACCTGCCCCAGCGTGACGTCGCCGTCAGCGAAGAGATCGACGTTGCCGGCGGTATTGGCGGTGATGACCGATCCATCGGTCATGAAGATGACGCCGCCGGTGTTGCCGGCCGCGGCGTCGGCCGTGACGGTGATGTCGCCGCCATTGGCCGTGACGTCGCCGTCGGCCCCGAAGCGGACGTCGTGATTGGCGGTGATCGTGATGGTGTGGGCGGCCAGCGTGCCGTTCGTCCGCACGTTGCCGTTGATCTCGAGGTCGGAATCGGTGGGCTTGCTCAGCCCGGACTGCGATGCAATGACGATCGTTGTGCCGGCTTCCACCTGCACCTCGCCGGCACTGGTCCCGGCGTCGATCCGCACGGCTTCTATCGTGTCGCCACCCATGCCGACGTTCCCGGGCGTGCCGTCTTCGACGAGGTCGGCCCCCGTGATGGTGACGCTGCCGGCCGCCTGCACCTTGGCGTTGTTGGCACTGCCCGCTTCGTCGATATGCACGCCGCCGCGGCCGTTGTCGGCCAGCGGGCCGACGCCGGTGTCGGCGTGCAGCGACACGTTGCCGCCGGTGGACTGCACGAGGGCGCGGATGATGATGTCCTCGACGGCCGTGAGGTTGACATCGCCGGAACTGACGAGATCGGCGTCGATCACCAGCGTATTTCCGCCGCCCTGAATGGTGATGTCCCCCGCGCCGACGGTAATCGCACCGTTGATCGTCGCCCCGCTGATCGTCAGCACGCCGCCCGTTCCGGACTGGCTGTTGACGGTGCCGTTGACGGTGAGTCCGTTGGCCGCGATCAGCCGGATGTCCCCAGCGCCGCCGCCAGAATCGTTGCTGGTGACCGCTCCGTTAAAGCTGACATTCACGCCGCCGGACTGGGTGAAGGAGATCGTGTTGTTGTTGGTGGTGACGGCTCCGACGGCGACGGTCCCCGCCGCGAGCATGTTGTCGATGTTGATCGGTCCGGCACCCCCGCTGATCGAGGGGAAGGTGGCGACGGCGGTGTCGAGATCAGCGTTCGTTCCGGCCACCGTGCCGCTGCCGATGCCGGTGGCCGCCGACAGCGTGGCCGACTGGGCGGTGATGTTCTTGACCGTGTCGTCGCCGCTGTCGCTGTCCGTGATCGCTCCGGCGGAAGTGACCGTGACGTCGTTGCCGACGGCCGTGACCGCGCCGAGCACGACGTCGCCGCTGGTAGTGGTCGTCAGCGTGACATTGCCCGTGCCGCCGGCGGTGACGGTCGCAGCCATCAGGCTGGCATTGTCGTTGGTGATCGCGATGGAACCGCTGGTGATGGTCTGGGCCAGCGTGACGGCGAGCGTCTGGCCGCCGGTCTGGTCAAAGGAGATGGAGCCTGTGCCCGTGGTCAGGCTGGTGACGGTAACGGGCGCCGCGGCGGCGTTGTCCAGGTCGATGTCGCCATTGGTGGTGTCGGCGGAGATGGACGTGCCCGCCAGCTCGATTGCCGATGCACTGCCAATGCCCGTAGCGGCATTCAGGTCGATCGTGGCGGCCGTGATATCGGCATCCGGATCGGTCGCGGCGATTTCATTGATGGTGCCGGCGGCTGTGATGGTCACCTGGTTGCCGTCAGCCGTCACGTTCCCCACCAGGGCGTTGCCGCTGGTGGTGGTGGAGAGTGTGACGTTCCCCGATCCGCCGGCGGTGACGACGTCCACGGCGTTCAGGTCGCCGGCGTCGGTCGTCAGGTCGATCGAGCCGCTGGCGGTCGTGACGCCGGTCGTGGCGGTGAAGAACGTCCCGGCCCCGACGGCTCCGACCGTGAACCCGCCGTTGTCGGCGAATTCGACGACACCGGCCGTCGTCGACGCGGCGGCGAAGTTGCCCGAGACACTGTTCACGAGCGTATTGAGGTCGATGTTCCCGGTGGCGCGGGCTCCCAGATTGACGGCCGAGATTGTGCCGCTGCCGGACTGGGTGATGTCGCCGCCTCCGGTCTGCATTCGGAACGTGCCGGTTGCGGTGATGGCCTGGGTGAGGCTGAGGTTGCCGGTGATCGCCACGAGTTCGATGTCGCCGCCAGAGACCCCCGTGGCCCCGCTGAAGCAGGCGAACGCGGCGACCGCGCCGATGGTGAACCCGTCGCTGTCGCGGTAAACGACGGTCGTACCGGCCTGGGCGGCGAACGTGTCCACGTCGTTGGTCGCGGTCGGCAGGTCGATACTGCCGGAGGCGCGGATGCCGAGTGCGGCCGCGGTGATGGTCCCGGCCGACTGCGTGACGTTGCCGCTGGCGGCCTCCAGCCGCACCGCCCCCGCTCCGGCCGCAATGCTCTGCGTCAGCGTCAGCGACGCAGCACACAGCGTGACGTCATCGTCGGTGGTGGTGATCCCGGCGGTGGTCACGGTGCCGACTTCGAGTGCGGAGGCATCGCGGTACTCGATCGCGCCGGCCGTCGCGGCGGCGAGCACGGCCACATCGTTGGTGGTGGAGGCGTCGAGGTCGAAGGCACCCGAGGCCCCGGTCGACAGCAGCCGCAGGCCGTTGCCGGTGATGGTTCCGGTCGCGCCCTCAACGGCTCCCTGCTGGGCGTTGAGGTCCAGCGTGACGACGCCGCTGGTCGTATTCGCGACGATCGTGCCGTCGAGCGTCATTGCCCCGTCGCCGTCGGTGTCGCCGAAGCCGGAGCGGAAGGTGACGTCGCCCCCGGCTGCGAGCGCCCGGACGATGGCCGTGCTGGTGATGATGATGCGATCGCCCGCCTCGAAGATTACGTCGCCGCCGGTCGATTCGACGACGACGCCGGCGTTGACGGTGATGTTGTCGAAGTTCGTCGTGGCGGACTCCAGCGCCTGAGCCACGAGGTCCCCCGCTGTGCTGGTGTTGACAGCAAAGACGACGGGGCTGGTGGCCGTGAGCGTGGCTCCGCCTCCCGTGTTGCTGGAGGAGGTCAGGCCGTCCACCGTCGTGATGGTCAGGCTGCCGGAGTTGGCGACGTTGACCGCTCCGGAGCCGGTGTTGGAAAACGCCAGTTCGCTGAGCACCGTGTCGATGTCGTCGGCGGAGCCGATGCCGCCCGCGGCCTGCAAGGCCGCGCGCTGCGCGGTGAGATTGGGATCCTCAGTCCCCGTCCCCAGGTTGTCCAGGATGGCGCCGGCCGCCGTCACGGCCACGAGGTCCCCGGTGGCGGAGACGGATCCCAGCAGGATCGCGCCCGAGGTGGTGGTGGTCAGGTGCACGTCGCCGACGCCGCCGCTCTGGCCGGCGATGATCGTCCCAACCGTGAGGTTCGCGTTGTCGTTGGCCAGCGTGATGTTCCCGGCCGTCGTCGTGACGGCGCTCGTCACCGCGAGCGTCTGGCCGCCCGTCTGGTCAAAGGTGACGTCGCCCGTCCCCGTCTGCAGATTGGAGACGACCACGGCTGCGCTCGCGACGTGGTCGAGGTCGATATCGCCGTTCGTCGAAATGGCCGAGATCGACGTGGCGTTGGCCAGTTCCAGTGCATTGGCCGCCCCGATGCCGCTTCCGGCATTGAGGTCGATCGTCGCGGCCGTGACGTCCGTTCCCGTTCCGCCGTCGGCGTCGATGATGGCGCCGGTTCCGTCAGCCAGAAGAAACTGATTGCTGTCGGCGGTGATGGTCACGCTCGTTGACGTGGAGACTGCGGAAATCACGACGTCTGTCGTGGCGCGGATCGTCACCGCGCCATTGGTGGCGACGACGGACGTCCCGTCCTGCATCGTCACGTCGGCGTCGGCATGGCCGGCTGTGGGGGCGCCGCCGTTATAGTTCTCTCCCGCGGAGAGCAGGATGGTCCCAGTCCCCGCCGCCGAGACCCCGCTGCTGCCATTGAGCAGGAGATCGTGACCGGCGTAGAGGGCGATGTTCCCGTTGCCGCCGGTGGCGGACACGTTGTCGTTGATCGTCAGGTCGTCTCCCGGCTGATTCCCCTCTGCCGCCAGGGTGATGTCGCCGCCGGCGGCATTGAGCACCGGTGCTCCCGAGGCAACGGTCAGCGGGCTGGCCGCCCGCAGGGTGATGTGATCGGTGCCCGGATTGAGATCGCCGCTGTCGGTGATCCGCACGCCGCTGAAGCCGCTGATCGATCCCCCGCCCGCCACGGTGGTTACCGTCAGGCTGTCGATCGTGTGGATGTTGATGTCGCCGGTCTCGGTGACGGCGGCCAGGTTCAGCGTGCCGCCCACCGCCACGAGGTCGAGGTCCGCCGCCGCGCCGGCCGTCCCATCGCCAATCCCGCTGACGGCGCGGAGCAGTACATTCGGCGCGGTGATGTCCGCCGTGTGATTGGTGGAGCCGTCGATGATGCTGCCGGCCGCGTCAATGCGGACGGTCCCTCCGCTCGATGTCACGAGGCCGCCGTTGATCGTAATGTGGCTGGTCGGCCCCCCCGTGCTGTTCGCGTGCAGGTTGATGTCGCCGGCGGTCCCGGCCCCTGCGGCTCCGGCGGTGATGTTCGCGACGGTGATCGCCCCGTTCACGGTGTCGATCTCGACCAGCCCGCCGCTGGAATTTCCGCCGAAGCCGGTCGTCACAATGTCGCCGGCCAGCGTGACGCTCGTCGCCGCGTCGAGATTCACGCTCCCGGAGGCGACGTCCACAACTGTCGCCTGGGTGTTGATGTTGGCTCCGCCGGTGCTGGAGATCGCTCCAGCGGAGTTGATCGTGACATTGCCTCCTCCCGTGGTGATGTTCTGCTGGATCGCGACGCTGCCGCCGGAGTTGGTGGTGAGCGTCACATCTCCGGCGCTGGTGCTGATGCCGGTGGTCGCGGCAAAGCCGCCGAGCGCGGACACGCTGGAGATGGTCAGAGCCGAGTTGTCGCTGTAAACGATGCTGCCGACGCTGAACGCATTGAACGCTGCGAACTCGTCGACGTCGTTTCCGGCCAGCGTGAGCGTGATGCTCCCGGCGGTGGTGCTGTGGTTGCGAACCCCCAGACGGCTGCCGGTGATCGTCCCCGCACCGGACTGAGTGACGGCCCCCGCCGCCGCCAGGTGGATGATCCCGGCGCCGGCGACGATCGCCTGCGTGATCGTCAGGCCGTCCGCTTCCGCCGTGAGGAGGATGTTTCCGCCACTGGACGCGACGCCGCTCACCGTGCCCCCGCCGATGAGGTTGTCGGCCGTGCCGACCGTCAGATCGCCCCCGGCCGCGTCCTGATTGACGGCGATGAGCAGCGCAGTCGCGCCGCTGATCCGACCGGCGGCGAGCGTGTTGACGCGGACGTCAATGGCATCGGCCGCGGTCGCCGTGCCGCCGATGGCCGTGTTCGCTTGCAGCAGCAGTCGGTCCGCGATGACGAAGACCGCGTCCGACGGCTGCAGGATGCTCCCCGCCGCCCGGAGGTGAGCATCATCAAAGGCGGTGACGTTGGCGTTCAGGACGACGTCGGTCCCCTGCGCATCGAGGATGACATCAGCGGCGGTGCTCTCAATCGCGGCGTCGATCTGCACCATCGTCACGGTGGACGTCAGGCTCACGGTTCCGTCGGCGGTGATCGCCCCGTTGACGTCGACCGACCCGCCGGTGAACGTGACCGTCTCGTCCGATGTGATCGTGCCGTTGTTCTGGATGAGGCCGGTGGTCGTGACGGTGAGAGTGCCGAAATTCCCGCCGGAGCCGACATTGCCGCTCAACGTCACGTTGCCGTTGCCGGCATTGACGGTCAGGTTCACGTCGGCCACCGACGTATCGACTGTGCCGCCGAATGTGACGCCGCCGGTGGGGGAAGTGATGGTCGTATCGGTGCCGATGGTGACGTTGTCGCCGTAGTTCTGCAGGCCGGTGGTGGTAACCGAGCCGCCGTTGATCGCCGTCGTCCCGCCGCCGTTGCTGGTCAGACTGGCGAGCGCGAAGCCGCCGCCGCCGACTGCGCCGCCGAACGTCGTCGTGCCGCTGGCGGTGACCGTGAGCGATTCCTCGCCGTTGACGACGCTTTGCAGAGTGGACGTGAATGTGACGTCAGCGCCGCTAAGCGCGGTCGTGTTGCCGACTGTGTCGAGCGTGACCGCCCCGTTATAGGTCTGGTTGCCGGTGGTGGTGACGGAGCCGGAAGTGAGATTGATCGTCTCGGCGTTGATCGTGAGCGCGCCGCTGGAAAGTGCAGCATTGATGTTGACCGTGTCGGCGGCGTCATCGCCGTTGATCGTGATGGCGGCTGCGAACCCGCTGCCGACGCCGTTGACATTGACGACGTCATCCCCCGAGCCGGCGTTGATCGTCAGTGACGTGGTCGGGTTGTTGAAGCTCACCGACTCGCCCAGCGTCGAGTCGAGCTTGTTGGCCAGGGCCATGTCGCCGGGAGCGGAGAGCGTGATTGTCTCGGCACCGGCGTTGAAGGTGAAGACGCGGGCGTCGGCGTCGAGGTTGTCGAGCACCGGCTCCAGGCCGGTGAACGTGATCGTCGTGGTGGCGTCGGAGATTGCGGCATCGGCGATGGTGATCGTGCCATCGTCCCCTTCGGCGGGGACGGAAGCAGTGGCAAAGACGTAGGTGATCGTGTCGGCCGTGGCGGGGGTCGCTCCGGCCTTGCGCAGGACGAGCGTGTCGCCGAGAATACCGGCGAGACCGAGCGAGTTGCCGTTGTTGTTTTGCGTGCCGCCGTGGAACGCGACTCCGCCGGCGGGGTTGAAGAAGTCGCTGGAGGGCTGCGTGAGGTCGAGGACGTCATCGCCGCCGAGGCCGTGGAAGGTCAGGCTGGCGACGCCGGTCAGCGCGCCGCTGCTGACGAGCGAGCCATTGGAGTAGAACTCGAACGTGGCCGAGTCCTCACCAGTGGCAACGATGTTGAGCGTGTCATCGAAGCCGGTGCCGTTCAGCACGATGTTGCCGGTGAGCGACCAGGTCTCGAAGTTCTGCTGGAAGACGTCGCCGTTGCCGGTGGTGGCGTAGGTGAAGCCGCTGCCGCCGGGGGTGATGGTGGGCGAGGCGGTGAGGAAGTTGAACGTGTCACCGGGCGACGTCGTCGGGTCGCCGCCGTTGAAGTTCATGGCGACGCCGGCCTGCGCGGCGACGTTGACGGTGTCGTTGCCGCCGAAGGTGTTGACGTTGAGCGTCGTCACGCCGCTGTAGGCGACGGTGTTCTGGACGCTGGCACCACGGGTATGGCGGAAGCGGCTGGCGCCGCTGACGCCGGTGTTGACCTCGACGGTGTCCTGCGTGGTCGCCGCCGCCGTGGTGGTATTCAGCGTGACGGTCGTCACGCTGGCAATTTCGTCTCCCGATCCGTTGTTCTGCGACGTGACATTCGTCAGCGTGAGTGAGGCGGCATTCGAGACGTCGAAGCCGTTGCCGGAGTTGTTCTGGAGCGTGACGCTGTCGAGCGTGACAGCGCCGGAGAAGGAGGCCAACAGCAGGCCGTTGCCACTGTTATTTGAGAAGCTGCCGTTCGTGAAGGCGGCGGTCGTGCCGCCGTCGGCGATCAGCACCCCTTCCTTCACGTGCCCGGTCACGAGGTTGGACTGGGCCGGGCCTGTGGAGTCCGCGAAGGTGACGCTGCCGGCGATGCTCTCGACAAAGACGCCGCGCATCTGATGCGTGGTGCCCGGGTTGGTGCTGCGGATGGTCGCCCCCTGCACGAGCAGGTTGCCGCCGATGGCCAGGCTGTCGCCGTCGGCCCCGTCGGTGGCGTTCAGTCCGTTGCCCGTGCCGTTGTTATCGGCGTCGTTGTTTTCCAGCACGGTGCGGACGAGCGTGACGTCTCCGGCGATGTCGATGAGCTGGATGCCGTGGTCGTCGTTATTTGAGAAGTTGCCGTCGGTGTCGCTGAAGCTGATGGCTCCGTTGACCAGCACGCCGGGGTCGTTGCCGGTGGCCGTGACGTTCGTCAGCACGATGGCGCCGACGTTCGTGAATCGCAGCCCGTCGCCGGCATGATTGAGGGCCCGGACATTGGTGAAGGTCAGCGTCCCGGAGGCGCCGCTGACGTCGAAGCCGTCCCCCCCGCCGTTCTGGGCGGTGAGATGGCGGACGGTGAGGTTCGTTGCGCCGCTGGTGACGGTCACGACGTCCCCCGGCGCATGCGTGATCAGCACATCGCTGGCCGTACCGGTGGCTCCTGCCAGGGTGAGGGACTTGTTGATCGAGACCGCTTCGTTGTAGCTGCCGGCGTTGATGAGGACCGTCCCGCTGGCATCGACGGCGTTCACCCCCGCCTGAATGGCGGCGAATGCCGTGACGCCGACGACGGCGGTTTGCGTGCCGGCGGCAAACAGGTCTCCATCGATCACGTCCCCGTTGTGGAAGCCCCCCGCCGGGAGGAAGCCGTCGTCGATGTACACGGTGGCGATCGTCGCCGGGACGAACGTGAGGACGACGTCGTTGCCGTCGCCGCCGTCGTAGAAGATGCGCCACGTCTCACCGTTGAAGCTGACGTTCGCTCCGTTGGCGAGGCCGTTGAACGTGCCGGTGACGGGATTGGCCCCTTGGTTGTCGATGAGGACCAGCGTGTTGCCCAGAGCGCCGCCGCCTGAGAACAAGTCGATGAGATTGAGCGTGGCGTTGCCGAGGTCGACGTTGCCGGTGACGATGAGCTGGTCGTAATCGGTCCCGGCGGTCGCGACGCCGGCGATTTCGACGTCGAAGAAGGTTCCGGCCGTCCACGTCACACCGGAGACTGTCAGCGATTCCATGCTGGCGCCGGGGGAGAGGCGGGCGGTGCCGTTGACGTTGACCTGCCGCTCAATCGTTCCCGTGCCACCGAGGATCGCGGAGTTATTGACGGCGACGCTGCCGCCGGCACCGGTGATGCTCCCGTGGACGAGGAGGGTGCCGGCATTGATGGTCGTCGCGCCGGTGAAGGTGTTCGTCCCGGAGAGGGTCTGCGTGCCGCCGCCGGTCTTGACCAGCGAGACGGTGCTGCTGGCGTGACCATTCTGAATCGCGCCGCTGAACGTGCCGCTGCCGCCATCCGCGCCGAGGGTGAGCGTCGGAGTCCCGGCGATGCTGCTGGTCACAGTACCGGCGCCGACGAGGGCGTCGAGGGCTTCGCTGAAGCCGTTGAGGTCGAGGAATGCGCCGCCGGCGATCGTGACATCAGTCGTGTTTGGGAGGACGTTGCCGGTCCCCAGTTGTAGTGTTCCTCCCTGGATGTTCGTACCTCCCCCATAGGTGTTCGCACCGCTGAGCACGACGGTGCCGACGGTCGATTTCGTCAGTCCGACGCTGCTGGTCGTTCCAGCCAGAATGGCGTTGATCGAGCCGCTCCGGACATCGAACGTGCTGCCGCTCGTGAGCGTGCCGCCGCTGCCGGTGATGCTGCCATCCACCAGCACGACGCCGGCGACGGTCTCGTTGAAGGCCCCGAGGGCGAACTGGGCCGAGGCGCCGTTGACGCGGAGCGACGTGGCATTCGCGATCCGATCCGAGCCGCCGAGGGTGAACGTGCCGCTTTGAAACTCGACCGTCCCGCTGCCGGCGTCGAGGCCGGCCGTGCCGATCGTGGCGGTCCCTCGGAAGAACTGGTCCGCGTTCCCGGTGGTGGAGGCGTTGAGTCCGCCGGTGGTGGAGACCCCCAGCGCGTGGAAGGAGCTGCCGATGCCGCCCGACCCGGCCGCGAGGGTGATCGTCCCTCCCCCAGCCGTAATGTGCGACGTCCCCCCGGCGACTGTGATCCCGCCGGTCCCGCTGCTGGAGAGCGTGACGTTGCCGCCGCTGGAGTCGAGCGACCCGGCGGCGGCGAAGGCGATGTTGTTACCGCTGCCGGTCGTCAGATTGAGGTGCGTCGCAGCGGCCCGGGAGATCGCGGCGCTGATGGTGATCGTGCCGGCACTGGCGTCACCGATGGCGATCGTCCCGGCCGTGATGCGGTCGAGTTCGGCGTCGGTGAGGCCGAGTTGGGTGCCGCTGTCGGCCCCGCCGAGGTTGATCGCCCGGCCGGCGGTCTGAGTCCGCAGCGTCACTGTCGAGGCCGAAACCAGCGTCGCGGACCCGTCAATTGCCATCTGATCGCCGGAGAACGTAATCGTTCCCGCGCCGCTGGTGGTCAGGTCGGCATTGGCGTTGACATTGATCGTGGATGCGGAGACGGCGAGGGAGCGGTCCGCGGCCAGGGTGAGGTCGGCCTTGAAGTCCCCGGCATCGGCCAGGACCGTGAAATGACCTGAGTTGGACCAGTCGAAATCGATGCGGAACTGATCGACCTGCACGTCGAAGTCGATGCCGCTGGCGTTGATCGTAGCGGTATTCGAGAACTGGAGGTTGGCTGTGTTGGCATCGACGCTGTCGATGACCTGTACGAGGCTGAAGGCCGCGGCACGGACGTGGAGAATGCTGCTATTGCCGGTATCTACCTGAGCATCGTTGGGACTCACACTGCCGACATTGGTCCAGGCACCCTCACTGAGCGTGAAGCTGTACGCGGCGACAGCCCCCGTCCCGAAATCATGCGTCCCTTCTGCAACCGCAACCGACTCGGCTCCCGGAGCCGTTTCGCTGAAATTGTCCAGCAGGAGGGTCCCCGCCACAGGAACCGTAAAGTCCGCATTGAGCACGCGGCGTTCTTCGAGACGGCGGACGGCGAGGGGGGCGGCGGCGCGGAGCCGGGCCGGACGCACGTCCTCGCGCGTTCCCCCCCCCCGGACGATCCCGCCCCAGCAATGGACGAACAGCCGCCACAGCCGCTTGAGCAGCCCCATCAAGTGGTCTCCGTGAGACGACGTCACTGCCAGCCGACCAACCGAACGGCGACCTCAGCTCCGAAGTTGCGGCGGCTGAGGGAATTCCCGCAATCTGCGGAAAGATGACCGCTATGGTACGGAGGGGGAAGAACGGCGTGCAAACGGAATCTCCCCCTGCCCTCCCCCTTCACGGGCGTCAAGCTGGTTAAACGGGGTGAGGCTCACCGGTTCTACCGGTTGTTCAAGCCTCGCCGGGTGTACTGGCGAGTGGTCGTAACCGCGGTCGATGTATGCGAGGAGCATCTCTCTCCGGCGCGCTTGGGCCGGTGGTTCGTCCCTCCCCCGGGGAGGATCTGGGCCGCCGGTGTGTTCTGGAGCTCGTGGGAGGGATCCCCATCACCGTGGCGGAGAGGGTGGCACAACCCTCCCTGTCCGCGGAACCTGTAAAGATCGGGCATGGTTTTCCGCTGGCTCCGCCGCTGCTCCTGGATGTTCGCCTCGGTGGCGATGCTGGGGGACGGTGTGACCCTGCGTGCTGCTGATGAGGCGGTTCCTGCCAGCCGATATGTCTGCAAGGACGTTTCGGAACTCCTGAATGGCAAAGGGGATGAGACGCCGCCGCTGCCTCCGCGTCCTCGGGCGGGGGGGCCGCCGGTCAAAAGCGTCGCCGAGTTGCTGGCGACCCGGCAGGGGGAATCGGCGCCGCTGGCGGGCGGAGCCTCGCTCCCCAGCACGCCGGGAGATGATCGCCCCCGTCTTCCGACCGACCCGCTGTCGACCGAACCGCCGTTCCCCTCGACCCGGAACAACAACACTGCCGCCCCGCGGGAGACTGTTGCCGGGAGAGCCTCGGTTTCCCTGGGGAGCATCGAGACGGAGGGCTGGGAAGTCACGTTCGAGCCGGTCCCCTTACCGCCGCGACACGAACCATCCTCCTCATCGGTCCGGAGCGATCGCAGCCCGCCGCCGACCGCTTCGACCCTGCTGGACGTGCGCGTGGCCACGCGCCTCCCGCCATCTCCGAGCGAGCTTCCCCCCGATCAGTGGCGCTCCCGGGAGAGTGGTGGGGCTGCGTTCTCACGTCCGGTCACCACGAGTGTCGCCCCTTCGGCCGCCGCGCCGGAGGAGATGCCTCCCGGGAACGGCGGCGATCCCCCGCTCTTCGAGGCGGGGGTGTTCCGGAGCGACGCGCTGTTCAGCGGCGTGCCGGCGGTCGTGGGGGAACTGGCGCCGACCCCCATCGGCGGCGATGAGCAGACGTCAGGTCAGGCCCTGGCCGCTCTGCCCCAGTCGCTGGCGCCGCAGCCGCTGCCTGGTCTCTCCGGGGGAGAGGTCTTTGCACAGCGGGACTACTTCGGCGGGGAGCGCTCCCCGCCCGCGCCGGCCGGAGCAGTGGAGACCGAACCGCTCACGCCGGAGCGACTCCGGCAAATCAGCGGGGCGGCGGAGGAGCTGCACCGCCCGCTGAGGACCATTCGCATGACGCAGCATCTGGAGGGGCGTCACCCTCCGGACCTCGCGGCCCAGGTGCACTCGTCCCTGAATCCGGAACAGCTCTGGGGCGCCCCCTGGCCGAGCGATCCACTCCGCTGGTATCGGTACACGGTCCCCTTCGAGCACCGGCCGCTGTACTTCGAGCAGCCGAACCTGGAGCGGTGCGGCCACCACTGGGGGCCCCTCACGCCGTATGCGTCGGCGGCCCACTTCTTTGGGAACATCGTGCTGTTGCCGGTGCACGCGGTGATCGACCTTCCATGCGTCCCGGTGCCGACTCTGGGAGATTGCCCGGCGGGTTGCTCCTACGGTCTGTGTCCGACGCTCAACCGCTGCCGCTGAGAGACCTCTCTCACTTCTCACTGCGGAGAGACCAGTTGGAGCTCTCTCACCTTGCGGCTGTCCCCTCCGCCTGCCGGGGATCGGTCCCGTTGAGGTACTCTTCGAGTGCGGTATAGCCGTCGGCATCGGCATCGAGAGCACCATCGGCGGCATTCTGCGGGTCCAGTCCGTGCCGCCGTTCCCAGTCGTCCGGGAGGCCGTCTCGGTCGGCGTCTGCGGGGGGAACGGTGCTGCGCAACTCCGGCCAGCCTCCCACTTCCGCCTGGGAGTCGATGATCCGTCCTCCGCCGGTTCGCACTTCGCGGACGATCCGTTCATCCACGGCGTCGCGGCGCGGTCGGCTGGCGCCCCCTTCGGCCAGCGCGCGTTCCAGAGCAATTGCGGCCGGTTCCGCGCGGACGGTTCCTTTCGTGACCGGCACAGCGGAGCGCGTCGCCAACTCCGCATGAGCGATCCACTCCCAGTTGTCGTTCAGGCCGGCGTCGTCCCCTTCGAGCACATTGCCGGCGAGGTACAGCGTCGTCCCCTGGCCTCCGACGCTGAAGATGCGTCCCTTGTCGGTGGTGGAGGGGCCGCGGCGCAGGAAGTTGCCGATGTAGTCCATCGTCGCCTTGTCCTCCGATGTGTAGCCGGCAGGACTGCGCCAGTCGTAGATGACGTTGTTGACGAATTCGAGGCAACCGCCCCGTTCGGACCCGTAGGTGCCCGGCCGCGGGCAGCGGGTCTTGTGGTGGGCGTACAGGTTGTGATGGTAGGTGACGTCGCCGTCGGTGCGGATCAGCGATCCGTAGCCGTGTTCCCCCTTGGCATGCACGCTGCGGTTGAGGCTCTCAGTGATGAAGCACCACTGCACGGTGACGTTCGTGCAGCCCTCTCCGGTAACGCTGAGGGTCTCATCGCTCGACCAGCTCACGGAGCAATGATCGATGATGACGTTCTGCGAGCGGTAGACCGAGAGGGCATCCAGCTCCTTCTGGGCGACGTCTCCCGGCCGGACGCGGAGGTAGCGGACGATCACGTCATGTGTGTCGCGGATCGAGAGGTCGTGATCGGCCAGGCAGATGCCGTCGCCCGGCGCGGTCTGACCGGCAATGGTGACGAACGGTTCCGTGATCCGCAGCGACTCCTTGAGGTGCATGGTCCCACTGACGGCGAAGACGATCGTCCGCGGTCCCTGGGCCGCACAGGCCGCGCGGAGGCTGCCGGGAATGGGCGGCTCGCGGCGAGCGTAGTCCTCCAGCGTGGTCACGAGGAAGACCTGTCCCCCCCGTCCTCCCTGGGCGAAGCGGCCGAAACCTTCCGCCCCGGGAAAGGCCGGCACGGGCGGAGCCGCCTGTGCCAGCACAGTCATTCCTCCCAGACCACACCACCCAGCGACGCACAACCACAGAGGTCTCATCGCAACACTCCGTCTGTCAGGAAGGGGATTGCCGCGGCGCTGGAGTGATCGTCGCAGGTCGGCCGCCAGAGTCAATCCCCACGGTTTGTGACCGCACGGCGACTGCCGCCGCCCCGAGGCCGGGTCCCGAGGCCCGGCGGGGGTGAGGCAGGCGCGCGCAGGGCGGCTGTCTCGGTTATACTCGTCGGGGAACGAGACTCCTTGTGTCGCGGCTCGCCGATCGTGACGCCCCATCTCCCAGAGGCCTGCGATGAAATGCCTTTCCTGCCTGTTGCTGTGCACGTCGCTGCTGTGTGCTGAGGAACCGCGTCAGCAACTCGACGTCCCCTACGTTCAGCCAGCCCACCCGCGGCAGACGCTGGACGTCACTGCCCCTCCCAAGGGGAGCAGACAGCCGGTCGTGGTCTGGATTCACGGCGGCGGCTGGCAGCGGGGAGACAAGGCCGAGGTCCACGAGAAACCGCGCGCCTTCGTCGAGCGGGGGTATGTCTTCGTCTCGGTGAACTATCGCCTGCTCCCGGAGGCGACCATCCACGAGATGGCTCGCGACGTGGCCCGGGCCATCCGCTGGGTGCACGACCACATCCGCGAGTTTGGCGGCGATCCGGAGCGTCTGGTGGTGATGGGGCATTCGGCCGGGGCGCAACTGGCCGCCCTCGTCTGCACGGACGACCGGCATCTGAAAGCGGTCAACCTCCCCTTGTCGATCGTCAAGGCCTGCGTCCCCGTGGACGGCGATACCTACGACGTCCCCTGGCAAATCGCCACCGTCGAGGAGCGGCGGGCCAACATCTACCGCCAGAAGTTCGGCGACGAGGCCAGCCAGCGGGACCTCTCTCCGGTCACGCATGTGGCGCGAGACAAGTCGATCCCTCCTTTTCTGATCCTCCATGTGGCAACCCATCCGGAGACGCGCGGGCAGTCCGAACGTCTGGTCCAGGCGCTGCAGGCTGCGGGGGGCGACGCCTCTGCCTACGCCGCCGAGAACAAGGACCACGGCAGCATCAATGCGGAACTGGGACGGCCGGACGACCCCCCCACGCGAGCGCTGTTCGAGTTCCTCGACCGGGTGCTGAAAACACCGTGATCGTCTTTGCAAGTCGGGAGCTGCTCCCATGACTTCGACTCGCCGCAGATTCCTGGCGTCGTGCGCCGGAGCGGCGGCCGCCGCGGCCGCTTCCCGCCGCGCCGCCGCGCAACAGGAGAGACCCGAGCCGGGACCGACGCCCGAACAACTCGACGCCGTCCTCCGCCAGCCGGTGCTCGCCATCACCCCGTTCCGGGCGCCGCTGCGGATTCAATCGCTGGAGTTGCTCCGCAACGGGCGAGTGTTTCTCACCCGCGTCCGCACCACTGACGGCGCGGAAGGGATCGCCGTCCCGAACGCCGACCGGTTGATCGAGACTTACCCCATCTTCCTCCGCCGGATCGCGCCGTTCTTTCTCGGCAAAGACGCCCGCGAACTCGAACCGCTGACTGCGGAACTGTATCGCCACAACAGCAATTACAAGCTCCAGGGGATCGCCCTCTGGTCGACACTTGCCGCCGCGGAGTTCGCCATCCTCGACCTCCTCGGCAAGGTGGCTGGAAAGTCAATCGGCGAGCTGCTGGGGGGCGTCCGCCGGAGGGAGATCGCCGTCTATCGCGCCAGCGGCAACCGTGGCAACACGCCGGAAGCGGAGATCGAGTACCTCCGCAGGCTGCTGGAGGAGACCGGCGGGAGTGCGATCAAGTTCCGGCTGGGGGGACGGATGAGCAACAACGCCGATTCGCTTCCCGGCCGCACCGAGCGGCTGATCCCTCTGGTGCGTGAAACGTTCGGGGATGCGGTCACGCTGTATGCCGACGCCAACAGCTCCTACGACGTCCCGCACGCGCTGCGGATCGGACGGATGCTGGAGGAATACGGGTATGCCTTCTTCGAGGAGCCGTGTCCGTTCGATCATTTCGAGGAGACCAAGGCCGTGGCCGACACGCTGACGATTCCGGTGGCCGGCGGCGAGCAGGAATTTTCGATGTACGGCTTCCGGTGGATGATCGCCCACCGGGGGGTGGACGTGGTGCAGCCGGACCTGCACTACTTTGGCGGTTTTCTGCGGGCCTTGCGCGTGGCGCGGATGGCGGACCTGGCCGGCCTTCCCTGTACGGTTCACATGTCCGGTTCCGGATTGGGATTCCTCGACGTGGTGCACTTCGCCTCGATCATCAACAATCCGGGCCCGCATCAGGAGTACAAGGGAGCAGCCGACATCCCGCTGACGTGTGAGACGTCGAGTCTGAAGCCCGAGCGAGGCGTGATCCGCGTACCGACCGGACCCGGGTTTGGCGTGACGATCGATCCGGAGTTCGTCCGCGCCGCCCAGCCGGTGACCAGCGTGTGAGTGACCAAGACATCGATGGGGGTTGTCCTGCTGCTCGACTGTCCGCTCGGAGGGAGCGCCTTCACCGACGCTCCATCCGATCAATGGAACCGCCCCCACGGGCCGCCCAACTCACCCCGTGACCAGCTCTGTGAAGTGGAAGCCGTCCACGCGGAGGATCGTCGCCGCCGACGTCAGGATTTGCAGGACGAGCAGCGCGAGCCACCAGCCCCCCATGCACCTGGCAGCCGGGAGCAACGCTCCCGACCCCGGTGCACCGCCCCCCGGCAACCTCTGCGCATCCTCGCACGCCGCCGCCGCTCCCGCCGTCAGCCAGGGGATGAACAGAATCCACAGTCGGGCCGCTTCTCCCATGTTCTTCCCGGACAGCCACAGGAGCCCCCAGACCACCAGGAACGCGATCATCCCCGACCGCCGCAGGGCTGAGACGTCGCCGGCTCGGAGGCATCCCCAGACTCCTCCGATCACGGCCATGACCAGTGGTGCACCGGCCGCCCCTGTCAGCTCGAGCGGATTGACCAGCAGCCACTTCCACCAGGTGCGGACGTTGTGCTCGTAGAACAAGGCGTGGTTGCTGAAGTTCCAGCCCCAGATGCGCAGCATGTTCAGGCCGCACACCGCCGCGGCGACCATTCCCACGGCAAAGCCGGTCCCCCCCGCCGCGAGGTGAGTCACGGTCGATCGAACGCAGCCCCTCCGGCTGCAGGGTGCATCCCCCCTCCCCCCCGGCCAGCCGTCACACACGGTTTGCACGCCGATCCAGGCGACCACCGGCAGAAACGCCAGGCTCAGGCTCAGCCCGGCGAACAGACACCCTCCCGCCGCGGCACAAGAAAGCCATCGATCATGCAGCCAGCCGCGCCGCCAGAGGACGGCGGCCGTCATCCCCATCACCGGGTACAGCAGGTCCGACTTGGGCAGAAACACTCCCAGAGCCGGGACGAGCGGCCACAGACAGGCTGCCCGCCACGCCGCCGGGCGGGAGTACGTCAGCCTGAGCCAGCCGTACAGCGGCACGACCGTCAGCACGGCGGCAAGCTGCGTGAGGATGCCTCCCCACCACAGGGCCGCGCGATCGACCGCTGTGAACGTCCGTCCGGAGGCGCGCTCGCTCGCCTGAATCAAGTCCAGTGCGCGACTGACCGTGGCGGGGGTGATGGTCTCGCCCAGCTGCGTCAGCCAGTCCCACCGTTCACAGAGGGAGATCAACCCGCGATGCAGCAGCGTCAGTCCCGGCGGATGAGTACCGATGTGGAGGTAGTCCCGCTGAGCCAGCAGAGCCTCGTAGCCGCGGAGGAACTCGGGCACGGAGGCGATCTCGTGCCGCGCCTGCCAGTAATACCCCTCCGTGCGTCGGTAGTAGAGGACGTAGGGGACCTTCCCCAGCCCCACCCCTTCGATGGCCGCAGATTGCACGCCCACCAACCACACACACCCGCCGACCACCAGCGCGGCGAGCCACGCGGCTGCACCGGCGCGAGAAGCTGCTTCGAGTCGTCGCTCCCCCCAGGCGGCCAACGCCAGATACAGCGCTCCCGTTGCGACCGCCAGCCACATTCCCCACGCCAGGGGAGCGGGGGAGTAGTCGAGCCGGGCCCAGGTCCATTCCCCGGGCACACCCAGCGGCACCCAGGGGGTCCACAGCAGGAACATCGTCGCGACTGACCCGACGCCCGCCGCCGCGAGGACGCTGCTGCGCGTCACGCCTGCGACTCCGCTGGGGGTGCGGTCCCCGGCAGGGCTTCCACCCGGTCGCCCACGCGGACCGTGCCGGCTTCAATCACGCGGGCGGTCAGACCGCCGTGGCCGCGCATCGCCTGGAAGCCTCCGGGACCAAGGTTCTCCTCCATGCGTGAGCAGGGATCGCAGGGGCCGGTCCCCTCCAGCACCGCCTCTCCGAGCCGGAACCGCAGCCCTTTGAGACTCAGCAGGTTGATTCCCGACACGACGATGTTCCGCCGCAGCAGTTCCGGAGCCGCGTCTCGAACACCGGCCAGGGCGGCAATCACGGGAAGGTGTTCCTGCTGGATGAGCGTCACCTGCCGGTTGCCGCCAGGACGGTGCTTGGCATGGTAATCGCCATCCAGACCGGTCCCCACGCGCACCTCGACCGCCTCCACGGCGCGGATGGCCCCGCGCGGCTCCGGCGAGAGTCCGATCCACTCCACCCGCCCCACCTGCGGGACGTGCTGCAAGCGTTCTTCCAGGGTGCTCATGATGTTGCAAGCTCGGCCACGGCCCGCTGAAACTGTTCGCCCCGGTCCTCATAGTCCCGGAACCACCCGAAGCTGGCGCATCCGGGGGAAAGCAGAATGATATCACCCGCCGCCGTCTGAGCGACCGACCAGGCGAACGCGCTGGGGAAGTCGGAGGCGAGGAACCGGGATGGGGGGGCCGCCGGCGCCGCTTGGGTGATGAGGCGGTCGAGGGTCGCGGCGGTCTGGCCCATCAGCGCCACGGCCTTGCAGCAGCGGGCGATTTCGGCGGCGAAGGCCGTGAGGTCCACTCCCTTGTCCGATCCGCCGGCCAGGAGCACCACCGGCCGCTGGAACGCCCGCAGGGCCGCAACGGCCGCCTCGGGCGTCGTGGCCTTCGAGTCGTTGTAGAAGGTTCGCCCTCCGTGCGAGCCGACGCATTGCAGCCGGTGCGGCAGACCAGGGAACGTCTCCAGGCTGCGCAGACACTCCTCCCGATCCGCCCCGGTGACGAGCGCCGCGGCCAGAGCCGCGGCGGCATTCCTCAAATTGTGCTCGCCCGGTGGCAATCCTCCACACGGTTTCCCCTCGTGGGACCATCGCTCTCCGTCGTCGAAACAGAGCTGCGGCGGGTCCACTTGCACCGAACCGGGGCCGGCGGCGTGGCCACCGAACCACACCGTCCGTCCCACCACGGGCCATGCGGACACGTCCGGGTCGTCCGCGGGAAGGACGGCAATCTCCTCCGGCCGCTGGTGACGCAGGAGCGTCTGCTTGGCTTCGCGGTACTCGTTGAGCGAGCGATGCCAGTCGAGATGATTGGGAGCAAAGTTCGTGACAACGGCGATGGCCGGCGAACGGCGGTCGGCGTCGAGATACTGAAGCTGAAAGCTGCTCAGCTCCAGCACCACCCAATCGTCGGGAACGATCTTCGATACATCTTCAAGCAGACTGCCGCCGAGGTTTCCCCCCAGCCAGGCACGCCGTCCGGAACCGCACAGGAGATGATGGATCAGTGCGGCTGTGGTGGACTTCCCCACCGTCCCCGTAACGCCGATGATCCGCCCCCGGCAATGCCGCCAGAAGAGGCCGATCTCGGTAGTGATGGGCACACCCCGCTCTCGCGCGGCTGCCAGACAGGGATGATCGGGCCGGACCGCCGGCGTGGCGACCACCAGCTCGGCGGCGGTGAAGTCCTCCAGACGATGTTCGCCCAGGCGGAACTTCGTCACGGGCACGTCCCGAACGCGGGCCAGGGAATTCTCCAGTTCCGCGGCAGTCTGGAGGTCGGTCACCGTCACCATGGCCCCGTGCGCGGCGAGGAACCTCACCGCCCCGATGCCGCCGCCGAACCTCCCCAGCCCCATCACGGTGACGCGGCAGCCGGCGTAGCAGGGGGGACTTGTGTCAGCGCCGATTGTCGGGAACAGGCGTGCGGGCGCAGACATGCCGACCGGTTCCTCCGTGAGAGCTTCGGCGGCGCCGCCGCCGGGTGCATCTGAGGGATCGGAGAGCTGGGACTGTAATCGCCGGGCGGCTTTGGGACCAAGCCCAGTGGTTGCAACGCGCCGATCCGACCGTCACCATGCCGGGAGGGAACGGGACGAGGGACGGACCTCCCGCAACCGTACGTCCCGTCGCACCTCTTCCATCTCGGAGACTCTCCATGCGCTGCCTGCTGGTGTTCCTGAGTCTGCTGGCCTGGGTCACCGGGGCGGCGATGCTCCCCGCCGCGGATCGACCCAACATCCTGATCCTCCTCTCGGACGATCAGGGCTGGACCGACTACGGGTTCATGGGACATGCAACGATTCGCACGCCGCATCTGGACCGGCTGGCGGCGCAGAGCGCCGTCTTTTCGCGTGGCTACGTGCCGAGCAGTCTGTGCCGCCCGTCGCTCGCCACGCTCATCACCGGCCTGTATCCGCATCAGCACCGCATCAGCGGCAATGATCCGGTGTTCACGGCGCCGCGCGGCCGGCCGCGGTACCAGTCGGAGGAGTACCTGCGCCTCAACGAGCGGCTGATTGCGCACATCGAGGAGCATCCCACGCTGCCGCGGCTGCTGGGGGCGATCGGCTACCAGAGCTTGCAGACCGGCAAATGGTGGGAGGGGAATTTCGCGCGGGGCGGCTTCACCGCCGGGATGACACACGGCGATCCTCACCGCGGCGGGCGGCACGGGGATGCGGGACTGGACGTGGGCCGCAAGGGGATTCAGCCGGTGATCGATTTCCTCGATGCCGCGGGGGATCAGCCGTGGTTCCTCTGGTTCGCCCCCATGATGCCGCACACGCCCCACACTCCTCCGGAGCGGCTGCTGGAGAAGTACCTCGTCCCCGGCAAATCGATCCACGTTGCGCGATACCAGGCGATGTGCGAATGGTGGGATGAAGTCTGCGGCGAGGTGCTCAATCAGCTCGATCGGCGCGGTCTCACCGACAAGACCCTGGTCATCTATCTGTGCGACAACGGGTGGATTCAGGACCCGGAGGCGCCGCGCTATGCCCCCCGCAGCAAGCGGTCTCCCCATGAGGGGGGCATCCGCACGCCGATCATGCTCCGCTGGCCGGGACGAATCACACCGGCCCGGTATGAGACGCTCGTCAGCAGTATCGACATCGCTCCCACGATCCTCGCCGCCTGCGGGCTGAAGCCGACGGACGAGATGAGCGGCCTCAATCTCCTGGAGGTCTGCCGGAACGACGGGCGCTCCGACCGCGAACGCCTCTTCGGCGAAATCTTCGACCATGATGTCGCCGACGTGGACGTGCCGGCCCGCAGCCTCCAATACCGCTGGTGCATCGAGGGGGAGTGGAAGCTGATCCTCCCGGCCGCGGCAGAGGAGCCGGTGGAGCTGTACCACCTCTCGGAGGATCCGCACGAGGAACGGAACCTGGCCGGCCGGCATCCGGAGATCGTGCAGCGGCTCACGGCGGCCATCCAAAACTGGTGGCCGGGGACGTGACCCGAGCGTCCCTCCTGTTCTCATCCGGGATGTCATGACAGGCACGTTGGGCATCTTCGCGCGGCATCCCGAGTGCGGCCGCGTCAAGACGCGGCTGGCGGAATCGATCGGCCCGGCCGCAGCCTGCGAGCTCTACACCGCCATGCTCCGCGACACCGTGGAACGGGCGGTCAATTCTTACCCCCGCGTCGTGCTGGCTTACACACCGGGGACTGAGGCGGCGTCGGCAGCGCTGCGGGAATGGTTTTCTCCGCCAGTCGAGTTCTGGCCGCAGCCGGAGGGAACCCTGGGGGAACGACTGGAGCAGTTCTTCGCGACCTGGCTCCCCCGATCAGCAAACGGCGTCGTGGTCATCGGGACGGACAGCCCCACGCTCCCGGCGGAACTCGTCGCGGAGGCGTTCTTCGCGCTCCGCCGGGTCGATGCCGTCCTCGGTCCCGCCATGGATGGAGGTTTTTATCTGCTCGGCCTGGCGCCTCGCGGACCGGTGATGGTGGGTGGTGCAAACACGCCGGCCTGGCTGACTGCCTTGTTCCGCGGGATCGCCTGGGATGGTCCGGAAGTGCTGCGGCAGATGGTGGAGCACATCGAGGGGGCGGAACTCTCGCTCCGAGTCCTTCCCCCCTGGTACGATGTCGATGTGGTTCGCGACCTGACCGTCCTGGCAGGACACCTGCGGGCCCTGCGGGCGGCGGGAGTCCCTGCTCCCTGCCCGCGGACGGAACAGGTTCTCACCCAACTCTCCCCTCCCGCCGCAGACGCACCCTGATGGCAGCCGCATCCCCCACTCTCGCCGCCCCTCCGCCGGTTCGCTGGCGCGTCGTCGATTTTGCTGAGATTCCCGGCGTCTCCTGCCCCTGCGGGATTGCCCGGCGAGCCTTTGCCGACCTCCCCGACTCCCCGGCCACCATCCACGTCACGGAGATCGCCGAGGACGCCCGGCTGCATTATCACCGGGAGCACACCGAGACGTACTTCATCCTCGACTGCGAGCCGGACGCTACCATTCAGCTCGATGGCGACGTCGTTCCGCTGCGGCCGGGGATGTGCGTGCTGATCCCCCCCGGAGTGCGCCACCGGGCCATCGGCCGGATGCGGATCGTGAATATCGTGATCCCCAAGTTCGATCCGGCGGACGAGTATTTCGATTGAGTCCGGCCGGACGTTCCGCCCCCCGTGGGACGCCTTGCACATCGGGATCGATGCCCGCCCACGGCGGGATTCCCCTTGACCCTCTCGGGGACCGGAAAGAGACTCCCCCCCGCGCGGTTCCCGTCACGGCGACAGAGCGCAGCGTCCTCCCAGGGGTGAGGCGGTATGAATTGGCGGACAGTACGCTACTGGGGAGAGTATCTGGCATTCCGGGTGGCGGTCTGCCTGTTTCAGTGGCTCTCGGTGCGGCAGACGCGGAAGGTGGCCGCGGCCGTCGCCTGGCTCATGGTGGATGTGTTGCCGCGGCGACTGACGCGCTACGAGGTCGCCGCCGAAAACATTCGCCGCGCCTTTGGAGCGGAGCTTCCGGACAAGGAAGTGTCGGCGCTGATTCGCGGCATGTGGATTCACCTGGTACGGCTGTTGGTGGAAGTGGTCCAGGTGCCGCGCAAGATCACGCTCACCAACTGCCGCGACTGCATCATCTTTCGGGGCCGACCGCAGGTGGTGGAAGCGTTGCTCCGCGGCCGGCCGGTGATGATCCTCGGCGGACACTTCGGCAACTGGGAGATGTCGCTGGGGACGTTCGGGCTGTTCGGTTTCCCGATGGGGCTGGTCGCCCGGGAGATGGATAATCCCTATTTGCACCAGTGGTTTGTACGGACACGGGAGGCGTTCGGGCACCGGCTGTACCTCAAGAAGGGGAACTTCGAGGGGATCACCGAGTTGATGGAGGCGGGGGGGAGCCTGATGCTGCTGGGAGATCAGGACGCAGGCCGGCGGGGGGTGTTCGTCGATTTTTTCGGGACTCCCGCCTCCACCTTCAAGTCGATCGCCCTGATGGCGTTGGAGTATCGGGCCATCATCGTCGTTGGTTACGGTATTCGACTACCGGACGACGACCTCCGCGCTCGCTGGGTCCGCTACGAGATCGGGCTGGAGGACATGATCGACGTGACCGAACTCCGGGCGGAGGATGAGGTGCGGGAGATCACCGAGCGGTACACGCGGGCTTTGGAACGGGCCATCCGCCGGGCGCCGGAGCAGTATTTCTGGGTGCATCGCCGGTGGAAAACCCCTCCCCCCCCCCCCCGAGAGCAGACCTCCCGCCGCGTCGACTGACCAACTACCACGCTCGGAATCTCCAAACGCCCTGAAACTGTCCCCCGGAATCCCGGGTCGATTCTCTTGATGACGCGCAAACTCCTGCTGGGACTGGCGGCGGTGCTCGGAAGCGGAGCGATTCTCCTGCTCCTGCCGCGTGGTGACCGCGTCGAGCAGCGGCTGATGCGCTCTGGCGGTCGCATGGTGCAGATGGCTGTTCAGCGACCCAGCCGCACGGCCAAAGTTTTTGCCGCCGTGGTGGCGGTGGCGTGGGGCGGCGTGGCAGCCGGAGTGCTTTGGCAGCGTCTCCACCGCTCGGTGCCACGAAACGAATCGTCTCGCAGCGAACCTTGTCCCTGCCACGGCGAAGCAAAGGCCGCGCCCGATTTCCCGGCGGACTCGGGACCAGGCCCCTGACCTGAAGAGTGTGAGTACGTCGCGTGGCAGGGCGGTTCGACGGCCCCCCGGCAGGCTCCCCTTCCCAGTGTTTCCGCCGCGAGATTCCTGGCAGTCAGCTCAGCACCGATGATTCCGGGACCAACCGCTCCAGTCGCGACTGCAAGTCCTCCGGCAAGGGAGAGGAAAAGACCATCCACTGGCCGGTGATCGGGTGAGGGAGTTCGAGCTGCGCTGCATGGAGAAAATGCCGTCCGTCGACTTCTTCCAGCGGCGGGCCGGGCATCCCTTCCAGTTCGTCCGCCAGCCCGGAGAGTTCCGCGCGGATGGCAGAGCGGATGCTGCGCAGGGCCCCTTTGGCCAGGTAGAACTCGTCGCCATCCAGGGGATGCCCGAGCTGGGCGAAGTGGACCCGGATCTGATGATTGCGGCCGGTCAAAGGGCGGGCTTCGACCAGCGTGTGAGTGCGATAGCGGGCCAGGACGCGATACCGCGTGACCGCGCGTTTGCGGTCCACGGCGTCTGCGCGACAGGACATCAGCACGCCGCGTCCGGCGCGGGCGCGGCCGATCGGCAGGTCGATCACCCCTGCTTCCGACTCGACCCGGCCTTCCACCAAAGCAAGATACCGTTTGACGACCCGTCCCTCCTCAAAACTGGCCGTCAGTTCGGCATGGGCGCGATGGTTCGTCGCCACCACCATCAAGCCGCTGGTCTGTCGGTCCAGTCGATGCACGATCCCCGGACGCAACAGTCCCGGCAGCGGCGTCTGTCGATCGAGCAGATATTGGCAAATGTTGACCAGCGTACCGGCCTGGTAATCGCCCGTGGGATGGGCAATGAGACCAGCCGGCTTGTCCACCACCATCATCCAGGGGTCGGAGTAGATGAGGGGGAGTTCGCGCGGCTCCGGCGCCAAGAGTTTGTCGGGGGGTTCCAGCAGCCGCACCTGCACCCGTTCCCCCCGCACCACGCGGCGGGTCTCCTCGATCGGCGATTCATCGATGGTCACGCCGCCGGCGCGCACGATGCGACTGAGCCGCCAAGGGGTGTAATTGCGGAAATGCCGGGCAAGAAAGGAGTCGATCCGGATGCCGTGCAACTCCCGTTCGACGATCAGCTCGAACTGGGGCGCCTGAACATCCCGCACGGTACAGAGCATCGTCACGAACAGAGCCGGCCAGCCCCCCTCCGCGCGGGGGGAACGAACATGCGCAGTATATCGGAGTGGGGCGGCGCCGTCTGGTGTGCGGCCAGATTTCTGCCGGCAGGATGCAGGACCCTCTGTGGTGCTCCCAGACGCGTTCCGTCACGGGGACGGATTGCCACCCCCGGTCGATTCCAGGGGTCCTCGGGAGAATCGTTGGAGACTCCGAAGGCCGCCGCCCCCGGCTCGCAGGAGTGGAAACCCCGCAGGTCTTCCTGTCCGCGGGAGTTCACCGTGGCTGGAGCACCGCCTCCATCGCTCTCCGCAGCCGTTGTTCGGATCCCGGCGGAACCCACAACCACTTGTCGTGAAAACCATCGGCGAAGGCGGCGTCGGTCGGGAGATAACCCGGCCAGCACTCGCCATATCCGACCGAGACCACGAAAGCGTCTGGAGCCATCCGCTGTGCCGCAAGCTGGTAGGCGACGAACGTCTCTCCCGGAAACAGGATCAATTTCGCCGGGCCGAAATCGACGCAGCAGAAGTCAATCGGCCGACCGGCCTGAACGCGCTGATGACTCGACAATCCCAGGGCGGCGAGGATGCGATCCTCGGTGCGGAGTCCCGGATCGGCCAGTTGTGTTCGGAGCCGCTCCGGAGAAAGCTCGGGGTGATCGTAGAATTCGAGTGTCAGCGGAGTGGTGCGGAAGCGGACTTCGCTGAGGGGAACGCGGCGGGTCGCTTCCCAGGCCGCCGCCATGCCTGCGTGCAGGCGGGCGATCAGCCCTTCACGGGCCGCGTCGGAACCGTCGTTGTACTTGCCGGCGGTGACGTCGCCGCTGCATCCCGAGGCATAGACCTGATGCACCTGCGGGAGGTCCGCTTCCCGCCGACGCCGTGCCAGTCCCACGAAATCGGCAGACACCACTCCTTGGCCATAGCGGCTCATGGGATGCGTGGCGTAGACGCTCAACGCCAACAGGGGCGTCTCTCCATCCCAGAAGGAGAGGGTCCGCAGCAGGGGGTCGATCTCCCCCTCGGGAGCAGCGCTCAGCGCGGGATCGCCGGCGCTGCGGCTGCCGCGGTGAAAGGTGACGCGACCGTCGGCCAGCACCACCCGGCGATTGGACGCAATCTCGCGCACGGGCGCCGCTCCCATCCCCACATGCGTGACGGGCACGGCGGTGGACAGGCTGTCCAACAATGCTTTCGCCACTCGCTCCAGCACCCGCGCGTGGAACGCTTCGTCATACAGCTCGCCGGACAGGCCGACTTCCGCCAGCAATGCCGCAGCGCCGGAATCGACCACCGGCGCATCGTGCTGATGCAGCGCGGTCACCAGCACGCGCTCCCGGACTGTGCCGGCGGCCTGCGCCAGACGGTCCCGCCATTGGTCATACGCTCCATTGCGGATTTCGCACCAGTCGACGGCGACAAAGACGATCGGCGCTCCCGCCCCCCGCAGGACGAAGCCGTGCGCCTCGAGGGGATCCGCGATCGATCGCGATTTCGTCGGCAGGACTCCCATGCAACGATGCCCCAGTGGAATCGTGACGTCGGCGGAGAAATGCGCCAGGGTCAACCGGGCGGCGGCCTCCTCCGCCGTGGCGGCAGAGGCCGACAGCAAACCTCCGCTGAGCACAGTCCCGAGGACGAGCGTTTGCAGGAGAGGAGACATGCGGCGTCGGGGAGTAGAGGTGGTGGGAGCAGCGTTCAGCCCGGCCTGGACCTTACCCAAAAACGCGGCGAAACGTCTCGATCGTCTGCCGTGCAGCCGCATCGGAGTCCGGCCATGGCAATGCCTCCGCTGAGGCATACCCGCTGTAGCCGATCTCCCGCAAGGCCGTCACGATGGGACCAAAATCGAGATGTCCGCAGCCGGCCGGACGACGGTTGGAGTCGACAAAGTGGAGATGGCCGATGTGCCGCCCCCCTGCACGCAGCGCGGCGGCCGGATCGGTCTCCTCGATATTCATGTGGAACAGGTCGGCGAGCAACCGCACGTTGTCGGTCGCGAGGGACTCGAGCAGCGCGACACCGGCTTCGATCGTATTGCAGAGGTTGGTCTCGTAGCGGTTGAGCGGTTCATACAGCAACGGGACGCCGTGGCGAGCAGCATGGCAGGCGAGCGTCTCCAGCCCCTCGCGCAGCCACGTCAGCGCGGTCTCGCGGTCCGCTTCCTCCCCCCACCGCCCCTGCATCGACCCGATGATCGCCGGGGCCCCGAATGCTGCGCCGAGGTCGATGATCGAGCGGATGAACTCGACGGCCCGCGCCCGGGTCTCGGCCTGCGGCGCCGTGAGACTGAGCCGCCGGATCACCCACCCGGCACCGGTGCCGACGGCTGCCAGAGACAACCCCGTTTCCGCCAGACGCCGCCGCAGCCACGGGACGTCCACCACGGACGCTTCCGGCGCGAAGAGTTCCACGGCGTCGAACCCCAGAGCCGCGGCTCGGTCCAGACTCCCCGGCAGATCGTCCCAGTAGACGAACGGTCCTCCGCGGGCTTCCCGGACGAGACTGATGGTGACGGCCGAACGGATCATGAGGCAAGTCTCTCCCGGCAGAGGCGGTGCAGAACCGAAGTGTACGGCGTGCCGATGGTCGCGCCGATCATGCACGAGCGATGAGGAGGAACACCTGGGCCATCAGGAAGATCGCCAAGGGAGCAAAGGCGATTCCCCAGACGAGGAGCATCATGTTCCGAAACCCCCGCCCCGCCAACACACGCATCTCGATCTGCGGCGGCCTCCCTCCCAGCGCGAGATCGTCCCAGACCTGCCCGACAGTCTCTCTCCGAGCTGCCGCGTGATCCTCCGGGGACGCACCGTCGCTCGACTCAATCAACACGATGGCCTCAGACCCTTCCTGCGCCAGGCGTTCGCGCAGCCGCACGCGGGCGGAGTCGGTCAGGGTCCGGGCATCCAGAAAATCTTCCTGCCAGAGGATTGTCCCCGCCGCCGCGGCGCGCCGCTCCACGCTGTCGCGTGGATCGAGAATCTGCCCCAGGAGCAGTCCCACGCAGACCCACACCACCGCCCAGCACAGGACTCCGCAGCCGATCGCAGTCATCTGCGACTTGAACTGATCGCGCTCCGAGTTCCCGGTCAGGCGCGGGACGACGGTGCGGCGTCGCCGTACCGACTCCTCCAGCGCCGCCGTCAGGGCGAAGGCGCGCGTGCAGTCGGCCCAGGTGGGGGCGAGTGCATCGGCCGGCCGGGGAGCATCGCGCCCCGCCCGACAACGGCCGAAAAACGTCCGCAGGCAGGAGTCGATCGCGGGTTCCGTGGCGACGGGTGCGGCGGCGCCGTTGATCGTCAGCCGCGGCGGTTCCTCTCCCCATTGCTCGATCACGGCCGTGCCGCGCGACCCCTCCACCGTCAGCCTCCATCCCGCCTGTGTCCCTGCCGTCGCGGACCAGACCGACTCCGGTCCCTCATCCGAGGCCAGAGCGACGGTTGTTTGGCGGGAGGACTCTCCCACGGTATCAAGCCGCAGGGCGGTCACGCGCTGAAAATCGCCCCCCATCAACCGCAGGAGGTCGACGTCCAGAAAGAACGTCTCCGATGTCAGCGCATGCGGTATCCGGCCGGCGGCGTCAGGGGGAGGGACCAGAACCCGTTCCATCCGGACGATCCGCACGTCTCCCACCCGACCTTGCTCGATGCCGCCCGCCAACTCCGTGATCGCCGGATCAAACCGGTGCAGAAAGGCGGGCGTCAGCGGGCGATCGGCGCCGGCGTGCATGTCGAGCAGAGCAATTTCGGTCCCCCCCTGTTGCGATTGGGGCAGAACCAGCAGCGGCACCCTCTTGGCCAGAGCCACGGCAGCCGTGGACGTCGCCAGGGACGCTCCTCCCACCAGCACGGCGGATAAGTGTTCCATCACGGCCAATTCCTGCCACTCGCTCACGCCCTGAGCGGCGGGAGCGCGTGCCAGCAGTCGGGGCTCCAGCCACGCATCCACCAGAAAGGCCGTCACGCGTCCTCCGCAGGCAGGGATGCGCTCCGCCCAATCGAGCAGGGCGGGGTCGTCTCCCACGATGGCCACGTTCATGCGCCGGCCCTCCCGACATGTGCCGCGCCAGGACGCGGCGGCCGCTGACAGACCGGACAATAGAACGTCGACCGCTGCGCCTGAACGATCCGACGAATCACGCCTCGGCGGCAGGTGGGACAGGTCTGGCCCGCTCGATCGTAGACGCGATGAGCGTTCTGGTACCCGCCATTCTGGTTGAGGGCGTTGCGGTACGTGCCATCGCTGAGCGTGGAGCCTTCGTAGGCAATGGCGGTTTGCAGGACGGTCTCCGCGGCTGTCTGGAGGCGGATGAACTGAGGGGGCGTCAGACGGTCGGTCCGGTGAGCGGGGTGAATTCCCGCCGCGTGCAGAATCTCGCTGGCATACAGGTTTCCGATGCCGGCAATCAACGACTGATCGAGGAGGGCGACTTTGACCGGCCGACGCACGGTGGAGAGCAGTTCCTCCCATCGCTCTGCGGACAATCCCAGGGGGTCACACCCGAGGCGACACTCTTCGAGGTCGTGCAGTTCGGACGGTGAGAGCAACCGCAGCGTCCCGAGTCCGCGGCGGTCCCAGAACCACAGTCGCCCGGTCCTCCGGCCGCGGCGCAGTTCCCACTCCACCCGCAAGTGCTCCCGATCGGGGGGATCGGTGATCAGCAGGAGCCCCGTCATGCGGGGTTCGATCACCAGGGCCTCCCCCGAGGAGAGCCGCAGCACGACCCGCTTAGCCAGGCGGCGGACCGCCTCCACCCGCTCTCCACGGATGCGGCGGGCGATCTGGGGGAGCGGCGGGGAGATGGTGAGAGGTCGGTAGCGGCAGGGAACCGCGCGCAGAGCGACGATCCGCCCTCTTTCCACGTGGGGACGGATGCCGCGAACCATCGTTTCGACTTCCGGAAGCTCAGGCACGCAGTGACCGCTCCCGCCAAGGAATTGGGCCGGGTTGGGGGCTGGAGGGGGAGACCCGGCTCCGTGGCGGAACCAGCCCCCCGGCGGCGGAATCCCTGTTGAGACGCCGCAGACACGAGCGTTACAGTCGTTACAGACCGTAACCGCCGTGCGTGCCATTCTAGCGGGTTTTCGCGTTGTTTCGACGGCTGGCGCGGGGCCACTCCCCGGAGGAACGAATTGCGGGAATCTGCTTGACGGCGCCCGGCCGCAGGACGATCCTAACGGAGATGCCCCCCCGTGCGCGGAGGGTGCGGCCGTTGCAGTGTCGCCCCCTTCTCGGACGATTGGAGGAGTCGGTTGCCCCTTGGGCGACCTCCCCGTCCCAGCCCATCGCAGATTCCCGGGAGTCGCCGCTCCCGGACAACACGGCGGCCAGGAGAACGAGTCATGCGTGGTACAGTGCGGCAAACCGGTCGGAGTGGGAACGCCTCCTCGCTGATCGTGGGGGTGGCGGGATTGTGCCTGGTGCTGGGGGCGGTCTGGTACTTCTCCCCCTCGTCCCCTCCCCAGGCCGCACCGGAACTGCCGGTTGCCGCGCTGCCTGCCCCGGCGGCCCTCCCGCCAGCCACGACGGCGGCCACTCCCGCTGCTCAACCGGTGATCGCCGCAGCACCCCAGCCCGCGGCGGTGGTTGCCGAGGCTGACGCGCCGGCTGTGGAACTCACGCGGGAGGAAATCGTTCAGGCCCATCTGGCGGCGGGAGAGTTTGGACCGGCTTTGGACGTCGCGGTCTCCGCTGCCACACCGGAAGAACAGGCCGCACTCCTCCGCCTCGTGGCCCAGGCCCAGGTGGCGGCCGGCGAGTTCCACGCCGCCCGCGCCACCCTCAAGCGGCTCCCGCCGGGCTGGGCGCGCGACGAAGACCGTGCCGCCGTCGCTGAGCAGCAGGCCCTGGCCGGAGGCTTTGGCGCCGACTTCACCCAGCTCATCGACCTGATTCAGAACGAGACGGGAAATGAGGACTACGGCCCTTGGGTCGATATCCACGGGACTGGAGGAACGGTGTCGCAGTTCGACAGCGGCGTGCGGGTCGATCCCCGCGGCGTGCTGGCGCTGGCCTCTGCGCGGGAGAGCGACGGCCGCCTCGCGGCCCTCAGCGATCGGGCCCGCACGGCGGCGCTGAATGACGACCTCGCCCGCGCCTCGGAATTGCGGGTCGTCTCCCTCACACGTCTCGAACGAGCCATCGCCGATCGACTCGCCGTCGGGAAACCGGTCGTCGAGTCGATGCGGCAACTCGCCGGTCTGACGAGCGTCGAGTATGTCTTCGTCTATCCGGACTCCGGAGACGTCGTGATCGCCGGCCCGGCGGAAGGATGGCGGTATGACGAGCGCGGCCGGGCCGTCGGCCTGGAGAGCGGACGGCCGACGCTGCAATTGGACGACCTCGTGACCCTGCTGCGAACCTTCTCCCGGGAGGGGATGAACGTCTTCGGCTGTTCGATCGATCCACGGCCGGAGAATCTCCAGGCGCTGCGGGACTTTGTGGCGCAGTCTCAGGCGCGGGGACCGTTGCCGGCGGGAGGTGCGGCCCGCTGGGCCCGGCAGCTTCAGGAAAAGCTCGGCTTGCAGCAGGTAACCATCTACGGCGTCCCGCCCGATTCCCGCGTCGCCCGCGTCATCGTTGAGGCCGACTACCGCATGAAGCTCATCGGCATCGGCCGGCTCGACGCCGGTTCGCAGATTCCCAACTACTTCACCTTGCTGGCCCAGCAGCCTGAGCAGGCCAGCAGCCGCATCGACGGCCTCCGCTGGTGGCTAACCCTCGAGTGCCGCCAGGTCCAGCACAGCGACAGCCGCACCGCCTTTGAGATTCAAGGCTCTTCGGTGCGGTGCCTGTCGGAGAATGAGTTCCTCGACCAGCAGGGACAACGGGTCCACACCGGCGATAGCGAGCCGGCCAATCGCCTCTTCGCCGCAAAATTCACCGAGCACTACGCCGATCTGGCCCACCGCGAGCCGATCTTTGCCGACTTGCAGGGGGTGTTCGATCTGGCACTGGCCGCGGCGTTGATCCAGACCGAGGGTCTCGACCAGGCGGCCCGCTGGGACCGAGGTGTCTTCCAGACCGACGGCGGCTACCTCCCCGCACGCTATCCGGTTCCCCGGGAAGTCGAGACGGCGGTCAATCACCGCGTCTTCCGCGGCACGGACGTCGTGGTGCAGGTGGCCGGCGGCGTGAAGGGGGACCTGGCGGGACTGCTGCGGCAGTCGGAACTGCGCCAGGTCAATCCGCGGCTCGACGGTGTCGCCCGTCACAGCCGCGCGGGAGAACTCCCCGAAGGCCGCTGGTGGTGGGACGCCAACTGAATCGCCGCCATGAAGGGGCACCGGGGGCATGACGCGCCACAGGAGAACGCCTCCAGCGGTCAGCCGTCGCGCTGCCGGCGGGCGCGGAGCTCGGCCAGGCGTTGCTGCATCTCCGCTTCCATCCCCCGGTCGGTCGGCTGGTAGTACGTCTTTTCGACCCCCAGGTAGTCCTGGTCCACCCAGCCCCCTTCGCCGTCGTGTGCATAAGCGTATCCCGCCCCATGACCGAGGCGCTGGGCGCCCCGGTAGTGGGCGTCGCGGAGATGCATCGGCACCGGGAGCAACCGGCGGTGACGGACGTCCTCCAGCGCCGCGTCGATGGCGACGTAGGAGGCGTTCGACTTGGGGGCGCAGGCCAGGTACGTCGTCGCCTGGGCGAGGATGATCCGGGCCTCCGGCAGCCCCACGCGATCCGTCGCCTCAGCGGCGGCGTTGGCAAGCGGCAGGGCGTGCGGATCGGCATTACCGACGTCCTCGCTGGCGGCGATCACCAGCCGCCGGGCGATGAACCGCGGGTCTTCCCCTGCCTCAATCATCCGCGCCAGCCAGTAGATGGCGGCGTCCGGATCGCTCCCGCGAATGCTCTTGATGAAGGCGCTGATGACGTCGTAGTGCTGATCTCCTGCGGCATCGTAGAGGATGGCTTTCTTCTGGATCGATTCCTGGGCCGCGGCCAGGTCGAACCGGCCCCCGACCGGGAGTGAACGGGCGCCGATCTCCAAAGCCGTCAGCGCCCGCCGGGCGTCACCGTCGCTCACCTCGGCGAGGAAATCCAGGGCCTCGTCCGTCGCCTCGATCTCCAGGGTCCCCAGCCCTCGTTCGCAATCGGCCAGCGCGCGATCCAGCAGGCCGCGTATCTCCGACCGCTCCAGCGGCTGAAACTCGAACACCTGACTGCGGCTGACCAGCGCCGAGACCAGCGAGAAAAACGGGTTGGCCGTCGTCGCGCCGATGAGCGTCACGACCCCTTCTTCCACGTCCGGAAGCAGCACGTCCTGCTGGGTGCGATTGAAATGGTGCAGCTCATCGACGAACAGCACGGTCCGCTCTCCCCGCTTGAGACGCTCCCGCGCCTCTCCGAGGATGTCGCGCAGTTCCTTCACCCCCGCGGAGGCCGCATTGAGCTGGAGGAACCGCGCCTCAATGTGATCGGCGATCAGGCGGGCCAGCGTCGTTTTGCCGGTCCCCGGCGGACCGAAGAAGATCAACGACTGAAGCCTCCCGGCGGTCAACATGCGTCGGAGGAGCTTTCCTTCCCCCAGAAAGTGCCGCTGGCCGACGAATTCTTCCAGAGAGCGCGGCCGCATCCGCGAGGCGAGCGGCCGGACCTCCTCGGCATGTTGTTCTTCCTGGCGATCAAACAGTCCCGGCATGAGGGAAGCCTGGGGTAGAAAGGGGGAGGGAAGGGAACTCTGCTCCCCCGATTGTATGGAATCGCTCCCCGACCACCCGCAATCGCAGGTGCTCCGCACGGCATGGAACGCCTCTTCTGGCCGGCAGAGCGGCGGAGATGCGGGTTGCATCGGGGCCCAACCGGCCTTCGGCCTACCGGCCGCCGGTCAGCTTCTCGCGATAGGCCCGTTCCTGATCGCGGTACTCCGGCGGGGTTTCACGCCGCAGGCCGGCGGCTCCCTGGGTCGCGCGGCGGGGACCCGCCTCGGCGTCTCGCCGCGCGCCGCGGGACTCATATTCGAGACCCCGCAGCATCTCTTCGAACTGGAGTCGGCGGTCGCGCTCTTCGGGAGTTTCGACGGCGCCTGTTTCCGAGAGTCGCTGCTCCAGGCGTTCCGCGAAACGACGCAAGTCCTCCTCCGTCACGCCGAGTTGACGCTTGAAGTCCTCATCGATCGCCCCGCGCTCCAGTTGCTCCCGGAGCTGCTTGAGGACGAGTGACGCCGCGCGCCGTTGGTCTTCCAGGTTCCGCTCATCACCCGCCACATATCCACTGGGACCCGCGCCGTCGCCGCGCCAGGGACCTCCCGGCTGATGCCCGCCCTCCGACGATCCAGCCGGAGTTCCACCGCCGCCCGAGGAGGTGCTTCCCGCACCGGGCTGCTGACCTGCACCGGGCTGCTGACCCGCACCGGGCTGTTGACCTGCACCGGGCTGCTGACCCGCTCCGGGCTGCTGACCCGCTCCGGGCTGCTGACCTGCTCCGGGCTGCTGACCTGCTCCGGGCTGCTGACCTGCACCGGGCTGCTGACCTGCACCGGGCTGCTGACCCGCACCGGGCTGCTGACCCGCTCCGGGCTGCTGACCCGCTCCGGGCTGCTGACCCGCTCCGGGTTGTTGACCCGCTCCGGGCTGCTGACCTGCACCGGGCTGCTGACCTGCACCGGGCTGCTGACCTGCACCGGGCTGC
>JBBIJW010000033.1:0-46750 GCA_037445755.1 Planctomycetaceae bacterium | reverse complement strand
GTGGTTCGGGTTGGGCAAGCTGGGCGGTGTGTGTGGCTCTTGACTGCCGGCGTACGATGGGGAGCACCGGCGTGTGGTCGTCGGTCGCGGAAGGAGTCCACGCGTTTCTCCATTCCACTCAACGGAGTGTGCTACCTGTCGAACGGTCCTGCGAGGGGACTGCTGGAGGTGCTCCAGCAGGTGCCCGATCCTCGGGGACGACAGGGACAGCGTCATCAAGCGTCCGCCATGCTGGCGGCGGTCCTCTGTGGTGTGTGGTGCGGACTGACGCATCTGTCCGCGATTGTGCAGTGGCTGCACGCGCAGCCGCCGAAGTTCTGGCATCTGCCGGGGTTCCAGCGGATTCCCGCCTCGGAGACGACCTTCCGCGGACTGCTGGCCAAGGTGGACCCGCAGGCGCTGGAGCGCGTGCTGGTGGACTGGCTGGGGGTGGTGCTCCCGGTCCGCACCGCTGGGGAGGAGCCCGAATCCCTCTCGGTGGACGGCAAGCAGCTGTGCGGGACGCTCGGCCCGCACGCCGCGGCGCTGCATGCGGTGAACGTCTGGGATCATCAGTCCGGCTGCGTGCTGCGGCAGCAGCTCACCGGCAACACCAACGAGGCCAAGACTGCCGTGGAAGTCTTCCGGGGGCTGCTGCTGGAGGGGAAGCTCGTGCTGGGGGACGCGGCCTTCTGCCAGCAGGAGGTCTGTCAGCAGATTCTGGACAGCGGCGGCGACTACCTGCTGGTGGTTAAAGAGAACCAGCCCCGGTTGCTGAAGGATGTCCAGAGCGCCTTTCGAGACTCGAAAGGCTTTTCCCCCCTACCGACTGAAGCAGCGTCAAGCCCGGCGACGGCGGGCTGAGTCGGTCTCGAAGGGGCATGGACGGATCGAACGCCGCACGCTCACCGTCTCGACCGTGCAGGGGCTGGGTCTGCGGGGCTGGCCGGGCCTCCAGCAGGTGTTGCGGCTGGAGCGGGTGGTGATCCGCCGCGGGGTGGTGACGCGCACCGTGGCCTACGCGATCACCAGCCTCCCCCCCGGACGTCTGACCGCCGCCCAACTGCTCCGGCTGTGGCGGGACCACTGGCGGATCGAGAACTCTTGCTTCGACGTCCGCGACGTGACGCTGGGGGAAGACCGCTGCCGGTTGCGGACCGGCCATGCGGGCCTGAACCTCTCGCACGTGCGGAACTTCGCCCTCGCCGTGGCCAGACGCGCCGCTGCCGCCACCATCGCCGCCGCCCTGCGGCAGAACTTGTTTCACCCCACTGTCCTCGTCAAACGCCTGCTCCGCCCGGAATTCATGTTTACCTAACCGGAACAACGGCGAAGCCGTGATTCCCGGGTGTGGGGAACTTCATTCCCGCGGTGGTGCGCGATATTCTCCCCCCCCAGTGCGACGACGCCGCCGAACCGATTCGGCGTCGCGGTCTCCTGCCGTCGTGGCTCGCCGCCCTTCCAACCCTTAGATTTTCATGCGCCTGTCCTCCGCTGTTCAAAAGCTCAAGCCCTCTGAGACCATGGCCGCCGCCGCCAAGGCCAAGGAGTTGCGCTCCCGTGGAATCACCGTCTACGACTTCACCCTGGGGGAGCCGGACTTTGTGACGCCGCAGCACATTTGCGACTCCGCCACCGCGGCCATGGCCGCCGGCCAGACCAAGTACACCCCCGCCAGCGGGACACCGGAGCTCAAGCAGGCGATTTGCCGGGCCTATGCCCGGGACTACGGTCTCCACGTCGATCCGGCGCAGATCGTCGTCTCCAATGGGGCCAAGCACGCGATTCACAACGTGCTGACCGCTCTGTGCGGTCCGGGAGATGAAGTCATCATCCCCGCCCCGTACTGGGTCAGTTACAGCGCCCTGGTCGAGTTGACGGGAGCCACGCCGGTGATCGTCCCCACTACTCCCGCGAGCGGGTTCTGCCTGACTCCCGAACAATTCGCCAGCGCCATCACCCCCCGGACGCGGCTGTTGATGCTCAACAATCCCTGCAATCCCACCGGGGCGGCCTACCCGGTCCCGATCCTCGAGGGACTGGCGCGCGTCTGCGTCGAGAAGAACGTTTCGGTCCTGTCGGACGAAATCTATGAAAAGCTCGTCTACGCCGGGCATGAGTTCCGGTGCTTCGCCACGTTGGGGGAGGAGGTCCGCAGCCGCACGGTCCTCGTCAGCGGCGTCAGCAAGGCGTACGCGATGACGGGCTGGCGGATCGGCTGGAGCATCTCCCCCGTCGAGGTCGCCAAGGCCATCGGCAACCTGCAAAGCCAGCAGACTTCGAACCCCTCGAGCATCAGCCAGGCCGCCTCCGTGGCGGCGCTCAACGGCCCTCAGGAGTGCGTCTCCCGGATGCGTGCCGAGTTCCAGCAGCGGCGGGATTACGTTCTCGGCCGGCTGCGCGCCATCCCCCACCTGAAACTCTCCGACCCGGGCGGTGCGTTCTACGCCTTCTTCGACGTCAGCGCCTACTGGGGACGCCCACTGGGAACGGCCGGAACAACCGTGGCGAACTCCACCGATTTCTGCACGCAACTCCTGGAACAGGCACACGTCGCCCTGGTCAGCGGGGACGCCTTCGGTGCTCCCGGTTACGTGCGGCTCTCCTTCGCCACCGACCTGCCGACCCTGGAAGCGGGCCTCAACCGGCTGGAGGAGTTTCTGAATCCCCGCGTGGAGGCGTGATTGAGCCTCGGCCCGGGCCGCCACTGTCGGGCGAGCGGCGGACGGTCAGGCCCCCGATGGCGACTGCCAGCAGCGCCCCGTCGGGAGCTGACGCCCCCGCTCTCTTCAGTGAGTCATCTGAGCACTGAGTTCCATGGGGACTGTGCCCAATGCTCCCCCGCCGGGGGAACCATCGATCAGCGCCGGTCCGCCTGCGGTCAGGTGCCGCACGCCAGTCCGGTGATGAAATCCTTGACCAACCACATCGCGATCGCGGGGTTCTTCCGCAGCCGCGAGACGGCATAGGGCAAGTAGGCTGCGCCGTACGGAATGTAAACCCGCACAGGGACTTGCAACCGCCGGGCCTGACGCAGCGACGCCCGCATCGGCAGTCCGTAGAGCAGTTCCAGATCACAGGGGGTCCCGGCCTCCCGCAGCCGCCTGAGCGCCTCCGCCGCCAGTGGGACGTCGTGCGTCGCCACGCTGACGTGGACCGCCCGGCCGGCAAGCCGGTCGATCACCTCCAGATACCCCTGACGCAGATCGCGGTGCGGATCGGCGGGGTCTTCCCATTGTCCCTTGACCACCCGCACCGGCAGTTTCCGGTCCACCACCCAGTCAGCATCCGCCACGCTTCGCCGCCAGCGGCCGGGCAGGGTGAAACTCAATCGGGCTGCAGGGTAGCGGGATTGCAGCGCTTCGACGACCGCGCGCGTCTGGTCTGCCTGATCGGGGGCCAGGGCGTCAAAATGCAGTCGGCCGCCCCGCTCCACCGCCCGATGCACCACTTCGTCGAGGAGCCGACCCTCCTCTCCCAGCGAAGGCAACTTGATCGACAGGTAATCCTCTCCCGACAGCCCCGGGAGCAGGTCCAGCCCGGCAAGGTACTGATCCGCCACCTGGCGGGGATGCTCACCGTCGGCGTCCCAATAGCCGATGGTGGCCGCCAACCCCCGCCGCGCGAGGGTCTCCCGGACGCGTTGGGCGTCGGCGAGCTGATCGCCGGCGATGTATTGTCCGGCCGCACGCCGGACGACGGCGCGCAGCACCCTGCCCGCCGCGCGGCGTCCCTCCTGGCCGGCGCTCCACACGCGGCCTCCCAACACACAGGTGGCATGATGCGAACCATCCACCATCAGGGCTGCCATTCCCGCCGGCGTCCAGGGATAGGCCCGCAGGCAGACGCATTCGTGTCGTTCGCTCGTCCAGGCGCGAATCCAAGGTTCATCGCGGCCGAGGAATTCGTAGCTGGCCAACCCTTCCTGAGCGGCGGCGGCGATGGTCTCCCGCAGCAGCAGCATTCCCGGAGAACACCGTGCGAACTCAGGGTCGTAGCCGATCTTGAACAACCAGTACCGCCCCCCGTGGACCAGGGCGATTTGCATGGCGACGGCCCGATCGCCGATCAACAACAGCGCCACGCGGAGGGCGCCGTGACGAGAGGCCCGCTGTGCCAGACGCCGGAAAAAGTCCCCGCCCACCGCGTCGCTGGCCAGGGCTGTGCCGCTCTCCCCCTTCCACGAGGCTTGTTCCACACGCATCGCCTCAGCCAGGAGAGAGTCCACCTCCTCCGGCGAGGGCGTTAGCAACCGGCATTCCACTCGCCCCAGTTCCTCGGCGCGGCGGCGAGCGCGACGCAGGTCGGACCGCCGACCGGAATTGAGGCGGCTTTCCGGCGACTTCCACGAATCATCGAGGGTGATGAACGGTGCGGGGAGCTGGGGTCTGACCACCACAAGGCCCCGTCCGGCGTAAGCCCGCTGCAACGCCGCCACGTCCGGTGTGTCGAGTCTGATGCGCCCGCAGACCAGCGGCAACGGGTCTCGCGCCAGGTCCCGGGCGAGAGCGTTGAGCGCCGCGGCATCCCGGGCCGCCAGGCCGGTCGGCTCCCCGAATTCCGCCATCCCCAGGTGGACCCGCCGGGGGACGCCCCGCTCGCGCTGCACCACCAGACCCGCGGCCGCCACGAGATGGCCTCCCCGCAGGTGCGCGGTGATCCGCAGCGGTCCGGAGCGCGGGAGCACCTCGGCGCAGGCCGCAACCCAGTCGTACTGTTTAATGACCCCGCCGCAGGCGTCTCCGAGTTGCCGCCAGTCCTGCTCCCAGTCGCACAGCGATTCGGGAGAGGTCAGCAGGATCGATCGTTCATCGCCAGCCGCGTGGGGGAGGTTCCGCGGCCCCGCGTCCGCCGACGCGACGGCGTCTGTCACAGCGGCTTCCGCTAAAACCGCGAGGGGCGTCGGCTGGGCGGTTTCTGTCACCTTCAGGGTGGAGGCCATGTGGGGCCTACTCCTTCTTCTTCAGCACCGGCGAACAACCGCCAGGAGGGCTGGTCGGACCGGGGTGTGTCCGCCACTCTCAGGGAGCGATTGGCCGGCCGGATCGGCGCGCGATCCCCAACGGAGGGCGATCCCTGCCGGGAGTCTAAATCCCGCGGACCAGCGCGGGCGGACGGGCCAAGCCAACAGGGACGAAGTCCCCAAACCTGGGAGGCCGGCTGCGACAGCCGCGTCGAATGTGCCAACCGGGAGGGTTGGTCGTGAAGCGTCACCAGGCGGGCTGCGGACGACGCTCCGGGATTCGGCTACTGCAGAGCGGAGGCCTGCAAGATCCGCTGACTGCGCTGCTGTTCCACGGCTTCGTAGCCGGTGCGGTAGCGGCGGATTTGCTCCAGGCCCTGAGCGTAAAGGTCGGTGTGCCGGGTCCGAATCGCCCGCATCGCCAGTTCCTCCGCCTCTCCGTACTGCAACCGCCGCGTCGCATCCACCGCCAGGTTGTACAGAGCGGCATCACAGTCGCCATGCTGCGCGACGGCCGCCTGCCAGCGATCCCGGGCCGCGTCCCAGTCCCCCCGCAGCGCCAGGCGATTTCCCTCCCGCACGGCGGCCGCGCCGCGGCTGTACCACTTGCCGCGCGCCAGGAGCAATTGACTCTCCACCAGATGCGGCGTGAGCAGTTCCAGAAACTCGTCCAGACACTCCTGCGTGAGTTGCTGAAGCACTCCGTCGCGCGAGGGGAGCGGCTCCCCTGCGGCCGCGTGCTCCCCGTGAGAGCGGCGTGACGCCTCGTGCGCCGCCCGGACTTCCCCCGTCTGGGCGTCCACGAACCGGAAGGCGACGACGACGGAGGCCTGACGGCTCAAGGTCTCTTCCGCACCGCGACCGAACGACCATCGACCGCGCTCCGACTCGTCGGCGGGAGGATCGTTCTCCGACGCTCGCTCGCCGTGCGTCACCACCTCGTCTTCGCAACGGTATTCCCGGACCTCGCCCAGAATCACGCCGTCGATGCCGCGTTCCCGAGCGCGGCACAACCACTGTTCACAGGTGGCGGTCTGGGAACAGACCGCATGTTGCACGGGAGCGATCTCGACGGGATCCACGAGCGCGTAAAAGCGGTTGTCCATCAAGCGGGTGCGCAGCGCCGCGGCCACCTCCGGCCCGTGCTCCCCCTGAAAGTCCACAACCGCAATCCGATGCAGCCCCGCCACGTCGATGGCGGCCGGCTGCCAGCGCCGCACCGTCACCGCCTGAGCGCAGCCGGTCAGCCCCGCCAGTCCCATCAGGACCGCGCAGCGAATCATCCCGGAGGAGGATCGAGACTGCATTCAGAATCGCCGGGCCGTGAGAATCTCAAGGACGACAGGGTCGGGAGCGGGGCAGCTCGATGATCAGGCACGCCGGATGGCGGGACGTTCCGTGCTGCATGGTCGTCGCCTCCAGGCGCCGTCCGCGAGATCGCCCCGGAGTCCCGCGCGGTCATTTAGAGAAAAGATCGACATTCCACAATCTGAGCGCAACCGGATTGCGTGCTGCGCGGCGGGTTTCGCTGAAACTCCCGCGATTGCCGGAGGAGGTGGACGTCGGCCGCCCGGGGCCGGTCGTGCAGGGAGCGGAGGCGGTGTGCCCCGGGGTCTGGGCCAGGCAGGCTCCCGACTCGTCGGCCGGGAGAACCTCGCCACACTCTTCCGGCAGGGGCGGAAGGCGATCCGTCAGGCCCCCGGACGCAGCGACGAATAGGCCGAGAGGACTTCGTACAGATCAACGGGGACGCGGACTTCGTCTTCCTCGAAGTCGCGCAGCCAGGTCCGCCGGAATCGCGACGCCTCGGCGACAATCTCGAAGAGTTCGCCGAATTTCATGGACACCTGCGGTGTGGCGACGGCCGTGGCCGCGTTATCGTCGCCGGTGAACAGTCTCAACCGCGGTCGCATGATGGCCCTCCCTAGCCAACGCCCGACAGCCAGCCAGTTCGCGCTCGGACCGGCGGCCGCCAATCAGACCATTCCTATCATCGGCTGATGTTAAGATCGCTCTAGAGTGAGTTTCCGTTACATTCGGACAAGCCGGCGCCGCCAAGCGCGCAACGTGGCACACCGGCGGGAGTTGCCACTCCCCGGCTCCCGGAGCGGGGCGCGGGCGGACGGGGCGGAATCAGGCGATCAGTTCCGGAATGACCTCGGCCCCTTCGGGGACCAGCGGGACCGGCTGACCGGTCGCGTCCGGAAGCTGCGTATGGGGATCGATCCCCAGCAGATGGTACATGGTGGCGAGGAGCGATTTCGGCGAAATCGGCCGCTCCACCACGTCGCCGGCAATGGCGTCGGTCTGGCCGATCACGGCGCCGCGGGGGGTGCCTCCCCCCACGAACAGCGTCGAATAGGCGCGGGACCAGTGGTCGCGTCCGCCGCCGGCGGCCTGGTTGATCCGCGGCGTCCGGCCATGTTCGCTGATGAGCACCACCAGTGTCTCATCGAGCAGGCCCCGCTCCTCCAGATCGGTCACCAGGCCGTACATCGCCTGATCCAGACCGGGGCAGAGCTGCTCCTTCATCCGGGCGAAGTGATCGAAATGCGTGTCCCAGGCATCGCCGGCCAGTCCATATTCGTCCCAGAAGACCGACACAATCCGGGTGCCGGCCTCCACCAGCCGACGGGCCGCCAGGCACGACTGCCCAAAGAGCGTCAGACCGTATCGCTCCCGAAGTTTGGGGTCTTCGCGGCGGACGTCCAACGCCTCGCGGACCTGCGGAGAGGACAGGACCGACCAGGCCAGCTCCTGCTGCCGGGAGAGGGCCGTCCCCGCCGCAGTGCGATCCAGCTCCCGCCGCACGTCGTCGAACTGGGCGAGCAGACTGCGACGACGGTTCAGACGGTCGAGCGAAACCTCGTCCAGGCGGTCGACGGATGCCAAACGGAAATGACTGTCCGGAGTGCAGCCGAGATACGGTTCGGGACCCTCGAACCAGAACTCTCCCCCGGCCCGTTCCTTGCGGATGACCTTCGTCCCCTCCCCCACAAACTCGGTCCAGACGGGTGCGTAACTCCCGCCGAGATAAGCGGGGTACGGTCCTGCCCGGAAGGGTTGATCCGAACGCTTGCTGCTGAAGGGGAAGGGGAGAGCGATGTTGGCCAGTCCTCCCGGCGGAACGGCGCGCCCCTCGCGACGGTCGATGGCCTCCACGCAGCAGCCAAAATACGGGTGATGTCGTTCGTCCCGCGGGTTGAGTTCCATCCCCACGTCGATCGTCGGCACACCCGTCATCGCATAGGCCACCCCGTGGATCGGATGCGGGTGCGTCACCGACCGTACCACCGTGGTGCGGTCCATGATCCGCGCCATCTGCGGCAGCAGCTCGCAGACGTCCAGACCCGGCAGCGAAGAAGGAATCACGCCGAACTCCCCCCGCACTTCGAGCGGCGCTTCCGGCTTGACGTCAAACGTCTCCAGTTGGCTGGGGGAGCCGTACAGGAACAGAATGATGCAGTTCTTCGCGCGGCCGAAACCGGCCGAAGCGGGACGCCGCTCCGCCGCGGAGGACGGTTCGGCGAGAGAGGCCAGCGACAGTCCGGCTGCCCCCCAACCCCCAATCTGCAGCCAGTCGCGGCGCGTCAGCCCGTCGCACAAGCGGCGCGGTGAACCGAGGATGCGCAACATTCCCGTTCCTCCCGGGGAGTCCGTCGGACGAACAGACGGCACCAATCAACAACGCTCGATCCGTAGAATATCGGATCGGCACGCTCCTGCCAAGCAGTTTGTCCCTGTGGTGACATCACAAGCCGCGGGAGGCTGACCGGAGTGTTTTGCGGCGGTCAGCGTCCCGGAGCGACCGGCGACGCTCGCCAGAGGCGCTCCCGGCGCCGGGGCGGGGGAGTGGTGGCCCTTATCGATCCTGCTCGCGCGGCCGCGCCGGGGCCAGACGAACCGTCGTCTCGTCGATTTCGTACCGCAAGCCGTGCGGCGTGCATAATGCCGCGAACAGGTCCTCGACGGTGGCCTGCTGGAGCTCCACCGTCACCAAGGTCTCCAGATCGACCCCGCCGGCCCGCAGCATTTCGGCGTCGTAGACGATCTCAATTCCTTGTTGCCGCAGGGCCTCCAGCACCGCTCCCAGAGGCTTGCGGACGATGCGGACCTGGGGAAAACGCCGGCGGTTGAGGGGGACCGGATCGGTCGGTTTCGAGACGGCCTCCGCTTCTCCCACCAATCGGGCAAGGGCTTCGTGTTGCAGGATGCTGGCTTGCACCTCCAGGACCGTTCCGCGGCGGACCGTCGTCAGTTCCGGGTACTCTCGCTGGATGCGGGCCTCTGCCTCCCCGAGGGAGATTCCTCGCGGCCGGTGCGGCTTGACGACCGTCGGCCGTTCGGGCGCCGGAACGATCTCGACGCGCGCCCCTCCCTCACGCCAGTCGAAGGAGAGTTCAAACTGCCCGAGCACCAGCGTGAGGGCCTCGACCGCGTCCACGCTCACCGCCGTTCCGGCAGCCCACAGGTCGTGCGGGACATCCTCCGGGTTGGCGATCGTGACATTCCAGCCGCGCGCCACGCGCTCCAGAATCTCGACGGGACGGTCGAGTTCCTCCCAGGCGATGGTCCGCGGCGCGAGAAGCTGCATCCGACGCTGGGGGGCGACGTGGGCGAGTTTCCTGAGCCGCTCCTGTTGCGCCGCCGCTTCCGTGAGCAACCGATCGAGCGGCTCGCGGGGTCCGATGAGCATTGTCCCCCCCAGACGACCGCTGGCCGCTCCGACCTGCTCGGCGATCTCCTCCACCACCTGCCGCAGCGGCGTGTGCGTGACCTTGAGGGTCACTGGCAAAGAGGGGTCGAGGCGGCGATCCAGCAGGCAAGGGGTCCGCTGCGCGGCCGCCAACGTCTCCAGCAGTTCTCGCAGCGGCATCGTTTCGCGAAACAGGCTCACCGGCTGTTGCCAGGCCCGTTCCAGGGGGGCGCCCATCAGCCAGGGAACCTCTTCCGCCCGCAAGACCCCGACTCCCCCAGCCAGCCCGAGCATCAGGACGAGGGCGGTTCGCCGGGTCAGGTCCCCCCGACACCGCGCAAGCTGCCAGCAGGTCGGCATCAATCGATCGATTCCCCTTCCGGTACCTCGAGGATGGAGAGCTGCCCGGTCTGGTCGTCGTAGGCGTAGACCTGTCGCGGCTTGAGCCCTTTGAGCTGAATGTCGTGCTTGGAGAGGATGTCCTTGTATTCGGCGAATGTCGGCCAGCGTTGGCCGTTGAGCTCGTACCACAGTTTGAGGTCGTGCTGATACGCGGCAATCGTGACGGTGGAGACCGCCGCAAAGTATCCCTGGGCCACCGCCGAGAGGGGATCCTGGGCATTGATCACATTCTTAGCGATTTCGGTGGCGTTGGGGTGCTGTTCGAGGAAGGCGCGGCGGTCGACGAATTTCGCCTCGCGTTGCAAAGGATGTTCCTGAGCCGGTTGCGGCGCCGGGGGGGGAGGCGGCTCGGGCTGAGGCGCGGGCGCCACGGGTTCGGCTGGCGGCGCGGGAGTGGGCGCGGCCGAGGGAGGCTGCTGGGTTGTTCCCGGGCAGCCGCAGAACGTCAGCATCACCAGACCGACCAGCCACGTGCGGAGTGCGGACACGGAGAATTCCTCACCAGATGCTTGAGACGGGACAGAATCCATTGTCTCCCGAACGGCAGGGCTTCTGCAAGGGGACGGAACACGGGAGACAGGGTGATCGCTCTGGACCGGAAAGGGGCAGAAGCCCTGTTCGCCGGCTGGCTGGTCAGCCGTGACTGCCGGGACCGCTCGCCGAGCGCTCCCGGCTCCTGTGTGAACAGTTCGCAAGCCGTGGGAAGGGCGTCGGGAGAGAGGCAGGGTCGTGGCATGTCCGCAGGGCCGGTCTGGCGAGTACGATACTGGTGTTCCCCTGATCGCGTCGCGCCCGCCGGCGGCGTTGGCCTCCGTTCCTCACCTGTGGCATGCAATTCGCCAGTCCGTGGATGCTGCTCGGCTTGGGACTGTGTGCGGTCCCGGTGCTGATCCATCTCCTCTCGCGTCGCCAATACCGGCGCGAGAGCTGGGCGGCGATGCGGTTTCTCCGCGCTGCCCTGGAGCGGCGCGCGCAGCAGATGCGTCTGGAGTCGCTGTTGCTGTTGATGGTGCGGACGTTGATTGTGGGACTGGCGGTGCTGGCTCTGGCAGAGCCGCTGTTTCGCAGCAGCGGGGCGGTCGGCGGCCGCTCTGCCGTGCATTACGTCCTGGTCGTGGATGCCTCGGCCAGCATGGGGCGCAGCGACGGCCGGCAGCGGGCCGGAGATCGAGCCCGGGAGGAGTTGCGGCGGCTGCTGGATGCCGCGCGGCCGGGAGATGCTTTCCACCTGGTGCGGATCGCGTCCACCCCCCCTTGGGTGCTGATTCGTCAGGCGACCTTCGATCCGGAGGAAGTCCAGATCGAACTGGACCGCGGAGGTCTGACCTCGGAGCGGGGGGACGTCGTGGCGGCCTTGCAGGCGGCCGCCGACCTCGTGCAGCAACTCCCCGCACCGGAAGCCAAGGAAGTGGTGATCGTCACCGATCTCCAGCGGAGCAACTGGCTGCCGCCGGAGCCGGCCGTGCGCGCCCGGTTGCAGGGGTTGCTGCGCGACCTGGCGCGGCGGGCGGCGCTCAAGGTCATCGACGTCGGCGGTCGCAGCCTGGGAAACCTCGCCGTGACGGCCTTGGAACCGTCCCGGCTGCTGGTTGCGCCGGGACAACCGCTGGAAGTGCAGGGACGAGTGAAGAACTTCGGGACCGGCCAGGCGTCCGGGCGCGTGGAATGGTTCGTCAACGGGCGGCTGGCCGAGATCACCCCCTGGGAGGCGCCAGGAGAAGGGGAGAGTCCCATTCGCCTGACGTTCGAGGTTCCCGATCGGCCGACGTGCGAGATCGAAGCCCGGTTGGCCCTCGAGGATGAACTCCCCATCGATAATCGGCGGTTTCTCGCCGTACCGGTCCGCGGCGCGCTGCGCACGCTGCTGGTGGAGGGACGTCCGGCCCTGCGGCCCATGTCGGGGGCGAGCGACTTTCTCCGCGTGGCCCTCGCTCCGATGCTGTCCTCTGATGTGAACGTCCCCCGACGCCTCTCCCTCACCCCCGTGGTCTGTCTGGAGTCGGACCTGCCGCAAATCAATCTCCAGGAAATCGATTGCGTCTGGCTGTGCGACGTGCCGCACCTGGAGGAGAGCCAGCGACGCCGGCTGGTGGAATTCGTTGAACGAGGGGGAGGGCTGATCGTCTCGATGGGAGATCAGGTGGATCCCGCGGCCTACAACACGTGGTCCACCAGCGCGGGAGAACAGTTCTGGCCGGGGCGGCTCGCAGAGGTCCGCGAACTGGCCGACGCGGAGCCCCCGTTCGTGACTCTGGAAGCGCCGGAACCGGTGCATCCCATCCTCCAGCCGTTTGCGGGAAATCCCGAGGGAGGACTGGGGACGACTCTGGTGCGGCGGTATGTGCAGTGCCGGCCGGACGACGCGGCGGGAGTCCGCCTCGTGGCCCGCTTCTCCAATGGCGATCCGGCGATTCTCGAACGCCGCGTGGGGCTGGGACGGGTGCTGATGGTCTTGACGTCGGCGGACGACCATTGGGGGAGCTGGGCGGTGTGGCCCAGCTTTCTCCCGCTGGTGCATGAACTGGTGTTGTTTGCGTCGACGGGACGGCTGGCGCCGGGGGAGCTGACCGTGGGAAGCCGCGTGGAGCGGGAACTCTCCCCGGCGGAGTTCGACGTGGAAGCATCGCTGACGTTGCCGGGGGGGGAACGGCGGTCGCTCCCGGTGCGGTGCGACGATCGCACCTGCCGCGTGGTCCTGGCAGAGACGACGGAACCGGGCTTTTACCGTCTGGAGTACGGACCGCCCCGCAATTCGAGCGAGTCGCTGGCCTTCAACATCGATCCGGAAGAGAGTCCGCCGGCGCGGCTGACGGAGGCGGAACTGACGGCGCAACTCTTGCCGCGAACGCGCTTCACCTATCAGACGGAATGGCTCAGTCCCGAGTTGGCGTTTCCTTCGGAGCGTGCGACCGGAAGCCTGGCCGGGATGCTGTTGGCGATTGTGCTGGCGTTGATGTTCCTGGAGCTGTTGATGGCCTGGCGGAGCCGGTGGGGACTGGCGGCCTTGGCGGCGACCGGCGTTGCCGCCGCCCTGGCACTGGCACTGGAGACCAACCCCCGGCTCGCCGTGGCGCTGGCAGTGCTGATCGCCGCCGCGGCGGTGATGGTCGGGTATCGCCTGATGCCGCGGCAAGACCCCCGACGGCGAGCGGCGCTGCCCGGGGAGAGAAAATGACAGCCGCGTCACCGGTCAAACCGGGACGCGGCTGGTCCCCCCTCCTGATGCGGCGGCCGCGGAGCGCTTCCGCGACTTGACCGAAGGGCCCGGAGGTCTCGCCCGCGGTCGGCGGGCGTCCGGGCGCTGAATTGCCTTAGCGGTTGATGGCCGGCGCCGGGCCGACGGCGCCGGTGGTGGCCGGGGCGGCGGAGCCGCCGGGCGCGGGGGGCACGGCGCCTCCCGTGGCGGCCGTGGCTTCCGCGGCGGCGGTCTGTTTCCAGTTCGCCACCGACCACTGCGGATACGTCTCAATGACCGTCGTCCCCAGATCCCGGATGACCTCTTGCAGTTTGGCGCTGGTCATGTCCTCGTTGGGGAAGGAGACTTGCAGCACAAAGCGGCGGTTGGCCGGAATGAAGGCGAAGAACTTGCCGTTCCCCAGTCGGTCGTTCTCGGCCAGCAGCCGCAGCAGAGCCGTCCGCGGCACGTCGGCTGACGTGGTGGGGAGTTCATCCAGCCATGCCATCACCCAGACCCATTCGCCGTCCTGGCTGAGGACGGCGGACATGGAGAGCTGCCATTCCTGCTCGTCGAGCTTGGCGTTAAACGCGAAGTCGTACCGCTGCTGGATTTTGTTGGGCTTCAGATCGAGCGCGGTGATGAGCTGCCCGAGCTGTTCCTCAGTGACGCGGCCGGGCGGGGCGGATTGGGCGTCCGCGGTGCTGGCGAGTCCGCAGGCGAGTGCGGCCCACAATCCCAGCAGCACCCAGCGACGAATTCCAAGCTTCATGGGGAGACACTCCTTTGTCGATGGCGCGCCGGTCCCTGGCGCGCGGGCGGTCGGTGTAACCGCTCCCTTATTCCCGCCGCTCCGCGAGATGCTTCAGGCAGATCTGCGACCAGGTCTCGAAGGCGGCCAGGTCTCGGACCAGTTCTGACGGTTGGGCAAACCCTGACTCCAATATCGACTCTTCCCGGGGGCGAACTTTGGGCGCATCCAGATCAAAAATGTGCACCAGCCCCAGGTGCACCCGGCCGACGTCGGTCTCGTCGTCGTTGATCAGGCCGATGCAGCGCTCGCGGAAGGCCGTCTCCACAAACACTTCCTCCGCGATCTCCCGCTGCATCCCTTCGCGATAGACGCAGCCGCCGCCGTTCGCGTCCAGACTGGAAATATGCCCTCCCACGCCGATCGACCGTTTGCTGTGCAGACGCCCCTCCCCCTGCAGCTTCCCCCGCCGATAGTGAAACACCTCCCCCCCGCAGCGAAAAATGCAATACGGGATGAGCTGCTTGAAGCTCGGGTCCTCCTCCACCTCGTCCCGCGGGCGATAGCTCGTGTAGGCCGGATCCAGCAGGGTGTGCAGGTACGGTTCCGCGTGCGGCTGAAACCCCTGGAACCAACCCACCTCGTGGAACAGACTCGTGGGGACAACGAGAACGTGCTCCACCGCTTGTTGCTGCACGGGCATCGGTCGAGGCTCCCTCCAGAGTCAGGAATGGTGCGAATGGGGATGGAGTACCGCGGATTTGCCATTTGTCAATGGCTGCGGGGAAGAAAGTCGGCCGGACGCCGCTGCGGGGTCGTCAGTCCTGTTCGGGCCGCGGCGGGTTCCCCCAGTGGCCGTCGGGATCGACGCCGCTGACAACCACCCCTTTGGCGTTCCATCCCAGATGGGCGCGGACGTCGGCGGCGGCGTAACGGAGCGTCAGGCCGCAGCGGCGGCGATCCGAATGGTTCGCCTCCGACCCGTGCAGCAGCAGGTCCGAATGGATCGACGCCTGTCCGGCCCGGAGCACATCGTCGACCGGTTCGCCGTATTGCTCGGGGTTCTCGATCGTCTGATTGAGGACGTTGTGTTCGCTGCTGTCGCTGGGACGGTACGTCAGGTGACCAAAGTGGTGCGACCCGCGGATGAATCTCATACAGGCGTTCTCGCAGTCGGCATCGTCGATTGCCAGCCAGACGGTGACGGCCTTGGTGGGAGTCAGCGGCCAATAACTGGCGTCCTGATGCCAGGCGACGTTTTTGCCGTCGTGCGGCAGCTTGCAGAAGAAGTGAGATCCCCAGGCGACGACGTTCTCCCCCAATAGGTCCCGAACGTACTCGACGATCCGCCGGTCGGTCAGGATGTCGTACACCCGTCCGTACTTGAGGTGGGCGCTGCTGATGGAGTAGCTGTCCCCTCCGGCCGCCAGCACCCGGGCCAGCAGACGGTCGAAGTAGTCGCGAATCTCCGCGATCTCCGCGGGGGAATAGATGTCCAGCGGGGCGATGTAGCCGTCGCGGTTGTACGCTTCCACCTGTTGGAGGGTGAGCTTGCGGGGGTGGGTCGTTGCCGCGGGGTAAAACCGCAGGTCCCGTTCGATCGACGCCAGTTCGTCGTTGTCGGGAATCATCTTGAACTCGCGCGTCGCAGCCATGAACCGACCTCCTGACAGCGGGGTTCTCTCCGCGGATCTGCCGGGGACGAGGTGATTGTGATGTGATTGTAGAGTCCGATCCTTGTGGTTGCGATGTTTCCGGGAGCCCCGCCCGCTGGTGCGATCCGGCGCCGTCCTCCCCCGGGGGGCGATCCTGACGCAGCATCCTTGTCGCCTTGTCGCCGCCTCGAGTTGCGGGGCTTTGACAGGGCGCGGCCGACGCGGCACAATCGCAACACTGCGGTTGTCTTGCCGCCTTCGCCATCCATGGACCTGCTCGCCCGCCATCACTCCGGACTGACGTACACCGCGTTTCTGGACCGCTACGCGACTCCGGAACAGCGCCGGCGGTGGGACGACGTTCACGCTGCCGTGCATCTCACCACCGGTCAGCGCGAACTGTTGCTGCAATTCACCCGCCGGATGCCGGTGCTGGTACTGGCCGGGGCGTGGTGCGGGGACTGCATCCAGCAGTGCCCGATCTTCGATCACTTTGCGTCCGTCTGCGACTGGATCGACGTCCGTTACTTCGATCGTGACGCCGACGCCGACCTGATGCAGATGTTCCCCACCTGCGGCGGGGCCCGCGTGCCGACACTGGTGTTCCTCAGCGAGGACGGCCATATCTGCGGCCGTTACGGCGACCGGACCCTGGCCAAATATCGCGACATGGTGAGCCGTCTGGACGGCTCCGCCTGCTCCACCGGACTGCCCATCGGCGGGTCGCTCGCCGAGCAGGTCGTCCAGGAGTGGTTGAACGAGTTTGAACGCATCCAATGGATGCTGCGGACATCCACGCGTCTGCGACAATTGCATGGGGATTGAGCGCGGCTCCGGCTGGCCGTCCCCGGTACTCCAGCACAGGAACCCCCCGATGCGAACACTTCTGGCCTGCCTGCTGTTGACCGCTGTTTCCTGTGTGCGCGATCTCTCCGCGGCGGAGGTGACGATCACCCGTCAGACGTCCACCGCCGTCATCCGCATTGGCGACGAAGTGGCGGGGGCGTACCGCTTCGGCAAGGACCTCCCCAAGCCGTATCTGATTGCGGTTTCGGCCCCGGGAGCGATTGAGCTGTTGCTGTCGGAGCTGGATCAGACGCCGGCCGACGAGTTCGCTCCGGGAAACCGGGTGTTCGTGGCGGTGGAGGAGGCCGCTCTGCGGACGACGGCCGGCGCGCCGGGAGGCAGCCTTCCCTTCGGCGAGATCGTGAACGTCGTGGCGGCCCGCGACGGCTGGCTGCGGATCGCCGACCGCGAGGAGTGGCTTCACAGCCGGGACGTCGTCCCCCTCAAGGCGATGGTCACACGCGTGGTCGACCTCGATCCTCCCGCCATCCGCGACTCCAAGCATCCGCTGTATTACGACCATCCCCACCATAAGGGAGTCTGGAACGCCGTCGATGAAGTGAACGGCATCAAGTTCTGGAAGGAGGACGGCCGCATCGAGACCGTGCGGCTGGACGTGCTCCACAGCGGCGGACCGGCCGCGGCGATGCAAGTCGTCAACCACTGGCTGGGAACTGACGGCGCGCCGCTGGTCGTGGAGACCACGACGATCCGCATCCACGACCACCGGCTGTGGACCTACGACATCACCTTCACCGCGCATGAGCGGCCGGTGACCTTTGAGGACACCAAGGAGGGGATGTTCGCCATCCGGCTCCCCAACAGCATGAGGGAATCGGTCGCCCACGGGCCGGTTGTCGGAGCCGACGGCCGCGAAGGCACCAAGGCCCTGTGGGGGCGGACGGCCGCTTGGATCGATTACGTCGGCCCCATCGGGACGCACCGCTTCGGCGTGACGCTCATGGACCACCCCGGCAATCCCCGCAAGTCGCGGTATCACGTGCGCGACTACGGCTTGTTCGCTATCAACCCGTTCGGGCAGAAGTCCTACACCCAGGGGACGGACGACCCGCAGCCGGCCGATCCGCTCACGCTCAAGCCGGGGGAGTCGGTGCGGTTCCGGTACGGCTTGTATGTGCACCGGGGAGACGCAACCGAGGGACGAGTTGCGGCGGCTTATGAGCAGTTCTGTGCGCAGGAGTAATGGAGCCGCCTTCGCCGGCCTCATCTGCGTCTCGCACGGGTTCAGCAGGTCAGTCCGCGAGGGGTTCACGGCCGCGTTGCAAACGCCGCGAGTTCCTGGCTGGAGACGATGAGCACTCGACCGGGACCGCGCAGGAGCGTCCCTCCCCGGACCCCGTAAGCAGCCCGGAGTGGCAGACGCCGCACGATCGCCCCGCTGACCAGGTCGATCGCAAACAGCTCCTCGCGAGTGCAGGCATAGACTGTCTCGCCGGCGATCAGGGCGTCGCCGGCGATCGTTCCCGCCGGGTCGTCGAAGCCGAACGTCCACAGCAGCTCTCCGGAATCGAAGTCGAGTCCCGCGAGTTTCTGGCCGGCCGCTACCACCACTCCGCCGCGCACCCCCGCCACCTGCGCCACCCGCCAGCCCAGGTCCCGCTGCCACAACCGGGCCCCCGTGACGGCGTCCAACTGCTGCAGCGTGCGGTCGTCCTGCTGCACGGAATGCACCCGGCCCCGATGCATCACCGCCGGCCGGCCGGGCGTCTCCACCGCGGGAACGCTCCCCGGCGGCTTCCAGGGGAGGGGAGCATCCCGGTGGATCCACTCCAGCACTCCGCGATCCTGCGAGAGGCAGATCGTCGCACCGAAGTCACCGGCCAGAATCACCCGATCGAAGGCACAGGTCAACGTGTCGGAGGTGAGCACATGGGCCGTCTGCGGCGGATTGATGAGCAATCCGCAGACCGGACGGAACCAGACCAGCTCTCCGCTCTCCCCCTCCAGGCAGGCGACTCCCACCGCCACCTCCGGCCCGCTGCGGCGCGCCGCCACGTACACACGCCCCGCCACGGCCAACGGCGGACCTGAGAACTGCCAGTCGGCATCCGGCAGCACCTCATGCGGCTCGCGCGACCAGAGGAGTTTTCCCTCCTGACGTCGCACATCGAAACAGTCCAGCCGCGCCGCCAGCGCTCGGGGTTCCGTTTTGGCCCGGTAAGTGACGTGATGGCCCGCGAGCACAGTGAGACGCCCCGCGGACAGGCTCGACGCCCAGCGCGGTTCCCCCAGCAGCGGCTGGGCCAGCATGGCGCCGCCGCCGGTCGTCGCCATCACCCCCCGGTCCGACTCCGTGCCCGTGGGCCACAGAGGGCGGCCGTCCTCCCACCGCAAGCCGCGCAGCTCCTGGGCGTCCTGGACAAACAGGCTCGCCCCCTCGGCGGCAGGGACCACGCGCGGCGGCTGCGCATTCCATAACTGCGGTTGTAACGTCCACCGCCGGCCGGGCAACACCGATTGGATCGGGCCCCGCCAGGCGAGACCGAGCACCTCGAAATCCGACACTTCGCAGGGATTGCGGGCGGCCCGCGCGGTCACGAGGCGTCGCTCCTCCGGCTCCGCGGGCGGAGCGGAGAGCAGGGAAAAGGCTCCGGCAGCGGTCAGCTCCGCCCGCAGAATCTCCTCCAGCGAACCATTCCTCCCGGCCAGCACGCCTGTCGTGGCGGGAAACTCCACGCGGAACTTCGCCCACAGCCTGCGGGCTCGAATCGGGTCGCCGTCAAACAGCTCCGCCAGGATTACTCGCGCGGCGAGGTCCGCGTCAGAAGCGTCGGCGGACTCCAGATGCAGCAGAGCGGCGGGGGCGATGACTTCGGCGTCAGAACCGCTCCTGAGCAGCGACCAGAAACTCACTGCCCGGTCGAGTTCGCCGCGCTCCCAGGCTCGCTGGGCCAGCAGCGCCACGGCCGGACCTCCGAACCGCGAGGCGGACGCCCGTTCCACGATCCACAGCAGCCCCTCGTCGTCTTCGGTCTGACGGCTGATCTCGAACCAGCGTTCGGCCAGAGGGTCGAGCCGCGGTTGCTGCCGGGCCTTCGCCGGGGGAAGCTGCTGATTCCGCAGCACCTGAGCTGCAACCAGTCCACGGAGGACGCGCCGCGGCTCAACTTCCACGAGGGAGTCCGCGTAGCGGGACTCGAACCGTTCCAGCGCCCCCCCGGCCGTCTCCCAGTCCTCCGCGGCAAACTGGTCCAGGATCGACCGGAGCTGACGCGTGGCCGCCGGGTCGCTTTCCACCGCCACCGTGTCGCTGCGGACGGGCTGTCCCCGGACCGCCGTTCCGCCGAAGGCGGCAATCCACACCGCAGCCGCGACTCCCGCCCAACCGCGACTCACGACTCCTTCTCCCGCAACAAGTGGCCGGCGTAGAACACCAACACCCCCACCAGCAGCAGGGACGGCATCCAGATCAATTCAAACCCCGTCGCCAGTTGCCGTGCGATCAGCAGCGGCAGGAACACCAGCGCGAGAAATTGCAGCAGGATTCCCAGCGTGTTTCGCATGACGGATCATCGTTCACTTGAGACTTGACCGGCCGGCCGCTCAGGGCCATCGCTCTGTTCAAGATGGGCGAACGTCCGCGGTTCGCCGGCTGGTTGGCCAGCCGTGCCGGATCGGTCCACTCGGGCAGCGCTCTCCCTCCCGTTTGAACAATGCCAAGGTCCTGACGTTCGCCCAGTCACTCCGCGAGGACCCAGTCGAGATTGAACCGCGCCATGGTGAGGGTGCGCGGACCGTACTGCGCTCCGCCGCGCTCGTAAAAGCAGTAGATCGTCCCGTCCGGCCCGACGGCAAGGTCGCTGTAGCCGCTGGGTCCGGCTTCCAGCGTCCGCCGTGTGGGCCAGGTGCGGCCATCGTCGAAGCTGACCTGAATCGAGACGTTCCGCCGTTCCCGGGACTCGGCATTGTAGGGATTGGAGAACAGGAGCGTCGGCCGGTCGGCGGCGGGGGGGTGCGGCCCCCGCACCAGGCTCGCCATGCAGACCGGCTCCGGCAGGGCGGGATCGAAACGGACCGGCGACCAACCTGTGGCTCCGTCGGGGCTGGTCGCTACGGCCCGCCTTCGCTCAGGACTCTCGTGGCGGAAGTTGACCAGCACGGCGCCGTCGGACAACTCCACGGCGATCGTCTCCGAGGGATTGGCGGGCTGCTCCGGCCCGGAGATGATCTCCCCCGCCTGCCAGGTGCGGCCGCCGTCGTCCGAATAGATCACCGCGTTGACCGAAGGTCGATGGGCGTGACCCCCGGTGCCGGTCGACAGCCAGACCGGCACCAGCAGCCGACCGGAGCGAAGCTGGATGCCATGTCCCGGCCCCGTCGCCAGCACCTTCCAGTCATAATGCGGTCGAAAACCCTCGAAGGCGGCCGTGATCTCCACCGGCTTTGAGAATGTCGCTCCGTCGTCCTCCGAGCGCAGGTAGAAGCACCGGGAGTACTCGATGCAGTACAGCAGATGGATCACGCCGGGCTGGGCGTCGACAATGGCGACGGGGTTGTTGACCGTAATCTGATCCGGACTGCTGAGCTTCTGAGCGACGGCGAGCGGGTTGGGAGCAAATCCCTGTCCATCACCGTCCACCAGCAGCCGAGGATCGCTCCAGGTGCGTCCGCCATCGGTGCTGCGGCGGAGAAACAGATCGATGTCGCCCCAGTCCCCTTTGGCCGTTTTCCGGGCCTCGCAATAGGCGAGTACGACGCCGGAGGGGGTCGCCACGACTCCGGGGATGCGGTACAGCTCATACCCCCCCTCGCCGGCCTGAAACAGAACCGTCTGCTCGCACATCGGCTCGGCGGCGAGGAGCGAAACCCCGAACCCCATCGTCAGCAGGAGGGGCAGGCATGATCTCAGGAGCGATACGGGGCAGGTCATGGGAGAGTCTCCGAGAGGAGGGATCAGGCTGTGGTTCGGGACGGACGACCTTGAGGGGCGTGGCAGGGGCCGAAGGTGGGAATCAACCGGCGTCGCGTTCCTCCCGGGGTTGTTCGACAGCGGCTGCTCGTTCCAGGGCCACTTGTTGTCGGCGGAACTCCATCGTCTGTCGTCGGAGGGCGTCGTCATCGGCGCGGAGGGGGGCGGGGAGCCGCAGCGGGACGCGGACCGTGAACGTGCTCCCCTTGCCGAATTCACTTTCGAGCAGCACTTCGCCGCCGAGGAGCTTGCTCAATTCCTTGACGATCGACAGACCCAGGCCGGTTCCTTCGTACTCGCGGGTGAGGGCCTGTTCCGAGCCGGGGAGGCTCCGTCCCTGGCGAAATTTCTCGAAGATGCGGGCCTGGTCGTCGAGGGGGATGCCGATGCCGGTATCGGCGACGACGAGTTCCAGCATCCCCCCCTCGCCGGGCAGGGCCTGCAACTGCACCCGCCCCCCCTCCGGAGTGAACTTGATGGCGTTGGAGAGGAGGTTGTAGAGAATCTGCTGCAGCTTGCCGACGTCCTGAAGGGCGGTCTCCACCTGGGGGGCGCAGTCCCACTGGAGTTCGATGTTCTTCTTTTCGGCGAGCGGCAACATGCCGACGGCCAGCCGCTCCAGCAGTTCGGAGACCGAGAACTCCGTCACCACCACTTCCATCTTGCCGGCCTCGATCTTGGCCAGGTCGAGGATGTCGTTGATGAGCTTGAGCAGGTTCCGCCCGGCGGTCTGGATGTTCCGCAGGTATTTCCGTTGGCGGTCGTTGAGATTGGGCGCGTCGGCGAGGAGGTCGCTGAACCCCAGGATGCTGTTGAGGGGTGTGCGGAGTTCGTGGCTCATGGTGGCGAGGAACTCGCTTTTGAGCTTGTTCATCTCGTGCAGGCTGAGGTTCGCCCGGGCCAGTTCATCCACCTTGGCGTCGAGACTGGTGTTCACCTGGCGGAGTTCATCCTGCACGGTCACCAGCCGCCGCAACATGCGGTTGAAGGCGTGGCTGAGTTCCTCGAACTCATCGCCGGTGTGGATGTCGGCCCGCTGATCGAGGTCCCCCTGAGCCACGGCGTCGCTGACGTCCTTGAGGTGCAGCACCGGCTTGACGATCACGTACCGCACGATGGCGTAGGCCCCCAGCATCGCCAGAAAGCAGGTGACGATGGCCATCGCGATCAGGATGGCGTTGTTCTTGGCGATTTCGGACTCGGTGTCCTGCAAGGGAAAGGAGATCTTGGCGATCCCCAGCAGGTCGCCGAGTTTGACGCCCGGCTTGAGTTTCTGGTGGCAGGCCAGACAGGACTCGACGGCAATGATGGCGCGAAAATAGACGTAGGTACCGTCGGCCTGGTCCTCGAAGTACCAGGAAGGGGGGTCGCGGAGCCGCTCCTCCAGCGGCAGGTCGTCGCAGGCGGCCACGAGTTTGATGCGGGCTTCCTCCTCCGTCACGTCGCCGGGACGGCGCTCGGTCTCGGCCTGCTCATCCACGGAGAAGAACTTCCAGGATTGCTCCTTGAGCTCGGTCGGCTTGAAGGAATCCGCCAGGCGGCGGATGTTCTCGACGGTCAGCGGCGGGGACGGTTCCGGGCGGTCGGCCGCCAGAGCCGCCCAGTGTTCGGCGTCGAGGTTGGCCGTGATCAGCAAATCCGCCCGCTTGTTGTACTGCTCGCGCACCACGCCCAGGTTCAGACGGGCGTAAAAGTAAAAGCTCCCGCTGATGAGCAGCATCAACCCCGTCCCGAACAGGAAGTGGCACTTCCGTTCCAGGCTGGTTTCGCCGAGCAGTCGCTTGATCGTGCGGTAAGACATCAGCAGGGGTGAGGAATCCGGCGGGACGCCCGACGCCGGGGGGGACGCGGGGAGCGGCGGAGAACGGCCTGACGCCGGTGGCGAGAAACCGCTCTGACCGATATCATTGCGCTCCAGTTCCCTCTCCGCAACACCGAGTCCCGCCGATGCGCTGGGAGCAACACGTTCAGTACGCATCCCAGACCGATATCGGGCTTCGTCGCCGCAACAACGAAGACGCTTTCGCGGCACGTCTGGCATCCAGCGAGGAGGAGTTCAAGTCGCGCGGCCATCTGTTTGTCGTCGCCGACGGCATGGGAGGCCACGCCGTGGGCGAACTGGCCAGCAAGATCGCCGTCGAGACCGTCCCGCACCTGTTCTTCAAGCTTCCGGCAGGCGATCCCGGTTCCTTGCTGCTCAAGGCGGTGGCCACCGCCAACGAGTCCATCCACAGACGCGGCAGCGAGAATCGCGACTTCCAGCGGATGGGGACCACCTGCACCGCCCTGTTGCTGACTCCTCGCGGACTATTCATCGCTCACGTGGGCGACAGCCGCGCCTACCGCATCCGTCGCGACCGCATCGACCAGCTCACCTTCGACCATTCGCTCATCTGGGAAGTGGAACGGAAAAATCCGCGGGCGGCGGCACAGCTCAACCTCGCCGAACACAAGAACGTCATCACCCGCTCGCTCGGTCCGGAAGCGGAGGTGCAGGTCGATCTGGAGGGCCCCTACCCGGTCTTTCCGGGGGATATTTACCTGCTCTGCACCGACGGCCTGAGCGGACAGGTGACCGATGAGGAGATCGGAGCGATCGTGCGGGAACTGAGTCCGCACCAGGCGTGCCGCCTGCTCGTCCACCTAGCGAACCTCCGGGGCGGGGCCGACAACTGCACTGTCCAGGTCATCCAGGTCGGCGAGCTCCCTGCCAACGTGCCGTTCACCGTGGAGGAGCCTCCCCTTCCGGAATCCGGACTGAGCTGGTCCTGGTTGCTGGCATTCTGGGCGGCCGCACTGTGGATCGTGCTGGGACTGTTGCTGCTGTTGTTCCAACAGACCTGGGAGGGGAGCCTCGTGACGGCCGTCGGCGGCGTCGGTCTGCTGGTGTTGCTGTGGCTGGTGTGGAAGCGCGAGACGCCCGCACCTGCCGCTCCCGGCAGCGATGCCTCCCGCACCAATTACTGGCGGCCCTACCGCTCCGCCATCGCCATGTCTTCGGAAATGCTGTTCGCCAACCTCGCCCAGTTGGAACTCGCCATCCAGCGGGCCGCCCAAGAGGAGCAGTGGAACGTGGATTGGACGAGCCACCGCCAGGCGGTCAACGCGGCCACCAAGGCGGCCGAGCAGAAACGGTTCACCAAAGGGGTCCGCGACCTCGCCCGGGCCATTGACCTGCTGATGACCGAACTCCCCAAACGGACGCGGGAGGAATCCCCCTCCCACGTCGGCGGTTCCTGAAAGGACCGCCGCCGGAACGTCGGCTCACGGGAGCAGCGCCGGGCCGGTCCGCCGCCGAGAGGGTTCGCGGTAAGGCCGCCGCTGCTGGTACAACGCCAGACGCTCCTGAAGCTCCTCCTGCTGCTCCGGCGGCGCACTCGCCAGGCTCTGCCGGATCACGGCCACAGCCCGGTCGAACTGTCCGGCCTCGGCGGCCGCCGCCGCCAGCGTGTCCAGGTAATCGACCACCGTGTGCCCGCTCAACTCGCAGGCCCGCTCGGCGTATCGCACCGCGTACTCCCCGTTGCGGATGTGCTCGTCCGGGCACGTCGCCAGCAGCCACGCCAGGTCATTGAGCACCGCGGGAGCATCGGGAGCGATGCGCAGCGCGGCGGCGTAATCGGCCAGCGCGGCTGCGTAGTCCCCCTGGGCCTGGTGCAGGTCAGCGCGATTGGTCAGGGCCGCCGGATACCGCGGGCGGTGCTCCAGGGCCGCGTCAAAGTCCGCCAGTGCCCGGACCAGCTCTCCCCGCTGCTGATAGATCAACCCGCGATTGTTGTACGCTTCCGCATAGGTCGGTTCGAGTTCAATGGCCGTGTTGAAGTCGCTCAGGGCGGCCGCCTCATCCCGGCGATGGGCGTACAGCACACCACGGTTGAAATAGGCCAGCGGATTGCTGCGATCGCGCTGGATGGCCTCGGTGAAGTCGGCCAAGGCCCGGTCGTAGTCTCCCGATCGCCCCCAGACCAGCCCCCGGTTGAGAAAGACGTTGCTCGAACCCAGTCCTCCGCGAATGGCCGCGTCGAAATCCGCCAGCGCCTCGCGCAGCTCTCCCAACTCCAGACGGGCGATGCCGCGCAAATGATACAGCTCGGCCGTGGGGCGCGACTCGAGGGCTTCCGTCAGTTCCGCAATCGCCTTGGCGAGCGGGCGGACGTGCGAGACGTGCAACCACTGGTTCCACCGCGGGACCAGAACCCATTCGTCCTGACGCACCGAAACGTACACGATGGCCCCGGCCGGCAACTTGGGACCCGTTTGATCCCCCGCCATCAATTGCGCCGTCGAGGTGACGACGAGCATCGGTTCCCAGCCGGGAAGGGGGGCCACGGCCGAGATGGCAGACTCCTGCGGCGAGGGCGTCCGCGACTCGCCGCCGAACGACAGGGCCGCCATCGACAGGCCGATCCAGATCGTCCTCAGCCGCCCGGGGTGCATGATCATCTTCATCGCGAGAGGACTGGTGGGAGGTATGAGCGGGTGAAGCCCCCACGCGGGGCGCGGCTCTGTTCAAGACCGGCGGGCGTGCTCTCCCCGCGGGGAGACATTCCCTCTGCGCCCGATGCCCGGTCGTTCGTGCGGAATTGTCGCTCTGGGTCGGCCCTCACGGGCCAGTCTGAATCACCCCATGGTGATGTGACCACAGCAAACATGAAATCGGAGGAAGTTCCTCTTGCAGTTATGCCACACTCGTGTATTTTGTCCAGCTTGCCTACTTTGACAGCCTGTGAAGCAAGGCGGAGTCGATGGTGTGCCGACCTTGAGGCGGGCGCGAGGGCTGTGTGCTGTTTCCGCGTGTAAGGCGGCCCGGGAGGGTCCCGTGCCGATCGCAACGACCAACTGTGACGGAGGAACCCATGATGCGATCGATGTGGCTGGTGTTGCCGGCCGTCGTCCTGCTGGCGGCGACGCCGGCGGACGCCCGACGGCGGGGACGATGTTGGACGCCGTGTTGCCCCGCGGCGTGTGCCCGCGGGTGTGTGGTCTGTGACAGCGGTTGCGGTGCGTGCAGCCCCTGCGCCAGCCCCTGCGCCAGCGGTCCCTGTTACCAGACGCTGGAGCGGACGGTGCTGGTGCCTCAACTGGTCACCGAGACCCGAACGGTCCACGTGACGGAGTACCGCGTCGAGCCGCGGACCCGCACCTACACCGTCCAGCGGCTGGTGCCGAAGTACGAGACGCGCATCCGGACCGAGTGCTACACGGAACTCGTCCCCCAGACGCGTGAGGAGACCTATACCGTCTACGAGACGGCCGAGGAACAGGTCGAGCGGACGTACACGGTGCTGGTCCCGTACCAGGTGGAAAAGACCGGCACCCGGATCGTCTACGAGACCGTGCAGGAGCAGGTCGAACAGCCCTGCACCGTGCTGGTCCCCTATCAGGTGGAAAAGACCGGTACGCGACTGGTTTACGAGACCGTCCAGGAACAGGTCGAACAGCCGTACACCGTGCTCGTTCCGCACCAGGAGGAACGGACCGGCTACCGTCTGGAATGGGACGTGGTGCAGGAGACGGCCTACCGCACCGTGCGGCGGGTCGTCATGCAGCAGGTGGAGCGACAGGTGTATGACCCGTGCGCGCCGGGTTGCTGCCGCACGGTCGTCTGCTGCTGCCCGCAGGTCGTCTGCGAGCAGGTCCCCTACACCTATTGTCGGCACGTCTGCCGGCAGGTTCCCTGCACGTACATGGTGACCGTCTGCCGTCCGGAGCAGCGGACCCGCACGGTGACGGTGTGCCGGCCGGTCTGTCGCGAGGTCCCCTACACCTACTGCGTGACGGAGTGCCGACCGGAACAGCGAACCCGCACGGTGACGGTCTGCCGTCCGGTCTGCCGCGAAGTCCCCTATACCTATTGCGTGACGGAATGCCGGGCGGAGCAGCGGACCTGTACCGTGACCGTCTGCCGGCCGGTGCCGGTCCAGCGGACCCGCACCGTCACCTGCTGCGTCCCGGTGCAGCGGACCCGCGAAGTCTCTTACCAGGTCTGCACCTGCGAGTGCGTCACGGAAGAACGGACCGAGACGTACCACGTCTGTGTGCCGGTTTGCGTGGAACGGCAGGTCCAGGTGCAGGTCTGTCGCCTGGTGCCGCAGACCATCACCTGCCAGGTTCCTGCGTGCGGGAACTGTGGGGGTTGCGGAAGTAAGTGAGTCTGTCTGGACGCAAGATTTGTAACAGAGGTTGTTGTGTGGCCTGACGGTTTGCTTCGCGACAATCACTGCGCCTGTGCCCCCGCTGCTGCAAACAGCGGGGGCCGGTTTTTGGGGGTCATCAAAAATCCGGCTTGGAGAGCCTCGAGAGTCCCAACGGGGGGAAATCCCTCTGCAAGGGATGCCGGTGTTGGAGATTTGTGTTCCCATTCCTCGGAAATCTGTCGATGACTCCACCAGATGGACTCTTGACGGACGCGACGTCGAGGGGAAACAGTTAGATACGGTTGATTGACTCTCGCTCCGAAGGACGTGCCATGGCCCGCGCTGGTCGACTCACTCGATGGCCGATTCTCGTCGCTGTGTGCTGCCTGTTGGCGGCGGCTGACTCGGTTCTGGCCCAGTTACCGAATTTCTCTCTGCCGTCGCTTCCGGGGACGGCGGGAAACGGGGGGCGGAGTCGTCGCAATTACAGTCGAATGAATTCGCAGATGAAGCAGCAATTGGTCACCCAGTTGCAGGCGCAGCACAAAACCGTCCAGCAGGAGCTGCAGGAGTTACAATCGCAGTTGAACCGCTTGCAGGGGACCGTGGAAGCTGCGACCTCGAATCTCAAGTCGATCCGCGAAGCGGTCCAGAGCTCGCAGGTGGAAGTCCACAACGCCTTGCGACAGCTTGAAGCCGCAGAGGAACGCGTGCTTGCCGCCCAGCCGGAAGGGAGTCCCTATCGTCACAAAATGGCCGAATTGGCCGCGGAGCAGAGGGCGATGGAGGCACGGCTCGGGGAACTCTTCCCGCTGCCGCCGATCCCCCTCGATGGGACCGATCCCGAGAAACACTTCGCACAGAATGTGCTGCGTCTCACTCCGGACCAGCGCGCCCGATTGAAGCAGGACTCCATCTATGCTCAGCACGCGGAACGGGTGCAGGTGCTCAATCACGAACTCGAGCAACTGAAAAAGAGTCTCCTGGAGGCGGATCAGGACTGGAAGTCGGCACGGGAAGCCAGGATGGCGGCGTCAGAACGTCATCACCGGGCTGAGGAAGAGCTCAGACAGGCCGGCGGCAGCAGTGCACAGGCTCGACGGGAGCTGGAAGCAGTCCGCGAACGGATGCAACAGGCCCAGGCCATCGTTTCGGAGCTGGAGTTAGAGCTGCGGCAGCTCGGGGCCAGCCCCAAGAACTGACCGGCAGGCGATGTCGGTGTCTTCCCGGGAACGAGGACCACACGCGGGAACTTGCCTGCTCCGGGGATTTCAGAAGCCGTCGCCGCCAGAGATGCTCACCGGGGCGCGGTCGCCGAACCGCATCATGGTTCGCAGCCACACCAGCGGCACCGTGCCGATCGGTCCGTGCCGGTTCTTGGCGACGATCAGGTCGGCTTCGCCGGGGCGATCCTCGGGGTCGTAGGCTTCGGGGCGGTGCAGGAACATCACGATGTCGGCGTCCTGCTCGATGGCGCCGCTTTCGCGCAGGTCGGCCAGGCGGGGGCGCTTGTCCTCCCGCTGCTCCACGCTGCGGTTGAGCTGCGCCAGGGCAATCACCGGCACCTCCAGGTCCTTGGCCAGAAACTTGAGGCGGCGCGTGATCGACGAAATCTGCTGCTCGCGGGGGACGTTCTTGTCCTCCGGTTCGATGAGCTGGAGGTAGTCGATCACGATCAGCCCCAGCCCGCGGCGGCGTTTGAGACGCCGGGCGATGGCGGCGATCTGCGACATGGTGCGGCCGGCCGTGTCGTCGATGAACAGCTTCCGCTCGCGAAGCTGGTTGGCGGCTTCGATCAACGAGTGCTGCTCGAATTCGTCCAGCTCCCCCTGCCGCAGCTTGTGCCCGTCGAGCTTGCCGTGGATGCACAGCAGCCGTTCCGCGAGTTCCAGCCGCGACTGTTCCAGGCTGAACATCAGCACGCCGTGGCCTCCCTCGGCGACGGCGAGGGCGAAGTTGCACACCAACGCGGTCTTGCCCATGCTGGGACGGGCCGCCAGGATTAGCAGCTCCGACGCCTGAAATCCGCTGGTGACGTCGTCCAGCCCGTGGAAGCCGGTGGGAATTCCGCTGATGGACCCTTCCTGGTCCATGCGGTGGAAGATGCGGTCGAAGGTGGCGTTGAGAATCTCGCCGATTTCGATGCGGTCCAGGCCGGTCTGATCCTCGGCGACGTCATAGATGCGCCGTTCGGCGCGGGCGATGATCTCCTCGGCGTGGTCGCGGCCGTGGTACGCCTCGCGGAGCGACTCGGTGCAGGCGGCGATCAGGCTCCGCTGGAGATATTTTTCCCGGACGATCTTGGCGTAGTATTCGGCGTGAGCGGCGTGAGGGACGGCCTGCATGACTGTCAGGATCGCCGCCGGGCCGCCGATTTCGGCCAGGATGCCCCGCTTCTCCAGCTCATGGCCGAGCGTCACCGCGTCGATCCCCCGGATGCCGCTCTCGTACATCGCGTGGATCGCCTCGAACATCTGGCGATGCGCGTCGCTGTAGAACTGCCGCGGACCGACGTACTGGAGCACGTCGTCGAGAACGTCGACGTCGGCCAGTATGCTGCCCAGGACACACCGCTCGGCTTCCAGGTCCTGGGGGGGAACCTTGTCGAACAGTTCCGCGGCCGAAGGGGGAGGCTCCCCCTTGCGCGACTGGAACGCGGATGACTTGGGGGGCTGGACAGCCATCGACACCTCCGTGAGTCAATCCCTGGCGACGGCGCGGACGCACACCGGGGGCGCGGCGAAAAACGGACCTGCGACTCCTCGGGAACACGCCCACGGGGCGTCGTGAGGGTCCCCGGGCCGGAAGACACCCCTCACCGCGCAAACGCCGCCGGGCGGGGGAGACAGGCCTCCGTCAGGCGATCGCCGCGTGCGGCACCACCCAGACCTTGACCTCGCATTCAATCTCCGGATGGAACTGCACGCGGACAGTGTACATTCCCAGTTCCTTCAGCGGGCCTTCCAATTTGACGTGGTCCGGCTCGACCGGAAAACCGGCCTTCTTGAGAGACTGGCTGATGTCCTTGGCGACGATTGACCCGTACAGGTGTCCTTCATCCGTGGCGTTGGCTTCGAGCGTGACGCTGTACTTGGAGACTTCCACCGCCACCTTGCGGAGATTGGCGAGCCGGGCGTCCAGGATCGCCTGCTGCCGTTGCCGATGGAGTTCCACCATCCGCTTGTTCGCCTCGGTGGCCACGGTCGCCAGTCCCTGCGGAATCAGGTAGTTGCGGGCATAGCCGGGTTTGACGCGGACAATGTCCCCCTGGTTGCCCAGGGAGGGGACGTTTTCCGTCAGGAGCAGCTCCACGCCGCCGCGGCGGTCGGCGGAGCGGACGCGTTCAGGTCGTTTCGCAGGCATGGCAATCGGAAATCGTCGGGAGTTCCGCCGATGGAGACGGTTCGGAACTACTCAGGGACTTTCAGGTTGATGTTCAGTGACAGGGGAACACAGGGGATTCAAAAGGGGACGTCGTCGGAGAATCCGCCGGTCTCTTCTGGGAGTTCGTCAGAGGTCGCAGGCGGTTGTGAGCGGCCGCCGGCGTTACCGCCGCGGCCGCCGCCCCCCTCGCGCCCTCCCAGCAGTTGCAGCGTCTCGCCGACCACTTTGAGCTTGGTCCTTCGCTTGCCGGTCTCCTTGTCGTCCCACGAGTCGGTCTGCAAGCGGCCCTCGATCAGGACGGGACGGCCCTTCGAGAGATACTCGCCGGCCACTTCCGCCTGACGTCCCCACAGGGTGACGTCGATGAACGTGGTCTCCTCCTTCCGCTCGTTGCTCCCTTTGTCGAACCAGTAGCGGTTGACGGCCAGCCCGATCTCGGTGACGGCCGTCCCCCCCGGGGTGTAGCGGACCTCGGGATCACGCGTCAGGTTCCCGACGAGGATCACTCGATTGAAGCTCGCGGACATCGGTTTCTCCTGGGCGAAAGGCTGCTCATCTCCCTCCGCGAGACGATGGCGGATGCGGCCGGAACTCCTGGCCGCTGGCATGTTGTTCTCGTCGCGTTCATTCCGTCGGTCGCCCGGCCGGCGGCGAGGCCCTGTCAGTTCACGTCAGCCGGTTCTTGAGCCTGGAGCCCCTCGGCATGTTGCCGCAGCGCATCAGTCAGGAGTTGGAACAGCCGCGGCGGATGCTCCAGGAGCAGATGCCGCAGCACCAGATCGTTCAATTTACACAGCCGCGTCAGCTCGGGAACCTGGCTGCCATCCATCTTGAAGTACGTGAGCAGGTGCAGCCCCTTCCGCTGCCCGGCAATCTCGTAGGCCAGTCGACCTTCCTGAAACGGGGTCAGGGCCACGATTTCGGCGTGGCATCGCTCGAGGATTTCGCGGACGGCGTTTTCGGTCCCGTGCGGATCGGTCGCCCACTTCCCGCTGTCGAGCAGGAACATACATTCGTACAGCTTTTGAGCCAACGCAAGCCTCCCAAAGGGGGTGAACATCGGAAGGGGGTTGATTCTAGCGACTCCCGGCGGCGTTTCAATCGGGCGGGAATCGCGAGAAAAACCGCCAAACCACTCCGCAGCGGCGGGCAGCCGCCAAGCCAGAGCGGTGCAGACGCTCGCTCTGTTCTCGCTCCCTCGCGCACCCCCCAGGCCGGAGGGTTTGTGCGTTTCAGTCGAATGCCACGCTCAGCCAGCCACGATGGAGCGTGACGTCCCGGACGTGCAGTTCCGTCGGCGCGGCGTCCGGCAATCGGAGCGGGATGCGACGCGGCGCCGACCGCTCTTCCAGCCGCCCCTGAATCTGTTCCCGCATCATGCGGCGGGCGGCTTCATCGATGAGACTGCCCGGATCATTCGGGTCGGCGGGGACGATCGTCACCTCCTCGGGGCGGAAGCGGACGGCCTCCGCGGTCAGCTCCACCGTGAAGGGAACCGTGATCTCCTGCGCCGGGATGACGGGACCGGTCAGCGGTGTGATGCCCATCCGCACGACGAGGGCGAAACGCCCCTCATCGAACCGCAGCCGGAGGGGGTGCTCCTCGTCAAACACAATCGTCGCCAATCGCGGCTCGATCGGCCCGGACGGGCGGGCCAGTTCCGACAAGCCCGCCCCGCCGGCCAGGGCCGTGAACCAGCGGTCAATGGCAGCATCCGGGATACCCATGCCGGCCAGGGGGAGACGATCGAGCAGTCCATTCACCAACGACTCGTGCAGGAAGACCGTCATGGCCCGACCGTGGACGCGTGCCTCGGCCCCCCCCCAGTCGTCCTCGCGGAGCGCCGTCCCGTCGCTCTCGGCTTGATCTCCTCCGGGTCCGGGACGGGAGAAATCAGGCCCGGCGGTCCCCCGGTGAGGGCTCCCGGAACCGGCGGGAGACGGCAGGGTCAGGCACCATTGGAGCGATGTTTCCGTCGTGGCCAGGGACTGCGCGGCGGGCATCAGGTCCCAGCGCTGCAACTGGGGAAAGACTTGCTCCGCGAGGAGGCGGTTCAGCCGCGCCAACTCGGCATCAACGCGATCATTGAACTGGGGGGCCGACCGAGACGTAATTCGCTCGGCCGTGATGGCTGCCGCCTGAGGATTTCGGGCATTGGCCGCCTGGAGGGCGATGTTGTTGGCGATCAGGCCGATCAGGGGCATGCCGGTCGCCGGCGTGACAGCGGCGACGTTGACCTGCCGGGGGAGGACGGTCGCCGAGGGGGACCGGGTCCGGAGGAGCGTCCCCTCAAACTCGATCTCCTTGCGGAGTTCGAACTGGTGCCGTCCCAGCGACTGCACCTGGGCTTGCGGGGTGACGCCGACGGTGCGGCTCTCCACCTCCCCCGTCACTACCAGTTCCAAGCGGGCCGCTGTCTCGCAGGGGCGGAGGTCGAGCCACGTTTGCGTGGACGTGATTTGATCCCCATAAACGTCCGCGCCGAGAATGAAATCCCTGACGGGACCGACATGAGTGCCACAGCGGGCGATGAGACGGTTTGCAAATTCTTCCGTGATCTCCAGGGCGAAATTGCAATGGGGGGCCAGGGGCCGCCAGGCCGTATGGGCCTGAGGAGTGGCATGCAGCACCACGGGGACCGTGGGTCCGCAGGAAAGGGGATGGCAAACGACGGGAGGAAGCCAAACCACCGGTCCAACCGCTCCCCAGACGGGGGGAGGACACAGCGCCTGACCAGAGGCCGAATGCGTGTAACACAATGTCAGACAAGCAATTACACAACGAGCCCATCCCCGCCGGGAAGCCCCGGACCGGGATTGAGAGCCGCCTGCCGGTACCGCGTGAGGTCCCGTCATTGCCTTCGGACGCTCCGGCGTGAGAAGTCTCCTCTGAGGAGAAGCCGCCCCGCGTGGTGGACGGGTGGCCTCGGACCGATCTCGCCCTCCTGTCACGGACAGCCTAGCAAACAGCAGGCCGGTCATCCCTCTGGGACGAATGGACCCTCTGGCGATCTCTTCTGAGAACGGGTAGTCATGCCAGCGCGCGGCGGGGATTGCCAGGGAGAACTGCTGGGTGGGTCCGGGAGTGGCGAGGTGGCAGAGACGCGGCTCGTCACTGCCGGCACCACGGGCAAGGTTTCTCAGGAGAGGGGCGTCTCCCCGTCACACCGCCAGTGGATTGAGGATGCGTCGGGCAACCTCAGAATCGATACAATTGGACTGAAAGAGGGACCGGCGGGCCGGATGCCGCAGTCTGGTGCGGCATTTTTTGGCACGGGGGCGGCGGCGGTCTACGATGTGTGATGTGAAAGAAGAGAGAGCCGAGCCTTCGGCCGCGCGGGAGGGCCGTCACCCCCGATCCTCCCCTCGCCATGGGGAACTTCCAGTCATGCAGACTCATCCCCACTGTCAGTTGTCCGACACCGGTTCCGTCCCGGATTTGCCCCCTTCATCCAGTGCCGGAACCTGTTATCTCGTGCGGATCTACCCTCCCGGGTTGAGCGACAACCTTATCACGCTGCGGAGCGGATTGACTACCCTGGGCCGGGATATCCTCTGCGACATCGAGGTCGTGGATGACTTCGTCTCTCGCCACCATGCCACCATCGAACTGACGGAGGAGGGATGCTGGGTCTCCGACAACGACAGCCGCAACGGCACGTTCGTCAACGATGAGCGGATTGTCCGGCAACGGCTCAAGGCGGGGGACAATCTCCGCATCGGCAACCAGATTTTCAAGTACCTCTCGGCCGACCACCCGGAGACGCAGTACCACGAGGCCGTCTACCAGATGATGACCAGCGACGGTCTCACCAACGTCGCCAATCGCCGTTACTTCGACGACTGTTTCCGCCGCGAGCTTTGTCGCTGCGTCCGCCACGCGCGGCCGATCGCCGTGCTGCTGCTGGACGTCGATCATTTCAAGCGCGTCAACGACCTGTACGGCCATCTGATCGGCGATGAATGCCTGAAGGAACTCTGCCGGCGCGTGCAGTCCTCCGTTCGGGCGGACGATTTGTTCGCCCGCATCGGCGGCGAGGAGTTCGCCATCGTGCTCAGCGAAACGCAGGCCGACGACGCCCGGATGGTGGCCGAGCGTGTGCGGCGGCGAGTGGAAGAAAGTCCCTTCGGCCGGGATCGTCGTCTGGAGATCCCGCTCACCGTCAGCATCGGCGTCGCGCATTCCGACGGCGCGACGCTCCGCAGCACCGAAGAGTTCCTGGCGGATGCCGATCAGCAGCTCTACCTCGCCAAACAGACAGGCCGCAACCGCGTGTGTGGGCCGGTCATGGAAGGGATCACCCTCTGCGGCGGGAGCTAGCGGCGGCCGGCTGGGCAACCTCTCCGGGCCGCGCGACGGCTGCAGAGTCCGGTCGCGGGCTCTTGGTCCCGCATCGGAACAGCACTGCCTGATACCGGTCAAACACCTGATCGAGCGCCGCACATAACTCGCGCGCGACTTGCGCGGTCTCGTCCTCCATCCCCTCCTCAGGGCGAGGCTCTGCTCCGGCATTCCTCTCCGGGAGGGCGCGCGCCTGTGCCCAGGACTCCCGGATCACGCGGTGGGGATCGGAAACGCCGTCGGAGACGACCAGCCAATCCTCCCCGGCCGATAACCGCAGCCGCACCGACTCCAGCGCCCGTTCGATCTCCTCATGCGTGGGGACCGGACCAGCCAGGTTTATCCCCGCCAGCAGCAGATTGAACTCGGGCAGGCCGCGCACCTGCCAGAGGCGCTCCTCAGGAGGGAAGCCGACCGCCCCCCCGGGGAACATGGTGCACGAGAGAGGCTGACAGTGGATGACGCGACCGTCCTGCCACACCAGGAACAACCGCGTCTGCTCCGGGGCCGGCGTGGCCACGTCCACACGCACGGCTGATCCTGGTGCGAACGGAAGGGCCTGAGTCAGGGGCCGCACATCGCCGTCGACTTCCACCTCCGCGCACAGACTCAGGGAATCCCCGGGCCAGGCGAAGGGGGACGCGGCCCCACAGCACCACACGGCGCAGGCGGCGCTGGCCGCCAGGCAGAGCGCCGCCGCAATCAACCGGTGAAGCTTGCGGCCCCCCCTCCGCGCCCGATCCAACGCCACGGCCATCTCGGCGGCGTCGGTGAACCGCGCCAGGGGATGCTCCGCCAGGGCCCGGTGAGCAATGGCCGCCAAGCGACGGCGCAGCGGCGAACCAGTTTGGACCGATCCCGACAGCGAACCGCCTCCCTGGAGCGCTGGTCCCGCGGGAGCGGCCGAAGCCGTGGGGAGTTCACCGAACGATGCTGCGTGCGGTGCCACCCCGTAGAGCAAAAAGTGCAGGATGCCTCCCAGGCCGTAGACGTCGGTCCGCGGCGTCAGCAGCGTCGGATCGCCGGCATGTTGTTCGGGCGCCATGTAGGGGGGGGTGCCGACCACCCAGCCGTCGACCGCCGCCGCCCCATGCGCCCGGTGCAGCAGAGCGGCGCCGAAGTCGATCAGACGGGGGCGGCCGTCGGGCGTCACCAGCACGTTGTCGGGCTTCAGGTCGAGATGAAGCACGCCGGCTTCGTGGGCCGCCTGCACCCCCCGGGCCAGCATGTACAGCAGGTCGGCAATGTCCGCATCCGTCAGCGGCTCTCGGCGGGCGACCTGCGTCAATGTCTCCCCCGCCACGTCTTCCAGCACCAGAAAGGGGCGGTCCTCGTGAAAATCGAGGTCGAGGACCCGCGCCAGCACCGGCTCGTCGATCGCGGCCAGAATCCGCCCCTCCCGCAGGATCGACCAGCGGGCTTCGTCGTCGGGGCGGAGAGACGTGCGGGCCCGCTTGATCATCACCGAGCAGCCAAGCGTCGGATGCAGCGCGCGGAACACCTCCGCCTGTCCCCCGCCGCCGATGCGGGCGGTCAGCGGATACCTCCCGATCCGTTCGGGCGGCAAATCCGCAGCCGCCGCCTCCACAGGACGGCCGGAATCGTCGTCGGCCGCGCGCGGCTGTTCTGCCGACGGGGGCTGACGGTGCAGCCGCCGCAGCACCGTCCGTTCCTCGCGCAGCCGTTGCAGACGTTCCCGACACAGCGCGCAACCGTGCAGATGTTGCGCTGTCGCCGGCGGCAGGGGACGAGCGTCCAGCGCCCGCCACAAAGCCGCATCCTCAGGACAGTGGAGAGGCGACGACATGGGAGAGTTCCTCATCGAACTCCGAGCATTTCTGCCGGACGCGGGCCAGGATGCGCGAGGCATTGATGTACACGCCGTTGGCGGTCAATCCGGTCAGGCGGGCGACATCGGTCGCCGTTTGCCCGTCCAGGCAATGGAGTTCGAAGCACTTCCAGGTCAAAGGGCGGCTCTCGGCACGGACCACAGACAGAGCGTGCAGAACGATGCGGGTGCGGTGTTCGCCGTCCCAGTCAAACTCCCCGGGCCGCGGATCGGGTGTCTCCAGATCGCGCGGATCGAGCAACTGCTCGCGCCGCCGCCGCGACCGCCGCCGCCAGTCGCGGATGCTGTTCTGCGCCACCCGCTTCAGCCACGTGCGGAACCGTGCCCGACCAGGGTCATACTGGAACTTCTGCAACACGCGAAACAGACGCATGAAGATCTCCTGCACGACGTCGCAGGCGTCCGCTTCGCTCAGACCGCAACTGGCGGCATACCGCAACAGAAACGGATGGTAGACCGAATAGAACTCCTCCCAGCTTGCCGGGTGGTCTCCACTCCGGACCCGATGCAACAACGAGACACGAGTTCCGAGCATGGCCTGCCAGACGTGGAGGGAAGGGAAATCCCTGACGCACCGCGACCGTCTCTCCCTCGCGACCACCCTCGCTGAGAAGACTCACGAGCGGTCGGACGGATCGTCCCCTTCACCTTACGCAGTTCCCCCCTCCACCCTTGCAGGGGCCGACCAGCCCTGCGGGGAGAAAATCGCATTTCGGGATGGCTCGTGCCGGGATTCCCGATTCAGTCGCGATGTGTGCAAACGGCATGCTGCGGCTGTCTCATCTGCAAGCGGTTTGTAGACAAATGGATCATCCCGCCACGCAGCGGAGCCGCGTGGGAACAGTCCCCTCATCTCCTCACGCTCCCGCCCACGCCGATCGAGTCGCCGCCAGACAGGTGCACCTCCGGCCGATCTTGCCGCTCGGCACAGGTCCAGACGGACGAGAGCACTTTCCTTCAGCCTGCCACCCCCCTGCTGCCGAGAGAACTCTCTGAGCAGCGCCGCGCTAACAGCTCGCGCGCGCTCCAGCCAGGACGGGCCTGGAGGAACTTCGCATGTGGACCGACCCGCAACTCGCGCAGGCCGTCCAGGATGGACTGCACGAACTGCTCGTGTGGGTCGGCTTCGGAACCCTTGTCGGTCTCGCCGCCAAGGCGATCCTCCCCGGCCGCGATCCCGGCGGCACCGTGGCCACGCTCATGGTCGGCATCGCGGGGAGCGTCATCGGCTGCGGCACGCTCCTCTTCTTCCGCCCCGAGGCCCAGGTCACTCCCATCAGCCCGCTGGGCTTCGTCTGCGCCACCGTCGGCGCCTTCGTCCTGCTGCTGTTCTACCGCATCCTCTCCGGTTCGCTCTTTACCGAAGTAGAGGACGGCGAACGCTGGCTGCACCGCTACCGCCGGCGCCGTCGTTCGCGACGGCTGGTGGAAGAGGTGTGACCGAAAGCGCGCCTTGGAGTGGCCCCCCTCAGGGGAGTTCCCGAATCCGCAGGTTGCGGAACTCGATCGGGGCCCCTTCGGATTCGAGCGCCCAGTAGCCCGAAGAGGGCCGGCAGCCCGTCCCCCCGGAGACTTCCTCTCCGTTGACCCACAACCGCACCTCCCCGTTGATCGCCCGGATGTAGTAGTGGTTCCACTCGCCAACCCCCTTGCTCAGGTTCTTGGTGGGGAAGCTGCGCTTGCCTCTGGGTGAGACGGGAGGAAAAGGGGTCATGTCGGCGGTCCCGGTGGGGAACACGTCGCCGTTGGTGGTGAACCAGTCCGGGTCCTTGCCGGTCCGCTCGCGGTACTGCTCCGCGTAGCCGTGGTCGAGAACCTGGACTTCAATCCCGCTGGGGAGTTTTCCGGGGGGAAGGTCCTGCAGCGAGGCATCGTCAATCCACAAAAACACTCCCGAATTGCCGCCGGAGCGCAAGTGCCGCCACTCCACCACCAGCTCAAAGTTGGTGTACTTCTTGACGGTCCGCAGCACGCCGACCGGCTGACCGGTGCAATGCAGTTCTCCCTCCTGCCAGGCCCAGGTGTCGGGGGCGCAATTGACGTTGGTGAAGTCCGCTTCTCCCAGCACCCGCCAGCCGGGACCCGTGCCGTCGATCCAGGCGCGGGGGAGCGCAGGGGGGGCGTCGTCCGCCCTCCCGCTCTGACCGGCCAGCACCATCAGAACGCCCACACACAACAACCCCACGCCCTTGCGGATGCCACTCATGGTTGCTCACCTCCCGGGGACGAACGACGGACGCGAATCCATGCGGAATAACATCGCCCACCCCCCGCGGAATTGCAATTCCGACACCCCCCGCCTCCACCTTGCCCCCGAATACCACCGGACCCGGCCTCAACCCCGGGAGTGCAGCAGCAGGAGCAGGACGGACGTTTGCACGGCGACCACGAGCGGCAGGCCGACGACCACCAGCACCGTCCACAGTCGCAGCCCGCCGCGCACCTTCTGCACCAGCGCCTCGTCCACCATTTGCTCCAGTTCTGCCTGCACCTTGAACAGGTCGATGCCCCCCTGCCGGGCCCCTTCCTCGCGGAACCGCGCCAGGGTGTACGTCCGGACTGCCTCCAGCAGCCGCGCTTGAATCTTCCGCTGCACCCAGCCCCCCTGCTCAGCGTCACCCGTCACCGCTCGGACCGCGTTGCTCAGCAGCTCGTCCGCCTGTGCCAGCGGCAGCCGCTCCAGGCCGCGGGCCACCCGTCCGCCGCGTTCCCCAAACCCTGCTTGCCCGGCGCCCCCCAGCATCCGCTCGAAGACCAGTTGCACCATCGACCGGCCCAGCCGCAGCGTGCCCAGTGCATGCGCCAGTGCCATCACCACGGCCCGCTTGGCGCCAAGGAGGAAGCCGATGGCCACCGACTCGCCAAAGGCGACAGCAGCGGCGAGCGCTCCGTAGAACCCGGACTGTTCGCGCAGACAGAAGTACGACCACCCAGCCAGCCCCCCTCCGGCCAACGTCAACACGAGGAGCGTTCCGCCGAAGGATCGCAGCGCCACCCAGGCCAGGCTGGTCACCGAACCGCCCAGGGAGGGAGCAGCGGCGTACATGCGATCCACCTCAGTTTGCAGTCCCGTCGCAGCAGTCGCTCCAGCTCTCGCCCGACGCATTGTCGCAGGAGTCTCATGCGGCATGCAGCCCGGCAGGAGACAAACTGCGTCACTTCACTGATCGAGAGCCGAAGGCGCAGCGTCTTGTCGCTGCGCGCCCCGGCCACCCCGTGGCCGGGTCACCCTGCGGGCCAAAGTGAAGCCTTGAGGTGGGAGGGGCGGTCGTCAACGCAAGAGTCGATCGACACCAAGCGCAGCGCGGAGATCGGCCTGTGCGCGAAAATATTGGAGCAGGGCTGCGATTGCCTTCTCGGCGGATTCGACGGCGTATTGCTCACGGAGGGTCACCTTGAGCAAATCCGACAGGCCGCGCTCGAGGTTCTGGCGTTCCCGTTCAGCCAGGTCTTCTGCCAGGAGTACCGCTTCGCGGGATTGTTCCACCTGAACCAACGCTGCTTGCAGCGCAACTTTGGCCGACTGCACTTCGACGGAAATCTTGTCAGCGACGAGCCGGCGCTTAGCGGCCAATTGGGCAATTTTCCCCTCCACCACAGTCATCTTGCCGCGCGCTTTGCGACGCTGCAAAGGAACGTCGAAATACAGCGACGCTTCCAATTCGAAGGGGGATTTGTCGCGTTTGGGACTAGTGGGCTCACCGACATCCTGAGAACCAGTGACGACGGCATCGAGGTTGGGAAGAGTGGTGTTCTGCGCTTGGGCATATTCGACTTCATACTGACGGCGTACCAGGTCCATGATCCGGAGTTCTGGACGCTGCTGAAGGGCCTGTTCGATCTCTTGCGGAGTGGTGTGGGGGATGAGCGGTTCTGGTTCCGGGAAGGGGGGGAGTTGCCACAGATCGGGAATGATCGGATGCCCCTGGGGATCGCGGAAGAACAACGACAGTTTGACTGCTGCCTGTTGCAGTTTCCGCTCGGCATCGGCCAGTTTGGCACGGCGTTCGGCGACGAGACGCAAGTTGTCAGTCAATTCGGGAGGATCGATCAAACCGGCTTCGACCTGACTGCGAATGCGATCCGTGCGATCTTCCGCCAGTTGGAGAATCCGCTCGGCAATGCGGTAACTGGCGCCAGCGGCAACCCACTCCCAATAGGCATACGAAGCCTCCTGAACGAACGCAATCAATTGAGCCTGGATCTCAGGCTCAGCCAGGTAGCGACCGTATTGGGCTTGCCAGAGGGCGGCGCGGCGCGGGTCGATATCGACATTCTGCAGAAGGGGGACGGCTGCACCGACTTTAAACTCTCCTCCGCCATTGGTTTCTCGCTCCAGATACCAAGGTTGAAAGTTACCGCGGCCGATTCGGTATCCAGCAAAGACTTCCCCTCCGCCGTACAGCGGCTGAATCATGCCGATACTCTGTCGGTAGGTCTGATAAAAACCCAATGGTCCGTTCTCGCTGGCCCCTTGGAACTTGAGGTCGAACTCGCCGGCAGCGGCCAGTTGCTCTCCCTGTGCGATGTTACGGAAGTACAGAGCCGCCTGAAGCAGCGGATAGCGCTCGTAAACCGAGTCAATGACGTCCTCCAGCAAGAGAGGTTCCGCACTCTTTCCCACAGGCATTTCAGGAAGGGGGGATTCCGCTGCGGGCAGAATCGGCGGAGTTGCGGACTCCTCTGCGGGAGCGACGCCAGCGTTCGTTTCGTTCTCCACGTAGCCAACCGTCGTCAATCTCTCCTCCGCAGCAAATGCGGAGACCTGGGGAGATCGTCGATGTGCGTCCACCGTCGGTCGCGAAGGATGATCGGAGTTGGACACTTGAATTCGGACCGGCTGGAATTGCAGGTCGGCGTTCACCAGTGACGAGTGGCGACCGGCACAAGCCCACAGCCCGAGCAGGCTCACAACGCATACGCCGATCCTCGGCAGTCTCCGGTGACACATTGACATCTGGGCCATTCTCACCGCGCAGAGTCGACTTCCGGTGCGACAGTCAGTGCGCACCTTCCCTATCGATCTATCGGTCGCAGCATCGATCGGCACGCAATCCGTCGCCACCTGGCGCCCGCGACCAATTCGATTCGGGCGGCTTTCTCGTACCGAAGGGAGAAATCGGCAAAGTTTCGCCAACTTTCCTGCTCAGCCGCTGCCAGCGAGGGCAACGGGAATAGTCACTTTAGCGGCTTGGGAGGCTTGCTCTTGGAGTTCTTATCGGCGTCATCGGGAGTGATGACCGGTGGGAAAGCGTTGAGTTGCCGCCAGACCTCCCACCACAGCGGAACGACTTCGAGCAGCACCCAGCCATTCGCCCGCACTCCCTGCCGCAGATAGCGCTGCTCGGGCCAGGGTTGATCGGTGGGATCAGGCCGCACCAGCACGCGAAAATTCCCCTTCCCATCATCGATGGTGTCCACCGAGACGACCTCGCCCCCAAACGTCCCGACAGCGACCGATGGCCAGCCGGAGAACTGAATCGCCGGCCAGCCCTCAAACTGTAGACGTACGTGCCGCCCCGGCTTGACCAGCGGAGCGTCGTTGCCGCCCAGCCAGATCTGTACGGCACGATCGGCAGCATCGGGAACGATGGTGCAGATGGGATCGCCTTCCTTGAGAACAGCCGAGCTGAAGTTCGGGATGATCTGAACGATGTACCCATCGAGTGGAGACGTCAGGATTCGGTTGGCCTGAACGGCGACTTTGCGTTCCATTTCGCGGAGTTCCTTTTCGGCCTTGGCCAGTTCGCTCTGGGCCTTGGCAATGTCCCCTTCCGCCTTGGAGGCATCGCTGAGGGCTTTCTGGTAGAGGGCATGGGCGTAGTCGACGTCAACCTGCGCCTTCTGGATGTAGGCCTCCCGGTCACGGCGCTTCCCTTCCAGCTCTTTCTCCGCGGCGGAGAGATCGGCCTGAGCCTTGGCGACCTTGGCCAAGGCGGCGTTGAGCTTGGCCTCCACTTCCTGAACCTTTTGCAGAGCGATATTTCCCATCGCGTGCAGATCGACCAGCCGCTGATATTCCTGTTCGAGCTGCGGGACAGCCGCCCGTTCGATGGTCAGTTGCTCGCTGACGGACCGGACCTTGTCCTCCGCGGCGGCGACATAGGCGTTCTGGGCGGCAGTAATCTCCTGCATGACCTGGCGATAGGTCTGCTCTTGACGCTGATAGACCTCCACCAGGCGGCGAGCTGCATCCAGGGCATCGGTGTTGGCGCGAATCTGTTCGCGGGCGGCGCGGACGGTCTCTTGCGTGTTGAGAAGCTGCTGGCCAAGTCGCTCGGCGTAGGCTTCGTCGAGGTCGCGCATCTCTGCAATGACCTGCCCCTTGACGACGCGGGCGTTCTCGAAAATGCCGTCTCCCCAACGGACGATCCGTCCCTGGATCGGCGATTCGAGCGTCTGCTGACGCTCCAGCGGCGCGAAAGCCACCACGTTCCCCGAGCCCCGCACTGACTGTTGCCAGGGGACAAAGGCTAGGAACAAGGTCGTCAGCACCAATGCAACAAAAAGCACACGGGCGATGCGGCGGATGATCCGGGACGAACGGGCCAGCCGCAGAGCCGGCATCACCGACTCGCTGTACGCAACCGGCGCCAGCATGGTGCGGCGACGGGGTGCTCCGCTTGTGAGCACCCGTGCCTCCGGAACGACGTCCGGCTGTGGCGCTCGGAATGGAGATTGTACGTCAGCGGGCATGACTGGTGTCCTGCATAGGTCGATTGTCGCCGGTACGCCCCCCTGCAGCACCTCTCAGGTCGATCTGCCGGTCGAGCAGGCGGTTGATTTCGCGGCGGCCTGTGACCACCAACAGCGTCCACGGGCGGGACCGGTCCGTGAGTCGCTGCACGATTGTCATCGCTTCGCCATCCGGAAGGGCGTCGAGGAGACCATCAACCAATAGTAATGTAGGCCGTGCGGCAATGCCTCGGGCCAACATCAGTTTACGCATCTGATTGGGGGTCAGGGGATAGCCTGTGGAGTTGAGTTCGGTTTCCAGCCCCCGCGGAAGGGCCAGCACGTCCTCCAGCAACCCGGCGTCGGCAAGGGCATCCTGCACAGCCGTGGTGGTGATCTCCGGCCGTTCCAGATGAACGTTCTCCGCCAACGTCCCCTCGAACACTTCGATGTCCCGCACCAGCGACACCGACCGCCGCAGAATATCGGGCCGGAGCTCGCGGGGATCGGCCCGGTTGATCGCCAGTCGGCCGGCCAGCGGCGCTCGCAGCCCAAACAATAGATCCAGCAGCACGCTTTTCCCGCTGCCGCTCGCCCCCACGATCGCCACCCGCTCGCCGCGCCGTACCGTCACCGATAGATTCTGGAACACGGGGCGTCCGTCCGGATAGTGATAGGCAATCTCCCACAGCGACACCTCCGCTGGCCGATCATCCAGACCCGACAGCAAACCATCCTGGCGCTCCATCGGGAGATCGAACAGCATTCCCAGCTTGTCCACCGCTGCCAGGAGGTCGTAGTAGTTCTCCATATGTTTGCCGAGCTTGGCGAATGAACTGACGATCACCGTCACGATCAGTTCGGCAGCCACCAATTGTCCCAGCGTGAGCTGGCCGTCAATCACCAGCCACCCCCCTAAACTGAGCAAGACCGTGCTGGCGATGACGTTCAGCCCCAGGGCGAAGACCACCTGCCTCATCACGATCCGAAAATGCTTTCGGCGCGCCGACAGGTACTCGTAGGTGAGGCGGTCAGCCCGTTCGAGTGCGAACTGCATCGCGCCGTCAAAACGGAAAGCCAGGGGGCAACCCGCCAGATCCTCCAGCCAGGCCGCCAGATGGTACTTGCACTTCGATTCCTTGATGCTGGTGGCGACCGCGCCCCGTCCCAGCACGAAGATGGTGAAGCCGATCAGCACCAGCAGCACAACGTCGTAACCCAGCAGCCACGGGTGGTAGAACCCCAGAATCGCCATACCCACCAGAGCGTTGAGGACGATGGTCACGCCGTCCAGCAACAGCATGGCGGTTACCTTCTGAACCGTCGCCACATCGAAAAAGCGGTTTACCAATTCACGCCCTGACTGCTTCAGCAGCGATTCCACGTTAGCCCGAGGCAGCCGATACGCCAAATCCGCCGCCACCCGCGCAAACACCCGCCGCTGGATAATCTCCACCACGTATGTCTGCAGCGCCCGAATCGCCGCCTGAAAAGTCAGAAACACCAACAAGATCAACGACAGAATCACGATCGGCTGAAGCAACCGCCCGAACGCCACCGTGCTCACCAGGGCCTCTATCGCCAGCGGCGCCGCCATTGCCAAGATGCCCGATACCAGGGCAAACAGCAGCACGATCCAGACATCCCCCGCTTCAGGTCGCATCAGCGCCAGCAGACGTGCGAACGGCGTCATTGCCTGCGGAACTTCCTCCTCCGCCAGCATCCCCCACAACTGCGGCTCCACCACGATGCAGCGGACAACATCCTCCCGCAGCGGCATTCCGAGAATCTTCCGAAGTTGCCGCAAAGTAACCTGTTGGCGGCTTGCATCCACGAGTGGCTGGATAAGCGTCAACCAACGGCCACGAGCTCCTTCAATCGCCATCCAGTTGCCGGTGGCTTCCGACCGCACCACCACCCGCCCACCTTCCCGCACCACCTCGTAGATTTGATTCAGTGTGCAGTCAATCACCCGGCACTTCAGCCCGAGACTCTCCCCCGCCTCCAGCATCCACCGCCACCAGCGGTCTTGCACCGGTCCCGGCCAAGCCGTGACCGATTCCTCGAACGCGCGCCGAATCCGCGATCGATCTGCCGGTTGCCCGGCATCAATCTCCAATTGCTCGACGATCCACGCGGCCGATTCCGCTTCAGAGATGACTGACTGACTGTTCAGATCAGCAGAACTGCTCATGACGCTCACGCTCTCCCCATCCCGGCCAGAAACACGAGGGGAGCTGCCGTTACGACCGGCAGCCAACCCTGCCGCCCAAAGCTCGGTTCACTCATCCTGTTTCCAGACCCACCGGAAAGCTGTTTCGACTCGCTCGCCTCTCGGCTGTCGCTGAGGGTTTCCCGATCCTGATGACTGCAACAACGACCGTCCGTTTGGAGCAGTTACGCCAATTGTATCGCTCGAGAGATCATCTCGGGGTGTAGTTGCCTTGATTTGCGCGATCGGGCAATCTGCGTCAAGTTGGCGGTTCTCGGATCGTCAACCCCGAGTAGAGACCGTCGCATGGCCAGGGTTTCGCCGTTGTTCCGGTCAGGTTGTTGGGAGGTTGGGGGTCAGGATGAACGACGTTGATGGAATCCCGGCTTGGCAACAAGAGTTTCGACGAAGCGTCCACAGTGGACTGCGTCGGCGATGAGTTGCCCAACCGGAACAACGGCGTAGCCGTGGTCGCATGGCAGAGATGAATTTGGACGAGATGGTTTCTGTAGGTCATGCTCCCGCATGACTTCCTGTTGGCTGCGAACCGACGATGATCCGCCGACCCACTCGGCGGCAATTGTTTCGTCGATTCTTCGCCGCGCTGCGTACTGTGAGCCAGAGGACGATACCGGCTGTCTGGGTCAATCTTGCCTCGTGTTTCCAGCGCATTGCGGGTTTAGTCCGGTCGCGCTGACTCATGCCCCCTTGTCCGGTGACAGGGAGGGGTATTGGACCCGCACCGTGGTGCGGAT
>JBBIJW010000032.1:0-46940 GCA_037445755.1 Planctomycetaceae bacterium | reverse complement strand
TCGGCCACGGCCCGGGGACTCTCGGCCCATTGCGCCCCCTGATCGAGCAATCCCTGGGCCTTGGCCTTGGTGCGGTTATGGACCGTCGCCCGAAAGCCCTTGGCGATCAGGTGGCCGCACATGCTGCGGCCCATCACTCCGGTGCCGATCCAACCAATGCGGGTCGTGGAAGGATGAATGGTAGGGACGTTCATTCGTGACCTCTATCCGTGATATCGCCTCCGCTTGCCGCGACGCCGCCAACGGGGCAAATCTCCGAGCGGGAGCAGCGTCTTCCGTTCCCCTTAGCCATTTCTCTGTCGTCAACGTGTCCAGCGTTCCTCAGGACGGCGGAGGATTTCGCTGGCCAGGATCACTTGGCGGAGGGTAACGGGATTGGTAAGCAGCGCGGCAAGGGATGCCGCGTCGAGGGTTAAACTGCCAACCGCCCGATCGGTTGTCCCGCTCGATTCGGCCGCGGCGGAGGCGGTGCCGGAAGCCTCGCCCTGCACACTCGCCAAACTGCTCACCTGGTGTTCGAATTTTTCGCGAAGACGTTCCTCGATCTTGTCGTCGGCCTGAGCGACTTCGCGTCCAAGTTCGCTTGAGCCTACTTTTCCGAACCGCGGGCGTTTCATGCGCCTTCCGACGTGCTCCGCAACGCTTTCCTGAGCAGCAGGCTCGGCGATGACGACAGGTTGAGGCTTGGGGGCGCGCGGGCGCGACGAACGCTTGACAGGCTCGCCTTGGGAGGGAACGGAAACGGGACGGGGAGTTGGACCTCCCGCCCCTGGCTTCTGACGCTCCGCCGCCCGTCGGAGGAATTCGGCAATCTCGTCCTCGATGGGATCGGTTCGCTTGGGAGCGGGTTCCGGAGGGTTCGCCTGTTTGCGACGGGCGGCCTCTTGCTGAATTTCCTTCCACCGGCCAGAGGCCAGCGATAGCAGGTTGAACAGGACGAAGATCACGAACACAACCAGGCCAATCCACTCGCCGTCGGCAAGCACGATTCCGCGGACGATCATGCCGAGGCTCCTGACTGGACGGGCGTCGGGGCGCCGTGGGCGATGGCGGCCCGCATTTCCGTGTCGGCTTGCACGTTGCGAAGCCGGTAGTAATCCAGGATCCCCAACGTGCCCTCGCGGAACGCGGCGGCGATGGCCTTGGGCACCTCGGCTTCGGCCTCGACCACCTTGGCCCGATTCTCCTCGATTTGGGCGATGTTTTCCTGTTCGGCGGCCACGGCCAGCGTGCGGCGCCCTTCGGCCCTCGCCCTCGCCACCCGAGTGTCGGCCTCGGCCTGGTCCGCCTGAAGCCGGGCGCCGATGTTGTCGCCCACTTCGATGTCAGCAATGTCGATCGACACGATCTCGTAGGCCGTCTGCGCATCCAGCCCCTTCTTCATGACCGCCTCGGCGATCAGCATGGGGTTTGCCAGCACCTGCTTGTGACTCTCGCACGAGCCGATCGCGGAGACGATCCCCTCTCCCACCCGGGCGATGACGGTCTCCTCCGTCGCCCCGCCGATCAATTGACTCAGGTTTGTCCGCACCGTCACGCGGGCGCGGGCCTTGAGCTGGATGCCGTCCTTGGCCACGCCGTCCAGAGTGGCGCGGCCGTTCCGTTTAGTATCCGGACAGTCGATCACCTTGGGATCGACGCTGGTGCGGACCGCTTCGAGGACGTCGCGGCCGGCAAGATCGATCGCCGCCGCCGTGTCCCAGTCGAGGTCGATCAGCGCGCGGTTGGCGGCGATCATCGCCCGCACCACCCGTTGCACGTTCCCCCCCGCCAGGTAATGCGCTTCCAGGGCGGGGGTCGAGATGCCTGTCAGCCCCGCCTGCACGGCGCTGATCTTGGCATCCACGATCACCTCCGGACTCACCTTCCGCAGCGACATGAACACCAGGGCGAACGGGCTGATCCGCGCCCGCGTCACAAACGCCCGCAGCCACAGCTTGAAATACTTCCCGAACAGAAACAGGAACACCAGCGCCAGGATGGCCAGGAACACCACCCCCACCAGCACGAACACGCGGGCAAAGTTGAAGTCGCCGTCGGCCGCCAGCAGACCGCTTGTCATCCACTTCTCCATCGGCCGTCTCCGGTTTTGAATCAGGCGCAGGGGCTGGGAAATGTTGTGCAGCCCCGGGAAGATGAGTCGTCCCCCCCGGCAAGGCAGGAGGTGCAGGGCATTCTTCAGGGCAACACAACCGTGCAGCGTGTTTCGCTCCGCAGGGGACCGACCCTTTCCAGATTCTGACCGTTCGCTCCGCGGTTTGCAATTTGCCGCAGGAAATCAGCCGCAGCCTCTGGATGGTGCTCCGGTCATTGGCGCGGGGAACCCCAAGACTCCCGCTCCCCCACCAGCGGCCCGGTTTTGTCCTAAACAAGTCTCAAAACTCCCCCCCCTTGTGATCGAACACAGTCACCGAGCCAGAAGGGGGAGAGAGAAGGTCGTCGATTCGCCCTGAGCACCCAGGGATGGCTGCACCATGATGGCAGGATGGCAGGGGAGGCCGCAGGCAGACTTGAGACGGCCGCCCCGTCTGGCTCAGAATGGTCCTGCAGTGCACGACGCACTCGCTCCCCTGCTCGTTCCCTTCCACAACCCGTTCTCTGCACGGGAGGACTTCGTATGTTGCGCTCATTCCGGCGACGACTGTTCTTGACGGCCGGCTGGCTGTTGCTCTGGGGAGCCTCGATGGTTGCCGCCGCCGCCGAGCAGCGCCCCAACATCCTGTTCGCCTTCGCCGATGACTGGGGGCGGTACGCCAGCATCTACGCGGAACTGGAGCCGGGCGGCATCAACGATCTCGTCTCCACCCCCCACTTCGACCGCATCGCCCGCGAAGGGGTGCTGTTCACGCACGCCTTTGTCAATGCCCCCTCGTGCACCCCCTGCCGGAGCGCGCTGCTGTCGGGACAGTACTTCTGGCGGACGGGGCGCGGCGCCATTCTCCAAGGGGCGGTGTGGGACCCCAGCATCCCGGTCTATCCGCTGATGTTGCGGGATGCGGGATACCACATCGGGTACAGCTTCAAGGTGTGGGGGCCGGGAACCCCCGCCAACGCCCCCTATGGCCAGCAGAAGTACGCCTACGCCCGCCGCGGCTCGAAGTTCAACAACTTCTCGCAATACGTCTCCGCTCAGTCGGACATCGAGAAAGCCAAACGCGACTTGTACGAAGAGACCCGCGGTAACTTCCGCGACTTTTTGGCCGATCGTCCGAACGGACAACCCTTCTGCTACTGGTGGGGGCCGACCAACGTTCACCGCAAATGGATCCAGGGGTCCGGGAAGAAGCTCTGGGGTCTCGACCCGGACGCCCTCCAAGGCAAACTCCCCCCCTTCCTGCCGGATGTCCCGATCGTCCGTGAGGACGTGGCCGATTACCTCGGCGAGGTGCAGGCGTTCGATGCCGGCCTGGGCGTCTTGCTGGAGGAACTGGAACGGATCGGGGAGCTGGACAACACCCTGATCGTCGTCAGCGGGGATCACGGCATGCCGGGGGTCCCGCGCGGAAAGTGCAACCTGTATGACTTTGGAGTGCACGTCGCGCTGGCGGTCCGGTGGGGGTCGCGTGTGCCACGGGGCCGCGTCGTCGAGGATTTCGTCTGTCTCCCCGATCTCTGTCCGACGTTCCTGGAGGCCGCAGGGGTCGCGGTCCCGGAGCTGATGACCGGCCGCAGTCTGCTCCCCGTGCTGCTGTCCGACCGCAGCGGACAGATTGATCCCACCCGGGATTTCGTCGTCGTGGGACGGGAGCGCCACGTCGCTTCGGTGCGCGCGGGGAATCTCCCCTATCCGCAACGGGCGATCCGGACCCGCGACCACCTCTACATCCGCAACTTCCGTTCCGACCGGTGGCCGATGGGAGAAGGCCCCGGTTACGGCCGCCCGGAGGGTCCTTTCCCCTCCTACGAAGACCTCCAGGAAAACACCTACGCCGCCTTCGGCGACATGGACGCCAGTCCCACCAAGGCGTGGCTGGTCCAGCATCGGAACGATCCCGGGATGGACCGCTTCTTCGACTACGCTTTCGGCCGACGGCCGGCCGAGGAGTTGTATGATCTCCGTTCGGACCCACACTGTTTGCACAATCTGGCCGACGATCCGAATTCCGCTCAGGTCCGCTCGGACCTTGCGGAGCGACTGCTGAGCGTGTTGACCGCCACTGGAGACCCCCGCGTCACCGGCGACGGTTCAACCTTCGACCAACCCCCGTTCTCCGATCCGGTCGAGCCGCGGCGGCGGTGAGGGGCGCCGTCAGGAGCGAAAGTTTCAAAACTCTCTCCTCCCCCCAGGGGGGAAGCCGGTGGCCCCCGGCCGGATGCGGGGGAGAAATCACAGAGCAGCACACACCCCTCACCCCGGCCTGCTCCCCTCAAGCCGGGGAGGGGGGTGTGAAACTGCTTCGTACGAAAGCCGCTCCAGAGCCGCTCGGGGGGCGGAACGGTTTCGCTCCGCTCATCGACGAGCGTCTCGATCGTATTGACTTCGTTGTGATGGGCCGCGGCGAAGTCGGTGGACAGCAGACGAGCCGCGGCGCTACGGCGTCTCCACCGTCACGGCCATGACGACGGGGGCGGTGTCGTCGGGCCCCTTCACCAGTTCGATCCGCTCGACCGGGACGTCCGGCCGCTGCGCCTCCACCGCCAGATACCGGATCTGCTGGCCCCGCAGGCGGTAGGCGAACTCGCTCCCCGGCACATCGACGCGGCGGATGTAGTCCGCGAAGTGAATGCCGTTCTTGAGTTCATGATCCTCCGTCGTCCCGTCGGCATAGTGCAGGCGGACAATCAGGGAGACCGATCCCTCCCGCCCAAAGGGATGTCCCCAGCCGCTCACCCCGCTGAGCAGGTGCACCGCCTTGGTCCGCGCGTTGACCGGGAGCGAGACCGACCGCGGCATCTGCGGCGGGAATGTTCCCTGCGGGCCGTACAGCAGGATGACGTTCGGCGTCTGGTCTCCCCGGGGGTCCACCAACAGGAACGGCACTCCCCGGAACACTTTGGGCGACCAGTCGGGGAAGATCAGCTTCTCGGCGTCGTTGGACTCATTCACGAACATCGCCCGCGTGCTGACGATCGTGGCCACCTTCCGCAGATCGAGCGGCACATATTTCCCTTTGGCCGTGAGGAACTCCAGCAGGTGCACGAACTCGTCGCGGGTGATGGTCTTTTCAAAGCCCTCCGGCATCACCGACTTGGAGGAGGCGATGAGCTGGTCGATGTCCTCGCGGACAAGGGAATGCTTTTTGGCCTCGGTGTCGATCAGCTCGATCGTCGTCTGCGACTCCCCCGCCAACATGCCGTTGAAGATCAGGCCGTCATTCATGACGACGGTGTACGAGCGGAAATTTCCTTCCACGCTGCGGCTGGGGTCGAGGATGTGGACCAGCAGTTCCGCCTTGGGATGGACCACCATCCCTGTCAGATCGGGACCGATGTTTTCCCCCTCGCCGCTGTGCCGATGGCACTTGCCGCAATGCTTCTTGAAGATTTCCTTGCCCAGCGCCACGTCGCCGGTCTGCCGGGTCAGTTCCAGGAACTCGTCAATGACCTTCTGCCGGTCGGGATCGGGCAGACCGCCGCCGGCCGTCAGCACCTCCTGTGCGCGGCGGCGAATCTGCCGGTCCGGATGGTTCGACAGCGCCGTCCGCTGATCGAGCTTGAGGTCTGAAAGCTGCACCTGGCCGTTGCGGATGCCGTCCAGCAGTGCCAGCGTCGTCTGCGGCCGCGCGAGCAGCACGCGCATCGCCGTCTCCTTGAGCAGCGGAGTCATCGCGCCGGCGCGTTTGACCAGCTCCGAGCCGACATTCGGAGCCGTACTCCCGGAGAGCACCTCGATGATCCGCACGGCCAGTTGCGGAGGCATCTGCGGGGTGAGGGAGTCGAGCAGTTGCACCACGACCTCCTCATCCTCCACCCGGAAGCCGACGAGTTGCGCGGCGGCGTCGGCCCGGACTGGCAGCGGCTCCTCCGGGCTGCGGATCAGCTTGACCAGGTTGGAGACGATCGCGGCGGCGTGCTGTTCCAGCGACCGGCTCCCCCACAGGGCGGCCAGCCGCAGCACCTGTCCCTTGGCGCCAGCCTCCACACGGTCAAGCAACCGCACCAGTTGCGCTTCCGCCTCGGCCGACAGTTCGACCTGATGTCCCCGCGGCCAGCCGGAGGAGAGTCCGGCCAGGACCGCCCCGGCCAGGAAGTCGTCTCCGCCGTCGAGCAGAACGACCAGCCGGTTCACTTCCGCGGAGGTGGGCCGGCTGCGGGCGATGTGTTCCGCCACCCGGCGCGTCACCTGCCAGATGGGGGCATCGGACGTAGTGGCCGGCTCCTGCGCCTCCCGCCGGCTCCGTGCCAGCTCGGTCAGGAAGGCCAGCGGATGTGCGGCGGCTGCACTGGTGACGGCATCGGCCAGCCAGCGGTCGGACATCACTCCCTCACGGTCGCTCGCCTGTTCCACCAGCTTGGCGACGGCCGATTCACTGGCGGGGAGATCAGCCAGCGCCAGCAGCGCCGCCAGACGCACCTGCGGGTCCCGATCCTCCAGCACCCCGCTGGCGAGGACCGCCTCGACCGCTTCGGGCACGGCCGGGAGAACCTGCACCGCGTTGCGGCGGACGCCGGGTGAGGGATGCCGCAGCGACGCCGTCACGGCGCTCCAGACGTCGGGACGGTCGGGAGCCACGGCCCCCAGGCCGTGCAGCGTCCACAAGGCATGCATGGCGCCGACATTGAGGCCGATGGCATCGATCGTCGAATCCTGGGCAAGCTCCAGCAGCGTGGGGATCAGGTCCCGGCGCTGCTGCTCGACGATGAGTCGCTGCGCGTGCAGGCGGACCAGCATGGTGGGGTTTTGGAGTGCGGCGAGGAGAGGATCGGTCCCGGCGACGCCGTCGCCGGGCTTGGAGAGGCCGTCGCCGGGTGTTCCGGTAAAGACCAGCCGGTAGATGCGGCCGTGCCGCTTGTCCCGCAGGTCGCTCTCATAGGCGTTCCCTTTTCCGGTGCGGAAACCCTGCGGCGTGGGATTGTGCTGGACAATGTAGTTGTACCAGTCGAGGATCCACACATTCCCGTCGGGACCGACCTCGGCCATGATCGGGGCTGCCCATTCATCATCGCTGGCGACCAGATTGCAGGGACTGGTGGATTTGAACCCCGCACCGTCCGGGAGGAGGACGAACGTCCCCACGAGATGCCCGGTCGGTTCACAGACGAAGGCCGTCCGGTTCCAGTATTGCAGGGGATACTCCCGCGCGGTGTAGAGGGCGTGGCCGCAGCCGGCGGTATAGCCGCCAAAGTGGTCTACCTGCCGCACCTTATCCGTGATGGCCCGGAACAGGTGCGAATCGGCGATGCCGGTGAGCTGCGCGGGTCCCCAGCCGCGGACCCGCTCGTAATAGCGGTTGGGGATCGGCAAAAAGTCGCTGGGGTTGTGGTTGGCAGTGGAGCCGAAGATCAACCCTTCCTCGCTGATGCCCAGGCCCCAGGTGTTGTTGTTGGTGGAGCGGAGGAATTCGATGGTTTCGACGCTCGGCGCTCCGCCGTTGTCGACGGGGGGGGTGAGCTTCATCCGCCAGAAGCCCTGCCGGAACCGCGGGCCTCTCTCTCCGGTGGCGGCGATGACAGGTTGCGAGTCGTTGTAACCCTGCATCGCGTAGACCCAGTTGTCGAGTCCGTAGCGGAAGTTGCTCACGCCGCCATGCGTGTCGTTCATCGCCCAACCGGTGATCAGGACCACGCGCAGATCAGCCTGATCGTCGCCGTCCGTGTCCTTGAGGAAGAGCGTTTCCGTGCCGTTCTGAACCAGAGCGCCGCCGTAAATCGGCAGGACGGACGTAGGGATGCTCAGCCCCTCGGCGAAGATCGTGAACTTGTCCGCCTGGCCGTCGCCGTCGGTGTCTTCGCAGATGCGGATGCGGTCGCGGCCCCGGTTCTGAGGATGCAATTCGTTGGGGTAGTCCAGCGTCTCACAGACCCACAGCCTCCCGCGCTCATCCCAGTTCATGGCGATCGGCTTGCCCCCCAGACCGGCGTAGGGGGGGGGAGGAACGGCAGGACTCGCGCCGCCAGATCCGGAACCTTCGTCCCCCGACCCGCGCGGCTCACACGCGAACAGTCGCAGTTCAAATCCCTCCGGCACGACGTAGCGCTGGAGCGACTGCTCGGGTGGGAGCGGTTTCTGCATCAAGGTCAGCGGCTCCGCCTGAGTCCCCCAGCGGTCGCTGGGAACATAGTGCGGAATCTTCGCGCCGACATCGACGTACTCCAGCGGCGGAAGCTCGGCCGGACGCTTCGTCAGCGGCAGCGGCTCGAAGCGCGTCGGCTCGCGGAACGGACCGGCCTTGGCCGGATCGTCGCCGCACGCCCAACGAATCCCACGCTCCACCAGATTGTGGAATCCGGGGTTCGACCAGGTCCGTTCATCGTGCCCCCAGGCAGTGTAGAACACCCGTCCCTTCCCGTGGGTGCGAATCCAGGTCCACGGTTCGCGGTCGTTCCCCTGAGCCTGCATCCCCTGCACGCGGTACTCCAGCACCGTCCGGTCGCGCTCGTTATGCCGGGTGTGGACGTAGGTTTCATCCCAGCTCGTGAACCCGCCAAAGCCCCGCATGATGGGGTGGTCCGGCTGCGCAATCACCGTCCCGAACACTTCTCCGCCGTGACGCTGAAACTGCCCTCCCATCAGCGCCACGATGCGCTCATCGTTGCGGAAGCAGTAGGTGGCGCAGTGCAGCGGGATGAACCCCTTGCCCGAAGCCACGTACTCCAGGAGTGCCTCAGCCTGGACCGGCTCGATCCGGTCGATGTTGGCATACAGCAACAGGCCGTCGAATCGGGCTAACGTCTCCGGTTGCAGCGCCCGGGCCGGATCGTCGGTGTAGGTGAGGGCGATCCCTTTGCGCGCCAGCACCGGCTCCAACTGGTGGAACCGCGCCTCCGGCCGGTGAGGACCATGATCCCCCAGAAACAGAATGTTCAGCGTTTCAGCGGCCGGCAAGGGAGTGACCGCGAAACAGACAGCCGTCAGCACACCACGGAACCAGGTCATGGCAGGCATCGCAGATCGTCAAGTCCAAGGGGGATCGTCCGGAGAGAGCACCGCTCCGGACTCGGGGCGATTGGAAAAACGTCGGGATTGCGAATCGTCGGGGAGGCGCGAACGCCCGTGGAAAGGAATTGCTCCCCCGCAACGGATGCGCAGGATCATGCCGGCCCCTGTGCCCGACGTGGTCAATGTGGTGACGATTCTAGCAATCCGTCACGCCGGCTTCACTCCCCCGCGGCCACCCAACCGATGGAGGCGAGCCTCGCTGCGGTGCGAGCGCTGCGGGTTTCAGGGGCACCGGAGGCATAGACTTTTCGGGGACGGCGTCCCGCGGCCCCCGCCGGGGTTATCGACCGGGGTCGCAATCCATCAGCCCGCCTCGATCCGAGGCTCTCCTCCGGATTTGTCGCGGGCTTGATGGGAGGCCTCGGGCGGGATACCACTCCGCTCCACCCGCACCGCGCGGGGGGAGAGGGTGCGACCGCGGATGTCCCGGCCGCGCCGCGGCCGGGCTTTGCGTCCCAACTTTATCCATATAATCCCCTATCCACATCATCCCCTGTCGACTCCCCATGGCCGAACAATACATCATGACCATCGAGGGGCTGACTCGTCTGTACGACGAGACACCCGTCCTCGAGAACATCTGGCTCGCCTTCTACCCCGGTGCCAAGATCGGCGTCATCGGCAACAACGGCTCCGGCAAGTCCACCCTCCTGCGGATCATGGCCGGCGAGGACAAGGACTACATGGGGACCGTCACCCCCGCCAAGGGGATCAAGATCGGCTACTTCCCGCAGGAACCGCGGCTCGATCCTTCCCGCACGGTCGCGGAATGCATCACCGAGGCCGTCGCCGAACAGCAGGCCATTCTCGACCGCTACAACGCCATCAACGAACAATTCGCCCAGGAACTGTCTCCCGAGGAGATGGAGAAACTTCTCGAAGAACAGGGGCAACTCCAGGACCAGATCGACCACCAGAACCTGTGGGAGCTCGACCGGACGCTGGAGATCGCCTGCGAGGCCATGCGGCTGCCGCCGATGGAGGCCCGTGTGGAGCACCTCTCCGGGGGGGAGAAACGCCGCGTCGCCCTGTGTCAGCTCCTGCTGCGCAATCCCGACATGCTCCTCCTCGATGAGCCGACCAACCATCTCGACGCCGAGTCGGTCGCCTGGCTGGAGCGATTCCTGGAGCAGTTCCCCGGTACGGTCGTCGCCGTCACCCACGATCGCTACTTCCTCGACAACGTGGCGAAGTGGATTCTGGAACTCGACCGCGGCCGCGGGTATCCCTTTGAAGGGAACTACTCCGCGTGGCTGGAACAGAAAGCGGCCCGGCTGGCGGTCGAACAGAAAAAAGAGGACAAGCGGCAAAAGCTCCTCAAGCGGGAGCTGGAATGGGTCCGCATGTCCCCCAAGGCGCGGTCGACCAAGAACAAGGCCCGTCTGGAGCGCTACCACGAGCTGGCCAGCCACCAGTACGACGTCCGCGAAGAGGCGGCCGACATCCAGATTCCCGTCACGCGGCCGCTGGGGGACCTCGTGGTCCGTGCCGAGGGACTCGCCAAGGCCTTCGGCGACAAGCTGCTGTTCGAGAATCTGGACTTCAACCTCCCGCCCGGGGGGATCGTGGGCGTCATCGGCCCCAATGGGGCGGGCAAGACCACCCTCTTCAAAATGATCATGGGGATCGAACCGCCGACCGCCGGACGGCTCATCATCGGCGAAACGGTGGACCTCGCCTATGTCGATCAGACCCGCGACGCTCTCGACCCGAAGAAAACCGTCTACGAGGAAATCTCCGGCGGACAGGATGTGATCGAGATCGGCAAGGCCCGCATTCACGCCCGGGCCTACTGCGGGCGGTTCATGTTCAAGGGGAGCGACCAGCAGAAGTTCGTCGGCGACCTCTCCGGCGGAGAGCGCAACCGCGTCCACCTCGCCAAGCTCCTCCGCAGTGGCGGAAACCTGATCCTCCTCGACGAACCGACCAACGACCTCGATGTCGGAACGCTGCGGTCGCTGGAAGAGGGGCTGATGGAGTTCGGCGGGTGCGCCGTGGTCTCCTCCCACGACCGCTGGTTCCTCGACCGCATCGCCACGCACATTCTGGCGTTCGAGGGAGACAGCCGCGTCGTCTGGTTCGAGGGGAACTACAAGATGTACGAGATTCAGCGGCGGGAACGGCTGGGGGCCGACGCCGACACGCCGCACCGCATTCGCTACCGGCCGCTCAAGCGCGCCTGAGCCATGGCCGACGTCACTCGACGTACAGGAACTCATTCATTCCGAAGAGCGCCTGACAGAAGTCGGTCCGCGCTCGTCGCAGAGGATCGGCGGCGCCCGTCGTTCGATGCATCTCGGCTTGCCGGGCCAGAAACTCGATCGCCAGCGTCTGCTCGGCCGGGGACGGAGCGCGTCCCAGGGCCAGGCGATAGGCGCGGTCCACCGCCGCGGGGTCGTCCAGACCCTCCAGCCGGCCGGCGAAGGCCTCGGCATACTGCCGCGCGTGGGGATTGTTGAGGAACAGCAGCGCCTGAGGGGCGACGGTCGTCGTGGCTCGCTGGCCGATGCTCACGAGATGTTCCGGCCAGTCGAACAGCATCATGCTGGGGATGAGCTGGCTCCGCTTGATGAAAAAGTAGATGCTCCGCCGGCGCATGGACTCGTCGAGCGATCCGGGACCGTACATCGTCGGGTCCAGCAGCCCCGACACGGCCAGCATGGCGTCGCGGATCGGCTCGGCCTCCAGTCGCTGCGGCGGCCGCCGCCACAGCAGCTTGTTCTCGCGATCGAGCCGGGCGCGGTCCTCGTCGTCATCGCCGCTTTGGAGGTAGACGCTGCTGGTCATCAGCAGTTTGTGCAGCCGCTTGAGCCGCCAGCCATGCTCAATCAAATCCCGGGCCAGCCAGTCGAGGAGTTCCGGATGGGTCGGCCGCTCGCCGGTAAAACCGAAGTCGTTCGGCGTGGCGACCAACCCCTGTCCGAAGTGGTGCTGCCAGACGCGATTGACGATCACTCGGGCGAGGAGGGCCCCCGCACCGGACTCGACGTCGGTGATCCAGTCGGCCAGGGCCGCGCGGCGGAAGCTGGTGCGCGTCCACCCCGGCGGCGGGGAACGCCGCCAGTCCTCGGCCGTCCGCTCCGGAGATGTCAGCACTTGCAGGTAGCCGGCCTGGGCGACCTCCTGCTTCTGGTGGACGTCTCCCCGCTGGAGACGATGAACCTGCGGATAGAAGTGTGGGAATCCGCGGCCGTCGGCATGATGCGGCAGGTGCGGGAACCCCTCGCTGGTGACCATCACCTTCGTGAGGACCACGCCGTCCCCGGCCTGCACATGCTGGTCCAGCGCCTGCCGGCGGGCCTGCCAGTCCCCAAGCGTGGTGCGGAACCACTCCAGCGCGGTGGCGCGGGCGGTGTTCGAGGACTCGCTCTCCCCCGCTTTGAGACGTTCCAGCGCGGCCACCACCTCCGCCGTGGGACCGACGTCGCCAACCCTCGCCTCCAGCCCGCTGCGGGGGGCGACCGACAGCCGGAACCGCCCCAGCACGTGTTGCTTGTTCGGGTGCTGAAAGCTGAGCACAATCCGGACTTTCGTCCCCGCCGGGACGTTGAGAGCCTCCGCCAGATCGAACACCGCCGCCTGGTCCTGGCCGATGCCGCCGCCGTCGACGGCCCAGCCGGTGACCGGATCGGAGTCGAGGGACGCCGCCACGCTCAGGGCGTCGGCATTCTGCTGGTGCGTCGCCCGGGGTGAGACCAGTGCTATCGGAACCTCGCCGGCGCCCTCCGGGCCGATCATCGCGAGACGAATATCGCCGAGCACGAAGTTGCCGTTGGGGGCGCGGCCGGGACCGCGCTGCGGCAGGGTGTCGTCGGCGAGCGCTTCCAGCCGCAGTGCACGCATCTCCCCCGGCGGGAGCGTCGCCGTCACGGTCACCACGTCCTGGTCGGGAGTCTTCCCGGTCGCCAGCCATGAGCCGTCCGGCTGCTGGGTGTAGGGGGATTTCGCCAGCGAAGCGATTTCACCCGTGAGCGTCGTCCACGTCCCCAGCGAGCGCCGTTCCGGCGCCCCGCTCTCCCCGGAATTGCAGGAGACGGTGCGCGTCGCCGGATCGTAGTGTGCCAGGAACGCCTCGAACTCCCGCGGCAGTGTCTCCTGTTCGTACCACGTGAGGGCGTCCTGAAGTTCCTGGCGTTTGCGGGCAAACTCCTCCCGCCTGCGCGCGTTCCCCTCGGGATCTAGGTCCAGCTCGATTTCGCTGCGGATGGTGGTGGCGAACACGGCCGCGAGGCGGTAATAGTCGCGCGACGGAATGGGATCGAACTTGTGGTCGTGGCAGCGGGCGCAGCCGGTGGAGAGGCCCAGGAAGGCCACTCCCAGTGTGGCCACCATGTCGTCCAGCTCATCGTAGCGGGCCGACTCGAACTCCATCTCGGTGAGCTGCGTCGGGAACGACCCGGCGCCGAGGAACCCCGTCGCCATCAGGGCCAGCGGATTGTCCGGTGCGAGTTCATCGCCGGCAATCTGCCAGCGGACGAACTGATCGAACGGCATGTCCGCATTGAACGCCCGGATCAGAAAATCCCGGTAGTGATAGGCGTGCGGCCGGTCGTAGTCCTGTTCGTAGCCGTGGGACTCGGCGAAACGAGCCACATCCATCCAGTGACGGGCCCAGCGCTCTCCGTAGTGCTGGTCGTCCAGCAGGCGATCCACCAGTCGTTCCCACGCCGCCGGATCGGGATCCTGGACGAAGGCCTCCACCTCCTCAGGAGTGGGGGGGAGGCCGAGGAGGTCGAAACAGGCGCGGCGGATCAGAAGGCGACGATCCGCGGCACCGTTGGGAGTCAGCCCTGCCTCGCGCTGGCGGGCGAGGATGAAGCGATCGACCGGCGTGCGGCTCCAGCGATCGTCCGCCACCGCGGGAGGAGCCACTTGCGCCAGCGGACGGAATGACCAGAACTGGCGGTCTTCATCCGTGACGACGAGTTCCGCGGCCGCCCCCTCGGCCGGCCCCTCCACCAGCGGCCGATCGTACGGCGCGCCCAGGTCGATCCACTGGCGGATCAGGGCGATCGACTCCTCCGGGAGCTTGGCGCGCTTGAAGGGCATGGCCGGTTCGGCCCGGTGTTCGATCAGCTCCACAAGGTAGCTCTCGGCGGCCGTCTGGCCGACGTAGCCGCTCTCCCCAAGCTTCTCCCGCGTCGAGAGATCGAAATCCCCCTTGATCGATTTGCCGCCGTGGCACTCCAGGCAGTGCGCGGTCAGCAGCGGCCGAACCCGCTCCCGAAACAGCTTCAACCCCGCCCTGGCGCGCGCGGGATGATCGGAGGAAACGGTCGCCGTCGTCTGGCCCAGAGTCCTCCCCGGGTGAACGACGGCGGCGATCACCAGGAGCATGAGCAGATTCCGCGTCAGCAGGCGCGGAAGTGTGGATCCGTTCAGTCGCACCATGAGCCTCTCTCAACAGCTTTCCCAGTCACACGCTCCACGTCTCCGCACCATGGTGGCGGCGGAACTCGCTCATCGGCCGGTCCGGAACGGGTTGCCAGCGGAACATCAGCGGGACGACCTTGCGCTCCGCTTGGGAATCTGCAATCCACGCAGTCATGACGATGTCCCCAGGAACCGATGCAGTCTGATACAGTATCCGTGGTCTTCCGGCTTGAGTCCACCTCATCCACAATTGCTGATGTTGATGCCGCTCGACCCGCAAGCCCCCTGGACCGACGCCGCCTGGATTGACCGCACACGGTTGCTGCTCGACTCCTACGCCCGCTGGCTGGGAGTGGAGTTGATTCCGCGGGCAGGCTCCGCCGAGGCGCAGGCACGGCACTTGTTCGAGGCCCCGTTCGTGGTCGTCGCGCACGGCACGGAAGCGGACCCGATCCTCAACTACGCCAACCGCGCCGCCGTCGAACTCTGGGAGACCGATCTGCCGACTCTGCTTCAGACTCCCTCGCGACTGACGGCCGAGCCGGTCCACCGCGACGAGCGCGCCCGGATGCTGCAACGGACCCGCCAGCAGGGTTACATCGACGACTACCAGGGGATTCGCATCACCACCACGGGCCGCCGTTTCCGCATCCACCGGGCCACGGTGTGGAACCTGCTCGACGCTCAGGGCCGCCACTGCGGACAGGCGGCGACGTTCAGCCACTGGACGTGGTTGTGACGGCCGTGGGGACGGACGCCCCCGGCGGTGTGTGGAGCGCAGAACGTGCGTGGGAGGGGATCGGAAGGGAGGCGGCGCCGGAAGGGTGGAAGCACGCGCTCAGGCGATGAACCACCCCGTGACCGCGGCGGCTGCGGCGGCGATCGTCCCCGCCGCCACCCGGAGCCGACGTCGCCTGTCCGCAGTCGTCAACCACCACAGCAACACATAGTGGGTCACCTTGCTTGCATCTTTTACTGATCTCCGCCAAGTCGTTTTTTTGTGGAAGAACTCGCTTGACAGGGGGGGGGGTAAAATGGATTCTGGCCACACGATGGTGGACGATTCTCAGCCAACGTCGCACAGAGTGAGATTCAACAAATCCCCCTGGCCGTCTTTCTCCAACTCGTCACCCTTGCGGTGTTGACGCACAAGTCTCCTGAAATATAGGCTCGAAAGGTTCACCTTACTCGACGCGGGATCATCCATTCCGGCGGTGGAGCATTCCAAGAGGTGGCCGATGGCGCTATCTCCAGTGATGCAGCTTATTGGAAGGGGGTCGAGAGACGCCGAAGCACAGGGCGTTCGGCGAATGACTCGTAGCGGGTGGACGATCATTGAACTGATGGTCGCGCTCGTGGTGACTGGTCTGCTCGTTGCGCTGCTGGTTCCGGCGCTGATTCAGGTGCGGGAGACGTCGCGGAAAACTGCCTGCGGTTCGCGACTGGGTCAGATCGGACAAGCGACGCACGGCTACGCCGGGCAACAGGCAGACTTCCTGCCGAACGGTGCGAGCTGGCGGGTGCAACTCCTTCCCTGGCTCGGCGAAATCAACGCTTTTCGTCAAATCCAGACCGCCGCAGAAGGACTCCCCATGCCTGAGGGGGTGCTGGCGAAGGAACGCGCGGCCGCGGCACTCCCAGTGATCGACGTGTACACCTGCCCCTCCGCCGGTGGGCCGGAGATTCAAAACGGCTGGGTTTCCAGCTATTCCGGCTGTTATGCGGGAGTCCCCTGGCGTACGGAGGACCCGCCGGTGCACGTGCGACCGTCCGTGGATGGTTTGTTTCCGATTCACTCTGATCAAGGAAAATCGTGGAAGCGACGACTCGCGGACGCCATCGATGGCCTCTCGCACACCGCGATGTTTTCAGAACACTTGCCTTGGTTGGGCGAGCCGCGTCGTTTGAGAGTGGCATGGGATCTGCCACAGGTGTATCCCGATGAGGCACCGTCGGCCTGGCTGGAGGCTTGCGAACGACTGCCGGCTGAACCTGAGCCGCTCGGGTATCGGTGGGTTCCCAGCTTGGGCTTTCTGTGGCACAAAGGGGGCTACGGTTACTCCGTTTACAACCACGCACTCCCCCCGAACAGACCGAGCTGCAGGCTCCAAATGCTGGGACTTCGTGGGAGCATCTTCACGGCTGCAAGTCGACACGTCGGCGGAGTCCATCTGTTGTATGGCGACGGGCATCAGGAGTTCATCAGCGAAATGATCGACCGGGGAGTCTGGTCGAGCCTGGGAAGCTGCAACGAAACCCTGCAGACGCGCTGAGCGCGGTGTTCAGCGGCAGTCCAGGATATCACACTTGCGGGAGGGCATTTACGATGCGATCTCGACACTGGCGGTGGCTTGTTGTGACAGCTTTACTGGCTCGTTCGGCCGCAAACGCTGAATAGACGTTCGACGCACCGTTCCTGCTCCGAACGCAATTATCGCTGCCAATGGACGTGCAGAGGAACCCCCCGACCGCCGCTGGCTGACATTTGAATACTGGGACGAGGGTGAGGTCCAGCTCCACATCGCCGCCTCTGCGAACATTACTCGTGAGGTGGACGAGATGACGGGCTATGGGTGGTGGGCCCATGACTTTCAACCTCCTGAGGGGGGCTGGGAGCCGTCCTACCTGAACACGATGGGGATGCCAGTGGAAAACTACTTCATGCGGATCTATTCAGGAACGCAAGTCACAGCGTGGCTCCAGAATCTGTCCGTAAATTAGCAGCGGAGAGCACGATGCGACGACGATCAGCACGCTGCACGCCGAAAGCAACAGTCCCCTTGTAGGCAAAGTATTCTAGTGACGCGCCCCTCCACGGCGCGGAGTCTGGCGAATTGTTGGAAGTTGTTTCCAGATGAACCGCTCCTACATCTTCAATTTCGTGGCCCAACTCCCGCGACGCCTGTTGCCTCTGGGGGTGTTGTTTTGTCTTTCGTGCGGAGAGAGTCCGGGGCCTGCCCCTGCGGGGAGCTTCAGCGAAGCACCGGCCGATTACTCCACACCTCCGGAAAAAATCGCGGCAGTGCTCACGCTGCCGGACATCGACCTGAACAAGCGGCTAGAGCAGGCGGGCCCGCTGGACTTCGGCGAGCGGGTCTATGGCGCCGGGACGCTGGTGAAGTTCACCGGCTGCGTCGTCCGCCGGGAAGGCGAGATGCACTACCCCCCCCCGCGCCATCATCAGACGCGACGCCGCCGGACCGGAGCGTATCCTGAGCAGCGTGAATTCGAAATGGACAAAGTTTGACAGAGCAACGCTCCGTCACGACTACGAACTGGAACTCAGGATGCCCCCCACTCCGGGGCGCTACGTGATCTCGTTTGCTACCTCACAAGTCAACATACAGACCCACCAGACCACGCCCGTGGACCTGGCGCGGTTGAAAATGATCCTCCAACGGCAGCCCTGATTATTGATGGCCGCCGGCCTCAGCCGTCGGACTTCCGTCGACGCGCCAGAATTCCTGGGAGGTATCTGCTAAGCGCCATCGGACAGTACCCCTGATCATTCACCAAGACCGACGCATGTTCAGCCCAGACAGCCGGTATTGTCCGGTGGCTCTTTGAGTTCGCGCGAAACGGGAGTCGGAACCTGGGAGAGGGGTACCGGCTTCGTGAATGAACTGAATAATTGCAAAACGGCTGTGGAGAATTCAGGCAATCAGCAGACCCGTCAAGGCGGCTGCGGCGGCGATCGTCCCCGCCGCCACCCGGAGCCGACGTCGATACCGCCCCTGCGTCGCATCGTCGATCCGAAAGTACGCGGCCCATGTCCCCAGCAGCAGCGTCGCCAGCCCAAACGCGCCCCCCAATTCCCACAGCCGCCGGTTGCGCTCAGCAATCCGCTGCACCGCCCCCAGACTTTCACGCACGGAGGGGCGCAGCGACACCTCCCACGTCACGCGATAGACCGGTTGAGTGAACGCTCCCACCTCGACTTCAAACTGTTCATGCAGGCGGCGGGTCAGCACTCCCCCGCCGCGGACCTCCTCCACCGTGAGCTGTTCCGGAGCAAGCCCCACTCCCCCCCGGGCGAGGTACTCCACCGCCCGAGGCGCCAGCCGCTCCAACAACTCCGTCTCCGCCTCCTCCACCTCCGCATACCGGCCGCTGCGGAGGACGAACCGTTCCGTATCGCGGTCCCGGTCGACCCGCTCCGGGTCTTGCACCCACGCAGGAACCTCCCGCACCTCAACACTCCTTCCCCCTTCCAAGAGGGTGATTTTCACCGGACGCGGTTCCACGGCCGCATCCCTCTCCGGTGAGGTCGTGGACACGTCACCTGCATTCACCAGCCTGGGAGAAGCGGCCTGCGACGTCAACTGTTGACGCCGGACGGCTGCATCAGCAAGCTCCTGCTCTGACTGCGAATCGGCGAGTGACTGCTGTACAGAGAGCTCGTGTTGCCCGACTTTCCGATCAGCCTGGCTCGGCATCCGCACGGTTCGCAGAGCGAAGATCAGCACCACGGCCACCAGGATGACGGGGGCGAATGCACGCAGCCCCCGCCCACACCGGCCGCGGAACGTCGCCGAGAGCGCGCACGCCACCACCAGCGCCGTCAGCCCCGCGAACAATGCCAGGGTCAGCGGCAGGCCCACCAGCAGCAGCCAGATCGGAAATACCTGCATCTCTGCACTCCAGACTCGATGACGCTCAGCAGCGGGACGCCCCTCGCATGGTCACTTCCGTCCGTCGGGCGGCTGCGGACAGGTCCAGGGAGACCACGGAGCGGCCAACTGCACCGAGGTGGAAATCACTGCCGCCCAGAGCAGCGCCCACGTTTGAGGAAACGCAAACACCTGCGACCACAGCCACGCGATCAGCACCGTCAGCAGTACGGAGGTTGCACGGAACCGCGCCGCGCGCAGCAGTTCTATCTGTCGCCACCACGCCCGCAGACCGAATAATCCGCCAAAGAAGACGATGTACCCCAGCAGCGTCGGCGCCCGCAGTCCGGCCTCCGTCCGCGACACCAGCGATCGTTCGCCGATCGCCTCAAACAGACCGTTGAGGGACTGGCCGGCATACAGCCGGCCGGCGTCGATCCGCAGATAGTCCGCGATCCACCATGCCGCCGCTCCGGTGAGCATGCCGGCCGCCGCCAGTCCCATCCGCCGCATCCCCTCCTGGCCATCGACGCGATGTCGATGCCCCGGGGACTCGGTCATCTTCACCACTGCCGCCGACAACCAGGCACCTGTAATCGATGTGAACACAAACAGGGCAAAGACCTCCGGAGCCAGGTCGAGGCCCGGCTTCAGACGGAACAGCGACGGTGCGAGCAGCGCCACCCCGGCCGTCAGGAACGTCGTCAGCAAGGCAGAGGCCGCGGCGAGTGCGGTCCAGTGAGCCAACCGCGTTCGCGGGGCGTCCGGGGTCCAGGCGAGGGGGCGGTATCCGGCCGTTCCCGCCGCAGGGCGGCGCTGCGGAGGGGTCTGCATGGCCCCCACCGGTTTTGCCGCGGGAGGAGTCCGCGGGTGTGGACTCGTCTCACCCGGGAGGAATGGCCGTCCTCCCCGGGCGACGAGCCGTGAAAGAACGTAGCTGAAGCCGCCGAACAGCAGCCCCGCCGCCAATGCCGGGATGTGCTCAAAGCCGGAGGCTTGGGCCACCAGCAGGAACAGCACACCCATGCCGGCGATCCACCACCAGCCCTTCTCGGTCGGGAGGAACTGTTTCCAGGAATTGCCCGGCTCCCGGAAGGGGACGGTGGCCTCCGCCGCGGTGTTCGCAGGCCGTGCTTCCCGTGGCGAGGGACCGCCGACCGCCGCCGCGGGAGGCTCTGTCATCACCGGCTTCAGCCGCGGATCGAACGGTTCCGGCGACTTCGCTCCCCCCTCCCTCCCCAGCACGGCAGCATCGAAGGCGGAGACGAACGCCTCGATGGTGGGAAATCGCTGGGTGGGGTCCTTGGCCAGCGCCTTCTCGATGACCGGCCGCAACCGCGGAGGCAGCGGAGAGAGGTCCGGCCTCTCGGAAAGATGCTTCATCAGGATCTCGCCCGCCGATTCCCCGTCGAACGGCACATGACCCGTCAGCATCTCGTACAGGATGATCCCCAGCGAGTAGATGTCCACCTCCTTGCCGTACCGCCCCCGCCCCACCTCCGGAGCCATGTAATAGACGGTGCCGACGGACTGCGTCTGCGCGGAACGGCGGCTGGGGGTGATGAACTTCGACAGTCCCACGTCGCCGATCTTCACCACGCCATTTTCGGAAAAGATGTTCGCCGGTTTGAGGTCCCGGTGCACGATCCCCCGGCTGTGCAGGAACGACACCCCGGCCGCAATGCCGGGGAGCCAGCGGCGGATCAGCTCCATCGGCATGCCGGTCGGGTAGCGGCGGATCAGTGCGTCCAGCGTCTCGCCGCCGATATATTCCATGATGATCCAGTGGTCCCCGTCGGCGTCCTCCCGGATGTCGAAGATCGTGACCAGGTTCGGATGGGAGAGATTCAGGCACTGCTGCACGCCGCGGAGTTCGATCTCCGTATTGTTGTGCAGCAGCTTGAGGGCCACCTCGCGACCGCCGTCGCTGAGCGCGTAGTACACCTCCCCGAAGCCGCCGCGATAGATCGCGCGCTTGATTGTGTAGCCGTCCAGAACCCGAGTTTCGGGGGGGAAGGTGAATTTCATGGCGGCATCCGCGTCCGTCGTCGCAGGTCCGGCCGCACGGAAGGCTCCTCCCGCGGCCGCATCTCCCGTGGTCGAAACTTCTGAATCTTCGAGAAATGTCACGACGCAGTTTCATCACCGGGACATGACCGATGCGAGTCCACCGGAATACGGGTGATCGGGGGGCTCACGCCCCCCGCTCGCCGGTTGTGAAACTGGCTCACGTCACCTCATCTCAATCCGAAACGTCATGGACTCACTCGCCACGAGGACGCCCGGCCCGAGGGGAGCTGCCCCCGTGAGAGAACGTCCCTCCAGTCTCCACTCTTCCGACGATCGACACCAGAGTCCTCCCCCTTTCCGATACAGCACCACCGGCGTCGCAACCTCCGGACAGACGATGTGATGATCGGGGGCGGCCCCCAGCAGACAGGTTTCGGCCAGCAGGACCAGGCCGTCGATCCGCTCCACCGGACGGTGCCCGCTGAGGAACGTGACCCGGGCGGAGGCGCTCAGCGGCGAAGGGACCTCGAATCGCAACCGCACGTCCCTCCCCAGCGTGATCTCCTCGCCCCCCCGCAGCAGGACCTCGCGTCCCACCGGCCGTCCGTTCACCATGCCGTCCCGTTCGAGCGCCAGCAGATAGTAATCCGGGTGGCGATGGATCGTGGCGTGAATCCGCGCCAGATCAGCCAGCAGCGGCAGGTCCGCCGGCGGACAGGAAGACGTGAGCGCTGGCGGGCCGCCAATGGACAGCCGCTCCGGCAGCCACAGCAGCCACGTCCCCACGCCGTCGATCCACAGCCGCGCTTCACGCGGCGGAGACGCAGGCGAACGAGACTCGGCGCGGGAGGGGGACATGACGGCGGCGGAAGAATCACACGCGAACATGGTGCAGGATAACGCCGCGGAAGGTCCGGCCGGTCATTTTTTTTTCGGCGACACCAGGGGAGCAGCCGTTGCTCCCCCGGGAAAACACCTCCAGCCCGACCGCTCGCGCGGCCGGGCCAGAGGGACGGCTGGATGACCTACTCCCGCCGGCTCACCAGCGGCGTCTCCGGCGAACGAGAGCTGCGGCCGCTGAAGTAAGCCGCCACCTCCTCTTCGATGTTCTCCGGAACCACCCGATCCTGTTCGACCGGAATGGTGCCTGTGAAGTTCGCCTCGGCGTCGACCATCTTTTCCCGGACGTCCAGGTGCTTGTGAATCTCGGCGATCAACTGCCGCGTCCGGGCGAGCTGGGAGTCGTCGATTTCCAGCCCGGCGATCGTCTCCGCGGCCTGCACACTCCGCAGCCGCGCCTGGAGACGTTCGATCTCCACCTGCAAATCCTTACGGGCCGACAGCATCTCCTCCAGCTTGGTCTTCATGGCGGCCAGGGCCTGCTCCTTGGCGGCAAGGCTCTGCCGATCCCGTTCGAGAGCGTCCTGGGCCAGCTTGAAGCGGTTGAACCGGTCGGCCAGGTCCTTCTGCACCGCCTTGCGATCAAAACGGCGGCCGGCGTACACGAACGCCCGGTCGTCGCTCTTGAGATCAGCGCTCAGTGTCAGGATCGACTCCTCCTGCTCGGCCAGTTTCCCCTCCTGGCGGGTAATCGACGCCCGCAGGTTCTGGACTTCCACTTCCTGTTCCGCGATGACGTGCAACGACCGCTTGATCTCCGGCGTGAGGGCCTCCACTTCCTTGCGGGCCCGCTCGATCTCAAACTCGATCGGCACGCCGCTGCGCAGCGCGTCCCGGAGGTTGTCCGCCCCCGTCCGGAAATAACTGACGGCGTCCCGCCCGAACACGAACGCGCTGACCGCCGCGACGGCCAGCGTCCCCATTGCGATCTTTTTGACCATGGTTCCACTCCCTCTTGCGTTGCTTGCCGACGTGACGGCGAATGTGACCGCCGGCCAGTCCAGCGGTGCTTGAAGGAGTAGTTCGCTCCCCGCGGGGAATTCTTGAAAGGTTTTCCCCGGATTTCTGGCAGACCCGCAGACATGACGGAACCACAATGTTCACAACAACATACGGCAACATCTTCATCCCAGAGCGATCGCTCCGGAGCCGGCGCACGCCTCCGATCAGCAAACCTCCCGCGTGGTTTCAGACTTCCCCGGCCTCGACCGAATCGGAACAGCACCTCCTCTGAAAAGCACTTCCGCTCAGAGGGGTGGCCGGTCGAACCGGAGATCAGGGGTCGATTCAGCAGCCCTTTAGAATCCGCACGACCCGGTCAACGGCATCCGGTACGGCCAGCTCCCTCAAGCGGCGCGACAACCGGTCGCGCAGACCCGGGTCCATCGCAAGCCGGCGCAACGCCTCTCCCACCACCGGTCGACTCGCCTCTCCCTCTCTCCGGCGCGCGCCTGGAGACTCTGCCGCCCACAACATCGCCTCCCGCTCCGCATACCAGCGAGCATTGAGGGTCTGGTGATCGCGCGCCGCCCCCTCCCACGGGACGACCACGGTCGCCGCCCCGACGCAAGCCAGTTCTGCCAGTGTGGTCGCTCCTCCTCGACTCACGACAATGCCGGCCGACGCCATCAGGTGCGGCAGCTCGTCCGGATCGAGCAGCGGTTCCACCCGGGCCGATAAACCCAGCTCGGCATACCGTCGGCGGACCTCTTCGTGATCCTGGGGGCCGGTCTGATGGATCCACTGCCAGTCGTTCCACAGGGCCGGTTCGGTCGAGATGGCGTCCCACACGGCCCGGTTGAGTCCGCTCGCCCCCAGGCTCCCTCCCAAGACCAGGACCACGCGCTGACGTTCGAGCTGGCACGCCTGCGCGGATAATTCCCTCAAGCTGCTGCGGACCGGGTTCCCGGTGACGAGGCACTGCACCCGCCGCGGCAGCCGGTCGCGAGATGCTTCAAAACTGAGACAAACGGCGTCCGCGAGACGGCTGAGCCAGCGCGTGGCCCGTCCCGGGAGAACATTCTGTTCCAGGAGCACCACGCGGATTCCCAGCCGATGCGCACTCCACACGCAGGGGGCGCTGGCGAAGCCTCCACAGCCGATGACCACCAGCGGCCGCTGTTCTTGCAGGAGGCGTTTCGCTGCTCGCACACCGCGATACAAGTCCCGTGCACTGGAGACCGGCCGGCGTCGAAGCTGCGGCAGGCTCGCCATCGGGAGCACGTGATGGTCGAAACCGCTGCGCGACAGAAAGACCTGCTCGATCGGCCGGCCGCTCCCCACGAAGGTGATCGGAACTCCCGGTTCGTTCCTCCGGAGTTCCTCCGCCACGGCGATCGCTGGGGTGAGGTGCCCCCCCGTCCCACCACCGGCGAAGAGGTACCCTCCCTGTGGCATCGTGCGCTCCGACGGCGGTCACGCCTCCGCAGCGGGAGGGGGATGGCCGGGTTCGGCCATCAACGTGCAGGCGAATTCCAGCCGGGCGGCCGTCTGCCCCGCAACGCTCACCTTCCCCTTGAGGAAGTAGGCATTGGCCAACCGTTCGGTCAATTCCACCTCGAGCGTCAGCGTCTCGCCCGGCCGCACCAGTCGGCGAAACTGGACGTGCTGAATCCGCGTGACGACCGGCACCTGACCCGCTGGCGGCGGATGAGAGCGGGCGATGAGCACCGCGGCCGCCTGAAACGCCGCCTCGCATTGCAACACGCCCGGCAACACGGGGAAGTGGGGATAGTGCCCCTGAAAGACCTCCAATTCCGGCGGCAGGTGCTTGCGCGCCACGAGGCGTGTCTCCGACGCCTCCAGCACCTCGTCGATCCACAGAAACGGATCACGGTGCGGGATGAGCTGCTGGATGTCGTCGCGGGTCATGGGTCCAGGGGGAGAAGCACCGTGAAACTGCGGCCGAAAACCGTCGCGTATTGGTGCACCGAACCACCGACAGGTCAAGCCAGGCGAGAGCGAATCCAGAGTTGGTCGTCCCTCCCTCCACGGGGATGGCCCCTGCTGAGGGAGGGGAATGGAGGGCAGGGCTCGACGACACGAAACAATCCCGCGACTCCCGAACACCCCACTCTCGTTCCCTGGCGGGCGCCGCGGCGGAATTCCGCGTCGATCGTGAAGGTACGGGAGCGAATGACAGCTCCAGTCGCTTGAGGGAGACCCTGACCCTGACGACAGGGGGTGCAGCCGCGGAATGGTGGTCCGGTCAGGGGCGCGTTGCAGCTCCACATCCTCCGCTCGCCTGCTCCAGGGGAGAGGGCTCCCACCCAGCCCCGCCGACGGCGTCGGCGGCTGGCGGAGCCGAGGGATGGCTCAGGGGTGCGGCGGGAGCGATTGCGTCGCGCGCGGGGGGCACGTCGGTCCTGACGGGACGGTCCGGGGGCTGACGCCCCCGGCTCGCCGAGTGATGTTCGCAGAGGCGAGCCCGGGCCGTCAGGCCCGGGGCCGTTTGAGCGGCGATCGGGACTCAGCGATCGTGGTGGTGCCGCGGCGGGTTTTCGGACGGTCCGGGCCATCAGCGGAGATCCGTGGGCCGACGCCCCCGGCTCTCCCCCGGCCTCCGACGACCTGGGGAATTTCGATCTGCCGCCAGCCTCCGCCGCCGACCGCGATCGTCGACCACGCCCAGCCGCAGATGACACACGGTGAGCAACGACCTCCCGGGATGGCAAGAGAGAAGGAAAGCTCGCGGAGCGGCCCCGGCCACCGATCGACGGCTGCACCTGACGACAGGTCTCAGCCACAGGCAAATTGACGTCTCCCGGCGGCTGCGGCCATAATGGCACCGTCTTGTCTCCTTCCGCGGGCAGCGTGGCCGAGAGATGGTACCACCGACAGAGGCCGAATTCTGGCTGGCGCTCGGAGTCCGCCGGACGGCGCGTCTGGCGGTGACGACGCCCGGCACAGCGCCGGTGGAGCTCGAGCTGTCGGCCCCCTGCGCGGTGGTCGGCCGCAGTCCCGAAGCTCGGATTCGACTGGAGGACGAGACGGTCGCCTATCGCCATGCCTATCTGCAGGCGATTGGGGAACGGTTGGTGTGCGTGGATTTGTTCAGCCCCAACGGCGTCCGCTGGGATGACGGGACCGATCAGGTCTGGCTGCATCCGGGGCGGATCGCGCGGCTGGGGGCGGCGCGGATGCAATTGCTGGACGAGGGCTGGCCGGCGACCGACCTCTCCCTCCCCTCTCCCTTGGAGTACAAGCCCCGCGAAGGAGGCCGCATCGAGTACGGCGTTCTGCCCGAGGTGGAGATCCAAACCCTCAATCAGACTCTGGGGAGCGTCTCCTGGCCGATCAACCGCGTGATCACCCTGGTGGGGCGGGACGAACGCTGCCGCATCACCTGCGGCGACTCCTCCGTGTCCAAGGTGCATTGCAGCTTGTTGCTGCTCCCCTCCGGATTATGGGTGGTGGACCTGCTGGGGAAGGGGGGAACGCTGGTCGACGATACGCCGCGGCCGTTCGCACGGTTGAATGAGGGGAGCATCCTGCAGGTCGGGCGCTATCGGATGCAGGTGCGGTATCTCTCCCCGGTGGCGACGCTCCCTCCCGAACGGGCCGATCAGGTGGCGTTCTTCACCAAGCTGCACCGTATCTTTCCCGTGTGCTGGGATGGCGATACGCTGATCGTCACGCCCCAGGGACGCTCGCGCGATTTCCGGTATCAGGACATCCAGATTGAGGCCAACGCGGTCATCAGCGCCCTGCGGACGTTCGGATTCCGGAACGTGCTGGTCGATTTCAGTTGCGTGAAGCTGACCGGGTCGCTGATTGTGGACGCGGTGACGCAGTTCTGCCGCGCGGCCTCGGGCCTTGCGGCCATCTGCGGTTGTTCGCCCGAGCAGTTCAGCGCCCTCAAGGACATGAACCTGATCAGCATCTGGCCGTGCTATGCCACCCGGGAGGAGGGCATTCGTGCCATCCGTGCCGCGCAGTCCTCCGCACCGGAGCCGGCTCAAGGATGATCCCCGGTGAAGGTGGCCCATCTCATCACGCGGCTGATTGTCGGCGGCGCCCAGGAGAACACCCTGCTGACCGTCATCGGTCAGCAGCAGGCGCATGGCGATACGGTGGCGCTCATCAGCGGTCCGGGGCTGGGACCGGAAGGGAGCCTGGAAGACCGGGCGCGGGCCGCCGGCGTCGATCTGCGGATCGTCCCCGAACTCCAGAGAAGCCTGCATCCGTGGCGGGACTGGCGAAGCTATCGCCGACTCGTCCGCCTGCTCCGCGAGGACCCCCCGGAGATTGTCCACACGCACAGTTCCAAGGCCGGCATTCTGGGGCGGCTGGCGGCGCGGCGGCTCGGATTGCCCTGCGTACACACCATTCATGGGGCCTCCTTTCACTATGGTCAGTCCCGCCTCGCCTACCGGGCCTACGTGGCTGCCGAGCAGCTCGCCGCCCGCTGGACCGACCGCTTCATCAGCGTCGCCGACGACATGACCGCCGAGTACGTCCGCGCGGGGATCGCCCCGCCGGAGCGGTTTGTCACCATCTACAGCGGCTTTGACGTCGAGCCGTTCCTGCATCCACCACGGACCGCCGACGACGTGCGGGCCGAACTGGGACTCGTGCCGGAGCACGTGGTGGTGGGGAAGGTCGCACGACTGTTCCACCTCAAGGGGCATGAGTTTCTTCTGGCCGCCGCGCCGCGCGTGGCGGCTGCCTGTCCCCAGGTCCGGTTTCTGCTCGTGGGGGACGGCGTGCTGCGAAAGTCGATCGAGGAGGAGATCCAACGCCTGGGGCTGGCCGACCGCTTCATCTTCACCGGTCTGGTCGCGCCCGAACGGATTCCGGAACTCATCGCGGCCATGGACATCGTGGTCCACACCAGTCAATGGGAGGGGCTGGCGCGCGTGCTCCCGCAAGCCTTGATCGCCGGCAAGCCGGTGGTGGCGTATGACGTGGGGGGAGCCCGCGAGGTGGTACTCCCCGGGGAGACCGGAATTCTGCTTCCGCGCGACTCGGTGGGGGAACTGGCGGAAGCCCTGGTGGTCCTGGCGCGGAACGCAGAACTGCGGGAGCGCTATGGCCGCCGTGGACGGGAACTCTTCACCGAACAGTTCCGTCACCAGACCATGACCCGGCGGATTCGCGAGGTCTATCAGGAGGTGCTCGCCTCCCGCTCCACCCGCGGATAGACCCACGGGGCGCGGTACTCCCGCTGCAACAGGGCGTTGGCGGCGTCGTCCCCCGGACACTCTTCGCGATCGCCGTCCCAGCGAAGGCTGCGTCCGAGCTTGAGGGACAACATCCCCAGCAGGCTCATGGTGGTGGCCCGATGCCCGATCTCGACGTCCGCCACGGGCCGCTCCCCTGTTTCGATGCAGCGGAGGAAATTCTGCCACAGCGGCGGGATGTTGTGCCCGTCAGCCACGTGATCGAACTTCGGATCCTCGTGCACGGGGGCCTGCTTGCCGCCGTTGGGATAGAACGTCCAGCCGTCCCGCCAGCCCATGTGAAAGATGCCGTTCGTCCCGTAGAAGTAGCAGCCGATGGAGTGCTTCTCCGTCTCATTCCCGGCAAAACGGCGATGTTCCCAGGTGGCGGTGAAGCCCTCGAACTCGTACACGGCGACCTGCGCCTCCGGTGCGTCGGTGGTCTGCTCCCGCTCGTTGAGGATGGGAGGCCCGTTGATCGGACGTCCGCCGGTGGAATAGACCGCACGGGGAAACGGTTCCTCGCTCCACCACAGCAGTTGATCGAGCCAGTGCACCCCCCAGTCTCCCAGCGTGCCGTTGGCGAAATCCAGGAAATTGCGGAAGCCCCCCGGATGAATCTTGCGGTTGAACGGCCGCAGCGGCGCCGGTCCGCAGTACAGGTCCCAGTCCAGGCCGCGCGGCGGCTCGCTGTTGGGCGTCGGCGTTTCGACTTTTCCGACGCTGTGGGCGAACATCCGCACCATGCCGATCTTTCCCACCTGGCCGCTGCGGAGAAACTCCATGCCGGAGACGTGATGCGGACCGATCCGCCGGTGCAGCCCCACCTGCACGACGCGGTCGGCCTGGCGAGCGGCCTCCACCATCGCGCGGCTTTCTCGCACGGTGTGGCCGGTCGGCTTCTCCACGAACACGTGCGCCCCCGCCTCCAGAGCCGCCAGCGTATTGAGGGCGTGCCAGTGATCGGGCGTGGCAATGATCGCGATCTCCACCTGTTCTCGTTCGAGGAGTTCGCGATAGTCGCGGTAGAGCTTGGGCTCATCGGCGGTGAGAGCCTTGAGCTCATCGACGGACGATTCGAGCTGTCCCTCGTCGACGTCGCACAGGGCCACGACCTGCGACTGGCCCGCGCGGAGCGCTTCACGGAGGATGTTCATCCCCCACCAGCCGGTGCCGATGAGGGCCGTGCGATACCGCCGTCCCTTGTCTGCGCCGAGAATGGCGGGTGCTCCGCCGGAGAGCCAGCCGGCGCTCACAGTCGAGGCGGCCAGGAATTGGCGACGAGTCAGCGGCATGACGCCTCTCCTCACAGGGGTGTGCCAGCGGGTCGGGGTTCCGCGGCCGTGATTTTAGCGTCCGCTCCACCGGCGTCGAATTGGCGCACCGCCCGGAGCCGGTCGGCGCAAACCCGGAATCGGCGCAACCCGGGAGGTGTCCTCCACGGCAATGGTTGCAGCCGCCGAGCGCCCGGGGGTCACTCCTGCCCGCGCCGCCGCCAGATCACCACTCCCCCCGCCCCTGCTCCCAGCAGGAGAGTGATGCCGACGATCACGGGGGTAGACCAGCCGGTCGTGGTGGGAGTGCTGGCCGTCTGACCGAACCACAGATCTTCTCCCGAGACGCGGATTTTGTGGAACAGGACGTCCACCGGATCCTTTTGCGGCTTGCCGAAGATGCGGAACTGCGCGCTGTTGACGACGCCGGGATAGGTCAGGGTGGCCACTTCCCACGGTTCCTGATCGGGGAACGATTGCACGGTAAAGCGGATCTGGTCTCCCGTCCGGACGACGTGGAGCTTCCACCGCCCCTCGACGGCGACGTCCAACGGCTGGAACCGGTAAAAGGTCTTGGCGTCCTCCCCAGACGGTTGATACCACAGGGAATAGCCGGGGACCCCCTTGAGCTGACTGCGTCGGAATGCCGCCGAACCCGCCGTCCCGTACAGCCCAATCTCCAGACGGCAAGACTCCTCCGGCGTGGTGGGGAGCGAGCGGATGGTGTACTCCAGCGACGTGTCGAAGTCCCCCGTCAGCTTGAACCGGGATTTCACCTCGGCCGGTTCCTTGCTGTTCGACTTGACCGGGATTTGCAGCCTCAGCCCTTCGTCCTCAAAGAGGAACTTCGCTTCCGGGAGCTTGGTGGGATTGATGATCCACGAGTTGCGGTCGTAGGTCTTCTTCGCGAACGTCTCTTCCAGGACCGGAACCTGTTCCACCGCCGGCTGTGATGAACAGGCGGAGAGCAGGAGCATCACGAGGTACGCTCCCCACGGACGGATGCGCCGGGCGGAGAGGGACATCGGCGGGGGCGACGACAACATGGCAGCATCCAGTCAGGAATCGAGCGGACCTGGGGAAAGGTGAGACAGCGCCGCGGGCGCGCCGGGGATAGAGGGGAGCCGGAGCGGTGAACTAAAAACTCACCGATTCGCCGCCGTTGCGGCTGCCGACGGCCCGCCACACCTGCCGCGAAATGTTCTCGCTGACAAACCGCACCGACACGTCCGCCAGAATCACATGCACCCCCATGGGATGCTGGCTGGTGGCCGACATCACCACGCCGTCCCAGGTGATGCCGTTCTTGCAGGAGGGGGCATTGGGAGGCAGGACGTGGTTGTACCGGTTCCAGGTCATGTTCCCTTCCAGCCACGTCTTGCCGCTGTTGGAATCGAAGGGGAAGCGGCTGGCCAGGGGGACAGTCAGGCCGCTGCACCAGTTGGCGAACTCCTCCTCCGTCCACAGGCCGCGGTTGGAGATCAGATCGCGCTGGAGGCTGGTGATGTTCTTGTTGTAGGTGCCGCGGAGCCGTTCGCTGATGAGGGCGGTCTGCGACAGGCCGTCCACCGCGTCCCGCAGGCGGATGCCGCCGTTCTGCCCGAACATGCCGTTGCTGTCGCGGGCGGACCAGGTGTCCCCCGTGCAGAGGCGATAATTGATCTCTCCCCACGGAGACAGGCCCGGCGCACTGTCGGTGGGGCAGAGAAAGGCGGGAATGGTGGTCTGGGCCGCCTCGCCATTCACTCCCAGCTCGCCGTTCGGTCCACGCTGGGCGTTGGTATAGGGGTGGAACGGCGCGACGTTGAAGTCGATCTTGCGGTACACCGCCATCTGATCGATGTAGGGGAGCAGCATCACCCAGGCCGAATACCGGCGGTCCTCCAGCGTGCCGGGCTGAGAAATGTTGAGGTTGGCGTCCGGACCGACGCCGTACGGCAGGACGCGGTGCGTGCTCTCATAGGTGTGAAACCGCCGTTGCCAACTGATTCAGATGGACACTGCATTCCATGCGTCGGGCGGACTCTCGCACCTGCTGCACGGCGGGCAAGGCGATTGCCAGGAGCAACCCTATAATCCCGATGGCCACCAACAATTCCACCAGTGTAAAGGCCGGAAGGCTCCAGCCGCCGCACCGTCGAGTGCGACGCCCCCCGAGTGCTGTCGTCATCGCGCCACCTCAATCCTGACGCTGGAGGAACCACAGAGTTACGGTCCGAATGACCGATGGGTTCGGAATGTCGCTCCTGCCGAAGACGTCCCAGGAATCAAGACGTGTGAATTGATAACGGTCCTGGAGAGTCTCACGCACCGGGGGGGGGAGGGCCCTCCCAGACAGCCGATTCTATCAGCAGTCCCTGTGCGAGTGATAACGAGATTTTATCCGCCGGCAAAACGCGGTCCGGCAGCATCTCCGGAAACCGCCAGTCCATTCCCCGCAGGCGGGCCAGCTCGAAGGGGAGGGCCATTTGCGCCTCCCGCAGCAGTTCACTGTCTTCCCAGAAGATGATCGTCCCTTCAGGCGGCGCGTGAGCGATGATCTGCTCGGCGATCCGAGGCCAGGGAATCCGCGTCGTCTCGGTCCGGTCGAGCCAGCCCATCGCCAGGTTGACCCCGACCAGCGGAGCCAGGAGCGCGGTCCGCGCGACCCGAGTGCGCAGGTTCGTGGCCATCACGGCCACACCCACCCACAGGAGCGGAATGACCGGCGTCAGATACCGCGCCACTCCCCACACCGACCGGAAAGCGAGAGAGAACCCGAACGCGGCCGCGATGGGGAGAATGATGCCAACCGCCACAAATCCCAGCACGTGGCGGTGGCGAGCGGCTGCATCTTCCGGAGACGTCCCCGGGCCGACGCCGAGGATGGGCCGCGCCAGCACGGTGCAAATACCGATCGCCGCCGCCGTCAGACTCCAGCCTTGCAGCCAGATCATCCAGGTTCCGAACGCTTCCAGCCGACCGTGGTCCGCCGCGCGAAAACCGCACAGGTAGAGTCCCAGCAGCTCGCGGACGTCGTTCCAGAAGTTCTCCGGCCGTGCAGGACCGATCCAATTCAACCCCTGCGAGTCCCGGGCCGACTCCAGCAGGTAGGGACTCCACAGCATCAGCGGTGTCAGGGACGCCAGCAGTAGTCCGCCCGCCAGAACATCGTTGTGCCGTACTCCGCCTCGCCACGCGCGGCCCAGCAGGTACGCCCCCTGAACCACCGGCACCGAAACCGCCGTATAGCTCACCAACGGCAGCAGGGCTGTTGTCCCCACGTAGCACGCCATCTCCCCCAGCGTCGGCCGCCCGGAGGGGGTCAGCAGCAGACGGAGAAACAGGGCATAGGAAGCCAGCGCCAGTAACCAGACGGTTGAGTACATCTTGGCGTCGATGCTCACCCACACGTGATAAGCACTCAGTGTGGTGAGCACAGCCGCCCAGAGACTCGCGGTCTGACCGATCAACGGACGCCACAGGAAGAACATCAAGGGAATCGTCAGCAGTCCACTCACCAGCGACGGCATGCGTACGCCGAGCACCGGATCGGAGCAGACCTGCCGCCACGCATACACCAGCAGGTAGTGGAGAGGGGGAAACGGAGTTCCCCGCAGGTTGGCCGCCACCTGGCCGGCGGTGGCGTAGTGAGTGCGTCGGAGGGTCCACAACTCGTCCTGCCACAGACTCTTGGTCGTCAGCGGTGCAATCCGCAGCCACAGTCCGACGGCCAGCGCGGCGGCGAGGGCGAGGAGTGAGATCCCCGACGCTTTCGGCCGGGCATCGGTCCGCCCCGCTTCCGTGGCGCCGGGCCCTGCATCACGGTCGGCGCTGTCCGCCGAGAGAGGGGGTGGAGAGGACGTCGCAGGTGCCACAGTCCGGCCGGACATGCCTGGTCGCTATTGCGCGGGGGAGGGGGAGGCTCCCAGCGGCGGCAAACCGAGTTTTTGCCGGGCTGCATTCGCCTGTTCCAACGTCAGGTGAAAAACATGCATCGAGTACGCGACGTAATCGACCGGCTCGAACATCTGAAAGTAGTCGTAATGATGGCGATGGCTGTGCAGGTAATTGACGTCGACGATATGCCAGCCGGGACGCGGCCCCGCCTGGAGTGCCTCCGCCTGTGAGTACTGGCGATCGGGGTGGAATGAGGGCGTGTGGCTCCCCTCGATCCCCAGCGTCCGCAAGTCGAAGAAGCTGATGTAGGCATAACTCAGCGGCCGCGCTTCGGGGTGTGATTGGATCCAATCCCGCAGATAGAACGCATCCTGTCCCCAGGAGATGTTGGCGTCTACCAGGTATCTGTGGCCGTGCTTCGGCCCTCCCGCCCACTCGTTGAAGTAGCTCAGGCTGTGCGGAAAGTACCACAGACTGCTGACGCCCCCCCAGGCCAGCGCCCCTCCCACGCAGAGTTTGCCCGCCGTCCAACCCGGCTGGCGGAACGCCTCAGCCGCGCGCCCCATCCACACAAAGGCAAATGGAAACGCGGGGAGCAGATACCGCAGATAGCGGCTGAAGCCGGTCTGGGAACTGACCAGCACCAGGATCGCCAGCGGCAGGACGGTCAACACCAGCCGGTCGGCCGTCGGGACGCGAATCTCGCTCCGCCACAGGGAGTAGCCCGCCGCGACGAAACCGATCAGCCAGAAGCCCAGCGGTTCCTTCAACCCCAGCGCCACCAGATAGTAGTACCACCACCCTCCCAGCTTGTGTTCGCCGCAGAGGTACGACCACTTCTTCCGCTCGAAGTCGAGCTTCTGGACGTCCAGTCCCACCACATAGTCCCAGGGAAGCGGCACCGGGACCTGCGCCAGCCACGTGCCGGAAAACCGATTCCCCACCGGCACGGCTGCCCCCTGTCCGGCATCCTCCGGAACGGGTCTTCCCGTCAGCGTGGCGCTCTGAAAGGGGTATTCTCCCAGCGGTGTGAACGCCCCCTGCCAGAGATACCCGGTGTTCAGGACGTTCCAGCCGAGAAAGAGAATCAGCCCCAACTGCCAGCACGATGGCGCCGGAGTGGATGAGGATTCGCCCGTCCCCCGTCGCAGGCAGCGATAGGCCGCCCATAACAGCGGCCACAGCCCGAACAGGATCAGCCACGTCATCTTGGTCAGTTCGGCCAATCCCAGCGAGATGCCCGCCGCCAGGGTGCTTCCGGGACCGGGGTTGTGCAACCAGCGGCTGAAGCAATACGCCGCCCACAGCCCCACTGCCGCGGCGCCGACGTCGGGCGTAATCATTGCGGCATTGCCCAGCACGTTGGGGCAGAAGCACCACAGGGCGGCGGCCAGCAGTCCGGCTCCGGTCCCGAACAGTCGCGATCCCCAGCGATAGCACAGCCATCCCGCCAGCACGCTGAAGGGGATGCACACCCAGCGGGCATACGTCCAGTACGGGAAGGGATCGACCCGGGACCGGTCGATCATCTCGCGGCCGACCCGCCACTCGGGTCGCACCGTCACCGAAGCGTCGTATTCGAGATCGCTGGCATCGGCCCCCGCCAGCCACGCTGCGCCGGCGGCCACCACCTTCACCAGCGGAGGATTGACGCGGTAGAGGTCGAAACGCCCTTGCTGCAAGACAATCAGTCCCGCGGGGAGGTGACCGACCTCGTCATAGGCCGGGCTGTGCACAATCGCCGAATGTGCAATCAGGTTGGCATGCGCGATTAACAACAGGACGATCGCAAGGTTCGCGAAGGACTCCCGAGACGGGGCGGGGGAGAGCATCTCCTCGGACGCGGGCGTGGGGCTCATGGTGATCGCGTCGGGAGGACGCCAGAGATGTGGCGGGAGAACTTCGTCGGCGGAGAGCGCCTTCTCCCAGACACGTTTACCCTGCCGGTCGCGCGTCTTCAACCACAGGACGAGGGGAACACCTCGTCCGGGTCAGCCGCGGAATGGTGGTCCGGTAGGGAAAGTCCCCGTCCCGGGAAGCGTCCGGGATGCTGGCCGACGTGATGGGATTCCTTCGGCGTCGGGGAAACCGGCCGCCGGCCTCCCTCCCAGCCCGCCTCGATACTTCAGCGCAGCCGTCGACTCCGGACCACTCCCTCTTGCTGTGAATGCCCGGATTGGGTATTCGCACGCCCTGGCCATTCCACGGTTTTCCCACAGCGGAGTTCAAACCGAGTGTGGCGAGGCGAGGGGGGCTCCCTGCGGACGGCGGATCATCGGCGGACTCACGTCCGCCGCTCGCCGAGTCGAACGCCTGGACGGGGTGCAACAGCATGATTTTTTGGTTATTGCAGCACCTGACCGACCTGACCGAGCGGTTGGACGCCGCCACGTCGGGGGATTCACGGGTCTACCTGACCGCGCGGACCGCCTCTGCCGCCGTGGGCGCTTTTCTGGCGGCCCTCCTGCTGGGTCCGTGGGCGATTCGCTGGCTGAAGTCCCGCTTCCGTGAACGGATTGACAGCGCCTCGGCACGGCTCAATGAGCTGCACGCCGGCAAGCAGGAGACGCCGACGATGGGAGGTATTTTCATCATCGGCGCATTGGTGGTAGCGGTGGTGCTGTTCGGCAATCTGAGCAGCCCCTACGTGCAGATGGCGCTGTTTGTCGCCGTCTCCTTCTGCGGACTGGGGGTGGTGGATGACTGGATCAAGCTCCGCACCTCCCGTCGGGGCCTGACCGCCCGGCAGAAATTCTGCATTCAGGTGGTGCTGGGGGGGGGCGCCGGATGGTGGCTGAGCAGCGTCCACGGGGAGCATCCGCTCGGCCGAACACTGGTCTGGCCGTTCGGAGTCGGGCCGGGACTCGACCTGGGGCCGTGGTTCACGGCCTGGGCGGTGGTGGTGTTGGTGGGGAGTTCCAACGGCGTCAACCTGACGGACGGACTCGACGGACTGGCGAGCGGCTGCCTGATCTTCGCCGGCGCGGCGTTTGCGGCACTGACCTATCTGGCCGGTCACCACGAGCTGGCCGCGTATCTCAGCGTTCCGTATCTGCCGGGCGCCGGCGAACTGACGGTGGTTCTGGGGGCGATGATCGGGGCGGTGCTGGGGTTTTTATGGTTCAACTGTTATCCGGCTCAGGTCTTCATGGGGGACGCCGGTTCTCTCCCGCTCGGGGCAGTGCTGGGTCTGGCGGCGCTGGTCGCCCGGCAAGAACTGCTGTTGGTGATCGTGGGAGGGGTATTTGTGGTGGAAACGCTCTCGGTGATTCTGCAGGTCGGCTGCTATAAGCTCCTCGGGCGGCGCGTGATCGCGTGCAGCCCGCTGCACAATCATTTTCTGTTTCGAGGTCAGCACGAAATCAAGATCGTCACGCGATTCTGGATCGGCGGCGCGCTGCTGGCGATCCTGGGCGTGGCGAGTTTGAAGATCCGGTAGCCGCCTTGCGGGATTCAGGCAGAGCGGCTGCCACGCGTCGTTAGGGAGAGAGGGACCGAGAGCCGGTTCGACCTCGGAGGTCGGACCGGCTCTCACCTTTTGGGGAGACGGCCCCGGAAGGGGGGGAGGGACACACGGCTGTTCCCGGCCACCGGCGAACCGATCCCGTTCCGAATCGGTCGCGTGGTGCGGGTGGCTATCGTCCCGGTCCCACGAGGGCAGTGTCGGGACGTCGCTCCACGGGCCGCGGGCGGCGGCTGAGGAGCGTCAGACCGATCACCAGAATCACCACGCCGATCGCCTGTGGTTCCAGAAACAGCACCCACCCGCTTCCCAACAGCAGGCAGGCGACGGCCGGATGTACGGCGAGCCAGTCGGCCAGGGCGTCGGTGACGTGGCGTCGCTGCAACCACAGGAGCAAGGCGGTCAGCCCCACGAACAGGCCGAGCACCATCCCGGCCGACAGCAGCCGGGACTGCTGGGTCAGCGGGAGTGTTCCTGTCTCCGGCCCCAGAATGGCGAGGTCGACATCCGGACCGGGTTCGATCGACGACCAGTCCGGAGGAGTGGGAGCGGCCGGACTCGCCGGCTGGTCGCCGGGGGGACCGACGCGAACGGCGATCAGGGGGTGGATGCGTTGCCAGCGTTGCCGCAGGGCGCGGACCTCTGCCAAGAGTTCGTCGGGCCAGACGCCCGCATGTTGCCAGTGATCGAGTGCGGCGTCGACGCCGCGCAATTCCGACAAGAGCGGATTGTCCAGGGCGAAGGTCCGGCTGGACTGCCGTTCGACCGCCTCCAGCAACCCTGCCATCCGCGCGGCATGCCAGGCGATGGGGGCGACCGGCTGCGACAGCCGCACGGCCGAAGCGCCGGCGGGGATCAGCATGGCCACGTGCCGGCCGGGGGACCAGCCCACCGGTTCGGGCAAGGGAACTGCACCCCGTTGGAGGAGTGGGGCGTCGTCGGCCCGCCAATGCACCAGAAGGGGGGGGCCGCGATGCTGCGGTGGAAGCTCGAATTCCACCCGGTCTCCCTGGCGCATCAGGGGGAGCGCGACACCCCCGAGAGTGATGCGCCCAGGAACGAGCGGGGGAGGAAAACGGAGCGCGAGCCGGGCCGCCTCCGTAGTGACGAAGGTCAGCGCAGTCGTCCCTTCCACCCCCTCTCCGGCATCCCACCACAACCGGTGTTCCAGCAGCGTGACGCGGGTGGTCGGCGCCTCGGGATTGAACCGCGTCCAGGTCCATGTCGGAACCGTAGTCGAGATGCGCACGGGGAGGAACTGGGCGGCTCGAGGGACCACGGCCAATCGCGCCGGCACGCGCTCCCAGTCCAGTTCCTCGCCGCTGGCAGAGGTGAGGCGATAGGGGAACCGGCTATCCAGCAACAGCAAATGCGAGGCGATGCTGGAGTTCGGGAGGGAGAGCGCCGGGAGTTCCCACAGCGGCTGAGCGTCAGGCACGGAGAGTCGCGATTCGACGACGAACCGATAACTCCCGTTTCTCAACCGTGTGGGACGGAGCGCCAGCCGCGTCGAGCCATCCGGCTGAGGGGTCGATTCCACGACATCGGCAGCGGGAGAGATGGAGAGCTGTGTGACACCCGCCGGGACGATCAGGGGGACGGTTCGGAGGGGAGCCTCTTCGGGCCGGACGATGCCAATCGTGCGCTGCCACCAGTCCTGCTCTCCGCGGCGCGTGATGACAGTGACGAGTTCTGCCGACGCGGCATCCGGACCGGGGAGGAGACGGAGACCGGTGGGCCGGTTCGGATCGTCGGCGGAAAATCGCCACGGGAGCGGAGGCGCCGGAGCGGAGGCGGCTTCTCCCGCGGGGGCCGGCAGGGAACGCAACTCCCATCCGGAACGGTTGGAGACTTCCCAGGCGAAGGACTGGACGTCAGCGCCGGTCAGGATGGCCGTGGGGAAGGGGACGTCGTCCCCCGCCGTCACCGGAAACGTCCCGCGCAATTCGATCTGCTGCGTTCCGAGATAGGGACGAGTGAGGACTGCCTGAAGACGATCCGGTAGGCGTGTGAAGCGGGCCAGACGGTCGGCGCCGTCCTGCAAGACGGCGACACTCTCGATGCGAATGCGGGGATCGATCTGGAATTCGTGGACCGCCGTCGGCGCACCGGAGACGTCCACACGCACGTGAGCCCGCCAGTCGGCCGAACCTCGATCTACCTCGATCTCCGTCCGCCATTCGGCCGCGCGCACCGTCACCCGCGGCTTGAGCCGCAGATGGATGCCTTGGTCCGGTCGTAATCGACAGACCAGCGTCTGGGGATCATCCGGTTCGGAACGCAACTCGGGGGGGAGTTCATGCACGGTCGCGAACAGCACGTCCGTGACGGCGGCCGGAGGGGACACCTCCAGATCGAAACCGGTCGCGGGACGAATGCGCAGCCACTCCCCGTTCCCCCCCTCCGCCACCGCCACCGGACGGAGTTCCACCGTGTGGGACGGTTCCCGCGCGGGATCGACTCCCCGAACGGTCCGGACGGTGACGACCTGAGGTGCCGCCGGTGGGCTGCCGGCCATCACTTGAAGCTGCTGACGCCCCCCTGACGACACCACGTTCCATTGCAGATCGGGAAGGCCGGCGACATCGGTCACAACCACATTGGCGGCCAGGGGAATGGACCAGGTTCGTCGTCCGGTCGTGGCATCCGCATCCAAGTTCAACAGGGTCTGGGCCTCCAGCCGGAGGGGAGAAACCTCGACGCGGGTCCCGATCACTGATCCGAAGGGGGGAGGATGCTGTTCGTCCCCCGGATTCCTTCCGCGGGCCTCGATCGCCGGTCGAGGTCCCAGGTGCACCCAGAGGCCCTCCTCCCGTGCGGAAATGGCACCGCGAGCCCGCCACACCAGCGGGACCTGTCCCGGCAGGGTCCCCCCGACGCGGACCTGCGCATCGGCGACCACCGGGATGCCCACGTTCAAGACTGGAAGCGGCGGGACCCCCGCGACGGTCGATCCCCGAACTTCGACGTGATGCACTTCCCACCCCTCGGTGCCGTGGGAGGCCGGGCCCCCCGGTGGCGGGGACTCCGTCCCCGACGCGGGAGATTCGGGCACCGCCCCCCGGGGAGAGATCCGAACGAAAAACCCTTCCCCGGAACTGGCGGGGATGATCATCTCCGCCTGGCCGTCCACTTGGGCGCTGGCAGCGGTCTCGAACGTCAGATTGGAGAGGGGAAAACGGACGATGGCCGGTTCAGAACCTGAACGGATGAGGACCTCGAACCGGGAAGTCACCGTCGTGGTCGCTCCCAGGACGACGTCGTAACGGGCCGAACGGATCAACCAGGCGGGAGGAGAGACGGACCGCTGGTCCCACTCGCGCACCGCGGCGGCCAGCGTCGGCGAGAGGAACACGGTCCCAGTCGGCTGTCCCTCTTGATGGGGGATGAGGACCTCGGGAGAGTCCGCGTTGGGCTGCGCCGGGGCCAAAGCCGGAGGAAGCGGAGTCGGCGGCGGAGCTTCCTGGGACTGAACCTCCGTCAGGCACGCGACGAGCAACACAATCCCTGCGGACACAGCTCCACTCGGAAGCTGGGAGGAACGCTGCGACGGGGAGGCCGATGCGGACCAGCTCCCTCGTCCCCCGGCGTGGGAGCGTCCCAGAACCACGCGGCGAGGAAGTGCAATTCCCAATCCCGTCGCCGCGAGGCATCCTCCCGCCATTCGCGCAAACGGCAGAGGTGCAGCCCAGGCCGCCAACAGGAGGAACGCCAACCACGGAGGTCCGAGCCGGTTCAGACGGGGGGAGCGGAGTCTGCGAAGCGCGACGACCACCAGCAACACCAGCATCAAGACGGCCCAAGCAGCGCCGTCCGTGATCGCAGGATTCCAGGTTTGAATTCGGATTTCCGCCGGAGCGATTGCGGCTTCAACCTGAAGAATCCCTCGCCGGTCGGTGGCCGTCGCCGGCGACATCCCCCCCGCGGACTGAGCAACATCCGGCTCCCCCTGTCGCAAGTCGGCAGCCGCCGGCGAATGGGAGGCAGGTGGGACGCGCGCCAAGGGACCGAGCCATCTCACGGCCACGGGAAGGGCGGCCGCCTCCCGGACGCGCGAAAAGGGGAGTTCCACAGCGGCGCAAGCACGGACGGGAGAGGGAAGCACGGTCCATTCCAGCGCCGGCTGCGTCCCGGGAAAGACCGGGACGGGAATGACCTCCTGCGCAATCCAGACCTGAACCGCGGCAGGAGTGCGGTAACGAATCGTCATCGAGGACGGAATCGACGCTCTCCCCGCCAGGCGGCATTGGCGGTCCTGACGAATCAGCGGCGTCGGCTGACCGTCGATCTCGACCTCGACCGAAGTGGCGGTTTCCGCCAGCGTGAATACACATTCCCCGACATACTGCGACGCCAAGGCCACTCGCACTTCGTGCCAATGTTCTCGTCGGCCCGCCGGGGCTAGTTGCGTCACCAGCTCCACAACCGAGATGGGGAGCGCGGCGGAGACAGGGGACCCGGCCGGGATGGAGCGTTCGGGAGCCGCCGGGGAGGCCGCCGCCAGTTCGGCCAGGGGGTCCCGTCCGGGAGTGGGAACGTCGAATTGCAACAGGGCCGGCTCCGGACGACGGATGATTTCCCGGCGATCGAGCAGCAGCGCGGGTTGGGCCCCGCCACAGAGTTCGGCCAGCCATTGGGACTGTTCGGGGGTCGGCGTCGGCGGGCTGGCGGGGACCGTGCTGCTCGTCTCCAGTCCCGCCGGCCCCCGAACGGCCAACAAGCCGGTCTGCTGCACGGCGTCGAGCCAGACCACGGTGGGAATCCGGACGGGGGCGCCGGGACGCGGCGTCGGTCCCAGAGCCGTCACCAGCAGTTCCACGCTCTCCTCCGTATCCAGCGACTGCCGCAGATCGATGGTCAACTGCCCGACGGACGGCCCCGGTTCAAACTGATAACCGGCCAGCAGCGCGGCGGCATCGCCGCGAACTGACTCCACGGCCACCACGTCCCACTCCGGGGAGACCTCTGCCCGCACCTGAAACGCTTCGCCCCCTCCACCGCGCAGACGGTGTCGAGACACCAGCCGGGGTGTCGCCGCGGCAAAATCGAGCCAGGTCACCGTCTCCACCACCAGTTCGGGAGGGGGTGTGGCGAGACGGACGCGCAGCTCGGGATCGGAACGCAGGGCCTGGAAGGTCCAGCTCTCGGTCCGGTCGGCGTCCGTGCGACGGTCCGTCAGCCGGTAACCGTCCGGGAGGGTCTCATTGAGGCGCAACGGCGGACGCACGCGGAGCACGACCTGCTGCTCCAACACCTCCCCACTCAGCAGGACGGGGATGGGGAGCGATTGCTCTCCCTGCCAGTCGAGCGGCTGGAACCCCCGCAGACGCAGCCGCGCGCCGCGCGGCTGCCGCGGTTCAGGAAGGTCGATCGTCACGATTCGTCGCCCCTCCGCCACCCGGCTGCGCACGGGCAAGGGGGCGTCATTTCCCACGGCGGCCGACAGGACCTGCAACTCGACCGGCACAGAGATCGACAGCGGGGCGTCGGTGTGCGTCTCAAATTCAAAATCGTATTGGGCGTCGACTCCTTCGCCCTGCGTGGTCAGAACCACGGTTTCGCGGACCGGTACCGGACGGGCGGACCGTTTCTGCGGAGGGGTGCAAACCAGTTTGAAATCGGTGCGACGCCCCGGTCGGACCATCCAGCGGGAGTAGGACTCGTCGGCCTGACGCACAGGTCCCGTGACCAATCCCGCCGTACTGGTGAGCAGCAGATCGGCGGGAAGGTCGAGCGTCAATTCGCACACCGGGGCGGAGGGGAATTCGCACTGGAATTCGAGACGATCAAACAACCGTTCGCCAGACAACTCCCAGCGTGCCGTCAAGGTCTCTTCCGCACCGTCGGTCCAGATCACGGTGCGCCCGTCCGGTCGGCTTCCCCACATCGCCGGTCGCTCCTCCCAGTGCACGTCGGACAGACAACACCGCAGCGGATGCAACACGAGTTCGCCCGCCGCCCGCACCGGCCGGCCAATCTGGAACTGGCACATCCCCCGCAGGACCGTCTCTTCCAAGCGGGCGTAGTAAGTCGCGCGCTGGAGAAAGGCCGACGGCGGTGCAACCGCCTCCCGCCCCGCCACACGGGCGTCGAGATATCGTTCCCACGTCTCCTGCGGGACCGGCTCCCATGTTCCTGCCGGCCATTCCTGGGGACGGTCGGCCGGAACGGCGAGTGTGCGCGGCACGGTTCCTCCGACCGTCAGCGGACGGTCGTCTCCCGCTGCACGCGACAGCAGCGCCCCCCACGCCGCCACGAGAACCGCCGCCCACCTCATCGCCGGCTCCCACTCTCCTGGAGTTCCACCGGCCGGACGTGCGTGGTCGCCAATCCGGCCGCCGAGGCCTCGGCGCCGCTCCCCGTCCCCGGCGGACTCGACAGCGTCGAGGGATGTTCCCTCCAGGCGTGTTCGCGGCTCCGCTGGAAAGGCGACTGCATGCTGATGGCCACGGCCGCCGCCGCCAACCCCAGCAACACCGGCTGCAACAACAGTTCCACCGCTTCCGCGGCGTAAACCCCCGCCGCCGCCACGACGAAGCCGATCACCAGCACGGTCAGGACGTTCCGTGTGGCCGGAACCGACCACAGCAGAAACGCCAAAGCCAACGTCAACCCGGAACCGAGCAGAATCAACATCCACACCCCCACCACGCGAAATTCGTGACGGTCCGGCGCCGCCCCCAGCGTGTGAAACGCATACACGGAGGAGGACTCCCCCAACTCGCCCACGTCGGCCGTCCGCAGGATGTCCCGCCGCCGGGCCAGGTATTCCGCCGTCGGCACGCGCTGGAACACCAGCCCCGGATGCCAGCGAAATTGCGGCGACAACCCCCCGGGGTAAGTGAACAGACAATGATCGCCGGGGAGCTGGATCTCCAGGAACGTCTCTACCACGTCCACCGCGGCCGGCAGAACCGGCAGAGCCAGCTCTAGGAGCGACAGCGAGCGCAGCGCTCCCGGCCCCGCACGCTGATAGTGGACGCTCAACCGTCCGGAACCTCCCCCGCCGCTCGCCGCCACCGGGATTTCGTAGCGCCCCCGTTCGCGATCCTCCGGCGACTGCACCGGTTCAATCACCTCCCCGTTCCAGTGGAAGAGGATCCCCTCGGCGTCCGTCGGCGCCTGGACCACGATCCGCGGCGGCGGCGACAACATGTCCCACTCCACCACCGTGTGCATGCGTCCCGAACTGGCCAGGGAGACGCGCGCGAATGCCTGTCGCACGTGATAGTTCTGCGGCGCCACCGCGACGTCGCGATTCCAGCGGGCTTCCAGACGGTCGCGCGGCTCGCGAGTCACATACACCGGATGAGCCGCGGTCGATACCAGCGTCCACTCCGCGTCATCGACGTGGACGGCCACCGTCCCCGTGGCCGGAAACTCCACTTGAGTCCGTTGATAGTCGCTGCCGTGCAATTGAAAGATCGGAATCTCGATCCGATCCGGGGCGACCGACGTGGCGGGAAGGTAGTACTCGAGTTTCATCGCCACCGCCCCCTGAACCGGGTTGGGGAACGCGACGCGGAGTTGCTCGTTGTCGAGGCTGCTGGCCAGCAGCCGCCCGTTCGTGTCTCGAACGCGAACCCCTGCCAGGACTGCCTCGACCGGCCCCGTCGCCCACGTCGCGGGAGGCCGGAAGCGAAACTCCGTGACCCGTCCATAATGGACCTGGCCATTCACTTCTTGTTCGAGGAAGTACCGCCCCTCCGCGGCGGGCGTGATCCGCACCACGGTGCTCGCTTTCACTTCCAGCGGATGCATCACCGACCGGCCGGAGAGCGGTGTTTGGAACGACTCCCACAGGTACACGGTCTCCCGCTCCGGGTCGTAGGACTGTTCCCGCAGCCAGGCATCCGCCGCGGGGTCCGCCAGCACCGGCAAACGTTCCTCCTCCGCCAGTTCCGGTTCCACCGAGTCGCGCCCCCGTAGCAACAGCCAGGCGGGCAGCAGCCGGTCCGACTCAATCACCGGCAGCGTCAGTTCAAACGGTCCGGGAGGATCGGCGGCATGAAGCTGCAAGCGAACGGTGAATTCCCCGTCGCGAGGCGTCAACAGTTCCAGCTTCCGCGCCTCACCGGGAAACTCACTGGTCGCATCCGTGGCGTCGCTGACCCGCCACTGAGTCGAGTCGATGCGCACCGTCCAGTCGTGCAGCGTCTGCTCCGGCCATCTCAGCCGCAATTCCTTCGCCAGTCCGGCATCCACGCGAATGTGATACTCGATGTCGACCGTCAGACCATCCCCCGCCGTCGTCACCACCACGCGCGGTCGCGTCTCCAACACCAACCGCGTCTCCTGCACGTTCAATGTCAACTCGAACGGCTGTCGCAAAAACACATAGGCAGACGAGACTTCCGCCGCCGGCAGGCTGGTGCGGACCCGGCCAACGTCCTCCCGTTTCACATCCTCCCCGGCAGCATCGCTAACGGAGCGTTGACGGAAGACGCGATAACCCTTGATCGCCGCCACGGCGATCGTCCCGGTCTGACGAACGGCATCCCGGACTTCCAGACCATCGATGGAAACCACTCCCCCCTGGTGGGGAAAGTCGGCCTCGAACTCCCACTCCAGTTGCAGGTCCGATCGATCCAGCACGGGACGCACGGCAACCCGCACCCACCCCGGCCGGTCCGGAATCGGGGCGTGGGAGAGGTAACTCGTCCCTCCCAGGGAGACCAACCGGAATTCACTCGGCAGACGCACGTCCACCTCGGCCACGCGGCCATCGGCGGCAATGTCTTGCACGGCCGCCAGTCGCCAGCGGTCCCCCTCCCGCTGGAGGGAGAGGGAAGTCGCCGCCCGGGTGAGCATCCCCGGACGCTCCGCCACCACACGCCACGTGAGATCAATGCGGCTCCCCTGAATTGTCGCCCCCAGCCGGGTTTCCCCGGTCGGAGTCGTTTGCACTTGCACCTGATGATCCCGTCCCGCCTCGAGCACCTGCGTGCCGGCAGGCACCACGAGTTCCAACTGCGTGGGAAACAACCGCGGAACGTTGGGGAGGGTCAATTGCAGGTTCGTCCCCGCCGCCGTGCGACGCAAGGGAACACGCAGGTGGAGACGCAGTCGATGCACTCCCTGACCGCGAAACAACCAATGCAGGCCGTCGTCCATCCCTTCCGACGGTTCGCGGGGGATCGGCTCGCGCGGCCCCTCATAGGTCAGTCCCGTGACCACCGCCTGACCCATCCGCAAGGGGACGTCATACCAGCCCGCCTCCCGTGTCAGATGGACTTCCACTTCCGCCGTCAGGTCCGCCGCCTGTCCGTCTTCCAGCACTCGCCCGGAGAATCTCAGGGGGCTGAAGTAATACGTCGGCACCTCGGAGTCCGGCAGGCTCTCGGACGCCGGACGGGCACGCGCCTCTCCCGCCGCCCCCTCCGGCGGAGGAGCGGCCGGCGGCTGCTGCGCCCGGCCCACTTCCCCCGCCAGCACCACCGTCACCAGCCCCCCCCACAGCGCAGCGGCAGGGAACCACCCTCGTCGGCGCCGGTCCCACCTGTCCTGCATGGCTGCCTTCCAAGGTGCGACGGTTTCCTCCCAGCCGGGGCGAAACAGGTCCCACCGACCCCCGCGGCAAGGGGGACTTCCCGTGCGCACCCTGCTCCACAGATGCCGGCGTCCGGCCTGGTGCCACGATTCTACCCCATGCCCACTCGAACGCCAAGAAGCTCCCCTTTTCCGGCACCGCTTCGCCGAAGTTCCGGGGGGCAACTCATCCCCGCAGGCATCCGCCTCGGACGCTGCGTCGGAACTCTTGTCGCAAGCCGGCATTCCATCAACGTCGTTCATGTGGGGCCCCAGCCTCCAAACAACCTCACCGGAACAACGGCGATCCTGCAGGATGCACCCCCACCATCCCTGGACGGCGGCATCCCTGTTCGCCGACGGCGTCGGCGGGTCCCTCGGGCAGCCCCCTCCCTCCCCCTCCAGGGGACACAGTTTGAGCGCACCGGAAACAGTTTGAGCGCACCAAGGATCGTCCCCAAAGGATCGCCCCAAGTGGACAGCCAGACCCGCCGCGAGGTGGAGGTGATGGCGAGACGGTCGGGGAGAGCCCCCCTGTCTGCTGAGCCCGAGCCGAGGTCCCGTTCAGCTCCCACACCCTCATGACTTGACCATGAAACCATTGACCACCCACGCAGCCCCTCCCCCCTGCTCCCGGGGAGA
>JBBIJW010000031.1:0-47655 GCA_037445755.1 Planctomycetaceae bacterium | reverse complement strand
GACCCAGAGTTCCCCCTGCCGCTCGCGCCCCGTTCGTCCCTACGCCATCACCCCCTCCCGGCTGAACCATGTCCACCACATCGACCGCAGGAGACTCGATCGGCCGCAGGATACTCGGTCTGTCAACCGAGAGACTTTTTCAACGGGCTGCTAAGACTCGTTGGCGGCGCGCTGACGAATCATCCGCTGGGCGACCCAGATCAAAACCCCGCCCAGAATGGCGAGGCCTATTCCGGCGGGAAGCCCGAGGTACTTTCCTTCGGAACTCGGCTGGTGCATGACCTCCACGAGAGGACCGACGATCCAAAAAAGGAGAGCGACGATGGCAAAGAGTTCAACCGCTGCTCCGACGACGCACAGCAGCAAGCCGAGAATAACCCTGTTGCGGGTGCGCCTCATCTGAATACCCCTCCGCCGCCGAACGGCCTGGGCATGCACCTGCGGGCGAAGCCCGTCAGGTGCATGCCCTTGTTAGAATGCACGTCTGCCGAAAGCAGAAACGCAGGAGTTAACCCCAAGGATGACTCAACCTAAATGGACCTAATACCACTGACAACAACGCGACGGTCTCCTCGCGCAAAGGTATGACCCGCCCTGTCGACTACATGGGGTTCTGCGCGCGGGATGTGCTTGTGGTAGACGGCCATGTGAGCGGAAGGCACGATCGAGTCATCTCGGCTGTGATAGAGAAGGATGCGTTTCAGCCCTGCTAATCGATCAGCGAATCCGTCCGGCAAGTAGAATTCCTCAACCTTCCAATCCGGTTCACCCCAAAATGGACATGCTATCATGATAAGACCCGATGCCGCTAAAGATTGTCTTCTCTCAGCAACGAACTTGAGAATCATGGCACCGCCCATCGAATGGCCAACCAGGACGCCGTCGTCAGGGAAGTTGACCAGCTCCGCGTCGAGGGCATCCAGCCAGTCAATGGCGTGCGGCTCCTCAGGACTAGGCATGAGCGGCGCGCGTATCCGACAATCCTGAGCAAGCTCCCTTCTCAGGAATGCAATGAGCTCCTGGCTGCCGAATTCTGGATCATCGACTGCACCGCCAGCACCGTGAATGAACACCAATTCCCGCATTAGATCACTCCCAGCCTGTCTCCCATTTGGACGGGATGGCATAAACGACTTCAGCGCTAAGAACCGTTTCATGCATTCTAACTCTGTTTCTGTGAACCAAACGCATTGAGAATACCAGATGGCTTCCGCCTGTCAATCCCCGCATTATCATCGGGATACGACGATTCCGCCGCGCGAATTGACCGAGCAATCCTTGCGCGGCACACTGGACGGCATGAAGCTCCTCGATCAGGACGAAACCGCCGGCCACGATTCCGCCTCCGCACGGACCTCGGAACGAGAGCCAGTCTCCTCACTGGGACATGACCGATGCGAGTCCACCAGAATGCGGGTAATCGAGGGGCTCACGCCCCCCGCGCGCCCGTTGTGAAACTGGCTCGAGTGACGACAAGGGTTGCGCGCGCTCCCTCTCCCACCCGGTTTCGGGCGGTCACATTTCTGGCGAGCGGCGCGGCGGCGTCCCGGCCGGAGTGACGGCTCGATTGCGTCGCGGAGCCTGGTTCCGCTCCGCCGCTTCGGCTTCCAGTCGCTGCACGTAGGCTTCCTGGGCGGCGGCGTCGCCCCGCTGGCGGAAGGCCTCCAGGGCGTGGTCGCCACTGCGGACCATCCACTCCTCCAGCAGCTTCCGGTGGCGGGCAATCTCGTCCTGATAGCGGGGATCGTCGATGAGGTTGTGGAGTGCGTCAGGGTCGCGTTCGTAGTCGTAGAACTCCTCGCTAACCCCGCGCTCGAAGTGCGCCAGCCGCGCGGCCAGGGCGGGGTTCTGCGGGGCAAGTTTCTTCATCGTGCGGTAAGTGATGGTGCCGCGGGTGGCCGTGGCGAATTCGCGAGTCCCGTTGACCCAGGGGTTGTAGAGATAGAGAAACTGCCGGGTGATGACGCCGCGCATGGGGTTGCGGTTGCCGCCGGCGTTCTCGTTGTACTCGGTGAAGACGACGTCCCACCCGGGCTGCGACTCGCCCCGCAGGAGGGGGAGGAAGGAGCGGCCGTCCAGTCCGTCCGGCAGAGGAATGTGGAGGGCTTCCAGCAACGTCGGCAGCAGGTCGACGGCGGAGACGAGATGTTCGGCGTCGATCGCGCCCGGTGGGGTGACGCCGGGCCAGCGGACGATCAAGGGAGTGTGCGTGCTGTGATACCACAGTCCGGTCTTGGCAAAGGGGAGCGGCATGCCGTGGTCGGAGAGGAAGACGACGAGCGTCTCCTCCCGTCGGCCGGATTCGTCGAGCGCCTGCAGCACCTCGCCGACGCAGTCGTCGGCCCGTCGGACGGAGGAGTAATAGTGGGCCAGCTCCAGCCGCACGTCGGGATGATCGAACAGGAATCCCGGGATGGGGACTTCCCCGGGGGTAAAGATGCGGGTGGGCTTGTGGGGGTCGTCGATGAACATGTCTCGCGGCCCCATGCCGTAGAAAGGCTTATGCGGGTCGGAGACGTTGATGACGAGGGCAAAGGGTTTGCCGGCGGCGCGGCTGCGCTCGATCCCCACGCGCACGGACTCGCCATAGGAAGCGGGGTCTTTGATGTGCGGCTTGCCCTGCGCGTCATCCAGCACCAGGTCCCAGCCATACGGGGAATAGGGGGTGGAGTGCGTCACCTTTCCGCGGATGGCGGTGAAGTAGCCGGCCGCCTTGAGCACATCGACCAGATGCGGGTGGCTGGCGGTGCGAACCTGGTAGAACCCCTCGACCCCGGTGTGGTGCGGATAGCGCCCCGACCACATCACGTTGCGGGAGGGCATGCAGTTCCCCACCTGGACGAAGGCGCGCTGAAACCGCAGCCCCTCGGCCGCCAGGCGGTCGATGTGAGGCGTGGTGTCGGCCAGGCGGCAGCCGAAGGCCCCCACCGAGTCGCAGCTCATGTCGTCCACGGTGATGACGAGCAGATTCGGGGCGGCCTCGACCCAGTGCGGCAGAAGAACCAGCCCCGTCCAGAGGGCCAGTGCATACAATCGCCTGGAGGAGACGAACTGTGAAAAGCCGGCAGGAGCTTGCATGGCAACACCGCGACAGCGGGAAAGACAGGAGATCCCTTTCCGACAGGGAACCGGGAGGGGTGAGCGGTTTCCGCCGGTGGCCCGACCGGCTCGAATGGCTCACCGCAGCGAATTGTCCGGCGTACCGTCAGGATAATCGATGCTAGCATCAAAGCGCAGCGATGCAAGGATGCGTCTGAAGAGGAAGTTCAGTTGGCATGTGGAACGCACGGGGCGCGGCGGGCCGCCCCGCTGGAATCAAGGACAATTTCATGGACGCACCCGATTGTTTTCTTGGCATCGACATTGGCGGCAGCAGCGTCAAAGTGGGCGTGGTGACGTCCGAGGGGACCGTGTTGACTCACCGTCACTCCCCCTTGGCGGTGGTGCAGACGCGAGACGCGGCTTTGGATCAGGTGTTTGAGGATGCGCACATCTGTCTGCGTACCGCGGGGCTGACACCGTCCGAGGTGCGGGGGGTCGGCATCGCCGCACCGGGGACGATGGACCTGGAGGCCGGCGTCCTGCTGCAGGCGGTCAACCTGCCGGGGTGGGAAGACCTGCCGCTGCGGCGGATCGCGGAGGAGCGGCTGGGGCGGCCGGCGGTGCTGGTCAACGACGCCAATGCCGCCGCGTATGGGGAGTATTGGGTGGGGGCCGCACGCGACGCCCGCAGCCTCATGTTCTGGACGCTGGGGACCGGCGTGGGGGGGGGAATCGTCATCAACGGGGAATTGCTGCAAGGGGCGCACGGCCACGCGGGGGAGTGCGGGCACATGATCATCCAGTGCGACGGCGGGCTGCGATCCGAACACGGCATCCACGGGGCGCTGGAACTGTACGCCGGGGCCCGCGGGCTGGTGCGGCGCTGCGAGGAGGCCCTGCGATCGGGACGCGTCTCAAGGCTGCGAGAGATCGCCGAGCGGCAAACCCTCACTCCCCTCGACATCGCCGCCGAGGCCGAATCGGGAGACGAACTGGCGTTGGAACTGATCCTCGACACCGCCCGTTACATCGGGATTGGCACGGTCAACGTCTTGCACATGTTGAACCCGGAGATGGTGCTGATCGGCGGAGCGATGACGTTCGGCCAGGGGGCTTCGCCAGTGGGGCGGCAGTTCCTGGAACGGGTGCGCGAGACGGTTCGCGAACGGGCCTTTCCGATCCCCGCGACCCGGACGCGGATCGATTTTGCGGCGCTGGGAAACGCGGCCGGCTACATCGGCGCGGCGGGATGCGCCCGTCGGCACGTCGAACGCGCCCGGCTGAGGTGACGCGCGTTTCGCGATCCTCCTGAGCGACGTGCTCGACGAGGGACCGGCTGAGCGGAGGGACGATGGAGGGACGACCGGCGCGATCAGCCTCCTGCCGGCGAAGAGGGGCGTAATGGCGCTTCCGACGGGGATGCTTCGATGGCCCCTTCCAGCCGGCAGGGACGGAGTTCGGCGGGCTTCCCGGCGTGCTCCACCAACTCAAAGATGCGGACCTCGTTGCGGCCGGGATGATAGGTCTCTTCGTCCGCGTAGAGGAACCAGCGGTCGGTCAACTCGGGGTCGGTCAAGGTACGAGAGATGTGAGCGATACGTCCGTTCACCGCCAGAACCAAAGTCAAGGGGGATGTCACCTGCTCGGGGTGGAGGACGCGCCCCTCCAGTCGGCAGGGGACCACCTCGGGATTGTCCGGGGCAACCCAGTCGCTGCCTTCATCCACCACCAACGCGACGGCACTTTCGGGGCCGAGGCGCAACTCGGACAGGGGGCGGCCGAGCCATTCGGGATGCAGGCTGAATGATCGCAACCGGTCGCCGCTGCGGCCGGAGCCGAAGGTGCGGTGCAACCTTTCGACATAGGAGTATTTCTCAGGGAAGTCCGGATCGAGGGCGAGCATCCCCTGGGGGAGGATCAGGGTTTTCCGGGGGCGCGTCGGCGCCTGGGGATCGAGGAGTGAGCCCCCATCGACGGGTCCGGGGAGGTCCATCCCCAGAACCTCCGCGAGGGTGGGGAGGACATCGATCGTCTCGACGTTCCGATCATCGATCCGCCCCTCCTGCTGTCCCGGGTACTTGATCAACAGAGGGATCGGAAGAATGGCGGGGAGCGTCTCCCGGACGGGGTCCCGGCGCGACCGGCCGGGCAGGAACGCCTCTCCATGATCGGCCGTCACCACCAGCAGTACGTCGTCCCACATGCCGGTTTCTTCGAGCCGATCCAGCACCCGGCCAAGGCAACGATCGACATACTGCACCTGCAGGAGATATCGCTGCCAACCGGCGTTGACGACCAGTTCGTCAGAACTCCAATCCTCTCCCACTTTTCCGTGAGCTCCCAGGGGGAAGTTATAGAACGAGAGACTGAAGGCACTGCGTCGTCCCGAAGGGAAATACATCCAGGGATGATGAGGCAGCGCCACGTGCAGGAAGCGGAAGGTGGGTCGGGAAGCCGGCTCCAGACACCGCAGAAAATGCTCGACCTGTTCATGCCGATCCCCATCCCAGCCGTAAATGACCAGCCCCGTCCGGACATCGCGCGTGGCCCGGTCGACGTCCGGAACTCTCAGCCACTCGCGGGGGATTCGCGGGCGGTACAGCAGCACATCGTGGGGAAAGCTGATTTCCAGGTACACGCAGGCCAGCGTCCGCAACGTCTCTGTGATTCTCTGGCCGCTGCTGCGCGAAGGGGGGAGATCCCGGAGTTCGTTCGGACAGAGCCGTGTATACGGCTCAAAGATCGTCATTTCGTAGCAGTTCGCCTGGTGCAACAGCGCGAAGAGATTGTCGGGATACTCCGAAATGAACGGCAGCAAATGCCCGGGAGGAATGCGTCCCGTCAGCAGCGCGGGGAGGGCGTTGTCGGTGCGGTAGTGCACCGTGGTTGCATTGCGGTACCAGGTGCCCTTGACGGCCAGACGGGCGAAGTTCGGATACCGCGCGGCATCGATCTGGTGCGTTTCATCCAGCAGCGCCATCCCGCTCAGGCCGTCAAAGACGATCATGACCACGGGCACCGGTCGCGCCACCTCGCGCTGCACGGTGATCGGCTGAGCAGGAAAACAGATGGCGGAAATCTGCCGCGAGGAGAAAAAGACCGTGGGATAAACCAACAGACCCAGCGCTACTACGCTCGCCGCCTGATACACCCACCCCCGCCAGTAGTAGCTCCACCACAGTCCGGCCGCCACCCCTCCTGCCACCAGCACGACCAGGATGCCCGGTACGCCATACATCCTCAGCTCGAGATTCTCCGAGACTTTGGTCCCCAGCGACACCAGCCAGACCCATAGCAGCGCCAGCACCACTCCCTGATGAGCGCGGCTGCGCCAGGCGGTCCCGAACAGGCGGGCGACGCCGGTCAAAGCCCACAGCATGAGGGGAGGGAGGAGCAACACCGCCGCCGTCACTCCCGTGATGTCCGCAGGCGTCAACCGCTCCTGGGCCAGATAGCCGGGATTGTGCTGCAAGCGGTCCAGCATCGGCTGAGCGAACGCGATGCCGCACAGCGAGAACAGGTGCAGCGTCTCCCAGAGGAGGTCCCGGCGGCGGGGTGCGGACGTTGGCCATGCCCCCGCGGACGGCACTGACGGGGGCAGAGTCTCTGTTCCCGGCGCATGCTCCGGCGAACCGACGGGTGCTTCCTCAGGCATGATCTAACGACAACCCACTTCGCGAGATGAACAAGGAGGCCCCTCGACTGGCCCCCTCTGACCCGAGCGATCACTCCTGCGGGGTCGCGAAATAAAGCGTTCGGGTTTGCGAGGGGAGCGGCTGACGCTCGTGAACGTGAAACCGGGAGGTGAGGAGAGTCTCAAACGACTCTGCCGAGTAATCATCATACTGATCGGCCCGGTGGGCGAGCAACGATTGCGCTTGCGGATCGGATTTATCCACGAACTCGATGACCAGCGCCGCTCCCAGTTCCGCCAGCCAGTCCACCACGTCCTCCAGCCGCAGGTTCTCCCGCAGAACCAGATGGTGCAGGAGCGCCAGACACAAGACGAGTTCGGGGCGTCCGCGGCTGACCAGGTCGAGCCGTTCCCGCCCGCGCCAGCCCAGGCCGGGGGACGGGTCGCTGACGTTGAAGACCAGCGGAAGGATGGCGGACGACGACTCGGCCTTGAGCGATGCGTACATGCGATCAATGGAGAGGTGATCGCTGTCGATCGCGGTCACGCGGTCGGCATGAGGGGCGACGATCCGCGCATAACGGCCCAGGTGACAGCCCAGGTCCCACACTTCGCGCCAACGTCGCCGGGAGGCGATCCGGGAGACGAATGCTTCCTTGGCAGGACCATCCACCGACACCGGCCGGCTGGCCCGATCGTACTCGGACCAGTAGGACGACTTCTCCCCCCACCGGAGTCCGGCCACGATCCCCCGCAGCTTCGAGACGTTGGCTTCGACAAGCTGCGATTGAAATCCGCTCTCGCGCATCGAGTCGGGGATGTTGCGGGAGGACTCTCCCACCTGGCGGGAGAGCTTGGCGTGCAGGAAGACGTGCGTCACCGCGCCGCGACGAAACAGGTCCCGCAGCGAGAGCATCCGCCAGCATTCCTCCGGCGTGATGCCGGAGAGTCGACCCCGCAGCCAGGGTTGAAAATCGACGTTCCGCCAGGCCTGCAGCAGCAACGGATACAGGAACATCTGGCAGAACTGGCGGTACCCTTCCCATGGCCCCCCCTGGTGCGGCACGAAGGAGGGGACGTCGATGAAGACCGGCCGCGCGCCGATAAACTGCACATTGAAGGGGGAAGCGTCCTTGAGGATCACCCCGTCGGCAAGGGCCGCTTGCATCAAGTCGAGCGTCAGCAGCGCCGCGTCCCGCAGCATTCCAAACGACCACTCGTAAGGGTACGTGATGCGTGGGATGCGTTCATGCCGCAGCCAGCCGATCCACCGTCCCGGGGGGGCCGTCAGATGAGCCGGGGGAGCGATCTCTTCCGTCCGGACGATCCGCCCGGCCGCCATCTCTCGCCCAAAGAAGGGGCGCGAGCGGACGAACTCCCAGGCCGCCCACGCCTGGGAAGAGAGCGCGCGCAGCACTTCCCCTTCCCGGAGGACGACACGACTCGACCGATCACGGAAAGAACCCGGATCAAACGTCGCTGGGGGGGACGGCGTCGGAATCACAGGGACCGTCCCAGCAGGTCACCGGGCTGTGGCGCGCGAAGCCCGATATGACTTCCACAACGACTTGAGGAAGACAGCGAAGCCGGCGCCGCCGGCGACCAGGGCTTGCAACAGCAGGCTGCCCGCGCCCGGATCCAAGTACGCCAAGAGCAGTAAGGAGGACATGGTTGTGGTCAAAGACCGCGAGCGCCGGCGGACAACCTCGGCAGGTTGGGCAGACGTCGCAAGGCGGGTCAGTGGGACGTCCGGGAGGCCGACTCCCGAACGAAGCGACACTACAGGGTGGGATGGAAAGTAGTGTCAGGCATGAAGAGGCTCCTTGTGAGGACTTCAGGGTCATCTCACCCGGCGCCTCCAGTCTTCAAATACGATTGTAGCCTGGATTCATCTACAAGGAATTCTGACGGATTCTGCGAGCAGACGGCGCATCAAGCTGTTCCCGCCAGCAAAACGACCCTCCCGCGCGCACCCCACGGCTGAAAAACTCAGCGCAACTGCCAGCAGAATCAAGCTTTACGAACTTTTCCCGGTTCCGCGGGCACCCCCGCAGTGGCGTTGCGCGTGTCCACGACCAGCCGCGCATGACGCACGATGAACTCGTAGTCATAGACGGAATGATTGGTCGCGATCAGAACGCAATCCTGCTGGGCGAGAAACTCCGCCGTCAGCGGCTGGCTGGTCATCTCGGGCAGGGTGCTGTGCCGCACCTTCGGCAGCCGCGGAATGTGCGGATCGTTGTACGTCAGTACCGCTCCCCGGGCCAGCAGAAGTTCCATCAGCACAAATGACGGGCTCTCCCGGGGATCATCGACGTCCTTCTTGTAGGCCGCGCCGAGTACACAGATGCGGCTTCCCCGGATCGGCTTCCCCAAGTCGTTGAGGAATTCCCCCACCTTGGCCACCACGTACTCCGGCATGTGGTGATTCACCTCCCCCGCCAGTTCGATGAACCGGGTCGAAAGACCATGCTTGCGGGCGATCCAAGTGAGGTAGAACGGGTCGATCGGGATGCAATGCCCCCCCAGTCCGGGCCCCGGGTAGAACGCCTGAAACCCGAACGGCTTGGTCTTGGCCGCCTCGATCACCTCCCAGATGTCGATCCCCATCCGGTCGAACAGGATTTTCAGTTCATTGACCAGGGCGATGTTCACCGCCCGGTAGGTGTTCTCCAGGATTTTGCAGGCTTCGGCAATTTCAGCCGAGGAGACCGGTACGACCTGCACCACGGCATGACGGTACAGGGCGCACGCCAGCTCCAGACTGGCCGGCTCCAGTCCCCCCACGACCTTGGGTATCCGGGCCGCCGTATAGACCGGGTTGCCCGGATCCTCCCGCTCCGGACTGTAGGCCAGGAAGTAGTCGCTCCCCAGCCGCAAGCCGCTGCGGTCGAGGATCGGCCGCACCACGTCGCGGGTGGTGGTGGGATAGGTGGTGCTCTCCAGCACCACAAGCTGCCCCGGACGCAGCACCGCGGCAATCGACTCCGCCGTTTGCACGACATAGCTCAGATCGGGGTCGCGACTCTCGGTGAGGGGGGTCGGCACACAGATCAGCAGCGCATCGGGTTCGCCGAGTCGGGTGAGATCGGCCGTGGCCTCAAACCGTCCCCACGAGCGCCACTGGGAGACCTTCTCGCTGCCGATGTGCTGGATATAGCTCCGACCGGCGTTGAGGGCATCGACCTTGACTGGATCGATGTCGAACCCCAGGGTCCGGAGGTCCCGCGAGACGAAGGCATCGATGAGCGGCAGACCTACATACCCCAGTCCGATGACACCCACGGTGCACCGTTTGGAGGCGATGAGCGCTGCCAGAGCCGGAGGAGAAGTGGACACGTCTGCAGGGGGGCGAGGAGCGAAGGACTGCGGGGGCGTCGTCATGAGCCGCCATGTTACCGCGCCCCCCCGGTCCGAGGATACGGCGTGAGACGAGAGGCGGCCGCGGTCTCTCGCCAGCAACCAAAGCCATCCCGGACGTTTCACCCCGCCGTTCCAGCGAGCCGACGCTACTCAAACAGTCGCGGGGGAGAGAGGACTCCCGCAGGTCCCGGAACCTGCGCCGGCGACGACGTGAGGGCGAGTTGCGTGCTGTTCACCGAGATGCCGGAGATGCGCAGTCCGCTTCCCGCAGGGCGGGAGGCGCTCGTCCGGACCGGCAGCAAACCGGGAGTCCCCCGTGCGGCCTCGTCCGTCCCCGCCGCGGAGAAGGTCACCTGCACGATCGTTTCATCCGGATAGGTGAGACTGACGCAGACCGTTCCCACGGGCTGGGGGGAGAACGGCCGACCGGCTGACCCCTCTGCCCGGGGGGAGTACCGGAACTGGTACCCGTCCGCCACGCGCTCCGGGGGAACGGGGGGGAGCTTCTGCCCCCGATAGACGACGTCCACCCGGGCCAGGTGCAACTGCCACACCGGAGACATTCGCACCAGCAGTTCGTCATTCCCCAGCCATTGTCGCGGCTGGACGTCCAGAGACGCCATGACGACCTGCAGCACCTGCGGCGGGGTCTGATCGGAGCCCAGCGCGGCGGCGCACCGGAGCAACACCGGCGCCGGCAGCGCGGACACCACCTCCGGACGCTCCAGCAACCGCGCCAGCTTGCCTCGTTCTCCCGCCCGTGCATAGAGCGAGGCCAGGAACGCCAGGCTTCGTTCTGACTCCAGCTTCACGTCCAGATTCCGCAGGATGGCATCCTCGGCGGAGGCCATACGGCCATGCCGCTCCAGGACCCGTGCGCACAGCAGGTTGGCTTCCCACACGTCGGGGGAGAATTCCAGCGCCCGCTGAGCCGTGTACACCGCGTCGCTGTTGCCGAGGTGGTCCTGGATCGTCGCCAGGTTGGCGAGACTGGTGGCGAGCATGTCGTCCTTGCGGAAGTGGCCTGCGCCGATGCGCGTCAACGCCGTGTAGGTTTCAGCGGCGGCCACCAGTTGGCCCAGTTCCTGCTCCGTCCGGGCGACGTAATACCAGTAGGGGGGATAGGCCTGCATGTAGGGGGCCATCCGCTTCAGGACCCGCAAGCGCGTCTCCGCATCCGGTTCCCGCAGGGCTGCCTCCAGCGCATCGAGGTCGTCGCCGCGGATCAGCCAGCGATCCGGGATGTTCTTGCGGCGGGCCAGCTTCCAGAACGTGTCCAGGAAGGTCGAGGACTTCTGCGTGACGGATTGCAGCCGCGTCCGTTCGATCTTGAGCAGGTCGTTGTCCCGCTGGTAGACCATGTTGCGGTAGTCCCACCAGCTATTGGCCCCCTGACGCACGGCGTTGCCGTACTGTCCGGTGGCCAGATCCGTGCCGAGAGCCAGGAGGTCCCAGGCCGCTTTCCGCTGCACCGAGTTGACGTGCGTCGATTCGGTGATGTGCCGTTCGCGATCGGCGATCTCAATCTGACTGATCTCGTCGAGCACGGCGGTGTAGAGCTGGATCACCTCGGGGTCCTCGATCCCCTGGAGATTCAGGTTGTTGAGAATCTTCTCCTGCTCCTCCGCGAGGACCGGCTTGACGGGATACTTGCGGATGCGGTGGAAGGACGCCCGGCAGTAATTCAGAGCGATCGCGGTATTGCGCGTGGTCTCATCTTCGAGGACCGGGATGGTCGACTCGACCGCGGGGTCGCGGCGGGGAGGCTCGCCATATCGGCTGGGAAGAGGAATCGCCGGCGGCGACAGCTCGGTCTGAGCCGATACCGTCCCCTCAAGACCACTCAGCAGGACCATCAGCGGGAGAAGCAGTCGCAGCATCGAACAGGTAGGCATGGCGGGAACAGGGAGGAAGGAACAGCACCGTGGTGCTTCCTGCCCACTCTATTCCGACCAGGCGGCCTGCCAAGCGGTCGGGCGTCCTGCACGAGAGAGTCGGCGATATTCTTCGCCGGTTGCAACGCGCACGCAAGCTGTAATTCTTCCGTCGGCGCCCTCCCTCTTTGACAACCCCTGTGCAGTTTTCCCAGACACTACACTCACCCGGCGCGAAGCGCGCTCAACGGCAAGATCTGCCGCACCGCGAGACGACCCTCCCCGACGGCCCTCCCCGACGGCAATGTCGGCTGGAAACCCCGGTGACGACGAATGCCCGACGCCCACGGCTGGCTTGTCCAGCCGGGCGTCGCGGGTTCCAATGTCCGCAAAACCTCCCCGCCCCCTCGGCCTCTCCTTCCCCCGCCGCTCATGACTGCTCCCGGTCAGCCCCCGACTGCGTGGATCTGGGGGGTGTGCGGGCTGTTGCTCCTGGCAAGCACCATCAACTACATGGACCGCCAGACGCTGGCGAACACGGCCACGCGGGTCAAGCAGGAACTGGAGCTGCGGAACGAGGACTACGGGACCCTCGACGCCGGGTTCGGATACGCCTTCGCGGCTGGTTCCTTGATCTTCGGCGTCATCGCCGACAAGGTGGACGTCCGTTGGCTGTATCCGCTGGTGTTGCTTGTCTGGTCGGCGGCAGGAATCGTGACGGGATATGTCCAGGACTACACGCAGCTTCTGGGCTGCCGCGTCGCGCTCGGGTTCTTCGAGGCGGGACACTGGCCCTGCGCGCTGCGAACGACGCAACAGCTCCTCGCCGCCTCTCATCGCACGTTGGGGAACAGCGTCCTCCAGAGCGGAACGTCGATCGGCGCCATCGTCACTCCACTGATCGTTCTGGCCCTGCTGCGGGAGAACGTGGGAAGCTGGCGGCGGCCGTTCATCGTCATCGGAGCGATCGGCCTCGTCTGGGTCGTGCTGTGGCTGGCGGCGGTCTTCCGTCGTCCCGACTGGCAGCGAACGCCGGCCCTCGACCGGGACGACGGGGATGACGACTCCCTTTCCGACCGCGCGGCCCGCCGGCGACAGGCCGCCGCACGGATCGCCGTCCTCGCCGTCGTGGTGGTGACCATCAACATCACCTGGCATCTGCTGCGGGTGTGGCTGCCGTTGTTTCTGGAAGAAGGCCGCGGCTATACCGAGCGTCAGCGGCTCCTCATCACCGCCGTCTACAACGGGTTCACCGACGTCGGTTGTCTGCTGGCGGGGGCGGCCACGGTGTGGCTGCATCACCGCGGTTGGGGGGTGTCTCGGGCTCGCAGGGCAGTCTTCGTCCTGTGCGCCCTGGCGACGGCGGCCACCGTCGCGATCCCCTGGTTGCCTCGGGGCGTGCTCCTGCTGGCCGTGCTCTTCGTCACCGCCGCGGGGTCGCTGGGGCTGTTTCCCTGTTACTACGCCTTCACGCAGGAGGTGTCGGCCCGGCATCAGGGGAAGGTGTTTGGCGCGCTGAGCACGCTGGCCTGGGTGACCGTCAGCCCGTTGCAGACACTGTTTGGGCGGTACGTCGATCAGAGCGGGGCCTATGATCGGCCGATGGCGGTCGTTGGCCTGCTGCCGCTGCTGGGGGCGGCGGTGCTGCTGCTGTGGTGGCGCGAGCGCGTCCCCGCCGCTCCGGCGTCCGCTCCCGACGGAGAATGAGGGCTTGGTGGATGCCCTCACGCTTTGCGGATGAAGTGTTCCGCGTAGCTGCGGACCTGCTGGCCGTTGAGGACGTGGAACATGCGGAGCTGCTGGACCGTCTCCTGGCTGAAGTGGGCGAGGGGGACGTGAATCAGCCGCTTGCCGTGGCGTTTGGCCAGCCGCCGCCAGCCGGCGCCGGGAGGGGCGGGGGAGAGGAGGGCGATGTGCCGCTCCTGCGCGTAGTGGCAGGCCGCCGCCAGCAGCCGCTCCTCCAGCGTGTCGGCGTAGTCGAAGCGGGGGTCGCGCCAGATGTCCGGGACGTCCCGCGGGGGGAAGAGGAACATCGCCCCGCCGTAGGTGGCCAAGGCGATGCCCGGCCCCACGATCTCCTCCCGGAAGTTGGTGGCGTAAAACGACAGTGTCGATTCGTCGTGGTGCTCGGCGTGCCAGGTGATCCGCCAGGGGTAGTCGCGAGGATCGGCGGGGGTGTCGAAGAGCATGATCACGCAATCGAGCGAGCCGCGGCTGGGGGGGATGACCTTGACGTAGAGGTCTCCCGTGTGCCAGTTGCGGAGCGTCTCGCGGATGTCGAGGCCGTCCTTGAGGCTGGTGGTGAACTTTTCCGTGCGGGCCAGGTCCTGCCCCAACAGGTTCAGGGCGTGATCCTTGACGTGGGTGCGGAAGCGTTCGATGGCGACGTCTTCGGGAGGCCAACTGCACTGGCGGAAAGGGTTCCACTGCATCTGCCAGCGGAGCTGATCGAGCCGGGGAGGCCGACGGTTGAGACGACAGGTCCGCCACGTCACGGGGGGACCGGGGAGACGTGATTTCATCCGCACGATCTCGCCGTCCGGCATCCGCCCCTGGCCGATCCCCATCTGAAATTCGTCGAACGGGAGAACGTCGATATAGGGGTACTCGCGGGCGGTCTCGGCGAGGTGGATGGCGAACTGGTCGCCGGCGATCTGCTGGGCGGCCACGATCAGCGTGTACAGATCGGGGGTCATCCGCCGCTCGATGAGCGACAGATTGCGGACGTACTTGAGATAACAGCGGAGCATCTGGGGGGTGATGCGTCGGGCGCGTCCCCCGAGGTCGTCGAGATACCGCTGCCGGGCGGTCAGCAGCATCTCCTTCACGCCGTCCACGGAGAGGTTCTCGTCGTCGTCCAGTTCGGCACGGGCGCGTTCATACAAGCCGGTGATGAAGGGGAGTTCACCGAGGAGGAACAGAAGGGTCCGCGGCTCCACCCGGTAGAGAACCGGTTCCTCCACGGGGTCGTCGGTTGCCTGCGGTTCCTGGCCCTCGACGAACGCCTCCCGTACCCAGGGCCATTCCGTGAGGGAACAGAGAAACAGGATCGAGCGGTGGCGGCGCTCGAGTTCCCGGAGCCGCGCCGCCATCGCCCGCGCACGCTGCTGGGGCTGCCCCTCCGGCAGCCGCGGCAAGGCGGGCAACACCGCTCCGCAGAACTGCTCCACCGCCACCCGTTTGAGGGCATATGGATCGGGCAGGGGGGCCGCGAGCGGCTCGAATGACTCCGTCTCCAGATCGATGAACGCCCGCGGCATCCGCTCCTGCATCGCGATCCGCAGCGCGGCGATGACCGGCTGACAGGGATCGATGGGGACGTAGCTGCACGGGCGGCGCTCCTCGTCGGCCTTGCGACCGGAGGCGCCCTCCGGCGTCCACAGGGGGGCGCGGAACCGCGGTTGCTCCTCCTGAACGACGACCGTCACGTTCGGCAGGTGGCCGATCGCCTGTTCGACCGCGGGCTGAAAGGACTCTGGCAGCGGGACGGCGAGGCAGTCGAACCTCTCGGCCAGCATCAGCCGCCGCGCTTCCACGGCGTAGTCTCCGCTGCCGTGGATCACCGGCAGACAGGCGACGCGAGGACTGAAACGGAGGAACTCGTGAGGCATGGGACGATGCGCCAGGGCCGTCGTCATTGTGCCGCAGCGTCGCGTCGCGGACCAGTCCGGAACCAGGCACGGGTCCGGAGGACGTCCGACCCTGGCATCAGACGCCCAGGGGTTTTCCCGTGCGCGGGGGAAATGGTTTTGCGGCTGGTTCGCTGGTTCAAAAGGGAAGTCGTTGTCCGCCCCCGTTCCCCCCAGGACTCCCGACTCTGACGCGCACGGCTGGCAAGCCAGTCGGCGAAGGTTGAGCGGAGGGCGCGTCGCGGTGAGGCAACGGCGCCGCCGCTCCACGGAGTGAGCGACGAAGAGCTGCCCAGCGCGGCCGTCAGTCGAGCGAGACAGTGGTCAATTCTTCCGCCGCAGCCTCGATCTCGACGGGAGAGAGGGCGGTGCGGCCATCGGCATAGCCGACCAGCAGCGCCAGATCACAGAGCTGGTTGAGCCGGCGGGGATGTCCCTGAGAGAGCTGCCATGCTGAGCGGATCGCGGCCGGCTGCAACACTGCCTGCGCTACTCCGGCCGTCTTGAGACGATGGCGGACATACTGTTCGGCTTCGGCCAGGGTGAGCGGCTGGAGACTGGCGCGGACTGCCACGCGATCGGCCAGCGCAGGGAGACGGTTGAGCTTGGGCAACAGGTCCGAACGGCCGACGAGGATCAGGGCGAAGTGATTCCGATCAGCCTTCAGGTTGAGCAGCAGTTGCAACGCCTGCAACGCTTCCGGAGCGAGGAGATGCGCGTCGTCGACAATCAGCACCGGCCGCCGTCCCTCCTCTCCAAGCTCCTCCAGATACGCCTCCAGTCGCAACAGGATCAGATCGGTCGCGGCCGGCCTCGTTCCGTCCGACGTCGTCATCCCCAACTGATGAGCGACGTAGCGCAACAACTCTTCAGGACGTAGCAGCGGAAAAACGATCCGGACGAAGCGGAGCGGCAACGATTCCAACTGCTGCACCAGCACATGCGTGAGGTACGTTTTCCCCAGGCCATGCTCCCCGACCAACAGACCCAATCCGTTCTGATTCTCCAGCAGATAGCGGAGCTTGAGCAGCGCCCCGTGGTGCGAGCGAGCCGGAAAGAAAAAGGTCGGGTCGCAGTCGTTCTCAAAGGCCGGTCGATCGAGCCGCCAGTAGTGCTCGTACATGGCTCACCTCGACGGGGGAAGGAGTTCGATGCGGCCGGTCAGGACCGCGGGCGCCGGTCGACGACCGGACGGGACGGAACGGGCGTCGGACTCAAACGCGACCGGCTGAAGGGAGGGAAGCGACGGTGAACGGGAGTCGTCGACCGGCTGAAGCCGCGTCGGTTCAGGATGCTCCGCCCCCCTCATCCCCGACGCGTCCCAATCCGCCGCGACGAACGTGAGACGGGTGGTCGGGACCGGTTCCGGAATGACCGCTCCGACAGCCTCCGGTGGGGACAGCGCCGTACTCGGCGGGCTCTCAATCACTCCCCGCACCGGCAGATCGTCACCCGTTCCCAAAGTCCAGACCATCGCGGCAGTCCCCATGCCGAACATCCACACGGAGGGGCGACGCAGGAACTCGGCCGGAGAAGGTTGCACGAACGAGGAGCCCCAAATGGAGAACAAAGTGGCTCCCGCGCGCGGCAGGGGAGCCTCTCCCCGTTATCGGAGCGACGAAGGTCCGATCATGACAGTTTTTCGGACAACAACGACTGGGCAAACTGGGAAAGAGTTGGGACGGCGAAAGAGAGACGATGCACACCCATCCCCTCCACGGGAGGGCCGATCTGCGGAAGAGAGCCACTGCAGATTCTCTGTGCTCCTTTTACCGGGGAGCCGCGTGACCTCCCGGTGGTGCGCCCCCTTGCGCGGGTGGTCGGCCCCCTTCACCGTGGCCTCCCGGTGGTGCGCCCCCTTGCCCGGGTGGTCGGCCGAACTCGCCGTGGCCTACCGGTGGTGCGCCCCCTTGAGCGGGTGGCCGGCCCCCTTCGCCGTGACCTCCCGGTGGTGCCCCCCCTTGCCCGGGTGGTCGACCGAACTCACCGTGACCTCCCGGCGGCGCGCCCCCATGAGCGGGCGGTCGGCCCCCTTCGCCGTGACCTCCCGGTGGTGCGCCACTTTGAGCGGGTGGTCGGCCGAACTCACCGTGGCCTCCCGGTGGTGCACTCCCTTGCCCGGCTGGCTGGCTGGACTCACTATGCGACTGCGCGTGGCCTCCCGGTTGGCCCGCTGGCGCGGTGGTGCGAACCGGGAGGGAGGAAGGAGCCGATTCACTCCCCACCGGGGTCGAGGCCCCCTGCTGGAAGGCTTGCATCATCATGGGCATCATCGGCCCCAGGGCGTCCGCGGCATCGCTGATGAGTTTGCCGGGCACAGTGAGCTTCCCCGTCACGGAGGCGCCGCTATTGCTGACCGTGACCGATTCCAGAATCTGCTGCTGCGAATCGAGCATGGCCCGGAGTTTGGTGACGTCGATGAAGGGGTTGGGGACGAGTTGACCCCGCTGCGTCTCCAGTTGTGCCAGGGCCTGAGTGCGTCCTTGCTCGATGTCGGTCACGATCTTCTGGGCGAAGGGGGCGTCCGTGCAGGTGAGATTGAACTGGACGCCGATGTCAGCAGTGAAGCTCAACACGGCGGAGGCGAACCGGACGGAGTTGAGATCGATCTCGGCCGGAAGGTTCATGCTCCCCCCCGGCGGGCGCGCTGCGGCAGGATTGCTGCTGGCAACGATGATCTGACCGCCCGAAGGGAGGTCCCGGAATCGTTCCGCCGGCGGACCGGCTCCTTTGCGATCGATGGCCGCTTTCAACATCGCCTCGGGACCGAAGACGAGCGTGGTGGCATTGGGGAGGAATCCACCGCTCGGCCCCGTGCGATCCATGTAGAGCGTGTAGCCGTTGTGCTGGACTTCGGTGGTGTTCTGGCGAATCTCCTCCAGCGGGATGGGGACTTTGCTGTACACGACGACGACGGGCGAGCGGGCTTGCATCGATCCGCCCACCACCACCCGCTCCACATCCGTGACGTTGAGCTTGGACACGGACTTCCATTGTTCCGCCAGGCTGGTCGCCACCTGGCTGGTGGTGAGAGGTTGCAGGACCGGTGAATTCCAGAGGTCCGCCACGCGGATTTCACAGACGATCTCGCTGTCTTCGGGAAGCCACGCCAGACGCCCGCCACCCCCGCCCAGACTCTGCACGATCAGCACGATGCCGTAGACTCCCCCGGCGACCACCGCCAGCCCCAGCACCACCAGTCCCGCGATGAGCGCCACCTTTCCGGCGCCGGGGCCGCTGGAGGCCCGTCTCTTTTTCCCCTTGGCCGCGGTCTTCCCCTTGGCCTTCTTCACCGGCAGGGGAGGAAGGTCCGCCATGTCGTCTCCCCCCTCGGACGGCGGGGCCTCATAGTCTTCCTCGCCGAGGTCGTCCAGAAAATTGAAGTCATCGGCGGGCCGCGTCGGTTTCTTCTTCGCAGCCGCCGCCGGTTTCTCCGGCCCCGAAGTCTGAGCCACGAACGCCTGCTGGCACTTGGGGCAGCGGAGCTTCTTGCCCAGGAACGAAGCCTCCTTGAGCTTGAGCCGGCTCCCGCAATGCGTGCACGCGACCACCAGAGACGTAGCCATGGGACGATCCTCGCGGAGGAGTGAAAGCAGCGGCCGCACGGAACGGGAGACAGGCACCAGACAATTAGCCTACCGCTCATCGGCGCTGCTGTAAACGGGCCACAGGGGAGGATCAGCGACTGCACCCGTCGCAGCCTCCCCTGCGTTCCGCATGGCGTCTGTTCGCCGAGTCGATACACTGTTTTTTTCTGTCCCCTTCAACCACGCCTGCCACTGATGACCACTGCCACCCGCTCCAGCGCCGAAACCATCGAGCTCTTCAGCCGGTTTGTGATCCCCAACTACCGGCGGTATCCCATTTGTCTCGTCCGGGGCGAAGGCTCCTTCGTCTGGGATGCCGAGGGGAACCGCTACCTCGACCTGTTTCCCGGCTGGGGCTGCAACATTCTGGGGTACTCCCCGCCGCGAGTGGTGCGGGCGATCCAGGAACAGGCGGAACGGCTGATTCACGTCCCCAACACCTGGTATACCGAGCCCCAGGGGGAGTTCGCCGAGGCCCTCGGCACGCGGGGATTCGGCCAGGCGTTCTTCTGCAACAGCGGAGCGGAAGCGAACGAGGGGGCGATCAAACTGGCCCGCCTGCACACCCCTCCGGAGCGGTACAAGATCATCACCTTTGAGAACGGTTTTCACGGCCGGACGCTCGCCGCCGTCACCGCCACTGCTCAGCCGAAGTATCACCAGGGTCTGGGTCCCCTGGTGCCGGGGTTCCTGTACGCCCCCTTTGGCGATCTCGACGCGGTTCGCGAGCTGGTGGATGGAGAAACGGCCGCGATCCTGGTGGAGCCGGTCCAGGGCGAGGGGGGCGTGAACCTCCCCCCGGAGGGATTTCTGGCAGGGCTGCGCGAAATCTGCGACGAGCACGGTCTGCTGCTGATGTTCGATGAAGTGCAGACCGGCATGGCCCGCACGGGGGAGTGGTTCGCCTATCAGACCTTTGGCGTGCAACCGGACATCATGACCCTGGCCAAGGGGCTGGCCGGCGGCGTCGCCTGCGGGGCAATCCTCGCCACCCCTGAGGTGGCGCCGAGTCTGCGGCCCGGGATGCACGCCAGCACCTTCGGGGGCAACCCGCTGGCGATGGCGGCTGGTCTGGCGACCGTCGAGACCATCGAAGCCGAGGGCCTGTTGGACAACGTGCGGGAAATGTCCCAGAAGTTCCGGGAGTTCTTGACGGGGCTGTCGCAGGAACTCCCGATCATCGAGGAGGTCCGGGTCCAGGGAATGATGATCGGCGTGGAACTGGGCGTTCCCGCGACGCCGGCGGTGGAGAAGTGCATGCAGCGGGGGCTGCTCATCAATGCCACGCACGACACGGTGATCCGGCTGCTGCCCGCGCTCAACGTCACCGCCGAACAGGTCGAGGAGGGCTGTGAAATCCTGGCGCAGGTGCTGCGGGAGATGGCAAACGGAACCTGAGGTCTTCATAATGACGGTTTGGTTTGTTCGCCCGGTCCCGACGAGGGATCGGGCCTTCAGTTTTCTGGAGGGCCGTCCCCGCCCGCGGCGGCCCCGGCCGTCGCGCCCGCCGAGCCGGCCAGATGAACCCTGACGGAAGGACTCCGGCGTGTGGGGCCTTTCGAGTCCTTCCATTCCTCCCCGCGCGGTGCGGACCCGCCCTGTGGCGAAGTTGATGTCAAGACGTGCGTCATGAAGCACCTGATTAACCTGCTCGACCTCGCAGTTGAAGACGTTCAGGCGATCTTGCAGCACGCGGCTGCACTCAAGGCCGAGTGCCGGGCCGGCCGGCGGACCCCGTTGCTGGCGGGACGAGTGCTCGCCCAGGTGTTCGAGAAACCCTCGCTCCGGACGCGGGTCAGCTTTGAAGCGGCGATGCAGCAGCTCGGCGGCAGCAGCATCTTCCTGTCGTCCAAGGACGCCGGGCTGGGGGGGCGGGAGTCGATCGAGGACGTCGCCCGCGTCCTCACCAGTTATTGCGACGTCCTGGTCCTGCGGACCTTCTCCCACACCCTGATCGAGACGTTCGCCCGGGTCGGGCGCTGCCCCGTCGTCAACGGCCTCTCCGATGTCTCGCACCCCTGTCAGGCGCTCACGGACCTGTTCACCATGCAGGAGGTCTGTGGCACGCTGGAGGGACGCACACTCGTTTACGTGGGGGATGGAAACAACGTGGCGGTCTCACTGGCGGAGGCGTGTGCGATGCTCGGCGCGGCATTCGTCATCGCCGCCCCGGAGGGGTACCAACTGACGCCGGACTTTCTCGCGCGACTCCAGTCACGGTTTCCGCACTGCTCCGTGACGCAGACGACCGATCCCCGGGAAGCGGTGTCGGAGGCCGACGTCATCTACACCGACGTCTGGACCAGCATGGGCCAGGAGGCGGAAAAAGAACAGCGGCAGCGCATCTTTGCCGCCTACCAGGTGAATGCGGCGCTGCTGAAAGCCGCCCCCTCCACCGCCCGCTTCATGCACTGCCTGCCGGCGCGGCGCGGTCAGGAAGTGACCGATGAGGTCATGGACTCCCCGCAGAGCGTGGTGTTCCAGCAGGCGGAGAACCGCCTCCATCTGGCCAAAGGACTGTTTGTCTGGCAGCTCACATAAGCTGCGTCCACCCGGACCGGGTGCGGACCACGTCCCTCGGCGGGCTGCCCGACCCGGGGCCGCGACCTTGGCCCGGCTCCCTCAGTCCTCCAGCACCACGAGCGGGCTGACCCGAAACATCTTCTCGCGGATGGCCTGCTTTTCCGTCGCGGTCTTGGCCGCGGCAAACCGGGCTCGCAACTTCTTCACTTTCACGCGCCGCGCACGGCGGCGGGCAAGTTCACGTGTCCGTTCAACGCGTCCCATGATCGTGGCAACTGTTCAAAAGAGGAGAGGCTCGACGGCTGGCAGGCTCAGGGCATTCACTCCCCGACCCGCCCCCGGCCGGGATCCGTCGCGCTCCCCGCACAACGGCGAAGCTGCTTCTCCGCTCTCGGAGAGGGAGTGAACAAGCCGGTCGCGATCGGAGTGAGGCCACACCCCTCGGCGGGCCAGTTCCCCGGCGAGGAAGGGGTGTTACCGTATCGAGGCCGCTCAGATCCGTCAACGATACGGTATCGCTATTTCACCGGTGCGCCGGTTCTGGGTACGGGGCCATGAGACTGGCAGGGGGGGGCGGCGGCCGTCACAATCGAGGTCCCGGTGGATCGTTCGGACGCACGGTCACAGGCGCGGTTCGCCACGGGCGCCACAGGAAGATCGACGTCCGATGTCCGCCGATTCGCGGCGTGCATCGTCACGTCCCGGCCCGTCCCCGGTCCACGGCGAGGATTCCCTCGACACGCTGAACATGCCGATCAAGTTCCGTTGTCCGCATTGCCAGCAGTTCCTGGGAATCTCTCGATCCCGGGCGGGGGCGATTACGGACTGTCCCACCTGCGGCCGCTCGATCCGCGTCCCCCTGCTGGACGGCACGGTCCCCCCCCTGCCTGACCCGGAACTGAATCTGGCGGATCAGGGGTTGGCCTCCGCCCTGGACAAGCTCGCCGGGCTGGCGGAGGACCCGACAGTGCGGGAGGAGTCATTGGAGCCTGCGTCTCCGGCGACGGCTCCCGTGAGCGGGCCGGCGGCGATCCAGCCCGTTCCCCTGCCGGAGCCGATCGTTCTGCCGCCGGCACCGGCCCCGGTCGTTGTCGAGCCCCCTCCGCCTGTTCGGCCCTCGACGGGGGAGGCTGCAGTGGTTCGTGCCGTCGTGCCGGAACAGGTGGTGGCCGCGATGGGGGCCTCGCCGGTGGTCCAGACGACGCCGGCGGACTCGTTTCCCAAGGTGAGGCGGGGGCTGAAGCGAGGTCGCGGCACCCTGATCGCAGGCGCGTTGATGCTGACGGCGGCGGCCTTTGCCGCCGGGTATGCAGTGGGGAGGCGCGTGGCGGCCACACCTGCTCCCCGCGGCGGAAACAACTCCTCACCCCCGGCGGCCCCGGTCCCTGTGGCGGCGCCTCCGGCCGCAGAAACCGTCGTGGCGGAACCGGCACTGACGGGGCGGGTCTCCTATATCGCCACGGGGGGAGAGCTCCATCCCGATGCCGGAGCCAGGATTCTCGTCCTGCCGGAGGAGCGGCAGGGAAGCACGCGACTGTCGGCCGAGGGGTTGCGACCTGGGGCGAATGAGCAGGACCTGCGCATTGCCGTGGCCGCCATTCGCGCCCTGGGAGGCGATTTCTGCGTGGCCGACGCCGATGGCCGCTACACCATCCACCTTCCCCAGGCCGGGCTGTATCAGGTGTTGTTTCTCTCCCGCTACCAGCCGCGCGACAACGGAGCGGCCTATCATCAGGCGTTGCAGTTTCTGACGGCGTATTTCGATCGCCCGGCGCAGGTACTGGGAGAAACGGCCGTGCAGATCAGCCCGTTCCGATATCGGGGGAGCGGGACCTCCCCACGCGACCAGACCTTTGAACCTCAGTAGAGCGGCCGGTAGCCCTGCCTCAGCACAGCCCGGCCAGAGACGATCACACCCATGCTCATCGACGCCCATCAGCACTTCTGGGAACTGGGCCGCTTCGACACTCGCTGGCTCGAGGTCCCGCAGCATCAGCCGATTCGTCGCAACTTTCTACCGGCTGATCTCAAACCGCTCCTCGACGCCGCCGGCGTCAGCCAGACGGTCTTCGTGCAGACGCAGCACAACCTGGAGGAGAACCGCTGGGCGTTGAGTTTGGCCGAGGAGCACACGTGGATCGCCGGCGTGGTGGGGTGGATCGATCTGGCCAGCGACCGCTGTGAGGAGCAACTGCTGGAGTTCCGGCAACACCCGAAGTTTGTGGGGGTGCGGCACATCACCCAGGACGAGCCGGACGACGATTTCATCATTCGCCCGGCCGTCCTCCGCGGGCTGAAGGTGTTGCAGAAGCATCACGTTCCGTTCGACCTGCTGTTTTACGTGAAGCATCTGCATCACGCGCAGAGGCTGGCGCGGGAGCTGCCGGAACTCAAGCTGGTCATCGACCATCTGGCCAAGCCGCAGATCAAGCTGGGACGGCTCGACAACTGGGAGGCGAACTTCCGCGCCGCCGCCAAGGCCCCCAACGTCTACTGCAAGCTCTCCGGCCTGGTGACGGAGGCGGACTGGCAGCGGTGGATGCCGGCCGACCTGCGCCCCTACGTGCAGATCGCCCTCGATGCCTTTGGACCGGACCGGTTGATGTTCGGCAGCGACTGGCCGGTGTGCGAGCTGGCGGCGAGCTACCCGCGGGTGCTCGCCGCGCTCCAGGAGGCGCTCGGTCCGCTCTCGGAGGACGAGCGGTCGCACATCTCCTGGCGCACGGCGCGGGAGTTCTATGGGCTGAAGTAGCCGTCGGTGGGACGATCCCTCTCGCCGCGCCAACATGTTGCGTGAGTTTTTCCCGGCTGCTTCGCCTTCCTTATCCATCAGTACCAAACCCGGGAAGCCCGAGCATGTCCAACCATTCGACACTGGCTGCGCCGATCGTCCTGATCCTCATCGGGGGAGGCTGGTTGCTCTCGAGCCTGGGCGTGCTGCCCGACATCGACTGGGTGTGGACGCTCGGTCTGGCGGCGGCGGGAGTGCTCCCTTTCCTGTGGGGAGGCTGGAACAAAGGCACCTTCGTCACGGGGGGGTTCTTCGCCGCGGCGTGCGTCATGTCGGTGCTGCGGCAGACAGGGCGGCTCGAAGTCAAGGTGGAGACGCCGTTGTTGGTGACGCTGCTGGGCGTGCTGATGCTCGCGGCGCACCATCCCGCGATTCCGCCGCTGGAGGCGTCGGCGTCAGCCGAGAGAGAATGACGGCCCGGCGATCGTGGCGGCTCTCCCATCGTACCCCAAGGTCGGAGACTCAGAACGAAGGGGTCGCTTCTCCTCCGGAGCGGGTCCCGATGGATCGCCAGACTTGCAGGCTGATGTTCTCGGAGACGGTGCGGGTCACGCCGTCGAGGAGAGTGATCTGCACCACCCCCGGATGATAGCTCCGCGAGGTGATGAAGGCGTAAGTGGGATTGCCGGCGCCGCCGTTGCGTCCCTCCTGCCAGGAGTTGTAGTCAGTCTCCTCGTAGGTGACGCCGCCGGTCGTGTAACGGACCTTGGTGTTCGGTCCCAACGTCACCGTGACGCCGGTGTGATGCACGCGGCCGTCGGGCCATTCGGTGTGTCCGGTGTTCGGTTTGAAGTCCGTCCCGGAGGGGACGATCGCTTCCGCCTCGGAGACGGTATTGGGCCTGGCCGTGCTGGGGGGGCCGCCGTTGCGGTTGTAAGCGGTCCAGGCCTTGACTTCCGCAGCCAGCAGCGTGTGGCTGGTACCGTCCGTGACGGCGGCGAAGGAGATCTTGGCGTTGGGATAAAACAGTCCGTCGCCCCCCTGACCGTTGGCGGGGTTGAACACGAACCAAGTGCCGTAGTTGAAGCCGTACGTCGTGGGATAGAGGAGGGCGCGGCCTCCGCCGGGGTCGCGGGCGACGTCCGCTTTGGGATCGCTGGGGCAACTGTAGACCTCGATCTTCAGACCGCTGATCGCCTGCTGGAAGTCCCAGGCAGTGGTGAGGTCGACGTTGCGGTACAGGTTCCCCTGTTCCAGGTGGGGGAGCAGCCGCCCGTGCACGCCCCACGAAACGTTGTTGCCGGTGCTGGTGATGCTCAGGTCCACGGCCGCCCCCGGCGGCAGGAAGCGGTAAGCGCTCTCGTAATTGTGAACCGCCAGGGCGATGTTGTGCAGGTGATCGGCGCACTGGGTTCGACGCGCGGCTTCCCGCACCTGCTGGACCGCCGGGAGCAACAGCGCCACCAGGATGGCGATGATGGCGATCACCACCAGCAGTTCAATCAGCGTGAATCCCCGCCGCAGGCGACGGCCTCCACGAGCAGAAGTGCGGGAGAGGAGAGAAGCAGGAGTTTCGTTCAGCACCATGGGATCGAGGTTGCGACCGGGAATCGGGGAAGACGATTCTGCCGTAGCGACGTCTGCACCAGACGCCCGCTCTAGGTGGCGGGTGGGTATGCAACCCTCATGCCCAAGGCGCGGAGGCGGCCGAACCGCCGAAAAGCCGTGCTTACGCAGCGTGACCGCACCACGGACGAGAAGCTCTCCGGCGAGACTTTTGCCGTCGCAGGACAAAGTTTCACCACGGGGCAGATCAACCGGGAGGGCCTCCGCACGGGCGGACCGGCGGAGTCGGGAGCCGGTGGGATCCCCCGCCCGGCATGGTCCCAAGATCGCTCCACACCCTGGGAGGGCACTCTCCGCGGGATCGCTGACAACGGCCCCGCCGCTCCGCTACGATGCACCGACTGAACCTCCCCCGGACGATGTTTCCTCCTGAGATGTTCCCATGAGTGAAGCCGATCGCGCATTCCCCTCCTCCAGCGAGGCCCGTGAGAAAGAGGCCCAGGCGATCCGCGGCCTGGCGGCGGCCTACGGTCGCATGCGGGAAGAGATCGGCAAGGTGATCGTCGGCCAGACCGACGTCGTCGACCAGCTTTTGATCGCCCTCTTCAGCCGCGGTCACTGCCTGCTGGTGGGTGTGCCGGGACTGGCCAAGACTCTGCTCGTGAGCACCATCGCCCGCATCCTCCAGCTCTCGTTCCGGCGGATTCAGTTCACCCCGGACCTGATGCCCTCGGACATCACCGGGACCGACGTGCTCCAGGACGATCCCGAGACCGGCCGCCGCACGTTCCAGTTCATGCAGGGGCCGCTGTTCACCCACATGCTGCTGGCGGACGAGATCAACCGCACCCCGCCCAAGACGCAGGCAGCACTGCTGGAAGCGATGCAGGAGCGGCACGTCACCGTCGGCTCGAACACGTATCGGCTCCCCTCCCCCTTCTTCGTCCTCGCCACGCAGAACCCCATCGAACAGGAAGGGACCTATCCGCTGCCGGAAGCTCAGCTCGACCGGTTCATGTTCAATATCACGGTGAAGTACCCGACCGCAGCGGAGGAACTGCGGATTCTCAAGCAGACGACCGGCGGAGAGGACCCGGAGCTCAAGCACGCTCTGACCGGGGAGCAGATTCTGGCGTTGCAGGAAGTGGTGCGCAAGGTCCCCGTGGCCGAGCACGTCTTTGTGTATGCGCGGGACCTCGTCCGCGCCACGCGGCCGCAGGAGGAGGAAGTCGTCAAGTCGCTCAAGCCGTACATCGCCTGGGGGGCGGGTCCGCGGGCCGGCCAGTACCTGATCCTGGGGGCCAAGGCCCGGGCGATGCTGGAGGGACGGTTCCACGTCACCACGGAGGACGTCCAGGCGGTGGCGCATCCGGTGCTGCGGCACCGCATCGTCACCACCTTCCAGGCCAACAGCGAAGGGATCACACCGGACGACGTCATTACCCGGCTGCTGGAGGCGGTCCCGGTGGAGCTTCAGGAGAAGGCCAAGCGTCTGGCGCGGGTCTAGGCGTTGCCGCCGGGAGCGCAGCCATTCGGGTAAGGACCATCGCCGCCAGGGGATATTGCTTCCGGCAGCAGCAGTCCCGATAATGCCCTCCGGTTGTGCGATCTGCATCCGCGCATCCCTGAATCCCGGGAAGGAGTGGTCCTGATGCCGATCTTCAACGACAACGCCGAGACCATCGGCCGGACCCCGCTGGTCCGCATCAACCGGCTGGCCAAGGGGCTGAAGGCGACCGTCCTGGCCAAGATTGAAGGCCGCAATCCGGCCTACAGCGTCAAGTGCCGCATCGGTGCGGCGATGATCTGGGACGCCGAAAAACGGGGAGTGCTCAAGCCGGGGATGCACGTCGTGGAGCCGACCAGCGGCAACACGGGCATTGCCCTGGCGTTTGTGTGTGCGGCCCGGGGCTACCCGCTGACGCTCACGATGCCGGAGACGATGTCGATCGAACGCCGGATGATGCTCAAGTCGTTTGGCGCTCAACTTGTGCTCACGCCCGGTGCGGACGGCATGAGAGGCGCCATCCAGAAGGCGGAGGAACTGGCCGCCCGTCCCGACTACTTCATGCCTCAGCAGTTCGACAATCCCGCCAATCCGGACATCCACTTCCGGACCACCGGGCCGGAAATCTGGAACGACACCGAGGGTCAGGTGGACATCCTGATTTCGGGAGTCGGCACCGGCGGGACGATCACCGGCGTGTCACGCTACTTCGAGCAGGAGAAGAAGAAACCGCTGTACTCGGTGGCGGTGGAGCCCGCGGCCAGCCCCGTCATCTCCGGCGGGGCCCCCGGCAAGCACAAGATTCAGGGGATCGGCGCGGGGTTCGTGCCCAAGAACCTCGACCTGAGCATCGTGGATGAGGTGGTGCAGGTCACGGATGAGGAAGCCTTCGCCATGGCGCCCCGGATCGCGATGGAAGAGGGGATCACCTGCGGCATCAGCAGCGGGGCGGCAATGGTGGCGGCGCTCAAGGTGGCCGCGCGGCCCGAGAACGCCGGCAAGACGCTGGTCGTGATCCTGCCCGACAGCGGTGAGCGGTACCTCTCGACACCGCTGTTTGACGGACTGCGCGAGTAACGAGGGCCGCAGCACGGGGTGCGGAGAACCGGGCGGACCTGCCCCGGAGAGAGTTGAGGCCCCAGGGGGGCGGAGGGTCGCCACATGTCGGTCTCTGACGCCTATCGGCCTCTGGTCGGGCGAGCACTCCTCTTGCAGGCGGCCATCCCCGGGATCAGTCTGCTGCTGCTCGACGGCCTCTTGCTGGCGAAGTGTTGCGCCATCGCGATGTTGACGTTTTGGTTGGGTGCGGGGTGCATTCTGATCCTCCGGCCTGCGCATCCCCGCCAGGGAGATCGGCTCTACTTCCACTGGGTTTTTCTCGCACTCATGGCTTCGGCCTGGCTGTTGGGCAGCGTCCGGGGTCTTGCGCCGCAGCGGCTGTGGTAGCGACCGGACTTCAGCGCCGGCCCGCCGGGGCGTCGTTTCCCACCGGCGGGAGCCGGATGGCCTCTGCCCTCACGCGGCGTCGAGGTCCGAGATGCGATTCCGCGGAGAATAGGGGGAGTCCGCGTCGTGGGTGGCGTCGAGGCGGAACCGCATCAGGTAGGCGTCCTCCTCGGTGTCGTCGTAGTGGCCGCGGAGGATGCTGATCGCCCGGAACCCGAGCTTGCGGAAAAAGAGTTGCCCGTCGAGGTTTCGTTCCCGGACCTCCAGCAGGATTTCGTGCCGCCGCTGCTGCGAGAGCTTGTCGATCAGCCGCAGGACCATTTGCGTCCCGACGGAGCGGCGGCGGAAGTCGCGGTCGACGGCGAAATTGAGGATGTGCAGCCGCGACTTGTGGAGTTCGTAGATCATGAACCCCACGATCTCATGCTCGTGCTCGGCCACCATGCCGATGCAATTCCGCTGCCGGAGACAACAGAGGAAATCCTCCTCGGTCCAGGGGTGGTCGAAGCTCTGTTGTTCGATCCGGAGGACGTCCGCCATGTCGCGGCGGATGAGCCAGCGAATCTGCACGTCGAGCGGATGCTTGAGCGAAAGCGGCGCCGACACAGCGGCCTCCCTGCCAGTCGGTGAGATCGTACGACGACTCCGTCGTCAGTCCTTGCAGGCGACACCTCCGGCCGCACCTCCCGAGGGGACAATCCGGCCGCGACGACTGAGTGCCGCGAAGGCGAAAGTTAGCACAGGGCCGCGCAACGGGGGAAGGGGGGAAGTTCACATTTTTCACCCACCGGCAGGGCGTGCCGACGGTGCCTACGAGTACTGCCGCGGGTCGCCGAACAAGCCCCCCTGGGTCTGCCCCCCAATCCCCCCCTTGAGGTTCGTTTTCGGTTTTCGCTCCGGCGGGGGAGCGGCGGGGGTCGCTCCCGCTTCGCGGGGGGCTTCCTCCGGTTTGGCCTTGAGCGCCTTGGCCGAGAGGCTGATGCGGTGCTTCTTCGGATCCACCTCCAGCACCTTCAGCTCCACCATCTGATTCAGCGACACCACGTCCTCTACCTTCCGCACGCGTTTGTGGTCCAGCTCGCTGATGTGCACCAGCCCTTCCACTCCCGGTTCCAGTTCAACAAAAGCGCCGAACGGTTCGATCCGCGTGACGCGGCCGGTCACCTGGCTCCCCTTGGCGTACTTCTCCTCCGCCGAGGCCCAGGGATTCTGCTCCAGTTGCCGCAGACTGAGGCTGATCCGCTTCTTTTCCCGGTCGACCGACAGCACTTTCACCTCCACGCCCTGCCCTTCGGAGAGGACGTCGGAGGGCTTGTTGATCCGCTGCCAACTGATCTGACCGACGTGCAAAAAGCCGTCAATCCCCCCCAAGTCGATGAACGCCCCGAAGTCCTTGATCGATTTGACGACTCCGCTGCGAATCTGCCCCGGCTCGATCTGGGCCAGCAACGTCGCTTCATTCGCCTGGCGTTCCTCGGCCAGCAGAAGCCGTCGGCTCACAATCAGCCGCCGCCGCGCCGGATTCACTTCCGTCACCCGCACCGACAACCGCCGGCCGATGTACGACTCCAGATTGGCCACAAACCCCAGCTCCACCTGACTGGCAGGCAGAAAACCCCGCAAGCTGCCGACGGTCACTTCCAGCCCACCCTTGTTGGTGGCGGTCACCTGACAGTCGACCGTCTGACCGACGACCACCGCGTTCCAGTCGTGAGAGACCTTGCCGCGGCCGCGCGGAAGATGGCAGGAGATTAGCCCCTCGGTCTCATCCACCTTGTCGACCGTCACCTGCACCGTCGCCCCGACCTGGGGAGGCTTTTGCGGATCGAACTGGTGGAGCGGGACTATCCCGGTCATCCGCAGTCCGAAATCGAGGAACACACTCTCCTCGGTGACTTTCTGAATGGTTCCCTTCAGCTTGGCGCCGGGCGCCAGCGTCTCCTCGGTGACCGGGGGCGCCCCCTCCTCCGCCGGCAGCGCCACAGGCGCCGCCGCTCCTGCACCCGCCTGCATGGCGGCGGTGATCTCGGCCTCCATGGCCGCGTCCAGCTCCTCGCGGCGGGGGATCGACACCGGTGGAGGCGGCGAAGTCTTCGCGGCGACCACTGCTTCCACCGGAGGGTGCGGCGGTGCTTCGGGCATGGGAGGCTTACCACCCGCCGTCGGGGCGGACGACTCCCCCGTCGGGACCGCGGCAGCCTCCCCGGCGGCGAGGTTCGGAATCGGCCGCAGCGATTTGGGATCGGCGACCGGTGCCAGCCGCACCTTCCTCCGCACTCCCCCTTCCGGAGGCGGAGTCGTCTCCGTCGGTGAGGGAGCTCCGGCGGGCGGGGACTCCTGCGTGGTCGGTGCCGCAGGTGCGGAGGACGTCTCCACAGGTTCCGGAACCGCTGCGGCAGTTGCGGACGCGGCGCACGGCTCGGTCATCTCGTGAGCAGCCTCCGGAGCCGCTGCACTGCCGGCAGGTAAGGTCGCAGCGGGAGCGGGGGACGATGCGGCCGCTGCTGCGGCAGACTCCGAAACGGCGGGCGACGAATCGGGACAAACGAGCGGCTCCGGAGTCTGCACAGGATCCGTACTCATGGACACAGTCTCATACGCTGAGGTCGAACAGGTCTCGAGCTGCGGGCAGCTCGGCTCCAGGGATACACACTGGATCAGGCTCTCGAGGGGGAGGAACCCGCGCGGGCCGGCCGCGGGGAGGCGTCGCGCCGCCCCGGTGCCGGGCGAATTGTAACCATTCCACGATCCGCCAGAAAATCGATCGTGCCGGAATCTTGGGAAGGGGGTGTAAAGGTTTCAGGCGATCTGAGCGTCGCCGACCTCTTTGTCGGCCTCGCGCGGATGCGCAGGACGCCGCACGTCCAGTGACGGTTCTCCCTCCTCGGCCAAGCCCCCCGTCTCCTCGGCGCCGAGCCAGCGGCCGAGTCTGCCGAAACTCCCGCGATACAACAGGACCAGATACGCGGGAACGAGGATCGGCCGGACGACGAATGTGTCGAGCAACACCCCGAAGGCGAGCGCAAAGCCGAGCTGCACCATCCCCATCAGCGTCCCCGTCATCAGCGAGGCGAACGTGGCCGCCATGATGACGCCGCAGCTCGAGATGATCCCCCCTGTCTTGGTCAGGGCGGCGAGGACGCCGCGGATCAGTCCGTGCCGCTGCTGCTCCTCCGTCACGCGGGCCATGAGCAGAATGTTGTAGTCCTCGCCGATGGCGATGAGGATCGTGAACAGGAACAAGGGAATCTTCCAGTCCAGACCCGCGAACTCGCCCGCGGACCGGAACCAGAACAGCGTGTAGGTGGCCCCGATCGTCACCAGATAGCTGAAGATCACCGTCACCAGCAGGTAGGCGCAGATCGCCGGGCGGCGGAGCAGCGCAATCAGCAGCAAGTACACCACCACCACCACCAGCACGTCGATGCGGATGCGGTCGCGGTCGGTGTAGTACTTCAGATCGCGGAGACTGGCGGTAGGACCGATGGAGTAGATTTCCGCCGTCTGATACTCCGGAGGGAGGGCATCGCGAATGGCCGCCTCCACCTGCTTCAACTGACCGATGCTGTCCCGCAGGAAGGGGTCCTGGGCAAAGACCAGTTCCAGCAGGGTCACCTGACCGGCGTGCGGGCCGTGCAGACTGGCGTAGTTGGCCTGCGAGGCCCGCACGAGCTGCCACCGCAGAAAGGGGGTGCGGTACAGGGCATCCAGCCGCCGCGCCGCCGCCGTCAGCCCGAAGGGGTGTCCCTGGCAGCGGATGTCCGCAATGCCCAGTGCCGCCAGCCGCGGACTGAGCTCCTCCACCAGATGCTCCGTGATCCACTTCCCTTGCGAGAACCGGTGCAGGTCGAAGTGCGGATGTTTGAGCAGCACGAAGGTCGGCCCGGTCACGCCCGCGGGATAGTCGTACTGCACGGCCCGGGCGCCCAGCACGCTGGGATCATTCTGCGGGAGGTCCGAGAGCAGCCCGTAACTCAGATGGTTCTGGAACAGCGTCCCCACGACCGCGAACGGCAACAGCAGCAGCACCGTGCCGAGAAACACCTCCGCCGGATGCTGCAACAGCAACTCCGCCATCCGCCGCCAGCCCCGCTCCAGCCACCGCTGTTCGGCCACAAAGCGCGTGAAGCTGAGGGTCGGCAGCCATCCGCCGCCGGCTTCGATCCGCTCGCGGCGCACCTGCGGCCAGAACGCCCAGCGTCCGCACAGCCTGAGCAGCGCCGGCGTGAACGTCAGCGCCGAACAGAGTACCACCGTCAGCCCCAGCGAGATGGCGATGCCTGCCTGGCGGAACTTGCCAAAGTCGGCGAACGCCATCATGCCGATGCCGAAAATGCTGGTGCCGGCGCTGGTCGCCAAGGCCGCCCCCACGCGCCGCACCGACTCGCAAATCGCCTCCCCAAACCCGCAGCCGCGGTCCAGCTCCTCGCGGTAGCGGGCGATCAGGAACAGGCAGTAGTCCACCCCCGCTCCGTACACCACCACCGTGACGTACACCTCCAGGCCGGTGAACACGCCGATCCACCCCCACCCCGCCAGCAGGCTCAAGAGCCGCTTCGTCAGTTCCACCGACAGCCCCACCGTAATCAGCGGGATCAACGCCAACAGTGGCGCCCGGTAGATGCCCAGCAGCAGCACGATCACCAGAAACTTGGTGAGCGTCTCCGTGTGCCGGGCCGATTCTTCCTCCGCCCGCAGCACGTCGCGCCCGACGACGGCCGAGCCGCTCAGGTCCAACGCCAGACCCGAGGGCTTTTTTGCCTGGAACTCCTCCTCCGCCAGCAACCGCTCCACTTCGCTGATGAGCAGCGCGTTCGAGCGGTCCAGGAACTCCGTGGTGAGCTGCATCACCACCAGCGTCGACTGTCCATTTTCACTGTCCAGCAGCTTGCCGGTGACATCGTTGACGTTCAGCAGCGAGAACTTCTCCTCCCGCGGACGGCTGAGGATGGTCGTCACGATCCGCTCGTGGGGGGGGAGGGGGGATCGCGGCGCCGTGCGTTGCTCCTCCGTGTACGGCCGATAGCCCCGGCCCGTGGTCTCGGCGATCTCCCGCAGTCGCGGCAGCAGACTGGTCTCGATGAACTCCAGGTCCGCCGGTTGCAGCCCCTTGCCACGTTCGCGGTCCTCGCGATGAATCACGATGACGATGCTGCTGCACACCGGGCTGAGGCCGTGTCGGCGCGCTGCCAGTCCCGGCCGCTCCCCTCCCCCCTCGTCCGTCTCGGATTCCGGAGAAACGGCCGGGGCGGCCTCTCCCTCGGCGTCGGCCGCCGCGCCGGCGTTGTCCCCGCCCGCAGGAGGAGTCGCCTCCTCACGAAACGGATCCGCCCCACCGAACGCCTCGCGATACAACCGCTCCGCGCGCAGACTCGGAGCCTCCGGGGGGAGAAACGCAAACTCGCCGTCCTGAGCCACCTGGCCCCAGCGCGGCGCCATCGTCGTCAACGCCGCCAGCAGCACCCCCCAGCCCACAACGATGGCGACGGTGTGGCGAAGTACGCCCTGCCCGATGTGGTGATACATGAACTCCGTCGCAGTTCACCGGAAGGAAGGATTCGGGAAGCTCGTCTCACCGGCCGGCTATGACGACCTCGCCAAGAGAGGCGGCGGCCGTTGCTCCTCATCACACCGCCGTAGCATCTCCGGTCACCGTCACCGTATCCGCGGGTGCGGAGAGCGTCAAACGTCTCCCGGCAGTGGTCCGGAAGCATGTGGGAGTCTCGAGCGGGGAGGGGATTCCGAGGACTCCCGCTCCCAGAGCCATCGCCGCGGATTGGCAAGCGGCGGAATGGTGGAACGGAGGGGCTGCCCACGTCCGAGCAGCGCACCCTGCGGAGCAGCGAACCCGGCCGCACAGAAACCCCTTTCCCCGCTCTCACCACAGACCGCGGGAACTGGCGTGCAGTGTGCGGATCGAATCGTGAGGCTTTCCCCTCTCAGCTCTCAAGGAGAAAGGCGAATGATCATTCCCCCGGAGGTTCCAGCCGCCAGATCGAGCTTGGCCGTCAGAACTCGTCGGATCTGGGCCTGACAGTCCAGAAGGTGAGCGCGGCTATAGTCGTCGAGCTTGACCTTCTCAGACTTGAGAAGCCGCGCGATCTGGGTCTGCAATCGCTGCAGATGCATGCGGGTGAGGGTGCGGGCGTCCTCCGGTCCTCCGCCGCGCGTCACCAGGTTGCACAGGGCCTGCAAGGTGTCACGCTGCAAGTTGCGACGGAAGCTGTTGATGTACGGCTGACGGTCGCTGAACTCACCTTCGGGCTGGGCGGCCATCCACTCCGAGAAGACACCTTCGACGAGCAGCCGCAGGTGTTCGGCCAGTGTGTACACGTCCGCATCCATCGCCAGTTTGACCTCATTGTCCTGCAGCCGCTGGAGCGTACTGGGGCTGAGGATTTGCGAGAGTATCTGACGCTGCATCCGCAGTGTGATCTCGTGGATGGGATAATCGAGGCGGTCGAGGCTCCGCTGGCCCCAGTGGCTCCAACGGGAGGCGGCCAGGAAGTTGAGCATCGGACCGTTGTAGCCGGGCGTGGCGAAGACGTGCTCGACCAGCAGTTTCATCGCCTCGCGCTGCTGTGCGGCGTCGACGATCTGGAAGGGAGGCCGGGCGTCCGCGTCTCCCTTGTGGTCGCGGTGCACGTGGACGCCGCCGGGGAACCGCGCGGCGAAGAAGGCCGTCTGCCAATACTCGCTCAGCAGCAGACCGAATGCCTGCCGCGCCCGTTGATAGCCTTGTCCTTCCTTGACCGATTTGTCGACGACCTTGGACATCAGTTCGGAGGCATGCTCCATCTGCCGCCGCGCGAAGGAGATCGGTTCCCGGCCCAGGTCAAAGCGATTGGTGAGGGGGTCAGGATCGATGGAGCGGGTGTCCTCATCGGTGGCGTAATCGTGTCCGCGTTCTCCGGAACGGGAAGCGATCTTGGCCAGCTCCTCCTCCTCCTTGGAGGCGATCGGCTTGTAGCCGTATTCGATCGCCCAGTAGTCGTACGGTCCGATCGTCTGTGAGTAATACAGTCCCTGAGTTGCCTTCTCTCGTTCGATGTTGGCCGGGGAATAGTCCATCACGCTGGCGACGATCGGTTCGTTGGGATTCTTCCCCTTCTCGCGAATCTCCTCCAGGGTCAGCCAGGTGCTGGCCTTGAAGTTGTGCCGCAAGCCGAGCGTGTGCCCGACCTCGTGCATGACGACCTCCTTCAGTCCCTGGTGAATGAACTCCTTGGGGAGCTGGCCGTCGGCCGAGATGTCGCCCCGGGCCGTCATCAGCGCCGCGGCAAAGCCCATCTGCTGCTGCATCTGATGCCCATAGCGGCACTGGGGGCCGTGCACGTGACTGGAGTAGCGGGCCACGGCGGACTGGGCGGCATCCAACGGGGTCCAGTTGGGGTTCAGCCGCGCGGCATCCTCGTCGGTGAAGGTCTCATAATCCTGGCGCCAATAGTTCAGGAACCCGGCGTCGAAGATGATGTCGGCATCCAGAATCTGCCCGCTGCGGGGGTCCACCCGCGAAGGGCCCATCGCAAAGCCGGCGTCGGCGGTGATCCAGCGGAAGAAATTGTACCGCACGTCCTCGGGGTCGATGTCGACGCCCATCTGCGCCTCGACGTCTTCCTCATGGTGGACGCGAATGGCGCCCGCGAACCCGATCTTCTCGAAGGCCTTGTTCCATTCCAGGATGCCGGCCTCGACCGTCGGACGCAGCGCCACCGGGACCGTCTTTTCCACATAGAAGACGATCGGCTCCTTCGGCGGCGAGAGGTCGGCCGAGGCATCCCGTTTCTGCAAGTCCCAGCGATTGATGTAGCGAACGAAGTGCTCCTCCTCCGGCTTGTCGGAGAAGTCCTTGATGACCGTCAGAAAGTAGCCGATGCGGTCGTCTGCGGGCCGCGGTTTGTAGCCGTTGGACCCGACCTTGGGGAGTTCGCTGATGCTGTAGTGGACATTGACCTGCACCCCCCGGACGTCGGGAACGGTTTCAACCGTCCCCCGCCCGGCGTACACAGCCGCCACTTCCAGTTCGATGTTCTTCTCGAACGCCTTGACCTTGGCCCAGGTCGAGCGGTCCGACTGGAACACAAAGCCCGGGCCGATCGCCTGACCGATCCCCATGTCGTCGCTCATGAAGATCTTGGTCATATCGACCAGCAGGTTCCCGTTGGGCGCGGTGGCGATCACCGGCAGGGCGTACAGGATGCTGTCGCTGTAGGCCAGTTCCACGGCCTTCGATTCCGGACTCCCCTCCTTGGCCCGATACCGCACGTTGCGATGGATCACGAACACCTTGTCGCCGGACTGGCGGAAGGTCCAGATGATGTCGTCGCCGGACCCCCAGCTCATCCCGCCGATGACCATCCCGCTGCTGATGCCGCGGGCAATCGAGGTGAGCACGATGAATTCCTTCCCCAGCGCCGACTTGGGCAGTTCGACCAGCAACTGGTGGTCGCTGTGGTACAGCGTCCACAGGGCCTTTCCTTCGGCGTCGAGCTTCTTTTTCCCTTCGATCGCCTGATCGAACTTGGACTTGGGCGCCTCTTCCGCCGGAAGGAGGGAAGTGCCGACTCCCATGCCGGCCAACAGAACCAACAGGGTCAGACGGCGACGCCACATCTCTGGATCTCCCTGGGACAAGACACCGGAGCAACCTGCAAACTCGGCGCGATCGGCAGACGTTTCGCGCCCTTCCTAGTGTATGCAACCCTGCCATGTTTGGCAGCTTCCGCCGCCGTCATTTTTCCCGCCGTGGCGATCCCCGCCCCTCGGGTGGGAAACCTGTCGTGATCTGCCGGCCTGTTGCCCGGCGACGACGCCGACGGTCAACGCACTCCCCGTCGGGGGAAAACGGGGTCAGGGAGCATCCCCTGAGCGCCAACCCGGGGGAGCGATGCTCCGGCGGCTGCACAACCCGCATCTCCCGCACACCCCCTCCCACCGGAAACAGTGTGCCAAACGGCCAGAATCCCGGCGTCGTCAAGGCTCGCCAACTGGACGTCGATAAGTACACTGTCGGTCCATGGACGTGACGGTTCCCGGCGGGAGCCCGGAATGACTCCGCCCCCCTCCCGCTCCTCTGATTCCCGTGGCGGCATGTTCAGGCCGGGAAGCTCGCGGGCGGATACTCCGCTGCTGACGACGCGGGCGCCGGCCTCTCCGACACGCCCTCTCCTCCGATGAGCCTGACCACCAAGACACCGCGGAAGAGGACCACCCACGCCGTCCAGAACCCGCTCGAAACGTATCTTCGCGAGATCAACGAGACGGCGCTCCTCACGGCGGAGGAAGAAAAGGAACTCGCCTACCGCATTGCCCAAGGCGACGTCGCCGCGCGCGATCGGATGGTCCGGGCCAACCTGCGGCTGGTGGTGAACATCGCTCGCGGCTATGCCGGCAAGGGGCTGCCGCTGCAAGACTTGATCGAGGAGGGAAACCTCGGTCTGTTGCGGGCCGTCGAGGGATTCGACCCCGAGATGAACACCCGCTTTAGTACCTATGCCAGCTACTGGATCAAGCAGTCGATCAAACGAGCCATCGTCAATTGCGCCAAAACGATCCGCATCCCCGCGTATATGGTGGAACTGTTGACGCGCTGGCGGCGTGCGACGGCCCGCTTGCAGGATCAGCTCGGCCGCGCTCCCTCGCTGGAGGAAGTGGCCCGCGAACTGGAACTTCCTCCGAAAAAACTCCGCATCGTCAAGAAGGCGGTGCAGTTGTACAACGCCACGCCCCAGGGGGAAGACTCCGACCGCTGTTCGCTCAGTGAGATCGTCCCCGACGAACGCCATCCGGGACCCGACGAGGAACTGACCGACGACGACTCCCTGCAGCATGTCCTGGCCATGCTGGAGACGATGGAACCCCGCGAGGCGACCATCCTGCGGATGCGGTTCGGCCTCGACGGCCACGAGCCACGCACGCTCAAGGAAATCGGCGAGGCGCTCGGCCTGACGCGGGAACGGGTCCGGCAGATCGAGCACGAGGCCCTGACGCGGCTCAACAAGGGGCTGCTCGGCGAATGACGGCGATGGCCGTCCGCTCTCGCGCAGTGGCCGACCGGGTGCCGCGCGCCTGCCGCATCGCGCACTTCACCGCCCTTCCCGCTGGGGGGACCGGGTTCGCTGAGAGGACTTGGCGCGGCGGGGAGTGGGCGCAGCGCCGGGGTCGGACGGCTGCGGCTCCCCGATGAGCGACAGGAACCGGGTGACCTCCGTCACTCCATAGACCGGTTGCCGCCATTGCCGCGACTTGGCGAAGGATCGCCCCGGTTTGAAGCCCGCCTGCTTGAGGAGCCGCCGGATTTCGAGCAACTCAGCCCGGGACTCGGCCACGAGTCGGACCTCGGCCCCCTTTTTGTAGAGCTGCCCCTCTTGGGCCCGCCGCAGCGCGTCCACGCGCCGCACGTATCCGTTGCGGTGGAAGTAGGCTGCCAACCGTGCGACGACCTCGGGAGGGGGTGTCACGTCCGTCATCCCAGACCCTTTGTCATCGGATTACTTGTTGACCTTCAGCGTCACGAGAACGTCGACCAGATGCGTCTGGCCGTTCCACTCGACGGCGCCGCGGATGACCAGGTGGGGCAACTGCCCCTCGGTGGCGTCCGCCGCCGCCGTGACCGTGAGCTTGCCCTCCGCCTGATCAGCGGGAACTTCGGCGGTGCCGGAAAGCCCCTGCACACCCGGCGGCAACGGCAAGGCGAGTGACACCGGCCCGGCATACCCGTTCAGCCGTTCCACCTTGACGGTGATCTCGATCGATTCGCCCGCCTTGAGGTTGCCCCCATTGGGGACGGTGGTGGTGAGTTTAATGGGGGCAGGAGCGACATCAAACACGATCGGGAGGGAGGGGGGTGTATAGTTCTTGTTCTGGGGACGGGATTGCTTCTCCGCCTCCTCAAAGCGGCGATCGGCGGTCTTCTTCAGTTCTTCCACCTGTTTTGTGGCGGCGATTGCGGCCTGCTCGGCCGCTTCGGCTTCGCCTTTGGACTTATCGGCGGTGGCTTTGTCGGCTTCGGCCTGCTTGAGTCCTTCGACCGCCTGCTGGTGCGCGGTGGCGGCCTCGGTCAGAAGCCGCTCCGCCTCCGTAAGTTTTTTGACCAGTTCCTCCCGCTCGGAGGTTGCCGTGTCGAGCGCCTTCCGTGCTTCCGCGAGGGTCTGCTCCGCGGTCTGCACCTTGGCTTTGAGGTCTGCGTTGTCCGGTTCCTGAGCCGCCGCCTCCTGGGCGGTCTTGAGGGCCTGCTCCGCCGCGGCGACGAGCTTGGCTTGTTCCTCCACCTTGCGGTCGGCCGCCTCCTTGAGAGGCTTCAGGTCGTCCCGTTCCTTGGTCTTCTGCTGCACAACCTGCTCCGCCTGCTGGCGGCGCTGCTGAGCCTGCTGCAAGGCGTTGGCGGCCTCGGTCGCCTTCTGCGTCGCCATGTTTTTCAGTTCTGTGGCCTTCTGCTGGGCCTCCTGAGCCTGTTTCAGCCGCTCGGCCACGGCATCCCGCTCGACGCGGAGCCGTTCCGTCTTCTCCGGGTTGCGGCTGTAGCTGACCTGTCCCTGCGAAGTGAGCCACAGGGTATACGTGCCGGGGGGCGTGTTCTCCTTGACGAAGATCGACACGACGGTGGAGTCCTTCCCCTTCTCGATGGGGGTAGCCTGGACTTGCAGGTTGGAGTTCCGCGGCACCCCCGCCACGTTGAGCGCCACGCGCTCATCAAAGCCGTTGCGCTTGACGAGCTGGACGGGGACGAGAATCTGCCGCGACTGAGAGGCGGCGATCCGTTCCGTCTGAATCCGGACCTCGAACGGAGCCGTCTCCTTGAGCACGGCGACGGTGAACGACTGCGCCAGTCGGCCCTGGGAGGGGACGTTGTTCTGCCCGGCGATCATGATGACTCCGTTGCGGACCAGATGACGCACATGACGCACGGCCACCCGACGTTCGACCTCCGCGGTCTGGCGACGGATGCGGGCGTCGACGGCCGTCTTCTCCGCCTGGGCCAGGGCTTCGGCCGCCTGCTGGTACTGACGTTGGGCCTCCCCCAGCGCCTGTTGACGCTGGGCCAACTCTTGTCGGAGTCCTTCGTGGTTCGGATCGGCCTGATGCTTGCGGGCGGACTCATCCCGCTGCTGAATCGCCTGATCGAGCTTGCCGCGGGCCTCGGTCAGCTTCTGACGCAGCTCGGGAAGTGGTTTTTCCGCCTCGGCGAGGGCCTTGTCGGCGGCGTCCAGGGTCCGCTGGGCCCCGGGAGATTCGATCACCGCCGTGGAGATCAGCTTGAGGTTCGCCACCGCTTCCGGGGCGTTTTCGTCCGTGCGGAAGACGAGTTGACTGGCGCTCTCGCGGCTGCCGATGGTCGTTCCCGGACAGTGGACCCCGGCGGGCAGTCCTTCCACCGTGATCTCGATCGGCCCCTCGTAGCCGTACTTGCGGAGGGCATACACGTTGACGCCCACGGTCTCACCCTTCCTCAGACCGACGGGAGAGGGGACGCCGGCATTGTTCACGTTCTGAGCCGGCACCGCGACCACGCGGAAGTCCGGTTCATCGGGCCGGATCGCGAGGCGATACCAAAGTTCCGGTCCGCCCCGCGTCTGACCGTAGCGGTCGTACACCGCCACGCGGTACGTCGCCTCCTTGTCGATGTTCAAGCGGTAGACCGGATCGTCGGTGAAGGTGTTGAAGATGTTCTGGGCGACGTTCGTCCCGTCGTCGTCCTGTTGCGTCAGGCGGCGGACCTGCTCCGCGCCGTCCTGACCCTGGGTCACCTCTTCCACCACCAGCACGGGGTCGATCGGCGAACCGCTCCGCTGACCGATGACTTCAATCCAGTACACTTCGCCGGGCTTGCCTGCAAAGCGGTACCAATCGACTTCGCCGGGCTGGAGGAGTTGTCCGGCCGCCTCGGTCGGCGGCGCGACTTCCTGGGCCTGCGCCGGTGCGTTGTTCGTCCCGCTCTCCAGCACCACCGGCCGGTCCGAAATGCCGATGCGGACCGGGTTCGTCGGACCTTGCGGCGACTGCCAGACCCAACTGAAAGCGTCGACGTCCACCTCATAGGAACGCACGACGTTCTGCAAGCTCAAGATCGCCTCCTCACCCGGAACGTCCACATCGACGTCCACCCGCTCCAGCGCGGCTCGATGGATCGTCAGCTCCGTCCGTGCCCCCCCCGGAAGGTTGTACCCGTACAGAGTCACACGGCTGTGGGTACCGGCCGGCGCCGCCGGCGGCATGGCGAAGACGACGTGCGGCCCCGTATGGACGTCCAACCGGTACACGTATTCGACGCCGCTGCGGTAGGTCTGGTCGCTCAACTCGATGACATATTCGCCGGTCTCCGGAACGTCGAACGCCAGTGTGGGATCACCTCCCAGGCTGCGGTCGGCGATGGCGACGCGGCGTCCCTGCGCGTTGCGAACCTGGAGCAGGGCCTCCAGCGGGGAATCCAGCCGCTCGGCCAGGCAATCAATGACGATCCGCTGCCCCTGCTGGGCGGTGAACTTGAAGCAATCGACGTCGGTCCCCCCCTCGATCTTGCCGAGCAGGGAGACGTTGAGGTCAATTGCCTGAGCCTGGGCGGGCGTGTTGTTCCCTTCGGACTCGGTCACATGGGGTCGCGGCCCGACCGACACCCGGCGCGGATTCGTGGCGCCAAACAGCCCGGAGGCCGTCACTTCGTACATCCCCGGCGGAACATCGCCGGCGATGGTGACGTCGAAGGTGTTGTCGACCGGCTCCGGCTTGCCGTTCACCTCCTGCATCCGCAGTGTGGCCGTGATGCCCGGATGCGTGAAGTGCAACGTCGTGATCTCGTCCAGGTCGTCTCCGGCGGTGAGCTTGAACTCGAAGGTCGTCCCGGCCTGTCCCGAGGGGGGGAAGACCGACCGCAGCCGCGCCTGAGGCAACTGGGCATCGGCCGCCGCGGCGGTGAGCAGCCACCCACAGAGACCGAACAGGAAAGCGTGGATGAGACGCATGGCAGGATCAGAGGCTTGGCGGGACCCGCCGAAACGTCCGGCGGGCGGGGGAATGTGGGCGGGAGGTCGCGCCGACGGCTGGCAACCGGCGGCGCGCCGAATCTGCTGCATGAGCATGACGCCGCAGCATGCTGTTCAGTGATTGAACAGAAACTCTTTTGTGTTGATGAGCGCCCAGAGGATGTCCTCAAAGGCGACCTGGGGGTTCTCCTTGTGCTTCTCGAGGTGCGCCAAGGCCACCTGCATCTCCTCGGTGACCGGCTCGCGCGAGTAGACCCAGCGGTACAGCTCCTTGATCTTCTCCTCGTTCGGGCGGTCCTTCTGGTTGGCGAGTTCGCGAGCCCGTCCGCGCGCCACCTTGTCCTGCACCTCCCGGCTGTTGAGCAGGTGCAGGCTCTGGGCGAGGTTCGCCTCCTGAGAGCGTTCGCACTCGCAGGCGGTGTCCGCCTGCGGCTGGCCGAACACCTTCAGGAAGTAGGGCGCCACGGAGGCATCCGGCATCTGCACTGCGCGTGTTCCCGGCGGCAGCGCCGTGAAGTTCTCGGACGTCCCCGTCACCTGATGGAAGGCGTCGTACAGCACCTCCGCCGTCAGCCGTTTGGGGTAATACCGTGAGAAGTTCTGCTTGTCCCGCAGGTTGTGCTCGTTCGGCAAAGCCGAGAGCTGATAGGTCGAGGAGCGGCAGATCGTCCGCACCAGTTCCTTCAGATCGAAGCCGCTGGCGATGAAGTGTTGCGCCAGTTTGTCGAGCAGTTCCGGATTCGTCGGCGGGTTGGTCTCCCGCAGGTCGTCCTCCGGCTCCACGATCCCCCGGTCGAAGAAATGCTTCCAGTAGCGGTTGACCAGTGCCCGGGCGAAGAAGGGGTTGTCCGGCCGCGCCATCCAGTCCGCCAGATCGTGACGGGGGTCCCGCTGCTCCGGAATCTCCAGCGGCGCGGCTCCCAGGCCGGTCGGCGGAAGCGACTTGTTCGTGCGGGGATTGGTCGCGGCGGCGCGCCCTTCATTGTGGAAGATGCGCCGCTCGCGCGACTGGAAGTTGTCTCCGGCGGAAAGGTTCTTCTTCCCCAGACGGCTGAAGAAGGCCGCGAATCCGTAGTAGTCATCCTGGCTCCATCGCTCGAAGGGGTGGTGGTGGCAGCGGGCGCACTGAATCCGCACCCCCAGGAACAACTGGGCCACGTCCTCCACCTGCTCGTTCATCTCCGCCACCTCGCGATACCACACGACCGGCGGGTTCGAGCGGGAATCTCCCGCGGCGGTGATGATCTCCCGCACGAACTGGTCGTAGGGCTTGTTCTCCAGCAGCGAGTCCCGAATCCAGCGATGGAAAGCGTAGTTGCCGGGCCGGTCGTCATCTTGCCGCCGCTTGTTGCGGAGCACGAGGTTCCACTTGTTGGCGAAATAGTCGGCATAGGCGGGGCTGTCGAGCAGACGGTCGATCAGCTTGTCCCGCTTGTTCGGATCGGGATCATTCAGGAACGCGAGCGTCTCCGATTCCGTCGGGAGCGTCCCCGTCACATCGATGAAGACCCTCCGCAGGAAGGTCGCATCGTCGCACAGTTCCGAGGGGGGGATGCCCAGCACCTGCAGCTTGCCGAACACGGCCTCGTCAATGAAGTTCCGCACCGGCGGAAGGTGCGGAATCTCCGCCCCCAGGGGGATCGTCGCGCGGAACGTCGCCACCTGACCCTGATAACGGGCCATGATCGCCACCTCCCCCGCCAGGTCGAGCGTCTTGACCAGTCCGGTGACGTCGGCCTCCGCCAGTTCGGGATCGTTCGGCTCGAACAGCGCCATGCGGGTGACGTCCTCCACCCGGCCATCGCTGTACGTCGCCAGGACCGAGACCTGCTGTTCCGAATTGCGCCCCATCAGTCGCGCGTCGGGCACGCAACGAATCCCGGTCACGACCGGATCGTTCGCCGAGCCCAGCGGCATCCCCTGCTCAATCCAGCGGTAAATGAGCCGGTATTCGTCACTGTCCGGCTCCATCCGTTTTCCGCCGCCGTGCGGCGATTCGCCGGTGGGCTTGGTCAGGAGCAGGCTTTTTTCCGGCGCGGGGGGAAAGAGACGCCGCCCGCGCCCCTCCTTAACCAGGAACTCATAGTCGTCCTCCGGGTAGAACCCCAGCAGGGAGAGCTTGAACCCGTTCTGGCCGCTCGCCTTGCCGTGACACCCGCCGCTGTTGCAGCCAAGCTTGGTGAAAATCGGGACGATCTGGTTCTGGAAGTGAATCGGGTGTTCGTCTCCCACATGGGTGACGATGATCGCCCGCCGGGCCGTCTGACCGTCCACCGTCGCCACGACCGTGGCTTCTCCATCGGCCAGGGGGCGGAGCAGTCCGGTCGCGTCGACCGCGGCAATCCCCGCCGGCTCGACGGTGTACTGGCAGCGGCGGGTGTAGTCCTTGACGATCCCCGCTCCGTGGTCGCCGGTCACCAGCAGTTGCCGGCGGGCATCGCGACCCTGCAGAACCAGCGGGGCTTCCTCCCCCCCGGCGTCGATCCGCAAGCTCTGCAAGGGGCCGGCCTGTTCCGGCGTGATCGCCAACGCCAGGCCGCCGGTCACCAACCAACACAGGACGAGGCCTCCCATCCTTCCCATCTCACGCATTGCATTCCAGCGAAGCATTGGGACTCCTGGCTGAACCGGATGACTCGAGCGCGGCTGCGTCCCACGGGCGCACCCTCGACCGCTCGGATTCAACATATCAACCAGTGCTTCTCTGTCAATCGCAGTCAGGCGTGCAGCGGCGCTTTTGCTGAGTTCCGGAGGAGCGATGGTCTCTGTTTACTGGCTTGCTGGCAGGCTTGTCTGCCAGTGGGTTTGGTCCTTGCGGACGTCACCTCGAGCATGAGAGGAACTTCTCGATCGCCGTGAGCAGGTGACGGAAAACCCATCCCTCCCCAAAAGCTGTGCGCGACAGAAGGAAAAGAAGGAGAGGGAGAGCGATTGGCGCAGAGATCGCTCGGCGCAGCAGAAGACCCCTGAACAGAGGCGAGCGAATGATCCCGGCGGCTCGTGGAGTGGGGTGGGTCTGATGAGCAGAGTGGGTCAGGCTGCTATCAGGGCCGGGATCAACGCCGAAGTCGCAATCTGTTCAGGGGTCAGGCTGGGTCAGGTGGGATGGTAGAAGGTACAATTCGCGTGCCATTCGGAGCGCCGAACGGAAGATTGCAGAAACTCACGGTTTTTCATGGGAATTGAATCGAGATTGCTTGCGTTTCGGCGCTGAAGTGATATCGTTCGTCCGTTTCGGCGCTGATTTCGACACCCCAATCAGCGCTTGAGATAGTGATCTGATGAACATGTAATCTTGGCCTCCTCGCTGAATCTCCATCGCATCGGCTGGTCGATCCTGGCCGGGTTGAGCGTCGTGTACAGCGTCGCCACGCTGGCCTATGTCGCCACCGCTCCCGATTTGCGCTTGCGGTCCCTGCTCACGAACAACACGGGGCTCTCCGACCCCGAGCTCTCGGATGGCATCGAGATTCGCTCCGTAGACGGGATGGGACCGTGTCATGGGAGTTCTCCGGCGCCGGGGGACCGGCTGATCAGTCTCGCCGGCGTGCGCACCCATACGTTCGTCGATCTCTGCCGGGCCATGGCGAGCCTGCGGACGCGCGAACGGGAGATCACTCGCGATGCCCTGTTGGCTCCGGGGACGAACGCCAGCGAGGACCGCATGTTGCGGGACTCCACCCTCAGCGTGGTGAAGGTGCAACAGGGGCCGGTTCTGGCGAAAGCCGTGTTCATTCGGGCGGAACCGCGAATGGCCCTCAGCGGGTGGACTCTGGCTCCTCCTTTCCCCGGCACGCTGCCCACGCCTCTCCCCTTGTTCAGCCCCGTGGAGAGTGTGCACGTCGGCTGGATTCCCTTCGAGCCTCAGCCAATGACCAGCCTGACCGTCTCGATGGTCTGGTTCGTCCTGCAGTTGATCGTCCTGGTCGTGGCGGGCATCGCCTACTGGCACCGCCCCTACGATCGCCCGTTACGGCTGTTCCTGATCACCGCGCTGATGGCACTGGTGGCATTCATCGGCGGAAGCCACTGGTGGGTGATTGCCGGCAACCTGTGGCTGCTGATCCCGTTTGCCGTCGCGGCCCTGCTGTTGCCGGCGGTGTTGTTGCACTTCTTCCTGGTCTATCCGCTGCCGCGACGGTGGCTTACCCGGCACGCCGGGCTGGTGCTGGCGGGGATTTACGCGATTCCCGTGCTGGCGGCGGTGAGCACGCTGGGGGTGATTCTGGCCGGCTCGTGGCTGACGACCACGGGGACGACCCCGCTGGGGCAGGTCCTGGAGCGGTTCGGGAGTCAGCGCGTCGGGGAGCTGCTCCCCTGGCTGCAATGGGGCGTCACTTCCTATCTCCCGGTCGCGGCGGGTTACTTCCTGTTGTCGCTGGGATCGCTGGGGCAGGTCTATTTCGGAGGCCGGCGGGGGAGTGAGCACGATCAGGTGCGGTGGATTCTGGCCGCTGCGAGTCTGGCCACGGTCCCCTTGGGCTACGCGTGGCTGAAGGTGTATCAACAAGGGGTGGAGATCGTTTTTGGCGGGGCGCAGGCGCCGCTGTTCGCCGCCAGTCTGCTGTTCACGGCGGCGTATGCGATCGGCATCGTGCGGTATCGGCTGATGCTGATCGACCAGGTGCTCAACCGCGGGTTGCTGTATTACGTCATCAGTTTCACGGTGACGGTGGTATTCAGTCTGATCGTGGCGGTGGGGGCCACCACACTGTTGGGCCAGGGGGGGGAAGTGTTCGGCCAGCCGGTGCTGGTCTTCCGCCTACCTGTTCGC
>JBBIJW010000030.1:0-56096 GCA_037445755.1 Planctomycetaceae bacterium | reverse complement strand
CTGGGCGTTGCCCACGATGACACGCAGGCGGACGTCATCTACACGGCGTCGAAGGTGGTCGGCCTGCGGATTTTTGAGGACGAAGAGGGGAAAATGAACCGCTCACTGGCGGAGGTCGGGGGGGGGATGCTGGTCGTCAGTCAGTTCACGTTGTATGGAGATTGCCGCAAGGGTCGCCGTCCCAGTTTCATCGACGCGGCGCGTCCGGAACTGGCCAGCGCTCTTTACGAGAGTTTTTGTGCGGAGGTGCGGGGGCAGGGGATTCGGGTCGAGACGGGCCGCTTCCAGGAACATATGGATGTGGCGCTGGTGAATGACGGCCCGGTGACGCTGCTCATCGACAGCCGCAAAGAGTTTTGAAATCCGGACGCGCGTCCCCCCCTGGCCAGCCGGATCAGGAGAGTCCCGAATCGTGCGGGTGGGGTCCAGCCGCAGCGATCACGGCGATGCTGCGGCGGGCGTGCTGAGGGGCGGGGGCTGAGGTCCCTCGCTCGCCGGCCTCGGGCGAGCAGGGTCCGTCAGTTGATGCCGGAGGATCGCTGAGACTCGGCCGATGCGGCCGGGCAGTTGTCGGGACCGACTCCTCTTTACCCCCTGAACTGCTCCGCTCTACACTTCGCCGCGCTGCAGGCGGTGGCTGGCGAAGAGTTCGCATGTCGCGCCAGCTCGGCGGCGAACTGTTGACTCGGCGGCCAAGCGAGGCGGCCAAGGCGGGCGCGAATCAAGGATGAGACGCCATGTGGTACGACCTGCTCGTGCTGGGCATCCTGGCCTACTTTCTGCTCCGCGGAGCTGCGCGCGGGCTGCTCACCCAACTGGCGTCGATTGGCGCCATTGTGATCTGCCTGGCGTTTGCGGAGTCGATCTCGGCCGCCTTCGGGCCCTACGTCCACCTGGAGCCGCCGCTCAACAACTGGGTGGTGATGTTCGGCGCGTACCTCGTCTGTTCGTTCATCACCTTCGGCCTGGCCCGGGTGCTGACCGACTGGATGGAGCAGGCCCGGCTGGAGAGCTTCAATCAACATCTGGGGGCGGTCTTCGGACTGCTGAAGGGGATCGCGGTCTGCCTGGTGATGACCTTCTTTCTGGTGACCCTCTCGCCGGCGTCGCGGAGCGCGCTGAGCGGCTCCAAGGCGGCCTATGCCGCGGCCGGCATCATGCACCGCATCCATCCGATCATGCCGGAACAGATCAACGAGGCGCTCACCACGTACCTGCGGCTGTACGAAGCCGAGGGGGGAGGGGAAGGGACGCCCGACGGGACCTGGGCCAACTCGCCTTCGCCCACGAACCCGCCGCGGACGTCGGCGCCCGGTGGAGGAGTCTCATCGCCCCCCGCCGCGACAGAGACGACCGTGGAGCAGTTCCTCGCGCAGCTTCCCCCTGCGCTCGATGCCGATCTGCGCTGGCTCATCGCCCGCTCGCTCCAGAACACTCCTCCGGAACAGCGCCCTCAGGCGCAGCAGCAGCTTTGGAACCTGGTGCGGCAAGCGCGTCCGGAGGACTTGCGCGACTTGCAGCAGCAGCTTCTGGCCAACAGTCGCCAGACGCTGGGGGAGGCGATTGACGCCTGGGCAAGGAGCTTCGTCCCTCCCGCGTTCCGCGCGCCGACGGCCATTCCCTCCACAGGGAGTTCCCCGCCGCCGACACCACCCGCGACCCTCCCCCCGTCCCCCTCCCGGAGAGAGGAGCTGCTGGCGGACATCAGCCGGGCCTTCTCCAGCATCCCCCCCGTGCAGGTGCAGGTACAGGCGGACCTCCGGCGGCGGCTGGGCGGACTCCCGGAGGAAGTGACACTGGCGGTGCTGGAGGACTGGCGGCGGGACCTCCGCGCTCCGCGGGATCCTGATCCCGATCCGGGGACCGACGCCACTACCCCGCTGGAGGTGCGGATCGTGAGGCAGCTCCAGTTCCGGCGAATCCCGGTCCAGCAACTGAGCCGCGAGGTCCAGGAGCGTCTGGAGGGGGCGACGCTGCGTTGACCCTCCCCTCCCCGGTGGGAGGAGCTCGAAGGGGGGGGCGGCGTCGACCCGGCGGGCGGGGGTGGCTGCGCGGGGAGCGTCTCCGCGATCCGCACGGTTGGCGGCGGGGTGTGCTGTTCCCCGAGGGGGCCTTCCCCACCAGTCTCCCTCGCAGGACAGTCCGGGACCGCGGAGGGGATCAGGCGAGTCCGGCAACCTGGCTGTCGGCGGGGTCCCGGCGGGCCGAACGAACGCCCGCCTCAGCCCGCGGATCCCAAAAAAACCGCGGAAAACCGGGGCGCAGGCCCCGCCCCAACGTCTGATAATGTCCGTTATGTTCGAGTCGCGGCCCGCCGGGTTGCGGGACAGTGGAGAGAGTCACCGGCCGGGGGGAGGGAGGCCGCAGGGGCGGGTCACTCCCCTCCCAAGCGGGCGGACCGGTGTGAGCGTCACGTTCAAGCCTACCCGAGCAGGGCGGCTCCGGGAAGTCCTCCCGTGGGATTGCCACGGCCTCGCATTGTTCTTACCGGAGAGCGAGCGCTGTCTGAGAGGACCGATCAGGCACGGCTGGCAAGCCAGCCGGCGAACAGGCGGTGATCGCCAAGGGCCAGGGAGTCGAATGGGCATGCCTTCCCCCCTTCCCCCTCCCCGTCCCCGGAGTGAGTCAGTGGATGTATGTGGGTTGGAGAGGAGTGGAGAGAGGGCATGGGGGGCTCATGGGGGCGTTCCCCTCCTCTCCCCTGCTGCCGGGGGAGCGTTTGATTCCCCATGCCGGGGGGGAAGGAAGGTCGGAGGCACCGAGCGAGGTGGGGGGAGAACCGTGGGATGCCGGATGCCACGCGGCCTCCGCTGGGGGGGGTGCTACGTGGCCACCTCTTCAAACATGCCGATGCGGCGGAACCGCTGGTAACGGCGGTCGAGGAGTTCTTCGAGGGGGAGCGGTGTGAGCCGGGCGAGGGCGTCCAGGAGGGAGGCTTTGAGCGTAGCGGCCATTTTGCGGTGGTCGCGGTGGGCGCCGCCGAGTGGTTCGGGGATGACTTCGTCGATGACGCCGAGTTCGAGCAGGTCGCGGCTGGTGAAGCGGAGGGCCTCGGCCGCCTTGTCGGCGTGCTTGGCGTGCTTCCACAGGATCCCCGCGCATCCCTCGGGACTGATGACGGAGTAGTAGGCGAACTCCAGGACGGCGATGTGATCGCCGATGCCGATGCCGAGGGCGCCGCCGCTCCCCCCTTCCCCGAGGACGACGCAGACGATGGGGGTCCGCACCTGGGACATCTCGCGGAGGTTGAACGCAATCTGGTAAGCCTGTCCGCGTTCCTCCGCGCCGATGCCGGGGTAGGCGCCGCCCGTGTCGATGAAGCAGATCACGGGGAGCCGGAACTTGGCGGCCAGCTCCATCCGCAGGAGCGCCTTGCGGTATCCCTCGGGATGGGCCATGCCGAAGTTGTGCCGCTGGCGCTCTTCGAGGCTGCGTCCCTTCTGGTGCCCGATGAGCATCACCTTGCGGTCTTCGAGCGTGGCGAAGCCGGTGAGGATGGCGCGGTCGTCGCCATAGGCGCGGTCGCCATGCAGTTCGACGAACTCGTCGAAGATCAGCTCCAGGTAGTCGAGGGTCTGCGGTCGGGCCTCGTGCCGCGCCACCTGCACGATCTCCCAGGGGGTGAGATGGGCGAAGACCTCGCGCTTCATGCGGTTGACTTCGTTCCGCATCGTGCGGATGGAGTCCTTGACGTTGGTCGAGGGGTTGGGGAGCGCTTCGAGCTGCTCAAGCTGAGCCTCCAGATCGTAGATCGGACGTTCGAAGGGGAGGGGACGGAGTGCGGACATGGTTCGGTGGCGGGCCGCAGGGAGAGCCGGAGGGCCGTCGGAAGCGAGGCGGAGTCGCCGGCGGCGCAGGGGGAGGGAGGATGCCGTCAGATGACCTCGGGAAGCTCCGTCATCAAGGGGAGGTTCTCTTCATCGATCTCTGCTTCGTCCGGTGGTGGCTGCTTGGGTGCGTCCGGGACCTGTGGTGGTGCGGCTGGAGGTGGAGCCGGCGACGGAGGAGCGGCCGCGGCGGGCGGGGGTGCGATCGGCGTCGTTTCCGGCGGCGGCGCGGGGACGGGGGGAGAGGGATACGGATAGCCGGGCGGCACGGGCATTGGCGGATAGCCTGCGGGGGGCGGCGGGTAGCCCGGCGGCCAGCCGACCGGCGCCGCGCCGGTGAAGGGGGGCATCGGTTGGGGATAACCGGGAGGGTAAGGCTGCGGCGGATATCCGGCGACGGGCGGAGGGACGGGATAGCCGGGAGGGAGCGTTGCCGCCGGCGGAGGAGGCGCAGCGGCCGCAGCCGGGCGTGCCGGGGGAGCGGGGGACTTCACGGCCGCGGGCGGGACGGGTTTGGGTTTGGCCGCCACAGGCACGGAACGGTCGCGGGTGGCGTCGGTGCGGCTGTCGAGTCGTCCGTCGAGGGAGTCCTCGAATTTCTCCTGGGCCCGGGCGGTGGTTTCGCGGGCGTACTCCTCAGGATCCTGAGAGAAGATCTTGATGGACCGCAGGGCCGCGGCCAGCTCCTGCATGCTCTTGGGCCGGTCCTCCGGCTTCTTGGCGATCATCTGGAGGATCAGTGCGTCGGCCTCGGGGGTGACAATTTTGTTGTAGCTGGAAGGTTTGTCCGGAATCTCGCGGACATGGGCCATCAGCAGATCGTTGGGGTTGCCGTGGATGAACGGCGGCCGCCCCGCCGCGAGTTCGTAGAACGTGATGCCCAGACTGTACATGTCCGCGGCAAAGGTGAGCGGCTTGCGGCGGATCAGTTCCGGGGCGATGTACGTGCGGGTTCCCTGAATGACTTGGTTCTTGGAACCGCCCATCAATTTGGTAAGTGCGCCGGCGGGACGGCTGGCGAGCGAGAAGTCGATCAGCTTCACCTCGGACCCCTTGGTGACCAGGATGTTGTCCGGCTTGAGGTCCTTGTGGACCCAGTTCTTCTCGTGCATGTGCCCCAGCGCCTGGCAGACGGCTTCGAGGATCTTCTTGGCGCGGGCCTGCGCCGCCGGCCGTTCGCTGCGCAGCATCTGCTTGAGATTGACGGAGCGGAAATACTCCATGATGAAGTAGGCTTGCTTCTTCCCCATCACCAGCTCGAAGATGCGGATGATGTTGGGGTGCTCCAGCGACTTGCCGACCGTGGCCTCGTGCCTGAGGGCCTTCTTCTGTTCCTGATCCTTGAACGCCTCTTCGAGCAGCAGCTTCATGGCGAACTGCTGTCCCGACGACTTCTGCCGGACCTCCCAAATCTGGGTGGAGTTGCCGGTGGCGATGCAGTTCACCAGCTCATAGTCGTCGATGATGATGGGTTCGGCCACGAGACTCCCCCCCTGCCCCGCCCTGGAATCGACGGGGGCGTTGAATTGAGATGCGGTCGAATGGAGTATAGCGAACGCCCTCCCCGCCCGTCAGCGCGCGGAAGGTTCAGAAGTCCCCCGGGCGGCGGCGCGGCGGGGAGGGTGGAGTGGCGGGAGAGGTCGCCGGCTGCCCCTGGGCGTCCACCACGTTTTTGGGAGTGACCAGGGTCCCGTCCGGCAGCGGTTCGGACGTCCGCAGGATCAATTGGTCCTCCGGCGAGAACCGGCCGGTGATCCAGACGTACTCCTCCCCCACCTGTCCCAGCAGCTGCACGGGGATGTCCCGGATCACGCCGTCGCGGATCACTTGCACTTTGCGGCCGCCCTCCTCGGTGTTGACGAGGGCGGTGACGGGCGCCTCCCCCACCGGGTGCCGCGGGATCAATGGCGAATAACAGGTCTGTCCCGGCAGGAACCGACCGTCGGCATTGTCGAGGACCACCAGACCGGCCGCCACCGACTGAAACAGCCCGCGCAACGAATCCAATCGTTCCGGGAGCGGCCGGATGGCCGTCAACACCCCCTGCGCGGCAACCTCTTCCACTTTCACGTCCACGAGGTCCCCGACCTTCATCGTGCGGCGGTCAATGGGGACTTCCACGACCACCTTCGACGGGTCGGCCACGGTGACGAGCGGATCACCCGTCCGCACGAACTGACCCTCCGCCACGTGAATCTCCAGGATCACTCCGTCCCACGGCATGCGGGTGATGGTCTGTTCCAGCCGCAGTTGGGCCAGTGCCAGTTCGGCCTGAGCGACGGCGACGCGCGCCGGAGCGCCCCCTTTCTCCTGCTCCTGCTGGGCGGCCTGCAGGGCGGCCGCGGCGCGATCGACCTCCAGTTGCCGCGCGCGGGAGTCGAGACGCAGCAGCTCCGACTGGCTGGGAACCTTCTCGCCGACCTGGACGCGGAACGGTTGGACGATCCCCTCCACCAGGGCCACAAGCGTCACCTGACGGACCGGTTGCAGCTTGAGCGGCACGTCATACGTGGCCGGGTTGCGAATCTGAAAGGGGGCCCGCTCGATGATCACTTGCAACGGCCCGCGGGCGCCGTCATCAGCCGCGGCTGCAATGCTCAGACACACAAGTCCGGTGAGCACACCGCCAGGAATCCGCGCGGTCAGGATTGACGTGAGCATGGCGAAGGGCCTGGCACAGGGAGAGAAGCGAACGGGCGATTTCCGGAGCATCGGATTCGCTGGGGAACAACCTACGCTGCCGCGGCAGAGCGCGTCAACGAGCCGCCGTGAAAGTTCCGTGAACTCGCTCGACGGGTCGGGTCCTGCCCGTCCACATGCCTCTGGGCCGGAATCCCCGTCCCCTTGCCCGCCGACACGGGAGCGACGATGATCGAGACCCCGGCCCCCACCCTCCCCCGCCTCTCCTTGGGAGTTCCCCGTGTTGCGTCTCACCCCCCTGCTCTGCTGGTTTGCATTCTGTGGAACTTGGCTGCCGTCGGCCTCGGGAACGGCGGGTGAAGTGCAGCGGCTGCGGTATGCCGGACAACTGATCCAGCGGGACGCCCAGGGGACCGGCGTGCCGGTCCGGAGCTTCCTCCTTCATGCCTGGGTCATCGCGGAGGAGGACGGACGGACCGCCCTCTGCCGCATCGATGACGAAGGCCGCAACGGACTGGCCTGGTACGAACGCTGCTCCCGCCAGCAGATGTCCGGCGGCGGTGAATGCAGCGGGTTCCAGCCGCGGCTGCGGCACCTGCACGACGGCCGCTCACACCTGTTGACGCTTCCCGGACCGCTCGTGGCGCATCCCCGCCCCCTCGCGGCCGACTCCGAATGGGAGACCGAATGGGACGGCCGGCGGATCGACTTCGCCGTGGCGAGTGAAGAGCGTCTGGCCGGCCGGGAGTGCTGGAAGATCGAGGGGGCGAGCAATACCGGACGCCGGCAAACCCTGCACCTCGACAAGGCCACGGACCTGCTGGTCTCGGCCAGCGTGCGCGTGTTCATCGGCCAGGGGGAACGCTTCGATCTGCTCCTCCGGCTCGAGGAGCAGCAACCCCTCCCCGGGGGGGAAGCGGCCGCCGAGCTGGCCGTCGCCGAACGGCTGCTGGCGCTGCACGCCGAGCTGGCGGGGGGAGACGCCTGGGTGACCGGCCCCCTGCTGCCCCGCCAGCTTGCGCTTGTCGAAGCCGCACTCCCCGACCTCAAGACCATGGCCCAGGGGACGTCTTGGGAACGGCTGGTCCAGAGTCTGGAAGGGGACGTGGTGACCGAGCGGCAACGGGCCGAGTCGCTCGAGAAGCTGGCAGCCCGGTTCGTCGGCAAGGCGGCGCCGGAGTTCACCCTGCTGGGGGTGGACGGCCGGCCCATCGACCGCACGGCCGATGCCGGCCAGGTGGTGATTCTGCACTTCTGGGAGTACCGCGGCACGCCCGAAGCCCCCTTCGGCCAGGTGGGCTACCTCGACTTCCTGGCCGGGAAGCGCCAAAGAGACGGCGTGCGCGTGTATGGGGTTGCGGTGGAGGAGCGGCTGGCCGATCCCGCCCAGGCCCCCACCATCCGTCGGGAAGTGCGGCAGTTTGGTTCGCAGTTCATCCGCATCGGCTATCCGCTGGCCGTGGACGATGGTTCGCTGCTGGCGACCTTTGGAGATCCCCGTCCGCTGGGTGCTCCCCTCCCCTTGTGGGTGGTGATCGGTCCGGAGGGGACGGTGGTGCACCACAAGGCGGGGGTGTACACCATCGATCCCAACCGCGGCCTCGAGGAACTCGACGCCGTGGTGACCAAAGCCCTGGGGAAGTGAACTCCCCTGCTGCTGGACGCCGCCCGTGACGGGCCGCTGCTCGCAGAGTGACGTAGGTCAGGCTCCTGCCTGACACGATCCTGTGAGGACGGCCGGTTTCCGGGTTGTCAGGCGGGGGCCTGACCTACTTTGCTCCCCACACGTCGCGGATCGTGATGTGCTTCGTGGTGTAACGCTTGACGCCATTTACGACCTGTTGGCAGTTGGGCATCATCCACAGGGACGGTCCTCGCTGTCTCGTCAGCCGCCGGGAGCAGACCTTGTTGCGACGATATCTCACGCTCTGGCTGGCCCTCTCTTCGGCGGTGGCGCTGTGGTGGCCGGACCTGTGGGCCTGGGGGGGACTCCCGGGAGCCTGGGACCCGTTTTTCGCCGGCCGACGCACTATCGCTTGCGCCATCATCCTCACGATGTTCTGTATCGGTGGCCTGCTTCCGGCGGACGAAGTCCGGCGTCTCCCCCGCCAGACCCCTTCGGTCTTGTTCGGTACCACCGTGCAATATGTCACCATGCCCCTGCTGGCATGGCTCGCCGTCTGGCTGTGGGGGTTGACGGGGGATGTGCGGATGGGAGTGCTGATCGTCGGCTGCGTTCCGGGGGCGATGGCCTCCAACGTGCTCACGCTCGTGGCCGGCGGAAACGTGAGCTACTCCATTGGTCTGACGACTTCCGCCACCCTGCTCTCGCCGCTGGTGGTGCCGCTGGCCCTCAGACTGACCGGCGGTGAAGTCATCTCCACCGAGATTCTGTTGCGAATCAGTCTGGAGCTGGTGTGGCTGGTGGTGTTGCCGGTCGTGGCCGGGTTTTCCTGTTGCCGGTGGTCGCCCCGTGCCGCGGCGCTCCTGGCACGCATGGGAGAACCGACGGCGAACCTGTCGATCCTGTGGATCATTGCGGTCGTCGTTGGAGTGCAGCGGACGCTGCTCCGCTCGGCGGGGACGGAGATGCTGCTGGCGACGATCGGCACGGCGCTGCTGGCGGTGAATCTGGGGGGATATCTGGCCGGATCTCTGAGCGGGGCCGCCGTTGGACTGGACGCGCGTCGCCGCCGGGCCCTGACGATCGAAGTCGGCATGCAGAACGCCGGCGTCGGAACGCAACTGGCGATCTCCGTCCTCGGGGACCAGACGCCGGCGACGATTCCGACGGCGCTGTACACGTTCGGCTGCATGTTGACCGGGACATTACTCGCGCAGCTCTTTGCTCGGTTTGCGCTGTCAGAAGCCGTGGGCAAGTCAGATGCGGGGCAGCACAGTGCAGAGGCTGCCGGCAGTCCGGTCGATCGTCCCGGAGGGGCTGGAACTTCTGTCGGCAACTGACAATGGCCCGCGATCAGGAGAATGGACCTGAAACCGTCTCAAACCCGCTCTCCCCCCTGTGAGGGAGAGCGGGGCTGCCAGCGGGGCCCAAGTCTGAGATTCCAGAACTCCTCCTCCCCGGCCTTGTTCCTCTTTTCCAAGGGAAATCGACGTTCCTGGAGAGGAGGTGGCCGGTCCAAGATGGACAATCCCCGCTGTTCCACCGATGATAAGGAGCGATGGATGGATCGTTGGCTGCGGCACAGCGAGGAGACCAGTAACATGCTCCCGACCGGCGCCACACGACGGGCATTCCTGCGGCAGGCGGGGGGCGGTTTCGGCGCCGTCGCCTGTTGTGCGCTGCTTTCGGCAGAGGGCTGGCCGCGTGCCTTGGGGGGGGAAGAACGCAAAGCCGCGACGTCTCCGCTGACCCCCCGGCCGACGCACTTCCCCGCCCGCGCCAGGCAGGTGATCTACCTGTTCATGCACGGGGGGCCGAGCCACGTCGACCTGTTCGATCCCAAGCCTGACCTCATCAAATATGCCGGTCAGCCGCTGCCCGAGAGCTTCGGCATGGTGATGACGCGCCGCAAGGTGGCGACCAACCCGTTGCTCGGCCCGGTGCAGCCTTTCCGTCCCCGCGGGGAATCGGGGATTGAGATCAGCGATTTCCTCCCGCACATGGCCGAGTGCGCGGACGAACTCTGCGTGATCCGGAGCTGCCATGGCGACAGCGTGAACCATCCGCAATCGGTGTATCAGATGAACACCGGCAGCATCCTGATGGGGAAGCCTTCGCTGGGGAGCTGGGTGGCGTATGGATTGGGGACGGAGAACCGCGACCTGCCGGCGTTCATCATCCTGCCCGATCCGGGGGGCGGGGTGAAAGGGGGGCCGCCGGCGTGGGGGTGCGGTTTCCTCCCGGCCGCCTTTCAGGGGACGACCGTCCGTCCCGGCGCCCACCCCATTCTGCATCTCCACCCGCCGGCGGAGATGACCACGGAGCGCCAGCGGCGGCTGCTCGACTTCGTCCGCGCCCGCAACGAGGAGCATCTGGCCGCCCGCGACTTCGACGATGAACTCTCCGCCCGCATCGAAGCCTATGAGCTCGCCTTCCGGATGCAAGCCACAGCGCCGGAACTCGTCAATCTCTCCGGCGAGACCGCGGACACGTTGGCGCTGTACGGCATCGACCAGCCCGAGACGCGCGAGTTCGGAACGCGCTGTCTCCTCGCCCGGCGGATGATCGAGCGCGGCGTCCGGTTCGTGCAGCTCTATTCCGGCGACACGAACGGCTGGGATGCGCATGAGAACGTCCTGGCGAATCACGGGAAGTTCTGCCGCGCCACCGATCGCCCCGTGGCGGGATTGCTCCGCGACTTGAGGCAACGGGGATTGCTGGAGGAGACGCTGGTGATCTGGGGGGGCGAATTCGGCCGCATGCCGATGAGCGAGAAAGGGACCGGCCGCGATCACAATCCGTGGGGCTATTCCGTCGTGCTGGCGGGGGGCGGCGTGAAAGGGGGAATCACCTATGGAGCCACCGATGCCGTGGGTCTGCGGGCGGCCGAGAATCCCGTCCACATTCACGACCTGCACGCCACGATCCTGCATCTGCTGGGACTGGACCACGAGCAACTCACCTATTTCCACAACGGCCGGGACGAACGCCTGACGGACGTGGCCGGCCGCGTCGTGCATGAGATTCTGGCATGACCGCCGCTCGCACGGTTCTCCGGTTGTCCTCCGCGGCGGCGCTGCTGGGCGTCCTGCTCGTCTCCGTCCCGATGGAGAGGGTGGCGCCGGGAGCGGAACCCGGCCACGCTGAGACCCCGCTCACGTCGTTCGATCGCAGCCATTGGGCCTTTCGACCGGTGGTGCGGCCCCTCCCCCCGTCCGTGACCGAGGCGTCGTGGTGCCGCACCCCCATCGACCATTTCATCCTCGCCCCCCTGGAACAGCGCGGTCTCTCCCCCCTGCCCGAGGCGGATCGGTACACCCTGCTCCGCCGCGTGACATACGACCTCACCGGCTTGCCACCCACTCCTGACGAGATCGATCGTTTCCTGTCCGACGATTCCCCGGACGCTTACGAACGAGTGGTGGATCGACTCCTTGCCAGCCCCGCCTATGGCGAGCGGTGGGCCCTGCACTGGCTGGACCTGGTGCGCTTTGCCGAGACCGACGGCTTTGAGCATGACCATGTTCGCCCCGAGGCGTGGCGGTATCGCGACTGGGTGATCGCCGCCCTCAACGACGATCTCCCCTACGACCGCTTCGTGGCGTTGCAGCTTGCCGCCGACGAAATCGCCCCTGATGACCGTCACGCTCAGCTCGCCACCGGCTTTCTGCTCGCCGGGCCGGACATGCCGGACATCAACCTGCAGGAGGAGCGGCGGCACAACTTCCTCAACAGCATGACCGCCAACGTCGGTGAGGTGCTGCTGGGGATGCAGTTCGGCTGCGCCCAGTGTCACGACCACAAAGCCGATCCGCTGTCGCAGTACGATTTCTATCGCCTCCGCGCGTGTCTGGAGACGATCGATCTGTTCACCGATCAGCCTCTGGAAGTGACCGCCGATGGAGACGCCGCGCGGACACTCATCAAGGCCCGCATCGCGCGGACGTCCGCGCGGGAACCGGGAGAGAGCCGGCTGTGGATTCGCGGCGACTTTCGCCGGCCGGGACCCGTGGTGCTGCCGGGTGTGCCGCGCGTCGCTCTCCCGCACGACGATCGGGCACTGCTCCCGGAACCGCACCAGCTCCGCCGCAAGCAACTGGCCGAATGGGTCGTCTCCCCCGACAACCCGCTGACGGCTCGCGTGATCGTCAACCGGCTGTGGCAGTATCACTTCGGCGTGGGGATCGCTCCCACGACGAGCGACTTGGGACTGATGGGCGTCGGCCCCACACATCCGGAACTGCTCGACTGGCTCGCCAGCGAACTCATCCGGACAGGCTGGAGCCTGAAGCGGATGCACCGGCTGATGACGACCTCGGCCGTCTATCGCACGGCCAGCCGGCCCTCCATCCCGCCGGGGACAAACCACGACGCGTCCGACACCGTCTGGCAGCGGCTCACCGAACTGGACCCGGAGAACGAATTGCTCGGCCGCATGAGACGCCGCCGTCTCGAAGGCGAAGCGATTCGCGATGCGCTCCTGGCCGTCACCGGCCGACTCAACCTGCGCCTGGGGGGGCCGGGCGTGCGGCCTCCGTTGCCTCCGGAAGTGGTCAAAACCCTGCTCCGAGACCAGTGGCCGGTGACGGAAGACGGGAGCGAACACGATCGCCGCAGCATCTACCTGTTCGTGCGGCGGAACCTCAAGTATCCGCTGTTTGACGTCTTCGACCGGCCGGACCAGAACCTCAGTTGCAGCCGCCGGCAGCAGACGACCATTGCTCCGCAGGCCCTTGCGCTGCTGAATTCGGAGCTGGCCTGGCAGGCGGCGGAGCGGCTGGCGGACAGGCTGGCGTCCGACGGCGCCGACCCGAACACGGGGATTCGAGGGACATACCGATTGCTCTACGGTCGCGAAGCCACCCAGGTCGAGGTGGCCGCAGCCCGACGGTTTGTCGAGGAGGCTGGCCCCGGCGGCTGGACGGATCTGGCTCTCGCACTCCTCAATGCCAGCGAGTTTGTGTATGTCGACTGACCGCCGGAGCTGGAGGAGCCGCGGGTCCCATCCGGACCTCCGGTGCTCGGGAGAGCCGGCTTGATTCTCACTCCCGACCGACGTAGAAGTGACTTCTGATCCCTCCCCCTCCCCTGCTCTCAATCGGAGATGCCATGACCAGTCGCTCGAATCGTACTCGCCGGCAGTTTCTCGGGCGTTCTCTCGCAGCGGTTGCCGGGGCGACGTTTCTCCCGGCTCACGTTCTTGGCCGGGACGGCGCCGTCCCCCCCCAGTGAGAAGATTACGCTGGGCGTCATTGGCATCGGTCCGCGGTGCACCTATGACCTGCAAGCGATGCTCAAACTCCCGGACGTGCAGTGTGTGGCCATCGCCGACGTGCAGGCCAGCCGCCGCGACGCCGGCAAGAAACTGGTCGACACGCACTACGGCCACAGCGATTGCCAGCTCTATCGCGACTTCCGGGAGCTGCTGGAACGGAAGGACATCGACGCGGTGATCGTCGCCACCGGCGACCGCTGGCACGCCCCCGCTTCGATGCTCGCCGCCCGCGCGGGGAAGGACGTCTACAGCGAGAAACCCTGCGGGCTGACGATCGAACTCTGCCAGCAGCTTGCCAACACGTTCCACGAGACTGGCCGCATCTTCCAGGCCGGCACGCAGCGCCGCAGCGTCCCCAACTTCCAGATGGCGATCCGACTGGCCCACGAAGGGAAGCTCGGCCAGCTCCGAACGCTGCACGCTTCCGTGTACGTCCCCACGCTGGACAACACCTGGCTCCCGCGGGAAGCCACGCCCCCCCGGGATGTGTGCGACTGGAACCTCTGGCTGGGCCCGGCGCCGTGGCGGCCGTACAACAGCCAGTACGTCTCCGGCAAGTGGCGCGGACAGTACGACTTCGACTCCGGAGCCCGGCTGCTCGACTGGGGGGCCCACACGCTCGATCTGTGTCAGTGGGCCAACCAGGCCGACCACACCATGCCCATCGAGTACGAGCCGACCGAGCAGAACATCCTCTGCACCTATGCCAATGGTGTGAAGGTGCAGCTCGACTTCCTGGCCGAGCCGTTCAAGAACCGCGACCCGCAGTTCATCACCCGCCTGGGGACCTGTCCGGTTCGTTTCGTGGGGGATGAAGGCTCGGTGGAGACGGGGGACGAAGGGGAAATCGTCTGCTCGTCCGCCACGCTCCAGAAGGAGATCGGCGAGTCCTATCAGCGGGTGCGGGGTCTGGATGTCTCCGCCCATGCCCGGAACTTCTTCGACTGCATCAAGTCCCGTCAGCCGACCGTCTGCAATCCGGACGTGATGCGAAACTCGCACGTCGCCTGCCATGCCGCGGCCATCGCCTGGATTCTGCAGCGGAAGCTGCGATTCGACCCGGTGCGGCAGGAGTTCCTGGACGACGACGAAGCCAACCGCCTCCGCTCCCGCCCGGCCCGCGACTGGACATAGCCTCCCCACTCCGCGGGAGAACAATGACCTCTCTGGGAACGAGGGAAGGGCTTGGCCTTTTCCATCGATCCCGAGGGTTTTGGGGTGCATTCGCTGCGGGGACGGCTCGTGATTTCGTCCGTTTTTGCGGAGACGAAATAAGTTCTGTGGTTTCGCCAGTTTTCCCGATTGGAGCGTTCTGACCGGGTGGAGCGGACTGCCACTCCTCAGCGGGGAGAGTCTGTCCCGAGTGGCGACTTCCCTGCGAAATCGTCGATTTTCGGAAGAGAAGCCCCGGCGGAGGCGTTGTCATGGTTGACGAGGGTCGAGCGCGCTCCAAGGATGGGGACAAGGAAGCGTCACCGGCCGGTGCCGCGGCATTCCGGGACCGCCGGGACGCCGGATGATCCCCCCGACGCTTCGTGAGATGAGGTCGTTCATGTCACGGCACTTACAGACCGAGGTGATCGAGGGGCACCTGGCGCGGTTGCGACAAGGGGAGACTGCGGCGATCAACCAGTTGCTGGAGCACGCGGGGGAGCGGCTGATGCATCTCACCCGCAAGATGCTGGCCGGCTTCGAGTCGGTGCACCGTTACGAGCAGACGGACGATGTCCTGCAGAACGCCCTGATGCGGCTGGCGCGGGCGCTGCGCGAATGCGCGCCGGAGGATAGTCGTCACTTCTTCCGACTGGCGGCGTTGCAGATTCGCCGCGAGCTGGTGGACTTGGCGCGGCGCTACAGTGGGAAAGGGATGCGGTCCCTGGAAGGGGGGGCGAACGAGGAGCCTTCGGAACCCGAGGCAGACTTGACCCCTTCGGAACACACGAACGATCCCCGCCGCGTGGCCGAATGGACGGAATTTCATCGTCTGGTGCAGGAACTCCCGGAGCGGGAGCGCGAGGTGGTGGACCTGCTGTTGTACAATGGGTTGTCGCAGCAGGAGGCGGCGGAAGTCATGCAAGTGGACGTGCGGTCGATTAAGCGGTACTGGCAGCGGGCGCGACTCTCTCTGTTCGAGAAGCTGCAGGGGAGCGCCACTTCGCCCGTGACTTTGCTGATGCACTGAGTCCCCCCCATGAGTTCCCTTGCCGGCCGCCACACCGCGGAAAAGCTGGAGGAGTTGCTCCTCGCCTGGGAAGAGGTGTATGAGCAGGGCCAGAATCTGCCGGCGGAAGAGTTATGCGCCGATTGCCCGGAGCTGATCGAGCCGCTCCAGGAGCGGATCAACGTCCTGTTGCAGATGGAACAGCGGTTCGGGGCCAGTGGGACGATGTGCCAGCCTGACGCGATCCAATCCGGGGACGACGACGCGGCTCCTCCTCCGCAGTTGTCCGGGACGGTGGTGATCGAGGCGGCTTATGCCATCCGTCGGATGCATGCGGCTGGCGGATTGGGGGAAGTCTACCTCGCCCACAACTCCGATTTGCAGCGGGATGTGGCGGTCAAGACGCTCAAGGCGATCTGCCAGAAGCTGCCCGAGCGCCGGGCGCGGTTTCTCCGCGAAGCACGGATCACGGGACAACTGGAACATCCCGGCGTGGTACCGGTGTATGGCCTGGGGACGACGCCGGAAGGTCAGCCGCTGTATGCCATGCGCTTCGTCCGGGGCGAAAGCCTGGAGGACCAGATCCGGACGTATCACGCCCAGGGAGCGAAGCCGGCGGAGCTGCGGCGGTTGCTGCGGCATCTGGTCTCCGCCTGTCGCACGGTGCACTACGCCCATTCGCGGCGGGTGCTCCACTGTGACCTCAAGCCCCTCAACATCATGGTGGGGAAGTTCGGGGAGACGTTCGTCCTCGACTGGGGGGAGGCGGTGATCGTCAACCCGCAGACCCTGGCGACGGAGGGACCGGTTCCGGCCGCCAGCGATGCCGAGGAGAATACCGACAGCCCGGCGGGGGGGACCGTCCCGTACATGCCGCCGGAACGTCTCGACGGGAGCGGTGCCTCGCTGGATGCGACCAGCGACGTCTATGCCCTCGGCGCCACTCTGTACAAGGTGCTCACCGGGCGGGACGCCTTCCGGGCGACGTCACGGCAGCAACTGGTGGAGAAGATTCTCCAGGGGGACTATCCCCCGGCCCGCGAGGTCTCTCCCGCGGCGCCGCGCCCGCTGTGCGCCGTGGCCGCCAAGGCGATGGCGCTCCGCCGCGAGGACCGTTACCCCAGCGCGGGCGCCCTGGCGGACGACATTCAGGCCTGGATGGATGATGAGCCGGTCTCCTGCCTGAAAGAAGGCTGGACGGACTGGCTGGGCCGCGTGAGCCGGCGGCATCGGGCGGCGACACTGGCAACGCTCATCACCCTGCTGGCGATCCTCGCGGCAACGTCGGGACTGGCGGTGATCTCCTCACGGAGCGCGCGGCAGCGAGCGGAGGACCTGGCCGAACTGCGACAGGCGCACGCACGGACCGAGGCTGCCCGCCAGAGCGGCCTGGCCGCGCTCGCTCGCTATGCTGCCATTCAGATTGAGCGCGATACCGAAGCGACCTGGAGGTCGATGGAACAGGCGGCCCAGAACGCGCAGCTTCCCGGCTGGATCGCTCAGGCCGATCAGACACGTGCTCCCTGTCCGGAGTTGCAAGCCTGGTTGTCGCGTCTGTATGCGGCGCATCGCGAAGACCTGCGCGGCTCCAGTTGGTTCGTCCTGAATGCCCACGGCGAGCAAGTGGGACGTTTTCCGGAGGGGCGATTGGCGGAGGAAGGGATTCGCAAGTTCGCCCACAAGTCGTACTTTCACGGAGAGGAGGAGGAGTACCCGGAAGGGACGCAGCGTTCCCCCACCCGGACGCCGGCGCTCTCCACCGTCTTCTGGAGCAGTTCCGACCAGTGCCGCAAGATCGCCTACTCGGTTCCAATCCCCAATCCCGACGATTCCACGCAGCCGCTGGGGGTGCTGGTGATGACGGTGCGGCTGGGGGATGTGAAGCTGCTGGATATCGACGTCGACGGCCGCATCGACCGACAAGCCCTGCTCATCGACGTCCGCGCCGACTGGAAGGATCGCGTCGGGACCGTGTTGCAGCATCCCAGTTTCCGGGAGGAGCGGCTTAACCCGGACGAGGCTCCCCTGGTCGATTCGCAGGTGGTGGCGCGGCTGGAGGACATCCGGCGGGAAGCGTCCGCCTCTCGGTTCGTGCCTCAGGTGAGGCCGGACTTCGTCGATCCCATTCTGGCCGAAACGCGACTGGCGGTGATCGCGCCGGTGCGGGTGCGGGGGAACTACCTGGGCTGGTTCATCGTGGTCACGGAACCGCAGGATGAAGTTTCCGCCGACCAGCGATGACGGGGCGGACGCAGGACCAGTCCGGCCTCGCGGGGTGCCGAGCATGGGGGAGTTTCAGCAGAAGCTGCGGTTGGGGCCGCGCTGACGGGGAGTCCTGATTGACACCGCGGCGGAACATGGGGTACAGCGGTCCACGCGTCGTGCCCCCCCTGCCCTCCGCCCTGATTCGCGGTTTCACCTCGTTCGTGTTCACGCAGCCGTGGCTTTGCCGGCGTCACTCCTGCCGACTCGCGATCGTGCTGACGATCGCGCTGTGGGAGGGCTGCGCGATGTTTCCGAATCTGGCGCTGAGCAGAATGTCGGAGCTGCAACCGCATTCGCCGCCGCCGGTGGGACCGCAGGACGCCGTTCAACTCGAACTCTTCTTCATCGAGCGCCCCCCGGATGATCCCCTGGTGGGCGATCCCTTGTGGACGGAACTCGATCAGATCGGGAATGTCGCTCCCGAGACCCGCGCCCGCCTGACGAGCAACGGGTTGCGGTTCGGGCTGGCCGGAGCGAACCTCCCCTATGCTCTCCGCGCGCTCATCACCGCCGGGGCGGACGGCGGCGCGGGACGCCGCACCTTGCGCCAGGAATACCAGATGCCCTCGGGGATCTCGCATCTCTTCCCTTGCGGACGGCTGCCGGACCCGGCGACGGTCGAAATCAACACCGACGGCACGCTCCGGGAGCGGCACTATCACACCGCCCGGGGGGTGCTGCGGTGCCGCGTGGAACGGAGCCAGCCCGGGTGGGCCACCGTGGAAGTCCTCCCGGAAATCCATCATGGCCAGTTGCGGATGCGGCCTCAGGCGACCGACGAGGAGTGGGACTGGGGGGGCGGCCAGGAAGTCGATTCCCTCTACGGCCTGCGGTTCAGCGTCGAACTGAACGAAGGAGAATCGTTGGTGCTGGGAGCCGTGGGAGAGAACCCGCGCTCCGTGGGCCACCACTTCTTCCGCGTCCCTGAGCAAAATGAGCCGGTGGAAAAACTGCTGGTCATCCGCCTCTCCCGCATTGACCAGGTGCGGCCGGTGCTGCAGACCAACCGCTGAACGCCGCCGCGCCCGGGACGATGCCACAGCCAGGCCTCTGCGGAGAGGCTCTGGCAACGCCCTTCGCGCGCTCTGCCATCAGGGGAAGGCGAAGATCAGGCCGGTGTAGACCGCCCCGGCCACGGCCGCCGCTTCGGCGTTGAGCGGCACATTCGGGACTTGCTTGGGAGCGTAATCGCCCGGCCGGTAGAACCCCAACGGATAGACCCGGCGGTGCGGCGGATCGAGCGCCATCTGGTACGGCAGGCTCACAAACTGCAGGGCGAAACGGCTGGGAGAGGCCAGCGACTGGAGCAACGGACCATGCGAGTGTCCGTACCGCTCCAGGGCCGGATCCTCGAAGTACAGCGGGCCATAAAACACGTTCGTCGGCACCCACAGGAAGTCAATCTGCGGAAAGGATCGCTCCGCCAGTTGGGAGGAGACGGGCAAGCCGTGCTCCGGAGGGCACCGCCCCTCCGGATGCGGACAGATGAGAATCCCCTCCGGACTGTAGTCGTGGGTGGGGCGAATCTGGCTGAGCGGCGCAGGCTCATACGGCGTCCGGTCCGGCGCGGTGCTTTTGGGGACGGCGTCGAGACCGTCGAGATTGGCCGTGGCGCGGCCCACGGCGCCATCGCTCGGCGGAGGCGCGTCGGGACTGGCGGGAGGGGCGTCCCGCAGCACCAGTGGCGCTTCTCTCTGCGGCAAAGCAGTGTGAGGCAGGAGCGGACGCGGCGACGTCTCGAACAGCGACTCGATCCGCTCCGCCGACTGACGGTTGATACGGACCCCGGCGTCCGTGGGAATATCGAACAGCGGAGAGGCGCGCTCTTCCTGATGCAGCGCATGACGCATCGTCACATCGGCAGGCTCCGGGGGCAGAGCCTGCCAGTCATCCGGTGCGAGCGCAGCCGGCGTCTGCGGTTCCAGGGGGACGTCGGGAGCCGGACCGAGGCCGGAGACGGCCGGCCGGACCTGAGAGACCGTCACCGGCGGGGACAAGGTGCGGGCGATGCCGGCGGCGGTCGCGGGACGCGGCGGCACATTCCCGCGCAACACCGCCGTCGCCGTGGGAGGGGGCGGAAGCAACGGCTGCAGCGCGGAACGGATGACCGCCTCCGGGGCCGGAACCGGCGGATTCCCCGATGCCGGCGACGGCAGCGACGTCATCGCTGGACCCGCCGGGAGAGGTAGCCGGGCCGGGGCCGTCGTCGCCGTCTGCCACAGGCCGGGCGGGGACGGCGGCGCCGCCGGCGGATCGGCCGGTTGACTGCTCTGTGGCTGACTGCTTTGAGACGGCGCGGGGGTCCCGCGCGACACGTCCGTGGAGGTCCAGGTGCTGCGGACGTTCCCCCAGATCGCTTGTGGATCGTGTTGCGCCGCAGTCGGAGCGAGGGGATCGCGGCTCCAGGCGGTCCCCTGGGCGGGAAGCTCCGCGGCCAGCGCCAGGGACAGGCCCATCGCGCCGGCGGCCCATCGTGCCGGCCAGAGTTCACAGATCGCGCGGAGCGTGCTCCATCGAGTAGTTGGGCGCTTCCTGAGTGATCGCGATGTCATGCGGATGGTTCTCCCTCACCGTGGCCGCAGAGACGCGGAGGAACCGCGGTTGCGTCCGGAGTTCGTCGATCGTCCGAACGCCGAGGTATCCCATTCCCGCGCGCAACCCCCCCACGAGCTGATACAGCAGCCCGCTGAGCGGTCCCTTGTAGGGGACGCGGCCTTCGACCCCTTCGGGGACGAGCTTGGGACGCCCCTTCAGGTCCTCCTCCGTGATCGCTTGCCGATAGCGGTCGCTGCTCCCCTGCACCATCGCTCCCAGGGAACCCATGCCGCGATACCGTTTGAACGTCCGCCCCTGGTAGAGAATCATCTCTCCGGGGCTTTCGTCCACACCGGCCAGGAGTCCCCCCAGCATCACGCAGTGTGCGCCGGCCGCCAGGGCTTTGGTGATGTCTCCGCTATATCGGATGCCGCCGTCGGCGATCAGCGGCACGTCGCTGCCGTGCGTCGCCCGGCCGGCCTCGGCGATGGCCGTGAGCTGCGGCACGCCGACGCCGGAGATGATCCGCGTGGTACAGATCGATCCGGGGCCGATCCCCACTTTGAGGGCGTCTGCCCCGGCCTCCAGCAGGTCGCGGGCTCCTTCATAGGTGGCGACGTTGCCGGCGATGATGTCGATCGTCGGCCACTGCCGTTTGATCTCGCGTACGGTCTCCAGAATGTTCCGGGAGTGCCCGTGGGCTGAATCGACGACGAGCACGTCCACCCCGCACTCGATCAGCCGGGCCGCTCGCGGGAAGTCGCCGGCCCCTACAGCCGCTCCCACCCGCAATCTCCCCCGAAAGTCCTTATTTGCCCGCGGGAACCGCAGGTTCTTGTCGATGTCCTTGATCGTAATCAGGCCCCGCAGTGAATACTGATCGTCCACCAGCAGCAGTTTCTCGACCTTGTTTTCCCGCAGGATGCGCTCCGCCTCCTTCAGACTCGTGTGCTCATGCGCCGTGACGAGATTCTCCTTCGTCATCACCTGTTCCACCCGCATCTCCCCCGATTCCAGAAACCGCAGGTCCCGGCGCGTAATAATCCCTTTCAACTTCCCATCTTCCCCGACGATCGGCACCCCCCCGATGTTCCGCTCGTCCATCAGCTTGATCGCTTCGGCCACCGTGGCTTTCGGCGGGAGGGTCACCGGGTCCACGATCACGCCGTGCTCGCTGCGCTTCACCCGATCGACCTGCAGCGCCTGCTGTTCGATCGTCAGATTCTTGTGAATGATCCCGATCCCGCCCTCCTGGGCCATGCCGATCGCCATCTCGCTCTCCGTCACCGTATCCATCGGGCTGGAGACGATCGGCATGTTCAGCGGAATGCGGCGGGTCAGCCGCGTGGAAACGTCCACCTCGGCCGGCACCACTTCGCTGTACGCCGGCACCAGCAGCACGTCGTCGAATGTCAGACCGTCGCCGAGAATCCGCTCGATCATCGTCCGCTCCCTCATCCTCAGATGGCAGTCGGTTAAACACGAACCCGCCACGCGGTCGAACGACCCTTCGACGGCGCAGCGGGCAGGTTCACAGTCCGGAACACGTCGGATTGGCGCAGGAGGCACCTCACCATCTGGCCATCCTAGCCTCCCCGGCGACCGATTTCCACTCCCCCGTGTGGCGGGCGTTCCTTCCGGACGGGCACAGGTTCCCCCTCGCCGGGTGCCTGGCCGGCCGGACGTCACCCATCCACCGGCACGGCGCTCCTCCCACCGGGGAACAGCGCGAATCCCCGCTCCGCCCCCGCCGGCGGCTCACAGCATCACAGCAGGTTCAGCTTCTTCGGCCGGGTCTCCGGAGGACGGGCGCACTCCCGGCATAGTCCATGCGCCTCCAGACGATGACCCTCCATCCGGAAGCCATAGTCCCGGGCGATCTGCGAGAGGATCACGTTGATCTCCGCATTCTGAAACTCGATCAGCGACCCGCATCGGTTGCAGATGAAATGATCGTGCTGCGGATAGCCGTAGTCGTGCTCGTACACCTCGCGGCCGTCCTGACGCGCCACCTTGCGGATCAACCCCGCTTCTTCCAACAGCGCCAGCGAACGGTAAATGGTCGAGCGGCTGACGCGCCGACTGTCGCGCCGCTGCGCCAGCCGCTGCACCAACTGCTCGGCGTCGAAGTGTTCGTGCGAAGCAAACACTTCCTCCACGATAATCGCCCGCTCCCGCGTCATCCGCAGCCCCTTGGTCAGCAGGAACTCGCGGTACTTCTCCTCGGGGGGGATGGCGACGTCGATGACTCCCAGATCGGTCACGCTACTCCTCTCAGACGGAATCAACACAGGGGCCAGGACGGGATGTGGACAGGGAGCCAGGAGGCGGAACCTGACGCCTCGATCGGAACGACCGCCGGCGGATTCGCCCCCCTGACCCGCAGATGACTGCCTCCTCCATTGTAGTCAGGAGGGGGGCCGCTTCGCAGCCGCAGGCGCGAGAAATCGCCTGGGTACCTGGGTGTTGGCTGTGTGTCAGAGGGGGGCGCAGGACACCTCTTCGCCGGCTGGCTGGCCCGCTGTATCTGAGTGGTCCTCTCGGGAGCGCTCGCGCCAGTTGGAACACCTCGACAGCCCAGGAGAACTCGCCAGCCACTCCGCCTCAGATCCGATCCGCCGCCCCGGGATGTCGAGGATTCCCCCCGCTTTCCGTGAAGATCCCCCCGGCCAGGCACGTCCGGCGAACTGCTGCGGCACGACAGCGGACTTACTGCTGGATCAACTCCACGTTCGCCCGAGGGACCGTCACCTCACCCCCCTCCCCCGTCCGCACCACCAGCACCCGGGCATGCGATCCGCTTTCCAGGGTGTGCAGCTCGTGCGGCAGAGCCGTCACCGTGCCAATCACGCCAAAGTGCGGGTCCCGAATGATCCGCACCGTGGAACCGATCTCCAGGACGCCGCCCCGCGGCTGTTCCCATGCGGCCGAAGGGGAGTCCGCCTCGACCGGAATGAGAATCTCCGGGCGCAGCACCCCTGCCCGAATCTGTGTCGCGCCTGTGACCGATGCCTCCGCCCCCTCCCGGCTGGCGAGGAGCTGGAACGTCCGCTCGGCCATGGCGATCTCGCCAAAACCTTCCGTGATGATCAGGGTCAGCCCGATCTGCTCCGTCCCCGTGATCGCCACCCCCAGGTCGTAGCCGAGAATCGCCCGCAGATCAGCATCGTCTATCCCCCCCGACACCACCGCTGCACAGCCAACCTCCACCGCCCGCCGCACCGCCTCCCCCGTCATCCGCGCTCCCCCCACGACCACCGCCCCGCGCATCTGGGGGGTGATGAGTTCGGGAGCGAGCGGCTCCTCGTGCCGACGACACGCCAATCGAATCGGCCCGAAGGCCTCCCCCCCCACCCCGAAAATCCCCTGCACCCGGCTTACCTCCGCCTCGATCACGCACCCTTCCCCCGGCAGCACCTCTGTCACCTCCCCCGTGACAAACGCCCGCACCTCCACCGGCAGCGGCGCCCCCCGCACCAGCACCTGACCCGTGACGCTGGAGATCGACTCGATCGTCCCGGCCGTCTTGCTGACGTATTCGCTCTTGAAGAAGCCGAAGATCCCCTTCGTCCGGGCGAGCACTTCCCCCACCTCGATCCGCTCCCCCTCACGCTTGAGCATGCACTCCGCCACCTGCCCCGGCGGCAGCGACAACTGATGGGCCAGGTTCAGCGGCGTCACCTCTCCCGGCAACTCCGTCCGGGCCACGACGTCCCGCGCCTGCACCCGGTCCCCCACTCGCACCAGCACCTCCCCCGCGATCGGCAGCACCCGCCGCGCGCGATACCGCGTTCGCGGCGTCACCAGCAGTCCGGGAGTATAGGCTTGAGCCATGTGCGAACCGCCGACCAGCCGCCTGATTTCTGAAACGGTGAGTGAAAGTCTTGCTGCACGTTTACACCCCCTCTCCCCCACGGCAGAGAGGGTGATGAAACTTGTGCTCCTGCTCCGAGGAACCGCATTCTGGTCGATCCCGGTTGGCTCTGCCACCGCTGACGCCCGTGTCTGCTGCACGAAAGTGGGTGATTCATCCCAGGCAGCAGTTTCACCACGTCCCTCTTCAACCCAAGCCCGCCGAGGGCGTCGGCGGGACCCTCTCCCCCAGGGGAAGAGGATGTTGAGCAAGTTTCACAACCGGCGAGCGGGGGGGGCTGATCACCCGCATTCCGGTGGATTCGCATCGGTCATGTCCCGGTTATGAATCTGGCTCTTGTCACTTGCTTAGAGCCACCGGACAAAACCCGGGCTGCACTCGAAAAATGAAGCGTTTTTGGCCCAGACAGACGGTATTGCCCGGTGGCTTTTAGCCTTCGCGACCCGGGGAGCCGACCTAAATCAGTCACGGTCAGCTCAAAGCAAGGCCCGATCGACGCGGTTCTGCACAAGGGGCTCGATGTCGCGGTCCTGGGCGGCATTGCCAAGGTCGTTGTGGGAGCGGGGACGACGGATGCCTGGCTCAGCGTGTTCGATCCCTTGACCGGCGAGCATCTCGCCACAACCGAAGGTCTGGGGAGCTTTCACCCCATCGAGCCGCTGGGGGGATGACGGAGTGATCGTCGCCGGCGTGGGTGGCGACAGTCACCTGCTGCGTTACCGGCTGGTACGCGGTCAGGAGTGATCGTACCCGGCCCCCGGGATTGAACGTGCGAGCCATTCATCGCGCAATCGGGTCCGCTGTGTGGTCCGGTGGTGTTGAGTTGCCTTGAGTTTCGTCTCCCTGCGCACTCAGGGACGCCCTGGATCTGCTCAAGCACAGCGCCGCAGGGGATGAGGGGTTGCGGTATTCGCTGCGCAGCGTGGCGCGGCATCTCCCCTGGGTGCGGAAGGTCTGGATCGTGGGGGACCGGCCCAGCTTCCTCACCGACGACCGCCGCCTCGCCGAGCACGTGCCGCACGAATACCTGGTCCGCTTCGGCGGCGACCGCGCCGCCGTCATCAACTTCTTCCTCAACACCTTCCGGGCCTCGCTGATCCCCGAACTCGACTTCGAGTTCCTGTGGCTGTGCAACGACTTCCTCCTGCTGGCGGACCTCTCCCCCGACGAGGCCCGGCGCGTCCGCTACCTGCAGAAACTGTCCGAGACCAAAACCCGCGGGACCGGGCTGTGGAAGGAGTCGCTGTGGCGGACGTACGATCTGCTCAAGCGGCTCAAGTTCCCCGGCGACAACTTCGAGTCGCACACGCCGACCTACTACACCGAGAAGTGGGTGTTCGAGGCGTTCTGCGAGTTCCGGGACTTCGTCACGGAGGACCGCTGGGACGGGATGCTGGGGCCGACGGTGATCCTCAACCACGCCTGCCAAGACCACGGTCTGGCGCTCACGCACCGGCAGACGGAGGACTGGTACGTGGGGTTCCATCACCAGCCGGCGACGTATGAGGAGCTGCTGGAGAAGACGGCGGGGAAACGGTGTTTGAACTTCGACGACGCGGCGTTCAGTGCGGGTCTGCGACGGTTCCTGCAGGAGCGGTTTCGCGAGCCGTGCCGGTACGAACGCGGGGTGGGAGGCTCGTAAGTCGGCGGGGGAGCCGGTCGTCCGGGAGGAGAGAAGTCTCCCGCGGCTTGGTCGACCCTCCGGTCTCCAGACCCCGCAGGTCTTCCCCGGTTTTCCCAGACGGACCGGCGGCCGGTGCGGGGGGCGACTGCGGACGTCCCGTGGCCGTCGTGCTATTCATTCGCCGCACGAAACCTGCTATCACAAGCGGTCACGGACGAGTGATCGCGCCGTGAGTAGTCGTTGAACCGCCGGACGGATCCCCCCATGACGCCCCACGTGCGCCTCGTTCTGACGCTGCATAACCACCAGCCGGTCGGGAATTTCGACGGGGTGTTCGAGGCAGCGTACCAGGACAGCTACCAGCCGTTTCTGGACGTCCTTCAGGACTACCCGCACCTCAAGCTGGTGCTCCACAACTCGGGGAGTCTGCTGGAGTGGCTGGAGGGCCGTCATCCGGAGTACATCGACCGGCTGCGGGAGTTTGTGGCTCGGGGTCAGATGGAGATTCTGGGGGGGCCGTACTACGAGCCGATCCTGGCTGCGATCCCGCGGCGCGACCGGATCGGTCAGATTCGGGCCTACTCGCGGCACCTGGAGAAGCTGTTCGGGACGCCGATCCGGGGGATGTGGATGCCGGAGCGGGTGTGGGAGCAGAGCTTTGCCGCCGATCTGGTGGAGTCCGGCATCGAGTACACCATCGTGGATGATTCGCACTTCCGCGGCGCGGGGGTGCCGCCGGACCAGCTCTTTGGCTACTACCTGACCGAAGACGAGGGGAAGCTCCTGAAGGTGTTCCCCATTGCGGAGCGTCTGCGGTACACGATCCCCTTTGCTGCGCCGCAGGAGACGATCGACTTTTTGCGCGGCATCGCCGAGCGGACGCCGGGGGCCATCGCCGCCTTTGGGGACGACGGCGAGAAGTTCGGCGTCTGGCCGGAGACGAAAAAACACGTCTACCAGGACGGCTGGCTGCGGAAGTTCTTCGAGCTGCTCACCGCGAATCGAGACTGGATTCAAATCTCGACGCTGGCGGAGGCGGTCGATTCGACACCGCCGCTGGGTCGGGTGTACCTCCCCGATTCGAGCTATCGGGAGATGACCGAATGGGCCTTGCCCACGCCGCAGCAGCATGAGTATCAGCGGGTGGTGCGCGAGGCGCAGGCAGGTCGAGCGGACTGGGAGACGTTGCGGCAGTTCCTCCGTGCGGGCTACTGGCGGAACTTCCTGGTCAAGTATCCGGAAGCGAACGAGATGTACAGCCGGATGCGGGAAGTGAGCGACAAGCTGGATGCGCTGGCGCAGTCGGAAGGGGCGCGGCAGAATCCGCACCTGCTGGCGGCCGCCCGGAGCGAGCTGTACCGCGGCCAGTGCAACTGTCCGTACTGGCATGGTGCATTCGGGGGCCTGTACCTGCCGCATCTGCGAAACGCGGTCTATCGTCATCTGATTGCCGCCGACACTGCGGCGGAGCAGTTGGCCGGCCGCAGCGGACGGTGGGTGGACGTGCAGGCGGCCGATTTCAACCTGGACGCCCGCAAGGAGGTCCGTCTGGCGAGCGACCGTCTCGTGGCATATCTCGCGCCGGCTCGCGGGGGGCATCTGTACGAACTGGACGTGCGGAGCGTGCGGGTGAACCTGCTGGCGACGCTCAACCGCCGTCCGGAAGCGTACCACGAGAAGGTGCGTCAGGCGGCGGGACAGGCGGACGACGGCCGGGAGCACTTCCTGGGCGTGGATGACTTCATCAAGGTCAAGCAGCCGGACCTGCATGAAAAGCTGGGGTACGACCCTTGGCCACGGAAGTGCCTGGTGGACCACTTTCTCGATCCCGGGGCCACGCTGGAGGACCTGTGGCAGGGCCGCGGGGAGATCGGCGACTTCGTGTTGGGGGTGTACCACACGCGGTTGCGACGCTCGGACACGCGGGTGGAGGCGGTGCTCACGCGGACCGGACGAGCGGGGGAGGTACCGGTAACGATCACCAAGACCATCGCCCTGGACGCGGCGGCCGGCTCGCTGCTGGAAGTCCGTTATGAGTTGAGCGGTCTGCCGCCGGGGCAGCGGCTCAGACTGGCCGTCGAGTTCAATTTCGCCGCCCTGCCGGCGGGAGCGGAGGACCGCTACTTCTACAACGGCAGCGGCCTCCCCCTGGGGCAGTTGCAGTCGCTGCTGCGACTCGAACAGGCCGATCGACTGGGACTGGTCGATGAGTGGCAGGGGCTGGATGTGTCGCTGGAACTCTCTCGTCCGGGGACCTTCTGGACTTTTCCGATCCAGACCGTGAGCAACTCGGAAGGGGGTTTTGAGCTGGTGCATCAGAGCTGCGCCGTGGTCCCCTGCTGGGAGGTCCTTGCGGATGAGTCGGGGAACTGGAGCGTGGAGCTGCGGCTGTCGATCGATACGTCGGCGGCGCAGGCACGGCTGCTGGCGGAGGCGGCTCCCCGGGAGCTGGAACCCTCCGCTCTCGAGGGCCCGGGTGTGCCGGCTTCAGGCCTTCCCGGGGCGCGTTGATTCGAGTTTTCCGGGTCGATGGCGTAACCTGTGAGGAAGTTCCGGTGTCCTGTTCGGAACGACCCCCTCCGCCGCGCTCCTAGATGAGCGTCCCGCCTCCCTGGTTCCCGCCGCTGCATGTCCGCCGCTGGTCCCACGCCTCTGCCGCAGGATGACGAGGCCTCCGCCTACGATCGGCGGTTCTGGCTGGCCTACGTCGCGAATCTGCTGCTGGTGGCGGGGAATGCCCTGACCTTCCGGTTTGCGGAGTTCGTGCACTTTCTGGGAGGGACGGAAGCGGCGACCGGTGGGATCGTGCGGGCCGGTGTGATCGGCTCGATTCTCATCCGCTTCACGCTGGCCCGCGACCTGGACCGGCTGGGGGTCCGCCGCATGTGGCTGGGGAGTTCCCTGCTGTTCGTCGTCGGGAGTGGACTACTGCTCACGGCCCGGGAGATCGGGTGGCAGCTCTACCTGGCGCGGGCGGCGTTCGCCATCGGTCTGGCAGCGATGTTCACCTGCGCCAACGTCCATATCCAGAATCGCGTTCCACCCCACCGCCGCACCGAGATGCTGGCCAGTCTCGGCTCCAGCGGCTTTCTGGGGATGATCCTGGGGGCGCAGCTGGGCGACGTGCTGTTCCAGTGGTTCCCCCGCGAACGGCTGCTGTTTTTGATCCTCTTCGGACTGACCGGTCTGTTCGGGCTGATCTATCTGGGGATCGTGGCGACAATCACACGGGGGGACGGGCACGTCCACCGGCCGGATACGCCTCCTCCCTGGACGCTGCTGGGGCGCTACTGGCCCGGGCCAGTGGTGCTGGTGGCCTTTGTGATGGGGGTTGGTTTCGTCGTCACCACCGTGTTCCTGACGCGTCATGCCACCTCGTTGGGGCTGGTGGGGATTCGGACGTACTTCAGCGGGTACGCCCTGTCGGCGTTCTGTTTCCGGCTGCTGACGCGCACCTGGAGCCGCACCCTGGGCCGGCACCGCATGATCTGCTGCGGACTGGTGGGGCACATTGTCGGTTATCTGTTATTGCTCAACGTGAGCGGGGAGTGGGATTTCGTTCTGCCGGCGCTGTGCGGCGGCTTCGCCCATGCGCTGCTGTTCCCCTGCGTGGTGTCGCTGGGAGCGGAGCGATTCCCGGAAGAGTACCGCGGCACCGGGACTACGCTGATCCTCGGCTTCATCGATCTCGGCACGGCGATCGGCGCGCAGCCTTTGGGTTGGGTGATCGACCATTACGGCTTCGGTCCAATGTACATCGGGAGTGCGGCCTTCTGCCTGGCCGTGCTCCTCGTTTACGGCGTGCAGATGCTGCACGCCCCGGATGCGGACCGGGATCATGCGCGGCGCAGCACTCCGGCGAGTGCGACCGCCACAGAGACGGCGTCCGTCTCCGCGGCCGCAACGCCCGTTCCCCCTGTTCCTGAGACAACGGTGGTGGACGGCGGGACGCCGACTGCTGCCCTCCCCCGTTGATTGCGCACATCCCTCCCGCAGCACTCACTGCGGCGGCGAGGGATGCCGCGGCGAGTGCAACGGCTCCACTGCTAAAGATGGCGACCAGAGGTGAAACGCCCGATCCCGAAAGAGAACGGGGGCGAACCTACCCCTGTCCCCCGGTCATTCCGGCGTCCCCTCCTTGACGGGGAGTGGACGGCCGAGGGTGTCCTTGTTTGCCTGGAAGCCGTTGCCGTCGACGTCAATGAAGATCGGATTGGAGATGGCGGTCGGTTTCTGTTTCCCCCATTCCGGACCGGCGACCGGGCCGAGAGTCGTGTGCGGCGATCCCGCGACAACGATGATGTGAGCATCCGACTCAAGTTCTACGAGGAATGTCCCGGCGAATTTTTTGACGCCGGTGGAAAAGTTGGCCGCACGCCCCTGACGCGTGAAAGCGAGGTGCGGCGCCACCTGCCCATTGATCAGCACAAACACTTCGTCGACGTTGATCCAGTTCGGGCTCTGAACTTCGATTTCCAGCGCGAAGGCCTTTCCCGTTGCCGAGACATCGAGCTCTCCGCCGGCGGTGACTCCTCTCCCCTCTTCCCCCGTGCGGGCGAAGACTTTCAGGAAGGGGCCATTGGACATGATGAGATGTCCCTGTTCGGCGGCGTGCACCATGTCGAGGACCTTGATCTCCCCCGGCTCGTCGGTGGGAGACTGGAGCCAGTTCCGCAGACCGCCGGACCCGTGATCGTTGTAGTGGGCGTCGGTGTTGACGACGCCGGGGATGCGGTAACCCTGATTGAGGAGCTGGACCCAGTGAAAGACGCGGTTGCTCCAGTCCTTGGTGGGCTGCCGCTGAGCGGTGAAATGCCAGACGGCGTCGATGGGGTGGATCTCGATGACGTCCATAAAACCGAACGCGCCGGAGAAACCGCCGTCGGGCCGGCCGTCGCCGTCCCGATCATAGAACAGCCAGCCGATATCAGGATGATTCTGCTGGAGGAGCTTTTCGCTGCGGTCGTCCCACAGGGCGAGACGTTCGATCTGGGTCTGGGGGTCGTCAGCCGTTTGAGGCCCCCCGCCGTCCTGCCGGTGGGGGTGATGGCGGAGCGGGAAGGCGTTTTGATGATTGAGCGGCAGAGGCTTGCCGGTCAGCTCAATGCCGCTGCAACTCGCCAGCCGCCGGCCGATCTTGAGACGGTCGATGTGGTCCTGGTAGGTGCTGACGCGGTTGTGCTCGGTGCAGGGAGCGAACTCGATGTGTTCGCAGAGCAGGTTGACGACCCGTCCCAACTGGCTGGAGGTGTTGTCCCCGGAGGGGGAGCTGTGACTGTGAAAGTCGCTGCTGACCCAGCCGGTGGTGTCGACGACCCGCGGCAGCCGCGCCGTGAGCCTGGCGGTGCGCCCTGCCTCCACCGTGATCGAGGTGAAGACGGCGTCGTACTCGGGTCCGTGGCTGATGATGACGTCGTACGTGCCGGGGTGCAGACTCTGCGTGAAGGTTCCGTCGGGTGCGTAGCGGAGATTCTTGACGGCGAACTCGGCCGTGACGGGTCCGAAGTCGGGCCGGGGCGTTTCCCCCCGCGGCAGGAACTCCACTTTGCAGGCGACTGGGCGCCCCTCCCCATCAGTGATCTCCGCCTCCACGGTCCCCGGCGTGAAGTCGCCCAAGAGGAGCGACTGCTGCTGGTCGATGGCGGGTTGCACGAGGAGCCGCTCTCCGGCGCGGACCACGGCGCCGTTGAACCGCACGGCGAGGGCATACTCGCCGGGCGGGATCGGTGCCCGCGTTTCCCCGCGAGAATCGGTGCGCAGCGTGCCGACGAGCTGACCTGCGTGAGAGACATCGACGTCGGCCCCCTCCACCGGCCGCCCCTGGCCATCCCGGACCGCCAGCAGGACGGGAGTGGCGGTGGTTCCGGCCGTGTGGGCCAGAGCATCCAGTACGTGCAGGGCCGTCGGACCGACGGCGATGGCGCGGGTGAATGTCGCGGAACGGCCCGGCTCGATCACCACCGAGTCGTGCTCCTGGGCATCGATGTACTTGAGCGTGGCGGTGCGGGTATCGCTGTTGACCTGCATCCGTCTCCGCTCCCCCTCGACGCCGTAGGTCTGGCCCCAGTACCGGTCGGCGATGACGAATCGCTCCACGATTCCGTTGGGGGTGCGGTGGATGTCCTCTTTCCCCCCGTCGAGCCGCAGGTCATCCGCCAGCGGTACGGTGAGCGGCCGCTCCGTGCGATTCGTGAATTCCGTGGCGACGCGGAGGACGCGGTCGTGCAAGCCGAGCGCGTAGGTCACGGTGACGTCCGGACGATCTTCGGCGCCGGCGGCGGTAACGACCACGGCGGCGGACTTCCCGCGAAAGGCCAGATCGTCGCGCCACTCGAGCGGTTCACCGTCTCCGGAGACTGACCAGTGGCGGAAGGCGAACTGCTTCCTGCCGGGGTAGAAGCAGGCGAGCTGGTCGGCTGGGGACTCACGAGCCGCCAGATCAATCAGACAGCCGGCCACGTCCTGGACGGTCATGTTGGCGTGCCGCGAGGGTGTCGGCTGGGCGATGACCGCCGTGACGTAGGCGTTCCGCAGCACGATGTCGCCGACAATGGCGTCGACCTCCTTCCCCGGCGGGACGAACTGATTCCAGTTCTGGTCCGTGAGGACGGCGACCTCCACCACGGGATCGGCCGCACAGACGAGGGCCGGACACACCAGCGCGGCGACAAGGAGGGAACAGAGCGGGCGCATTCTCTTTCTCCCGAACCGGTCGAATCTGATCCAAGGTGCGAACGCAGTGTGAGGAATCCCACGGCGTCAGGCAACAGATCGGGAGGCGCTGATGCCGCTGCGCACGGCCAACGACCTGGCAACGGCCTTGACTTGTCACCATCGATCAGTACCAATCGAAGTGGCTGGAAAGCGAATCGCAAAGATGGCCCAAGGCTTCGCTCCCCCTCGTCCAGGGCGGACGGAGAGCATCACCAGGGAGATACCATGTCGAACATGTTGCGCATCCTGATGCCTGGAATGCTGGCGTGGGTCGCGGGGGGGGCGATCGCCGCCGCGGCTGACGAGTACAGACTGGAAGAGATCGCCACGCCTCCGGAGGGGTTGTCGGCGGCGGTGGCCGCCCGCGTCCTGCCGGAAGGCATCCGCATCCACGGTCCGCGGCGGCCGCTGTGCGACTTGTGGCAGATCGCTCCGCTGTCAGTGGCGGCGGACTTCCGGCCCACGGCGGCGGTGAAGTATCCCTTTACGCCCGGTCAACTCGTGGGCGTGGTGCAGGTGCCGCGGCGGTCCGGTCTGACGGATTTCCGCGGCAACGCCATCGAGGCCGGAACCTATACCTTGCGTTACGGCCGCCAACCGATGGACGGCAACCACATCGGCACCAGCGAACTGGCCGATTTTCTGGTGGCGATTCCGGCGGCCCAGGACGAGGACCCGGGGACGATCACCGACGTCCAGAAGTTGCACGAGTTGAGCGCGGCGGCCTCCGGGACCACGCATCCGGCGATCTTTTCCCTGCAGCCGGTCTCCACCCCGTCGGAGGAACCGAGCTTGACTCATGATGCCGGACGCGAGTTCTGGATTCTGCAGGTCAACATCCGGACGGAGCGGGGTCCGTTGCCGGTGCGGGTGGTCGTGGTCGGCAAGTCGGAGGGTTAGACGGTGACGCGTTGCCGCCAGTGCCGGAGTTCCCTGTGTGCTGTCGTCCTGGCGGCGGTCGGGGCGGTGGCCGTGGGGGTCGCTCAGGAGGCGTTGTCCCCCCGCGATGGGGAGGCGCGTCAGACCACCGTCCCACGAAAGCTCTATACTGGCCGCGTGGTGCGACTGAGCGAGGCGCTCCAGCGCCGCGGCATTGCCAGCGGTCCGGAGACGGCGGGGCACATGGTGCTCGAAACGGAAGGGGGGAAGCTCATCCCCATTCTGGCCGACTGGCGGGGGCGGGCCTTCTACCAGGACCCGCGTCTGCGCGACCGCCGTGTGGCGCTAGTGGCGACGCGCCGGGACGACATCGGGTATTTGCAGCCCTTGATGGTGTTCACGTATGACGACGCCGGCCGCCCCCAGTTCACCGACTACTGGTGCGACGTCTGCTCGATCCCCATGTATGAGATCAAGCCCTGCGAGTGCTGCCAGGGGGAGATCCGGCTGCGGTACACCCTCCAAGCTCCCCCGGCGGACGTGCCTCCGGCAGAGGAATAGGCGCACAGGGATGGCTTGACGCCGGCTGCCGCCTTTCCCATTGTAACGATCGTTGATCGCCCTCTCTTCTCTCACGAGGCGTCCGAAGTGTCGCTGTTGCTGCTGCTGGCCGGGCTGGTTCTGCTCACGGTGGGGGCGGAGTTACTGGTGCGGGGGGCCTCTGCCCTGGCGCTGGCGATGCGGGTTTCTCCGCTGGTCGTGGGATTGACCGTCGTGGCGTACGGGACGAGTGCGCCAGAAATGGTCGTCAGTGTGCAGTCCTCCCTGCAGGGACAGGCTGATATTGCGGTGGGGAACGTCGTAGGAAGCAACATCTTCAACGTCTTGTTCATTCTGGGGATGTCGGCCGTAATCACGCCGCTGGTGGTGGCGCAGCAACTCGTGCGGTTTGATGTCCCGCTGATGATCGGGTTGTCCATCCTTGTGGCGGTGCTGGGCTGGGATGGAGTCCTGGGGCGTCTGGATGGTCTGGTGTTTGTGGCGGGATTAATTGCCTACACCCTGTGGGTGGTGCGACTTGGGCCGAAGGAACCGCCGGAGGTGGAAGCAGAATATGCCGAGGCGCTGGGACCGGCCCCCGCTGCGGCGTCGCTGGTTCGCCTCCTCTGGAACATCGTTCAGGTGGCGGCGGGACTGGGATTGCTGGTGGGAGGCTCGCGGCTGTTCATCGGAGCGGCCGTGGAGATTGCCCGGGCGCTAGGAGTCTCGGAACTGGTGATTGGTCTGACCCTCGTCGCAGCGGGGACGTCGCTTCCCGAGGTGGCCACCTCTGTGCTGGCGGCCATCAAGGGGGAGCGGGATATCGCCGTGGGCAACGTGGTGGGGAGCAATCTCTTCAACATCCTGGGCGTATTGGGGGTCTCCGCCGCGGTCGCTCCGCAAGGCGTCGCCGTCTCGCAGGCCGTCCTGAACTTCGACATTCCCGTGATGATCGCCACGGCTGTCGCCTGTCTGCCGGTCTTCTTCACGGGGCACTGCATCGACCGCTGGGAAGGGCTGGTCTTTCTCGGTTACTACGCCGCCTACGTGGTCTACCTGGTTTTGGCAGTCTCAGCCCCTGCGACCGGAAGTTCCTTTGCCCTCTGGATGGGGCTGTTTGTGATTCCGCTGACCGTGCTGACGCTGCTGATCGGCGTCGTGAGACAGGTTCGCAGCAGCAGTGCTGCGGGGTAGCGGACGCGACGCCGTTTTCCCGGCAGGGGATGCTGAGGCTTATGGTTGCCGGGGTTCCTCGGGGCGCCTCCGCATCCAGAAGGGTCCGACATCGGTGCTCGTGAGGGGACGGAACAGGACCGGTTCTCCGGAGAGCTGGTCGCAGCCGACGTCCCAGGGAGCGGTGCGTCTCTGTCCGTCGATGTCGTCGGCAACGGCGACGACACGGTCGTCCGCGGCCCCGCGGGCGGGGCTGTCCGCTCCCGGTCGGAACGTTCCGTCGCTCGCGGCTGTCAGCCGCGGCTCGGCGAGAATCTGCCCGTGCTCATCGGTCAGGCCGCTGGCAGCACCGTGCAGCAGATTGGTACTCCAGCGGAAACCCTCCGGAGGGGTGACGAGGCGGACGAGTGGGCCGCGGCGACTGACCAGCAGATTGTTGACGATCACGCACTCGCGCGGAGGGGCGTTCGCCTGCACATCTTTGTCTCCGTAGCCGATGACCAGCGACTCCCGGCAGTTGACCAGCGTGTTGAAGGCGATGGTTGCTCCGGCGACGGGCGAGTAGCCGTGAAGCGGAGAATCGATCAGCCCGCTCATGACGCAGACTGCGGCGCGGGCGTCGCGACCCTCCAGATCGGCGAAGTAGTTGTTGACGACCCGGTGTCCCTCGCCGATGATCCGCACGCCCCCCGTGTTGCGGGCCCCTTCGCCCAAGAACCAGTTCCCCTCCACCAGGCAGCGATGGCCGTGGCGGAGCGTGAGCGTTCCGGCGCAGCGGCGGAACGTGTTGTGCCGGTAAATGTTCTCACACGATTTGTTGGAGATGATCTCCACCTCGCCGTTGCACTCCTCGAAGAGATTGGAGTCGACGACGCATCTGGCCGACCACAGGGAGGTCTGGCTGTCGCCGATGCGGATGGTCTCCCCGCCGTTCTGTCGCAGCTCCGGCCGCGGACCAAAATGATTGAAGTCGATCTGGTGGCGTCCGGACGTTTCGTCATCGAGCCAGACCACCAGCGTCGCCCCCCGTGATCGCTTGCCGGCGAAGTAACAATGGTCCACGCGATGGTGCTGGCCGTAGAGCGACAGATACTTCCCTTCGTCGCCCGAGCCGTCCGGAGGATTGCAGTCGATGAAAGCGCACTCGGTGATCCGGCAATGCGCGGCGTGCCGCCGGCTGTCGCGGCGCAGCTCCAGCAGGGCGCCGGGAAACCACGCCTCGCGGAACAGCCAGCCGGACAGAACCAGGTATTCGCCTCCCACCCGGACGCGGGAGCGGCCGGTGAGGATCGTCCCTTCCGGCCGCTCGGTGGTAATGATGATCGGGCGATCGGGACGTCCCTGAGCCTCCAGGACGAGATCAACGTCCCGCCACTGGCCGGCGGCCAGCGCGATCACGTCTCCCGCTTGCGCAGTCCGCAGCCGCTGATGCAGTTCCTCCGGCGACTTCACCACTGCTGCGAACAGCCCGGAGGCAGACGCCGCACAGATCAAAGTGCAGACCAGACCAACACGGAGGAGTGGCACAGGCATGGCGGCGGCGCAGGAGAGAGGACCGGGGGAGCGTCGATCGATTCTCTCCGCCGCGGCGCCGTCCAGCAACAACACGGGGAGCCGCGACGAGCGCGGCTCCCCTCGGCGCCTTCAGCACTCGACCATGATGGGACACAGACGAGCACTGAACCTCGTGGTGTGAGACGATGGCTCCCCGGCGAGATCAGGTGACGCAGGCCAGCTTGAGGGCGATCGTCGAGTCGCCATCCTTGGTGGTGACCTCGATCTTCTGGCCGGCCTTCAGATCGGTGATCTTGCAGGGCTTGCCCTCGGGATCGGTCACTTTCGCGTCAGGCGCCAGGGTGTGCTTATGCGTCACGCCGGCGTCATCCCGCATGGTGAAGCCCTTCCCTTCCGGGTCCGCACTGACGAACACGCCGGTATGGACGTTCGCGGCCAGTGCCGCCGGACTGGAGACATCCCCCCCAAAGAGGGGCGAGGCCCCGAACGCGGCAGCCGTCACGACCGCCAGACCCGCCGCCATCTGACCCAGGAATTCCTTGCGAGACTGCATGATTGACCTCCTGACCCGCAAAGTTCACGCCCGCTGGTGTCACTCCGTTTCTGCGACTGCTGACAACCCTCGCCTCACGTGCGACGAGAGTTCCGCAGCAAGTCGCAGCACGTCCCCATTCCGCAAGGCGTGTACCCTGACGTTGAGCAACGAACTCCGCCTGGGCCGAAGGTCTGAGTCTGGCGGATGTTCGAGTTTCCGATTCCCGCGTCAGGCGGACGACAACGAGAGAAGAGGTTCTCATATGTTGATGCGCCTGCTTCGCAGCGATGGTGCGTCCTTCAGCGGTCTGGGCCCGCGTGCGGCACTCCCCATCTGGACAATTGCTCAGTTTTCCGGAGTCTCTGGCGGATGGGCTTCTCTCCCACCGACACCCCTCCCCTGCCGTGGCGGGCATCTCAGCCGGGCCTTCCCTCGCGCATCCGCGCACCACCGCTGCGTCATTCCCAGCGGATCGTCACGGTTCCGGAGACTTGCGGCGAGGGCATGGGACGCAGGTTCCGGACCTCGCGCCAGCGATCCTCGTCCGGCTCCCCCACGCGGACCACATACTCCCCCTCGGAGAACACCGGGGGTGAGAACTCAGGTCCGGTCAGCCGCAGTGCATACACCAGTCGTCCGGTCTGCTGTTCCCACACCTGCACGACCGGCGTCGTCAGTCCCTCCACGACGAGTCGCGGCAGGTAGCCCGTGGGACGGCGGGCGTGATTGTCCCGCTGAGCGATGGTGCGCGGCCAACCGGGAAACTGATCACCCGGTTGCTCGTCGGCGGCGTCGAACAGGAGTCGGTAGCAGTTGATCTCAATGGTCCGCGTCGGCTTGTGGAACCGCACAAGACCGTAGCCGCTGGCTTTGTCGTGCAGGAGTTCCAGCACCGGCCGGCGGTTCTGCTCAGCCGGGTTGCCGACGGCAGAGACCGTCATCTTGTTGCCGAAGCCGTCGAGGTACTCGCCCGTGTTCGGCACGCCGGGCGGGGGACGGTTCTGGACGGGTCGCCGCTCGGCGTCCGGACGCCAGCTCCGGGGATAACCGGCCGCAATCGACGGAACGCAAAACGACCAGCCTGCATCGCCAAAGGCGTCAATTCCGTGATGGACGATCGAGGCCAGGTGCTGATCCCCTGCGAGGTGAAAGGCAAATCCTTTGCGCAGGGCGGCGAGGGCAGCGTTGCGGCCCGACTGCGGCCACCCGTTCGAGTCCAGATCGGCAAACACAAATTCCTGCTGCGCGCCGTGATAGTTCGCCAGGTTGCAGAAGATCGTCTGTGAGAGGACGCACTTCAGGTCGGTGCCGCGCCAGTCGGCCGCCCAGGTTTCCAAAAACTCCAACTGCCGCCGCCCGAGCAATTCCAGACCGGGCCGGTCGAGGAGGCGGAGATCGTAACTGGGGTCTTTGAGGTGGTCCGGCCGGCCGCGCCAGGTGTTGACTTTTTTTTCCGGCCCCGACTTGAAGTAGCGGTCTTCGAGAATGGCGAAACCGATGCGGCCATACACCAGGTCGGTGTACCAGCAGTCGATCCCCTGGAGCATCGGCGTCGGGTCGAAGGGGTCGGAGAGGTGCCCCGTCTGCGTGCGGAAGACGGCGTTGACAAAATCGGGAGGCTGAACGAAGCCCCCCTGGGCATGGTCGGCGATACCACCCGGAACCGGTTTGCCCCCTTCGCCCCAGATATTCCCCTGGTAGACGTCGTGGTCGTCCGGGAGCACCACCGACGGCCGATCCTTGAGCAGGTCGCGAAACGCCCAGCCCCACAGCCAGAGCTTGCGGAGATAGTTGAGCGTCGCCGCGTGCACCGGCTCGCGGATGATGCCGTATCCCCCCACGTTCTCGTAAATCTGGTCTCCGGAGAAGAACAGCAGATCGGGCTGATGCTTCTGCACGTTGGAGACCAACAGCGCATTGGGAAAGGCCTGATCGGTGTTGCCGGTGAATCCGGCGACGGAGATGGTCTCCTGCTCGACCGGATCGCGGCGAATCACGCCCCGCCATTCATGTTCGGTCACGTCGGGTCTTGAGTCGGGTCCGGTCTCGGCTGTCGGGACCGTCTGCATCCGGTACGCCAGCCGGTACGGAACGTCCTTTGCCGCCGGCCAGGCCGGAATACGGAAATGGGCGGTCCGGGAAAGGGGATCGATCACCCCGCGGGCGATGGTCGACCACGCCACCGGGCGGTCCGCCGGCAGCGGGGAGTCCTGCGGCGCGTCCTTGGCCGGCGGCGGACAACTCTGCATGTCCGCCGGCAGGGAATAGTTCACTCTCCGCAGCTCCTCCGCGATCGCCAGCGGCACTTGCAGTTCGACCGACTGGCTCTCCTCCGGTCCCAGCGGCGGCATCTGGGCGGTCATCTTCATCACGCCCCGGCTGAGCGTGTACATCGAGTACAGGATCGGTCCGAAGCTCTGTTCCGGATGCTCGACCACTTTGCTGCCGCTCACCTGCCAGTCATCGAACCAGAACCGGGCTCTCGTCCCATTGCCGGCGGCGCGATCTCCCCCGCCGGCTGGGGGGGCGAAGTTGTTGACCAGCGCGATGTTCCCGGCCAGACGCCCCTCCGGCTTCACGCGGATCGTCAGCGGTCCTCCCCGCGGTTTGAGCGTCTGGAAGTCGGTCGCCGTCAACGTCAATTCGTATTCCCCCTCGCCGAGCGATTTCCCCGTGAGCTTGAGCACCGAGCCTTCATTGCCGTAGGGGACTTCCGCCTGGAGGGTGGCGTGCTCCCCCGGCGGCCCGAGGAAGTACAGACCGTTGACGTTCACGCCGGCTTCCATTGCCGGCCGACCGTGGATCAGGCTCGACCGGTAGTCCCCCAACTCGCTCCGGATGCCCAGGGCGAACCCCACCGATCCTTGCCCCTGCTCCACGTCCTGCAACCCGATGTGGACGCTGAGTTCAAAATCGCCCGGCTGGTCGGAAAGCTGATGCGTCAGGAGATGGACGTTGCGATTCGGACCGGGGCGCGTGCATTCGAGTACGCCGTCCCGCAGCCGCCAGTCCTCGAGAGGATTGGCCCAATACTCCGGGCCGATCCAGATGCGGTCGTGCTGCCGCGCCCAGTCGGAGCGGAACTCGGCGGCGGACGCCAGCACCGTGAGCGACCAGAAGATCACTCCGGTGAGCATCGTTCGGCGATGAAACAGTGGGATCGCCATCATCGTCCTCCCGGAGTGTTCAGCGTGTTCTGGGCATTTCGCCCGTTCCCTGCAAGGCGTTGCGGCATCGTACCGGGTGGCGCGACCGGGGACCGGTTTGCTCACCCTCCCGGAATCCACCACGCGACGTCCCTGTGGCAGCGCCGCCCATCCGCGCCCTCATCCGGGAATCCTCGGTACAATATCAAGGGAGCGGTTGGTCGTCCCGCGAGTGGTGTTGACAGGCGTCCTGAGTGTGGAGGAGTGGTCGCCGCTCGGGGGAGCGGACGGTTCCGCGTCAATTCGGGGGGCGAATGTTGATCCCTTGTAGAGAGGACGGCCGCGCCGCCGTTTCTGAGGAGGCGGGGCCGAGAGACTCGTTGAGGCCACGAAGATGACCTGCAGACCAGACAGCCGCGCCTGTCGCCCCCCCTGCCCGCTCACCGCGGTCCTGTCGTTGGTCCGCCTGGGAATGCTGGCCGTCGGGCTGAGCTTCGGGCCGGCGCCGGTCGAGGCCCAGGTCGCCGGTGTCTCGATCGATGCCGAAGGGGTGCTGCGCGCCGCATACTCCCGGCAGGAAGCCGACAGCGTGGCCCAGCGGCGGCGGGACGCCTTTGCCCGCGAGCAGTTGCCGGCCGACCTGATCTCATATAGCGAGCTGCGGCAGGTGTCGTTGCGCGCGCTGGAGCGGGTGCTGGCGGAGCGTCCCACCAAGCTGCTTCCGCCCGATGTCCGCTATCTGTATGGCTTGCAGCGGATCGACTACATCTTCGTGGATCCCGACCGCAGGGACATCATTCTGGCCGGTCCCGGGGAGGGGTATGCTCCCGACGCCAGCGGCCGCATGGTGGGACTCACCACCGGGCGACCACCGCTGCAACTCGACGATCTGCTGGTGGCACTGCGATGGGGAGCTCAAACCGGGGGTCGGGGGGAGATCGGCTGCTCGATCGATCCGGAGCCGCAGCGATTGGCGAACTTGCAGGCCTGGCTGCGGCAGAACAGCACCCCCGCGCCGCGCAGCGTCGCCCAGGCGCGCTATCCCCAGATGGCGGAGATTCTGGGGCGGCAGGTGATCTCGATCTTCGGCGTTCCCGAGGACTCGCATTTTGGGCAAGTCCTCGTGGAAGCCGATTTCCGGATGAAACTCATCGCCCTGGGAAAGGAGCCACCCGGCGTCCGTGGCGTGCGGAGCCAACTGTCGCTGCTCACTCCGCAGGGGAACAGCCTGCAGCGATGGTGGTTTGTCCCTTGTTATGAGCCGATCGAAACCGACGAGGCGGGGTTGTCGTTCCATCTCCGCGGCCAGCGGGCACAACTTTTGGCGCAGGAGGAGTGGTCGGACGGCCGCGGTCAACGGAGCGATGCCCCTTTCACCCGGGCGTCCACCGAGAAGTTCGCTCAGCTCTTTACGGAACACTTCCCGGAACTGGCCGACAGTACACCCGTTTTCGCAGAACTCCAGAACGTGTTTGACCTCGCTGTCCTGGCGGCGCTGATGGAACGTGAAGACCTCCGTCGCCGGCTGCAATGGCCGATGGACCTGTTGCTCGACCCCCAGCGCGCCCCTGTCACGGCTTATCCCATCCCCAAACAGATCGACTCCCTGGCCACGTCGGTCTACCGCGCCCGCGTCATGCTGGGGCTGGTGGGCGGAGTGACGTTGACGCCGGCGACGGTCGTCTCCCGCGCTCCAGAACGGGCGAACGCTCCTGCCCTGGCTGAAGTCCGTCGCCAGGCGCTGTCGGCCGCACCGCCGCGCGTCTGGTGGGATCGTTGACCAAGCCCGCCGACGGCGTCTCTCAAAGCCCGCCGACCGCATCTCTCAAAGCCCGCCGACGGCGTCGGCGGGACTCTCATCGGCGGGACCGGGCTTTGTCACGTGGCACGAGTCCCCCGGTCGAACAGACATTGGCACGGCTCCAGTCGCGTCCCGGCCGCATCGATCACGGCATAGTTCGCCGGTCCCCACAGCGAGACGCCGGCGTGCTCGCCGGTCTTGCTCAACAGATACAGCTTCAGTCCGAAATTGGGGCGGCCGTCGGAGCGCAGCAGGTGCGGTTCAGTCGTCTGAGCGACGATCCGCCGCAACATCTCCAGACCCGCTTCCGCCGGCGACGCCCCCTGACGCATCAGTTCCACCGCTCCATAGGAGGAGACATTGCGGAGATTCGCTTCTCCGCGTCCCGTGCTGCCGCACGAACCGACCGCGTTGTCGACGTACAGGCCGGCCCCAATGATGGCCGAATCGCCGACGCGGCCGCGCATCTTGAAGGCCAGCCCGCTGGTGCTGGTCACGCCGGCGAGGTCCCCGGCGAGACTCACCGCCGCACAGTGGATCGTGCCCGTCGGACGGTGGGTCGCCGCGGGGGGATGGTCGGCCTCGCTGCGGGGAAAGCCCGCTCCCGTGCCGGGACGGTTGTCGCGCGCCGCCGGCCCGGCGAGTGGCGCTCCGGGGGGCGGGGGATCGTGATCGTCGCGGAGGTGGAAGAACTCGATCACCGCGGGATCGAGCTGCTCGACGGGGGGCGGAATCCAGTCATGCCGCGTCGAGAGGGTCTGCTTCCAATACAGCCAGATTTTGCGGGCTTTGTCGGTCAGCAGGTTCTCTTCCGGAAACCCCTGTGCCCGGGCGAACTGGCGGGCCCCCTCCCCCACCAACAGCATGTGATCCGTCTGTTCCATCACCAGTTGCGCCAGCCGCGCGGCATGACGGACGTTCTGCAAGCCCGCGACCGCGCCAGCCCGGTGGGTCGGACCGTGCATCACGGCGGCGTCCAGCTCAACGACCCCCTCTTCATTGGGGAGGCCGCCGTAGCCGACGGTCAGGTCCTCCGGATCGTCCTCGACGAGGGTCACTCCGGCCACGACGGCATCCAGCGGATCGGCACCCGCGGCCAGCAGTTCATAGGCCCGGCGCGTGGCGGCCAGACCATTGGCAGATGAGACGATCCGAGGGCGAGAGGGGGCGGACATCCGCGGCAGACTGGTCAGGTCAGGGAGAACCACCACCGTCGGTGGGTCATGGAACGGAAGATTGTAACGGCTGACCGGCCGGACTTCCGTTCTCCCCCGCGGCTCACGATAATTGGTCGCACTTTCTTGCACCGCCTGTCTGAATGTTGCGGAGCCGTGGCGTGAAGCTCGACGACCGGTACCAGATTCTCGAAAAGATCGGCGCCGGGAGTTATGCCACGGTGTACCGGGCGAAGGATTGCGAGCTGGGCCGCGAGGTGGCCATCAAGCAGATTCACCAGCAGTTCCTGGCTGATCCCAAGCTGCTGGAACGCTATTGGGCCGAGGCGCAGCTCCTGGCGTCGCTCCAGCATCCCAACATCGTCACGATCTTCGACATCGTGCGGGAGCGGGGCTGGCTGGTGATGGAGCTGATGCAGGCCAACCTGCGAGACCGCCTTCAGGGGCGGCAGATGGACCTGAAATCCCTCAAGACCACCATTGCCCACTGTTTGCGGGCGCTCAAGTATCTGCACGCGCGGGGGATCATTCACGGCGACATCAAGCCCTCCAACCTGATGATCGACCATCGCCGGCGGGTGAAGCTCGGCGACTTCGGTTTCGCCCGCCGCGTCAGCGATGAGGAGGGGAGTCTGCTGAAGGGGACGGCCAAGTACATCGCCCCGGAGGTCGTGTCTGAGGAGTTTGGGGAGGTCGGCCCGCAGAGCGACCTGTACTCGCTCGGTTTTTCCGCCTATGAACTGATGTGCGGGACGGAGCACTTCGAACAGCTCTTTCCGGGGCTCTCGGCGTTCGCCCGCGACAGGCAGGCGGCCTGGATGATGTGGCATGCCGCCGCCGACCGCCGCCTCCCCGACATCCACCGCGTGCTCGAAGGCGTCCCCGAGGACCTGGCCACGGTCATCCACGGCCTGATTGAGAAGGATCGCTCGAAGCGGTACCAGACTGCCGACGAGGCCCTCTCCGATCTGCACATCGATCTGAAGATCGTCAAGACCGGCGAGGAGCAGGAGCCCATCGAGGAGCCGGTCGACCCGCAGCGCAAGCGACGGCTGATGCTGATCGGTGTGTTTGCAGCGTCGCTGCTGCTGTCGCTGGCGATGCTGTTCCTGCCGGAGCATCGGCCCCCGGGGCCGGAGCGGGCGCAGAACAAAGTCGGCATCGTCCGTTCGGTCGACGCCACGCGGAAATCCCTGGAGTATGAGGATCCCATCGAAGGCCTTCCCCGCGAGCTGGTCCTCACCGACGCCTCGCGGATCAAGCTCATTCAGCCGGGCGAGCAGCCCCGCTACATCCTCCCCCGGGAGATCGAACCGGGATCGTGGATCGAGATCGAGCGGACCCGCAATCCCGAGACCGGCGGCGAGGTGATCAACCTGGTCGTGGCGCGGCCGATCGTCAGCCCGGGGCTGGTCAAGCACGTCAACACCGCCGACGGACGCGTGACCGTCGCCATCACGGAGGGCAAAGTCCGCGCCGATCTGGACCTGTATGTCCCCCCGCGCGCCGAGTTGCAGCTCAACGGGCAACCGACCATCCTCAATCAGTTGCGTCCGGATGACCGCGTGGAGGTGACGCACCTGCTCGATCCAGCCGGACGGCGGGGGCCCATCGCCGCCGCCCTCAGCGCCTGGCGACGCGAACAGGGGCTGAAAGCCTACATCGATCATTACGAACCGGCGGCCGGAAGGCTCTTTGCGCACATGGGCATGCCCGACGGGCCGCTGCGGCAGTTCACGCTGGACGAGACCACCCGGCTCCGTCTCGCCACCGGAGAGCCCCTGCGGCCGGAAGAGCTTCAGCCGGGGGACTACGCCCAGCTCACCGCCGACACTCATGCCTACGAGATCGTCGTCACGCGCAATCTGGAGCGGGCCGCCGGCGCAGTCATTGCCGTCAACCCCTCCCGCGGCCTGCTCACCGTGCAAACCGACGTGGGGGGGAAACACCTGAATCTGCTGGTCAGCCCCGACTGTCCCATCACGCTCGGTCTGAAGCCGGCCCGGCTGGAAGACCTGCGGCCGGAGTTCGACCGCGTGACGGTCCATTACAGTCCCCGCGAGGGTTCCGTATTGCAGGCGGGGGCGGTGGACGCCGTCCGCCCCTCCCGCCACGACCGCTGGGGAGCGATCCTCAGCACGCGGGCCTACAACGATCGGGACCTCAGCGAGCTCCGTTACGCCACCGAAGACGGCCAGCTCCTCTACGACGTGCTCGTCTCCCACTATGCCTTTGATCCCCCCTGGCTGCTCAACCTGATGGACCAGAACATGTCCAAAGTGCGGCAGACACTGGAGGAGGAACTGAAGCGCGTCGGCCGCAGCACGCAGGTGATCGTGGCTGTCTTCGGACATGCCTACCTCGGCGAGGACGGCAAGGTCTACCTCGCCCTGAAGGATTTCCAGTTTGAGAACATGGCGGCGGCCGGGCTACCGCTCGATGAGCTGATCGAGAGGCTGGAACTCTGCCCGGCAAAGGACAAGTTGCTGTTACTGGATGTCGTTCACGCGGGGAACGCGCCCGATCTGGCCCGCCAGCCTCCGCTGCCGGAACTGCTCTCCCACCTGTCGGTTTCCCCCAAGACGACCCGCATCCTGGGGGCCGCCGGGGCGGAGCAGCGCGGGCACGACTGGCCGGAGCGGAATCACGGGGTGTTCGCCCACTTCCTTGCCGAAGCCTTCCGCGGCGCCGCCGACGTCGACCGCGATCTGCGGCTCACGGCCGACGAACTGGCCCGGTTCCTGGCAGAGCAGATGTCCGCGGCCGAACTCCCCGGCGGAGTCCGCCAGACGCCGTACCTGTATTCCCCGTGACCGCTGCGACCTCGCGGGGGCCTCAGTCCCTCCCTTCCCGAAGGTGTTCCCGGCCCGCCGCTCATGGACGCCCCCTCTCGTGACGACCTCGCCTCGGCGTATCTCGATGCCCTCCCCTTCGACCCCTACCCCGTGCAGGAAGAGGCGCTGCTGGCCTGGTTCTCCTCGGAGGAGGGGGTGCTCGTCTGCGCTCCCACGGGGACCGGCAAGACGATCATCGCCGAGGCGGCTCTGTTCGAGGCCCTGCACACCGGGCAGGTCGCCTACTACACGACGCCCCTCATCGCGCTGACGGAACAGAAGTTCCGCGAGATGCAGGCGGCCGCCGTCCGCTGGGGATTTTCCCCCCAGGAGGTCGGCCTCGTCACCGGCAACCGCCGCGTCAATCCCCACGCCCGCATCCTCGTCGTCGTGGCGGAAATCCTGCTCAATCGCCTGCTGCACCCCGAGGCGTTCGACTTTCACCATGTCTCCGCCGTCGTGATGGATGAGTTCCACAGCTTCAACGACCCTGAACGCGGGGTCGTGTGGGAGCTGTCGCTCGCACTCCTCCCCAGACACGTCAGGCTGCTGCTGCTCTCGGCGACGGTCGGCAATACGGCCGACTTCCTCCTCTGGCTGCGCTCCAGTCACGGACGACGCGTGGAGATCGTGCAGAGCACCGATCGCAAGGTCCCTCTCTCCTTCCACTGGGTCGGCGACCAGTTGCTGCCGGAACTGCTCGAAACGATGGCCGAGGGCACGGATGAGACCCGCCGCACGCCGGCGCTCGTCTTCTGCTTCAACCGTGCAGAATGCTGGTCTGTCGCCGAACTGCTCAAGGGGAAGGCGCTGCTGGCAGACGGCCAGCAAAAGCCACTGGCGGCGGCCATCGACCGCTGGGACTGGTCGCTCGGCGTCGGGCCGAAGCTCAAACCGATCCTGTTGCGCGGTGTGGGGGTCCATCACGCGGGGATGCTCCCCAAGTACCGCCGCCGCGTGGAGGAACTCTTTCAGCAGAAGCTCCTCTCCGTCTGCGTCTGTACGGAGACCCTCGCCGCGGGGATCAACCTCCCCGCCCGGTCCGTCGTTCTCACGTCGCTGATGAAAGGACCCCCGGGGAAGCAGAAGCTGATCGACCCGTCGAGCGCCCATCAGATGTTCGGTCGCGCCGGGCGACCGCAGTTCGATACGGAAGGGCACGTCTATGCCCTCGCCCACGAGGACGACGTCAAGCTCGTGCGTTGGAAACGGCAGTACGACCAGATTCCCGAGGATGCGAAAGATCCCCAGCTCCTCCGCGCCAAAAAACAGCTCAAGAAAAAAATGCCCAAGCGCCGCGAGGGGGTCCAGTACTGGACCGAGCAGCAGTTTCACAAGCTGGTCGAATCCCCCCCCGCCAAACTTGCCAGCCGCGGCGAGTTGCCGTGGCGGCTGCTCGCCTACCTGTTGACGCTTTCTCCAGAGGTGGCGCGACTGCGGGAGTTCGTCCGCAAGCGGATGCTCGACGCCGCCGGGCACGTCCGGGCGGAAGCGCAGCTTCAGCAGATGCTGCTCACCCTCTGGGCGGGGGGGTACATCGACCTCCAGCCACCACCCCCCGCGGAGCTGCGCACCGCGCGCGGCCCCCTCGTCCCTCCCCGCGCCGCCGGAGAGGTCGGCGAGCTGGCGGAGGACGAGGAATGGGTGGCCGACGACGAATTCGGCGCCGGCGTCCTGGCGGACGACTCGCCGGATGCTGAGTCCGAGACGCGCACGGCGGTCAAATCCGGCGGAGCCGAGGGGCCAACACCCGCCCATAACCTCCCCGCATCACCGGCGAAGTCGGCCGGCGCCGTCCCATCCCCCCCTGGCCACTTCGGGGTGCTGCTTCAGGAAGCGCTCACGTCGGCGGCCACGCCCGTGACCCCGGGGGGAACACTCTCCGCGGCGGCGGCCCGACTCGTCGGCGACCGCAGCGCCGACGTTGCTCCCGCATCTCCCCCGGCCTACTTTCCTGACCGCGCCTATCCCCACGAAGCCCTCAGCGACCTGCTCCTGTTTCGCAGCGTCAATCCGCTCTACGGCCGGTTTCTGGTCGATCTCCTCGGGCCTGCCGATCGTGCGGAGCGGGTGCAGGCGCTGGAGAGCGTGCTGGAACTCCCCAGTTCGCTTGTACCGCAGGTGCGCGTCCCCCCGCCAGACCGCCTCCCGCCCGGTCCGTTGGCGCGCGGCTGGCTCGATGAGGAAGTGGTCCGCCGGGGGCTGGCCACCCTGGACGACCTCTACCCCAAATCCTTTGCCGAGGAAGACGACCCTCAGAAGAGATTCGGCGGCCCCCAGCGGCGGTTCGCCATCCCCCTGGCCGACAAGCTGCGGATGCTGTTCGATTCGGAATATCCCGGCGTCAGCGGCCTGCGAACGACGGCCGTGTGGGTGGTGGGGGACGTGCTCGACTTCCACGGCGACTTTCAGAAGTACGTCACCAGTCGCGACCTGACGCGACAGGAGGGGCTGATCTTTCGCCATCTGTTGCGGATGATCCTGTTGTGCGAGGAATTCGCACAGCTCACCCCTCCGCAGACGACCGCGGAGGAGTGGCAGGGGGAACTGCGGGAGCTCGCGCGCCTCTGTACCGACAGTTGCCGTCAGATCGACCCCGACAGCACTGACAAGATGCTGGAGACGATGCACGAAGAGGTGGACGTCGTCGATTCCGCCCGGGTGGATCGCTGAGGCGTTTCCAGAGCTGGGGATTTGGGGGTTGGCAGGGCGAGCGCTTTGTTCAAGCTTGGCGATCACCGCCCGTTCGCCGGCTGGTTTGCCAGCGGTGACCGAGCGGTCCTCTCAGACAGCGATCTCCCGCCGGTATGAACAATGCGCAGGCCCTGTGAGGGTCGGTCAGCGTGATTGCGTCGCCTCCGCCGCTCGATAGAATAAAGGTGTCTGCCCCACGGGCCTGTCGCACACGGGTCGACGCGGCGGACGCTGCTCTTGACGGCCAGGCGCAATCGAGCCGGCTCTGGAGACCGGCCGAGGGGGGTGACTCGCCCGCCGCCGGCCTTCCCCCGTCGATGGATTTGCGGGGAGTGTTTTGTCCGTTGCTTTGCTGTGGGGTTCACCATGCCGGCCGCTTCGCACGACCTGTTTGATGACAGCACCATGACCTTCGGGGAGCACCTCGAAGAGTTGCGGTTGCATCTGTTCAAGGCGATTCTCGGCTACGTCCTCTGCACGCTGGGGACGTTGTACTACGGCAACGACATTGTGGCAGTGCTGCGGCAGCCGATCGATACCGCCCTCAAGAAGTACGGCCAGAAGGTGGCGGTTCAGGATGATCTGCAAACCAAACCCGCCAGCCTGTGGTCCTGGATCAAGCAGCAGTGGGGTTTTGATGAACCGCCGCCGGAGACTCAGGCTCCGGGCGACTCGAAGTCTTCCGGAGGACAGGGAGCAACACTGGCGGCAGAGGGGGACCAGATCACGGTTCAGATCAACGCCCACGATCTGATCCGTCAGCTTCATGCCGCCGCCCCGGAGGCATTCCCGGAGCCTCCCCCGGAGTTACAGGAACACCCCCTTTCGCTGGTGCTCAAGTCCCCCGTCTTCCGCGCCTGGCAGGGAACCACGGAGCAAATGTCTCGCCCCGTGACGCTCAATGTCCAGGAAGCCTTTATGACCTACCTGAAGGTCGCGCTGATCTCCGGCCTGGTCCTGGCCAGCCCCTGGGTGTTCTATCAGATCTGGATGTTTGTGGCGGTGGGACTGTACAAACACGAACGGAAATTCGTGTATCTGTTCGGCGCCTTGAGCCTGGTGCTGTTTCTGGCGGGGGTGGTGTTCTGTTATCGCTGGGTCTTCCGCTACGTGTTGGACTTTCTGCTCAGTTTCAACCTGGCGATGGGGTTGACCCCGCAGATCCGCCTTTCGGAGTGGGTCAGCTTCGCCGTCATGCTGCCGTTGATGTTTGGCATCAGCTTCCAGTTGCCGCTGGTGATGCGGTTCCTGACAGCCATCTCGATCTTCAACGTGGAGGCATACCGGGAGAAGCGGCGGCTGGCCGTGCTGGTGATTGCCTTCCTCTCCATGGTCCTGACGCCAGCGGACCCCATGAGCATGTTGCTGATGATGTTTCCGCTCGTGCTCTTGTACGAGCTGGGGATTGTCCTCTGCCAGTTCGCCCCGGCGCAAAACCCCTTCGACGCCGAGCCGGTGTAACGCCGGGGGAGTTTCGCGGCTGGTCGCCCGCGCCGCGGGAGGGAGGGCATGCCTCCCAGGGTGCGTCCCCACGCTCCCACCGCGGGGAGCGGTGGTGCTGAACGTCCGGCCCCTGCCACCCCGCCTGACCACTTTGCCCGAAATCGGGTGCTCCGGGCGGTTCCCGGCAACCCGCCTCGCTCGATGCCCCTGCAATCCCCGGATCGGCACCGGTGTTCGGTTTGCGACCGCCGCGCGGTCGATATTGACACTTCGGCCGATCGGGGGATACCGTTCCTCCCCCGCGCGGGAGGAGGCGCCGGCGGATATTCCAGGCAGGGATGCCCTATGACGGCGGTACCGAAACGGTTCCGAATCAGCGAAACGGCGGAGGCCGGCCTCCGTCCGCGCCGCGCTGCTCCTGCATGGCCGCGACTGGCCCCCGAGACCTATCCCGACCCGCGGCCGGCGGAGATGTCCCCCGCCGCCAGCCCCGCCGCTGCCGTCTGCTGGACCCTCACCGAGGGAGCGGCCGGCATGGTCAGCCAGGCCCGTGGTCTGGCCGAAGCGGTCGGCTATCCGATGGTGCATCACCGCGTTGTCCTGCGGTGGCCGTTCTGCCTGATGTGGCCCGGGTTCGTCCCCCCCTGGAACGCCGTCTTCACCGATCCGCGGCTGATGCATCCCGATGTTCCGCCGCGGCTGGTAATCTCCTGCGGCCGACAGGCGATTGTCGCTTCGCTGGCTCTCAAGCGGCGGTTCGGTTCGCGGGTCTTTACGGTGCACATCCAGGACCCCCGCCTTCCGACCCGGCTGTTCGACCTGATCGTCACTCCCGCGCATGACGAGTTGACGGGGGCGAACGTGATCCATTCGCTGGGGGCGGTCCACCACGTCACCCCCGCCCGGTTGCGGGCGGCTGCCGACCGCGGTCTCCCCGCTGCCATGAGCGGTCTCCGCACTCCATTTGTCGGAGTTGTCCTGGGCGGACCCAACAAGTACTACGCCTATCACCCTGCCGACATCGAGTGCCTGATTGAGCGTTTGCAGCGAGTGGTCCGTCGACATCAGGTCGCGCTGGCGATCGTCCCCTCCCGGCGCACGCCGGCGGAAGTGCTGGAACGCCTCCAGCACCAGTTCGGGCGGGAACACTACGTCTGGACCGGTGTCGGAGAGAACCCCTACCTGCCGATCCTCGCGCTCGCCTCGCATCTGATTGTGACCGGCGACTCGGTGTCGATGGTCTCGGAGGCGGCCGCCACGCAAAAGCCGCTGTACGTCTTCCACCTCAGCGAACGCCGCTGTGCCCGCCGGTTCCGTCGCTTTCACCACTCCTTTGAGAACGCCGGCATCACCCGCCCCTTCCTGGGCGAACTGGACCACTGGTCTTATGCCTCTCCCGATCGCACGGGACTGATCGCCACCCTCATCCACGAACACCTCAGGTGACCCATGAGCCTGCGCCAGGCCCTGCAACAGACCACCACCCGCTTCGACCGGCCGTTCCTCCATTATCTGATCGAACAGCCCCTCACCGCGGCGATGCTGGCGGAGGTCTGCGGGACCTTCATCCCCGACGTGCCGCGCGTCTACGACGGCACCCGCGCGGGAGACGCCGGCGGGACCGCCCGGAACGCCAACACCCGCTGCTACGTCACCCGCGACAATGCGCACCAGTTCCCCGCCCTGACGCAGCTCGTCGAAGACCTCCTCTCCCGCGAGACCATCGAATGCATCGAGCACCAGCTCGAACGGGCCATGGACGGCTGCTACCTGCGGATGGAGGTCATCTGCGACCGGCAGGGCTTCTGGCTCGAACCGCACAAGGACATCCAGGAGAAGCGGATGTCCATGCTCCTCTATGCCAACCCCTACGGCGAGTCGGAGACGCTCGGCACCGATCTGTACGACATGGAACTCCGGCGCGTGAAGACCATGCCCTACCGCCACAACGTCGGCTACATGTTTGCACCGGCGCACAACACCTGGCACGGCCTGGAGAAGAAGGAGATTCGCCGTGAGCGGCGATCGCTGCTCATCAACTACGTCACCTTCGAAACGTGCTGGAAACTTCCCCCGCGGAAGGTGCGGGCCGTGGCGTAGAGCCTCCTGCGGGAAGCATCGCGCGCCGCGATCCGCTCCCGCCGGCCGGACGCTCCCCTCCTCCGGCCGTGGCTGAACGGACCTCAATAGCCCCCCTGGGTTCCCGCTCCCGCCGCCGCGATCGGCGGCAGCCCCAACCGGCGGCGGGCTTCATCCAGTATCTCCGCGGTGCGGCTGGCGCCGACGCGCGTGACTCCCAGTTCACGGACCTGCAGCAGTGCGTCGAGATCGCGGACGCCGCCGGCCGCCTTCACCTGCACGTGGGGCGGAGCGTGCTTCCGCATCAGCGCCAGATCCTCCAGCGTCGCCCCCCCCGTCCCATAACCGGTCGAAGTCTTCACCCAGTCAACGTTGAGCTCGCCGCAGAGTTCGCACAGGCGGATCTTGTGCTCATCCCGAAGATAACAGTTCTCGAAGATCACTTTCACTTTCTGACCGGCCGCGTGTGCCGGTTCAATCACGGCGCGGATGTCCTGCCGCACATAGTCCCATGCGCCGCTGAGGACCGCCGAGATGTTCACCACCATGTCGAGTTCCTCGCCGCCGTCGGCCAGCGCCTGTTCCGCCTCAGCCCGCTTGATCGCCGTCGTGTGCCCGCCGTGGGGGAACCCGATCGTGGTGCTCGCCTTGACCCCGCTGCCGCGAAGCATCTCCGCACACCGCCGGAGCCAGTACGGAAGAATGCAGACGCTGGCGACCTCATAGGCCACGGCCAGCTTGATCCCCGCTTCCAACTGTGCTCCCGTCAAGGTCGGGTGGAGCAGCGAGTGATCGATCATGTTCGACAGATCGGTGTACGCGTAGCTCATCAATGCCTCCCGGCAGCGGTCCTCGGACGGACGGATTATGAGCAAAACCCCGCCCCGCGGAAAACTCCCGAGAGGCCTGATTGACGCTCCGGTTCGACTGACCTAGAACCTTCCTGAAGGCTCCGCGTCCAGTAAGCCGCCCTTCGTACCGGCGGCGGCACGGAACCTGATCCGGGCCAGCAGGGTCGGTACAGGCGGGAACCGGGGGACATCCTTCCTCCGTTCGCCTTTCTCGACCCTCCACCCTCGACTCTCGACTCCCAATGCCCAACGTCCAGCTCCCCGACGGCTCCGTCAAATCGTACCCCGCCGGAGCCTCCGCCCTCGACGTCGCCCGCTCCATCAGCGATCGCCTCGCCCAGGCCACCATCGCCGCGCAGATCGGCGAACAGATCGTCGACGCCGCTCGGCCACTCGAGGAACTCAGTGCTCGCGACCCGATCCCCCTCAAGCTCCTCACCACCAAAGACCCCGCCGCCCTCGCCGTCCTGCGGCATTCCTGCGCCCATGTCATGGCTCGCGCAGTGATGCGGCTGTATCCCAACTGCGGACTCGCCTTCGGTCCGACCACCGCCACCGGCTTCTACTATGACTTTGATCTCGACACCCCCATCCGGGAAGAGGACTTCCCCCGCATCGAGGCCGAAATGGCGGCCATCATCCAGGAGGCGGAACCGTTCGAACGCTTCACCCTCCCCCGCAACCAGGCCCTCCAGTTCGTCCGCGACCTGCACCAGGAACTGAAGGCCGAACACATTGAAACCGGTCTCCGGGACCACCCCACCCTGAGCTTCTACCGGCAGGGGGAATTCGTCGACCTCTGCCGCGGACCGCATATCCCCGATGCCGGACGCATCAAGGCCTTCAAGCTCCTCAGCGTCGCCGGGAGCAACTGGAAGGGACGGGCCGACGGCAAGCACCTCCAGCGGCTTTACGGCACCGCCTTCTTTGACCGCAAAGACCTCCAGGCTTACCTCGAACAGGTGGAAGAGGCCAAACGCCGCGATCACCGCGTTCTCGGCAAGCAGCACGGATTGTTCACCATCTCCAACGACGTCGGACAGGGACTGTGCCTGTGGCTCCCCAAGGGGGCCACCGTCCGCGGGCTGCTGGAGGACTTCATCAAGCAGGAACTCCTCCGCCGCGGGTACTCCCCCGTCTACTCTCCCCATGTCGGCCGCGTCGAACTGTACGAGACCAGCGGCCACTTCCCCTACTACCGCGACGCCCAGTTTGCCCCCCTCTTTGGTCATCCGGCGGGCCAGCTCGTCGACCACTGGAAAACCCGTCTCCAGGAGGGTGCCCTGACCGACAAGGTCGAGTCCGATTTCCTCGCCGCTGCCGCGGACCTTGGCGCCGACCTCCGCGATTATCCCCGCGGCGGCTCGCCCGAGGCCCGGATCGAATCGCTCCGCCGCTGGGAACGGCAACAGGAACGCTACCTCCTCAAGCCCATGAACTGCCCCCATCACGTGCAGATCTTCAAGGCCGCTCCACGGAGCTATCGCGATCTCCCCGTGCGACTGGCCGAGTTCGGCACCGTCTACCGGCACGAACAGTCCGGTGAACTCAACGGCATGTTGCGGGTCCGCGGCCTCACTCAGGACGACGCCCACCTGTTCGTCACCCCCGACCAGGTGAAGCAGGAGTTCTCGGACACGCTCGACCTCGTGAAGTTCGTCTTGAACGCCGTCGGCCTCGACGATTACCGCATTCAGCTCTCCCGCCGTGACCCCCAATCCCAAAAATACGTCGGCTCCGATGAACTCTGGAACCAGGCGGAGTCCACGCTCCGCGAAGTCCTCGAAGCCTCCGGCCTCAACTTTCACGAGGCCGTGGGCGAAGCCGCGTTCTACGGTCCCAAAGCCGATTTCATGGTCCGCGACGCCATCGGCCGCGAATGGCAGCTCGGCACCGTGCAGCTCGACTACAACCTCCCGGAGCGGTTCCACCTCGAGTACATCGGGGCGGACAACGCCCCGCACCGCCCGGTGATGATCCACCGCGCCCCCTTCGGCTCGATGGAACGCTTCGTGGGGATGCTCATCGAGCACTTCGCTGCCGCCTTCCCCCTCTGGCTGGCCCCGGAACAGGTCCGCCTCCTGGGTCTCAACGACGACATGCTCGGCTACTGCGAGCAGGTGCGCGCGGCCCTTCAGCGAGAGGGTTTTCGCGTCACCATCGACCGCCAGTCGGCGAATGTGAAAAAGAAGATTCGCGATGCGCAACTCGACCTGGTCCCGTATATGCTTGTGGTCGGTCCCAAGGACCGCGATCAGGGAGGGGTGAGCGTCCGGGACCGCATCGACGGCGACCTGGGCTTCATGACCCTCGATGCGGCGCTCAGCAAGCTCAAGCAGGAGCGTGACAGCCGCGTCATCCGCCAGGTGAAGAAGAGCCGCTTTCAGGCCGTTGCCGCCGACGTCGGGGAGGAACACGAATACTGAGGCTTCCAGCTCGCGACGTGAATCAGTTTCCACGCCCCCATTCCCCGTCGCCACCCTGCGCGAGGAGCGCGGCACTGCTTGAGGCAGTGGACAAGGGGTTTTCCACCCGGAGGTTCTTCCCGTCGAACCCCGACCCCAGCTCCTCGCACGTTTTGCAGACGCTCCGATGCGGGGAGTTTTCCTTCAGCCAGTTTCATAACCGGCGAGCGGGGGGCGTGAGCCCCCCGATCACCCGCATTCCGATGGATTCGCATCGGTCATGTCCCGGTTATGAAACCGGCTCTTGAAACTCAGGGAAAAAGAGGTTCTGAAACGAGCACCTGAGATAGTCAGCGCAGCAAAACACCGCCGAGGGGTGGTCTCGGCGGTGGTCGGGTGGGTGGATTCCTGGAGTCAGTCGCTCCTGGGATTGCGACCGGCTGGTTTCGGTGGTCGTGGGCCCTGTCCGAAGACATGGCCCACGGCT
>JBBIJW010000029.1:0-56880 GCA_037445755.1 Planctomycetaceae bacterium | reverse complement strand
TTCGGCCGCGTACAGCGCGCCGAACACCGGCATCGTCTCCCACGGAAAGGCGAGCTGCCAGCGGACCCCCAGTGCCAGAAAGCCCCCCACCAGCAGCATCAGCAGCGTGGTGAACAGGAACTGGATGCCGATGATCTTGTGGTCCGTGGAGAAGATGTACTTCCGGACGAACCCCAGTTCAGGATGGGCGTGGGCATGCGCGTCGTGCCCGTGCACATGATCGAGGGTGACGGCGCTCATAACGATAACTCCCTGTCAGGAGACGAACTCGCAATCGGGTGAGTTGTCAGGCCGGAGGCGTCAGTGATCCGTGAGAGCCGAGACCGCAGCCCGGTCCCACTCTGCCCGGGGAAGGCCACCCCTGACCCGACCGCACTCGGCATGGACCAGATCATTCCGACGCTCCTACTCCGACGGCGGCGTGTAGCCGTCGTCAAACTGCGCATCATGCAATGTGCGCAGGTAGGCCAGGAACCGCTCCGGGGGTTCGGCCGTCACCCGCGCCTTCATCTTGTAGTGCCCCCAACCGCACAGCTCCGCGCAGGTCAGGGAATAGGCGGCACTCTTGTTTGCCTGCATCCAGACCGGGATGACCAACCCGGGGACGGCATCCTGCTTGACGCGGAGCTCCGGCACGAAGAAGGAGTGCTGGACGTCCTGCGTCTTGAGTTCGATCAGCACCGGCGCCCCGGAGGGGATGTGCAGGTCGTTGACGTCATACAGGTCCGTGGGCTGCGGCGTGGGCATGAGGGGGAGCAGCTTCCCGTCGGGACCAAAGCCCGGATACCGGATGCGCCACTCGAACTGACGGGCGGTCACTTCTGCCACCGCCTCGCGCATCAACGTCACCTTGCGCACGGTCTCGCCGGTTTTGCGCTCCACCTCGATGCGCGGGTTGATCCCCAGCGTCTGCAACGTCTCCGCGATCTCCTTGGGGAAATTGTCCTTGATGCGGTATTCGGCCCACACGTCCAACTGGTACAGGGCGATGAAGAGCAGAATTCCCGCCGGCACGATGGTCCACATCACTTCCAGGTTGTGGCTGCCGTGCGTGAACCAGGCCTTGCGGGGCGCCCCCGTTTCATCCACGTCCTCCTCGGGGGGGCGAGAACCGGTCCACAGGACGTACCCCAGCGCCACCTGCGTCCCGATGAACACCGCGGTGGTGACATACAAGATCATGTGGAACAAATCGTCGATCCGCTGGCCGAGAGGGGCTTCGGAGGTTCCGACCGGATTGATCGTCGTCGGAAACCACCAGTGCCACTCCGGCGCCTTCCAGCAGACGTACAGCGCCAAGATCGGCCAGAAGATGAAGAAGATCGCCCAAAATCGTCTCACGGCAGTGTCCCTCAGGATGCCTGCGGGTCTGGCGTCCGGATCAGGAGCCGGCCGGCCCCGCGGCCGGCGGTGGATCACGATCGACCGCCTCGGTCACTCAATGCGAGTCCATGGTCCCTTGTCCGCCGGTGAACCGGCGGCCTGGCCGGGGGCCCCGCCGTCACGCACGGCGGCGGCTCCCCCACCGGGGGTTGACAGGTTATTCCGCACCTCCCGCCGGGGGGGAAGGGGGTGCGGCCGGCGGGGTCTCCAGCGCCGTTTGTATGCTCAGCCCTTGTCCAGGTTCGATGGTTTCATAGGGGAGGCTGAGCACGTAATTGACCACGTGCCAGAGGGCCAGGTCCTTCTCGTCCCCCTTCAGTCCCAGCGCCTCGTTCTGGAGGTTGTACAGGTTTGTCTTGAAGCCGTTCATCGGCGTCCCCTTGATCCCCGCCGCGATGCGGCGGTAGATGTCGATCGGTCGGCGGCCGCCGCGGTAAATCCCGCTGCGGAGGTTGCGCGGGGTGATGACGTGGCCCCAGGCATCATGCAGACCCGGTTCCATCTGTCCCTGTTCGACTGCCCGTGTCTGCGGTCCATCCCCCAGTCCGAGCTTGCCGTGGCAGTCGGCGCACTTGGCCGTGGCCGAGAGGAACAGTTGCCGCCCGATGGCGATCGATTCCGGCGTTGCCGGCGGGCGCTCCGTCTCGGGCAGAATGGTCATCTCGTCGGTCTCGGCTTCATTCCAGGGACCGACGACGACGGCTTCGGCCTCGCCCGGCAAAAACGCGATCAATTCCTGGGCGAGTTCGGTCGACACGGTCTGCTTGCCGGCCACTTCAGCGATGAGCAGCGTTTCGCATTGACCGCGCATCGCCAGCCAGCGGACATACTCGACCAGTGCGTCCATCTCCTCCGGCTGCAGGAGCTTGAAGGAGGGCATGTAGGTGCCGGGAATTCCCTGCTCGATGATCCGCGCCAGGTCGGCCCGCTTGGGAGGATGGGTGAAGGGGGTGGCAGTGAATTTGAACTTGGCGTCGCGGTAGTCGCGGGGGAGGGGGTTGAGGTATTTGGCGGTCGGTCCGTTTCCGTCGCCGGAGACGCCGTGGCAATGCTGGCAGTGCTCTGCATACAGCAGTCGCCCCTGGTGCAGGACTTCTCCCGGGGCGACAGCCAGCCGCGCGCCGACGGGCGGCACGGTGCTGAGCGGCCGCTTGAAGGAGATCGTCTGCGTGGTGGGGTCGTACTGCGAGATGACGGGGAGTTCCGCGCCAGCCCCCACCGAAAGCTTCTCGGACAGCCAGCCGACGGTCTGCCCCGCGCGGATCGGCCAGGTCTCCTCTTCCCATTCGACCTTCAGGCCGGTCACCGCCCCTCCGGCACCGGAGACCTGCTCCACGATCTTTCCCACGGCGGCGCTGTGCCGGACCGGGAGCACCTCCCAGATTTTCATGTCCGTGGGCGTGCCGAAGTATTCCAGTAGCGCCGCTTCGACGCCGGACTGCGCCGGAGGCGGCAACTCGAAGAAGCTGGCGCGATGCTGAAACTTCGGCTCCATCCGGCTGCAACCGGCGAGCACCACGAGCGTCAGCAGACAGAATCGATTCTTCACGAGGAACACTCCTCGACACACGAACTGGGAACCATCAGCGGAGGCGTCGGGAAAATCGCGGCCGATGCCGGCCTCTCGTATCCGCGAGCCGGAACCCGCCCGACGGCTCAAGGGAACAGGCTCGAATCAGTGGACGACCGACAACACCACGGTGCGTGGCCGCGGGCCGCGCCCCTCCGCCAGCTTGAAATCCGCCGCCGTGAACTCCAGGTTCAGCGGCGTCGTCTGGTCGACCTCAATAGTCACTTCCTTTTCGGCCAGAACTGTGCCTTCGTGCCAGATGGTGAACTTGTGCTTTCCCGCCGGGAGATCGCGGATTTCAAACTCCCCGGTCTCGCTGGTCACGGCTCCATAGGGATGGTCGAGCGGCAGGTGCCAGGCCGACATCCAGGTATGGTAGTCGCATTTGACCGAGACCGGCGTCCGCTCAGAGTTCCGGTAGGTCATGGTGACCCCCTTGCGATCATTGGGGCCAATGCCGCTGTTGAACGCACCGTTGCGTACCGGGAACGTGTGCACATTGTGGGTGATGGAGTCCCCGTTGAGGATGAGGATCGGCTGGCCGGTCTGGACGACCATCGCATGGGGCAGGAAGGTGCAGATCTTGTGGTCCATGGTCGCTTCCGCCGGCGGCGTCTCGGGACGCTTCGTTCCCGGCGGCGCCTTTTGCAGGTAGATGAAGACGTTCTGGACCGCGCCGCCGTTGACCACCAACCGCTCGTTGGGAATCCGCTCGACCACGCAGACGGACTTGTCATCCGGCTTGACCTGGGCGGAGCTGACCAGCGGCGGGAGACTGGGGGGGGCTCCGCTGAAGGTCACCTTCCCTTGCAGGTGACCATACCCCGCGACGGCGGCAGTCCCGCCGGCGGCGGTGCTGGCATCTCCGGACGCCCTGGGGAGAATGGTGACGGTGACCTCGGACCGCGCACCGCCGCCCAGGGCCTCAAAGCTGTGTTCCTTGCCGCAGCCGGCGATCCCCAGACTGCCGGCGGCCACCAGCAGCAGACAAAGGCAACGACGGAAAACGGTCATGGTCATAGTCATGGCTGGTTCCCTGCGGGAGGCGTGGCGGCGGCCCCGGCGGCCGGCGGCTGTCCTTCCATCGGCGTCCCTTTGGTCGGGTCGTACACTACCACCCCCAGACGCTCCAGCAGCATGGCGTAGTTCATCAGGGCGTCGACCAGGGCCCGGTTCTGCCAGCTCCCCTGCGCCCCGAAGAGTTCGGGGAAGTTCTGCTGATTGCGCGGCAGGTTGGCCGGCATCGATGTGTACGGCGTCATCCACTTGGGATTGTACACCCAGAGCTGCACCCAATCAGGACGGAGACGGTTCTGGACGCGCTGGAGGTCCGGACCACGGATGTCCTTGGGCTGGCCGTCGGGACCGATCTCGCCTCCTCCCTGGTACTTCCGCCCACCGACCGAGTGGCACTTGATGCACTGGTTGGCGTTGATGAGCTTCCAGGACTGGGTGAGGTAATCGTCCGAGGCGTCGGCAAAGGTGGCTGCATGCGCCTGCTGCATCGCCGCCAGGTACTGCGGATCACGCCGCGAGTCGTCCTGGTACGGGTACTCCACGCCGTCCACCGCGGCAAAGTAATTCGCCAGTGCCTGAGCCTCCTCGTCGCTCAGGTTGAACCGCGGCATCCGCAGGACGGTGGTGAAGCGAAGCTGCTCGGGGTTCTTCAGGAATCGGTACAGCCAGGGCGTCTGCACCTTGACCCCTTCGCGGTACAAGGGAGGCGGGGAGGACTGCTGGGCGCCATACAGGAACTGCGGCACCAGCGATGGCTCGCCGCCCGCCTTGTCCAGGGCCAGTTTGTTGTAGAGCCAGACCATAAAAGTCCCTCCGCGACCCTCGGTCTTGTCCACCACCGGATTGTCCTGATTGGCGATGAATCGCGAGTTGAGGCCGGAGAGCTTGTAGCGGCCGCCGATGTCGAGATTCTCCCATAGGTCGTAGGTCTCCTCGCCGAAGTCCGGATCCGCGGAGTACACCAGACCGTGGAACTCGATCGTGCGTCGCTGATCGGAGGAGGTGATCGTCTCGCCGCGGCGGGCCGGCGGGCGGAGTCGCAGGCTCAGCCGCACGGCGTCGGCATAGTCCTCCGGTCCGAGATTGTCGGCGATCAAGGTCTCCGGATGCTCGTCGAGCCACTTCTCCAGGTTGACGGCGTTGCGGCTCTTGGCCAGACGACCCAACAGCGGTGCGATTTCCCGCGTCACGTCTCCCACCTCGGGAAGCTCCCCTGCCAGCAGCGTTTCGCAGTTGGTGATGAACTCCGCCATGCCGGTGAGGAGTTCCTGTTCGGTCTGTCGGGCGGATTCGCGTTGCCCCTCCGGGACCTGGGACAGGGCGGCGGACCAGAATTCATCGGGGACGTTCTCGCGCCCGGCCAGCATTCCCTGCGTCAGCGTCCCGTCGATCAGCCGGTCGGCATGACGCGCCAGGAAACTCACAATCTCCGTCCGGGTCAGTCCGACGAACTCGCGGATGTGGACGTTGTACTTCACGCCGGGCATGTCGAGCATGTGGCAGCCGGCGCAGTTGTACTTGGCGAGGAGCCGTTCCCCTTCGATGATCGTTCCAGCCGGGCCCTCCGGCCGGTAGAGATACGGTTCCGGCGGCGGGTCGGCGACCAGGCCGAGCACGAACGTGGCAACCGCTTCAATCTGTTCGTCGCGGAAGGGGAACTTGGGCATGCGCAGCCGTTCGTCCCAGCCTTTGGTCTCGATCTTGCGGTAGTCGTAGCTGCGCGGGGCGCGGAGCTTCTGCCACAAGAAGCCCGGCCGTCCGTGGTGCAGCAGACTCTCATAGAAGAAGGCCTTGACCTTCTCCGCGTGGGAGGCGGTGCCGTCGTTGAACTCCCGCAGCACGATCTCTTCCACCACCTGGGCGGTGCTGGACCCGTCCGGCTCGCCATGATGGTGCAGGTATTCCTCGATGTGCTCCAGGGCAAGCTGGGAGGTGTCCTTCCGGCCCCAGTCCTGAAGGGCGGTGCCGATCGGACGGCCCTCCTCGAAGCCGGGGATGTCGTGGCAGCCGTAACAGCCGTACCGGGCGATCGTCCGCCGCCCAATGTACTGAAGCTGTCGCGCCTGCCATTCGGTCTCGGAGATCATCTCATCCGCCGCGCGGGGTGCGAGTTCGATTTCGTCCCCCTTCACGAACTCCGACAAGGGAGGCAGGGCGCCGTCGGCACGCGGCGTCCAGGCGGCTGCCGGCACCGGATACCGCCGTGTGGCGAAGACCTCCTCCACCGCCGCGGCGGGGAGCGACTTGCCCAGATACAGCCGCACCAGATCGTCCAGCGGCGTACAGACGACGGTGGCCCAGGTCTGCGGCCGGCCGTTGCGAACAAGCGACAGTTCCACCTCGGCGCCGTTGTTCAACCGGCCGATGGCAGCATCGAGTTCCGCCTGACTGGCGACCGGCTGGCCGTTGACCGCCGTAATCACGTCGCCGATCAACAGAGCGGGGAGGGCCTCGCTTCCGGCGTCGCGACGGGTCGCGCGTTTGGCCGGACTGTCCGGCAAAACTTCCGTCACTTCGACACCCGTCTCCGCCGGCGTCACCACCACGCCCAGATAGACTCCCGGCAAGGTCGCCTGGGGGAAATCTGTCGGTCCCCCTTTCAGGAGGAAGGCGGCAAGATCGGCCGCCGGGTCGATGTAGCCTTCGGGCTTCTCCTCCGGCTCGAGGAACAGGTTCGGCATCCGGGTCCGCGGATGGTGCAGCGTGGGATTCTTGAGCCACGTGTACAGCCAGGCGAAACCCTCCTCGCCCGGTTTGATCTTCTCGTGCACCTTCGTCAGGTTCGGGGCGAAAGTCTGGCGGATTCCGGCGAACTCCGGATCGTCATGCGAGTGGCACGCCAGGCAGCCGCGCTGGCTGAACAGCACCTTTCCGCGTTCGGCATCGGGGGTGTATCCCTCCCGCGGACGCAAGAGCGTCAAAGGCTCGCTCTTGGCCTCGAGGTAGGCGGCGATTCCCGCCAGCTCCACCGGTTGCAGCAGTTCCGCCAGCCGATCCTGTTGATTGTCGAGGTGGAAGAACTGCGGCATGCGGGTGTCGGGTCGGAACCGCTGGGGCAGCTCCGTCCAGTAGGCGAGGAAGTCGCGCTCCACTTTCTGGGCGATGTGCCGCAGCGACGGGCCGACCTTCCGCTCGCGGCCGGCGACCTGATTGGGGTCGGCCGCAATGGCCAGAGCTTCCGCTTCGGTCTGCGGCTCCAGTCGCAGGTCCGGACCGATCGGCCGCGTCCCGTCAAACCCGTTGATCGGATGGCAACCGTAGCACCCATATTCCTTGATGAGCGTGTACCCCTCGTACAGCTTGGGGGCGGAGGCGCCATGCCGGGCGTTCACCCCCAGTTCGATCACCTGATGATGGCACTGCAAACAGCTCGATTCCGTGAACGTGGTGGGGAGCATCGGCTGCTCCCAGAAATGGTTCGAGTGCCAATGGTGCTCATGTCTCCATCGCTCGGCTTCGGCGGGATCGTCCGGGGAATGTTCGGCGTTCTGAAAGCTGGTTCCGGAGCCGTCACCGCGGTGGCAGACGGTGCAGCCAAACTGCTCGATGGGGTGGGGACTGGAGGATGTCAGGTACAGCTCGGGATGGGGGTGCGAGGCAAAAGGATGCGGATACTTGCCCGCTTCGTGGTTGCCGTGAGGAAACGTGGGACTGCCGGCAGTGAAATCGTTGATATTGACGTGGCAGGTGCGGCAGCGGTCGACGCGATCCACTCGGGCCATCCCCAACTGGATGGGGAGGTGCGCCCCTTGCAGCGACGGCCAGTCGTAGTGGATCTTCAGGTGCGGGTTGAAAGCGTTGAGGATCGGCCATTCCTTGGCCCGGCGCTTGGCCGCCCGAAACTTGCTCCGCAGTTCCGGAGGGAGATGCGGGCTGTCCGGCGAGAGGAGCGCGAGCTGTTCATACAACCGGTCCCGATCGGCCAGCAGCTTGCGCTGCTCGGCGATGGCTTCATCCCGGGCGCGGGTGATCTCCGCCCGGCGGGCTTTGAGTTCCTCCAGTTCCGCCTTGACGTGTTGAACGTTCAGCAGCAGCGCCGCCGCCTTGGCCTGCGCCTCGTCGAACACCCGGCGATAGCGTTCCAGCTCCGTCTCGGGACGGCCATCGCGGACGGCCAGGTCCAGGTCGGCCCGCGCCTTGTCCCGTTCGGCGTTCTGGAACTTCGACTCGCGCTCGGCGAGGTTCACCTGGCCGGTCTTGGCCTGAATCAGGGCGTCGATTTCCTCCAGTTCCGCCTGCCGGTCGGCCACTACCTGTTCCGCGGCGGCGATCTGTGCACGGGACGATTCCAGTTGGGACTGGAAGGCCGCGTCGTCGAAGGTGCGAAGCTGCGTCAGCAGCAGGTCTTCGCGCAGCTTCTCCCCCTGCCGCTGGTAGTCGCGCCACTCCAGAGCTTCGTCCTTATGCACCATCATCCAGGTGGCGACGGTCAGCGCGATCATGCTGCCGGCAAACCACCGGTGCATCAGCGGGAGCTTACGCCAGTATTGATCGGTGGCGGGCATGGGGAATGTGAGTGTTCAGTGATCCGTTTGCAGTGTGCAGTCGGTCGAGGTTGTGCTGTCAGAGCGGCGTGGGTGCGGGTGCCGGGTCGCATCGCCTTCCCGGGCAACCGCCCTCACTGACAATTCACCCACTGACGACTGACCATTCATATTCAAATATTGAAGAACCACTCCGGGATGGCCACGATGTACTTCAGGTTGAACGCCCATCGCAGGGCCATCTTCAGCGGCAATGCCGCCATGAACAGCAGCAGGTTCGCCAGCACCATGTACCGCAAGAAGCCCATCTTGGGGAAGAACTTGCGGAACACGGTGGCGGCCATCAACGGCGGCAGGACCGCCAGATAACCGATCACCAGGGCCAGCCCCAGCCACTCGCGGAGCAGAATGTCCGCCACGCCTCCCTTGGGAAGCGGACGCCGCATCAGGTCCTGCCAGAACCAGTCCGACAGGTTGATGTTGTTGAGCACTTCCAGCTTGTGCACGTCCCAGTACTCATACACGCCGAACATGTTCCAGTTCGGCCCGCGGATGAACGTCCCGAGGATGATCAGCGCCACCCACAGCGGGAGAAAGCCGAACAGATAGGTGACGATCGCGAATTGGCGTTCATTGAACGTATAGTAGCCGTTCCCCTTTTTATTAAAGTCGATGTAGGGGATGGCCATCATGCCGACGATGATGATGCTCGGCAGCACCACGCCGGCCATCCACGGATCGTAGTACACCAGCATCTCCTGCAACCCCAGGAAGTACCAGGGGGCTTTGGAGGGGTTGGGGGTTTTGACGGCGGAGGCCGGCTCCTCCAACGGAGCCTGGAGAGCCACCCCCCACACGATCAGCAGGGCCGTCACCAGGATCATGCAGATCATCTCGGTGTACACCAGGTCCGGCCAGACGAGCACCTGCTCTTCGAGGTCCTTCTCCTCGGGAGGCCGTCCTGCGGCGATCCGCCGATCGTTGATGACCGCCTTCTGCAGCGCCAGCCAGGTGAAATACCCGACCAGGAACAACATGCCCACGATGGGGACGTTGTCCGGCTTGCCGACGATCTGCCGGAAGTCGTAGTCGGTCATGCTCACGGCCAGGAACAGGATCGACAGATTCAGCAGTATCCAGCCGATGGTCGGCCGCGTCAGGAACTCGCGGAACTGCAACATCGCCCCAAAGGCGATGATCGAGACCGCGAAGTAGCGGATGGGGTTAGCGATGATCCAGTCGACCGCCACCTTGAACGAGTCCGGGAGCTTGAGCAGAAAGGCGCTCGGGTCGCTGTCGAAGGCGAGGTGCGCGGCGGCCACCAGGGCCAGCATGGCCGAATAGAATGCCCACAAGAAGGCCTTGGGAATCTCGTGGAAGCCGAACAGCCCCTCGAAATACCCGTCCTGCTTGTAGCTGCGCACCGTCCACCCGACGTTCATCAGGAACATCAGGAGGTACAGCCAGCCCAGGCCGCGGATGACGCTGGCAGTCAGGTCCGGATGCGGGTCCATGGAAGGTCAAAGGACAAGGGTGGAGGGTCTGGGGGCCGAAGCCCGGGGCCGAGAGTCGCTCGACCCTGGTCCCCGGACCCTTGCCAGGATCACAACGGCTGGCTGATGCCGCCGTCCTTGCGGACGCGCCAGAAGTGGACGGCGATCAACGTCGCCACCACCAGCGGAATCGCCACGCAGTGCAAAATGTAAAACCGGTTCAGGGTCTCTTCGCCCACGTTGCGCGCTCCCAGCAGCAGGAACCGCGCATCGCTGGCGTTGGTGATGAACTCATAGCCTCCGATGTTCAGCAGCTGGAAGCCCGGTCCTTCATGGCCGAGGATCGGCGTCGCCCGGGCCATGTTCGACCCGACCGTGATGGCCCAGATCGCCAGTTGGTCCCAGGGCAACAGATAGCCCGTGAAGGAGAGCAACAGCGTCAGCACCAGCAGCAGCACGCCGATCACCCAGTTGAATTCCCGGGGAGGTTTGTAGCTGCCGGTGAGGAACACGCGATACATGTGCAGCCAGACGGTAATGACCATCGCATGGGCGCCCCAGCGGTGGATTTCCCGCATGATGCCGAGAGTGTTAATGTCCCGCAGGGCACGGATGTCCGTGAAGGCCCATTCCAGCGTCGGCCGGTAGTAGAACATCAGCAGCACGCCGGTCAGCGTCTCCACCAGGAACAGGAAGAACGTGACCCCTCCCATGCACCAGGTGTAAGAGAGGGCGATCCCCCCCTTCTTCACCGAGACCGGATGCAGGTGCAGGAAGAAGTTGGTGAGCATCACCACCGCGCGGTTCCGGCGGTCATAGGGCGCCGGATGGCGGAAAATGCTCTTCCAGATCTGCGAGTTCCGAATGTATTCGCCGACGGACATGGTGAGTATTCAGGGCTCAGTGGTCAGGGGTCAGCAACGGGGTTCACGCTCGGCGTTCAGCCGTCGCCGCCGCACCGACGGCCCCTGACGACTGATGAAAACTGACAATTCTCTTATCTTAGACCAGTTCGATGAACGACTTGGGATCGGCCCACTGGCCGAGTTCTTCTTGGAACTTCAGACTCTTATCGATCTCGATCTGCCCATCTTCGGCGACGCGGATGCCGACCCGCTCCAGCGGCCGCGGCGCCGGGCCTTCAAAGTTGATGCCGCTGATATAAAATCCGGACCCGTGGCAGGGGCACTTGAATTTCTGTTCCCCTTCCAGCCAGTTGGGCGTGCAGCCCAGGTGCGTGCAGACGGAGGCCAGGCCGTACAGCAGGTTGCGGCCGTCATAGGCGTCCGTGTGCACGATCCACACGCCGCGCGATGCCTTGTATTTCTCCGACACCGACCCGAGTGGATAGTCCGAGGGGACCCCCACTTTGAACCGCGAGGGGAGCTCCAGCACCATGTTGGGCATCATGAACTGGGCCGTCTTGAGCGTGAAGATGCCTCCGACGATCGTCATCAGGGTCCAGGCCAGGGCGAACGGGGTCGAGACGAGGGCCCACAGTCCTCCCCAGAAGCCGCGGCGACTGACGGAGGGTGCCGGCTTGCCCCCCCCTTTGACGACCACGACGTCCGGCTTCCCTCCCGGGAGCCGCGGAGTGGACTTGGGGGCGCCGGGAGGGGGGAGTTTCACTCCGGCCTTGACCGCCTTGAGCATCTCCTGCACGGAGGGGCGGTCCCCCGCCGGTTTGACCGGGGGCGGAGCCTTGGCTGTGGTTTTGGGAGCGGCTGCAGCGGTCTTGCCGGCCGGTGCCGCGGCGGCCGCCGCCCCACCGCCGCGAATCGCGGCCAGAATGCTGGCGGTCCCCGTGGGGGCAGGTCCCGCCGGCCCCTTGCCGGCCCCCTGGGGTTCCGCCGGTTGAGGTTTGGGAGCGGCCTCGCCCCGAGTGGCCCCTTGGGCGCGAATCGCCGCCAGAATGTGCGAGGTCCCCTGGGGGGCCTCGCCAGCGGCGGCCGGGGTGGCGGGAGGCGCGGCCGGCGGCTCCGGCGTGGGGGGGGCCGCCGCAGTCTCGGCGGGAGAGGGTGCGGAACCGCCCCCCTTCTGCTTGCGAATGGCCGCGAGAATGTCCGCGGTGCTCTTGGGTTGTTCAGCCATGATCATGATGACGTCGGGCGAGGACGGATGCGAACCGCGCACGCCACGAACCGCGCGGCGCGTCGCACGGCGGTGAGGTGAGCTCACACCCCCAGAACGTCGCCATGATGGCAATTGAAATCGAGGGTGACAACCACGACCCCCCGATTCGTCGTCCCAATTCTCAGAGGCAGGAAGCGGACCGGCTCCCGTTCCCGACGGCGGGAAGGAGTTGACCCGGCGAGGGGCTCCCCACTCCGCCACGGGCCGGGGCGGCCCGGCGATCGTGTTCGCCCGTCGCATTCTCTGTCTGTCAGCCCTTTGCCAGCGTCGGCTGCACCGCGTCCCGTTCCTCCCGAGCCTGGCCGTCCCCGTCGTCCGGAGGACGGGGAGGATCGAACCAGCGGCCCATGCGGCCGGCGATCAGGGACGGCGTCAGCAGCAGGTCGCACAGCATGGCGGTCGCCATGAGCGCGGACATCAGCAGGCCGAAGCGGCTGAGGTACAGCAGGGCCGCGAAGACGTACGGCAGCATCGATACGCCGCAGATCAACGACGTCTGGAACACCGCCGTGGCCGACTCGCCGTACGTTTCCCGCAGGGCAGCCTCTCGATCCGGCGTCCAGCGCAGCGTTTGGCGGTAGAGCATCAACAGATGCGAGGTGTTGTCCACGGCGATCCCCAGCGCGATGCAACCGGCCACAGTCATGCCGATGTCGATCCCGCGATCAATCCATCCCAACAGTCCGAAGACTGTGATGCAGGGGAGCAGATTGGGGAACATCGCCACCAGGCCGGCTCGCACGTCGCGGAGGGCCAGCGACATCATCAGGGAGATCAAGCCGAACGCCAGCAGCAGGCTTTCCGCGAAGTCGATCAATACAGCGTGCTGAGTCTCATAAAAGATTTCCGATCCTCCGGTGTAGATCACCTCCGGCGGACGGTCCCAGGCGGCGACGACTTCCTCCGTCCGGGCTTGGATGTGTCGCATCAGTTCTTCGCGCGGCGGCCCGTCAAACAGCCGCGAACGGAGCGTCACTCGCCAGGTCTCCACTCCGTCCCGTGCAGCGAGGTGGCTCCCCCCCAGCAGGCGGCTGCGCTGCCGCTCGAGGCTCTGCCGCATGAGCAGCAAGTCGACAATCGTGGGACTCTCCGGGAGGGGCGGCAGGAGTGTGGCCGCAGAGAATGTCGAGGCCACGCCGGGGAGGTCGGCCAGCGATTGCTCCAGCACCTGCACCCGCCGCATCCGCTGAAAGAAGCCCCGCTCACTGTCAGCGGGGAATTTCAGCAACACCTCCGTGGCGTCGATGGGGCCGACGTGCTCTTCCAGCCAGCGGATGTTGGCCACGAACTCGCTTCCCGGCCGGAACATGCGATCAATGGTGAACCGGCCTTCCAGGCGAAACAGCGGCCAGACCATCAACGCCGCCAGTCCCGCCGCGAACAGGACGATCCGGCGGCGGTGACGAAGCAGCCACTCAAACAACTGCTCAAACGGCCGTGCAAACGGATTCGGGACCACCGTCGAGGCATCCTCCGGAAAGACCCGCGCCAGCACCACTGGCAGCAATCCCAGGTGGACGAAGAAGGTCAAACCCACCCCCACCGTGCCGAACACGCCGAATTCACGAATGGCGGGGAAGTCGCTCCAGACCAGCGAGAGCGTCCCCAGGCAGGTGGAGAGCGACGACAGCAGGCACGCCCGCCAGGCCCTGCCCCGCACCAGCGCCGCATGTTCCTGCGGGGTCGAGGTCCGTCCGTGCGCCCGGTCCAGACGCCGCAACGTCAGACTGTAGTTGACCACGTGAATCACTCCGGAGGTCGTGATCACGTACACCAGCGACGGCAGCGCCGAGAGGAGTCCGTTGATGCGGTAACCCGCCCAGGGGATGATCGCCAGCGACGTGAGGGCCGCGGCCCCGCTGCATCCCAGCGTCAGGAACATCAACCGTCGCTTCCGCAGGCACAGCCACGCCAGCAACGTGGAGCTGAGGGCGACCGGGATCGACAGTCCCGCCAGCGAATCGCGGGTCTGCTGGGCGGAGTAGTAACCGACGTAGGGATGCCCTCCCAGACGGAGCTGTTTGGCCGGCAGGTGCACGGTCCGCTCGGCCACGTCCATGATCCGCTCCACGGCCCCGCGGCGGTCTCTCATCCCGGCGGAGGTGAGATGCACCAGGAGGCAGGTGGTGCGGCCATCGGGACCGATCAGGATGTTCTTGATCCGGTCAAGCACTTCCGCCCGCGTCATGCGGCCGGGCGGCGCCGTCAGTTGCGCCAGAATCTGCTCGGCGGTCGTCACGTCCTGAACCCACTCCAAAGCGTGTTGAGGCAGGTCCTCCGCCAACCGGGTGATGCGGGGGTCGCCCAGCACGCAGCCGTCCCAACTGACGATCAGCACGTCGTCGGCGCCGAACTGCTCGAGGAAGTCGATGTAGTGGCGGCGGGCAGGGGTGTCGTCCGGGAGCCAGGGGAAGAAATCCTCGATGTTGGTCTCCGCCCGAGAGAGACCGATCGCGACGAACGCCCCCCACAGCAACACAGCCGCGCCAGCCAGCCAAACACCGCGCATGAGGTTGTCCGAAGCCGCAGCCGCCCGGGGGCGGAATTCAGGCGGGAAAAGTGGAAGGATCCAAACCTCCTGACCAGCACTTCACTTTGGTGCTCGGCGGCGGCCCCTGCAAGGGAAACGGTTCTGAGGGCAAGACCCAAGACCCTGGGAAGGGAATGCTCTCGGGCCGGGAAAGGAACGCTACAAACTCTACAGGAGTATGAGCCAGTTTCATCACCGGGACATTACCGATGCGAATCCTCCGGAATGCGGGTGATCGGGGGGCTCACGCCCCCCGATCGCCGGTTGTGAAACTGGCTCGTGGCAGGCGCGGGCTCCCCGACCGGCTGTTGCTGCGTGGCGCAGTGGATCGCCCCCAGTCCCCAGACCATCCGCGTGCACTCGATCCCGATCACCCGCCGCTGGGGAAAGACCCGTTGCAGAATGGCCAGCGCCTCGGCATCGCGCGGCTGGCGAAACACCGGCGCCAGTACCACCGTGTTGGCAATCAGAAAGTTGGCGTAACTCGCGGGGAGCCGCTGGCCGGCATACTCGATCGGCTCCGGCATGGGGAGGGGGATGATCTCCAGCGGCCGGCCCGAGGCGTCCGTCATCGTTTCCAGTCGGCGGAGGTTCTCGGCCAGCGGGTGATGGTTGGCGTCGAGGGGGTCCGGTTCGACGGCCGTGACCACGCGCGACGGCCCGACGAACCGCGTCATGTCGTCGATGTGCCCGTCAGTGTCATCCCCGACAATTCCCTCGCCCAGCCACAGGATTTTGTTCACTCCGAGATAATCGCGCAGCCGCTGTTCAATCTCCCCGCGGGACAGTGCCGGGTTGCGGTTGGGATGGAGGAGGCAGGCTTCGCTGGTGAGCAGCAGGCCGCAGCCGTCGACCTCGATGGAACCTCCTTCCAGGATCATGCCGGGGTCAAACCGCAGCTCGTGGAATTCCTCCGCGATCCGCCGAGGGATCTGATTGTCGAGATCAAACGGCGGATATTTTTCTCCCCAGGCGTTGTAGCCCCAGTCCACGATGGCTCGCTGGCGACCGCCCTGGTGGTCCCGCACCACATAGATCGGACCATGATCGCGGACCCAGCAATCATTGGTGGGGTGGTGATGGAACCGCACCTGGTTCGTGGAGACGCTGCTGCGTCTCAACAGTTCCCGCACGGAGGCTCCCCTGTCGGCGTCGGCCACGTTGATGCGGACCAGTTCCGAGGTCACCAGGCCACGGACGATTTCGACGAACGTCTCCGGGATGCCTTCGAAGGCTCCCGGCCAGGTGTTGAGGTTGTGCGGCCAGGACAGCCAGGTTGCCTCGTGAGGCTCCCATTCGGCCGGCAGGTGGAAACCGAGTTGAGCGGGAGTGGTGTGAGCGAGATCCATGCGTGAGGGATGCTGGTTCGGAATCTCCTCCGGGGGGCGGGAGGGCCGGAGCGCTTCGCAGGACTTGCCTGCGAGCCTCCCCGCGTGGCACACTGGCGATCAGAGGTTCATAGCACATTCGGAGGATTCACGCATGTTGGCCCGCCGACTGATCCCCCTCGGAATGCTGGGAACCGTCCTGTTTGCCGCCGAGCGCGCTCCGGCTGCCGACCCCGCCGAGCGGCCCACGTTCCCCGGCGCCCGGGTGGAGACGTATAAGACGATCGGCCCGGTCTCGCTCGACATCCACATTTTCGAGCCGGCGGGACATCAACCCGGCGATCGCCGTCCGGCGATCGTGTTCTTTTTCGGAGGCGGCTGGCGGAGCGGTCAGCCGCGTCAGTTCGAGCAGCAGTGTCGGTATCTGGCGAGTCGGGGGATGGTGGCCATGACCGCCGATTACCGCGTCTCTTCCCGCCACAACACGCAGGTGAAGGAGTGCGTCCAGGATGCCAAGAGCGCCCTCCGGTGGGTGCGGACCCATGCCACCCGGCTGGGGATCGATCCGGATCGGATTGCAGCGGGCGGGGGTTCGGCCGGAGGACATCTCGCCGCCTGCACCGCCGTCATCCGTGGTTTCGAGGAGCCTGGAGAACCGACCGAGGTGAGCAGCGCGCCGAATGCCCTGGTGCTGTTCAATCCGGCGATCGCCTTGGCGCCCCTGGAAGGGATGAGGCCGTGGAATGACGACCGTGCCGCCGCGCTGCCGCAGCGGATGGGGACGGATCCGGTCAATCTTTCGCCGGCGCATCATGTGCGGCCCGGACTGCCGCCCACCCTCCAGTTCTTCGGCACGGACGATCCCCTGCTCGAGGGCGCCCGCTACTTCCATCAAAAGATGGAGGAAGTGGGAAATCGCAGCGAATTGTTGACGTATCCCGGGCAAGGGCATGGTTTTTTCAACTTTGGTCGCGGTGACAACGCGATGTTCCGGGAGACCCTGACCGCCGCCGACCGATTTCTGGGTTCCCTGGGCTATGTCGAGGGGCCGCCGCGCGTCAACGAGTGGTGGACCGAGACGCACGCGCCGCCGCGGTGAACAAGACAGCCGGCTGCCCCTGGGATGGACGTGAGCCAGTTTCATCACCGGGACATGACCGATGCGAGTCCACCGAGATGCGGGTGATCGGGGGGCTCACGCCCCCCGCTCGCTGGTTGTGATACTGGCTTGGATGATCGAGTGAACGTCCGGGAGCCGTGGCCCGGTGAACCTGTTTTGTCCCCGCGTCCTCCCGGGAGACCCCGGTTTTCTGGAGGTTGCCAGGAATCAGGAGTTCGCATGAGTCCTCATCTCTCCCCCCCTGTGGAGTTGTCCCGCCGGCCACACCCTGTTCCGGCGCTCCTGCTCGCCGTCGGGCTGATCTTGGGACTGGCGGCCGTCGGGACCGGTCAGGACCGCAACGAGATCAACTACGACGAATCGCGCGTGCCGAAGTTCACGTTACCGGACCCGCTGGTGATGCAGGACGGGACGCCGGTCGCCTCGGCGGAGCAATGGCGGACGCAGCGCCGTCCGGAGCTGATACGGCTGTTTGAGGAGCACGTCTACGGCCGGGTACCGCCACAGCAGGTGCCGGTCCGCTGGAGCATGAGCAGCGTGGACGAACAGGCCCTGGGGGGAACGGCCGTCCGCAAGGAGGTGACGATCCGGTTCGGGGAACTCCCCGATGGTCCCTCGATGAGTCTGTTGATCTATCTCCCCCAATCGGTTCGGCCGGCGCCGGTGTTCCTGGGTCTCAACTTCGGGGGCAATCACACCATCCATCCGGACCCGGGGATCACGCTCAATCCCAACTGGATGCGGTCGGCTCCGGATCGGGGGGTGGTGAACAACCGCGCCACCGAGGCCTCCCGCGGGACCGCCAGCCGTCGCTGGCCGGTGGAGCTGATCCTCAGCCGCGGCTATGCCCTGGCCACCGCCTATTACGGCGATATTGATCCGGACTTTGACGACGGATTTCAGAACGGCGTGCACCCATTGTTCTATCGGCCGGGGCAGACGAAACCCGATCCGGACGAATGGGGGAGCATCGCCGCCTGGGCGTGGGGACTCTCCCGCGCTCTCGACTATCTCGAGTCCGACCCGGAGATTGACGCCCGCCGCGTGGCAGTGATGGGGCATTCCCGACTCGGCAAGACCGCCCTCTGGGCTGGAGCGCGCGACGAGCGGTTCGCTCTGGTGATCTCCAACAATTCGGGTTGCGGCGGGGCGGCGCTCAGCCGCCGCGCCTTTGGTGAGACCGTCGCCCGGATCAACACCTCTTTCCCCCACTGGTTCTGCGACAACTTCACGCTCTACAACGGTCGGGAAAACGATTGCCCGGTCGACCAGCATGAACTGATTGCCTTGATCGCTCCGCGGCCGGTGTACATCGCCAGCGCGGTGGAAGACCGCTGGGCGGATCCGCGGGGCGAATACCTCTCCGCCTACTACGCCGACCCGGTGTACCGGCTACTGGGGACGGAGGGACTGGGAGGCCCCGCACCTTCGCCGGAACCGCCGCCGGTCGATCAGCCGCGGGCCAGCGGGACCATCGGCTACCACATCCGCAGCGGCGTTCACGACGTGACGCGGTACGACTGGGAGCAGTACCTCTCCTTCGCCGACCGGCATCTGTCCCGGAGGCCGTAGCTGCCGCCCCCCCCTCGCCATCGCGGGGAGCCCGGTGGAAGCGGCTGCTACCGTCCCGTGGCGGCCGCCTCCGGCAAGGAAACCTGTCGATCCCCTATCAGATACCCCAGCAGGTCTCGCACCTGCGTGGGGGAGAGGTTGTTGAGCATCCCGTCCGGCATCAGTGAGAGCGGGGATTTCCGGCGGCTGTCGATTTCAGCCTTGGGGACCACGACCCGCTCATTGACCGTTTGCACGGTGAGCGCGGCGTCCGATTCCCCCACCACCAGTCCGGTGATGACACGGCCGCCGTCGGTGAGGATGACGTCCATCTGGTAATCGCGGGCGACGGCGGCGCTGGGGTCGAGCAGGTTCTCCAGCAGGTAGTCGAGGTTTTTGCGCTGCGAGCCGGTGATGTCGGGACCGATCGCCCCTCCCTCGCCAAAGAGCTTGTGACAGTTGGCGCAGAGTTTCTGGAACTGCTGGCGTCCGGCGACCGGATCGGCCTGAGCGAGGACGGCCGGCGTGAGGCGTCGACGGTAGGTCTCGATCTGTCGTTGCCGTTCCGCCGGAGTGTCGCGGACCTCGCCCCACAGTTTGCGGACGCGCTCGGTGATTCGGTCATCCCCGAGGGTTTGAAGCTGCCGCGCGGTAAAGGCGGTGAGGTCGCCCGCGGGGATGCGTTGAGACTCGACGGCATCGAGCAGAGCCGCGGCCCATTCCGGTCGGGAGGCCAGAGTTTGCAGGACGTCCTGCCGCTGGGCGGGGTCGAGCGCGGGATAGGCCGCCAGCAGCACGCGGGGGGTCTCGGGATCGCGGTAGGCGGCCAGTCCCCGCACGGCGGCGCTGCGGACCGCCGCATCATTCACCAGCGCGAGCAGCAGCGGGCTGAGGTCCGGCGGCTGCCGCGCCACCAGCGCGTTCACCGCGCGAATCCGTTCGTCGGGAGGACGGCTGGCGTCGGCCGCCGCTTCTCGCAGCGACGCCAGTGCGACGGGATCATCAAAGACCAGCGCCAGTTGAAGGGCAGTCTCACGCACCGCCGGGTCGCCGTCGCTGCGGAGGACCTCAAAGGTGCTGCGCCAACCGGCAGGCATCGGAACGGTGCGGTGCCCCTCCAGTCCTTGCAGCATCCCCTGGAGCACGTCGCGCCGAGGAGCACCGGCGGGGAGCGTCGCCAGCAGGGTCACGAGACGTTCGCGGCTCTCCGCGGCCGGCTCAAAACCAACCGCCCGCCGGGCGATGTGCCGACGCAGCAGTGGGATGTCCGCTGTGGCCGCGAGCTGAATGAACCGCGGGCGGTCTGCGCGAATCAGCGGCTCGATCGCATACCAGTACATCAGGGGGAGGTTCTGGTCGGCGGCATCTTCGCCCCGGGCCGCCAGGGCTTCGACGATCGGCCAGACCTGTTCGGGAGCAAGCCGCTGGAGCGCGCTGGCGAGGCGCAGCCGCACGAGCGGCGAATCGTCCTCTCGCGCCAGTTGGACAAACTTCGCCAGGGCGTCAGCGGGCGGGCGGCGGTCCTCGGCCAGCAGCGTGACGCTCCAGCCGCGGATGGTTTCTTCCGGTGCGTCGAGCTGTGCGATGAGGAAGTTCTGGTCGAGGGCGTCGAGGACAAACAGTGCCCACAGCGCCCGCAGCTTGCGAGTGACGTCCGTCTGCTCGTGGTACATCCGCAGCAGACGCTGAGGGACGTCGGCAAGGTCCTCTCCCGCGGCATGGCGTTCCTGCAACACACGGCGGGCATGGCGCACAAACCACTCGTTGGGGTGGAGCTGCAAGTCGACAAGCTGACCGTTGGACAGGGTCGCCACGTCGACGCGCCGCGGTTCCGGAGTCCCATAGGCGACACGGAAAATCCTGCCCGTCTCCCGCCGGGTGTTCTTGACGCTGTGGCACTCCCCCGTGTCCGACCAGTCGCTGAGGTAAACGCTGCCGTCGGGACCGTAGGCCAGGGTGACGCCCATCATCCACGGGTCGCGGCTCCTGAGCACGTCGGGGGCGTGCGAGGCGACGTACCCCGACCCGCTGCGGCGAAGGAGGTCGTTGTTCACCCGCTTGCCGTGGATGTTGTGCATGAACACGGTATTGCGGTATCCGGCAGGCCAGTTGTCGCCGAGATAGACCATCGTGCCGCAGTGGGCATGACCGCCGCCGATGACGTCGTCCGCACCCGTGGCGAGGCCGTCCCGGACGTTGGCCGTCCCGGTGAAATGCAGATGGTCGGCGATCGTGGCGATCCGCTCGTAGGCGTACCGGCTCGACTCCCGTTCCCGCCACGGCTCGTAGTGGGCGCCCTGGATGACGTGGTACAGGTGCGGCGTCACGCAGTTGCAGACGAACGCCTCTCCCCAGTCGTCCCAGTCGATCCCCCAGGGGTTGGTCGTGCCGTCGGCATAGGGCTCCCACTCGTGACGGATCGGATGGTAGCGATACACCCCGCCATCGAAGCGCATCCGCTGCTCCTCCGGCGTCCCCGGCTGGCCGATGAGTGACCAGTTGGTGCGGCCATGCGTTCCGTACAGCCAGCCGTCGGGACCCCAGGCGAAGCCGTTGGCCAGATTGTGCGAGTTGGCATGATTGCCGAAGCCATCGAGGAGCACCTGCGGCGGTCCGTCGGGAACGTCGTCGCGATTTCGATCGGGAATGAACAGGAAATAGGGGGGAGACATCACCCAGACTCCCCCGAAGCCGACCTCGACGCCGGTGACGTAGTTCAGCCCCTCGAAGAAGACGGTCCGCCGGTCGAACCGGCCGTCGTTATCGACGTCCTCCAAGATGAGGATGCGGTCGCGCGGGGAGTGGCGCGTGGAGCGTGATGAGTCGAGAGTGCCGGCCGACGCCGGGGGTCGGACGGTCTGCCCCGTTCCGGGGGACGGCGCCGCGTTCCGTGCTCCGCGATCCTCAGAACCGCTCGGGGGCTGCTCCTCCCCGGAGTCTCCGGCCGCGTCCGGCCGTTCGCTGTTGTGCTGGGGATAGCTGTATGCCTCGGCGACCCACAGCCGCCCGCGGTCGTCGATGCAGAAGCTGATCGGCTGGCGGACGTCCGGTTCGCCGGCGAAGAGAGTGACTTGGAAACCCTCCGGGACGAGCATCGTGCGGGCCGCCTCCTCCGGCGGGAGCGGGGCCTCCGTCGTCTCCTCGGCAAGAAGTCCCCAGGGGCCCCCCAGCAGACCACTGTAGAGTGTCGTCATCAGAAGGACACGGCATCGCGTCAGCATGAGCCACAGCCCAAGGGGTGACCACAGGTGAAAGGTCAAGCACTTCCGATGGGTGCAGCATCCACGACCAGCACCGGCCGTGCAAGGGGGGAGCGGGTGTGTGTCCAGGACCCCGTCCCCCTCATCGGAGGGGGAGAGTGAGACCATCCTCTCGCTCCCGCGAGTCTGTCCAGGATTCCTTCCGCGTCGACGAAAACGCCCTCCGGACCTGGCCTGCCCGGAAGGCGTCGGGAGAGAGTGTTCGCGGCTACGGGAGAACACAAAGGACGCGGAGGGGATCGCCCGGGTGGCGTTACACGGCTTCCCGGCATGAGCTTTCGCGCGCGGCATCACGGAGCGAACGCCGGTGCACTTCGTACAACGGCTGACCCGGCGGGAGAGCGGCCAATTCTGCCGACATCTCGCCCCGCAGCACCCGCACATGCGGGGGGGCTTCGATCCCGATCTTGATGCTTCCCCGCCCGGTCTGGACCACCTTCACGATCACATCGTCTCCGATCTGCACCAGTTCTGACTCTTTGCGGGTAATGACCAGCATGGGGGAGGCTCCTGTTCTGGCAGGCTCGCTGTTGGAAGGAAGGGGGAGTGGGCCGCAGAGCGCCGCTCGCGGGTTTGCTTCTCCGCGGAGGTGGTGCGACGAACGACGACGAGCCGGGGTTTCCGTGCCCATCGTTTGGAGGACGGCCGGTGAAAGCCGTCGGTGAGTGGCGTGTGCAGAGAGCAATCGGTGTGCCACAGGCGGCGGGTGCCGAGCGGTTCCCCCCCTGGCGATTCAACCGCAACCCCAGTGGTCGATTCGAGTTGAAGATTTCTCCGTCAGCCGGTGCGGGCGTCCCGGCCGGCACGGCGACCCCCCAAAGCTGCAAAATGGAGGTTCGCCGGTAGCAGTTCCTGCAATGGTCGCTCTCGGCCGGGAGTCCGGTCCCCCCTGAGAGGCTGAAACGAACAGGCGGGGGGGACGCCCCGGATTCTCACTTCCTCACTTCCTCCGACCGCTCTTGACTCTTGGCGATTGTTTGATTGATAACCCCGCCCCGCGGTGGGGGCCGCGACGGCGCCTCCCGACGGCAGGTCGACCTTGCGACAGGGATCGGTCATGCGGCGATTGAGAACCAACCTGTTCGTCACGGCCTATCTCGGCGTGCTGGGATTTGGTCTGGCGGCTCACGCACTCACGTTCCTGAAGACATGTCATCCGGCGATGTATTTCATCGTCTGGGACATGTTCTGCGGGTGGTCTGCCTATGAGACGCGGTGCGAAGTGATCGGGGAGGGGGACAGCGGAACGTACTATCAACTTGCTCCCGGTCCGTGGGGGGAGATTCGTCCGTTCGGCAGCGCGGAGCGTCGCGACTATGACGTGTACGGGCAGTTCGGCCACCGTCTGGCCGCCAACACGCTCCGGCACACGGAGCATGAGCCGATCCGCCGCATCTACATCGTCGAGAAGGCGTGGGCCAAGAAATACAACCTGCCGGAACCCGTGTGGGAGCTGCGGTATCAAACTCCCAAGCCGACCGAGTTTCCGTGCTACTACCATGTGCGGGCGATCTACAACGATCAGGGGGTGTGCCTGCATCGGGTCGAAGACTGGCTCAAGACCCAGTATGAGTTGTGCGTCCTCGATAATCCCCGCCTGCGGTCCGACATGCGCAAGGGGCATACGTTCTTTGCGTCGAACCCCCGCGACCGCCAGAGCGAGGTGATTCAAACCGTCAACTACGAGTCGACCGACACGGAATAACCGTCCAGAGAGCCGTCAAGGACGAGGCCCCCATGAAACGAATGTTGCGGGAGCGCTGGAACCGGTTCTTCTTCACCGAGGAAGTCCCCTACGGGCTGGCGCTGGTGCGGATGTGTCTGCCGCTGGCGCTGTTGATTCCGCTGATTCCGCGCTGGCCTCACGCGCGGGAGCTTTTCTCCACGGATGGCGCCGCCGCCCCCTTGTGGGAGAGCTTCGGGTTCCCGGGACTGTTGCCGATCCCCTCCGGTCCGCTCGCGGTGGCCCTGTGTACGCTGCTGGGCTGGTCTCTGGTTGCGCTGGCCATCGGCTGGAGGTCCCGCACCGCGGCGGCGATCGCGGCGCTCCTCACCGCCTACCTGGGGATGCTGGACATGCTGGGCAGCCTCACCAAGTACACCTGCATCGCCACGCATGTGCTGTTGCTGCTGGCGCTCTCACCGTGCGGCGCGGTGTGGTCCGTCGACGCCTGGCTGTGCCGCAGCCCGGCCCCCTGGCCGCAGGCTCCCGCCGGCCGGCAGCGGCGGTACGCCCTCTGGCCGCAGCGACTGATCCAGTGGTTGTTCGCCATCATCTACTTCGCCGCGGCCATGACGAAATTGCAGACCCCCTTCTTCGTCACCGGCGATCAGCTCTACTTCTGGCTGCTGACGAACGTGAACTTCGCCAACCCCCTTGGCGAGTGGCTGTCGCTCTATCCGCCGATGCTGGTGGTGATGGGGCTGATCACCATCGTGTGGGAAATCCTGTTCCCATTTCTCTGCTGGCGCGGCATCTCCAAGTGGTGCATGCTCACAATCGGCGCCGCGTTTCACGTCATGACGGCGCTGATGCTGGGACTGATTGTGTTTCCCCTGGTCTGCCTGGCGTGCTACTGGGCGTTTGTGACCGAGGCGGAGATGCAGCGTCTGCTGGTGTGGGTGCGGCGGCTGAACCGCCGGTGGTTCCGCCGAGCGGTTCGGGGAGGGCGGCCCCTCCCGGTGAGCGCCCCTCCGCCGGCGTGGGCCAGCCCACAAGCCTCGGCCGTCACCTTCGCGGCGGCGGCGGCGGTCCTGATCGGCCTGGGGCTGGAACTCGAACACTGGCTGGACCCGTATCAGGCCCGGCGGGGCGGCGCGCCGCACACCCCCCCGGTGATTGCACCCGAATTGGCCCGTCGGATGCTCTCCGGTACAGAGCGCATTCAGGTCCGCGACAAAGTGTTCGGGTTCGATGTCGGTTCCCGCACCCTCGGCGGTCTGCTCGCGGATTCCAAAGCGGAGTTCCGTCACGGGCAGCGGGCCATCATTGAATGCACCGTCGTTCCACCGCACGAGGACCTCTGGCTCGAAGTCAACCTGCATGATGCCCGCAATCGGTTGATTGAACGGACCGGCCAGGTGATGACCCGCGAGAGAATTCGGAGCCACTTCTTCTTCGAGATGAGCGAACGCTACCCGGCCGGCGAATACGAGCTGGTGCTGCTCATCGAGGGTCAGGAAGTCAGCCGGCGGCGGATCGCCATTCGCGAGCAGCGCCCGGGGAGTGCGCCTCCGGGTTCGGATGCGGCCGGTCCCCCCAGGGTCTCCTCGCGGGACTTCGACTCAATTCCCCGCGACGTGACCTCATTTCGCCGCGACTCGTAGACGAGGGTGTCCGGCCGCGCCTCTCCCCCGCCCTGGCCCTGTCTTCCCCCGCTCCCGGAGGGACCTCGGGAGGGAGCGATGTTCATTTGTATCGATTTGAGCTGTGCCCCCCACGGGGAAAACTCGCAAGAAGGTGATTGCTACCCCGCAGTTGGAGCGATAAACTCTGATGGATGGTCGGCGAAGCCTTCCCCGACCGCGAGGAACGTCTCTCTTCAGCGTGACCCGTTTCGCAGACCGCGAAGGAGTTGACCGTGAGGAACGCACTCCGTGACTTGCCGGCCTGGGGCATCAGCCTGGTGGTCAACCTGACGATCCTGTTCGCCCTCAGCCTGATCGTGGCTCAGGTGGAACACGCGGCGCGGCAGTTGGCGATCGACAGCGCCATCGAGGAGCAGGTGCTGGAGGAGGAGTACGTGTTCAAGGACACGACGCTCACCGACGCGGTCGGCAGCATGGGAGACACGGCGACCTTCACGCCGGCGGCGTCGCTCGCCACGCAGGCGGGGAAGGTCAACGACGTCCCCCTCGAGCGCCGCATCGAAAAGACCTTTCAGGACCTCAAGCTCCCCGAAATGGCGGCCTTGGAGCCCCTCAAGTCCGACGTCACGTCGCGGGTCAACGTGAAGGGGAATGAGACCGAAGTGGTGGCCGGAGGGGTCGAAGGCGTGATGGACCGCATCACGCTGGAGCTGCGCCGGTCGCTGGAAGAGAACCGGACGATGGCGATCTGGCTGTTCGATGCCTCGGGGTCGCTCAAGGAGAGGCGCGGCGCCATCGCCGAGCGGTTCGATACGGTCTACAAGCAACTGGCCAAGCTGAAGGCGACCGAGGGGCTGTACACCGTGGCCGCCACCTTCGGCAAGAGTGCCGCTCTGCTCACCCCGACCCCGGTCGAACACGCCGATCTCTCCAAGGTGGTCGAAGCGGTCAAATCGATTCCCAACGACCCGTCGGGGATCGAGAACGTGTTCACGGCGCTGCGGCTGTGCGTGGAGAAGTTCCGGGCCTCCAATCCCGGCGGCGGGGGACGGGTCAACAAGCTCGTGTTCATCGTCACCGACGAGCGGGGGGACGACTTCCAGATGCTGGAAGAGGTGATCAACCTCTGCAAGCAGTACCACTTCCGGGTCTTCGTCGTCGGCAACGCGGCCGTCTTCGGACAGGAGAAGGGGTTCGTGGAGTGGAAGGACCCCTCGGACGGCGAGGTCTTCTTCCTGCCGGTCGATCAGGGGCCGGAGAGTTCGCACGCCCAAGTGCTGCAACTCCCCTTCCTGGGGGGAGGTCTGGGACAGATTTCAGCCGGTTTCGGACCGTACACGCTCTCGCGGCTGTGTGCCGAGACGGGAGGACGGTACTTCATCACCGAGGAGGGCCGGGGCGAAAAGTTTGATCCGGCCGTGATGCGGAACTACACGCCCGACTACCGTCCGGTGCGCGTGATCGAACAGGAGATTCGCAAGAACCCTGCCCTCACCGCCCTCGTCCAGGCCGCCTCGCTCACCTACGATCCCCAGAACACGTTCGCGTACCCGGAAACTCTGTTCCGCGCGTACAACGACAACATCCTGCGGGAGGAGCTCCGCGAGGCGCAAAAGCCTGTCGCAGAGATCAACTACAAACTCAACCAGATGTTCAGCATCCTCTCCGCGGGGGAGAAGGGGCGCGCGAACATCAGCGACGCCCGCTGGCAGGCCAGCTTTGATCTCGCCATGGGCCGGTTGTTGGCCATGCGCGTCCGCATGGAAGGGTACAACCGGATGTTGGCCGCCATGAGCGTCTCCCCCCGCTCCTTCCAGGATCCGCAGAACAACATGTGGCGGCTGGTCCCCTCCGATGAGGTCGATACCGGCCCCACCATGCGTAAGGCGGCTGAACAGGCCCGCGAGTACCTCAAGCGCGTGATCGACGAGCACCCCGGCACCCCCTGGGCCCTGCTTGCGGAGAAGGAGCTCAGCCAGCCTCTGGGGTGGTCCTGGAAGGAAGAGCGCCGCACCGTCCCCGGCATGGAGGGCCGCAACCTGAGCGACGAGGAGCGGGTGCGGCTGCTGCTGGCGGAGGATGAGCGCCGAGAGCAGGAGCGCCAGCGCCGCCGCTCCCAGCCGCGGGAACTCCCCAAGCTCTGAACACCGTCCGCCCTGCGGATGTCGGTCTGGCTGCACCCGCCGGGGGCGGAATCCACGCGGTGCCGGCGGAGAGACGCGGAGGGCCCGCGAGCTTCGACGGATCGTCAGCCGCACGTCGGAAGCCGTACCCGTGAGGGGGGGACGCCTGCAAACTCAGTGCGCTGGTCACCGAAGGTGTCGCGGTTGGCGTGCGCGTCGAGAGACGCAACGGCAAAGGCTCATCCTTCCGTCCTTTCCTTGAGCCGTGCGATGAGCCTCTCGCGCACCGCCTTGGGATCGGCCCCCTGAAGCTGCTTCATCACCTGCCCGATGAGCGGGCCGAGGGCCTGTTGCTTGCCGGCACGGAAGTCCGCCGCCGCCCGCGCGTTGGCGGCGATCACCTGCTCCAGCACGGCGTCGAGCTGTTCTCCACCGCCGATGGCCCGCAGCCCCAGTTCGTCGATGAGGGCCTCGACGTCGTCCGCCGGCTGTTGTTGTTTCCGGCGCTGGAGCAGTTCGGCGAACACGATGCGGCCGCTGGCCGTGGTGATCGTTCCATTCCGAATCTGCGCCAGCAGCGTTCCCAGCGTCGCGGCATCGACGGGGAACTGGTCGATGGCGATGCGACGTTCATTGAGTTCGCGGAGCACTTCCTGCGTGACCCAGTTGGAGGCCTGCTTGACGTCGCCGCACTGCCGGGCCACCGCCTCGAAGTAGTCGGCGAATGAGCGACCCTGGGAGATGACGACGTCGGCGTCGTAGGCGGACAGTCCCAGTTCCCGAAACCGTTCCCGACGGGCCTGCGGGAGTTCGCACAGACTGCCGCGGATCGCTTCCAGCCTCTCGGCGCTGACCGTCACCGGCACGAGGTCCGGATCAGGGAAGTAGCGGTAGTCGCTGGCTTCTTCCTTGCCGCGCTGGGGAAAGGTGACTCCTCGTTCGGCGTTATAGCCGCGGGTCTGCTTCTCGCCCCCCGGTCCTCCCAGCGTGATGCCGGTGCGTCGGAACTCGTCTGCCTGCCGCGTAGCCTCGAATTCAATCGCTGCTTCCACCCCCTTGAAGCTATTGAGGTTCTTGACCTCGACGATCGGCGTGGCGGCGATGGTGCCGTCCGGCCGTGCCATCCGCAGATTGACGTTCGCATCGCACCGCAGACTCCCCTCCTGCATGTTGCAGTCGGAGACGTCGAGATACGTGAGCAGCAGGTGCAGTTCCTCCAAGAACCGCCGCGCCTCCCCGGCCGACCTGAGGTCCGGTTCGGTGACGATCTCCAGCAGCGGCGTCCCCGCGCGGTTGAGGTCGACGCGGCTTTCTCCGCCGCGGCCGCTCTCGTCATGCAGGTTTTTTCCGGCGTCCTCTTCGAGATGCACCCGGCGGATGCGGACCCGCCGCGGCGGCCCGTCGTCCGCCGCCAGATCGACCCACCCGCTGTGACTGAAGGGGAGGTCATACTGGCTGATCTGGTACCCCTTGGGGAGATCGGGATAGTAGTACTGTTTGCGGTCCCACTTGGTTTTGGGCGCGATCTGGCAGTTCAGGGCCATCGCCGCTGCCAGGGCCAGGCGGAAGGCCTCTTCGTTCATCACCGGCAGCGCTCCCGGCAGCCCCAGACAGACCGGGCAGGTCTGCGTGTTCGGCTCCTCCGGGTTGAAACGGTTCAGGCAGCCGCAAAAGATTTTCGTTCGCGTGCGAAGCTGCACGTGGACTTCCAAGCCAACGACGATCGTCGTGTCCATGCTCTGAATCCCTACGACCAGCGGGGCCGCCGCGCGGCGGGAGGTGCGTCCGAGACGAGGCGTGTGCGGAAGGTGGGGGCGGGGATGCGGTCCCGCCGCGGGGGGATTCTATGCGGATGGCCGCCCGGATCGCACGCTTGTGCAACCGGCCGCCGGGCCGATCCGGCGTCCCAGCGGCTCCCCGGCCGACACGCTCATGCCACACACTGCAAACCAGACGCCGCGAGAGACGAGCCAGTTTCATAACCGGCGAGCGGGGGGCGTGAGCCCCCCGATCACCCGCATTCCGGAGGATTCGCATCGGTCATGTCCCGGTTATGAAACTGACTCACGTCGGACGTGGGGAGCGGGTCCTCGCCGCGGGGCTTGGCCTGGCTCAACCTCGAGGCCAGCGGCCCCATCCCTGCACGGCTGGCAAGCCACTCCCCTCCTTCACCGGTTCCGGGACGGCCGACGCCCCATCCCTGCACGGCTGGCAAGCCAGCCGGCGAACAGGGACGCTGTCCCAGAAGGAATCAGGCCCCAAGCCTGTGGCCTCGACGGCCCCCGCTTGCCCCGGCGACGGCGGATCGACAAGATGTCCCCAGGCATCACGCTCTGTGGATGGATTCCTCCCTTCGCCCGGGGCTGTTCCGTATGAAGAAAGCGATCCTCTTCGCCCTGTCGGGGCTGGGATTGGCGATGTTTGCGGCGGAAGTGGCTAACGCCGGCCGGTCCAACAGCCTCATGGACGTCTCCACCGATGGCCGTCTGCTCGCCTGCTCCAACCGCGACAGCGGCAGCGTGACCATCATCGACCTGACGACGCATCAGGTGCGGCACGAGGTCCCCGTCGGTCACAAGCCCGAAGGAGTCACCTTCCTGGGGACGTCGCACCGGCTCGCCATCGCGGTCTACGGAGACGATCTCGTCAAGTTCCTCGACGCCGAAACCGGCCAGGTGACAGCCGAAACGCCCGTCTTTGATGAACCCTACGGGATTGTCAGCACCACCGGCGGAGACCGGGTCTACGTCACCCTCGACTACCCCGGCGACGTGGTGGAGGTCGACGCGGCCACCGCCCAGGTAGTACGGTCGATCCCGGTGGGGAGTTTTGTTCGCGGCGCGGCGCTGGCCGCCGATGACCGACGGCTGCTGGTGACGGAGTACTACACGGGAGTGGTGCATGAGGTCGATCTCGCGGGCGGAGTGGTCACGGAACACCGCTGGACCGGCTCGCAGCAGGACAACCTCGCCCGGCAGATCGTGTGGCATCCCCGGCGTCCCAAGGCGTACGTCCCGCATCAGCGGTCGGTCGTCACCAATCCCCAGGGGGCGGGAGCCATTTTCCCCTATGTGTCGGTCCTGGACACCGACGACCACGAGCACCATCGCCGCAAGCGAGTGCAGATGGACTCGTTCCGGGGCACCTACGTGGTGGCCAATCCGTGGGAAGTCGATGTCTCTCCGGACGGGCGGACGCTGTACGTGGTCTTCAGCGGAACGAACGATCTGTTCGTGTGCCGCATCCTCGACGACGACTACCGCGAACTGGAGTATGACAATCTGGTGGAGCTGGGGTGGAATCCACGGGCGGTCCGGGTGAGTCCCGACGGGGAGCGGTTCTATGTTTACAACGCTCTGGACTTTAGCGTCGTGGCCTACGACGCCCGCACGCTGAAGCCAGTCGCGACGATTCCCGTCTGCGATTCCCCCCTCGACCCCGAACTGCTGCTGGGGAAGCGGATGTTCTACCTCGCCAAACAGCCGATGGTTGGCCGGCGGTGGATTTCGTGCTCCAGTTGTCATCCCGACGGCGAGCCGGACGGCCGCACCTGGCAGCAGCCGGAAGGGTTGCGGAACACGCAGTCGCTGGCCGGCATGGCCTGGACGCACCCCATCCACTGGTCGGCCGATCGGGATGAAGTGCAGGACTTTGAACACACGATCCGCGGACCGCTGATGCAGGGACGGGGGTTGCTCCGCGGAGTCCTGCACGAATCCCTGGCGGAGCCGAACTCCGGCCGCTCTGCAGAGCTGGACGCGCTGGCCGCGTACAGCAATTCCCATGACGTCCCGCTGAGTCCTCATGCCCGCGGCGGGCTGAGTCCAGCCGCCCAGCGCGGACGGGAACTCTTTTTCGATGCCGCCGTCGGCTGCGCCCAGTGCCACTCCGGACCGTTCTACACCGACTCCCGCCCCGGACCGGTGAGCGCGTTCCTCCGTCATGACGTCGGCACCGGCCGCCACGATCCCACGGAGAAGATGGGCACGGCGTATGACACCCCCACGCTGCTGGGGGTCTATCGGACCGCTCCCTATCTGCACGATGGCAGCGCGGCAACGCTCCGAGACGTCCTGACGACCTGCAATCCCGACGATCGCCACGGCCGCACCAGTCACCTCACCCCGCAACAGATCGATGAGCTGGTGGAATTCCTCCAGTCCCTCCCGTATGAAGACCCGGTCCCCGAGGCGGAGCGACTGGGACTGACGCGCATCCGCAAGTGACTGCTCCGCCGGGGGGGGATCGTCTCCCCTCCTGTCCTCTTGTTTCCGCCCCGCATTGCCAGGAACGTGTGCATGAAACCCATTGCGTCACTCTCCTCTGTGATGATGCTCCTGTGGGTCGTTGTCTGGGCCGGCTGTGGAGGCTCCCCGTCATCCTCCGGTTCCGCTGGAACTGATGCCGCGTCGGTCGGGACAGACGTCCCCGTCGATCCCGGTCCCCCTCCGGAAGGGCAGAGCGAGCCGGTGGTTTCCGAGACGCCGCCGCCCCCTCCGCCTCCCGCAGTCACGCTGCGGATTCTCGACTGGGCCGGCGTGCAAGAGATCATCGCCTCGCATCGGGGGAAAGTGGTGGTGGTGGACCTGTGGTCCACCGGCTGCATCCCGTGCCGCAGAGAGTTTCCTCATCTGGTGAAGCTCCATCGCGAACTGGGAGACCGGGTGGCCTGTATCTCGGTCTCCACCGACTACGACGGGATTCCCTCCAAGCCCCCGGAGACGTACCGGGAGCCGGTGCTGGAATTCCTGACGCAGCAAGGGGCGACTTTCGACAACGTGTTGTGCAGTCAGGCGGCGGAGGAGCTGTTCAATCAGCTCAAGATCGGTTCGATCCCCTCGGTGTTCGTCTACAACCAGGCCGGGGAACTGGTGCAGAAGTTCACAGAACCAGTGGACGGCCAGGAGTTCACCTATGAGGGTCAGATCCGGCCGTATGTGGAGAGCCTGCTCGCCGGACAATGAGGCGCTCTGGAGCTTCTTCTTCGCTGCGCGACCGGAGCGGGCGGGGGCGTTCTCCAGCGCCGTTCATGGCGACCCGCGCTCCGGTTCACAACCTCGGCAGGACGGTCTCCAGGCAGGCTGACCGGGAGGATTCCTGAGTTCGCACCGGCTCGCAGCCTCCACCAGAGCAAACGAGCGGCCGATCCGCATGGTCCTCGGGCGAGGAGGCGGTTCTGGAGGCTCTGGAACCTCTGGCCAGGGAGGAGAGGCGTCAACCGGAGTGCGGCAGGTCGAACAGCTTGCCGAACCGTTCCAGCACGCGAAGTTTGAGGGGGACAAACTCCGGCTGGTCAAGCCGTCCGGACTCCACCAGCGCCAGCGCCGCCGCGCGGGCCTCCTCCAGGACCTCGGCGTCGCGCACGAGGTCGGCCACGCGGAGCGGGAGTTGGCCGTGCTGACGAGTCCCCAGGACGTCTCCCGGGCCGCGGAGAGCGAAGTCCTGCTCGGCGATCTCGAACCCGTCGGAGGAGCGCTCCATCGCCGCGAGCCGCGCCACAGCGTCGGCGTCGGTCGCTTCCGAGACGAGGAAACAGTAGGCCTGATGCTTGCCGCGGCCGACCCGCCCGCGCAACTGGTGAAGCTGCGAAAGACCGAACCGCTCGGCCTCGCGGATGATCATCAGGGTCGCATTGGGGACGTCGACGCCGACCTCGACCACCGTGGTGGAGACGAGGACATCGAGATCGCCGTCGCGAAACTGCTGCATCACCCGGGCGCGTTCTTCGCGGTCCATCTGGCCGTGGGCCAGACCCACGCGAAAGCCTTGCAGTTCGACGCGGGAGAGCCGCTGATGCGCCTCGATGACGCCGGCTTCGGGGAGCGTCGCGAGGGGGGGGGCGTGCGGTTCCTGGTCGTTGATACGGTCGCTGCTCTCAATCCGCGGGCAGACGACGTACGCCTGCCGGCCGGACTGGAGCTGCCTCCGCACGAACTCCCACATCTTTTGGCGCGCCCCGGCGCCGGTGATGCGGCTGGTGACGATCTTCTGCCGGCCGGGAGGCATGTCGGAAACGACGGTCAGGTCGAGATCGCCGAACTGGGTCAGGCAGAGACTGCGGGGAATCGGCGTGGCGGTCATCACCAGCACGTGCGGGGATGCACCACCGGCGGCAAATGTCGCCCGCTGCGCGACGCCGAACTTGTGCTGCTCATCAATCACCGCCAGCCCCAGCCGCGCAAAGCGGACGTCGGATTGAATGAGGGCCTGCGTCCCCACCACGAGCTGCATCTCCCCGGCGGCGATCTGTTCCAGAGTCCGCCGCCGCTGGGCAGACGTGAGACTGCCGGTCAGCAGGGCGCGGGAGACGCGGCTGTGACGGAGAACGGCGTCGATCGTCTCCCAATGCTGCACCGCCAGCAGTTCCGTGGGTGTCATCAGGACGGTCTGATACCCGGCCGCCACGCACAGCAGCATGGCATAGATGGCGATGACGGTTTTGCCGGCGCCGACATCGGCCTGCAACAGCCGATGCATTGCCCGGCCGCTGGCGAGATCGGCTGCGATGTCGCGGAGGGCAGCGTCCTGACCGGCCGTGAAACGGAAGGGGAACAACCGCCGGATGCGGGCGTCGATCTTGGCCGTGAGGGGGAGGAGAGGGGCGGCCGCGTCCCGTTTCCAGGCGCGGCGGCGGAGCGCCAGGCCCAACTGGAACTCGAACAGGTCGTCGAACAACAGCCGCTTGCGGGCGGCGTCGTACTCCGCACGATGGGCGGGGAGGTGCACCTGCCGGATCGCCGCCGAGAGCGGCAGGAGACCCCGTTCCTCGCGGTAGGAGGCGGGGAGGTGATCCGGCACAAGGTCGGCAGCCTCGTCGACGGCGTGGCGGATCATCCGCCGCATCTCCTCCATCCGCAGCCCTTCCGTGAGGGGATACTGGGGGAGGAGTCCGCCGTGCGAGACGCGGTCTTCTTCGTCGATCCACTGCAGGCGTGGATGAGCGAACTCCCACCGCCCCTGATGTCGTCGCGGCTTTCCAGACCAGAGCATCCAGTCTCCCAGCCGCAGCCGCTTGAGCATCCACGGCTGGTTGAACCATACGCCGCGGACGTACTCGCCATCGCAGTCGAGCAAGGCGGCCACGAGGCTTTTGCCCCTGTGGGTCTCTTTGGCGTCCAGATCGACGACGACCCCGCGGACGGTCTGCTCCTCCTTTTCCTGGAGCGCGCGCGGAGGGACGACGCTGGAGAGGTCGAGCAGCTCTCGCGGCAGATGCCAGAGGAGGTCGCCGACGGAATGAATCTCGAGCCGGGCGAGCAGCTCCGCGCGGGCGGGGCCGACGCCTTTGAGGAACTGCACGGGACGGGAGAGGGGGGCGTCGGACATGCCGGTTCCGATTTGACCGCGCCGGGATGATGCGAGCAATCCCGCCGCGGGATCGCCCGGGCATCCTCCGGTGCCGGCGGGCTGAAATCGCCGCCGTGCGTGAGTTGCGACCCCTCCCAGAGGGCGTTAGGATGGCGGCTCTCCGATCGGAGCGATGGTGAGGGGTCGTCGTCCGCCCGGAGGTTCCTTTTGTCCCTCTCTGCCGCCAGGACTACCGGTGCCGAAGCTCAGTCTCGACCAGCTCCAGGCCAAAGCCAAAGACATCCGCAAGGCGATCATCCGGATCACGACCGAAGCGGGAAGCGGACATCCCTCCAGCAGCCTGTCGGCGGCGGACGTGGTGACGGCGCTCTATTTTGGCGGGTTTCTGCGGTACGACCCGCGACAGCCGAACGATCCGGCGCGGGACCGGTTCATCCTCAGCAAGGGACACGCCTGCCCGGTCCTGTACGCGGCGATGGCCGAGGCCGGCTACTTCACGTTCGAGGAGATCATGACCCTCCGCAAGCTCGGCAGCCCGTGGGAGGGGCACCCCAACATGCGGCGGTTGCCGGGAATCGAGGCTTCGACCGGCTCCCTGGGACAGGGGTTGTCCATCGGCGTGGGGCACGCTCTCGCCGGCAAGCTGGACGGTCGCGACTACCACGTGTACGTGATGCTCGGCGACGGGGAAATGGGAGAGGGACAAGTGTGGGAAGCGTTGGCCTCCGCCCAGAAGTACCGGCTCGACAACCTGACCGCGATCATCGACGAGAACGGTTATCAGCAAACCGGCGCCACGCAGGAGGTCCTCAACTTGCGGGAATTCCAGCCCAAGCTGGAAGCGTTCGGCTGGCAGGTGCAGACCATCAATGGGAATGACATGGCGGCCGTCGTCTCGGCGCTGGAGCGGGCGCGGCAGGTGACCGGCCAACCGACCGCGATCGTGGCCAAGACCCGCAAGGGGTTTGGCATTCTGCCGGTGCTGGAGGCGGCCGGCGACGTGAACTTCCACGGCAAGCCCCTCTCCAAGGACCTGGCGGAGAAAGCCCTGGCGTATCTGAGCGGGTGAGGCAGGTTCGCCGCCTCTCCCCGCGGGGCGGTGCTTCTCCTCACGACGGACAAGCCGCGTCGCCGGGAGGTCGCGGCCTCCCCCCGCGGTTCCCGCAACAACCTTGTCCCGGGGTGAACGCACCCCTGATTCCTGTCCTGCTGGATGATCGTCCCATGCATTTCGGTGAAGTGAGCGGTTTGAAGCTCGGCAAGGCTCCCCGCGAGGCGTTCGGCGAGACGCTTCGCGATCTGGGGAAGGACCACCCGCTCCTGTGCGTCGTGGATGCCGACGTGGGGAATTCCACGCGAACCGAGTTGTTCGCCAAGGCGTTTCCGGAGCGGTCCTTCAACGTCGGGATCGCGGAGAGCAACATGGTGAGCATTGCCGGAGGACTGGCGGCATGCGGCAAGATTCCCGTCATCGCCAGTTTCGCCTGCTTCCTGATGGACAACGCCTTCGATCAGATTCGCATGTCGATCGCGTTTCCCCAGCTCAACGTGAAGATGGTCGGGACGCATACGGGGATTTCGATCGGGGAGGACGGCCCGTCGCAGATGGGGATTGAGGACGTGGCACTGGCGTGCTCGCTGCCGGGGGTGACGGTCGTGGTCCCTTCCGACGCCGCCTGCACCGTGGCCGCCACGAAGGCGACGATCGCCCATCGGGGACCGACCTACATGCGCGCCGGCCGCGGCAAGGTCGCAGATATCTACACCAACGGATGCCCCTTTGAACTCGGGAAGGCCATTCGCGTGCGAGAGGGGGACGACGCCACCATCATCGCCAATGGACTGATGGTGGCTCCGGCCCTCGACGCGGCGACGTTGCTGGAGCGGCAGGGCATCCGCTGTCGGGTCCTCGACATGCACACGGTCAAGCCGATTGACGCCGCAGCGATCGTGGTGGCGGTCCGCGAGACCGGGGCGCTGGTCGTGGCGGAGGAGCATCTGCACCACGGCGGTTTGGGGTCGGTCGTGGCGCAGGTCGTGTGTGCTCAGGCTCCGGCGCCCATCGAGTTCGTGGACCTGGGGGATCGCTATGCGGAGAGCGGCGACCCGGACGGGTTGCTCCAGAAGTACGGGCTGACTCCGGAGCGCATTGTGCAGGCGGTGCAGCAGGCGCTGCGCCGCAAGTAATCGCCGACCGCGAGAGCGCCGGCCCGACCCGGTACGGCGGGGGAACGCTCCGACGCCGTGGAACAGTACCGGCGGGGCGCCCGCGGCGAACTTCCGCCTGGTGGATCCCGTTGAGCGCGATCTCGTATCGAACCTTCCGAAACGGCGATCCGCCGCGCATCCTGAGACTGTGGCACCAGTGCGAACTGGGCCGCGGCGCTGCGCGGCCCGTTTCGACCGAAGCGTTTGAACTCATCAACTATGCCCAGCCGTATTTCGATCCCGCCGGGCTGATTCTGGCGGAACGGGAGCGCGAGGTCGTCGGCTTTGTCCACGCGGGCTTTGGCTTCACGGATGATCGCTCGGCCATCGATCCGCACGTGGGTGTGATCTGCGTGGTGATGGTACGGCCGGACCAACGTCGCCAGGGGATCGGCCGGGAACTCGTCCGCCGGGCCGAAGACTACCTTCGCAGCCGGGGTGCCCGGACGATCCAGGCCGGAGAATCGCGGCAAGTCGACCCCTTCTATTATGGGCTGTATGGCGGAAGCCGACCCTCCGGGTTCCTCGACAGCAATCCCCTCGCGGCGCCGTTCTTCACGGCGCTTGGTTACGTCCCCCACATGACGATCGGCGTCTATCAGCGCGATCTGACGATCAAGCGGGACCCCACCAACATGCGGTTGGTGGGCCTGCGCCGCAGCACAGAGCTGGAGATCGCCGAGGCGCCGTTGCAGCCGACGTTCTGGTGGTACTGCCACATGGGGCGGATTGATACGCTCCGGTTCCGACTGGTGGACAAGAAATCGCGGGTTCCCGTGGCGGCGGTGACCGTGATGGGCTTGGACCACTACCTGCCGGTGTGGAACGAACGGGCGGTCGGATTGGTGGACATCTTCGTCACCGAAGGGAGCCGCGGGCAGGGATTCGGCCAGACCTTGCTGATCGAAACAGTCCGCCGCCTCCGTCAGGAGCTCATCACGCGGGCGGAAATCCACGTCCCAGACTCGCATCAGTTTCTGACCAAGGCCGTGCTGGGCGCCGGATTCTCTCGCCTGGAAACCGGGACGGTGTACCGCGCGCCGTGAACTAGCGGGGCGCCGAACGTTCCGTGAGCCGCCGTGTCGCCGTGGTGTGGCGGGACTCGGCTGTGCGAGACTGTGCGGTGCTGCACTGCTCCAGCAGCATGCCTGCATCCTTTCCGCACACTCACCCCGCGCGATGACGGCCCTGCTCCATGCGCGAGCAGTCCTGCCTCGGAAGGTCCGTCTCTCGGGGTGGAAGGGGGTGGCTCTCGGTGCGGCTCAATTCGCACTTCTCGGCCCGGCGCGACGGGCGGGACGATGAACCGTTGACCACCCCGCCGCGACATGTTCCAAGCAGCGCTGGCCGACACCCGACGACTGGCACGGATGTTGCCTTGCCGGTGAGGCGATGCCATACGGCCACGACCACTTCTCGGGGAGCGCCGGCTCGAGTGAGCGGACCGAGGCGGCCGGCATCGTTCACACGGGACCGTGCCTCCGTTCGTCGGGAACGGCGGCTCAGCGTCTCGTTACTCCCCCCTGGTTGGAGGTCTCGTCGTCATGTCCAGAACAGATGTGTGGGCAACATGTAGCGCACTCCTGGTGAGCGCGCTGTTGGTGGAAGTCGCCGCCGCCCAGCGGAACCCTGCGGCGGTCAATGCGGCCTTGCAGGCCCGGGCGCGGATGGGGCAGTCGCACGCGCAGTCCGGATTCGTGTCGCAGGGCTACCGGCCGTATGCGATGTGGAGTTACAACACGGCCGCACGGGCCCATACGCAATCGTTGTACGCCTATGGCAAGAATTGCCAGACCGTCAACCCGACGACCGTCCGGGAGCAGGTGTCCGAAGTGCGGAGGAACGTCACCCAGGCCACTCGGGAACTGGCGAAGTTCGATGACGCCGCAGCGCTCGAAGCCGATGTGAAGGAGCATCTCGACGCCCTCCGCGAACACTATGCCCGCTGCGAGAAACTCTGCCGGGAGCTGGAAGCAACCCTGGGGAAGGATCGCGTCGCCGTGGCGGAGTTGTGCCTGTGTTGTCACGACGTCGACAAGGAACTCCGCGCCGCAGCGGAACGGCAGCGGCAATTGAACGAAGCCCTGGGAATCGTCCCGCCGGATGCGACGCCGGCTTCGCCGGAACCGGCTCCCACGCCGGCGCCGGAGAAGTGAAACTGCCGGGCTGAGCTCTTTCGAGTGGTCGAGCGGCTCTCCCCAACCGTCGTGGCAGACGGTCGGGGGGGGCTTCGCACACTGCGGCCATCGTCAGTGGGCTGCGGAGATTACTCCAGTTGCTCCTGACGGTAGGCCTCCCAGACGCGTTCAATCGCGTCTCGGTCAAGCGGACCGTCATAGACGTAGTACCGGTACCGCGCCCGGTGTTCGATGCCGGGTTCCAGGCGGAACTCCCCCAGCACGCATGGCGAGAAGACGAAATATGGCTTGGTCGGATGCAGCCGCACCGGCTCCGGATGACGGAAGTTCCGGGGGTGTCCCATGATCGCGATGCCGCACTCCCCCCCGTCGATCTCGCCGTGAGCGGCGACCCAGTGGGGACGCGTATGGTTCCCCTCCAGCCGTCCCAGTCCTTCGCTGGTGAGGAATTGAAACCGCGCTTCCCCCCGCGGGGCAAACCACGCCTCCGCCCCGCGGAAGCCCATCCCACCGTAGTGATACTCCTGCACGATCAACGGAGACTCCGCGATACAGGTCTGCCGGCTCTCGAGGTCGAACAGGAACCCCTGCGGGACGTCCCTCCCGCGGATGGTCCACAGCTCGCGCAAGACCGGCCTGGGGCCTGCGGGCGCCGTCAGATCGGAGTGCCGCAGCTCCACGGTGAATTCGGCGAAGTCCGGCTCGTTTCGCAGGCTCACGAGCCGCACATGCTCGACACGGCCGGTCTCTCCCGCCTGGTTCCAGAAGTCCACCTCCCGGCCTTCAAACGTGGTCTTCACCCATGCGCAGAAGAGGCCGTGCTGATGAGGATGATCGGCCGGAAAGTCCGCCGTCACCACCCGCCCTTGGGGCGTCCATACCGGATGGATGAACCCGCTGCGACGGAAGACAGGAGCAATCCCGGCGGGAGGTTCCACGACGGCCGTGTGATACCGCAGCACCGGACGGTCGCGACAGAGGAGCTCCACCACTCCCTCCCCCTCGCGGCAGACGACCGCCTCCTGCGCGACCGAGGGGACGACCAGACCGGCTCCGCAACCAGAGACCAGCGCGGCCAGGAGCAGCAGACGAATCCGCAGGGGGGGCATGACTGTACCCGCCGGCAAGAGAATTGAGTGGGAAGGCTCGGGACGTTGATGATAACAGCGGGTGAGCAGGAGACGGAGGGATGTGTCCCTGCCAATGGGCGGCAGGGTGGGAGAGGGGGAGAGGGGGCTGCAGGGTGGGAGAGGGGGTCGCGACGGGCAGACAGGCCGCGATAGAATAACGGCATGGATCAGGACGCAGTGAATCCGGAGGGGAATCGCGGTCCGGCGGTGGAGACTCCCGCCGGGAGTCCTCCGATTGCGCCCCGGGAGAAGGTCAAGTCCTTCCCCACCACTCCCGGCGTGTACCTGATGAAGGACGCCCAGGGCCGGGTCATCTACATCGGCAAGGCCCGCAACCTCCGCAGCCGCGCGGCGACGTACTTCAACTCCACCGCTGCCTCCGACCGCCGCACGGCCGATCTGGTCCCGGAGATCGCCGATGTCGACTGTATTGAGACGGACAGCGAAGTGGACGCCCTGCTGCTGGAGGCGCGGTTGATCAAGGACATCCAGCCGCGGTTCAATCAGGAACTCAAGGACGACAAGACGTTCCCCTACTTGCAGATCGTCACCAGCGAGGATTACCCCCGTGTCGAGTTCACCCGCAAGCCGCTGACCACAGGGGTCAAGCTGTACGGGCCATTCACGTCCGCCAAGAAGCTCCGGGGGACGATCGCGGTGTTGCAGAAGATTTTTCAGTTTCGGACCTGTTCGTTGGACATCCAGGCGGGGGATGAACGGTGGCGCTGGTTTCGCCCCTGCCTGCTGGCGAGCATCCGCCAGTGCACCGCGCCGTGCAACCTGCGGATCAGCCCGGAGGAGTACCGGGAGGACATCCGCCGGTTGCGAATGTTTCTGGACGGACACAAGACGGCACTGCTCAAAGAGATGCGAGAGCAGATGCAGCAGGCGTCGCAGGAATTGAAATTCGAGACGGCGGCACGCATCCGGGACGAAATTCAGGCGCTGGAGAGCCTCAACCTTCGCGGCAACCTTGCCGACCATGTACAGCCGGAAGCGTTCTATGTCGATCCCCGCAAGGGGCTGAAGGGACTCAAGAAAGTGTTCCACCTGCCGGAGCTTCCCCGCGTGATCGAGGGGGTGGACATTGCTCACTTGCAGGGGGAGGAGACCGTCGCCAGCGTGGTGCAGTTCATCGACGGACTCCCCTTCAAGCACGGCTACAAGCGCTACAAAATCCGCACGGTGGAGGGGGTGGACGACTTCGCCAGCCTGCGGGAGGTGGTGAGCCGACGCTTCCGGCGCTTGCAGCAGGAGGGGGAACGCTTCCCGGACCTGCTGCTGATCGACGGCGGACAGGGACAGCTCAGTGCGGTGATGGCGGCGTTTGCAGCAGTGGGGATCACTCCGCCGTTCACACTCTCGCTGGCCAAACGGGAAGAAGAGGTCTATCTGCCGGGGGACAACACTCCGCGACGACTGTCGCGACACTCCTTTGCCCTGCGTTTGCTCCAGTACGTGAGGGATGAAGCCCATCGGTTTGCGCAGGCGTACCATCACCTGCTGCGAAAGCGGTCGACGTTCGAGTGAGACAGGGGGGGATCCGTTCCCGGGGCGACCCCGCTCCCCGGGGGGGGATGCAGCACCCCTGAGTGAAGGCCGTCCCCCCCTAAGTTGTGTCTGAGGAATGTGTTGCACCGGAGGGTGAAGTGGGATACAGTCCGAACCGGCGGAGACGCGGACGTGTCGGGTCCGGTCCAGAGCAGGCGGGCGACTCGCGAAGAATGGTTGCAGTGGGAGCGTCATTCGCTACACTCGCCGGTTTCGCGGACCGGTGCAGCCGCTAGCGTAGCTCAACGGCAGAGCACCGGTTTTGTAAACCGGCGGTTGTGGGTTCGAATCCCTCCGCTAGCTGTTTGGTTCGGGGACCAGGGTTGAAGGTGGAGGGACGTCGGCGTTCCGGAAGTTCCTCGACACGGGACCCTCGTTCCGGGACCTTTCCGGGGGTGTACCCAAGCGGCCAAAGGGGCCAGACTGTAAATCTGGTGGCACTGCCTTCGCTGGTTCGAATCCAGCCGCCCCCAATCGGAGAAGTGACCAGTCTCAAGTGACAAGCCCCAGGTGGCGGAACCCCAATCGGGATTTGTCAGTTGCGATTTGTGGCTTCCGCGTTGCGGTCCGCGGGCGTAGCTCAATGGTAGAGCTCCAGCCTTCCAAGCTGGTGGTGAGGGTTCGATTCCCTTCGCCCGCTTTTGAGAGTCGAGAGCGTCGAGTCGGGAGTCCAGAGCCGTGAGTCGCAGGTGTGCGGGCGGGGCGGGAGGACCAGCCCCGGACTCTCGACTCTTGGTTCTGAACTTTCTACTCTGTCGCTGCTGTAGCTCAGTCGGTAGAGCGCGTCCTTGGTAAGGACGAGGTCAAGGGTTCAAGTCCCTTCAGCAGCTTACCGGTTCGTTCCGGTCAGATCGTGTCGGCAACGGCGTCGGGGCGTTCCCGGCGACCCGCCGGGTGAATCCTCATCGAACTCGTTGCGACTATTCGGGTCGCCACAGCCCTGCGGTAACAGACCGGCAGGTGGGAGCATCAGACATGGCGAAGGAAGTCTTTGAACGCAAGAAACCACACGTCAACGTCGGGACGATCGGTCACATCGACCACGGCAAGACCACGCTGACCGCCGCCATCCTGGCCGTGCAGGCGGCCAAGGGCTTGGCCAAGTACAAGAGCTACGCCGACATCGCCAAGGGAGGGACCGTTCGCGACGAAACCAAGACCGTCACCATCGCCGTCTCGCACGTGGAGTACGAGTCGGAGAAGCGGCACTACGCCCACATCGACTGCCCCGGCCACGCCGACTACATCAAAAACATGATCACCGGGGCGGCCCAGATGGACGGCGCCATCCTGGTGGTCTCGGCGGCGGACGGCCCGATGCCCCAGACTCGCGAGCACATCCTGCTGGCCCGTCAGGTGAACGTCCCCGCCCTGGTCGTGTTCCTCAACAAGTGCGACCTCGTGGACGACGCGGAACTCCTCGAACTCGTCGAGATGGAGGTCCGGGAACTCCTCACCAAATACGACTTCCCCGGCGACGAAGTGCCGGTCATCCGTGGCTCCGCCAAGCCGGCCCATGACAACCCCACCGACCCGGAGAAGAGCAAGTGCATCACCGAGCTGATGGAGGCGCTCGATAACCACATCCCCGAACCGGCCCGCGAGCAGGACAAGCCCTTCCTGATGGCGATTGAGGACGTCTTCTCCATCGAAGGCCGCGGGACGGTCGTCACCGGCCGGATCGAGAAGGGAACCGTCAAGGTCGGGGACAAGGTGCAGATCGTCGGTCTGCGGGACACGATGGAGACGACCGTCACCGGCGTGGAGATGTTCCAGAAGACCCTCGACCAGGGGATCGCCGGCGACAACGTCGGTCTGCTCCTGCGGGGGACCAAGAAAGAGGAAGTGGAGCGCGGGCAGGTGCTGTGCGCTCCGGGGACCATCAAGCCGCACACCCGCTTCGAGGCTGAGGTGTACGTCCTGAGCAAGGAGGAAGGGGGCCGCAAGACCCCGTTCTTCAGCGGTTACCGCCCGCAGTTCTACTTCCGCACGACGGACGTGACCGGCGGCGTGAAGCTGCTCGGCGGGGCCGAGATGTGCATGCCCGGCGACAACGTGAAGCTGGAAGTGGAGCTGCTCAAGCCGATCGCGATGGAGGACGGAAGCCGGTTCGCCATCCGCGAGGGTGGGCGGACGGTGGGATCGGGCGTGGTCACGAAGATTCTGGAGTAGTCCCGCCGGCCCCGTGCCGCCGGAAACGTCAGTCTGTCTAGCTTCCACGAGCCGGTTTCCGCGTCGGTTCGAACGCGGGAGCCGGCGTGCGTGGTTTCACGGAGAGCATCATGCCTCGCGAATACGTCTGGCTGGAGTGCACTGAGTGCAACAGTCGCAACTACCGCACCCCGAAGGAGATGCGTGGTACGGAGCGTCTGGAGCTCAAGAAGTACTGCCGCAAGGAGCAGCGGCATACCGTGCACAAGGAATCGCGGAAGAAGTAGTCCCGAGCGAAGAGTCCAGAGGCCCGAGAGCGCGTGAAAGCTCCGGACTCTCGACTCTGGACTCTCAGCTCTCCCCACACGGGTGTAGCTCAATTGGCAGAGCAGCGGATTCCAAATCCGCAGGTTGGGGGTTCAAGTCCCTCCGCCCGTGCCTTCGAGGCAAGAGGCCAGAGTCAAGAACTCAGAGCATGGCGCGGCACGAGCTGGGCGGATGGTCGATCTTCCGGCAGGTATGGACGCTCCGCTCTTGATTCTCCGCTCAAGCAGGAGTTTCGGCATGGCGCGTGGAAAAGAGGAACAGTCCTTCTGGGGCGTGTTCGCCTCGACGGGGCTCTACAAGCGCAATCAAGGGCGGCTGATCCGTCAGTTGACGTCGCTGGCGCTGGGGGTGTTGCTGCTGTTCGGCTGCTACACGATGTCGCAGACGATCCTGTCGTCCCCGCCGGGATTCCTGCTGCCGGAGATCGGTCCGCTCGCCGAGGGGGAGGAACCCCCGCCGCCGACGTTCTGGGAACAGAACTGGGACAGCGTCCGCTACGGCATTCCCGCGCTCGTGGGAGTGCTGGGGGTGTGGGCTATCTACCGGCTGGTGAACTATCCGCGGTTTACGGACTTCCTCATCTCCGTGGAGGCGGAGATGGACAAAGTCTCCTGGGCCAGCCAGACGTTTCTCATCCGGGCCACCGGAGTCGTTCTCGGGACGATGCTGGTGCTGGGGGCGTATCTGTGGGTCTGCGACGTTCTCTGGTCCTGGCTGTTCACGGCGATCCAATTTCTGCGAATTTGAGGTCCGCGGAGAGAGAGGTTGCCGTGTGGGATGACGGCGGAGGGCAATTTTCTGGCCCGCGACGCTTGAAAACTCGAACCTGAATCCTCAAGATGCGTGATCCGATGTCAGACACCGAGGCTGCCGCCGCTCCGGACCCTGCCCCGGAGATGCGGTGGTACGTCCTGAAGGTGCAGACCAACCGGGAGCGGACCATCCGGGACACGATCCTGAAACGGATTCGCCTGGAAGGGATGGAGGAGTATTTCGGCGAGATTCGGATTCCGACCGAAAAGGTCGTGGAGACCAAGGGGGGGAAGCGCAAGGTCCGGGAGCAGAAGCTGTTCCCGGGCTACATCATGATCCAGATGATCCTCACGGACGAGAGCTGGCATCTGGTGCGGTCGACCAGCGGGGTGGGCGACTTCACCGGGGCGGCGGGCAAGCCGGTTCCGATGCAGGAACATGAGGTGCAGCGGCTAACCGGTTCGGCCCAGGAGCCGGGCGAGGTTGCCGAGGAAAAGGTACAAATCAAGTTTGCCGTTAGCCCCGGCGACCTGGTCAAGGTGAAGGAGGGGCCCTTCGAGAACTTTGAAGGCCGCGTCGACTCCCTCGATCATCACACCGGCAAGGTCAAGGTGATGATCGAGATTTTCGGCCGCTCGACTGAGGTCGAGTTGGAACACTGGCAGGTGGAGAAAGCATAGTTCCGCCGACTGGCGGGACGGAGGGGGGTGGGTTCCGAAGTCCTCATTCACCGACGCCTCTCCACCGGCGGGGCGTCGGATTTCGTATTCCGGGAAAGTCGGTCATGGCGAAAAAACAGGTCACGGCCCAGATCAAAGTGCAAGTCCCCGGGGGGCAGGCGACGCCCGCCCCTCCGGTCGGAACGGCGCTGGGACCGCACGGCGTGAACATCGGCCAGTTCGTCTCCCAGTTCAATGAGCGGACCCGCGACCTGAATGGGATGATCGTCCCGGTCGTCATCACCGTCTACAGCGATCGCTCGTTCGAGTTCATCATCAAAAGTCCTCCGGCCGCGGCGCTCCTCAAAAAGGCCGCGCAGATCGCCAAAGGGGCCGCCAATCCCAAGGCGGAAAAAGTGGGGACGGTGACCCGCAGCCAGGTCCGGGAGATTGCCAAGACGAAGTTGCAGGACCTCAACGCGAAGAACCTCGAACATGCCGCACGGATCATCGAGGGGACGGCCCGGAGCATGGGAATTCAGATTGTGGATTGAGTGCAGCCCCAGCGTCGAGAGTCCTGAGGTCGGGAGCTGGAACACAACACGAGTCGGAACTGAGCCGGCGAGTCGGATGCGTTGGGATGGGGCCGGGCAGGCTCTGGTCTCTCCGTGCTCCAGGATTCGCTTCACAGCACAACCGCTATCCATCATGGCCAAGTTGTCCAAACGATCGCGTGCCCTTCGGGAGAAGGTGGCCTCGCTGGGGCCGCTGGAACTGTCGCAGGCGGTCCAGGCGCTCAAGTCCCTGGAGTCGGGACTGCCGCCGGGGGTCAAGCCCTCGAAGCTCGACCAGACCGTCGAACTTGTGGTCCGGCTGGGGATCGACCCGAAGCACGCGGACCAGGTGGTCCGGGGATCGATTGTGTTCCCGCACGGGATTGGCAAGACGCAGCGGGTGCTCGTCTTCTGTCAGGGGCTGAACCAGGCCATCGCCCGGGAGGCTGGAGCAGATTACGTGGGGGCCAAGGACCTGGCCGACAAGATCAAGGAGGGCTGGCTGGAGTTCGACGTGGCGATTGCCACGCCCGACATGATGGGCGTGGTTGGTCCGCTGGGGAAGCTGCTCGGACCGCGGGGGTTGATGCCCTCGCCCAAGGCAGGAACCGTGACCCAGGACGTTGCCGCGGCAGTCCGGGAATACAAGGCGGGGAAGGTGGAGTTCCGCTGCGACGACACCGGCAACGTCCACTGCATCATCGGCAAGATGTCGTTCGACGCCCACAAGCTCCAGGAGAACGGCGAAGCGTTCTTGAATCTCATTCGGCAGCTCAAGCCGGCGGCGGCCAAGGGACAGTACATCCGCAGCGTCACCCTGACGGCCACCCAGCTCCCCGGTATTCGGATCGTGGCCGCCTAGGGATTGTCGTTGGAGCGAACAGCACACGGCCGGACGGCCGACGAACAGCACACCTCGGAAAGGTCACACGGCCATGAGCAAGCGCGTCAAGACGATGGTCATCGAAGAGATCGAGCGGCGGCTCGGGAACACCCGAGACTTGCTGGTCGTCGATACGTCGCTGCTCGACGGCGTCACGGCGAACCGGGTTCGTCTAGCGCTGCAGGCCAAGGGAGTGAAGCTCCTGACGGTCAAGAACACTCTGGCTCGCCAGGTGTTCCAGCGTGCCGGCATGGCGGGTCTGGACGGACTGCTCACCGGCCCGTCCACCCTGGTCTGGGGGGGCGAGGACATCGTCCAGCTCTCCAAGGAAATCACCAAGTGGGCCAAGGAGATCGACAAATTCCAGATCAAGGGGGGGACCGTCGATGGTCAGCCTCTTGATTCTCAGGGGGTCGATGAACTGAGCAAGAGCCCGTCGCGACTGGAATTGATCGGCCAGATCGCGGGGCTGTTGCTCAGTCCCGGCGCCCGGTTGGCGGCGGCGCTCCTCGGACCCGGGGGGACCATCGCCGGCCAGATCAAAAAGCTCTCCAGTGCGGGAGAGGAGACGGCGGCCTGACCGCTGTGGCGCGCACTACCACTGGATCGCCGCCGGATTCGCGGCGAAGACTGTTCCGGGCGGCCGGAGACGACCGCAACTCATAAACCCAACCTCATCACTAGCGACTTTCCGGCCGGTCCCGGCCGGGCCTACTCACGGGAGATGACCGATGGCGACTGCTGAAACGACCTCAGCCCCCACCCGCACCTTTGACGATGCCACGAAGGCGCTGGGGGATCAACTCGTTGGCTTGACCTTGCTGCAAGCCAAAGCCCTGGCCGACTACCTCAAGGAGGTGCATGGGATTGAGCCGGCCGGCGGCGGCGTGATGGTGGCCGCCATGCCCGGCGGGGCGGGGGGACCGGCCGCCCCGGTGGAGGAGGAGAAGACGGAGTTCGACGTGATCCTGGCCGCCGCCGGCGAGAACAAGATCAACGTCATCAAGGCGGTTCGCGCCCTCACCAGCCTGGGTCTGAAGGAGGCCAAGGAGCTGGTGGAGAGCGCGCCCAAGGCCATCAAGGAAGCCGTGCCGAAGGACGAGGCCGAAAAGATGAAGAAGGAGCTCGAAGCGGCCGGCGCCAAGGTGGAATTGAAGTGATTGCAGCCAGGGACGGCGGAGGCACCGGGGCGGGGTCGTCCCCCCACCGGCGTCTCCCGGTCCGTGGTACCGATTCCGCACGGCCGGAAGGCCGGTGCGTGGTTCCCAGGGGCGGTGTCGCCGGGGAGCGATCCCCGAGGGCTCCGGAGTCGTTCCACAGTCGCCATCCACAAACCGGAGGGGGAGCCGGGTTGAGGACAGGGCTGGCAATCACTGGCTGGATGCGTTTGCGCCATTACCAGCGCCCGTCGTTGTCGATCCCGCGCCGCGTGGAAGTCTCTCACCGAGGGTGGGGAGTTCCGCGGGGCGTGGGCGCGCGCCGGCTCCGGCCTGTTTCTCTCCCGAGGCCGTTCCTCCCCCGGCCGATCGACCTGACGTCCGCGTATTGATCGTCATTTCCTGCTGAGAACATCGCATGGCCACGTCCGCGCAGCGTATCATCCCGACGCATTCGATCCGCAACTTCGGCAAGATCGCCGGCCAGTTCGAACTTTCGGACCTGACCGACATCCAGACCAGTTCCTACGCCCGGTTCTTGCAGGCCGATGTCCGGCCGGAGAACCGCAAGAACATCGGGTTGGAGGAGATCCTCCGCGAAGTCTTCCCGATCGAGAATTACGACAAGCAGTACCGGCTGGAGTACATCAAGTACGAGTTGGGCAAGCCGCGCTACACGCCCACGGAGTGTCGCCAGTTGCGGCTGACGTATGGGCGGCCGTTCCGCATCTGGCTGCGGCTGGTCAAGGAGCAGCCGATCGAAGAGGAGGTCTATCTCGGCGATCTGCCGATCATGCTCGGCGGCGGCGAGTTCATCATCAACGGGGCCGAGCGGGTGGTGGTCAGCCAGCTCCACCGCTCGCCCGGCGTGGACTTCATGTACGCCGCAGAGGCGGGGGAATCCCGTAAGACCTATTCCTGCCGCATCATTCCCGAACGAGGGAGCTGGATCGAATTGACGATCGGCAAGAAGGAGACGCTGGGCGTCCGCATCGACCAGAGCGGGCGGTTCTCCGCGATGACGCTGCTCCGCGCCATGGACGCCCGCTATTCGTCCGACAGTGACCTGCTGCGGCTGTTCTACGACGTCAAGACGGAGCGCGTGGTCAAGGCGCACCAGGGGGCGGAACTGGCCGGGAAAGTGGCCGCCGAAGACGTCGTCTACCCCACCGGACCGCGGTGCGGAGAGATCATCGTCGAGTGCGGACACGTCATCACCAAGGAGGCGGCCGCGGAGATCGTCGAGGCCGGAATCAAAACCGTGGACGTCATCCCGGAAGTGGAAGACGACCTGGTGCTCAACAGTGTGCGCGAAGACACCACCGTCAGCCACGAGGAGGCGCTGCTGAAAATCTACCAGCGCCTGCGTCCCGGCAACCCGCCGCAGCTCGAAAAGGCGATCGACCTGTTCCAGGAGAAGTTTTACGACGTCAACCGCTACCGGCTCGGCAGGGTGGGGCGGTTCCGCATCAACCGCAAGTTCGCCCTGGACGTCTCCGAGGATGAAATGGCGCTGCGGCCGGACGATTTCATTGCCGCGATCCGGTACATCGTGCGGCTGCGGATGGGAGACCCGACCGCCGTGGTGGACGACATTGACAACCTCGGCAACCGGCGTCTGCGGACGATCGACGAACTGGCGGCGGACGAAATCCGCAAGGGGTTCCTCAAGCTCCGCCGCACCGTTCAGGAGCGGATGACGCTCAAGGACGTGGAGGAGATGACCCCCCGCACGCTGGTCAATCCCAAGAGCGTCTCGGCGGCGATCGAGTACTTCTTCGGACGGAGCGAGCTGTCGCAGGTGGTGGACCAGACCAATCCGTTGTCGATGCTCACGCACGAGCGTCGGCTGAGCGCCCTTGGTCCCGGGGGCCTCAACCGCAAGCGGGCCGGCTTCGAGGTCCGCGACGTGCACATCTCCCACTACGGCCGCATCTGTCCCATCGAGACGCCGGAAGGGACCAACATCGGCCTGATCTCCTCGTTGAGCATCTATGCCAAGGTGGACGAATACGGCTTTTTGATCACTCCCTACCGCAAGGTGGATCACGGCAAGGTGACCGACGAGATCGCCTGGCTGCGGGCGGACGAGGAATCGGACGTGTTCGTTGCCCCGGCGGACACCCCCGTGCACAACGGCCGGATTGCCGAGGAACGTGTGCTGGCCCGCCACCGCAACGACGTGCACTGGGTCGAGGCCAAGCAGGTGCAGTACATCGACGTGGCGCCAGCCCAGATGGTCGGCATCTCGGCCGGACTGATCCCGTTCCTGGAGCACGACGACGCCAACCGCGCGCTGATGGGTTCCAACATGCAGCGGCAGGGGGTGCCGCTGCTGATCACCGAGCCGCCGCTCGTCGGCACCGGTCTGGAAGAGGCGGTGCCCAAGTACTCCGGGATGGTGCTGCGGGCCGACCGCGCGGGGAAGGTGACCTACGTCGACGCCGAGCGGATCGAGGTGGACGGCAAGCGCTACCCGCTGCGGAAATTCACGGGCCTGAATGAGCGGACCTGTCTGAACCAGAAGCCGATCGTCAAGATCGGCGACCGGGTGAAGAAGGGGGACATCCTGGCCGACAGCGCCGCCACCCGCAACGGCGTCCTGGCTCTGGGCCGCAACGTGCTGGTCGCGTTCATGTCGTGGGAAGGCTACAACTTCGAGGACGCCATCATCCTCTCCGAGCGGCTGGTCAAGGACGACGTGTACACGTCCATCCACATCGACGAGTTTGACGTCGAAATCCGCGACACCAAGCTCGGCCGCGAGGAATTCACCCGCGATATTCCGAACGTCAGCGAGAAGGCGCTGCGGCACCTGAACGAGGAGGGGATCGTCCACGTCGGCACCCGTGTGCAACCGGGCGACATCCTCGTGGGCAAGGTCACTCCCAAGGCCAAGGCCGAACTGACGCCGGAAGAGAAACTGCTCCAGGCGATCTTCGGCAAGGCCGGCGAGGATGTGAAAAATGAATCCCTGGAGGTTCCCAGCGGTATCGACGGGATCGTGATTCACACGGAGAAGTTCGCCCGCCGCTCCAGCCTCACCGAAGCGGAACGGAAGAAGTTCGATCAGGAGGTGAAACGCGTCGAACAGCAGGGGTACGAGCGCATCAGCGAGGCGTTCAAGTCGTTCCTGGTGGAGTTCGAGCGGATTCTGGGCCGGCATCTGGTGGATGCCGACGGCCGCGAACTCCGTCACCTCGACGACGCCAAGGCGGTGGCGGCGTACGCCCGGGAGTTCGAGAAGCATTTCGAGGGGCTGGACCTGCGCAGCCCGCAGAAGCAGACCGATCTGCGGAAGTACGTCCGCGACCACTGGTCGCTCGTCGAGGATGTGATCGACGAAGCTGACCAGGCCCTCAACAGCCTCAAGCGCGGGGACGAACTGCCCAATGGGGTGTTGCAGATGGTCAAGGTGTACGTGGCCTCGCGGCGGCAGATTTCCGTGGGGGACAAGATGGCCGGCCGCCACGGAAACAAAGGGGTGATCTCCAAGATTCTGCCGGAGGCGGACATGCCGTACCTCGAGGACGGCACGCCGATCGACATCATCCTCAACCCGCTGGGGGTCCCCAGCCGCATGAACGTGGGGCAGATTCTGGAGACGCACCTGGGCTGGGCGGCGGGAACGCTCGGCTTCCGGGCGATCTGTCCGGTGTTCGACGGCGCCACCGAGGAGGGGATCAAGCAGGCCCTGGAGGAGGCGGGACTCCCCACCGAGGCCAAGGCGCAGCTCTACGACGGCCGCACCGGCGAACGGTTCGAGCAGAAGACGACCGTGGGCTACATCTACATGCTCAAGTTGCATCACCTGGTGGACGACAAGGTGCACGCCCGGGCGACCGGGCCCTACTCGCTCATCACCCAGCAGCCGCTGGGGGGCAAGGCGCGGTTCGGCGGTCAGCGGTTCGGGGAGATGGAAGTGTGGGCCCTGGAGGCCTACGGGGCGGCCTACATCCTGCAGGAGCTGCTGACGGTCAAAAGCGACGACGTGGAGGGCCGTACCAAGATTTACGAATCCATGGTCAAGGGGGAGAACACGCTGGAGGCCGGCACGCCCGCCAGCTTCGACGTGCTCACCAACGAGATTCGGGGATTGTGCCTGAACATGCAGCTCGAAAAGGCCCGTGTGTAGTGGGTCGGGGATCGTGGGTAGGGGGCAGCCGCGACGCACCCAACCGTCCACCGGCCTGCCTGCTGCACACCTCCCGCTCCCGCCCAGTTTCCGACCCGCGAATCACCACTCACCAACCACTCCATAGCCATGAGCAGCGCTGTTGAAAGCGGATATGATCGCGTCAACGACTATCGGGCGGTGAAGATCTCTCTCGCCAGCCCGCACGACATCCGGAGCTGGTCGTTCGGCGAGGTCAAAAAGCCCGAAACGATCAACTACCGCACGTACCGTCCCGAACGAGACGGCCTGTTCTGCGAGCGCATCTTCGGCCCGGAGAAGGACTGGGAATGCGCCTGCGGCAAATACCGCGGGATGAAGTACAAGGGGATGATCTGCGACCGCTGCGGGGTGAAAGTGACGCACTCCCGCGTCCGTCGCAAGCGGATGGGGCATATCGAACTGGCGGCCCCCGTGGTCCACATCTGGTTCTTCAAGAGCATGCCCAGCCGCCTGGGCGCGCTGCTCAACATGAAAACCACCAGCCTGGAGAAGGTGATCTACTTCCAGGACTACGTGGTCGTCGATCCGGGGGACACCCCCCTCCGCAAGTGTCAGCTCCTGACCGAGGAGGAGGCCCGGCAGGCCCGGGAGAAGTACGGGGAAGGCTCCTTTGAGATCGAGATGGGGGCCGAGGCGATCTACAAGCTCCTGACCAAGCTCAACCTCGCCGAAGAGTCGGCCAAGCTGCGCGCAGAACTGAAGGAAACCGGCAGCCAGCAGCGGAAGCGCGACCTCATCAAGCGGCTGAAGGTGATTGAGGCTCTCCGCGACAGCAACAACCGCCCGGAGTGGATGGTCCTGCACTGCATCCCGGTGATTCCGCCGGACCTCCGCCCGCTGGTGCTGCTCGATTCCGGCAACTTCGCCACCAGCGACCTCAACGACCTGTACCGCCGGATCATCAACCGCAACAACCGCCTCAAGAAGCTGGTGGACCTCAACGCCCCGGAGGTCATCGTCCGCAACGAAAAGCGGATGTTGCAGCAGTCGGTCGATGCGCTGTTCGACAACAACCGCTGCAAGCGTCCGGTGCTGGGGTCCTCGAACCGCCCGCTCAAGTCCCTCACCGACATGATCAAGGGGAAGCAGGGGCGGTTCCGCGAGAACCTCCTGGGCAAACGCGTCGACTACTCCGCCCGCTCGGTGATCGTCGTCGGTCCGGAACTGCAGCTTCACCAGTGCGGCCTGCCCAAAAAGATCGCCCTGGAGCTGTTCCAGCCGTTCATCATCCGCCGCCTGAAGGAGCTCGGCCACGCGGACACCATCAAGTCCGCCAAGCGGATGCTGGAGCGCAAGGACGAGGAGGTGTGGGACATTCTGGACGAGGTGATCACCAATCATCCCGTGCTGCTCAATCGGGCACCGACGCTGCACCGCATGGGCATCCAGGCGTTCGAGCCGATCCTCGTCGAAGGCAATGCCATCCGCATCCATCCGCTGGTCTGCAAGGGCTTCAACGCGGACTTCGACGGGGACCAGATGGCGGTGCACCTGCCGCTCTCGATCGAAGCGCAGGTGGAGGCCACCACGTTGATGATGTCCACGAACAACATTTTCGGTCCGGCCAACGGCCAGCCGATCATGTCCCCCTCTCAGGACATCGTCATGGGGTGCGCCTACTGCACGCTCAAGCGTCCGGGACTGAAGGGGGAGGGGATGATCTTCGCCTCGCCGGCGGAATGCATCACCGCCTACCAGCAGGGAGTGGTGGCGCGACACGCCGTGGTCAAGGTCCGCCTGCCCAAGGACAAGCGGGTCAAGGGGGAAGACGCCGAGAAGTACAAACCCGGCCGGCCGCTGGAGACGAGCGTCGGCCGTGTCCTGTTCAACGACATCCTCCCTCCCAGCATGTCCTTCTACAACCTGGAGATGAAAAGCAAGGACCTGGCGGGGGTGATCTCCGACTGCTACCTGGAGCTGGGCCGGCGGGCCACGATCGACCTGCTCGACCGCATGAAGGAACTCGGCTTCCGCGAGTCGACCCGCAGCGGCCTGTCCATCGGCAACAGCGACCTGGTGACCGCCCCCAACAAGGAGAAGATCATCGCCGACGCCGAATCGCAGGTGCTGAAGCAACAGCGGCTGTTCGATCGCGGCGTCATCACCGACCAGGAGCGGTATAACAAGGTCATCGACATCTGGACCCACGCCCGCGAGGCGATTACAGAGTCGATGATGAACCAGCTCCGCACCGACATCCGCGACGAGGGGACCTACGTCAATCCGATTTACCTGATGGCCGACTCGGGCGCCCGCGGCGGCAAGGAGCAGATTCGCCAGCTCGCCGGCATGCGTGGCCTGATGGCCAAGCCCTCCGGCGAGATCATCGAGACCCCCATCAAAAGCAACTTCAAGGAGGGCCTGACGGTGCTGGAATACTTCTCCAGCACGCACGGTGCCCGCAAGGGATTGGCCGATACCGCCCTCAAGACGGCCGACTCCGGCTACCTCACCCGCAAACTGGCGGACATCTGCCAGAACATGGTCGTCACCATGCACGACTGCGGGACCACCAAGGGCGTCACCCGGGGAGTGGTCTACCGCGGGGAGAACGTCGAGGTCGGACTGGCCGCCGCCATCCGCGGCCGCGTCTCCCGCTCCAACATCGTCAACCCCATCACCGACGAGGTCATCGTCCGCGAAGGGGACCTGATCACCTGGGACATCGCCCGCAAGATCGAGGCCATGGGCCTGGAGCGCATCCAGGTCCGCAGCCCCATGACCTGCGAGGCCGAACTGGGCATCTGCCAGCTCTGCTACGGCATGGACCTGTCCACCGGCTCGCTGGTGGAGGAGGGCCTGGCGGTGGGGATCATCGCCGCCCAGTCGATCGGCGAACCGGGGACGCAGCTCACGATGCGGACGTTCCACATCGGCGGCGCGGCTCAGAGCCAGGTCGAGCAGTCGGACCTCAAGACCCGCAAGGAAGGCAAGGTGCGGTACGTCCGCATCCGCACGGTCGTCAACGCCCAGGGGCAAAGCGTGGCCCTCGGCCGCAACGGCGAACTGGTGATCATCGACCCGAAGGAACGCGAACTCGAACGTTACGACGTCCCGAACGGGGCGGTGCTGCTCGTCAACGAAAACGACGACGTGAAGGAAGGGCAGGTCCTCTGCCAGTGGGACCCGCACGCCATTCCGATTCTGTCGGACGTGGGCGGCAAGGTCCGCTACGAGGACCTCGTCGAAGGCCGCACCCTGCGGTCCGAGACCGATTCGTCCGGCAACGTGCGGCGGACGGTCATCGAGCACAAGGGCGATCTGCATCCACAGATCGTCATCGAAGACAGCACCGGCAAGATCCTGCAGTATTACTTCATCCCGGAACGAGCCAGCCTCGAAGTCCAGGACGGCGACCAGATCGTGGCCGGCACGATCCTGGCCAAGACCCCCCGCGAAGCCTCCGGCACGCAGGACATCACCGGCGGTCTCCCCCGCGTCACCGAGCTGTTCGAGGCCCGCAAGCCCAAGGACCCCGCGGTCATCGCCGAGATCGACGGCATGGTGGAGATTCTCCAGGAGAAGAAGCGCGGCAAGCGCGTGCTGATCGTCCGCTCCCCGGACGGTTCCGTGGAGAAGGAGCACATCATTCCCCACGGACGGGCGCTGCTCGTCCACACCGGCGACCACGTCCGCGCCGGTGATGCGCTTGTCGCCGGGCCGCTCGTCCCCCATGACATCCTCAAGGTCTCCGGCGAGGAGGCGGTCCAGCAGTACCTGCTGCACGAAATCCAGAACGTCTACCGCGCGCAGCGCGTCGAGATCGACGACAAGCACATCGAGTTGGTCATCTCGCAGATGCTCCGCAAAATCCGCGTCGACGACGTGGGCGACACCGACCTCCTGCCGGGCGTCGTCATCGACAAGTACGAGTTCCGCAAGGTCAACGAGAAACTCAAGAACTCCGTCCGCATCACCGACCCCGGCGACTCGGAATACCACGAAGGGGACGTCGTCCCCAAGAGCCAGTTCGAGGAGGTCAACGCCGAAATCGAATCCGCCGGCGGCAAGCCGGCCAAGGGAACCCGGCCGCGGCCGGCCAGCGGCAGCACCCAGCTTCTGGGCATCACCAAGGCCGCCGTCCAGAGCGAATCCTTCATCTCCGCCGCCTCCTTCCAGGAGACGACCAAGGTCCTCACCGAAGCGGCCCTGGCCGGAAAGGTCGACGAACTGAAAGGCTTGAAAGAGAACGTCATCCTCGGGCATCTCATCCCCGCCGGAACCGGTTTCAAGCAGCACCTGGAGGCCGAGGTCCGGATCCGTCCCGAAGCGCTCCTGGAGCAGAAAGCGGAACAGGAGCGGATTCGGGCGCACCGGCTGGAACTGCTCGCGCAGGCGGAGGACAGCGGTCCCTCGCCCCTCGATGCCGTTACGCCCCCTGCCCCGAACGAAGCCCTTGACGACGACGTCCCGGCGCTGCGGAATGTCATGCCCCATGAGTAGCCGTCCCCGCCACGCCGCGGGGGCAACGCCTCCTCCCGGACGCCGCGGCAGGATGGTGCAGCCACCGCATCCGTCTGCGGATCTCCGATGAGCGCCCCGACGCGCACGCTTCTGGATGTCTTCGAGAACCCGTATCCCGA
>JBBIJW010000028.1:0-60720 GCA_037445755.1 Planctomycetaceae bacterium | reverse complement strand
GGGGGGGCACGTCGGTCCTGACGGGACGGTCCGGGGGCTGACGCCCCCGGCTCGCCGAGTGACGTTCGCAGAGGCGAGCCCGGGCCGTCAGGCCCGGGGCCGTTTGAGCGACGATCGGGACTCAGCGATCATGGTGATGCCGCGGCGGGTTTTCGGACGGTCCGGGGAATCAGCAGAGATCCGGGGGTTAATGCCCTCGGCTCTCCCACGGCCTCCGACGGCCTGGGGAATTTCGATCTGCCGCCAGCCTTCCCAGCCGGCCGCGATCGTCAACCACGCCCAGCCGCAGATGACACACCGTGAGCAACGACCTCCCGGGATGGCAAGAGAGAAGGAAAGCTCGTGGAGCGGCCCCGGCCACCGATCGACGGCTGCACCCCACCGACTTCAACGGACGGCCGCGCCGGTTCAAAGCACCCGGAGCGGTCACTATACTCGCGGGAGAGAGGAGGCCAGCGAGGAGTGCCCTCGGACCGGCCTCGTTCCGCCAGCGAGAGACTTCCGGGAGAACACGACTGATGGCAGCACCGACAATCGCCCCCGGCCGGACGCGGCTGGGATGGATCGGCACCGGCGTGATGGGGCAGAGCATGTGCGGGCACCTGCTCGCCAAGGGGTTTGCGGTCACGGTGTACAGTCGGACGAAGGAGAAGGCGGCCGGGCTAATCGAGAAAGGAGCCGCCTGGGCTGACTCCCCGCAAGCTGTGGCCGAGGCGTCCGACGTCATCTTTGCCATCGTCGGTTTTCCGCCGGACGTGCGGGAGGTATTCCTTGGTCCGCGTGGGGCCCTGGCCGGCTCCAAGCCGGGCAACATCCTGGTCGATATGACCACCAGCGAACCGTCGCTGGCGGTCGAAATCTACCAGGCCGCCAAGGCCAAAGGGGTGCACGCGGTCGACGCCCCGGTTTCCGGGGGGGACATCGGGGCGCGAGAAGCGCGGCTGTCGATCATGATCGGCGGCGACAAGGAGATCGTCGACGCCCTCCTCCCCTGCTGGGAGGCGCTGGGAAAGACCATCGTCCATCAGGGACCGGCCGGCGCCGGCCAGCACACCAAGATGGTCAACCAGATTCTCATCGCCACCATGATGATCGGCGTCTGTGAGGCGCTCTTGTACGGGTACAAGGCGGGGCTGAACCTGGAGACGGTCCTCAAGTCGGTCTCGACGGGGGCGGCGGGAAGCTGGTCCCTCTCGAACCTCGGGCCGCGGATCATGGCCAACAACTTTGATCCGGGGTTCTTCGTCGAGCACTTCATCAAGGATATGGGGATTGCCCTGGCGGAAAGCCGTAAGCTGGGTCTCTCCATGCCCGGTCTGGCGCTGGCGGAACAGCTCTATCAGTCGGTGAAGGCGAAGGGCTGGGGCCGCAACGGCACGCACGCGTTGATGCTCGCCCTGGCGGAGATGTCCGGCATCGACTGGCGGAACCGGTGAGGTTCCCTGGTCCCTCCACCCGGTCGCGGGGACGTGGTCATGCACATCGATTGGCGGACGGCGATGATCCTCGTGGTGCTGCTCGGCCATGCTCGGGCCGGGTCCGCGGAGATCTCCTTCAATCGCGACATCCGGCCGATCCTCTCCGACAAGTGCTTTGCCTGCCACGGTCCTGATGCCCGGGCACGGGAGGCGGAGTTGCGGCTGGACGTGCGCGAGGAGGCACTGCGAGTGCTCTCACCCGGCCGGCCGGAGGAGAGCGAACTGTTGGCGCGCGTCACCGCCGGCGACCCCGACCTGGTGATGCCCCCCCGCAAGACCCATAAGCGCATCACGCCGCGCGAGGCGGAGCGGCTGCGGGAGTGGATTGCCGCCGGCGCGGAGTATGAACCGCACTGGTCGTTCCTCCCCCCGCGGGACATCGCGCCGCCGCCGGTCGATTCCGAGTGGGTCACGAACGACATCGACCGCTTCATCATGCAGCGCCTGCAGCGGCTGGGACTGCAACCTTCCCCGCTTGCGGATCGGAGTACGCTGATTCGGCGGGTGACACTCGATCTGACGGGCCTCCCCCCTTCGCCGGCGGAGGTCACGGCGTTCGTGAATGATCCGGCACCGCTCGACGAAGCCTACGAGCGGGTTGTGGATCGGCTGCTGGCCTCGCCCCGGCTGGGGGAGCACCTGGCCTGGCACTGGCTCGACGCCGCCCGCTACGGCGACAGCGACGGGTACGAAAGCGACCCCTTGCGGACCATGTGGCCGTGGCGGGACTGGGTCGTCGAGGCGTTCAACCGCAATCTCCCCTACGACCAGTTCATCATCGAGCAGCTTGCCGGAGACCTGCTGCCGCAGCCGACGCTTCGGCAACGGATCGCCACCGGTTTCAACCGCAACCACCGGCTGAACAACGAAGGGGGCATCCTGCCGGAAGAGTGGCTGGTCGAGTACGTCTGCGACCGGACCGAAACGACCGCCACGGTCTTTCTCGGACTGACGTGGGGCTGCGCCCGCTGCCACGACCACAAGTATGACCCCATCACGCAACGCGATTACTACCGGCTGTTCGCCTTCTTCCACAACCTGCCGGAGATCGGCAACGGTTTTGGTGCTTCGACGGCCGTGCCGATGCTCGACGTGCCGCGGTTGGAGGACCTGGACGCCTTCCTGGCCGTGCAACAGGAATATGAGCCGCTCGATCGGGAGCAACGGGCGGTGGCGGAGGCGGAGGACTTTGAACCGCGGTTTCAGCAATGGCTGTCGGGCCTCGATGCCGCCGCGCTGGAATCTCTCCCCAAGGAACTGCGCGAGACGCCCCGCGACAAATGGAAGGACAAGCAGCTCCAGGCGGCGCGAGAACACTACCTGCGTCACGTGGATCCGGCCGGCCGCGCGGTCGAGGAGCGTCTCGCCCCTGTGCGGAAGCGATCCGAGGAACTTTTGCGGCGCGGCGCGAAGATCATGGTGATGGAGGAGCTGTCTCAGCCCCGTCCCACGCACATCCTCCACCGCGGGGCCTACGATCAACCGGGAGAAGAAGTGTCGATGGGGACGCCCCCCTGGCTTCCGCCGATGCAGCCGGACTGGCCCCGCAATCGGCTGGGATTGGCGCTGTGGCTGGTGTCTCCCGAGCATCCCCTCACCAGCCGCGTCGCCGTCAATCGCTTCTGGCAGTTGCTGTTCGGCACGGGCCTGGTGAAGACGCCGGAAGACTTCGGTCTCCAGGGGGAGCCGCCGTCGCATCCGGAGCTTTTGGACTGGCTGGCGCGGCGGTTCATCGCCAGGGGGTGGGACGTGAAGGGGCTGCTCAAGGAGCTGGTGATGAGCAGCACCTACCGGCAGTCGTCGGTCGTCTCGCCGGAACTGCTGGAGCGCGACCCGGCCAATCGACTCCTGGCGCGGGGGGCCCGGTATCGGCTGCCGGCCGCCGTGATCCGAGATCAGGCTCTGGCAGTGAGCGGTTTGCTGGTCGAGCGGATGGGCGGACCTCCCGTCAAACCGTATCAGCCCGACGGACTCTGGCAGGACATCATCAAGGGGCGGCCCGTGTACCAGCGGGACAAGGGGGAGGGACTGTATCGTCGCAGCCTGTACACGCTCTGGCGGCGGGCGGTGAAACCTCCCGAGATGACGCTGCTGGACGCCAATGAGCGCGACGTCTGCACGGTGAGCCTGCGCCGCACCAACACTCCGCTGCAAGCGCTGCTGTTGCTCAATGACGTCGCCTTCGTCGAGGCGGCGCGGGCCCTGGGGACGCGCGTCCTGCGGGAGGGACCGCCGACCGACCCCGAACGGATCGACTACGCCTGTCTGTTGGTGTTGGCCCGTCCCCCGCGTGCCGAGGAACAATCCCTGCTGCGGGCGGAACTCGCGGCGGCCCGCGAGGCGTACCAGGCACGACCCGCTGAGGCCCAGGCCTTGGTGAGTACGGGGGATTCGACCGTTCCGCAGGACGTGCCGATGGAAGAACTGGCCGCGTATACCCTCGTGGCTCGCATCCTGCTGAATCTCGACGAGACGATCACCCGGCAGTGAGTTCAACCCCTGGCGAGAAGCGTCATGCATCCGGAGCACATCTGCGAACGTCTGACCCGCCGGCACTTCCTGGCGTCCGGCGGTGTCAATCTCGGGGCCGCGGCCCTGGCGGGGCTGTGGGGAGGTTCGACGCAGGCGGAGGGGACGGCGGCACGCTCGGCCGTCGGCGGACTGGAGGGGATGCCCTCTCTCCCTGCACGGGCCAAGCGGGTGATCTACCTGTTTCAGTCGGGCGGACCGTCGCACCTCGATCTGTTCGATTACAAACCGGCCATCAAAGACCGCCTCGGCGAAGACCTCCCCGCCAGCGTCCGGATGGGGCAGCGGTTGACGGGCTTCACCAAGGATCAACCCACGCTCCCCGTTGTCCCCACGAAGTTCCGCTTCGCTCAACATGGGGAGAGCGGCGCCTGGCTCAGCGAAGTCCTGCCGTACACCGCCGGCGTCGTGGACGACATCTGCTTCGTCAAGTCAGTCCACACGGAGGCGATCAACCACGATCCGGCGCGGATGTTCCTCCAGACCGGCTTGCAACTGGCCGGACGTCCCAGCATGGGGGCGTGGGTCTGCTATGGTCTGGGGAGCGAATCCCGCGACCTGCCCGGTTTTCTGGTTTTGCTCTCGCACGGGAGCTGCAAGCGGACACCGCAACCGGTCTCCGTGCGGCTGTGGGGGAGCGGTTTCCTCCCCTCTCAGTACCAGGGGGTCAAGCTCCAGCCCGCCGGAGACCCCATCCTGTACGTCTCCAATCCCGCGGGAGTCGATCGGGACTTGCAGGGACGGAGCGTGGGAGCGATTGCGCAGCTCAACCGCCTGAACGCCGACCTGTATGGCGATCCGGAAATCGAGGCCCGCGTCCAGCAGTATGAACTCGCCTTCCGGATGCAGTCTTCCGTCCCGGAACTGACCGACCTCTCCGGCGAAAGCGAAGCGACGTTCCGTTTGTACGGCGAAGAGTCGCGCCTCCGGGGAACGTATGCCGCCAACTGCCTGCTGGCCCGCCGGATGGTGGAGCGCGGGGTGCGGTTCATCCAGCTCTATCACGTCGGCTGGGACCATCACGAGGACGTGCCTCGCGACCTCACCCTGCAATGTCGCGACACCGATCAGGCCACCGCCGCCCTGCTGATCGACCTGAAGCAGCGGGGACTGCTCGATGAGACGCTGGTGATCTGGGGGGGCGAATTCGGCCGCACCGTCTTCTCACAGGGAAAGTACACGGCGGACGTCTACGGCCGCGACCACCACGGGCGTTGCTTCACCATGTGGTTCGCCGGCGGCGGCATCCGCGGCGGAATGACCTATGGCGCGACCGACGACTACGGCTACAGCGTGGTCGAGAACCCCGTCCACGTGCACGACGTCCAGGCAACGATCCTGCATCTGTTGGGGATCGACCACACGCGTCTGACCTATCACTTCCAGGGGCGCGAGTTCCGGCTCACCGACGTGCACGGACACGTGGTGCACGACATCCTCTCCGGCGCGTGAGCGGCGCCAGGAGGCGGCGATCCGCGGTGCGTCACGGCTCGCCGGTCGCGGCGGAAACGAGGCGTTCCTCCGAGTCCGCGGGGAGTTCCTGGAAGGCGGCTGCGATCACTTCCGCCGCCACCCCTCTGGTTCCTTCCATGTCGCTTGCCAGACGGACAAGCTCGCACAGCCGTTGCAGTTGCCGGGGCTGACCCGCGGTCAACGTGTGCAGGGTTCGCACCGCGTCGGGATCGAGGGGAGGGTGGCTGTGGGCGGCGTGCCCCCAGGCGGCGCGGGCAAACTCCGCGGTCTCGTTGTCGGTCAGGGGCCGCAGTTCGATCCGGACAGAGCCGTGATCGGTCAGCAACTGCCGCAGCGGGACTGGCACGGGAGGTCGCGAGGCGGCGATGATCGTCAACAATCGCCGGGGCGCGGCGGCGTTGAGCAATCCCCGCAGCAGGGGGAAGACGTCGGGCCGGGCGGCATCAAGGTGATCCAGAAGCACGACTCGGCTGGTGCCGCAATCGGCATCTCCCTCCAGGCGATCGCGGATTGCCCGCAGCAGCGGGAACGGATCCGAGGGTACAGGCTGGAGGCCCAGACCGTTCGCCAGTTCCGCCAGGAGCTGCCGGCCGCCGACGGCGGTCATGTCGATCAGGACAGGAGTAGTGCGGACCAGCGAACGCCCCTCCCGGAGCAGCGTTCGCAACAGTTGCGTCTTGCCGCAGCCGGCCGGTCCCACGATCACCCCGAAGGCTTTTCGTTCCTGAATCAGGAACTCGCAGCGGGCCTGGGCTTCCGTGTGCAGCAGCAGCGGCGGCTGCGGACGCGCGGCCCGCGACTGAGCCGGGGACGTGCTGGCGGAAGTGGTCTGCATGAGGCTGGAGGGGGCGAACAGGGGGTCGCGGCCGACTCGCGCACCGCAGGTGGTCTCCCCGGAACGATTCTCGCCGCGCAGTCGGTTCGGGCGGCAGAATCCGCCGTCCGGCGCGCGGAGCGAACGCGGCGGCCGGGAAGGACTGCCTGTGCTATCATCGGCCGCCGCGACACCCCTTCTGCATCGGGAATCGCGTCATCCGCCTCACATGCGCCGCAGTTACACTCCTCAACCGCTGGAGGACCTCGTCCCGGGAACGGTACTCCCGTTGCCAGCCGCGGAAGCACACCATCTGCGGAACGTGCTGCGTCTGAAAGCCGGAGAGGAGGTGGAACTGTTCGACGGCCGGGGCTGGAGTGCGCCGGCTCGACTCCGGGAGGCGGGGCGCAGTGCTCTCCACGTCGAAGTCCTCGCTGCTCCCCGGCGCGCTCCGGATCGCCGGCCGCGGCTGTGGCTGGCCGTGGCGGCGCCCAAGCAGGATCGGTTGCGGTGGCTCGTGGAGAAGGGGGTGGAACTCGGGGTCGATCGCTTCACCCCCCTGCTGACGCAGCGAACCGTCGTTCATCCGGGGGAAGGAAAACTGGACAAGCTTCGCGACGTGGCCGTGCAGGCCTGCAAGCAGAGCGGCCGCAGCGACCTCCCCGCCCTCGATCCCCCGTGTGCGCTCACGGCATGGCTCGCGGATTGGAGTTCCATGCAGACTCGTGCCGCGGCCGTCCTGTGGCTTGCCGATCGCGAGGGGCTGCCGATCCTCCACGAGCTGGAGAGCATTTCCCGGGCGACCACGGAGCTGGTGGCCGTGCTGATCGGTCCGGAAGGGGGCTGGACGGAGGAGGAGCGGACGGCGGCAGGCCATGCGGGAGCCCGGTGCGTCCGCCTCGGCGAGCAGACGCTGCGGATCGAGACGGCCGCTCTCGCCGCAGCGGCTTGTGTGCGGGCGTGCTGGCCGGTTACCTGAACTACCGGAAGGTCCTGGCCCGGAGGCTCTCCCGATCATGCCGGTGCTGCGTCCTCAAAGTCCCAGAGTGCCAGACGCACGGGGCCCAGGGCCTTCGCAGTGTTCATACTGGAGGGAGATCGTTGTCTGAACCGTCTGAGAGGACCGATCAGGCACGGCTGGCAAGCCAGCCGGCGAACAGGCGGTGATCCCCAATCTGGAACACAACGATCGCCCAGACGCACGGAAAGGGTGCGTTGTCAGGCAGGAGTTCGTTTGGTCTAATGCCCCTGCGAAGAGAGTGGGACGGGGGGACGTCGTGTGCTTCCCGTCATTGCTGACTGGCGTTTCCGCTGCGTGACGTGGTGTCCGTGGAGTGGTCGCCGGTGGGGCTCGCCTTCGATCCTCTGGCGAGCCGAGTTTCTTCAGAAGAGAAGGACTGCCGTGTTTCGTTGCGATCGTTGTCATGCCGTGGTGCCGGCCGGTACTCGGGCGACGAAAATCGTCTTGGAGACCCGCACGAAGGTGTACGAATCCCGAGGGGGTCTGACGCGGGAGTTCCCGCGGATGCGGCGTCCGATGGGGCGTCGCGCCCGACGGCAGTCGACGTTCGATAAGGGGGGCGTCGGGACGGAGATCGTGCGGGAGATCTCGGTCTGTCCCAAGTGCGCGGCCGAGCATCAGGCCCAACTGGCTGCGGAGCAAGCGGCCGCGGCCGCCGCGGCTCCTGCGCCTGCCCCCGCTTCAGCCGTTTGACCGCTCCTCTCACCCCGTGTGTCGCCGCCGGGCGGATCGACGTCCCGGAGGGTGGGTTTGGTTCCAGCGGGGGAGGAGCGCCGTCGTGCCGGATCTCCCTGCGCCGGTTGGCAAGCCAACCGGCGCAGGGAGATCCGGCGGAGACTATGGACGACGTTGCAAAGAGAACCTCTCCCGGCTCGATGGGGACCGGAGGGACAACGCGATTTCCTCTGCGCGGTCCGGCCTCGCCTCACACCAGCCGGTGAGGGTCGCAGCTCTCCGCTGCCTGCGGTGGAGGTTGTTCACCGGGGGGGACCGAGCGGTTCCTTCTTCTCGGTGATGTTCGGCCACAGCGGGGCCATTTCGGCATTGAGCTGTTTGTACTCCGCCCACTTCTCGGGGAGGTTGTCTTCGTGGAAGATGGCCTCGACCGGGCACTCCGGGACGCAAGCCTCACAATCGATGCACTCGTCGGGATGGATGACGAGGATCGCTTCCCCCTCGTAGAAACACTCGACCGGGCAGACGACCACGCAATCGGTGTACTTGCAGTTGAAACAAGGTTCCGCAACAACGTGCGTCATGGATGCTTCCTCGCGTCAGTCCTGGAGAAGGCTGTTTTGCGGCGGCGTCCTGATGGCCTTCCGCCGGTGATCGTCCGACACGCTCAGATCGGCAAACGCTGCTCGCAACTCCAACTTTCGTGCGGAGTTCGGACTCCTCCCGCCGCACTCTAGCGATGCTAGTCCCCCCCTCGGAGAGTGTCAAGACGCCGGAGCGCCGTTTCTGCGGCGTGAGAATGCGCGCGGCCTGTTCCCGGCTGCTGCTCCTGCCCGCTTGCTCCCGGTCCGGATGAGAGAGTGAGAGAGTTCGTTCCTCCGGGAGTGACGATGCACCTGCTTCAGCAGCGACGTTGGATTTCCGGCGGAACACCCCGTTCTCCTCCTCAGGGCCAAATGAGGATTCGGGAGGGGGCTTTCCGAACCGGGCTTCACGGGGCGGAGAGGGTAGTCAACCGGCAGGACGATCACCCGGCAATTGAGTCCGGCCGGTCCCCCTCGTACAATTCAATCATCGTGAACCGCGTGCGCGGTGCGTCACGGTCTCTTCGGCGACTCGATCGCCGTCCTTCGGGAGAGTCCCATGCTCGGCTTTATGAGTGCCGGTCCTTGGCAGTTGATGATCTTTGCGCTGGTGGTGCTGGTCCTCTTCGGCAGCCGGCTTCCGCAGACGATGCGCTCTCTCGGCCGTTCGGTCAATGAGTTCAAGAAAGGCATCCGCGAGGGGGAGGAGGAGGCCGAAGAAGAGGATCGCGAGCACAAAGAACACGTCTGATCCCGCGGACCTGACGTGGTGAGTCCTGCGCAGGGAGGTGCTGAAGGAGTGGGCCCGTGGAATCGTCTGAGTGGATTCCCGTGCTGCTCCCCGATCTGGGGGTCGATGAGGCCCGGATCGTGCAATGGCTCGTCGCCGTGGGAGGGCCGGTGGACGTCGGCGACCGGATCGCGGAAGTGCTGGCGGGGGGCGTGCTGATCCACCTGGTGGCGGAGACGCCGGGTATCCTTCAAAAGATTGACCGCGGACGTGGGTGCCGCGTCCGCGAGGGAGAGCCGCTGGCATGGATCCAACCCGCCGTATAGTCCTCTCCCCGTGGCTGCGGGGCCTGCCGGTGCTGGCGCTGCTCCTCTCGATTTCTCCGGCGCGGGGAGGGGAATGGGAGAGATCATTGTCCGCGGTCCGCGCCGCCGGCGGGCCGGAGAAGCCCATCGTCCTCGTGTTTTCGGCAGCCTGGTGCGGTTGGTGCCGCAAGTTTCAGGCCGCCACGCTGCAAGACCCGCAGGTCGATGCTCTCCACGAGAGTTTTCACTGGGTCAAAGTCGATGCGGACGAGGAGCCGGAGTTGACCGCCCGCTATCAGGTGCGGGGACTGCCGCATACCGTCGTCATTGATGCCCAGGAGCGGGTGCTGGCCTCGCAGCCCGGCTACATGAACCCGGAAGCCTTCGTCCGCTTGCTCACCGCCGTGCTGGAGAATCCTCGACCGTTGGAAGTCGTCGAGGACGACCTCGTGCGGGAGTTGGCCGCGCTGCAGAGCCTGGAGGCGCCGGAGGCGCGGGCTGCCTTGCTGCGTCGAGTGATCGAGCGGCTCGCTCAACCCCCGTCGGCGGAGCGGTCCCGCCTGCAGCAAGCGCTGCTGGCCGTCGGCGTCGAAGCGCAGGGGGAGTTGCTGGAGCTGATGGGGGATGAACGGCTGGCGGTCCGCGCCGCCGCGTGGGGAGTGCTGCAACGACTGCACCGCAGCGAGCTGGTGTTTGACCCCTTCGCCGAAGCGGCGGTCCGGTCGGCTCAACGGGAAGCATGCCGACAAAAGCTCGCCAGCGCCGCTCCCTGAACAGCCCGATTTCAGACGCTGCGGACCCGGCGAGGCTGTTCCCATCAGTTGAATCTGATGTTATTCTGGCAGCGTGACGTCGCACTCCCGAGGAGGCTCCGGATCGTGAATCGCGTGCTGACTGCTGCCGGCCTGTGGATCGCGGCCGCGGCTCCGCTCCGCGCCGAAGTCGATTACCAGCGCGACATTCGGCCTCTGTTGGCGACCAAGTGTGTTGCCTGTCATGGACCGGCACGGCAGGAGGCGGGGTTGCGGCTGGATGCCGGCCGACTGGTGCGTCGAGGGAGTTCCCAGGGAGCGGTGGCGATTCCCGGCGACGCGGAAGGGAGTCTCCTGTGGCGGCGCGTCACAGCAGAGGCTCCCGAGGAGCGCATGCCCCCGGTGTCGGAAGGGGAACCGCTCACCCCGGACGAATTGGCCCGGCTGCGGGAGTGGATTGAGTCGGGGCTCCCCTCTCCCGCAGACGAGACCTTTCTCCCCTCAGCACGGGACCACTGGGCGTATCGCCCGATCCACCGCCCGGACCTCCCTCCCCGGCAGGGCGATTCCGCGCTCGCCGAAGAGCATCCCATCGACCGCCTGCTCAGCCGGCATCACCACGACCAAGGCTTGAACCCCTTGCCTCCGGCGGACCCCCTCACACTGCTGAGGCGCGTGACACTCGATTTGATCGGCCTCCCCCCCACGCCCGCCGAACAGGAGGCATTTCTGAGCGACCCCTCACCAGCGGCGTATGAACGGCTGGTGGATGACCTCCTCGCCCGCCCGCAGTTCGGCGAACGGTGGGGACGGCACTGGATGGACGTCTGGCGGTACAGCGACTGGGACGGCTACAAGGAGGAACTCCGCGGCAGTCAGCGGCATCTCTGGCGCTGGCGGGACTGGATTATCGAGTCACTCAACGCCGGCAAGCCGTACGATCGCATGATCGTGGAAATGCTGGCGGGGGATGAAATCGCTCCCGACGATCCCGACACCTTGCGGGCCACCGGTTTCCTCGCCCGGAACTATCACAACCGGAACCGGAACATCTGGCTGGATGCCGCCGTCGAGCACACCGCGAAAGGGTTCCTCGGTCTCACGCTCAATTGCGCCCGTTGTCACGATCACAAGTACGATCCCCTCTCGCAGACCGACTACTACGCCTTCCGGGCGATCTTTGAGCCGCATCAGGTGCGGACCGACCGTCTGCCGGGACAGCCCGACCTCCGTCAGGACGGCCTTCCCCGCGTCTACGATGCCGACCTGGAGGCCCCGACCTACCTGTATCGCCGGGGGGATGAGAAGCAACCGGACAAGGAGCACCCCATTCCTCCCGGCGTGCCGTCGCTGTTTGATCTCCCCTTCGAGATTCAGCCGGTCGCTCTCCCGCCGATCGCCCGCTTTCCGGCGCTGGCTGAGTTCATGGAGCAGGAAGACCTGGCCGCGGCCGAGGCGCGCGTCCGGCAGCGGCGTGATGAGTGGCGGGCCCTTCAGGAGCAGTTTGCTTCGGCCTCTCTCCAGGCAATCCCCGTCCAGCCGATCCCTCGAGCGGATCGTCCTCCCTCGCCCGCTTTGGCACTGCGGGTGATTCCCGAACTGGAGTTGGCGGCACGTCGCCTGCGGGTCGAGGAATGGGCGCTGGAAGCGTTGCGACTGCGGTGGCGGGCGGATCGGTTCCGTTACACGCATCCCGAGCAGCCGGACTCTGCGCCGGAAGAATTCGCCCGGTTGGCCGCCGCCGCGGCCGCCGCCGAGCGCGCCCAGGCTCTCGCTGTCGCCGAACGGGACTTGCTGGCTGCGGTTCTGAAGTACCGGGGACTCTTCCAGACCCACCAGGAGACCCCCGCCAGGCGGACGGAGGCGATTCAGCAGGGGCTGCGCGAGATCACACAGGCCGAGGCGGACCTGTCAAAAGCGCGCGAGGGAATGCAGCGGTCGGACTCGACGTACACGCCGGTCGGTGCGAGCTATCCGGCGACCAGTTCCGGCCGTCGCCTGGCCTTGGCGCGCTGGATCGTCGACCCCCGCCATCCTCTCACCGCCCGGGTGGCCGTGAATCAGGTGTGGATGCGGCACTTCGGCCGGCCGCTGGTCGTAAACGTCGACGACTTCGGACCGCGGACCCCCGCTCCCCCCCTCGTCGATCTCCTCGACTGGCTGGCGGCGGAGTTCATCGACAGCGGCTGGGACCTGAAGCACCTGCACCGCTTGATTGTGACTTCCGCGGCATATCGCCGGGCCTCGACCGGTGAGCCTGACTGGCTGGCTCGCAATGCCGAGATCGACTCCGAGAATCGCTACTGCTGGCGGGCAGAGGCGCGGAGGCTGGAGGCCGAAGTGATCCGCGACAGTCTGCTGGCGATTGGCGGCCGGCTCGATCGGACGCTCGGCGGACCGGACCTGAGTTTCACGCAGGGGGAGGTGATCCCGCGCCGCAGCCTCTACTTCCAGCACGCCTATGAGAAGCAGATGACCTGGCTGGTGCTGTTCGACGCCGCCAGTCCGACGGAATGCTACCGCCGCAGCGTGAGCATTGTGCCGCAGCAGGCGCTCGCCCTCTCCAACAGCAATCTGGGCCGGTCGATGGCCCGCGCCTGTGTGCAGTCCGGAGGCGTCGGCGCCGCGGATGGGGACGACCGGAGTTTCATCGAGGCAAGCTTCCGCCGTGTGCTGTGCCGTCCCCCCGAGGATCGCGAGGTTGAGGCTTGCCTGGCGTTTCTGGCGCGGCAGCAGCGCCTGCTGGCCGATGGGCCGTCGCTCCACCCCTCGGGAGGAACGGTGAAAGCCACGATCTCCGCGTCGTCGGATCCGGCCCTCCGCGCGCGGGAGGATTTGATCCATGTGCTGATGAATCACAACGACTTTGTGACGGTGCGATAGAGACCGCCCGCAGCGGGAGGGGGAGGATGTCATGCCACAACGCCCAGACCCGGGAGACGCCGCCAGCCGGCGCGCCTTCCTCAAAGACCTCGGATTCGGCTTCGGCAGCATTCCGCTGGCGGCGCTGCTGGCGCGCGAACTCAGCGCCGCGAGTGGTCCGCGCGGTCTGCCGGCGGCTTTGCCGCGGGCCAAGAGCGTCATCTGGCTGTTCATGATCGGCGGCGTCAGCCACGTCGAATCGTTCGATCCCAAGCCGGCCCTCAATGAGTATGCCGGCAAGAAGATCGCCGAGACCCCCTACCGCGACGCCCTCACCTCTCCCTACCTGGCGAATGAGCGGGTGGTGGCATTCGATCCGAACAACGGCTTCATCCGTCAGGAGGTGTTTCCGCTCCAGGTGGGATATCGCCGGCACGGAGAGAGCGGGCTGGAGATCAGCGACTGGTGGCCGCACCTGGCCGCCCGTGCGGACGATCTGTGCCTCATCCGCTCCATGTGGACCGAGGACAGCAACCACGGGGCACAGTTACAGTTCCACACGGGGCGGCATCGGGTGGACGGGTTTTTCCCCTCCATCGGGTCGTGGGTGGTCTACGGCCTGGGCACGTTGAATGAGAATCTGCCGCAGTTCGTGGTGATGGGAACGCCCGTGGCCGACTGCTGCGGCGGTCAGGAGACGCACCGGGCCAATTACCTCGGCCCGCAGTACGACGGCGTTCCTCTGAGCGTCAATCCGCAATCCCCCCTCGCCTACGCCGCGCCTCCGGAAGGGGTCTACCGTGAGGAACAGGCCTCGGAGTTTGAACTCCTGCGGCAGCTCAACGCCCTGGCGGCGGAACGGTACCCGGATGATGAGGCCCTCCGTGCCCGGATGCGTTCCTATGAGCTGGCGTTCCGGATGCAGACGGCCGTGCCCGACGTCGTGCGCCTGGAAGAGGAAACTCCCGCCACGCAGCAGATGTACGGACTCGACCAGCCGGAGACCCGCGAATTCGGGCGTCAGATGTTGACCGCCCGCCGGCTGGTGGAGCGGGGAGTGCGATTCGTGCAGGTGTATCACGGCAGCAACGGCGGTGCGGGAAGCTGGGACGCGCACAGCAAACTCAAAGCGGGGCACTCCAAACTCTGCCGGCAGGTCGATCAACCGATCGCCGCGCTACTGGGCGACCTCAAGCAGCGGGGACTGCTGGACGAAACCCTGGTGGTGTGGGCGACGGAGTTCGGCCGCACCCCCGGCTCGCAGAACGGCGACGGTCGCGACCATCACCCCTACGGGTTCACGGTCTGGATGGCGGGCGGCGGGATTCGCGGCGGCATGGCTCACGGTGCCACGGACGAACTGGGCTTCCATGCCGTGGAGCACCGCCACTACGTCACCGATATCCACGCCACGCTCCTGCACCAGCTTGGTCTGGACTCGCGACAGCTCGAGGTTCCGGGGCGGAAGCGTCTGGAGAAGGAACACGGGCAGGTGATTCGGGAGGTTCTGGCGTAGGGCGGGGAGGCGCTCCCCTGTGAAGCGCGGTGAGGCGCGCTCCTCTTCGAGTCGTGGCTAAACTTGGCGAGTCGCGGCTAAACTTGGCGAGTCGCGGCGAAACGGGGGTGGGGCATGGCCCCTACGGTCGGAATTTCTGTTATGACCGCTCCCTTCGGAATCCGATAAACGGACCGGGGCCTCGCGCGCCGCCGAAGGATCGCGCGCGTGGTACACCCCCGTCATCGTTCCGGAGGGGAGGCTTCCATGCGGTCCACCGGTTTGTGGGTCTTGTTGATGCCGCTCGTGGGCGTTCCCGGCGGGGCCGTTGCGGGCTGGCCCTTTTCGGCCGACGGCCCGCGACGCGGCTCGGTCGAATGGTACGAGCAGCGCGCTGCCGACCCGATCGGCCAGCGGCAGGTGGTCAAGTTCGGCAAGCTCTGGCCGGTGGACGCCCGCCCGATGGGCGAGCCGGCCCCCCTGATCCACCGCCTGCACCACAACCTGTACTGGCCCTATCCCTACGACGATCTGGACAAGGCCTCCGTCCAGGAGTGGTCCGACTTGCAGGTGCTGAACGGCTGGCAGGACGCCACCACTTTCTACGACTACCACTTCGAGCCGGAGTCTCAGGCCCTCAACCGGTCCGGTCGGGAACGGCTGTACTATCTGATGTCGCGTGTCCCGGCAGAGTTTCGGACCGCCTACGTGCAGGCGTCGATGGTGGATCCGAGTCTCAACGGTCTGCGGATCACCAGCGTTCAGAATGAGGCCGCCCGGTTCGTCGGTCCCGATCAGACGCCGCCGGTGCTGTTGCGAGTGGCCACGCCTCACGGCACGCCGGCCGCCGATGTCGATGCCATTTTTCAGTATCGCCGCGCGAACCTGACGCCCCCGCCGGTGCTTTCGGGCAACACCGGAGTGGAGTAGCCGTTCCGACCCCTGCGGATGAGCCGGGGGGCCCGGGGGCTGGTTCCTCCGGACCTCGATCGCCCGCCTCTCCGCCGTCTCACAGGCGATCCGTGATGATCGGCCCTCCAGATCGCCCGCCGGCCGGCCGCACCTCACCCGAGCCGACCACCCCGGTCCCAGAGACTCCGGCGACGGAGCGGCTGGCGTCGCTGTTTACCCGCCTGCGACACGCAGTGTCGGACGAGGTGGATGAGGGGGGGGGGCTTGCCGCCCCGGAGCCGCCGATTGCCGAGGCGTCCTCACTCTCCCGGGAAGGAAGAGAATTCGCCGCGGAGCAGTCTCCCCTGGCCTCGCTCCATTCCGCGCCGGCGGATCGTCTGCACACGGGGAAGGTTCCGGCGCCCCCGCCGCCGCGGTCGCTGTCCGAGACAGGTTTGACGCTGGGGCAATTGGCGGACCTGCTCCTCAAGCTGACCTATCTCCACGGGAGCCTGACGGGGGCGGAGCTGGCCTCCCATGTACGCTTGCCGTTCCGGGTGGTCGAGGAAGTGCTGTTTTTTCTGCGCCGGGTGCGGTGTCTGCAGGTTCAGGGGGGAACACCCGCGGCGGAGTTCGCCTATCGTTATCAATTGACGGAAGAGGGGCGGGCCCGCGCGCGGGAGGCGTTTGAGCAGTGCCGCTATATCGGCCCGGCCCCGGTCTCGCTGCGCAGTTATGTCGAGCAGTGCCGCCGCCAGACCGTGCGGGGAGTCCCCTGCACGGTTGAGCGGCTGCGGCCCGCCTTCGACGACCTCGTGCTCCGTCCAGGACTGCTGGAGGAGATCGGTCCGGCCATCACCGACGGACAGGCGATCTTTTTGTACGGTCCCTCGGGGAACGGGAAAACGGCGCTCGCCCGGCGGATCGGGCGGTACCTCCATACGTCCGCGGGAGAGGTGTATGTCCCCTATGCCGTGCTGGTGGACGGGCTGACCATCACGGTCTTCGACCCGAACGTGCACCAGACGGTGGATGACCATGAACTGGAGTCCACCGCGGTTCCCGGGGGCCTGCCGTCGGGACCGCCGCTGGCGAATCCGGGGACGGACCTCCGCTGGCGGCGGATTCGGCGGCCCGTCGTCGTGACCGCGGGGGAACTGACGCTGGAGATGCTTGACCTCCGTTTTCATCCGGAGAGCCGCTACTACGTCGCCCCGCTGCATGTGAAGTCCAACGGCGGGGTGTTCGTCATCGACGATTTCGGGCGGCAGCGGGTCTCTCCGCGGGACCTCCTCAACCGGTGGATTCTGCCGCTCGCCGAACGGAGAGACTATCTCACGCTGGCGACGGGGAAGAAATTCGCGGTCCCCTTCGAGCAACTGATCGTGTTCTCCACCAATCTCGAGCCGCGCGACCTGGTGGACGACGCCTTTCTGCGGCGCATCCGCTACAAGCTGGCGGTGCTGCCTCCCACTCTGGAGGAGTATACGGAGGTCTTCGAGCGTGGTTGCCGCGAGCGCGGACTCCTCAGCGATCCGGACTGCATCCGCTATCTCTTCTCCGAGCGGTACAATTCCTCCAGACCGCCGCGCTGGAGCGACCCGCAAGATTTACTGCAGATTGTCTGTTCCATCTGCCGATTTCGGGGAATGGCTCCGTCTCTCTCGCGCGAGTTGATGGTGCAGGCCGCCGGGCGGTTCTTTGGAGACATCGGGGAGCCCGCCCCCCGTGGAGCCGCGGGGGAGCCTTCTTCCCGCGGGAGCTGAGGAGAGTCCCGGCGTTCCGCATCCGTCGTGGGCCGCGTCCGGACCATTCGCCCGATTGACTCACACATTCCCACTCACACATTCCCGGCGGCCCGTTGCACAAGCCGGGGCCTCAAAACAGGATGCCCGCGGGGGCGCGGCGGGACAGACCATCGGCAGGGAGTGCTGTCGCAATGACTTCAACTCGTCTGGTCGGGGCCCTCCTGGTGGGGGCCTGTCTCACGAGCGCCGGCTGCGTCAGCGGTGGAGCGTCGTTCACGGCGGCCGGGACCACCGGCCGCGAGGCAAACTGGATGCAACGGCTGTTTCGTCGCGACGCCGAGACAGCGGTCGCCGCGCCCCACACAATCACCGAAGTCCCGGACAAGCTGCGCAACCCGTCGCAGCTCAGTCTGGCGTATGCGCGGTTGATGACCGAGGCGGGCAATCTCCCCGAGGCGGAGACCCACTTCAACCGCGTGCTGGCCGAGAGTCCCGAACATCTCGAAGCCTTGCTGGGGCTGGCCAGGGTGCATCATCTGGCAGGGCGACTCGACCAGGCGGAGCAGACCTACCACCGTGCCTTGCGCAGCAACCCGAAATCTGCGGCGGCGCTGCACGGTCTCGGCCAGACCTATGCCGCCCGGCAACGTTGGCACGAAGCGGCAGAACTGCTCAATCAGGCCATGCTCGCCGCACCCGACGACGCTGCCATCCGCTATGACCTCGCCGTCGCGCTGGCAGAGGCCGGTAACATTCCCGCCGCCCTGCCGCACTTCATCAGCACCGTCGGCGACGCCGAGGCGCACTACAACATCGGACTGATCCTGCACCGTCAGGGACGATTGACGGAGAGTGAGCAGCATTTCCGGATCGCCCTCACCAAGCGGCCGGACCTGCAACAGGCGCAGTACTGGCTCGACGCCATCCAGCGGGAACAATCTCGCGCCGCTCCGCGCGCCGTGACCTCTCACGCCGCACCGGCTGGACCGATCCAACCGGTCGCCTATGAGCGGGAGGCGGAGGTCTCCGCCCCCCCGAGTTCCCGCGGATCGAATCCCGGCGGGTATTGAATCAGCCACGCGGCCAATGCCTCCCTCCGGCTGTGTGGACTCCGACCCACCCCCCGCCGTCGCTCCGATTGTTCCGGGGGTCGTTGACCGTTATTCCCCTGCCGTCGGCGGGTCCAGCAGTCGTCTCCAGGCGCGGTCGAGTTCGGCTCGGTCTCCGCCGTCAAGCAGCGCGCGAATCTGCCGCAGCTCCTCCGCCAGCAGCGGCGAGACCGGGATGGCGGCGTCGCTCGGGGGGACCACGGGGACAAGCCGCTGAACGATGGCCCGGGCCAGTCGACCGACCCCCTCCCCCGTGAGGGAGGAGACGGCGATGGCGCCTGGTGGTTCGCCCGGCGGCCAGCGGGGAGGGAGGTCGCACTTGTGGGCTACCACCAGTCCCTCGCCAGCGGCGGCGAGCAGCGCTTTGTCCTCGGGAGTGGGGGGCTCTCCAACGTCCACGATCAGGAGCATGAGGTCGGCCGACTGCCGCCAGGTCTGGCCGCGTTGAATGCCCGCCGACTCAATCGCCTCCCGGGCTTCGCGCAGACCCGCCGTATCGGCCAGCAGAATGGGCCAGCCCTCCAGCACCGTCTCGGACGTCACTACGTCGCGGGTGGTGCCCGGCTGGGGTGAGACGAGGGCCCGCCCATAGCCGAGCAGGGCGTTGAGCAGGCTCGATTTGCCGACGTTGGGCCGACCACACAGGACCACCGACCACGGCTGCGTCAGATGGCGCCCGAACCGTTCCCAGTTCAGGAGGCGGTCGAGGCTGGCGCGCGCCTCCGCTGGATCGGAGCACGCGCGGAGGCGCTCCAGTTCACGGCGAAGCAGGCCGCTGGCCTGCGCGGCGACGAGCGCGGCCGTCCGTTCCGTGGTCGTGTGCAGCAGTGCCCTCTGGCACTCCGCTTCCAGCCGCGGTTGCGTGCGCTCCAGCAATGCCTCGGGGGACTCTTCCACTCCGCCGCGGGCGATCAAGTCCCGGACGATCCGCGCGACGGCCGCCCGCCCTCCATGACAGTGAATCTCGACCACCCTCTCCGCCACACGGCAGAGGACGACCTCTTCCGGAACGTCCGCTCCCCCCCAGCGAGCCAGGCAGACGCGATTCAGTGGCAAGCGGCTGAGGGACCATCCGGAGCGTGGGGAGGCGAGCGGCACCGGCGTTTCCCAGGCCGTCAGGTCCCCCTCCCAACGCAGGGTGGCCACGGCGCCGCGGCCCGGCGGGGTCAATCGACAAATCCGCCCCACCGGGGGTGGGCGCGGCAGTTCCCCGCCCGGAGAAGCGTGCTCCCGCTCAGGCATATTCCACCACCACGCCGCTGAACAGCCGTTCCACGCACCGGTCCGTCTGCACCCGCAGGGCGCCGTCGTCATCGATCCCCAGGCAGGTTCCGGCGGTGACGCGGCCGCAGTCCTCCACCACGACCGACCTCCCGGTGAGGAAACAGAGCCGCCGCCAACGGGAGAGCAACGTCAGGTCTTCCGCCCCCAAGGCTCGGAGGTCATGCAGAATCTGACCGATCACTGCTTGCAGAACCGCCTCCCGGTCGAGAGGGCCTCCCGCCAGTTCGCACAACGTCGCGGCGCGGCCGTGAATCTCTGGGGGCGCTTCCCTCAACGAGTTGTTCACGTTCAGGCCGATGCCGACGACCAGGCGGTCGTTCTGTCCGGGCGGCGGTTCGATCAACACTCCGCCGAGCTTGCGGCCGGAAGCGAAGACGTCGTTGGGCCACTTGAGGCGGAAGTCGACGCCGGGGGCGAACGCCGCCGCGGCCGTGGCGGCGGCTGCTCCCACGGCCAGCGAGAGCGCAGGCCACCGCGACACGACAATCCCGAACTGCGACGGATCGAGGACCAGCGAGAATGTCAGTGCCCCCTCCGCCGACCACCAGCGATTGGTTCCCCGTCCCCGACCGGCTGTCTGACGTTCCGCGACCACCACTGCCGGCAGGTCCGCCGACGTCCAGGCGCGGCTCCATGCCAGGGCGACGGTGTTGGTCGATTCCGCCTCTGTGAGACGGATGACGCGCCGCAAGGAACGGAGGGCGTCGCCGCCGATGTGCGGTTCCGGGAGAGTCACGCAGTCACCCTTCTTCACAGCCGTCGTGCCGCCCGCCGGCGTGCACTTCCTCCACGAGAGGATACTGCCCCGGCCGATTCTCCGCATACCACCCGGCGAGGACGTCTCGCCAGTCGTCCGCGCTGCGGACGGCGGCAAAGGCGTTGCGGACAGCCTCCCCTTGAGGGTGCAGACGGGCGTACTTGATGCCGAACTTGCGCATCGTCGCCAGGCAGCGGGAACCGCAGACCTGCTCCGCCAGCCGCCAGTGTTCGATGAGGACCTCTCGCTGCTCAAACACATCCGGCGGCGGGGGGAGCGGCCGGTCCGCCAGCAGCGCACGAGCCTGCCGGAAAATCCACGGATTGCCGATGGCCCCCCGGGCGATGCTCACGCCGTCCACCCCCGTCTCCCGCAACATCCGCACGCAGTCCTCGGCGGTGAACAGGTCGCCGCTCCCCAGGATCGTCGCTCCCGCCGCTTGCTGCTTGACCTCCCGCAGAAAGGACCAGCGGCTCGGACCGACGTACTTCTGTTCCACGGTGCGGGCATGGACGGTGAAGGCCGCTGCTCCGGCCTCGCAGGCGCCGCGGAGAATCTCGAAGAACTTCTCGCGACTGGCGGCGGTGTCGTCCAGACCGCGGCGCAGCTTCAGCGTGACCGGCGTCTCCGGAGGCACGGCATCCCGGACCCGACGCACGATCTCCAGCGCCCGAGGAGGGTCTCCCAGATGATAGCCTCCCCGGCACGCTCCCAGGGCGGACTTCACCGGGCACCCGAAGTTGATGTCGATGACGTCGAACCCCGCCTGCACGAGTCGCCGCGCCGCCGCGGCGAACTCAGCCGGGTCGCTCCCCATGAGCTGAGCGCCGACCGGCCGTTCCTCGTCGGTGACAAGCAGATGATGTCGCGTGCGGCCGGTCCCGCGCACTTCCCGGACGAAGCGGTCGATCAGCACTTCATGCACCGTGTATGCGGCGCCGTGCCGCCGCGCGAGGAGGCGCATCGGCCAGTCGCTGTAACCGCTCAGAGCGGCCTGGCACAAGGGGGACTCCAACTCGACCGGTCCAATCCGAAGCATCGACATGGGGAGGGGATCAGGGAGCCATCCGCGCGGAGCGCGGGGCGGTGCGGCAGGATTCACATGTTGGTTTTCGCGTCGGCGACGTCTCCCAGCACCGCTGAGAGCGCCGTGTGCAGCGCGGCATCGTGGCTGTGATCCTGGGCGTAGATGCGGCAGATGAGGAAACTGACCGGCACCGCCCGGAACAGCTCGTCATCGTGCAGTTCCTGAGGGACTCCGTGGGCGGAGTCGAGAAGAAAGTTCTGTCCGCCGGCCGGCAGCCGACCCGCCGGGCGGTGGTAATGTTTGGCTACGTCGATCTTCAGCGGAATGTCGCGGAGGGCCCGGGGGAGCTTCTGCCGCACGCGCGTCAGCACCAGGTCCGGTTCGGAAAAGATGGAGGTTCGTTCGGCGGTGGCGGCGTGGAAACTCAGCGTCCGCTCGACGGCCATCTTCCACCCTTCCTGACGGCTGAGGACTGCACGCCACCGCTCTCCCAGCCGGCGTAATACCGGGTCGGAGGACATGGTCCACCGCTGCACGTCGACGAGGAACGACGACTCGTGGAAGTGCAGATACTGGTCGAGATGATCGATCGGGTTGCCGGAGAAGAGGTGCGGCATCGTCTCCGGAAACAGTTCCTCCAGAGAGAGGTCGAGCGCCCGGACGGTCCGGTGGAAGTAGACGGTGCGGAAGAGATTGGCGCGAGTTTCGATGAAGTGCAGCAGCGACGACATCCCCCGGGCATGCAAGGTCAGCCCGCGGGGGGTGAAGAAGCTGTAGTGCAGCAGGCGGTCCACGTCGAAGGCGCGGGTGTTGTAGCCGCTCATGTAGGCGTCGCGGAGCACGAAGTCCATGTTGTCCACGGTGTAGATGCCGCTGAACATCGCCCGCAGCTTGCGTAGCCAGTCGGGATGCCCTTCCTCGTCAGGACCGCCCTGAGGACGACGGATCAGCCACGACACCTGCCGCGGGTCGAGTTCCTCCAGCGGCTGCAACCGTCCCTGCGGATTGCGCCGCACGCCCCGGATAAGGTCTCCCAGTTCCCGTTCGATGATCGCCCCGCCGACGTCCTCATGGGTGATGCCGAACTGGGCGAGGTACTGGTCGTCAAAGAAGTGCCCGAACGGACCGTGGCCGACGTCGTGCAGCAATCCCGCCAGACGCACCAGACTCTCCACGTAGGGGAGCGAGGGGACGTTGGGACAGGACTCCACCAGCGAGTCGTACCAGGCGCGAATCGCCCGGGAGGCGAGGTGCATCACCCCCAGCACATGCTGGAACCGCATGTGCTCGGCCGAGGGGAACACCCACCAGGCGGTCTGGAGCTGGTGGATGTGCCGCATCCGCTGCACCCACGGATGATCGAGGATCTCCTGTTCGGAGACCTCTCCGGAGGGGAGCCCTCGCCGGGAGACGAAGGCGATGTATCCGTGGATGGGGTCGTGAGAGAGACTTTCCGTCGAGAAATCGCGGGGCATGGAAGTGGTGAATGTAGCGGAAGGAATGACGCTGCGGGAACAGAGGGAACACGCCACAGCGGGGACCGGGAACCCGTCCCGGAGTGCTCCTTTCGGCGCGAGTGTCGGGATTCGTTGGAAACATCATCCGTGAGTGGGACGCCGCCGTCGAGGGGGAGTGCACCTCTGAGGCCCCAGCCCCTGCGGCCATGCAGCGGCATCCGCATCCCGCGTGAAGCGTGCTGACGAATCGCGGTCCGGGACATCGCCGCCGCAGAAAACAAAGGTGATGGCGCGAAAGTTGCGTTGTAACTCCGGTTCTGCGGGTGAACTCCGTGTTCACCGGGACGAAGACCGTCCGCGCACCGTCCTGCTCCCGGACAGACAACTCCCCTGCGATGCCCATGACTGATTCGGCACTTGCAATGGGCCTGGCGATTGCCTCCGGACTCGCCGTGATGCTGACTGGCGTCGCCCTGGCGTACCGCGAGGGGAAGCGGATCGGCGCGCTCACCCGCGGGGAACGGTTCGACCGGCTCCCCTCTCCCTTGCGTTTGGGGCTGACCGCCTGGGACGTGCGGTACACGGAGTTCGGTCGGGGGAGAAACCGCGAGCACAAGGCCCGCCTGCACTTCCGGCAGTTCGATGCCCGGGTCATCGGCGAGGGGGAAGATGAGCGCGGCCAACGCTGGTCCGCCGAAGGGGTCGTCTTTCACAACACGCTCTGTTACCTGTTTCTCGAGCACGGCCGGAGAGGACTCCGCCTGGGAGCGGTGATGGCGGCTCGTCGCGAAGGAGAGGAGGTTTTGCAGGGGATGCGGTGCGTGTGGTCCAAGGACCGGGGAGCAGTCAGCGTGCAGCCGATCCGGTTGCTGCCAGTGACCTCCTCGCCCCTCGACGCTCCTCCGCCGGAGTCGGACCTGCTGGTGACTTCCGGCAACGCGTGTTGAATTTCGGCCACAGGGGAGTGGTCCTGTCGGCAGGGAAGCTGACCCTCCGGGAACCAGCGGGGGGAGTTGCGCGGCCGGTTTCTCCGGCGAACATCCCCCCGACAACCGCTACCGTCGCTGCGTCCGGCGCCGCAAGCAGATCGGGCCGTTCGCCGGGCAACAATTCGATGGCAGCCGTACGTCACTTGCTGGACGTTCCGGGATGCGGGGGGTAACGGCTGTCGCGGCCTGAACCGCCGCGGCGCAATGCGCCTCCGCCATGGCGTTCTCATCCCTCCTCCATTCAGGAGCCAGACATGTTCAAATCGAAGAAGGGGAGTGCTCCCGAGATTGCTGCCGAGCAGGTTCCGGTTCCTTCGCCGGCGCACACGGCGGAACCGGCACCGGTTCCGGTACCGACCCGTCAGAACTACATCTCGGCCCGGACCGTGATCGAAGGGAACATCATCTCGCACGAGGACCTGACGCTGGACGGCCGCGTGAAGGGGGACATCAAGACCAGCGCCCGGCTCTGTCTGGGGCCGGAATCGGTGATCGAGGGGAACATCGTTGCGGCGGAAGCGGAGGTGGCCGGCCGCATCACCGGGACAGTGGAATCAAAAGGGTTGCTCGCCATCAAATCGACCTGCCGCATCGAAGGGGACATCATCACCCGCAGCCTGCACGTGGAGTCGGGTTCGTCGTTCAACGGCAGGTGCAAGGTGGGGGGCGACGCCGAACCGGACGGCGCCCGGCCGGCGGTCGCGAGTCGGGTCCGGTCGATCGCACCGCTTCCGACCCCCGCGAAGTCGCCGGTTCCCGTGGCCGCGGCCATGAACTCCTGACCCCTGCCCCGCGCCGGGAGGCAGAACCTGACCACGACCCGGCCGATAACCGCCTCCTGACGCGCCGGCGGAAGAATTGCCGCCCCCACTCCCCCTCTCCGAACTGGTCCCCTCCCTTATGACGGTCCCTTATGACGGTGAGCTTCGAAGAACTCGATTCGCTGCTCCAGTCACTCGAGGACGATCGACCGGTCGTGTCGTACGCGCTGCACCGGGCGGCAGAGGGGTTGCGCGGGCGAGGGCCCTTGACGGTCGCGACCGCCCTGGAAGGGGTACGGGAATTTCGCGCCCGGTTTGATGCCCTGCGACGGCGTCTGTCCCCACCGGCGCGAGAGACCACGCCGGGCCGACCGACCGCCGGAGCCTTTGCTGAAGCGTCGAGGGACAACGAGTCCCTGCCGGAGCTGCGGCGCCGGCTGGAGGAGCTCTGGAGGCGCGAACGGACACGCCGGACCATCGCCGTTTTACGGCAGCTTCACGCCGCGACCCCCGCGGCCGTCCCGGCCGTGGAACGCATCCGGTCGAGGGTGGCCGAGTGGGAATCGCAGCTCGACCCCTCCGGCCCGGCGGCGGAAGACTGCGACCTCCTCCACTGGCGGGACGACGAAAATCCCGCCCTGGCCCTGGTGCAACTCGTCCGTCATCGGGATTCTCTCAGCGATCCCGAGTGGGACGCCTGTGTGACACTCGTGCGGGGGACGTTCGGCGACGGAGTGGCAACCGCGGTGATTCGAGGTCGGTTGATTCTGACTCCGGAGTCGCAGCCGGCGACCGGCGTCGCCGGATCGTGGCCGTGCGGTTCGGGGGGCCGACGTGACGCCGGCGGGGGTGAATCATCTTCCTCATGTCCGCGCCCCGGCGACGGAGCCGTCCAAGACTTCGACCGTGAGTGTGTCCCTTCAACCGCAGAGTTCCAGGTGCAACGATGAGCAGTCAGCGTTACAAGCGTCTGTTGACGAATCTTCCCTCCATGGCGGCGGTGGTGAACGCCTTCCAGTCTCCCGAGGTGCAGTTGTCGGTCTATCGGACCTTGATCGATGCCATGGAGGAAGCCTTGACGGAGGGGGACTCCCGCGAGGGGCCGACCTATCGGACCTCGGCCGCTGCGGGACATCGCCATTCCGGCAACGGCAAGCTGGATTCCGGGCCGCTGGCGGATTTGGTGGAAGGGGAGAGCATTCACGCCGTGGCCGCCGAGAGTTGAGCCTCTCCCGTCCGAGTGTGCGTCGCCGGAGGCGATGCCGGAATCACTTTCCCCTGCCGGTGTCTCAAGTGGAAACGCGAGCACGTTTCAAATCCCTCCCTTGAGGCGAGGTCGGCCTCCGGCCGGGTGAGGGGACAACATCCCGGAGCATTGCGCACTCCTCACCCCGGCCCGTTCCCCCGGAGCAGGGGAACGGGGGGTGATGAAACTGCGTCGTCCGATCTTGAAACCAGCCCGGAACTCGATGACGCTGCCGCCGACCCAGCTCTGTTCGCAACTGGACGCCTTGCGCGACGAAGCCGGGCCGCTGGCCGATCGTCTGGACGCCGCCGCCGAACAACTGGAGCGCGGCTCCGTCCCCGACGTCGAGTTGCTGGAGGAACTGCGTCGTTTCTCGGAGCGTCTGGAGCTGCTGGGAGAGCACGTGGGCGTCAGCCGGGAGCAGTGGCGACACCACACCTGGTGGGATCTGGAGCGGAGCTGCCGGGAGCGGGAGAAACGGGCCGGGATTCTGTCGCTCCTGGAGGCCCTCCGCCACCTGCAGCATGCGGCGCAGCCGGACTTCGCCCCGTTAGAGGAGCTCTTCTCGGACGTGGACGCCGTGCGGCAAGTTCTGGAGTCGGGAGCAGAAGTCGATGCGGCGCTCCTTGAGACGCTGTGGAACGGTGAACACGCCTGGTGCGATCTGCTGCGGCTGGCGGCTGGCGGCGCCGAGATTGCGGACGACGCCTGGGTGCTGCTTCAGGAACGAGTGGCGCGGGACCTGGGGCGGCCCCTCGCCGTCGCCGCCGCGCGGGGACAGATGGTGCTCTCACGAGAGGATCGCCCGACCGGTCTGCCGTGGGACGTGGCGACAGCGTCGCCGGCTCCAGCATCGGTCGGTGCGAGGGACCGCACCCCTGAATCTCTGACGGCGGAGCGAGTACAAACCAGACCCGCTCAGACATCGCCGGCCGCCGCAACCGTCGTGGAGGGGAGGGACGGCATGGCGGCGGCCTCACCCTCACCGGCGGCGGTGGAAAAGTCGTCGCCGGAGTCCGACGGCGGAACGGAGGAGCCGGCCGTTGTTCCCACGTCTGCTGACGTCGCGGACGCGCTGGCCCATTCCGTGTTCGACGACATCGAGGTGGGGACGTCGGAGCGGCGTTCGTTGGCGCTCCTGAAGCGGTCCCTGTCGCCGGACCGCCGTGGTCGCGAAACCGCCCCGGACAACGCGGCCGCGGCGTCGTCCGCCGGATCAAACCTGGAACTTCGGGCCTGCGTACTGATCGACGAGGCGTCCGCGCGGTCGGCGGCGGACGCTCCGGAGGATGCCTCACCGACGTTGGCACCCACGGAGGCGACGGCTGCGGAATACGGCCCGGAGTTCTTCGCGACGGAACCGCAGGAGCCGGCGCTCCAGTCCGCCGCACGGGCCATCCTCGACACTCCGCCCCCGCTCCCCGAGGCCGCGCTCGCGGAACTGGTGTGGTGGCTGGTGTTCGAGGGGCAGGGGGGCCTGGCGTGGCACCTCAGCCGCGCCCTGGAACGCCTGCCCGCCGACGTTCCGTTCCTGCCGGCCTGGCTGGTGGAAGCATGGGTCTGCGGGGCGGCGGTGCAGTTTCCTCAGGGGCGCGTGGCGGCGGCGGTGGGGATGGCACTGGCCCAGCACGATCCTGCCGCCTGGGAACATCGTCCCCACGAGTGGCGTCGGGCGGCGCGACTGCTCCTGCATGCGGCCGCATTGCGTCCGGCGCTCCTCTGTCCCGAAACGAAAGCGGCGGCGATTTTGCGCAGCTTTCCGCTCGAAGCGGGAACAACGCAGCTTTACAACTACTCGCAGCGCGTGGCCGCCGCCGGCGAGCAGTCTTCCGGGCGCGTGGTCGGTCACGCCTCAGTGGTCGGCCGTCCGGCGGATCGCTCCCGGAAGCTGGCGTTGTTGCAGGAAGAGATTCGCCGCTGGCAATGGGAAGCGAGCGGTTGCTGCTTGCGATTCGAGCGTGCCGAACCGCTCTTTCAGCACGCCTACTGGAGCGTCCGCAGCGGCGCGTTCCAGCGGCGGACCGACCTCGTGCTGACCTTCAGCAAATGGATGCATGTCCTGCGGTTGACGGAGGAACTGCTGGGACCGGTCCTCGCGGATGAGGCGGCCTCCGCCGCGGAGGTACAGGCGCTGGCGGCCCGCATCACGGCGAACGTCGTCGTCGGTCAACCGGGAGATTTCCCGGCAGGTTCCAAGGCCATCATTGTTCCTGAACCGGCCATGCAACGGCATCTGTTGGACGCCGTTGCTTTCGCTCAGCGGTGGCTGGTGCTGCTGGAGCCGGCTTCCGGGGCCGCACCGGCGTCGCTCTCCCCCGCAGTCGAGGCGCTCTGCCAGGAGATTCGGGAGCGGCAGGACGACGTGCTGGCCGAGCTGCATCAACTCGCCGCCAGCGCCGATGCTCTGGAATTACAAACCGCCGCGTCGTGCCTGATGCTGGCCGTGGAGCAAGTCCGGGAGATTCTGGACCCGCAGACCTCCCCGCCCGTGGAGGAGCCCCCCCTGCCGCTGTTGCTCAGTGCGGAACTGTTACGGATGCCGGAGGTGCGGCTGGATGCCGACTGGTTCCCCGCCTGTCCGCCGGCTGAATTCATCGACCACCTGTTGACTTTCCTGGCCGCGCCGCGTCCCACGTGGGCGACGGCCTATCGGCTCCAGGCCGAGCGGGGAGACGACCGCGCGACCGAACGCCTGTTGTCGCTTCCCGTGTGGTCAACGGAACAACGGCAGAGGCTGTTGAGCCGTCGGGCGGAGCGCGTGGCGGCGGTCCGTCGAGAACTTCGCGGCGAACTGGACGCCCTCGCCCAAACATTGGAGGCTGCCTGCCGGCAGGGAATCCTGACGCCCGAGGACCGCGGCGGATTCGACGCCCGCATCGTCGCGCTGCGCCGAAAGATCGACCGCAGCGCCGTCTGGGGCGTGCAGCGCAGCGAAGTCTCCGAACTGTGGCGACGGCTCAGGGAACGCGGCGTGATCGTGCAGAGTTCCACCGATCGGCAGAGTTCCACGCCACGTCCCTCCGGCGGCTCACCAGAAACGACTACGAGCCTGACTACCCCGGCTGAGATCGTCGGGGCGTCCGAGACCTCGGTCCTCCTCGATCGATCGGAGCGGCCGACATGAACCGTCGTCAACGACTACCAAGGGATGGTCGGCGCGTTCGCGCCGCACAACATCGAACACCGTCGCGCCATACTGAACCCTGCGAATGCCGCAGTTCCGGGCACGCACCCGCCGTCATGCCGAAGCGCGGGAGGGTGCAGCGGCTCCCCCTCATCCGGACGGGAGGGACGCTCCCGTGATCCTGACTCCCGACATCCTCCATGCCTTCCCGCGACCCCGCGGCCGCGAGGGGGTCGTGTCCACCCTGATCGACGCCCTGCGAAGCTCGGGAGCGGTGGTGCTGACGGCTTCGCCGGCCGGTCCTGCTGCGGGTCTGGGCCGGAGGAGCGTGGTCCGGGAGGCGCTCCGCCGCATGACCGAGGCCGACTTGATCCTGCGGCTGCGCGCGGATTCCGAGACGGCCTGGCAATGCAGTCTCGTCCGCGCGGCCCGGGAACTCGTCTTGCCGGAACGGTTCGTACGGCAGGCGGACTTTCCCCGACTGGGAGTCGCCCGGGCGGTGCGCGCCCGGGTGCATCCGGTGATCTGGATCGACGGCGCGGCCGCGCCGGAACGGCTCGCTGCTCTTCAACACCTCATCCCCAAGGCGCGCTGGCTGTGCACCGGCGGGGAGCAGGTCTTGGAAGGGGTAAACCGTCCCGCGATCGTGACGCTCGAACGACTGCCTCCCGAGGAACTGGAGGGACTCCTTTGTAGTCCCCTCCCTCCGACTGCTCCGCTCTGCCACGAGGTCGAGTCCGCCGGCGAGATTGCGGCTTGCGCGGGACTGCCGGCGGCGGCTGTGCTGTTCGCGGCGGCACGGCGCGCCCACTCCGGCGGGGAGTGGCCTGCGGAGGAATCGCTTCCGTGCCACGAAGAGTCCGTGTTGTGGCAGGGGGCACGCCGCCTGTGGCGGCGGTTGGGGAGAGGACCGATCGCGCATGGGCTGGCGTTGGCCGCCACTCTGGATGCCGAGCAGATTCCACTCTCCTGCCTGAACCGGATCTGTCAGCGGGAGGAGGCCACCGGGCATGATCCCGCGGCCGGCGCATCCCTGCTCGCGACGCTGACGGAGTGGCGGTTGGTCGAGCAGGGCCAGACCGCCGGGATGTTCAGCCTGCCGCCGTCGATTCATCAGGCTCTGCGCGGCACGCTCCCCGTTGACTTGCGGGAGTGGGCTCTCGCGGCTTGGGGAAGATCGCTGGACATCTGGACGGAACTGGAGCTTCCTCCGGAGAATCGGGCGCTGCATGTGGAGGCCCTGGCGGAAGGGCTGGCGACGGCAAACGTGCACCCGTCGACAGCGCTCGACGCCGCCAAACTGGCCCGGGACATGTGTCTGGCAGTGGGGGCGGTTCAGCGGGCAATCGAGTGGGGACGTCGGATCGTGGCGGCCAGCATGGCTTCTTCTGACACGACGCCGGAGGAGTTGGCGGCGGCATGGGTGCGGTTGGCGGAGACCCAGCGCGGCAGCCGCCAATTGCAAGCCGCCCGCCAGTCCAGCCGTGCCGCCGAGGACGTCCTTGGCGCGCTCCCTCAGGCTCCGCTGTCCCAGCTCGTGCAAGTCAAGTGCGACATCGTGGAAGCGGACCTGGAGGAGGGCCGCCCACAGCGCGCCTGGCGGCGGATGCAGCAGATTCGGGACCTGGTCTCGCAGGCGGTCGCTCCCCTGGATGACTTGACGGCGGCTCGCTGCGACTTTCTCCGGGCCGCTTGCCTGATGGCGGGGAAACGGCCGGACCTGGCCGAGCCGCTGTTGCGAGACGTGCTGGAGACGCGCGAGAAACTCACCAGCGTTGATGACGTCGAGGTTCTGAGAATACGGTCTCTGCTGGCCCGCGTGCTGTTCCAGCAGCGGAAGTTCGCCCAGGCGGAACAACTGCTGCTTGAGGACCTCCAGGTGCGGCGGGAGTCTCCCTGCGTTGCGCCGGCCGAGCTGATCGTCGCGGCCAACTTTCTCGCGGAGGTGTACTTTGTTCAGGGCCGGTATGCCGCCGCGGAGCCGCTGTTCGACGAAGTCCTCACTCTCCGTCGGGAGACGCTGGGTGAGCGCGACCGCCTGGTGGGAGAGACCGCCCAGCGATTGGCGATGTTGCGATCGTCCCGGGGGGACCATGCCGGCGCAGACCCGCTGTTTCGGCTGGCCCTCTCCATCGCGGAAGACCTGTATGGCAGCGACCACCCCTCCCTCGCCGCGATCCTCAACCCGCTGGCCCAGATGCTGTTCGACCAGGGGCGGTACGATCAAGCCCGCCGGCTCCTGGAGCGCGCGCTAGCCATTCAGCAGCGTTCACTGCGGCCGAGGGACCCGCAGATTCTGGAAACCCGCAACAACCTGGCGGCCGTGCTGGTGGCCCGCGGTGAGTTCGAGCCGGCCGCCCGGTTGTATGAGACGAATCTTGCCGTGATGGAACCCGGGGACCATCCCCTCAAAGCGACGACGCTCAACAACCTGGGAGACGTCGCTCGCTCCCTGGGACGCTACGAAGCAGCCGAACAGCATCTGCTCGCAGCGCTGCACATGCGTCAGCGGCTGCACCATGCGGAGCATCCCGTCGTGGGGCAGTCCTGGAACAACCTCGGTTACCTGTACCTGTTGCGGGGCCAAACGAGTGAGGCGCAGGCGGCGGTCGAGCGGGCACTCGCCATCCGCCGACAGTCGCTTGCCCCGTCGCATCCCCACATTGCCAACTCGCTGACCACGCTGGGACGGATTCTGCACCGCAGCGGCGAACTCCCTTCCGCACTGGACGCCTTGGTGCAGGCGGCGGAAGCCTATCGCGCCTCTTTCGGCGAGCGGCATCCGCAGTACGCTGCCAGTCTGACGCTGGTGGGGCGGCTGGAGGTCGCCCTGGGCCGCCGGGCCAAAGCCGAACTGCATCTCCTGCGCGCGCGGGTGGTGCTGGAGGAGACGCTCGGGACCAATCATCGCTGGTTTGCCGAACTGCTCGTGGGGCTGGCGGAACTGTCCGAGGCGGAAGGGCGACCGGCCGACGCCTTCCCCCTGTACGAACGCGCCCTGGCCATCCTGCGTCAAACCATGGCGCTGGACCGCTATGAGCTGGTGGAGATTCTGCTCGGTCTGGGACGCAACCTGCTCCAGCGGGAACTCCCCGCCCCGGCACTGGAGCGACTGGAGGAGGCGGAACGGCTGTTATCAACGATCCCCGCCGGCTACAGGGGGCTGCGGGTGGAAGTCTGGCAACACCTCGCCGGCGCCGCCTTGCACGTCGGCCGGGCCGCCGAGGCGGAAGTCGCCGCCCGCAAGGCGCTGGAATCCCTGGCCCCGGCGGATGCCTCGGAACCGGCGGCGGGAGGGGAGCAGACCGTGACGAACCCCGCCGCGGGGGACCTCGAACGCCGCCAGGTGGATTTGAGGCTGATCCAGGCGGAGGCGGCGGTGCGACTCGGTCGCGCGGACGAGGCGCTGGCGCTCTTCCGGCGGCTCAGCGAGGACGTCCAACGCCGTGCCGGACCTCAGTCGGCGGAACTGGTTCCGGTCCTCAGTCGCCTGGCCGCGACGTTGGCGCTGCGCGGCGCATTTGCCGAGGCCGAAGGCCACGTCCGGAGGTGTGTGAGGATCGCCGAACAGACTCAGGGGCGACAGCATCCCGAAACCGCCCGACATCTCGACCATCTGGCGAGTCTGCTGGCGCAACAGGGGCGGACGTCCGAGAGCGAGGAACTCTTCCGGGAGGTTCTGGACATCTACGAGGCGACTTACGGACCGGGTCACGCCGCAGTCGCCGATGTGCTTCAGAAGTACGCCACGCTGTTGCACCGTCTCAGCCGCGAAACCGAAGCCTTTCAGTTCGAGGATCGCGCCCGGGCCATCGAGGGACGTTCCCTGCATGTGCTGGAGGACATCCTCTGAATGCCAAGCTCACAAAGACCAGCGGGACGCTCTGCGGCCGGCGCTTCGTCTCCGGTCGTCGCGCTTCCCGTTCCCGCCGGTCATGCTCCGCGCCGCTCGAAGTAGCGGCTCAGCACGCGGAGGCGATGCACCTGGAATGCCACGAAGGCGCCGACGAGCACCAGGATGCCGCCGAGGAGATACGGGTAATGTCCCGGCCACCGGGCGTCCGACGCCCACCAGTAGACGCACAGATACGACGCCAGACAGACCGCCGTCATGAACAGCACCAGCCGCACCTGAATCCAGAATCCGGCCGCCACGATCAGCAAGGGATAGCCGACGATCAGCAGTTCGCGCGGCTCGGCGGCAAGCATCACGGCGAGGGTGAACAGGACGGCGTCTGCCGCCGCCCAGGCAAAGGGGACGATCCGCGCGCTCCTCCCCCGGTTGAGCAGCCATTGACACCACCAGGAGATCAACCCCCACGTGAGCAACACGCTCATCACCGCCCAATGATCTCCACCGGAGGGGGAGGCGATCCAGTAATACGCCTGTTCAATGACCGCTGCAATCACCAGGCCGATCGTTCGCGCGGCTAGGCCCGGTTCACGGCGCCCCCACCGACCGAGGCGATGCCAGAGCGTCGGCGGTGGGAGGGCCAGCGGCTCGCGCTGGAGATAGCGTTCCAGGTCCTCCGCCAGCGAGGCCGCCGACTCGTACCGCCGCTCGGGAGCCTTCTCCAAACACCGCAGGCAGATTTGTTCCAGCTCCGCGGGAACGCGCCGGTTCCAGTGCGACGGCGGGAGAGGATCGGACTCCCGCACGCGCAACAGCACGTCCAGCGGATTGTCCTCCCGGAACGGAGGCCGCCCGCACAGCAGCTCGTACAGGATCGCTCCCAGACTGTAGACGTCGCTGCGCACCGAGACGTCATGGGCATGCCCCCAGGCTTGCTCCGGAGACATGTAGCAGGGGGTTCCCAGGATCGTTCCCGTGGAGGTCTGCTGGGCATCGGCCGTGAACACCTTGGCCAGCCCGAAGTCGGTCACGAACGGTGTTCCGGACTCGTTCAACAGAATGTTTGCCGGCTTGAGGTCCCGATGGATGATCCCCTTGGTATGGAGGTAGTGGACGGCGCGGGCGACGGCCGCCATGAGGGCCGCGGCACGATCGGCGTCGACCGGCCCATCGGCGGTGAGCTGTGACAGATTGTTCCCTTCCACCAGGTTCATCGTCAGATAGTGGAGACCGTCCCGCTCGCCGACGTCGTGCACCTGAATGATGTTGGGATGGCTCAGCCCGGCCGCGGCTCGGGCCTCCTGATAGAACCGCCGCACCTCCTCGTCCGACGCCCATTGGCTGGAGCGGATCATCTTGATCGCCACCGGAGCCTGCAGCGACTTGTGCCGCGCCTTGTACACGACCCCCATCCCCCCGCGGCCAATCTCCTCCAGCAGTTCGTAGCCTCCAAAGTCGGCCGGGAGCGTCTTCCACAACGATGACGAGCTGCGACGCTGAGCTACCCCAGCAGGCTGCGGCGGAGGAAAAGTGGGGAGCGCCAGGGTCGGTTCCAGCGGCTGCGGGGGCCCTGCAGCGACGCCGGCAGGGGTCGGCTCCGGCGGGGAGAATGCCGGACCGTCGGGCGGGGGCTCCCACCCCCCAGCGCGCGGCGGTGCCAGCCGCTCCAGCGAGTGCAGGCACTCCAGCAGGGAGGTCAGGTCCGGGTCCTCGGCCAGGAGTTGCCGGGCTTCCAGGCTGCTCTCCGCGGAATCCCCCTGATGGAGCGCCGCCAGATACCGGTCGAGGCGCTGCACCAGCCGCGCCTCGCGGGAGTCGAGCGGAGAGTCATCGCCGCGACCGCTCATGATCTCTCTCGCCGGAGTGGATTCCTCACCGTTCACGGCGTCTGCGGGGCCGCGCCGGATTGCACCAGTACGAGCGTTCGGCCGAACCACAACCGCGCAATCGGTTGCTCGGGATCGACCGTCCAGGCGATTTGGCGATTGAATCGGCTGGCGGGGCTCCCGGAGACCGCTTCGGCCGACTCATGCAGCACTGCTCCCGACGCCCGGTCCAGAATCAGCAACCGATGTTCCGGGGACTCGGCCTCCGGACGTGACTGCACCGCCGAAAGGACCAAAAACGGCCAACCCGACGGCAACTGGGGATTGACGTACTGCCCGATGATCTCGCGGGTCCACAGCAACCGTCCGGTCGCTCGCTCAAAGGCATGCAGAATCCCGTTGACGGGTCGTTCCGCCGTCTGTTGCCGGTCGAACTGCATGACCTTGGAATCCTGCGGCTGGTTCAGGACGACGAAGACACGGTGCTCGTCGCTGAAGACGGTCAGGGAGTCTCCAGCGACAGTCTCGGCGACCGGGGGTTCGGCCTGGGCAGCCGCGACGGGGGCCGCAGGTGCAGCGGCCGCAGCGGCTCCATTCGCCTCCGGTTGCGGCGGCAGATCGGCAGCGGACGATCGCAGCCGCTGCTCCCACAACACCTGTCCGGTTTCAGGCTCGATCAATTGAAAGGCACCGGCGGCATCGACGAGGGCCAGCGTCCCGCCGTCGATCGTCCCCCGCCACAGCGGCGCGCGGACGGTCCGCTCCCAGGCGAACTGACCCGTGAGGGGATCGTACATTCCCATGGAAACGGCGGTGGGACCGGGAGGAAGGTCGGCCGCGGCCTCCGGGGCGTGACCTTCCGGGGGGATCGGGCGGATGGAGAGCATCAGCCGTCCCCAATCGGCGTCGGCGGGGGGCGACACGAATTCGTCGGAGAAGCGGTGCCGGGCCGCCACCGTCCCATCGGCGGTGCGCAGCACGAGGGTCTCGGAGAGGCTGTACGGTCGGACGACGACGTAATTGTCATCCGCCAGAATTTCGGCCACGCCGGTTGAGTGCGTCCGCCGCCAGAGGACGCGCGTCGTCCAGGGATCGATGGCGGTCAGGACGTCGCCCTTCTGAAACACGAGCGCCTCCGCGCGGAGCGGACCGGCCAGACCAAACTGACCCCGCGGACGAAGCTGCCGTCCCAGTCCTTGAAAGGGGAGGGAGGCGGCGGCATCGTCGATCAAGCGTTGTCCCCAGTGGGTCTGACGGAAACGGACCGCCGTGGCATCGAGGGCGTTCACCAGCCAGAACCGCTCCTCAAACACCACCATCACCAGATGACCGCAGATCATCACGCTGCGGGGAAGGGATTGCTCCCCTTGCGATCCGGGACCGAGGGAGACCTCCCAGCCGAAGCGTCCTTGCGGCGTATAGGCGGAGAGCCGCTGTTGACGGTCGTCGAAGCGGAAGGTCCACCCCCGCAGCGGTCCTTCGACGCGGCCGATCACCGGGACGATGCGTCCCAGGGAGGGGAGGTCCCCTTCGCCGCGGGTGACGGTGAGCGGCCCGGCAGGCCAGGCTGCGACTTCCGCCGCCGCCAGCGTAAAGGCGTGTCGCGGGTCTGCTTCCCAGGCGGCGGTCAATGCCGCTCCCGTTTGGCCGTCCCGGCAGGGGACGTCGCGAAACTCGTGTTTCAGTCGCGCCAGCCGGGGTGCCAGCGCCGCCGAGTTTTTGACGCTCAGGTACAGTTCCGCCAGCCGGGCGACCGCTTCCGCCTGCCGCTTTGGTGATGGCGACGCCTCCACCTTCAGCCACAGCCACTCCTGCCACAGCTCATGCATGGCGGCAGACCCGCGCGCCGCCGCCAGCACCGCCTCTTCTTCCAGCTCGGTCCCGCGAGCCAGACGCAACAAGCCGGCCAGCGCTTGTCCGACGGCGTCGGAAGGGGGTTGCGCGGCGGTTGCCCGCAGCCGATCCCGCAGGATGTCCAGCATGGCCGTCCGCTCCGCCGCGCTCGCCGCGGAGAGGAGTTCCCGAATCTGTGCCTCGATCCACCGCTCAACCCCCACGGCCAGTTCCGGATCGAGGTTCTCCAGATCCTCATCCGCCGGGGTCAGCGCCCCCAGCCGCAGATACTGCTCAAACGCCGCCGTGCGTTCCCCCAGAGACTGCCAACCGAGCGCCAGCAGGCGACGGAACCGCGCTTCGTCCGGCGTGCCGGTGACCAGGGGATCGAGCTCCGGGATCAGGTCGCGTGCGGCCGCGAAATCCACCCGCAGATCATCCAGCAGGGACGAAGCCAGCACACGGCGGGCCCGCGGATCCCCTCCCGCCTGAACGGAGCGGCGGAGATCGGCTCGCCCGCCGGCCACGTCCCCCGCGTGAAGCCGCAGCTCTCCGCGCAGGGCCAGCGCCACCGGATCATCGGGGTGGGCCTCCAGGGTGGCTGCCAGTTCCCGCGCGACCGTCTCGATCGACCGGGAGCAGCGAATCGCGATCGCGGACTGGTCGATCAGCCGTCCCCCGGCCATGACCAGGTTGCCGGGGATCATCCCCTCGCCCAGCGGTGAGCGGGCCAGCAGCCGGCCGGTGGAGAGGTCCAGCGTTGCCAGTTCTCCCGTCGAAAGCGGCAGGGAGTACCTCTGTCCGTGTGGGAAGCCGATGCCGCTCGGCGGCGGGATGGGGATGGGCGCCGGCCAGGCCGGTGTCCCGTCGGCGATCCACAGTGCCTCGATCTGGGCTTCGCCGACGAGGATCAATCGACCGTCATACACCGCCGCCAGGTACAGCCAGCGATCCGCCGGCTGCTGCCAGACGACCTCCCCTGTGGCGGCGCGGAGGCAAACCAACCCGTGGTTCTCCGGAGCGGTGAGCACCACAAATGGTCCCTCCACAAACACCTGATTGCCGCCGCGCCAGTGGGGGGCGTCCAGCAGGCGGTCGAGCGCCTGGCGCTGCACGGTGACGAGATTCTGCCGCTGCCGCATCGCGTTTCGCAGGAGCAGCTCCCGCGGGTCGCGTTCGGACGGGGTGTGATAGCGGGCCGCCCACAACAGTTGCCGCCGCTGGACGTCGACCGCCGCCACGTAACCGGCGCCGGTCGGGCAGAGCAAAACGTTCCCCAGCGCCACGGGTGAAAAGGCGGCTGTCCGCCGGACTTCGTGATGCTCGATCGACAGTTCGGCGGGGACGTTCAACAGGGCCTGGGACCAGAGCAGGGTTGGCCGGGGCGAGGGGGCGGGGTCCAGCACCAGCAGTCGCACCTGACCGCGGTCCTCGACCAGGCAGTACAACAGTCCGTCGGCCGGCAACGGCGGGCCAAGAAAGAACAGTCCCGAGAATTCGTCTTCCTGTGGTCCGCGGGGACTGCCGATCGACCAGTGCAGCTTTCCGCCGCGCACCTGATAGGCCTGCAAGGAATTCTCCTTGAGCGGACCTTTCGCGCTCCGCGAGGCGCCAAAGAGCATCGACATGGCGGGGTCGAAGGCTCCCAGCATCCCGCAGTTCATGACGGCGTACACCCGCGTCCCGTCCGTGCTCATCTGAGCCGACGTCCGGTCCCGCCAGCACCGCTGGCCCAGGAACAGGTCGCGCACCAACTGCTCGCGATCAGGAAAGTCGCTCTTGAAGACCAGTTCCTTGAAGGTGGCGTCGACGGCGGCGGAGGGCCAGTCGAGCGCGCCGTCCGTCAGCAACAGGGCACGCAGCTTGTCCGGCCCGCGAACGATCACGCGTTGGCCCAGAACCAGCGGCGCGGCCGCCGGAATCAGCAACCGTCCGGGGGAGCTGTCCGGCTGTCGAAAACGCCCGTCCAGTTCCAGCAGTTGCGTGGTGAGCTGGGTCACGCGCTGCGGGTGGGGAGAGTCCTCGGTATCGAGCGGTGGCGCGCTCCAGTCCACGGGGGACAAGAACGGGAGAAACCGCAGGCTGGTCCAGCTTGCCGCGGGAGGTGGTGCATCAGCCGCCGGGGGAAGGGAGTCCGCTGTGCCCCGCGGGCTGACGCCGGTGATCGTGGCGAGCCACTCGTCCACGGCGGGGCCCGCCGTGGGGAGGGTGAACGTCTGACCGGCGATCGTGAGCGGCGCGCGGTTCTCTGCCGCCAGCGCGGCGACATGTTCCCGCGCCCGTCCCGGCTCCCCGGCCGTCCACCAGGCGGTTGCCGCTCGCAACCGCAGTTCCGGACCGAACTCGGTCGCCGCCGCGGGAATGCGGAGCAAACGTTCGTAATCGAGAGCGGCGCCAAGGGCGTGAGCCTGGTCGTGCCGCAACAGAGCCAGTCGCCAGGCCGCTTGTCGTCCCGCGGGCGTGAACACAAACCGCCGCGCAGCCTCGATCCACGGTCCCCACGCGGTCGTCTCCGTTGCCTGCTCCAGCAGCGCCGCCGCCTGCGCTTGGAACCGCCGCTCATACAGGCGCTGGGCGTCGAGCGGCAGCGTCAACCACAGGGCTTCGGCCCGGTCGCGAAGGCTGCCGGGAGAGGAAGGCCCCCCCCAGGCGTCCTCCGGCATGTCCAGAATGGTCTGGAGAATTGTGAGGGCCCGGTCCCAGTCCTGCCGCTGGATGGCCTGCTCGGCCGCCCGGAGGCCGGCGTCGAGTTCCGCGGAGCGCGGCAGCGGGACGTTCTCGCGTTCGATACCCAAGGGGAGATTCTCCTGTGCGGAGAGTCCCCCCGCGGACAGGAGCACCAGCATCCATGCCAGCCGGTGGAGCCGGGAATCTGTCATCGCGCCTCCGGATGCCGTGTCCGCCAACAGGATCGAGAGAGTGTCGCCGCCCCCGGCGAACCGGAGGGGACGGCGGGATTCAACGTTTTCCGCGGAACTCCTCCACGTCAAGCCGCACCAGTTCCCGGGAATCCAGCCCCGCGTTCAAACTCCCGGAGCGGAAACCCTCCAGGTCGAGGGCGACCGAACGGAAGCCGAGTCCCTTCAACCAGGCGACCACCTCTTCCCGGTCCGGCGATTCCACCAGCCGCGGCAGCGCCTCGAGGGGGACCTCGATCCGGGCCGCCTCTTGCGTGTCCAGCCGCACCCGCAGTTCGCGCACTCCCAGCCGCTCGCGCAGCCACCGTTCGGCGGCGTCAATGCGGTGGACGCGCTCCGGGGTGACATCCACACCGTAGGCGATCCGGCTGGCGAGACAAGGGGCGGCCGGCTTGTCCCAGACCGGCAACCCCCAGTGCCGCGCCAAGGCCCGCACCTGAGCCTTGGTCAGCCCCGCTTCGATCAGGGGACTGCGGACTCCGTGCTCCGCGGCGGCCAGCATTCCCGGTCGATGGTCGCCGCGGTCGTCGAGGTTGGCCCCGTTGACGATCACGTCCACCCCCAGCTCCGGAAGCAGCGCCGCCATCCGCGTGTACAGCTCGGTCTTGCAGAAAAAGCAGCGGTGGGGAGGGTTGCGAACATACTCCGGGTGGTCGAATTCCCGGGTGGGGAGGACGACGTGCCGGATGCCGATCTCCGCCGCCAGCCGCCGCGCGGCTTCCAATTCTCCGGTGGCGAGCGAGGGACTGACGGCCGTGACGGCCACCGCGGCGGGACCACACGCCAGCGCGGCCGCCTGGGCGACGACGCTGCTGTCCACCCCGCCGGAGAAGGCCACCGCCACGCGTCCATAGCTGCCGAGCACCGCCAGCAGCCGCCGCTCGTCAGCGTCGGCCGCCGACGCAGGGACGAGAGTCACGGCAGTCCCCCCAGCGAGTTCAGGCATGGAACATCCGCAACCGCGGCAGCAGGAGTGGCAGCGCTGCGGCGTCCTTCGAGTCCTTGACGCCCTGCGCGGGGGCCGGAGGAGCTTGCCCGCCCTCGGACTTCTCCGCGGGGGGCGTCTCTGGGGCCGACAGCTTCTCGCGAATGTACTCCAGTGCCTTGTTGAGCTGTTTGTCCTCGAAGGAGACGGCGTCCGAGGCCGTCTCCTGCGGCAGGTCCCGGTTCTGCCGGAAGCGATGATAGGCGATCAGCTCCTCATCGCTGAACCTCACCGCGTAGCCTTCGTTCGGTGAGACACCCCATTCGTCGTTTTCTCCGGCATCCGGAAACCTGTGAATGTTTTTGCCGCTGGGGCGATGATAGGTCGCCGTGGTGAGCTTCAGGGCGCTCTGCCCTCCTTCCAGTTCCACGACGTTCTGCACGCTCCCTTTTCCCCACGTCCGCTCACCCACGATCACCGCCCGCTGATGATCCTGCAGACAGGCGCTGACGATCTCGCTGGCCGAGGCGCTGTAGCGGTTGACGATCACCGCCAACGGAAAGTCCTTGTAGGTGCCGAACGGTTTGGCGAACCATTCCTGCGGTTTGACGTTGCGGCCGTCGGTCCGGACGATCAACCCCTGATCGACGAACAGATCGCACACTTCCACCGCGGCCTGCAACAACCCGCCCGGATTGAACCGCAGGTCCAGCACCAGCCCCCGCATCCCCTGCTCCTTCAGTTTTCGCAGGGCGTCCCGCAACTCCGTCGCGGTCCGCTTGGTGAAGTGCGAGATGCGGAGGTAGCCGATCCGTTGTTCATCATCGATCATGAAGTCCCAGGAGCCGTCCGGCTCATGCCGGTCCCCCATCACCGTGTCCAGGCGGATCACGTCGCGGGTCATCTTGACCGTCTCGATTTCATCCGTCCCCAGACGCTTGAGCACGATCGTGACCTCGACGCCCGGCTGCCCCTTGAGCAGATTGACCGCGGTCTGAATCTCCGAACCGCCGGGGAATTCCTTCACCGGTTTGCCTTCGATCTCGATGATCCGGTCGCCGGCCCGCACGCCGGCCTTGTAAGCCGGACTGCCGGGGAACGGCGTCATCACGATGATGTTCCGCTGCTCCGGGTCGAACTGCACCTGGATGCCCACGCCGCCGAACTCCTGTTCCACCGCCTCGGTGAACTTCGTCAGCTCGTCGGGACTGATGTAATCCGAGTAGGGGTCCAGCTTGGAGAGCATGCCCCGCACCGCCGCCTCCACCAGCTCGCGACGATCGACATCTTTCACATAGTTGCGGTCGATCTGCTCGAACGAATCGACCAGCACCTTCATCAGCACGTAGTATTCGTCCGATTTGGCGGGGTCGTCTCCGCGGACGCCCGGCGACCAGACAGCGAACCAGAAGCACGCCACTGCGGCCGTCCAGGCCGCGCGCTGCCACAGCTTACCCATGAATGGAACTCCTCAAAGCGGGGAGGGTCGGATCGGCCGAGAGCTGCCGGGACCGTCGACGCTCCTCATCGGGCCAACGTCTGATTGTAGACGCACGGCAATCCTCACAGCAAGACGCGCCGCGCGGTTACTTCCCGGCCGGTAAGGTGACGGCCGGCTGCTCCTTCACGGCCAGGAGCCAATGCAGTCCCAGCGCGCACGGAGCGCCGGCATCAGGGGCCTGGAGCAGCACGAGGTGCCATGCCGCCGGTCCCACCGCCACCACGGAGGACATCGCCGCCGTCACCCCCAGCACACAATCAGAAACGCCACGGCTCGCGAACGCACCAGCAGGAGCGCCAGCGCCAGACCGACTTCGATCCCTCCCAGCACGCCGAGGGCCAGCCGCGCCTCATCGCCGTTCACTTCCAGTCCCAGCACCTGCCCGCTGACGCGGCTGAGGATCTCCATCAACGGCCCCCCCTGCTGGCTTTGTTGCCAGGACTGCCAGCCATAGGCGGCCAGCGTGAGCACGGTCCCCGCCCGGAGGCAGAAGTTCGCGAACATCCCCCGGCCGAGGGAATACCGGAGGTGCGGCGGCCAGAAGTCCAACAACAGCAGGGCCCAGGGAGTGACGACGCGCGTGGAATGGATGCACAGCGACCCCGCATCACCCGCGGCGAACAGCCCCGCCGCCGCCACAACGGCAAACCACACCGTCACGGGGAACAGCACCGGCCAGCAGGGGCGAAACAGTGTCAACAGACCGGCCGCCGCCAATGCCCAGGCCGCACGGTCGAGCAGGGTCTCCGTGAGGGCTTCGGTCAGACCCACTCCCTCGATCAACAGTCGCTCCAGCGCGAGGTCGTCGCCGGTGGACAATCTCCCGCCCGCCCACCCCCAGCACATCAGCGCCACGGAGATCCGCAGCGTCGCCAGCACGACCGGAAAACCGCGCGGGATGGGGGCGTCGAACGGGGAGGGAGGTCCGGACATCGGCGAGAGAGGGCCCCAAGTGGCGGCAGCGATCGTTCTGGCCGGATTTGCTGAAAGGACGCTTGGGGGAGGGGTACCACCGTGCCCCCTCCACTCCGGCAAGCGGCGGAGCCTCGGCTGGCGTCGCCCACACACTCAACCACCGAAGTGCAGCCCCGGGGCGGAGTATCAACTCTGCGGCGGACCGCGGCAACGGCAATCTCTACCCCCGCGGGGGGGGCGGTGGGGCTCCGCGGCGACCGGAATTTTGACCCAGAACGGCTGCGGCCGCCGATCTGAAAATGACGATTCTTCCTGCGGTGCCGGTTGTGCAGGTTGTTCGACGGCCTGCCGATGCGCCGGGCCGATCGCTCTCCCAGGGGCGTCCGATCGCCACGATCGACGCTGAGAGGGGTCGGTCAGGGGGGGAAATACATGATGCGCACACGCGAGACAGGGGGCTCGCCGGGGGGAAATTCCCGCAGGAGCACCCGCCGGGGGGGAGCTTGCTTTCGGTTCCGACGGCCTGCCTGCTGCAGAGCGGCGGAGCGACACGGCTCCTGGTCCGTGGGCGCCTGGCTGGTGCTGACCTCCCTGTCGCTGGCCGCCGAACCGCCGCTGTCCGGGTCGGCAGCGCTCCCGCTGACGGTCGCCGCCAGCACTCCCGCTGACGCGCAGTCGACTTCCGTCGGGGAGGAGGAGATCCGGGTCGAAGTGCTCGAGGCGGGGAGTTCCACCTGGCGCATCCGCCGGACGGCGACGAGCGAACTGCCGCTGGAACGTCTCTCACCGGAGGCCCGGCGTCTGGTGGACGAGGTGCTCAACGTGCTCAGTCTGCACCGCCGCCTGCCGGTGGTGGAGTGCGAAACGGACCCCCGCGTGCTGCGGTATTTTTTGGATCATCCCGAGGTCGCCGTCGGCATCTGGCAGGCGATGGACATCAGCGACATGCAGCTCCGGCCGATCGCTCCGGGGCGGTACGCCACCGATTCGGGAGACGGAACGGCCGGGGAAATCACGGTCCTGTACGCGGATGAGCGGTCGCGGCTGATCCACTGCCAGGGGCAGTTCCAAAGTCAGGTGCTGCCGCGTCCCATTCAGGCGGCGGCCGTGATGTACTTTCGCGCGGACTACGCACCTCCGGAGGCGGCCCGGCAGACCGCCCGCTGTTGCACGGACGTGTTTGTGAGTTTTCCTTCCACCACGGTGGAGACCGCTGCGCGGGTCATCTCCCCGGTCAGCAACCGGATCGCCGACCGGAACTTCCAGGAAGTGGCGCTGTTCATCCGGATGATGCATCTGGCGATGACCCGGCAGCCGGGCTGGGTCGAGCAGATTTCCGCCCGGCTTCCGGAGGTCTCTCCGGAGAGCCGTGACGAGTTGCTGGACGTGACGGCGCGTGTGTACGTCGAGTCTCAGCGTCGCATCAGCCAGCAGGAGCACCAGCCTTTGACGCCCGAGGGCCTCCGACTCCCGATTCGTCGGGAGTCGGAGGTCGAGGCGTCACGCCGTCCGTTCCCGGCGTCGGTGTTGCGGCCGGGGTTCGTCCGGCCGCAGTAACTCGGGGAAGGACTCACCGGCGATGGCACACTCCCAGAATCCGTCCCCCCGAGCGTAAACAGAACTCATCTTCCTGAAGGGTCCAGCAGACCTCCACGAGGAGTACCAGCGGTTCCCCCCGGGCCACGTCGAATTCCACGAAGTACTGCCCCTGGAGCAGCGGCATATCGTGTACCCATCCCAGTCCGCGAAGAGAGATGTTCCGCGTGACCGCGAGCGACTGCTCCGCATGACACGCGCAGTACGCCGACAGCCCCCGCACCCGCGCCAGTCGGAAGTAGACCGGGACCGCCAGGTTGCGGCGCACGTCTCGGCGGCGTTCGCGTTCCGGCGGAAGACGGGTCACCCGCCGCCGGACTTCGCGGTCGGTCCTCAGAATCCAGCGGAGCGCCCGGCGTCGAAGGACAAGGCTGCGTGAGATCCGATAGTGGACCAATGCCTCCGTCATGAGCATCACTTTGAGGCCCCGCAATGCCATGGGTCTGGATCATCCTCGTCACAACACTACCTCAGTGTGGCGCGCGTGCGCGGAGAACCGACCGGTGACAGAGCGGATTTCGTGTCAGATCACGGAGGCAGGGAGCTTGCGACGATGCCTTTCGGAAACATCAGGCCCGGCGGAGTGACTCGATTCGCCGCGAATCGCTGCACGGCGTCGCAGCGGCCCGTTCGCCGCCGCCTGGCCCGCACGCTTGGTGCGATGTGCCTGACGCTCCTCCTGTTCGCAGCCGCAGGCTGCCAGTGCTGCTGTGGCACCAACGTCGTCCACTGCGTGATCGACTGGGGAGTGGATCACGCCATTCCCCTGCAATGCCTGTATTGCAGCCGTCTGGATTTGACGCGCATCAACCGTCCGGGGGGACCGTGGTACTGCCGCTCCTGCACTCCGGCCGTCGCCTGTGGTCCGGCCGTCGTCTATGCCCATCGCTGGAACAGTCCACCGCCGGCCGCGGATGACTCCGGCTTGCAGCCGAACCCCACCTATCCCGCCCCACAGCCGGGGGTCGATGTCCCGCCACAACCGATGTCCCCCCAGGCCGTCCCGGAGGACCGCGTTGAACCCCTGTTCCCGATGCCTGAATCTCCCCCCCTGCCGGGACAACCTCCCCCTCCGGACGCTCCCCCCAGTTCCAGCGACGGCGGGGATGTGGTTCCGCTGCACTATCAGTTGCTGCAACCGGCTCCCGGCGTTCCGACCCCCTCGTGGCCGGCCCAGCCGCTGGTGCCGGTGGAGGTCTTGTTCGGGAATTGAGGGCCGTCGGTGCTGCGACGTCACGCCGCCTTGCGGGACGGCTCAGCCAGCGGGAACTGCAAAGAAACCAGTTCCGTTGACGGCGCAGTCGGCGTCCCCGGGAGGGCATGGCTGGCACACCCCCCCTGAGCGTTGCGCATCGGAATGCGGCTATGCGGCGGGGCGCTGGCGGGCGTGATCCGGCTGACCAGCAGCTTCCACGCCCAGGGGAGGGTCCGCCAGTAGGTGAGCAGCAGGGCCATCATGCCGAGCAGTTGCAGGCCGGCGTCCATGAAGTGGGCCCGGGCCTGAAGCCGCAGCTTTCGCCACCGTCGCTTCCAGGGGGACAGCCGGGCCAGTTCGGCTTCGGGGCGCGTCTCGTCGTCGGCCCGCCGCAGCCGCGACTTCGACCAGATCAGAGCCGTCAACATTCGCAACGGATTGAAGAAGTAGGTGTATCCCAGCAACAGGTTGAGTTGCTTGACCCACGGCCGGGGATGCTTGGAGGCGATGACGTACCCGCCGTCGGAGATATGCCGTTCGATCGGCCGGCCTCCCACCGACTCGAACGCCAGTCCGGAGGTGTACGTCTCGGCGTACCACTTCGATCCCGGAGCAGGCGTAAGCATCAGCACCTGCATGTAGAGCGCTCCTGCCCGCCGCAAGGTGCGAAGCTGATTGATGAGGCCGTAGTTGGTCCGGCGGGAGATCAACGGCTGGGTGTCGTGGTGCATCATCATGGGCATCGGAATGATGCCGCTTTCCCGCAGCAGCCGGAACGCCTCGACCGTCTTGCTTTCGCTCTGCCCCTTCTTGACCAGGGTGGCGGTCAGGTCTTCCACTCCCATCCACAGCCAGTTCAGTCCGGCGTCGCGGATGAGCGGGAGGTGGTCGAGCATCTGGAGGACGTCATGGACGGTGGCTTCCGTCCCCCAGCGGATTTTGCACAAGGGCCGCTCCCGGCGGCGGATGCGTTCTGCCAGCGGCTCGACGATGGCGAGCGTGCGCTGATGATCATTGAGGAAGTTGTCGTCGGTCCCGAAGAAGTTCGAGATGCGGTACGTCCCGGCGATCGACTCGAAATCCTCCATGATCCGCTGGGGACTCTTGGTGCGGTGCTGGTACTGGTTGTACGCGGGGATCGGACAGTAGGCGCAGCGGAACTTGCAGCCGGTCGTCAGCACGATCGAGGAGATGGGCGTACACTGGCGGACGCGGCGGGCCGGAAGCGGGTGAGCCCCCAGCGTCGCCAGACGGGACGGCGGCTCCAGGAGTTCATATCCCAGCACCGACCGCGGGAGTTCGTCCAGGTCCCCCAGCAGTCGCTGCACCCCCGTGTCGATCAGTTCCTCGATCGGCCCGTCCGGATGCGACGTCCGCGGATAGACCAGTCCGGGAATCTCATCGAGCGCTCCTGCGTCGCGGGCCCGTTCGAACACCGAGCGGAGCGATTCGCCATCCGCACGCATGGACAACAACACTTCCAGCAGTTGCAGGAGGACGTATTCTTCTCCCGTCACCGCCACGTCGGCACGATGCGGCGAGTGCGGATCGTTGCCGAAGGCCAGCCACGGCTCGTAGATCGTCAAGGGACCGCCGGCAATGATCAGCGGCCGGCGGGACGGCTCGATCCGACAGGCATCAGCGATCAGCCGCGCGCACTGGCCGGAGTGCATCCCCATGCTGGAGACCAGAAACAGGTCCGGGAGACGGCCGTCGAGGCGCATCTCGGAGGGGCGGAAGTGCTGGTTCCATTGCTGGAGGACAATCCGGGTCTTGGTGAACCCCGAGTCCGTCAAGGCAGCTCCGATCGCCCGCACGCCCGCTGGCGCCATTCGCAGGTCGGCAAAGACGAACGGCAGAATCCGCGTGCGGTGGTCGAACGCATAAGCAATCACAGTGACCAGATCGTGCCGGGCCGCGATTCGCCTGAGGCGGCAACGGATGTCGGTCATCTCTCCGGGGGGGAGTAAAATGTCCCCTTTGCGTCGACGGGGAAGTTCCATAAGCGACGTCCTTGTCCGGAGAGGAACGGGGAAGGCGAAGGCCGCGAGAGGTCGAGACGGGCATCCCCTGCTGGAGGGGGGGCGGACTGTGACAGATTTGGCCTTCCAATACCAGTGCGGTTCATTCCCCCCGCGCGCAGAGGTGCAGGAGACGCAGCTCGTCCGGAACCGCCGGCACAGGCCGGAACAGGATCGGGGAAACGGGGTGCAGCCGCGGAATGGTGGTCCGGTCACGGGCGTGTTGCAGTCCCACATCCTCCGCTTGCCTGCTCCAGAGGAGAGGGCTCCCACCCAGCCCCGCCGACGCCGTCGGCGGGTGGCGGAGCCGAGGGACGGATCAGGGGTGCGGCGGGAGCGATTGCGTCGCGCGCGGGGGCACGTCGGTCCTGACGGGACGGTCCGGGGGCTGACGCCCCCGGCTCGCCTCCCCCGGCCTCCGACGACCTGGGGAATTTCGATCTGCCGCCAGCATGGCGGACGCTTGATGACGCTGTCCCTGTCGTCCCCGAGGATCGGGCACCTGCTGGAGCACCTCCAGCCGTCCCCTCGCAGGACCGTTCGACAGGCAACACACTCCGTTGAGTGGAGTTGAGTGGAATGGAGAAGCGCGTGGACTCCTTCCGCGACCGACGACCAGACGCCGGTGCTCCCCCTCGGACGCCGGCAGTCCAGAGCCCAACACCCCACCCAGCTTGTCCCACCCGAACCACAGCGGTGCCGTGGGGAAGAGGCGGTGTTCCTCTGGCCGCGCCGCGGCAGAGCCCCTAGAATCCCCCCGTTCGGGGTGGTCCCTGCACCGGACCGCCCCGAGACGTCGCTCCAGGTGTTCGGAGGATTTGCGGAGAGCCAGTTCCAACATCCTCTCCCCGGTGGGGAGAGGGGAGTCGCACGCCGGGTGGAGGAGGAGCATGCCCGAGGAATCGCGAACCGCCACCCCGGCCCGCTCCCCTGGAGCAAGAGCGGGAGGAGTTGAAGCTGCATCGAAGCCGCTGTTCTTCCCACCCCTGTCCGCAACCATCTCCCCGTGGCACAAATCCGTGGCGCCGCCATGCCCGACCCGCGCATTGATTTGAAGGACCCCCGCATTGCCGGCGTGCTCGCCTGGTTGATTCCCGGAGCGGGACACTTCTACCAGGGACGCCATTTCAAGGGGGCGATTTATTCCAGTTGCATTCTGGGCCTGTTCCTGACGGGCTGGGCGATGGCCGACTGGTCGGCGGTGCAGCCGCCCGACCTCCGCCGAACGACGGCGAACAAGACCCTCCTGTTGAAGTACACGGCACAACTGGGGGTGGGATTGCCGTCGCTGTATAGTCTGGTGCAGAGCAAACGCTTCCTGAGTCCGTCCAACGCGACGACGACGCAACTGGACGCCCCCGTCGAGGCCGAGTTCGAGGGGGTCTTCCTCGAGCACCTGTTCCCGGCCGTGGGGAACGTCGGCGACCTCCTCCAGCGGTTGCGGTACGGCCATGAACATCCCGATGAAGACTGGCCGCTGGATCGCGGCCGGCCGGCACAGGGACACCTGACGCTCAAACCGGTGCAGACGGATTTGGGAACAGCGGCGATCGAGACGCAGTTCACGGGGACGATCGCCGGGGAGCCGCGGGAGCTGAAACTCGACTACGCCACGCTGGAGGAGCCGATTCGGGCCAGCCCCCATCGGCGGGTGTTTGCCCTGGCGCGGGAGCCGGCGAGCGGCCAGCCGCGCGGCATTCTGGTGGCCTCCATTCCCCGCCCGTTCCTCAATCGCGTGGGGGTGCCGATGTCCCCGCGGGAAGAGAACCAGTTACACGCGCGTCATGGCAACTTTCTGGAGATCTGGATGGTGTTCACGTGGGTGGCGGGACTGCTCAACATGCTGGCGGTGTGGGATGCGTGCCAGGGGCCGGCCTACGCATACGGCGATGAACCGCCCGAGGAGGAGGCTCCCTCGGCGGACGGAGGCTCCTCCACCCCCGCGCCCGCCGCGTCCGGAGCGGTCCTGTGATCCGCGGCAAGCCCGTGTTCTGAGCCGGCCGGCGGTCCTCGCCCGGCGGCGCCTTATCGCATGTCCCTGCTCACCGCCATGAACTACATGCTGTATCTGTTCCCGCTCTCGGCGGTCGTGAGCCTGGTGTATAGCGCCACACGGTACGAATATCCGCCGAAGATTCTCCGCAACGCCGTGCGGCTGTTCGTGAAGATCATCGTGTTCATGCTGGCGGCCCTGCTGATCCTGGCGGCACTCTCCTGGAACCTGTGAGCGTTCCCCCGCGGCCAGCGCGTTGTCGCGGGACCGGCGACGTTGTGGTCGCCGGAGGATGCCGTAGAATCTGCGCTAGGTCGTCCCCTCTCGCGCACTCTCGCGGCGGTTACGGAGAACCATGAGCGATCGCCCCTTCGTCCACCTGCACTGCCACACCCACTACTCGCTGCTGGACGGCGCCAATCGCATCCCGGACTTGATCGCACGGGTCAAAGAGCTGGGGATGAACGCCTGCGCGATCACCGACCACGGCAACCTGTACGGGGCGCTGGAGTTCTACCACACCTGCAAGGGGCAGAGGATCAATCCGATCCTGGGCTATGAGGCCTACGTCGCTCCGGGACATCGCAGTGATCGTTCCTCCAGCCGGCTCAAAGACGCCGCCTATCACCTGACCCTGCTGGCGATGAACCGGCAAGGCTTCCGGAACCTCAGCCAGCTCGCCTCCAAGGCGTTCCTGGAGGGGTTCTACTACAAGCCCCGCATCGACAAGGAACTGCTCCAGCAGCACCACGAGGGGCTGATCTGCCTGTCGGGGTGCGCCTCCAGCGAGCTCTCCCGGCTGCTGCTGGCGGAGGAGTGGACCAAGGCCGAGCAGCTTGTGCAGTGGTACGCGGACCTGTTCGGCGACCGCTTCTATCTGGAGATTCAGGAGGGGGGCGTCGAGATTCAGCAGTCCTGCGCGGAGGCGACCATCGCGCTGGCCCAGCGGCTGGGGTTGCCGCTGGTGGCAACCAACGACGCTCACTACCTCTGCCGCAGCGACGCCTCCAGCCACGATGTCCTGCTGTGCGTCAATACCAAGTCGTACCGCAGCGACACCCACCGGATGAAGATCGACACCGATCAGCTCTACATCCGTTCTCCGGAGGAGATGTACGCGGCCTTTCCCAGCGTGCCGGACGCCGTGGCCCGCTCGCAGGAGATCGCCGACCGGATCGACATCGAGCTGGACCTCAAGACGCGGCATTTTCCGGTTTTCACGCCGCCGCCGGGCAAGACGGACGTCGAGTACCTGCGCGAACAGGCGGAGATGGGCCTGCGGTGGCGGTACGGAGAGAATCCCGACCCGATCTATCGTGAGCGGCTGGAGTACGAGCTGGGGGTCATCGAGCGGATGGGGTACGCCAGCTATTTCCTGATCGTGTGGGACTTCGCCCGTTTCGCGCGGTCGCACAACATTCCCTGCACGGCCCGCGGCTCGGCGTGCGGGGCGCTGGTCTCCTATGTGCTGGGCATCTCGGACGTCTGCCCGATCCGGTACGACCTGCTGTTCGAGCGGTTTCTCGATCCCAGCCGCTCGGAGGCGCCGGATATCGACATGGACTTCTGCCGCGACCGCCGCGAACTGGTGCTGCAATATGTGAAGGACAAGTACGGTCACGAGAACGTCGCCCAGATCGGGACGTTCGGGACGCTGAAGGCGAAGCAGGCGGTGCGGGACGTGGCGCGGGCCCTGTCGGTCCCCACCAAACGGGCCGACGAGATCGCCAAGATGGTCCCCGATACGCTCAACATCAAGCTCAAGGACGCACTCCAGGAGAGTCCCGATCTCCAGGAAGCCTACCATTCCGACCCGCAGGTCAAGGAAGTGATCGACTACGCGATGGCGCTCGAGGGACTGGCCAAGAGCGCCGGCACGCACGCCGCCGGCGTGGTCATCGCCGACCGCCCGCTCATCGAGTACGTCCCGCTGCAAAAACTCTCCGGCAAGGACGGTGTGCTGACGCAGTGGACCGACGTCGAGAAGGCCGGACTCCTCAAAATGGACTTCCTCGGCCTGCGGAACCTCACCATCCTCGACAAGGCGGTCGCCAACGTCAAAAAGCACCGCGGCATCGAGATCGTCCCCAAGGACCTCCCGCTCGACGACCCGGAGACCTTCGCTTTGCTCCAGCGCGGCGAGACCAAGGGGATTTTCCAGTTGGAGTCCGGCGGCATGCGGGACCTCCTGACCAAGATGCGGCCCGACAAGTTCGCCGACATCATCGCCACCTCCGCCCTGTACCGACCCGGTCCGCTGGAGGGGGGGATGGTGATGCAGTACGTGGACGTCAAGAACGGCCGCAAGGCCCCCGACAAGGTGCACCCCATTGTCGACGAAGTCCTGGAAGAGACCTACGGCGTGATGGTCTACCAGGAACAGGTGATGCGGATTCTGAACCGCCTGGGAGGCATTCCGCTGGCGGAGTCGTACAAGTGCATCAAGGCCATCTCCAAGAAGAAGCTGGACATCATCGCCAAGTACCGCGAGCAGTTCATCGCCGGGGCCCAGCAAAACAACATGGGTCCCCAGCAGGCGGCGGAGATTTTCGGTCTGATCGAAAAGTTCGCGGGTTATGGCTTCAATAAATCTCATTCGACCGCCTACGGCGCCATCGCGTACCAGACGGCCTATCTCAAAGCGCACTACCCGCACGAGTTCATGGCGGCTTTGCTCTCGTGCGGGATGGAGTCCAGCGACCGCATCGCCGAACACACCGACGACTGCCGCCGCATGGGGATCGACATCCTCCCCCCGGACATCAACACCAGCGACGTGGAGTTCAGCGTCGTCGTGGAAGAGTCCACTGCCCCGAGTCCCGACTCCGGCGCCAGGCAGGGACGCGGCCGTTCAGCCGCGACCCGTCAGGGGAACACGGATGCACCACCCTCAACGCACCACGCTTCTCCCGTCCGCCGGATTGCCTTCGGTCTTGGCGCCGTCAAGGGGGTGGGGGACGCCGTGGTCAAAGCCATCGTCGACGAGCGGGAGCGGAACGGAAAATACCGCAGCATCTTCGACCTGTGCGAGCGGATCGATCCCAAGCTGCTGACGAAGGGGGCGCTGGAAATCCTCATCAAGGCCGGTTGCCTGGACAGTCTCGGTCCCAATCGCGCCCAGCACATGCTGGTGGTCGACCGGGCCATCCAGGCCGCCGTCGCACTCCAGCGCGACAAGGCCCGTGGTCAGATGTCCCTGTTTGGCGAACTGGGCGGCGGACCCGGCGCCGCACCCACCGCTGCCGACGACAACGCCGCCATCCCGCCGGCCGACGACTGGCCCACCAGCCAGAAACTCGCTTACGAAAAGGAGGTGTTCGGCTTCTACCTCACCTCGCATCCCCTGACGCAGTTCGCCGATCAACTGGCCGGCTGCGTCGAACAGACCATCGCCTCCCTGCGGGACCTCGGCGACGGCAAGGAGGTGCTCGTGGGGGGGATGATTTCCTCCATCAAGAAAGCCCAGACCAAAAAGCCCTCCCGCAACGGACACAGCAAATACGTCAACTTCGACCTCGAAGACGCCACGGGCGTGGTCCGCTGCATCCTCTGGCCGGACGACTACGCCCAGGAGGGAGACAAGGTGCAGCCGGAGGCCGTGGTGATCGTCAAGGCCCGCATCGACGCCAGGGGCCGCGAGCCGAATCTCATCGTCAACAAACTGTTCACGCTGGACGAGGCGGCCAGGGAGTTCACAAAACAGGTGGCGGTCAAGTTTGTCCAGGGGTATCACGGTGCGGAGGAGATGCGCCGCGTCCGGGACATTCTGGCCCGGTTTCCAGGAAAGACTCCGGTGCTCATCGTGCTCGAGACGCTGCTGGACTCGGACGCCGCCGGGGCGCCGCAGCGGGTCCGGGCCTATCTGACCGTGCCGCAGCACGTCTCCGCGCGGGGGGAACTGCGCCGCGAACTGGTCGCTCTCGTCGGCCCGGAGTGCGTCCGGTTCCAGACCGAAGCGAACGTTTAGAAGGCCGGGGAAGGGTCTGCCGGAGCGGTGTGCCCCGTGTCCCCCTCCTCTCGGGAAGGCTGGTGTCGAGAACCGCTCGGCTGACTGAATCCGACAAAGAAGCCGTCGACAGAATCCTCATCACGGACTTGAGTCGGCAACTCCCCAGGGCGATGGCTTTGCTCAAGATTGGCCATCACCCCCTGTTTGCCGGCTGGCTTGCCGGCCGTGTCTGATCGGTCCTCAAAGACAGCGATTTCCCTCCAGGATGAACAATGCGAAGGCCCTGGCAACTCCCGGGCTTTTGGTCGGCCGCCTGGCGGCGTATGATCGGGGATGGATCCCCCCCTCGGCGCGGTGGAGTGTGCCGGCGTGGGATTCCTCACAGGAGCAGAACCATGTCCGCGGTGCTGGTCGTTTGTCCCCATTGCGGTAAAGAGTTGAAACTCCGCGACCGGAGCAAACTGAACCACAAGGGGAAGTGTCCGGCGTGCGCGCGTCCCTTCGTGCTGCGGGAGGCGGTGCAGGAAGAGGTCTCGCTGGAACTGGCGGAGGAATCGATCCCCGTGGGGAGGGCGGCGCAGTGGGTGCCGGACGAACCGGCCGTCTCGCCGGTGCGGACGCGACCGGAACTCGCTCCCCGCTCCCCGGAGGCCGCCCGGACGCCCCAGCCTGCTGGATCGCCAGGCGTGAGCACGACTCCGTTGGCGCCGCTGGCCGCTCTCGACGGCGGTGACGGAGGAATCCAGCGGCTGAAGGAGCTGCGCCGCCGCAACGCCCAGCGCCGCAACCTCGCCATCCTGTTCGGTGGACTCACCGCCCTCGCCGTGGCAGGTGCGATCTGGGGATTCTCGACGTACTGGAAGCCGGCCGAGACGATCGATCCCCATGCCGTCGCTGTTGCTCCTTCTCCCGCTCCACCGCAGCCGGCGAACTCTGTAACCCCCGCCGCGGCACCGCCCGCCACAACCGTTCCGGCCTCGGGAGCACTCCCCAGCGTGATTCCCGGCCCGAATGAGGGGACGGTCATCATTCCCTATCAGAATGTCGCCACGCTTGCTCAGCGGCGGCAGAACGCCGAGCTGGTCGAGACCCTCTGGCCGCGCCGCGGCGATCCGGTGCAGCTCCAGATGATCCCCAGCGGCATGAACTTTGTGATCCATCTTCGTCCGGCCCTCCTGTGGAGCGACGAGCCGCAGTGGCAGGAATTCCGCTACAGCCTCACGGAAGACGTCACCAACTGGATCGCCGCCAAGCTCAAGGAGGTCTGTCGGCGGGAACCGCAGCAGATCGAGGAGTGCGTGATCGCCCTGCGACTGGGGGCGATCGGCACGGAGCCGCAGGTTGCCGCCGCCGTCTCCTTCGCTCAGGAGGAGAAACTCTCCGACCTGATTGAGGAGTTTCGGGGAGTGCGGCTCAGTGAAGAGGGGCCGCGGATTCTCGTCTCCTCCCCTTATGCTTATCTGATTCGCGACACAAAGTCGGTGGCGATTGCCCCGGAACAGGACGCCGCGGAACTGGCGGAAGTGGTCAATACGGCGAACACGAACTCCAGCGAGGGGGTGTACCAGCTCTTGAATCTCACCGACCGGCAGCGGGTGCTGACGGTGGTGTTCGATCTGGACGACGTGAAGCGTCACGAGGAGTGGCTGTTCAGCGACCGGACGCGGCCGACCTTTCAGCGGGTGCTCAACTGGTTCGGTGACGACGTGGAATCGGTCGCCTGGAGCATCGATCTGCACGGCGACACGTTTGTGTCGGAGCTGATTCTGCGGCCTCGTTCGGTGAGCAACTCCAGCCGCGTCGTGGAAGAGTTCCTGCAGAAGCTGGAGTTCCTCCCGCGGGAGATGCAGTCGTTGTGCATGCGGATGCATCCGGCCACGCAGGGCTACCGGGCGCTGATTGGCCGCTTCCCCGCAATGCTGGAGGCCTACCGGCAGGCGACGATTCCGACGCTGGAGACGCGGCATGTGCGCCTGACGACCCTCCTCCCGCGCAAGGCCGCCCCCAACCTCGCCCTCGGCACGCTCCTGACGTGGGATCAGGCGATGCAAACCGACTTCACCACCGCCGCCCCGCCGACCACCCTCGCGGCGGCCAACCCGCCGGCAGAAGACCTCCCGGCGAAGATCGAGGACCGGCTCAAGCGGACCTTCGAGGGGGAATTCAATCAACCCTTCCAGGACGCCGTCGCCTACATCGCCAGCGAGACGCAAGTCCAGATCGACATCGACGGCAACGCCCTCAAGGACGCCGGTTTCACCAAGAACATGCCGATCAAGCTCTCGCTGGGCAAGGTCAGCGGCCTGGAGGCATTCAAGCAGATCATCCTCTCCGAACGCTGCCGTCCCCCCACGCCGGACAAGCGCATCTGTATCGTGATCGACGAGGCGAATCAGCGGGTCATCGTCTCCACCGAGGCCTTCGCCAAGGCGAACGGGCAGAAGATTTACCCTCTGATCACCGAATGACCAGCCCCGGCCGTTTCGCGGCGCGCCGGGAGGGTGTCGCATGACTCCCCCGTACGGCTACCATGGCGCCTTCCTCCGGGTCGATCTGACGACCGGAACGTCCCAACGAGCAGTGCTCCCTCCGGAAGTGCTGCGGCAGTACATCGGCGGCAGTGGACTGGGGACATGGCTGCTCCTGACCGAGACGCCCCCCCCGCCGGCCGGCCGGGAATCGTCTCCCGACGACGCCCTCGATCCCGACCGGCCGCTCGTGGTCTGTTTCAGTCCCCTGGTCGGCACGCCGCTGACGACTTCGGCCAAGTTCGCCGTGTTGGCCAAGTCGCCCCTCACGGGGCGGGTCAATGATTCGCTCTCTTCATCCTCCTTTGCCATCGCCGGAAAAAAGACCGGGCATGACGCCTTCGTCCTCCGGGGCCGGGCCGAACGTCCCGTCTGTCTCGTCATCGAACCCGATGCGGTGCGCTGCGAGCCCGCGGAGGACCTGTGGGGACTCTCGGCGGCCGCGGCGACCGAGGTCTTGCGAGCACGGCTGGGGGCGGGGTTTCGCATCGCGGCCATCGGTCCGGCGGGCGAGCGGCTCGTCCGCTTTGCCACCGTCTCCCACGATGGCCGCCATGCCGGCCGCGGAGGACTGGGCGCCGTCTTCGGTTCCAAACGCCTCAAGGCCATCGCCGTCCGTGGCGACCGACTCGTCTCCGTCGCGCACCCGGAGGAACTGATCGACTACGCCCGGGAGCTTTCGGACCTGTCGTTCGGTCCGGCGACGGCCAAGTATCGGGAGCTGGGGACCGTCAGCAACCTGCTGGTGTTCAACCGGCTGGGGACGCTCCCCACCCGCAATTTCCAGCAGGGGACGTTTGCCGCCGCCGAGCAGATCGCGCCGGAGACCCTCGCCGCACAGTTCCCCCGCACCCGCGCGAGTTGCGCGGCGTGCACCATCGGCTGCGAACAGATTTTTCATCGCGGGGACGAAACCACCCCCGGCGTGCGGATGGAGTACGAAAACCTTTTCGCTCTCGGACCGTTGTGCGGCGTCGAGGACCCCGCCGTCGTGCTGGAAGCCTCCCGCCTGTGCGACGAGCTGGGGCTCGATACCATCAGCGCCGGAGGGACGATCGCCTTTGCCATGGAGTGTGCCGAGCGGGGCCTCATTGACGCCCCGGACCTCCGCTTCGGCAACGGCGAGGCGGTGTTGACGACTCTGCAGCTCATCGCCCGGCGGGAGGGCTGGGGGGAGCTCCTCGCGCACGGCGTCCGCGAGGCTGCCCGGCGGATCGGCCGCGGCACCGAAGACTTCGCCATGCACGTCAAGGGGCTGGAACTCCCCGGCTACGAGCCACGCGCCTTGCAGACCATGGCGCTCGGCTTCGCTGTCGGCACGCGCGGCGCCGACCACAACCGCTCCGGCGCTTATCAGGTCGACTTCTCCGCAGAGGTGAACCGACTGGCGCCGGACGATGCGGCTGTCACCCGTGCCCTCCAAACCGAGGACGAAGCCGCACTGATGGACGCGCTGATCCTGTGCAAGTTTCTCCGCGGCGTCTTTTCGGATCGCTTCGCCGCCATGGCCCGGATACTGGAACTGGTGACGGGATGGGACGTCGATGCGGCCGAGCTGCGGGCGACGGCCCGTCGGATCGTCACTGCCAAAAAACTCTTCAACATCCGCGAAGGGTGGACCCCGGACGAAGACCGTCTCCCCCCGCGCGTGTTTCTCGAACCGTTGCCCGACGGCCCGGGTCGCGGAACCCGCCTCTCCGCGGAGCGGCTGCAGGAGATGATCCGGCAGTACAACCTCGCCCGCGGCTGGACGGCCGAAGGCTGGGTTCCCGATCCGCCGCACGAGCACACCCCGGACTGTTCGCGATGATGCAGCCCGTCTGTCCCGGGCAGAGAACCGGTCCCGTGCCAGCACCTGTTCTGTTCGCTGCGAACAGCCCCGCAGCCGAACTCAGAACCAACGCTGTTTGTCCACGAGGTTGAGCGGCGTTTCCCCGCGTGTGAAGCGGCGGAGGTTCTCCAGCAGCGTCGCCAGGTGCCGGCGCGGAACGAGCGTGGAGGCAGCGGCCACGTGCGGCGTGATGAGCACGTTCTCCCGCCGCCAAAGGGGGTGCTCGGGAGGGAGAGGCTCGGTTTCCAAGACGTCCAGCGCCGCTCCCGCGATGATCCCTGCGTCGAGACAGGCCGTCAGGTCCGCCAGGTCCACCAGAATGCCGCGGCCGACGTTCACCAGGTACGCCGTGGAACGCATCTGTTCCAGTTGCGGGCGGCGGAACATCCGCTCGGTCTGCGGCGTGTGCGGTGCGGCAATCACCACGAAGTCCGAGCCGCTCAAGAGTTCGTTCAACCGCGCGAGCGGCCAGACTTCCGCGATGGCGCCGGGGACGCTGCGGGCGAGGGGATCGACCCCCCGCACGGTCATCCCCAGGGCCGCGGCGCGGCGGGCGATCTCCGAACCGATCGCCCCCACCCCCACCACGCCGAGCGTGCACTCGCTCAGGCTGCGGTGACGGCGGTCGATCTCGCTTTCGATCCCCGGACCCACGGCGAACGACGTGCGGGCAGCCTCTCCGCCGATCGGTTCCCACCGCGCCGCGCGCTGCCGGTCGCGATACAGGTGCAGGTTACGGACGAAGGTCAGCAGAAAGCCGAGGACATGATCGGCCACGACGTCGGAGAACAGCCCCCGCATGTTGCTGAGCAAGCAGGGATGGGCGATCAGCTCGGGGAACAGGTAATGTTCGAGGCTCGCGGTCGGCGCCTGCACCCAGCGGAGGCGGGGGGCGACGGCCAGCAGCTCCGGCGTGAGTTTGCCGAACAATCCCTCCGCAGTCGGCAGCGCCCGGAGCGCCGCTGCGCGATCGACCGCATTGACAATCTCAGCCCCGGCGGCCGCCTGTGCGATGAGCTTCAGCCGCGCCTCGTCCACCGCCGGAAAGAGTACGATGCGCATGTCTGGTTCGGCCTCCGTGGGCGGCTGCGCACGCGGCCCGGAGAGGTCAAGCCGGCCGGCGGGGGAGTTCCGGCGCGTCTGTTGCCGAGCACCGCAGCCTTGGTCACAATGCCCCCCTCTGACATGACCGTATCCGGACCTGGTCCGGTTCACAACCAGCGAGACCGACATGCACCAGTGGACGTGCGGCGTGAATGACACGCTGTGGATCGACGGTTACCAAGTCCAGGTGATCGACGTGACCGACGAGATCGTGAAACTGGGGGTGGCGCTCCCCCGGGAGAAGGGCCGGCTGCACGAGATTCGTCTGCCGTCGGCTGCTTCCCCGGTGCCGGGTGAGGAGGGGCCGTCCCCTTCCTCGCCGTCGGCGGTCGATAAGGCCCGATCAGCCTGAGCATCCCATGTCCCTGCGGGTGCGTGCGGAACAGCGAAGCGAACCTGCCGGCGACGAACGTCGCCGGCGCACCGCCGACCCGCCGTACACCCGCGAAGAGATTCTGGCCCTGGGACTCGAACCGGATCGCCTTCCGCGGCATGTGGCGATCATCATGGATGGCAACGGCCGTTGGGCGCAGGCCCGCGGCAAACCCCGCATCGAGGGGCATCGCCAGGGGGTGCACAGCGTCCGTGCGGTCGTTGAAGAGTGCGCCCGCCTGCAGATCGAGCAGCTCACCCTCTATTGCCTCAGCAGCGAGAACTGGAAACGTCCCCGGCTCGAACTCGATCTCCTGATGAGCCTGCTCCAGACCTACGTCGTCGCCGAGCGGGACGAGATCATGCGGCAGGATATCCGCTTCTGCACCATCGGCCGCACCGAACAACTCGGCGCCACCATCCTCCGCGAAGTGCAGCGCACGGTCGACCTCAGCGCGGGGAACCGCGGCATGAGGCTGTGCCTGGCGCTCAACTACGGTTCGCGGCTGGAGATGGTCGATGCGGTCCGCGCCATCGCCCTCGACGTGCAGCGCGGCACGCTCGCCCCCACCGACATCACGGAGGAGACGATCTCCAGCCGGCTGTACACGGCCGGCATGAGCGATCCCGACCTCCTCATCCGCACGGCGGGCGAGATGCGGGTCAGCAACTTTCTGCTGTGGCAGATCAGTTACGCGGAACTGTGGGTCACGGAGACCTACTGGCCGGACTTCCGCCAGCCGCACCTCCACGAGGCCCTGCGCTCCTTCGCCCGCCGCGAACGCCGCTTCGGGGGACTCTCCGCCCCCTGAACGGTGTCAGGCCGACGGCGCCGCCGTTTCCCCGGCGACAAACCCGCAGGTCTTGTGCGAGCCATCGCAGAAGGGCTTCCGGCCGGAGTGGCCGCAGCGACACAGGGCGAAGGTCTCCTTTCCCTGCAAGTCGAAGGGCTGCCCGTTCGCATCCACAAGTTTGACGGGTCCCTGAACCAGGAACGGTCCGTTCAGACGACAGGTGATGGTGACTTCGGACATGGCTCAGCTCGCAGAGGGAGAATCCGTGGATGGTACAGGACCTATCGAGTTTCGCAAAACGTTGTGACTATGGGGTGTGTCTAGGTGTCTAGCAGCCCGTTGAAAAAGTCTCTCAGTTGACAGACCGAGTCTCCTGCGGTCGATCGAGTCTGCTGCGGTCGATGGGGTGGGCATGGTTCAGCCGGGAGGGGGTGATGGCGTTGGGACGAACGGAG
>JBBIJW010000027.1:0-66520 GCA_037445755.1 Planctomycetaceae bacterium | reverse complement strand
GCGCCGGGCAGACATCGTTCGAGCGGGATGAACTCGGGCACGGGCTGTTCACGTACTGCGTGCTGGAGGGGCTGCGGGGGAAGGCGGTGCGGGAAGGGGAACTGACGTGGTCGGACCTGGTGGCCCACGTCCAGCATCGGATGGCGCAGCCGGACATCACGCAGTACATGCGTGGCCGGCAGGTCCCGATCCAGGCGGGGGCGATGCCGCACACGGTGCTGGGGAAGCTGGCGGTCCGTTCGCCGGCGGTCCCTTCGCCGGCGGGCTGGCCCGCCGTGCCCGTGCTCACCCCCGGCACGTCGAGCCCGCTCGCCGGCGAAGTGCTGATTGCGCCGTTCACGCCGCAGCAGGCGGTGGCGGGATTTCAAGTTCCAGTGCGCTCCGTGGGTGATTACGAAACGGCCGGGGGGCTGACACCCCCCGCTCGCCGATGGAGAAACAGGTGAAGATTGCACCGCGGGGGCGTTGGTTGCGCTTTGGCATCGCCACCCGACGCGGACCCGCTTGCGCCGGACGCATTCCGAGTTGCGGGGAACGGCGGGAGCGCTCTTTTGCTAAAGTCGTCCAGCGCTCCAGCGCTCCTCTTCGAGTCGCGGCTAAACTTTTTCAGCGCTATCCTGCGGGTCGCGGCGAAACTTTCGGCGCTCGCTCCAGCGCTCCTCTGCGGGTCGCGGCTAAACTTTCGGCGCTCGATCCAGCGCTCCTCTTCGAGTCGCGGCTAAACTTTTTCAGCGCTATCCTGCGGGTCGCGGCGAAACTTTTCGGCGCTCGCTCCAGCGCTCCTCTGCGGGTCGCGGCGAAACTTTTCCGGTGGGGCGCGGGACTGTGGTTCGCCTCAGCCGGCCGTGACGGCTGGTGCCTGGACTGGACGTCTCGGGCGCGGTATCTGGATGTGCGGGATGTAAAGGTATGTGCGGGATGTAAAGGTGGAGGTTCACGGCATTGGCGATGTCCGTCGATGCACCGCAGTTGGCTTCAGCCTCGGGAGTGGCACGCATGCCGTCTTGTGCACTCGGGTTGCGACGTCGGGTCGTCTCCCCCGCTCGACCGCTGGCGCTGACGGGCCGGTGGCGGCTGGCTCTGGTGCTGCTGGCATCGGCGGTGCTGTTGCTGGGCGGCAGCGTGTTGGAGGCGGCGGAGCGGCCGAGCTTCGTCTTGTTCCTCGTCGACGACCTGGGGTACATGGACATCGGGGCCAACAATCCCGAGACGTTCTCTGAGACCCCTCACGTCGACCGGATTGCGCGGGAGGGGATGCGGTTCACCCACGGCTACGCGGCCAATCCGGTCTGCAGCCCCACCCGTTACAGCATCATGACGGGCAAGTATCCCACACGGGCCGCCTGCACCAACTTCTTTACCGGGAATCGCGCGGGGCGGTTCAAACCGGCGGAGTTCAACAACTTCATGCCCCGCGAGGAGACGACGCTGGCGGAGGCCCTGAAGGAGCACGGTTACGCCACCTTCTTCGCCGGCAAATGGCACCTCGGCCCGACCGAGGAGTTCTGGCCCGAGCATCAGGGGTTCGACGTCAACCAGGGGGGCTGCGACCGCGGCGGTCCGTACGGCGGCAACAAGTATTTCTCTCCCTACGGCAATCCGCGGCTGACGGACGGCCCGCCGGGAGAACACCTGCCCGACCGCCTGGCGAGCGAGACGGTGAAATTCATCCGCGCGCACCGGGACGTTCCGTTCCTGGCCTTCCTGTCGTTTCATTCCGTGCACACCCCCTTGATGGGGCGGCCGGACCTGGTGGAGAAATACCGCCGCAAGGCGGAGACCATCACCGGTCCGGAGTTCGGAACCGAGGAGCAGGTCTGGCCCGACGCCAAAGCACCGCGCGAAGTGCGGATTCTTCAGAAGCACGCCGTCTACGCGGCGATGGTCGAGGCGATGGACCTGGCGGTGGGAAAGGTGCTGGCCGCGCTGGACGACCTGGAACTGGCCGACTCGACGGTGGTCTGCTTCCTGTCCGACAACGGCGGGCTGTCGACGTCCGAGGGGTCGCCGACGTCGAACCTCCCCCTCCGCGGCGGCAAGGGGTGGTTGTACGAGGGGGGGATTCGCGTGCCGTTCCTCATCAAATGGCCCGGCGAAACTCCTCCCGGAAGCACCTGCGATGTTCCGGTCCTCTCGACCGATTTCTATCCCACGCTCCTGGAGATGGCGGGAGTCCCCCCGCGGCCGGAGCAGGCCCTGGACGGCCTCAGTCTGGTCCCCCTGCTGCGGCCAGCGGGCGAATTCCCGCACCGCGACCTGTTCTGGCACTATCCCCATTACAGCAACCAGGGGGGCTTTCCGGGGGCGGCGATCCGTTCCGGAGATTGGAAATTGATCGAGCGGTTCGAGGACGGCCGGGTCCACTTGTATAATCTCGCAGACGACCCCGGCGAACGGCGCGACCTCGCGGAGCAACAGCCGCAGCGCGTGGCGGCCATGCGGCAGCGGCTGCACGCCTGGTACCAAGAGGTCGGGGCGCGGTTCCTGCAACCCCTCACGCCCGACGGTCCTCAGCCGTGGTCCCCCTGACTGCGTTGGCCCTGGTGGCCGATCCCCCTGGCGCCGGCCCCGGACCTGTTCCGCGGCCGTTCCGAGTCTGCTTGATGCTCCCGCCCCAAACCTTGCTCGTCCGACCTTTTCTGTAGCGTGCTCGCCCGAGAACGATCGTCCCGCGCCCGCCAGAGGGGTACGGGGAGGCGCGGCCAGGCATCGACGCACGCTGGCACATCCGGAGGAGCACAGAGGGGGAATCATGTTTCCAAGTCTGGAATTAAAACTGAAGCGGTTCGAGGAGTTGGAGCGTCAGCTTCAGGATCCGGCCGTGCTGGCGAACACCGCCAGGCTGGTGGAACTGCAACGCGAATATGGCGGACTCAAGAAAGTGGCCGAGGCGGTGCGGTTGTACCATCGGCTGGAGGCCGACATCGCCGCCGCCCGCGAGATGGCCGACGAGGAATCCGATGCGGAGTCGCGCCGCTACGCCCAGGAGGAACTGGCCGCCTTGGAGGCGCGTCGCCAGGAGTTGGAGCGGCAGCTCGAAGACCTGGCCACCGCCGGGGACTCGATCACCCGCGGGGGGCTGATCATGGAAATCCGCGCCGGCACCGGCGGGGAAGAAGCTGCGCTGTTCGCCGCCGACCTGTTCCGCATGTACTCCCACTTCGTCGAGTCGCGCGGCTGGAAGCTGGAGGTGCTGGAGCAGCACGCCTCCGAGATGGGAGGGTTCAAGGAGATCATCTTCTCCGTCACGGGGGAAGGGGCCTATCACCAGTTGCAGTTCGAGAGCGGCGGTCACCGCGTGCAGCGGGTTCCGGAAACTGAGGCTCAGGGGCGGATTCACACCTCGGCGGCCACGGTGGCCGTCCTCCCGGAAGCGAGCGAGGTGGAAGTGGTCATCAAGCCGGAGGACTTGCAGATCGACACCATGCGGGCCGGCGGGCCGGGGGGCCAGAAGGTGAACAAGACCGAATCGGCCGTCCGCATCACGCACCTGCCGACCGGGATCGTCGTCAAGTGTCAGGATGAAAAGAGCCAGCACAAGAACCGTGCCAAGGCCATGCGTGTCCTGCGCAGCCGGTTGCTGGAAGCCAAGCAGCAGGAAGCGGAGGCAGCCCGCGCCAGTCAGCGGCGCACCCTCATCGGCTCCGGCGACCGCAGCGAGCGCATCCGGACCTACAACTTTCCGCAGGGACGCGTCACCGATCACCGCATCGGCCTGACCCTCTACAAGCTCGATCAGGTGATGCAGGGGGACCTCGGTGAATTGATCGAGGCTCTGCTGGAGTACGATCGCCAGGAGCGGCTGGGGATGCTGGGGACGTCGGCCTGAATCAGACGTTGCAACGCTGAACGACGCGCCGCAAACCCGGACAGAGGCGCGAGGTGTGAGCAACGTCCGCTGGTGCCACTGGTTGCGTCGCACTCCGTCACCGGCGGTGAGCAAACTCACAGACCATGGATGCACAGGCAGTTGGTGAGCACGTCCCGGCGGCCTCTCACCCGAGAGAATCTTGGATCGATTCCCAACGACCGCCAGAAATCGGCTTGACATCCCGAATCTTCACGGCACTATGTCGCCGTGCATGAATCGCCGACAGCGACGGAGCCAGATCGCTGACTGTGCCTGGAAGGCCCAGATGCGGCGGATGTCCCTCCCAGGATGCCCTCCCTTGTCACCCGCCCGATGTGGGCGACCCGTGGATGGCGCGACCAGCGCCGCCTGCCGCGCAGGCTGTTCCGATCTTCTGTGACGATCAGGATGCTGCCTCGGACGGAACCGTCAAATCACCCCTGTCTTCTGGAATTTGTTCGCGTTCAGGGTGTGTCCTTCACGCACCCTGGTGCGCGTGTCCCCTGACCGACCCTGTTTGAAAGGAGTCTCCATGCATTGGAGCACGCTGATTCTGTTGACGGCTGGACTGGCTGCGCCCGAAGCGGTGGTTGAGCCCCTGCAATTCGACAGCTACACCCAGGCCTATCGCGCGGCCGGCACCGTCCACAAGCCGATGCTCGTCATCCTCAACCCGTCTGTGGCACAGGTCTCTGCCACGCAGACCCTTCAGACCATCACGCGGGAGCAGCTCCAGGCCGATGAGCGGATCGCCCCGCTGCTGGACCACTACGTGGTCGCCGTCGTCGACACCGGCACCGAGGTGGGCCAGGAAGTCCACCGCCGCTTCGGCGCCCCGGCGCTGCCGTTCGTCGCCGTGATCGACGAATACCAGAAAAAGCAGGTCTACCGCTCGACCACCACGCCGACGCTCGACACCGTCGCCACGATCGTCGCGAAGTACAAGACCGGCGCCTCGACCAGCAACCTCCAGGCCGGGGCCTTCGGGGATTGCCCGAACTGCCGCAAGAACTGGTCGAACTTCTGAGCCTCGCGCTGCGATAAACCTTCGCCAGCACCCCGGTTGCCAGAGAGCCGCCGGGGTGCTGGACGTGAAGGTGAATGCCGTGTGCGTCTGGACGCTCCTCGGACAGATTCTCCCTGCTTCGGGGGCTGGGGAGATGGTCCTTCTGCGCGAACCTCCGCGGCTCCGCGCGGGTCATTGAACAGGCTGCGGGTGGACGTCGACCCCTGCCCGGTGCCACGAGACGGCAATCCCGCCGCCCATGTCTCCGGGCGGACCGATCCCTTGAGACCGACGGGGCCAAACTTCGGTTTGCCCGCGCACCGACTCTGGCTTAAGATGATGGGGAGGGTGAACCGCCACGTCCGCGGTTTCCCGGCCCCCGATTTTCGAGGTGTTTGCCCCCTTGGCAGAACCGAAACGCGACGAACTCAAGGTCCACGCCAAGCGCGCCATCCTGGTGGCGGTGCTCGATCCCTCCGAAAAGCACTCCCGGGCCGAGGCCTTGGAGGAGATCACCGGTCTGGCTCAGACGGCGGGCGCTGAAATCGTCGGCACACTCGTCCAGATTCGCGAAGCGCCCGACGCCGCCACCTACATCGGCAAGGGTAAACTTGCCGAACTCAAGCAGCTCATCGGCCTGCTGCAAGCCGATCTGATCGTCTTTGACAATTACCTCAGCCCTGCGCAGGGAAAAACCATCGAGGAGGAGACCAAGACCCAGGTCGTCGACCGCAGCGAGGTGATCCTCGACATCTTCGCCACCCATGCCCGCACGCACGAGGCCAAGCTCCAGGTGGAACTGGCCCAGCTTCTGTACATGCGTCCGCGGCTGACCCGCATGTGGACCCACCTGGAGCGGATCGAGGGGGGGATCGGCTCGGGACGCGGACCCGGTGAAAAGCAACTCGAAACCGACCGCCGCCTCGTCGACAAACGCATCTCCGAACTCCGCCGCAAGCTCCAGGAGGTTGAGCAGCGCCGCGAACGGCAGGTCGCCACCCGCCAAGGGCATTTCACGGTCTCGCTCGTCGGCTACACCAACGCCGGCAAGAGCACGCTCATGCAGGCGCTCACCGGTGCGGACGTGTACATCGCCGACCAGCTCTTTGCCACGCTCGACACCCGCACCCGCAAGTGGGTTCTCCCCCACTGGGGCGAGGTCCTCCTCAGCGATACCGTCGGCTTCATCCGCAACCTGCCGCACGACCTGATCGCCTCCTTCAAGTCCACGCTCGCCGAGGCCCGCCACGCCGACCTCCTGCTGCACGTCGCCGATGCCAGCAGTCCCGACGCGCTGCGGCAGATCGAAACCGTGATGCAGGTGCTGGCGGAACTCGGCGTCGACAGCCAGGACCCCCTGTTGCTTCTCAACAAGATCGATGCGGTCGAGGATCACTCCTACCTCGCCGTTCTCCGCGCGAAATATCCCCACGCCCTCCCCATCAGCGCCCGCCAGGGCCTGGGACTGGACAAGCTCGCGGCCGCCGTCGGAGAACGTCTGGGAGAAGGCTACCTCCATGCCGCCATTGAGACGCACGTCGGCAACGGGCGGCTGCTCGCCTTCCTTGCCGAACACGCCGACATCCACCACCGCAGTTACACCGACAACCGCGTCCGGCTCGAGTGCCGCATCGCGCGCCGCTTCATGGCCGGCATCAACGGTCAGGACACGACCGTCACGCTGCTCAATGGCAGCCGCGGCAACGGCGGGGAAGACGAGGACCGCCACTTCCCCGGACTGACGGCGGTGGACATCCTCTGATCGCCGTGCGGGCTTCCCCGCGCTCCCACCACCACCCGGCACACGAGAGTGTTGACTGTGTTCCAGACCGGCAAAGGTTGACGTTCGCCGGCTGGCTTGCCAGCCGGGCATGACGAGTCCACCGAGTAACGCTCAGCCTGCCTGGGTGCAGCCGCGTGCCAGTGCTCACAACTCGCCGAAACCTCCTGTGGACGTTTCCCGCGGGCAACATCTGCGCGCACAAGCGGGCCTACTCTCGAAGCCGTGGCACGGGTCCAGCCGCGGAATGGTGGTCCGGTCAGGAGCGCGTTGCAGTCCCACATCCTCCGCTCGCCTGCTCCAGGGGAGAGGGCTCCCACCCCGCCCCGCCGACGGCGTCGGCGGGTGGCGGAGCCGAGGGACGGATCAGGGGTGCGGCGGGAGCGATTGCGTCCCGCGCGGGGGGCACGTCGGTCCTGACGGGACGGTCCGGGGGCTGACGCCCTCGGCTCGCCGAGTGACGTTCGCAGAGGCGAGCCCGGGCCGTCAGGCCCGGGGCCGTCGGAGCGGCGATCGGGACTCGGCGATCGTGGTGATGCCGCGGCGGGTTTTCGGACGGTCCGGGGAATCAGCGGAGACCCGTGGGCCGACGCCCCCGGCTCTCCCACGGCCTCCGACGACCTGGGGAATTTCGATCTGCCGCCAGCCTCCGCCGCCGGCCGCGATCGTCGACCACGCCCAGCCGCAGATGACACACGGTGAGCAACGACCTCCCGGGATGGCAAGAGAGAAGGAAAGTTCGTGGAGCGGCCCCGGCCACCGATCGACGGCTGCACCCCCTTAGCACTCCCTCTCGTGCCCCTTGCCAGGCATCAGCGGAGATGGATATCATCCGGCCTGTTGAGCCTTCCGTTCGAGGTTGAGCCTTCCGTTCGAGGAAACAGGATCGCACCGTGCGCCCGGCGAAAGAGTGGCTGATTCGATGCCTCGTGGCGGCGGCTCTGAGCGCGGTCCTGCTCCCGGCTGCCGAACTTCGGGTCTCTCCCAAGCAGCTTGAATTGAGGGACCCGTTTGCCCGGCAACAGGTGCTCGTGGAATCGGCGGGGGCAGACGTCACGCGCCAGTCGCGGTATGTCGTTGCCGATCCAACGGTCGCGGCGGTTGATGAGACCGGCCTGGTGCGGCCGATCAGCCGCGGAAACACACAACTCACGATCTCGTATGGGGATGCATCTGCGACCCTCATGCTGAGCGTGGGGGACCTCGCGGCAGAGCGGGAGGTCAATTTCAAGACCGAAATTGAGCCGCTGCTGACCCGCTACGGTTGCAACTCCGGCGGCTGTCATGGGAAGGCGAGCGGTCAAAACGGGTTCCGGCTCTCCCTGTTCGGATTTGATCCCGACTTTGATCACGACGCCCTGGTGCACGAGGCGCGGGGGCGACGCGTGAATGTGGCGGCTCCCGAAACGAGCCTGCTGCTCACGAAGGCTTCCGGCAGGGTTCCGCATGGAGGGGGGAAACGGATCGAGCCGGGAAGCGACCCCTGGCAGGTGCTGCTGGCATGGATTCGGAGCGGCGCCCGCCGCGCGGCGCCGGAGACCCCCTCCGTGGAACGGATTGAGATCGAGCCGGCTGAACGTCTCTTCCCCCCGCAGGCTTCGCAGCAGTTGCGTGTGACCGCGTTCTATACGGATGGATCGCAGCGGGATGTCACCCGTCAAGCCGACTATGCCAGCAACCTCGACGTCGTCGCCACGGTCGATGCGGAAGGATTTGTGACGGCTCAGGGGGGCAGCGGCGAGGCAACCATCATGGCCCGATACATGGGACAGGTGGCCGTCTTCCGGGCCATACGCCCGCACGGCCAGCCGTTGACGGAGATTCCGGAGTTTGAACCGGCCGGAGAGATCGATCGATTGGCGGCGGAGAAGTGGAAAAAGCTCGGCCTGCGACCCTCTCCCCTGTGCGACGACGCCACCTTTCTCCGCCGCGCGACGATCGACCTGGCCGGGCGGCTCCCCACGGTGGAAGAGACCCGCCAGTTCCTGGCGGATGAGACCCCCGACAAGCGGGTACGGCTGATCGACCGGCTCCTGGACTCCCCTGATTATCCCTCCTATTTCGCGCTCAAGTGGAGCGTGATCCTGCGGAACTCGCGGCTGGCGGGGGCCGAACAGGCGGCGTACGCCTTCCACAACTGGATTCGCGATCAGATCGCCCGCAACCGGCCCTATGATGAATTCGTGCGGGGGATCGTTGCCGCGGCCGGAGAGTGGCAGGATGCCCCCGCCATCAACTGGTACTGGCAGTCCCGCGACGACCAGCTCCACACCGTCACGGCCGACACGGCCCAGCTCTTTCTGGGGCTGAGGCTGCAATGCGCCCGTTGTCACCACCATCCCTATGAACGCTGGGGGCAGGCCGATTATTACGGTTTGGCCGGGTTCTTCACCCGCTTGGGACGGAAGAGCTTCGGGGAGCCTCCCCCTTACTTCAATGCCGCCAACGTCACCACCGGCGAGCGAAATCCGCTCACCGGACGTCCGCCTGAACCGCGGTTCCTCGATGGGGAAACGCCCACGTTCACGCCGGAACAGGATCCGCGGCACGCCCTCGTCGACTGGATGGCCCGCCCCGACAACCCCTATTTCGCCCGCGCGTTCGTCAACCGCATGTGGGGGCATTTCTTTGGCATCGGCCTGGTCCATGAAGTGGACGACATGCGCGGAACCAATCCCCCCTCGAATCCCGCCATTCTCGACTACCTGGCCCAGGAGTTCCTCCGCTCGAAGTTCGACATGCGGCATGTGATCCGGCTGATCGCGACGAGTCGGCTGTATCAGCTCTCCGCGGAGCCGCGACCAGAGAACGAACAGGATCGGCAGAACTTCGCCCGCTTCTATGCCCGGCGGCTGATCGCGGAAGTGCTGCTGGACGCCGTGGACCAGACCTGCGGGACGCGCTCGCAGTTCAGCAACATGAGCGCCACCGCCCGTGCGGTGGACCTCCCCCATGAAGGCTTCGGGTCGTATTTTCTGGACACCTTCGATCGCCCGCAGCGCGTGACGGTGTGCGAGTGCGAGCGTTCCCCCGGCGCCACGCTGGCGCAAGTCCTGTTGCTCGCCAACTCCGATGAGATCGAAAACAAGATCGCCGACGGCAACGGCCGGATTGCCCGCTTGATGCAGGCACAGGCTTCGCTGGAGGCGATGGTGGAAGAGTTGTACCTGGCGGCGTTCAGCCGGTATCCGACCGAACCGGAACGCCGCACGGCTGGAGATTACCTCACCTCCGCGGAGGATCGCCGCCGCGCGGTCGAGGACCTGCTCTGGACCCTCCTCAACACCCGGGAGTTCACTTTCAACCACTGAGGTCGTTTCCCGGCGGGGCCTCCCGCGGCGGTGATTCGCCCCAATGGCCTCGCGGTCCCTCCCACCTGCCTTCCCGCCCTCCCTGTCCTGCCATGTTCGATCTGCTCCTCCACTCCACAACGTCCGCGTGTGACGGGTTGTCGCGTCGCCACTTCATCCGTGTGGGTTCGCTCGCCTTCGGGGGGTGGTCGCTGGCCGGGTGGTGCGCCCGGTCGGCCCAAGGGGGAGCGTCCCCCGTGCGCAACAAGGCGGTCATCCAAATCTGGCTGGCCGGGGGGCCCAGCCACATCGACATGTATGACCTGAAGCCTTCGGCACCGACGGAATACCGCGGCGAGTTCCGGCCGATCGCCACCAACGTCGGCGGGATCGAGATCAGTGAGCATCTGCCGCTCCAGGCGCGGGTGATGGACAAACTCGCCATTGTCCGCTCCGCGTGGCACACCAACGCCGGTCACGGCATGGGATCGCAGTGGATGCTGACCGGCTGGCAACCGACGATCGAAGTCAACAACAACATTTACCCGGCGTGCGGTTCGGTGGTGGCGCGGCTGAAGGGGGCCAACGACCCCGAACTCCCCGCTTATGTCAACCTCCCCCATGCCCTGGGACTCGGCAAGGCGGCCTATCTGGGGGCGTCGTACAATCCCTTCGCTCCCGAGAATGACCCCAATCAGGACGGCTTCCAGGTGCGGAATCTGAAGCTCCCCGGCCGGGTCGATCTGGGGCGGCTGGGAAACCGCCGCAGCCTCCTCGGCCAGCTCGACACGCTGCGCCGCGACCTCGACACCCGCCGCGACATGCAGGAGCTGGACCGCTTCTATGCCCAGGGGCTGGAGATGGTTACCAGCGACAAGGCGCTGCGGGCGTTCGACATCCACTCCGAGGCTGCCCCCCTCCGCGAACGCTATGGACGCAACGACCTCGGTCAGAGCTGCCTGTTGGCGCGGCGGCTGGTGGAAGCGGGCGTCTCCTACGTCACCATCCAGGCGGGAGGTGGCTGGGATACGCATGGGGACAACTTCAAGCAGCTCAAGGACCATCTGCTCCCCAAGTTCGACCGCGCCCTGGCGGCGTTGGTGAGCGACCTGGCGGAGCGCGGCCTGCTCAACGACGTGCTGGTGATGGCGTTTGGCGAATTCGGTCGCACGCCACGGATCAATTCCGGGGCGGGACGCGATCACTGGCCGGGGGCCATGTCGGTCGTTTTCGCCGGCGGCGGGCTGCGGCTGGGACAGACCATCGGCGAGACCGACTCCAAGGCCGAGTATCCCATCAGCAAGCCGTATACGCCGGGGGACATCCTCTCCACCATGTACCACGTGCTCGGGATCGATCACCACCACGTCTTCTACGATCCGGCGCAGCGCCCCTTGCCCGTCCTGCCGGAAGGAAACCCGATTCCGGAGCTGGTCTGACGTGCCCTCCCGCGGCGTTTCACCCCACCGATCCCTGCTCGTGCTGATCGCGGTGGGGGTCTGCGCGTGGGGGGGGCTGGTCCGCCCGGCCCCCCTGGCTGCCGAGTTGCCGAGCATCCGCCTACATCGCCTGCAACCGCTGGGGGCGGCGGCCGGAAGCAGCGTGGAAGTCGAAATCCAGGGGGCCGATCTGGAAGGTCTCGACCGCCTCCTCTTCGATCACCCCGGAATCTCTGCTCAGCCCGTCCCCGACAAGGAGCGACGCTTCCTCGTCTCCGTGGCCCCGGACGTCCCCCCCGGGACCTATGACGTCTACCTCTCGGGACGGTTTGGAGTCAGCAACCCGCGGCTCTTCATGGTCACGCAGGGACTTGGCGACGTCGCCGATCAGGGGCAGAACCACTCCCCCGAAGCCGCCCAGCCTGTGGCGATCGACTCGGCGATCAACGGCGTCGCCGACGGGAACGCAGTCGATTTCTACCGCGTCCCGCTGGTGGCCGGCCAGCGGGTGCTCATCGACTGCCACGCGCAGCGCCTGGACAGCGAACTGGACGGTGTACTCGCGCTGACCACGCTGGACGGACGCCCCCTCGCCTCCAGCGGCGACTACTTCGGTCAGGACCCCTTCCTGGACTTCGTGGCGCCGGTCGATGGAGACTACGTCATCGCCCTGCACGATCTCTCCTACCGCGGCGGAGCCCCCTACCGGCTGGTGGTGACCGCGCGCCCGCAGGTGGAGTTGGTCTTTCCAGCGGCCGTGCAGGTGGGGCAAACGGCCACCTTGACGGCCTTGGGACGCAATCTGGCCTCCGTGGGCGGCCGCCCATCGGCCTGGCGGCTGGGAGACTGGCCGCTGGAGGAACTCACCTTCCCCCTCCAGGTTTCGCCGGAACTGCTGGAGCGGGGGGAATTCCGTTTCCGGGACCATCCGCGGCATCACTCCACCGCCCCTACTGCCGCGACCTGCACCCTCGTGGGAGCACAAGTCGAGGTCCCCGGCGTCAACGCCGCCGGGAGTCACCCGCCGGTGCTCGCCACCTCGGACAAAGTGGTGCTCGAGTCGGAGCCGAACGACAACCAGGACGCTCCCCAGCCGCTCACATTGCCGCTGGTAGTGGCCGGGCGGTTCGACCCTCCCCGAGATGCCGACTGGTACGAGTTCACGCCGCCCGAGAAAGGGATGTATGCCTTCAATGTCTACTGCGAACGCATCGCGGGCCGGGCCGATCCCTATCTGGTGATTGCCGACGAGCGCGGCGGCCGCATCCATGAGATCGATGACTACGGCCATCGCGTGAATGCCTTTGACGGGCATCTCCGCGACCCCTCGCAGGAGGTCTCTCTGGAGGCGGATCGCAAGTACCGGGTGCTGGTGCAGGACCGCTACGGCCGGGGCGGGGCGCGCTACCACTATCTGCTCGAGATTCGTCCCGCGGAGGCGGACTTCTTCCCCGCGGTGATCCACCGCTCGAATCCGGAACCCAGGGGGCTGACCTTGTTCCGCGGCACGGCGGACTGGCTGGACGTCGTGGTGCATCATCGGGGGAATGTCCGCACAGACGTCACCATCACGGCCGAGCAGCTTCCCCCCGGCGTGCACATGACCCCCACGACCATCGTCAACGACATCCGGGGGACGGTAGTCTTCTGGGCGGATGCCGACGCCCCCGTTTTTACCGGGCCGATTCGTCTGTGGGCGACGGCGGAACACGAGGGGCGGACGATTCGTCGCGAGGTCCGTCCCTACAGCCGCGTGCGGGGAAACGTCGGCTCCTCTCCCCAACGGGAACTGATGCTGGCCGTCCGCGAAGAGGGGCCGTTCGAGCTGCGGATCGAACCGCCCGAGATCGAAGTCGCCGCCGGCGCCACTGCCGATCTGACCCTGCATCTCGTGCGACATTGGCCGCAGGGGATCGGGACCGTCTCCATTCAGCCGCTGGCGTTTCCCGGCACGTTCCACCTGGGCAACTTCGACATGGCCGCGGAAGTGGCCTCGTCCCCGCTGCGGATCACGGTGCAGTCGAACGCCCGGCCGGGTCGCTACACCCTCTCAGTCCTCGGACAGGCACAGGTCCCGTTCCACAAGGACCCCGCATCCTCAGAACGGCCGCAGACGCTGGTCTCGATCCCCAGCCGGCCAGTGACAATCTCCGTCGTTCCACCTCAGCCATAAAGCGTCGAGTCCGCGCCAAGCTGTGGGTGGAGTGCGGGCTTCCGGGGCACTTGCTGAGGGGCACTCCACGACGACAACGGCCCGGTCTCCGCAGCCCACCCGACGGCGGCACAGCCGAACGGATGGGTGAGATGTGTCCGCCAGCGGGTTTCTGACTACGGGAAAGCGGTTCGTCTTGTTCCAAGGGGGCGAATTGCGCTACCATCCGCCGCGCGCTCCTGGCGGCGCGAGGGGCCGGGAAGTGGCATCACCGGCAAGGCTGGTCCGACTTGAGGGAGGAGTCATGCAGGGAACCGCTGGCAGGGACGCCGCCGCAGAAGAGGTTCCACCCCTCCCGAGAGGGGAGGACGCCGGTTCCTGCCGGCCGCAGCGGGTCTTTCTCCTCACCTGGTACAAAGCGGGGAGCCAATGGGCGCGGGACCTGCTTACGCATCGACTGGCGGCCCGCGCCAGCGGCCTGGTGAACAGCGACGTGACCTTCAACTGCCTGGAGGTGGAACAGTGGCCGTCTACCCCGGCGGGATCGTTTGTCGGGCCGATCTACTGCCCCCGGCCGATCGAATGGGACAAGTATCGTCTGCCGACGGACCGGGGAGTCGTCGTGCTCCGTGATCCGCGCGACATCGTGGTGTCGCTGGCCTACTCGCTGACGTTCAGCCATCTCCCCACGCCCGTCACGGACCACCTGCGGCCGGGGCTGCTGCGTCTCCCCATGACGCAACGGTTGATGCTGGCGATGATGCAATTCCAGCGTCCCCGCGCGTTTGCCGACTGGGCCCGGCTCGGATGGGGACCGCGGGGGGGAGTGTTTGTGACCTCCTACGAGCGGCTGGTGGCCGACACCTGCGGAGAGCTTTCGGCCATCTATGAATTTCTGGGCTGGGACGTCCCGGCCGCGGACGTCGCGCGGATTGTGGAGGATCTTTCCTTCGAGACCCGTTCCGGACGTCCCCGCGGCGAGGAAGCCCCCCTCAGCCACTTGCGCAAAGGTATCCCCGGAGACTGGCGGAGGCACTTCGACCGACTGTCCGGTCTGACGTTTGAGCTACATACGTGGGGAAACGTGGTGCGTTCGGGCTATGAATCGGACCCGGCCTGGTACGAGTCGCTGCCCGAGAACGCCGCCGTCCCGCTGGACCTTGAAACCGTCCGGCAACTGCACGAGCTGGTGGAGCTGAAGGCGGAAGTGGTCCGCCTGCGGGAGGAGAATCAGTGGTTGCGGCGGGAACTGGCCCAGCGGGACGCTGCGTGATGAACAGCGACTGAGTGACCAATTCCGCCCCCGGTTTATGGAGATTCCGAATACGATGAGTGTGTGTTTCCACCAGAGCAATAATCCCCAGAGGTCCCTCTCCCCGGTGGCTGTTCCCGCCGCAGGGAGAGGCTGTGTCTACCTCCTCACCTGGCCCAAGGGGGGGAGCCAGTGGGTGCGCGATCTGTTGACACACCGACTTGTGGCGCGACAGGTGGGAGTGACTGCTGACAAGGTCACGTTCAACGCTGCCGACGTCCCTTACTGGCCAACCCCGGCAGGGTCGGGAGTGGTGGGTCCCGTGTATGCGGCCGGTCCGGAGGATTGGCTGCGTAATCGTCGTGCCGGCGATCGCGCCATCGTGGTCCTGCGTGATCCGCGCGACCTCGTGGTCTCGCTGCTGTATTCGCTGATGCTCAGCCATCGTCCCAACCATCGAACAGCGGTCTATCGATCCCGGCTGCTGACGCTTACGCCGGAACAGCAGTTGTTCGTGGTGATGCCCCGGTTTCATCGTCCCAGGGCCTTTGGCGACTGGGGAGAGCTGGGCTGGGGGATTCATGGAGACGTCCTTGTGACCTCCTATGAACGGCTCGTAACGGATACCGTGCAGGAACTCTCCGCGATCTATGCCTTTTTGGGCTGGGGCCTTCCTGCCGGCGATGTCCAGAAGATCGTCTCCGAATTGTCGTTCGAACAGCAGACGGGCCGCCAACGCGGTGAGGAAGACGCCTTCAGTCATCTCCGCAAGGGGATCCCCGGTGATTGGCGGACGCATTTCACTCAGCTCACGGGTTTTGCTTTCGAGGCCTTGACGGACGGAAATCTGATCCGTTCCGGTTACGAACCTGACCCGCACTGGTACGAGCAGCTTCCCCGAACACAGACTGGCATCCGCGACCTGGCCGCGGCAGAGGCCCTGTCGCAGGTCGTCGAACTGCAAGCACGAATCGTTCGTCTGGAGGAGCAGAATCAGTGGTTGCGGCAACAGTTGGGGCATCGTGCTGCGTGAGTGCCCCGCGCGGTCCACGGCGGCAGCGCTACCGCAGCCATTCGTCCCGGTGGGCGGCGATGAACTCGTCGTCGCTCAGATGCGGATAAGCCGCCAGCACCCGGTCGATCTCCTCCCGCTGACCGGGGCTGAACGTCTCGTGCTCCTCGAGACACCAGATGCCCTCGAGCAATCCCTGCCGGCGCAGCACCTCGTGCAAGCCCGCGATGCAGCCGCGAAACCCGTGGGCGGCGTCAAAAAAAGCGGCGTTGGCATCGGTCACTTCCACTCCCAGACGCAACAGCTCCGGCGAGGCCGGTTCGCGATGACACCGCTCGAGGAGCTGCACCGCCCGGCGTGTCCCGACCGCCCAGTGTCCCAGCAGCCCCCCCACGATCCGCCGCTCCCGCCCCTGCCAGCGGAAGGGAGTGACCAGATCGGCCACGATGTTGTCGTCGTTGCCGGTGTAGAGGGCGATCTCCTCGCGCCCCGACTCGAGCACCGCGCGGACCACGTCGAGCGTCTGGTACCGATTGAAGGGGGCGATCTTGATCGCCGCCACGGGGTCGATCTCCGCGAACCGCCGCCAGAAGGAGTACGGCAACACCCGCCCCCCCACCGCCGGTTGCAGATAGAACCCCATCACGGGCATGATCTCCGCCACGGCGCGGCAGTGGGCGAGCAGCGTTGTCTCGTCGGCGTCCCGCAGAGCCGAGAGGCTGACCAGCGCCACGTCATAACCGAGCTCGCAGGCCAACTGGGCTTCGCTCGTCGCCTGCGACGTCCCGCCGCAGACGCCGGCGATTCGCACGACCCGTTGCGGCCAGCGGCGGCATTCTTCGGCCGCCAGTTCCAGGACCGGCCGCAGCAGGCCATGCCGCGGTTCGCGAATGGCGAACTGCGTGGTATGCACGCCGACCGCCACACCGCCGGCGCCCGCCGCCAGGTAGTACCGCGTGAGCGCCCGCTGCCGCCGCTCGTCCAGCCTTCGCGCCGCCGTGAGCGCCAGCGGATGGGCCGGAATCACCACTCCGCGGGCGAGCAACTCCCGCCATTCAGAACTGGCCATCGCGGACCTCAAAGTGCGTGGGACGATGGAGGGTCTCCCCGCCGCGCTGCACCCAATCGGCCACGGCCAGGAGCATCTCGTCCACCGAGACTTCCGGGGGCCCGAACCACTCGTAGGAGCGATCGGCGTTCCAGACCCAGGCGGTGGTCCCTTCGCGGCCGGTGAACTGCACGTCGCGGCCGAACAGCTCCCCAAAGCGCTGCGCCAGGGCGCGGATGGAGAGCCGTTCGCGGCCCGTCACGTTGACCGCCACGGGAGGAACCGCGGCGCGGGTCAGGCACTGGAGAATCCGCGCGTTGGCGTCTCCCTGCCAGATGACGTGCACAGCCCCCATGCCCACGTCCACCGGTTCCCCCTGAAACACCCGTTGCGCAATGTCCAGCAGCACGCCGTACCGCAGGTCGATCGCGTAGCACAACCGCACCAGGATCAGGGGGGTGGAGTGCCGACGGGCAAAGTATGTGAAGACCCGTTCGCGGCCGACGCACGAGTTGGCATACTCCCCCGGGGGACCCAGGGGATCGTCCTCCGCAGCGCCGGGACCGTTCACAGCCACCAGCGGATAGACGCACCCCGTGGAGAGGACCACGAGTCGCGAGCGGGCGAAGCGTTCCGCCACAATCGCCGGCACGAGGGTGTTCGTCAGCCACGTGAGCTCCGGGGCCGACTGCGTTCCGAACTTCTGCCCGGCGAGGAACAGGACGTTGGGGGCGTCGGGGAGGTCGGCAACGGCCGCACGGTCGGTCAGGTCGCAGACGATCGTCTCCACGCCGACGCGCTGGAGAGACTCCGCCGCCTGAGGGGACGAGAACCGCGAGACGGCGAGCACCCGCCGATTGGTCGCCCCGAGGGTGTCGAGACCGCGGCGGGCCATGCGGGCCAGGGTGGGACCCAGCTTTCCCCCCGCCCCCAGCACCAGCACGTCCCCCTCCGTCACCGCCAGCGCCTCCAGCACGCCGTCGGTCGGACGGCTGAGACGTTCTTCCAGCTCCTCCACGGTGCGCAGCGGCTGCATGGCTATCACGATACGTCGCCAAGGCCCGGATGAGAACCGATCCGGCCTGCGGTGTTCGCCGAAGTCGCGGACCCGCACCTCCGGGCCGTCACCGGCGAGCGATGAGCGGCTGAGCAGCGGAGAGGGGGGCATGCTCAGCGGCGCCACCCGCGGCCTCCCCGGAGAGCAGCCGTTCCCGGAAGTGCTGCAGGAACTCCGCGGCCTGCTCGCCGGCGACCCCCCGGCCGTCACGCAGGACCAGCAGGTGCAACTGGTTGGCGTAGCCGAGCGCCTCCATCGTCAGGGAAATCTGCGGGGTGTTGGAGAGGTAGCTCTTGAGCGACTGGACGACGAGATCGCTAGGATGCCACCGCCCTTCCACAGGGGGGAGGATGGAGGCGAACGTGCGACTCAGGTTGCCGACGTTGGTGAGCATCGCCGTTGCCGTCAGGCCCCGCTGCCGGGTCCAGAACCGCAGCAAACCGGGGAGGAGGTCCATCGTCCCCAGCGCCCCCAGCAGCTCGCGGGCGCGCCGCCGCGGCCCCTCCATCTCCCGGTGAATCGACTGCATCAGCGCGGCGACGTCCTGCAGTTCCCGCACGCGACGAGACAGGAACCAGATGTCGACACGGTTGGTCGCCGAAGTGCGGAACTGATCCTCGTCGCGCAGCTCGTACGGGACCATCTGGCGGAGGACGGCCATCGGCGAGAGGCCGCCGTGCGCCCGTTTCCACTCGGCCATCGAGAGGAACAGCGTCCCCAGCAGGTAGTCGTTGAGGGTCGCGCCGAGGTGCTGCGCGGTCTGCCGCAGGGTCTCGAACTCCTCAGGCTCGAAGGAGCAAACATCCACGGGGGCGGGCCGATCGACCCGCGGCGGGGGGAGCGGGGGCGCGCCGTCGAGCGGCTCCGGCGGTTGAAAGAGCAGTCGCAGGATTCGCCAGGTGCAGACAAGGCGGTCCCGGAGCGGGAACGGCATCTCGGCGGGGAGCACCTTGTTGCGGAGGGTCAGCAGCCGGTAGTCCGCGGGCGGCAGCGGTGGGGGGAGGCAGCCCCGGCCGCGTCGCTGGGTGTACAGGGCCAGCCATTCCGCCAGAAATGTTAATTTTCCGTGCCCGTCGGCGCAGGAATGATGCACCTGCACCATCAGCCGCGCACCGTCCGCACGCGTCCGCAACCAGATGCGCAAGCCGGGCTCGTGGTCCAGGTCCAGCCATTCCTGACCGGGAAAGAGGATCGGGGTCTCTTCCTTTGCCACGTCGATCGCCGGCGGAGTCTCGGCGGGGACCCACCACGGTCCCGACCACCGGCGGTTCTCCACACGACACGTCAGCAGCGGATGCCGTTCCAGGGCCAGCGGCAATGTCTCCCGAACCAGCAGATCGACATCCACTGGTCCGTGCAGATCGAGGTCGGCGAACGTTGAGAATGGCGCGGTGGGCTGATTGAGGTAATAGAACAGCCGCGCCAGCCAGTTGAGCGGCTGCGGCAGCAGCGTCCGCCACCCTCCCGGCGATCCGGTCCGGCTCCCTCCTGCGATCAATTCACTCATGAAGCGATGCTGACGTGTGGTACATACAGGGGTAGAGCGGTCCGGCTCCAGACGCACCAAGGCCGCCGACTAAGAGCCGCCGGACAAATCCCGGAAGGGACTCGAACAGGGAGGCCATTGTGCCCAGACGGCCGGTCTTGCCGGATGGCTCTAAACACACTGGCAGGATGTCGACAGCGCCCGCAACTGGGATTTCGGAGTCATGAGATGGTGTTGACCGGCCATGGCGGGTAGATTACCATGATCGCCTGAAGTTGCCACGCCCGTGAGGGGGGCGGGTTGCACTTTGGGGCGAGAAGTGGTCTCGGCTGCGGTCCCTGTCCGGGGCCCGTGAATGCCGGGGGTCGCCCTCCGTGGCGTCGCTGGCCCCCCCTCTCGCGGCCTGCCGGGAGGTTCAAGACATGCGGATCGTTCTGTGGCTGCTGATGTGCACGGTCCCCGTTTGCGCGGCCGAATCCCAGCCTCCGCTGGCGCTGCATCCGGACAATCCCCACTACTTCCTGTGGCGGGGGAAGCCGACGATCCTGGTCACTTCCGGCGAACACTACGGCGCCGTCCTCAACCTCGACTTTGATTACGTCCGCTATCTCGACGAGCTGCACGCCCGGGGGCTCAATCACACCCGCACCTTCAGCGGTACCTATCGGGAAGTGCCGGGATCTTTCGGCATCACGGACAACCCCCTCGCTCCCCAGCCGGGCCGCTTCCTCTGTCCCTGGGCCCGCAGCGACCAGCCGGGCGAGTCCGACGGCGAACGCAAGTTCGACCTCACCCGCTGGGACGATGCCTACTTCGCCCGCCTGCGAGACTTTCTCGCGCAGGCGCAAGCGCGCGGCATCGTGGTCGAGTTCAACCTGTTTTGCCCCATGTACCGGGACGAGATGTGGAACGCCTGCCCGATGAATTCCCGCAACAACGTCAACGGAGTGGGCGCCTGTCCCCGCAAGGAAGTTCTGGCCCTCAAGCATCCGGACCTGACCGAAGTGCAGACCGCGCTGGTCCGCAAACTCGTGCAGGAACTGCGGGACTTCGACAACCTCTACTACGAGGTCTGCAACGAACCGTATGTCGGCGGCGTGACGACGGCCTGGCAGCAGCACATCATCGAGACGATCGTCGACGCCGAACGCACCTTCCCTCACCGGCACCTGATCTCGCTCAACATCGCCAACGGACGTCAGAAGGTGGAGCAACCCCACCCGGCCGTGTCGATCTTCAACTTCCATTACTGCGTCCCCCCCGACACCGTGGCGATGAACTATGCCCTCAACAAAGTCATCGGGGAGAATGAGACCGGCTTCCGCGGCAAGGAGGACCTCCTGTACCGCACGGAAGGCTGGGATTTCCTGCTCGCCGGCGGCGGGCTGTACAACAACCTCGATTACTCCTTCACCCCCTCCCATCCGGAGGGCACGCTCCGCGAGTATGCCTCCCCCGGCGGCGGCAGCCCGGAATTGCGCGATCAGCTCCGCATCCTCAAGCAGTTCCTGGAGAGCTTCGAGTTCATCCGCATGAGACCGGACAACTCTGTCATTCGCCGCGTGTCAGACAACCTGGTGGCGAGCGCCCTCGTCGAGGAGGGACGGCAGTACGCCCTGTACCTGCATGTTCCGTTGCCTCAGAAGCCAAAGAACCTGGCGGAGCACCTGCGGTCCGGGATCGAGGCCGAACTGACGTTGAACATCCCTGCCGGGCACTACCGGGCTTCGTGGCTCAACGTCCTCACCGGTCAGACCATTCGCTCCGAGGAGCTGGAACACGCCGGGGGGGAATTGCGGTTGAAGACTCCGCGATTCGACAACGACGTCGCTTGCGCTCTGCGGCGAAACTGAGGGAGCCGCTCGTCGCAGTCCCCCACAGAGGCCCAGGCCCCGCGGGAATCTCGCGGCCTCCCCCCTGGACCGCCGTTGCCCGGCAAGGGCCGCGTTGAGGCAGCGCCGGCAAGCTCCGTGGGCGAACGTCATTGATTGGCGCGGCGGCGATTGCGCGGACGGTTCTCCGCTTGAGACGCCCACCGCTCAAACTCCTCCTCCAGTTCCGCCGGCCGCGCGCCAGCGTAACGATCGAGCACCGTCTGGAGCTTGGCGGCCCCTTCCGCGGCGGCACCCGAGAGTTCCCCTCGCGACAGTGGCCGCTGCTCGAACGGATCCGCCGTCAGATCGAAGAACTCCCCGGTGCGATAGAGCTTGTAGTGATCGTCGAAGGCGAACTCCCGCACCGTGGCGACGGGTTGCAGCCGGGGCGAGTACCACACATACAGCCACTCGCGGGGCGTGCCGCGCTCGCCGCGAATCTGGGGCAGGAAGCTGACGCCGTCCAGGTTCTCGGGGACGGGGATGCCGGCCGCAGCGCACAGCGTCGGCAGGAAGTCGACGCTGCTGATGAGGTCGCGGCAGACGCCCCCCTGGCGGATCACCGCAGGCCAACTGACGATCAGCGGCACGTGCGTCCCGCGGCAGGTGGTGGTCCCCTTCCCCCCTTGGTAGTCCGCCCCCTGAAAACGGCTGGTGACGTTCTTGTTCGTCCCGTTGTCCCCCAGGAACATCAACAGCGTGTTCTCCCGAATCCCCAACTCCGCCAGTTTCGCATCGAGCCGTCCGACCATCTTGTCCATGTAGGCCGTCATGTCGGCAAAGTGCTTGACATGCCGGTGGACCTGTTCGCCCATCGCGGCCGGATCCCAGTCGGGGCTGTCCGGGGTTGGTTGGAACGGGTCATGCGTGAGGATCATCGGGTAGTACAGGAAGAAGGGGTGGTCCTTGTGCCGCGTCACGAAGTCGAGGGCGAAATCGTTGACCAGCAGGGGACCATATTCCCCGTTGTGGAAATCGAGCTCCCGGCCGTTGTGCTCCAAACCGGGATTTGCATACCGCGGCGGCCGCCGGGTGTGCTGCCATAGGAACGCCTCCTGGAAGCCCAGTTTCTGCGGAAGCTGAGGGTCTTGCCCAAGCTGCCACTTCCCGCAGATCCCCGTGGCATAACCAGCCTGCTGCAACAGATGGCCGAAGGTGGTCTCCGACTCCCGCAGCACTCCAAAACGGAGATAGTTGCGGACGTTGTACAGCCCGGTCATGAGCTGCACGCGCGTTGGCGTGCACAGCGGCTGGACGTGGCACTGCTCAAACCGCAGGCCGCCGGCGGCCAGGCGATCGAGATGCGGCGTGTGGTAGGACTCGCCGCCGTTGGACGTCACGCACTCATAGCCGAAGTCATCGGCCATGATGAGGATCAGGTTGGGCCGGTCCGTTGCGGCTGGAACCGGTGCGCCGAGCATCAACGCGAGACCGCACAGGGCCAGGGGGGCGAGCAGACGCATGGCAAGCGACCTCCAGAAAGGGACGGGAATGGGCGGCGCCGGTCGCACCAGAACGTTGCGGCCGGCCCCCCGATCGGAGACGGAGCCGCCGCACCGGCCTTACCGTCCAACCAGCATATCAGCCGGGAGGACGCTTTGCCGCGTCGGGGAGCAGCCGTTCCGGACCTGCCTGACGATCAGCATCGGCCGCCCTGTCGCGGAACTCCCCTCTCCGCCACCCGGCTGCGCTGTGGACCAACGGGTGGGAAGGCTTTGTCCGCGAGAACTCAGTTCGCATGTCCGGCAAGCCGGAGGAGGAACAGGTTCTGCGTCGTCGATCGGCGTCAGGCGGAGGTGCTGCAAGCGACGGTCGTCGTGAGGTCGAGCGGAGGGATGGCCCCCTGCTGCTCCAGGCGGACGGCTTCGCTCGCCACCTGCTGGAAGGCTTCTCGCAGCAGGGCCAACACCTTTCGGGCGTCGTGCCAGGAGGACTTCGTTCCTTCCTGCATGCGATCGAGGACGAACAGGAGCAGCCGGCGGATGGAGGGGGCCGGTTCGCCGGCGGACTCGTCGATCCCTTCCAGCAACAGCAGGACGAACTGTTGCGCCTTCAGCCGCACCTGCGGCGCCGCCTGTCCCTGGGCGGTCATCGCGGCGAGCGCCTCATCAAGAGCGCGGAGTGCGGCGTCGTAAATCGCCAGCAGCATGTCGATGCGGGTCCACCCCGTGGCGGCCCGGGTGCGATAGAGGTTGTAGGGCGTCATGAGAGGAACTCCTGTGAGCCGTCGTGAATCATTCGTTCGCGCTCCCCGCGCGGCGTGGAGACTTTGGAAACCGGTGCGCTGAGGGGAGCAGCGTCGGGACGATTGGGACGCCGGCGGACTCTCCTCGGCCATGTGCCAGTGCTGGCAGGTGAACGTGTGGTTGTGGCTGCTTCATGAGGGGGAGTCACTCGGAGGGGCGGAGCCGTTGAAGGCGGCCGGCTCAGCGCTGGGCCGTGCCGCCGCGCAGCCCGGTGAGGCCGGCGAGCTGAGCGGAGAGGAGGTTGGCGCTCGATTGCAGTTGGGCGATGGCTGCCTCCATTGCCTGGAATTGCTTCGCGAGTGCCTCCTGCTGCCGATCGAACGACGCCTGTTGCCGATCGATCGACTGTTGCAGGCTGTCGATGGTTTCGTCGAATCGCCGGGTGGTCCCGGCGAACAGGCCGCTTTGCGAGTCGAGCATCCGTCCGATCAGACGATCGAGGCGTGAGCCGATGCCCCGCGTCAGGGTCAGATCGGCTTCGGAGCCGGCGACGACTTGAGCAGGCGTCAGAGCGACGCGGAGCTGCAAGTCGGCGGTGTGACGATTCTCCGGCGCGCCAGTGAGCAGTCGACCGCGACCGGTAGCGGGTTCCACCACACCGTCCACCACGAACGATCCCGCCACGTCCACGCCCGCATCGGACTGGCCAACGGACAGCCCCAGCGTCGCCGTGAGAGAGCCGCCGTTGATGGTGATTTGCGAGCTGCTGCCGTAGCTCAGGGAGGTGAGCACCAGCTCGTTGCCGGGGGTCAGGCTGACGGCGATCTGCCGTCCGGCGAGGCTGGGATGGGCGTTGATGGTGGTTTCCAGAAGGTCCGCCAGTGCTTGCGGCGCGTAGTCGCCATGCGGGAGAACGATGTCCACCGCGGCGCCGTCGAGCGTCAATTGGAGGGTGTCATTGGTCCCGTCGATCGTGACGGAGGGGGCCAAGGGGGTCGCGGCGGTGATCTCGGCACGTTCGGCCGCCTGCGTGACGTCGACCTGATAGGGCGCGGCGCGCGCTTCGGTCCGCGTGCTCCCCAAGACAAAACTGACGCCCGGGTGCGTGCTGGTCCCGGCGAGGGCGAACAGGTTTTGAACGTCGTTGGCGGTCACACCCTCCACGCGGCCGCTGAGGATGTCCTGTAGCCGCGCCGTATTCAGCGTCAACCGCCCCTGATCGTTGACGGAGACGCCGATGGCGGTGAGGCTGTTGGCGCGGGTGGAGACGCCGGGGACGACGTCCAGCACCGCTGCGCGAAGCTGTTGCTGGATGTCGATGGCGGTACGGTCCCCCAGCAGCAGGCCCGATTGACCGGTCGCAGCATCGAATCTGGTCAGGTTGGCGATGAAGTCGAGAGTGGAATTGAAGGCGTCGACGAAGTCCTGCACGGCGGCCGTCCCGGCCGCGACATCGGCCTCCACGCGGACCGTGATCGCGCGGGCGGGATCGGCCTGGAGCAGGTTGAGGGTCACGCCGTCGATCAGCCCTTGGACCTCATTGGACGCCGACTCGACGGTGATCGCGCCCGGTCCGCTGCCGAGCGTGACGGAAGCGTTGGCCGCGGCCTGCACGGGATTGTCGAAGTCAAAGCTCGGCTGGATGGCGCCGCCGCCGGAGGGAGCGAGCGCGTTCTCCAGTGTGATGGCCCCGGCAGTCCCGGTGGTCCGGGAGGTGAGCAACAGGCGGTAAGGGGTTGGTCCCGTACCGTCTTGAACAATCGCCGCGGAGACCCCCACGCCGGAGGCATTGATGGCGTCCGCGAGTCCCTGGAGGGTGTTGTTGGACTCGTCGATGGTGAGGGTGACGGGGGGACGGTTGCCCACCCGGAGCGTGAGCGTCCCCTGGGTGATGGGGGACTGGCGGTCGGCAAAGCCTTGCGAGGCGACCTGATGGGCCCGCGCGAGCGAGTTGACGCGGACCTCATAGACCCCCGGAGGGGCGCTCGCTTGCGCGGTGGCGATCAGGGCGCTCTCGACGCTGACCGTGGCGGAGCGGGCCTGAAAGGGAGAGTTCTGTCCGCGGGCGAGCTTGCCCGCCTGCGTGCGGAGGGCGAGGACCTGGGCTTCCAGCGACTGGAATGCGGCCCGCCGCTGCTGGGCCAACGTCTTCCGTGCGGTGATGCGGTCGATCTGTTGCTGTTGAATCTGCAACAGTCCCTGGATGATCGCCTCGGTGTCGATGCCGGTGACGAGTCCGTCGATGTTGATCATGGGGGCAATCGTCCGGATTCATCTGTGAGGCCGCCGTCGGGGGTCCGGAGCGGGCGACGGCCGGAAGCGGCGGGCGGTCGCCGCATCCGGCCGTGCACCGGAGCTCAGGGGTTGAGCGGTGGGAGAGTCGGGGCCGGTGCTCCGCGGGGGAGCGCGGAGCGGGTCGGTCCCGACCTGGCCGTCTGGCGGTTGTCCGTTACTGGAGGAGCGAGAGGACCAGTTGCGGCAACTGGTTGGCGTTCCCCAGCATGGCCGTCGTGGCCTGTTGCAGGACCTGGTACTTCGTGAAGTTGGCGATCTCCTCGGCGAAGTCGGTGTCGCGGATGACCGACTCAGCATTGACCGTGTTTTCGAGGGTCGTCTTCAGGTTGTTGGCGGTCGATTCCAGCGTGTTCTGCTGGAACGCCCCCAGGTCGCCCCTCATGCGGGTGATGTCGTCGATGGCGGCGTCGATCACCGCGATGGCGTCCTGGGCGCCGGAGCTCGACGTGACGTCGATGTCGTTGAGGCTGGCGAACTGGTTGTTCGTCAGACCGACGCCCAGCGAGGAGGGATTGACGCGGTTGATGGTGACGCTGGCGGTCTGGTTCTGGTTGGGACCGATCTGGAAGAGGAGGGAGTTGTTGGTGACGGAGACGCTCCCCTGGGCGCCGCTGACCGTGACAGTGGCGTTGCTGCCGCTGGTGGCCAGTTTCAGCGACAAGCCCTGAGCAGCGCCGGAGGTGGCGGTGAGGACGTTCCCCTGCCCGCTGGCCGCCACGCCGTCGATGGTGCCGGCGATGTTCGCGCCGGTGTCGTTGATGGCGGTGGTGCCGAAGCCGCTGCTGTCCGCTGCGGCGGCGACGTCCGACGAGACGCTGATGGTCGCGTTGGAGCCGAAGGCAATCGTATACAGCCGGGTATTGCCGCCGTTGTTCTCCGCCACCACGCCGGTCTGGGAGGTGAACTCATTGATGCGGGAGATCACCTGCGCCTGGGAGAGTCCGGCGTTGAGGGTGATGGCGACGCCGTTGACGGTGAGGGTCTCCGCCTGGGCGAGGTTGGAGGTCTGGGCGGTGCCGGCCTGAGCGAAGGCACGTTCGCCGGCGGTGGTGACCACGACAGCGTACGAGCCGGCCAGGGTGTTGGAGGTGGCCCGGAGGAAGGTGACGTCGGCGTCGTTCGGCGTCCCGTTCACGCCGGCCGACCCGTCCAGCAGCTTCTTGGTGCCGAACTGGGTGTTGTTGGCGATGCGGTTGATGGTGTCGAGGGCGTTGCTGATTTCGGCCTGGTTGGCGGCGAGAGCGTCCTCGTCGTTGACACCGGTGTTGGCCGAGTCGATCGCCAGGGCGCGGACCTTGACCAGCAGGGAGTTGATTTCCGCCAGGGCGCCTTCGGCGGTCTGAACGAGGGAGACGGCCTTCTCGGAGTTGTCAATCGCGGCCCGCAGACCGGCGATCTGCGCCCGCTGCTTCTCCGAGATCGACAGGGCGGCCGGACCGTCGGCACCCCGGTTGACCTTCAGGCCGGAGGAGAGCCGCTCCACCGACTTGGCGACGGCCGAACTGGCCCGTCCCAGATGGTGCTGAGCATTCAGCGACGCAACGTTGTTGGCAATGGTCAGACCCATGAGTCACACCCCTGTGTTTGATGACTGGACGAGCAAACGGGGTGCATCCTGCGATCCGTCCGCGAATCCTTTCGCGCCGCTTACCACGCCGTTATCCCGAGAACGTGTCGATCGAGTCGAGAAACCCCGCCGCCGCCGCCAAGGCGGCCCGTTGAGTCAGGATCTCACCACTCGCCACCGCGGCCCGAGCCGCGGCAACGACCTCCGCACGAACTGCCGGTTCCGCTTCCAGCCGCGCCAGCCACGCCGGCTCGGCAGGGTGAACTGTCGTCTCCGCCGGTGCACTCCCCGCAGTCGACGCGGAGGCCGACTCCGCCAGTCGAGCGGCCGCTCCCTCGCGGGAGAGCAGGATCGACCGGGGATACGCCGGTGTTCCGTGATCGGTGCGGGTAACGTGCATCACGCTGGTTCTCACGCGCAGTCCGCTTGTCGATCAGCATCGAAGACTCTGCTTTCGACTTGCCTGCAAAAATCACTGAAACTTGATTCCCCCTCACGCCGATCTGCTGGTAACGACTGGAGCGGTTGCGCGGAGTTTGCGGCCTGCGGAGGGCGACCCCCCGGGTTCCTCCGCAACTCCCTGCGCCGTGACAGGTCCCTTAGCCTCTGCCCGGTGGCAGAGACGGCCCTGCACCGCCGCCCTTCCACAAGACCGTGGTGTTCATGCGTCGGATGCTGCGAATTCTGGCGGTCGCCAGCCTGGCCCTCCTCCTCCTGGCGGGAGGGGGACTGGTCGGCTGGTGGTGCAGCCAGTGGTCGTCCCCCTCAGCGGCTCTCCCCTCCGCCGTCTCAGGAGCGGCTGATCCTGCCGGTGGAGAACGGGCGACGGTTTTGGAGGTCTCCAACCGGCAGACAACCGCGACGCCTCCTGAAACACCGCTGTCGAAGCTGACCAGCGAAACGCCTGCCCCGTCCGGACTCACTCCCGCTCCAGCCATCACAGCGCAGGAGTCCTCCGCCGCCCCGGAGGCCTCCGTGCCGGCGCAAGACACCGAAGCTGCACGACTGGCGCGCCTGGAGCAATGGATTCTGGAAGGCGCCTCTGCCGCCGCGTGGAGTCAACTGGAACCGCTGACCCATGCCACCTCCCCCGTTGTGGCGGATCGCGCCCGGTTCCTGCGCGGAGTGTGCGCCGAATTGCTGGGAGAGGGCGCCAAGGCAGGCACGATTTACGAACAATTATCCGCCGTCGCAGAAGACCCCGGCATTCGTCGACAAGCCGAACTGGCACATGCGCGGCTGCTGCTGCGAACGGGTCGTCAGGAACTGGCGCTGGAGACCTTGTACCGCGAACTGCTGCAACTCGGCTCCGCGGACCTTGATCCGCTCGACGCCGATGCCCTCCACCTGCTGTCCCAAACATTGGGAGAAGCGACTTTCCCCGCAACGCTCGCACAGGACCCATATCGGGAGGAAACCCTGTTTTCCCCACAGCCGGGAATGGACCTGCGCCGTCTGCTGGAGCTGCGGTCCCCGCCCGCCGCCGAGATTCCGTGGTCCCTCCCCGCGAGCGCCGAGTTTCGCTGCGAAAAAAGGTTGAGTGAGGACCCGAGCCAGGTGTTTGTCGCCTTGCGCGGCGCGAACCTCCCCTTGGCAGAGGTGGTGCAGCGGCTGGCGGTGTTGGCGCAGCGGACGCCGCAATGGACCTCCCGTTCGCTCCCCCTGGTGCAGGGGCGGACCCTCTCCCTGGATGTGGAAGGAATCGATCTGGCCTTGGCGCTGGATGCCGTCCTGGCGCCGGTGGGATTGACGTGGTTCGCTCGACCGGAGCAGTTGGAGATCGTGCCGATGGACGAGTTGTCCCCGGAGGCGGCTCAGGGAGATGCGCGGCAGCGCCTGCGGCGGGCGATTCAGTTCAGCCTTGCTCACGCTCCGGAACATCCCTGGTCTTCAGCGGCGTACCTGCTGCTTGGGCGTCTGGAGGTGCTCGAGGGGCGGTGGGACTCGGCTCTGCAGATGCAGCGACACGCCCAGCGGCTCCACGGGGGGCGCACGCTGATCGAGGCCAGTTTGAACGAAGCCAAGCTGGCGCTCCGCGAGGAAGACCGGGAGGCGGCGCAGGCGGCGCTCTATCGCTGCGTCGATGCCGCCGAGGTCCACCCCCTCAAGGCGGTGGCCTACCTCTACCTGGGTCGACTGCATCTCGAGTCCAACACCCCGCATGCAGCGATTGCCCCGTTGCAGCGGGCGCTGCTGCTGACGAAGGAGACGCCCCAGGAACCCTTGGCGGCCGTCCTGCTGGCGAGTGCCCTGCTGCTGGACGGCAATCCGCTGGGGGCCAACGCCGTGCTACACAATCGCCGGGCGCTCCTCGTGGAGGCGGAAGTGCAGGATGCAGCCGCTTTTCTCTCCGCCTATGCGCGGTATCTGGCCGCCGTGGAGCCGGACCGCCGGCGACGCGAGGCCGCCGCACTGATCGAAACCCTCACGGGATTCGACCCGTCCCGGCTGTTCGGGTCCCACTGGCGGTATCTTGCGGCACGAGCATTCCGGGACGTGGGGCTCACCCCCGAGGCGGAACGACTCACCCACGAAGCCCTGCAGAGCCTGCCGGAATGCCCGCTCCGGGATCGGCTGGCGATGCAGGCCCTGCAGGATCGGTTGCAACGCGATCTGAAGCCAGACACCCCCAACGTCCCGGACCTCCTCGCGGCGCTGACGACCGAGCTCCCCACAGACCGCCACCCCGAGACGCATCTCATGGTCGCCGACGTGGCGGTCCGCCGCGGTCTGGATGATCTGGCCGCCGTGCATTGCCGTCATCTGGCGGGGGATCCCAATGTCCCACCCGATCTGCGGCGCACGGCGCTGCGACTGCTCGGCCAGATCCATCAACGCCGCGGAGAACATCACGAAGCCCTGCGGTGCTTCGCCGGTCTCGCGCCGGGAGCGCCGCTGCCGGACTTCGATGTGCAAGCCCTCTCCCAGAACCCCGCCGCCGGAGGAAAACCATGACGCAAAGTTGCGGCCGCCGGCGACGCCGACTCGACCGACGACCGTCCGCACTCTGCACGCCGGGGGGCGCACGGGTTCGGTTCTGGCGACGATGTCTGTGCGGAACCATCCTCGCCTGGGGGCTGTCGTCCACGGCGGCGACGTCGGCCGATCCCGGCAGCACCCCCGCCGCGGAAACCGAGTCGACGCACTCCGCACCGGCGCTGCGACGGGAGGCCGCGCTGCAACCGACCGTCCCCCCTCCGTGGCCGGCCGACTCACCGCCGTCATTTCCCAGTCCCGCTCAGGAGTCGGAGCGCGACGCGCTGGAAGACCTGCAACAGGCGAAGGAGCGCCAGTTTCAGCGGCTCCAGCAGCAGATTCTGGAATTGGGACGCCGCTGGAACGGCCGGCGGGAGGGGACAACTTCCGCCCCGAACGATCGGGGAGCCGCAGCACCGCCCGCCGCAGGAGGGGCTGAACCGGCGACCACTCCCGAGGTCGCCCCCGCAGGGGACGCTCCCCTTCCCCCCCTCCCCTCTACCCCTTCCGACTCACCCTCGGCTCACCTCCCTCTCGACGGTCCCGTCGATCGCCTGGGACTGGCGGACAGCCTGTTCGCGACGGGGCAGATCGAGGCGGCGGCGCGGGTCTATGCGGAACTGGAGCAGGCTTCGCTGACCCCGGACGAGCGCGCCTGGATTCAGTTTCAGCGGGCGGCGTGCGACCGCCGGTCGGGAAGGATTTCCGCCGCGCAACAACGATATCGGGACCTGATCACGGCCGGTCAGCCGGAATGGTTGATGCCGTTGGCGCGGTGGTGGCTCAAGGCGATTGACGATCGGGAGCGGCTCTCTGCCAACGCGGACAAATTGAAAACGATCCTGCAACAACTGGAAACCGAGGTGACCCGTGAACTCCAGCCTGACTCCGGAGCGACGGTTGGCGCGGACCCTGAAAGCCGTCGGTGAGCGGTACGAAGCAGCCTGCCTGGCGGTGCGGCGACTTCAGGACGTTCCGGCGACTCAGTTGCCCGGGCCGCTGACGGAACTGCACCACCGGTTGGCAGCCCTCGCCGATCACGATGCCGAGTTGTCCGCCGCGCGCCGCGACTGGGAGAGTGGGGGACGCCCGTGGAACCCGGAACTCCGGCGGCTCGTCGCCGAGCAGACCGCACGGCTGGAGGAACTGTTGACCGCCGTGCAGGGGTGCCTGGCACGGCTGGAAGCCGCCCGGGATCAGCTCCGTCCCGAACTGGACGTCGCCGTTCGACGCCAGGCCATGCAACGGGCCTACGGAGCGGAGAGACAGAGATAACGCCACGGGGAGATGAACGCCCGGCGGCCGGGCCGGCCGTCCCTGCGCCCCCCAGCGGGGCAGAACCCCCTGAGCAGCGGCGGCCTCCACGCCGCCGTCTTCCCACCCGGAGAAGGACCGGGAAGTCCCCCATTCCGAAACAGATCACGCACGCTGGCCCAGTTCCCCACGGGACCCGAGCCGGCCACGGAGACGAGCCTTCACGATGTCACTGATCTTTCAATCCCAGGTCATGCAGCGGTTGTTGGAGCAGGCGCGGCGGCTGGCGCGCTCCCGCGGCACGGTCTTGATTACCGGAGAGAGCGGCACTGGCAAGGAACTCCTCGCACGGTGGATTCATCAAGCGAGTCCGCGCCACGAACACCCCTACGTGGCGGTCAATTGTGCCGCGCTCCCCGATGCCCTGGTGGAGAGCGAGCTGTTCGGACATGAGAGCGGAGCCTTCACGGGTGCGGTCTCCCGGCGGATCGGGCGGCTGGAGGCGGCGCAGCGCGGCACGCTGTTCCTCGACGAAGTTGGCGAGCTGCCCCGCGCCACACAGCCCAAGCTCCTCCGCGCGCTGGAAGAGAATGAGTTCCAGCGGCTGGGGAGCAACGAGATGCGGTGCGTCGATTCGCGAATCGTCGCGGCCACGAACCGCGACCTCCGCCGGGAGGTGGAATCCGGGCGGTTCCGGGTCGACCTGTACCATCGGCTCAACGTCCTCTCGCTGCACGTCCCCCCCCTCCGGGATCGGCTCGAGGACGTCCCCCTGCTGGCGCAGCACTTCGTGGAGCAGTTTGCCGACGAGGGAGAAGTCCGTGTCCGCGGCTTTTCCGCCGAGGCGATGCGCAAGCTCGCCCAGTACGACTGGCCCGGAAACATCCGCCAGTTGCGCAACGTCGTTCGCCGGGCCTGCGTCCTCGCCGAACGCGAGATCATCGAGCACGTCGAGCTCCCGGAGGACGGGGACGCGGCCGCGGATCCGCTCGAACTCCCCCAACTGTTTGAACGCCTCTCGCTCCGGGAGATTGAACGCTGCGTGATCCTGCATCGACTGCGGCGGTACAGCGGCAACCGTTCGCAGGTGGCGGCCACGCTGGGCGTGACCCCCCGCACTCTGCGGAACAAAGTCTGTGAATACCGGCGGTTGGGATTCTCGGTCTGAAGGCCGCCGGACCGCCGACCGGTTTGCCCGCCGACCGGATTGGCCCTCGGGGACGGTGCTCCCCCCTCCGGCCGGTACACCTCGTCCACCCTGCCGCGGGAACATTCCCCGCTCGACCCAGGTTCGCCGCTCTACAGAGGGAAGGCGAGGCGCTACAATGGCAGCGTCGGCCGTTTCCCAGGCAGTGATACGTCAATGCCGGAAACGGCTGCGGATTCAGGCCATCCACTTCATGACCGACCACACTCGAGCAGTCTCTTCCGCGGGGGAACTCCGCGGCATCGACGCGGCTCTGAAGGCCCTGCAGGCCGGCCGCTTCGTCATCGTTGTCGACGCCCAGGAACGCGAGAACGAGGGGGACCTGATCTGCGCCGCCGAGTCCATCACCCCCGAAATGGTCGACTTCATGCTGCGTCAGGGGGCAGGACTCTTATGCGCTCCGCTCGTGTCGGAGGTGGCGGGCCGCCTCCATCTGGGCATGATGGTCGACAATGAGGCCAATACCTCTCTGCATCAGACCCCTTTCCTGGTCCCCGTGGACCACCGCGACAGCGGGACCGGCGTCAGCGCCGCCAGCCGCGCCCTCACGCTGCGCGAACTCGCCCGGCGCGATGCCGCCCCGCACGATTTTGTGCGCCCCGGACATGTCTTCCCCCTGCTGGCCCGCGAAGGGGGCGTCCTCCGCCGCGCCGGGCACACCGAAGCCGTCATCGACCTGTTGCGGATGGCAGGCCTCACACCGGTGGGCTGCCTCATCGAGGTGTGCAGTCAACGCGGACCGGGAATGGCCGACCTGGAGGAACTGGAGGAATTCTCCCGCCGCCACCAGATTCCGCTGGTCACCATCGCCGAGATCATCCAGCACCGCCGCATTCGCGAACGGCTGATTCATCGCGAAGTCGAGGTCAGCATCGCCACGCGGGACTATGGCACGCCCCGCCTCATCGCCTACCGCGTGGAACACGAGGATCAGGAACCGCTGGCCATCGTCTGGGGCGACCTCTCCTCGGTCGAGGCGCCGCTGGTGCGGATGCACTCCTCCTGCTTCACCGGCGACGTGCTCGGGTCGCTGCGCTGCGACTGCGGCGATCAGCTCCAGATCGCCATCGAGATGATCGTCCGGGAAGGGACGGGGGCGGTGGTCTATCTGCCGCAGGAGGGGCGGGGCATCGGCCTGGTCTCCAAGCTCAAGGCGTATCAGTTGCAGGATGAAGGACTGGACACCGTCGAGGCGAACCATCGCCTCGGGTACAAGGCGGACCTCCGCGATTACATGATCGGTCTCCAGATTCTCAAGGACCTGGGGCTGAACAAGGTCCGCATCCTGACCAACAATCCGAAGAAGACGGAGGCGTTCGAGAACTGGGTGGACCTGAAGGTGGTCGAGCAAGTGCCGATCGTGGCCCCGCCGGTCGAGCACCGCCGGCGGTACCTGGCCACCAAGCGGGACAAGCTCGGGCACCGCCTGCCGCATGAGGGGGGATAGCCCCACGTCCTTGGGGAGAGACGCTTCACTCGTCGCCGCGCCCCCCCGTTTCGCCGTCTCGTTTAGCCGCGACCCGCTCGTTTAGCCGCGACCCGCAGGGGAGCGCTCTCCCCGCCCCCGCCCCCCCACCCCCTCGGCACTTCCGGCGATCGGCTCGTGTAGATGTGACAAGTCCGGGTGTGGCGAGACGCTGCACACACGGTTGCTCCGTTGGCGGGCGAATGTCAGAAACCATTGTCTGTTATACCTTTGCGACATCATCGGCAATCGAGGTGAAAACATCGTCCGGACGCGGCACGGGAGTTGCCTTGACCGGATTTCGCCGGCCAGGGATGGATCCCCAGTCGGTCCCCCCGGTTGAACCTCTCTCCTCCCCGGCAGCACCACCACCGGTTCGCTGCCTCCGCTGCTCAGTCCGGAACGCATGGAAGCCTCCCGTCTGAAACGGCCGGCTCTTGCCGGTCTGTCACTGGTCTGGTCGCTGTGGGGGAGCCTCCTCCCCGCCGCCGAGTATCGCACCCCCAATTTCATCGTCTTCGCCCCCACGGCGGAGATCGCGCGGCAGATTGGCGAGACCGCCGAGGAGAGCCGCCGCGAACTCGCTCTCGCCTGGCTCGGCCACACCTTGCCCAACTGGTATCGCCCCTGCCCCATTCGCGTCACGGTCGGTTCGATGGGAGCCGGCGGAGCGACGACCTTCACCTTTGATCGCGGAGAGGTCTCCGGCTGGAACATGCGGGTCCAGGGGTCGCTGGAACGCCTGCTCGATTCGGTCATCCCCCACGAAGTGAGCCATACCATCTTCGCGTCCCACTTCCGGCGTCCCCTCCCGCGCTGGGCGGATGAAGGTGCAGCCACGCTCATCGAGCACCTCGAGGAACGCAAACGCCAGGAAGTCCTGCTCGACCGCGTGATCCGCACCTCGCGGCGGATTCCCCTCGACCGACTCCTCACGATCACCGAATACCCCAGCGACATGCACCAGGTTTACACCCTCTATGCCGAGGGGTATTCGCTGGCGAACTTCCTCGTCCAGCAGCATGGCGAGCGGGGGCGGGGGGTGTTTCTGAAGTTCCTGCAGGACGCCCATGAGCGCGGCTGGCCGGAGGCGATCCGCCGGCACTATCCCTTCCAGAACGTCGCGGAACTGGAACAGTCCTGGACGCAATGGGTCATGGCGGGGTCTCCGCCGGTGCGACGCGACGGCGACCCGCGTCTGGCCGCCGCCGACCCGCCGCCCGCCGCTGCTGGCCCTGGGGAGGCCGCCCCGGTCGCGCCGGCGGCGATCGTCGCGAGTTCCGCCTCCGATCGTGGTTCCGAGGAGTTGCTCCTGGCGGCCCTCCCCCCCCTGCCGCCGCTCAACCGTCAGTTGCGTCAGCCGCGCGGAGACGATCGTCTCACCGCCCCGGCCCCGGGTCAGACGAGCGCGCTCCCTCGCAAGACGGGCGGCGATGGAGGCGCCCCCTGGGGGGTGGTGGACCTCACTCAGGCCGCCGGCCGCGTCGTCCCTCGCCGCGACCCGCCTCCCGGCTTCCACTCTCCGCTGCCGGTCGTCTCCCAGCAGTGGATGCAACGGAGCCGTTCGACTGCGGCGGCCCGGCCCGCGGAGTCCGGCCGGGAAACCTCCGTTCGCGGTCAGTCTCCCGAGGAGCTTCACGGACGGGAGTTGTCCCGCTTTCCGCTGCTGGGGGTGCGCTGAAGCGCCGCCTCCGGGGGGGATGATCGATCGCGCCGCACCGGTGGGCGACCGGAGGAGCACACCGGGGCTTTGATGTGTTCAAGCTGGAGGGGGAATGCTCTCCGCGAGCCCCGCTGAGGGGACGGCTGTTCAGCCAGCCGATGAACTTGGGTCCGGTACCCGCCGCCGCAGCGCCTGCGGATGCGAGTGGTGAGGAGACACACGTGGCGCATTTCGCTACGGACCCCCAGGCGACGACAGTCGCCAGCCAGATTGACAAGTTCTCATGTGGACAAGCGGCTGCCGTCTCCGTTTATGGGGCAGTGGACTTGCTCACCCCACGCATGCGGGAGGACTGTCGGCCTGAGCGGCCTTGTTTTCCCCACCGGAGAGAAAGGCGGTGCCAGCGTGATTCTCGCCGTCGGGAATCGCGGCGTGCGGTGAGAGCTTTCTGAACCGCTTGATTGCGGGGCGGGGGTCTTCCGGACAAACTGGGGAGTGAGCGTCTGTTGATCTGTTGTCGCCAGCCGTGCTGGTTTGCCGGCGGCTGGAGTCGTTCTGTTACGATTTTTTGCAGGATCACTCGAGGGAGTTTCTGATGAAAGTGCGCCGGGGATTTACGCTGATTGAGCTGCTGGTGGTGATCGCGATCATTGCGATCCTGGTGGCCTTGTTGCTGCCGGCGGTGCAGCAGGTGCGGGAAGCGGCCCGCAAAAGCCAGTGCCAGGACCACCTGCACAACCTCGTGATTGCGTTGCACAACTATGAGGGGACTTATTGCTCCCTCCTGCACTGATTGGAGATTATCACGCTCGCAGGCCCACGGCGGGGGCCACGGCCTTGCCGGGACTGCAGGGAACGAATGCGGGGGATGGAGCCGGCTGGTCCTGGTCGGCGCTGATCCTGCGGGAAGTGGAGCAAAAGCCGGCCTTCGACGCCTTGGGCGTCGGGACGCGGACAGCCCAGCAGGCCTTGCAGGCGGCCTTCTCCAATGCGAATAGCCCCGGGACGGACCTGGCCGCTTATCAGGTCTTCCGCACGAAGATCGACGTCTTCACCTGCCCGTCGGACGACCTCCCCAACTCGTGCGCCGGTTCCAACCGCCGCGTCTCCAGCGACGGCACCACGGCTAACCTCCGCGACACGGTCCCCTGCAACTACCTGGGCGTCAGTCGCGGGGCGAATGTCGGGAGCAGCCAGGTGTCGATGGTTCAGGATCCGGGGTGGATTGAGAACGGCGCGTTTCTGCTCAGCCGCTCGGTCAAGTTCGCCCAGATCACTGATGGCCAAAGCAACGTATTGTTTCTGGGTGAGCGGGTCTGGGACATGCCCTTCTCCACCGGGACTGGGTCGCGACAGGCACGGGCCGGATTGCTGTACATGGGGGGCGGGAGCACCGCCAATGCGAACACCTGCGGCGATCTGACCAACTGCGGCATGGCCGACGTCACGGGTTCCTTGGGAGGGTATCCGATCCACGTCGAGCTCGACGCCCAGAACCGCGATATGTTCTCCTCTTGGCATCCGGGAGGGGCCCAATTCGGGATCGGAGACGGAAAAGTCACGTTCATCGGAGAGAACACCGACCTGACCGTGCTGAGGAACTTGGCCCGGATCGGCGATGGCAATCCAGTCATGGTTCCCTGACATGGCTCACTCGGCCGGGAATCCGGTGTGTGAGCTCCTCTCGTCCTGTTCGGCAGAAATGGATTCTCTCCCATGCGGTGGGTGCTGTTCGGAAGTTTGATCCTGCTCGGCAATGCCGGCTGTGGAGGCAGCGCCCATCGCCCGGTGACGGGTTCTGTGACGCTCGACGGCCAGCCGCTGCCCTGGGGTCAGTTATACCTGCATGGCACCGTCGAGAAGGGGGGGACCACCAGTCATGGTGTGTATGAGGTCCGGGAGGGCCAGATCGTCGCGGGAGGAGCGGGCATCCCGCCGGGAGATTACGCCGTGACGCTGCTGGTGCACGAGGGCTCCGCGCCCCCGCCGCCGGACCCGAATGCCGCCGAGGCCTCCGCGCCGGAGCCCAAAGTCAAGGGGCAATGGGAAGGGACCGTCCAGATTCAGGCGGGGACGCCGCTCTCCCTGGAGGTCCAGAGTACGCAACTGCAACCGCCGGCAGGATCATCACATCGGCAGACAGCCCCGGGTGTTTGAAGACTGCGCGCCAGCCAGGGTTATCCTCATGGTTCATCCGCTCACAGGGAGAATTGCAATGCATCGTCGCAGGCACGGATTCACGTTGATTGAACTGCTCGTGGTCATCGCCATCATCGCGATCCTGGTGGCGCTGTTGTTGCCGGCGGTGCAACAGGTGCGGGAAGCGGCCCGCAAGAGCCAGTGCCAGGACCACCTGCACAACCTGGTGATCGCCCTGCATAGCTATGAAGGGAGTCGGAGCTGCCTGCCGCCCGGCGGCTTCTCCAACGGCGTCAATAATGGCAACGGCCTGAGCTGGCACGTGATGATCCTCCCCTTCATCGAGCAGAAGCCGCTGTACGACCGCTTCGACTTCAACGTCATCGATTACAATCAGACCGTGGCGACACCGCCGGCCAACAATCAGCCCCGGTATAATATCGGCCTGTGTCTGGAGCCGATCGACGTGTTCCTCTGTCCCAGCGGCCTGCGGGTCCAGATCGTCGGCAATCAGGGGAACGAGAATTACCCCGGTCCCGGGACCACCGGCCAAACGCCCGCGACCACGCACTATTACGGGGTCATGGGCCCCACGGGGTTGAGCATGACCGGCCGCACGTACTCCGCTTCCGGAACAAACCCCAGCAACAGCTTCCGCTCGAACGCGGGAGTCCTGATCGTCAAGGAAATCGTGACGATTAAGGATATCAAGGACGGCACATCGAACACGCTGGGGATCGGAGAGATCTCCTGGAATGCCGCCAACAATTACCGTGTCTGGTGCCGGGGTTCGGCCGGCGGCACCGCCTCGGGAGCCAAGAACATCACCAATCCCATCAACACCACGCCCTACAACGGCAGCAACAACTTCACCGATGTGAGTTTTGGCAGCCAACACCCCGGTGGTGCCCAGTTCGCCCTGATGGACGGCAAGGTCACCTTCATCAGCGAGAACATTGATATGCTGGTCTATAAGGCTCTCGGCAGCCGCAAGGGTGGGGAGACTGCCAAGGTCCCGTAATCTCAAGGCCCTGCCTGAGTGGGTTCCCAAGCAGAGCCTGGGAACCCGGGCGAAACTCCCTCTGCCTCTGAGCAAGCCCCGTTGAGAGAACCCCCGGGCCTCGTGCAGGAGCATCGCCCCCGGTGCTCCTGCAGCTTTTTGTGACCCTGAACAGTTTCTTCCCACGGATCGAATGCCCATGTCCCTGCGTCTTTTCGGAGTGGTCACCGTCCTCGCGCTGCTGACTGGCTGTGGCGGAAGTGATTCGGGACCGGAGCGGTATCATGTCTCCGGTGAAGTCAAATGGAATGGCCAGCTCGTCGGCGACGGGATGATCTACTTCGAGCCGACGCAGGGGAACACCGGTCCGGCGGGAGTCGCCGCCATCCGCGGCGGCAAGTACGATACGGCACTGGAGGGGAATAAAGGTCACGTCGGCGGCAAAATGCTGGTGCGGATCGTCCCCGGACTGGCCCCAGACACCCCCATCCTCGATGACAACGCACCTCCCGCCTCCCCGCCCTTCCCCCTCTGGGAAGAGGTCGTCGACCTTCCCAAGGAGACCAGCACTCGCAACTTCGACATCCCTCAGGACGCGGAAAAGCAGTTGCGGGCCAAGCAAATCTCGAATCAGGCTTGAGGCGACGCAGTTTCATAACTTCCTCTCCCCTGTTCTAGGGGTGAGGGGGCCGCGGTGCTCCGGACCTTTCCAATCGAATCGGGGAGAGGGCCCCGCCGACGCCGTCGGCGGGCTTGCTTTGGAGTCCTCTCCCTGCGAGCAGGCGCGAGGGGGGATGTGAAGCGGCTTCGGATCAGGGGGGATTACACCGCTTCGATCTCCCAGCCCTCGCGGTACGTCCGCGTGACCCAGCGGTTGGCCTCCTCCAGATTCGTGACGCGCATGGCGGCGGCGTCCCACTCCAGCCGGGTGTGGCGGTGGCGGACCGCGATGTTTCCCAACAGCACCGCCTCCGTCAGCCGGCCGGCGTAGTCAAAGCCGTCGCTGGGCTGCCGGCCGGTGAGACAGCCGTCCACCCAGCCGTGGTAGTGGTTGAGGTTCTCGGCCGGTTCGATCTGGCGGTCGGCGAACTGATCTTCGGGATAGAGTTTGGGTTCGCCGACGTGGGGGAGGACCAGGCTCCCCAGCTCGCCGATGATCAGTGAACCGCTGCGGGGGAGGGCGGCGGTGCGGGGGACGTGGGAATCGTTGGTGTTGGGGAGCCGGCCGCCGTCGTACCAGGTGATGCGGAGCTTGTCGGCGGCGGTGTAGGGGGTGCCGGGGAAGGTGTAATCGACCTGCGTCTGGGCGGGCCAGACCTCATCGTTCATGCCGGTGTGGTCGGCGACGACGTCCAGCGGGTCTCCCTCGATCTGCAGCGCAGTGCAGACGGGATCGAGGATATGGCAGCCGAAGTCCCCCAGGGCGCCATTGCCGAAGTCCTGGAAGTCGCGCCAGCCGAACGGGTGGTAGCAGTGGAGGACGCCGAAGGGGCGCATCGGGGCGACGCCGATCCACAGGTTCCAGTTGAGGGTGGCGGGAGGCTCGGTGGGGTGGGGGGGGCGGTCGATGAAGCCGCTCTTGCCGTGGCCGGTCGCCTGACACCAGGAGTGGACGCGGCGGACCTTGCCGATCAGGCCGTCCTGGATGATCCGCACGGCGGTGCGGTAGTGCGTGTGAGAGTGAATCTGGTTTCCCATGCGGGTGATGACGCCGTATTTTTCGGCGGCCCGGCGCATCTGCCGCGCCTCCCAGATGGTGTGGGTGAGGGGCTTCTGGCAGTAGACGTGCTTGCCCAGCCGCATGGCGTCGAGCGCCTGGCGGGCGTGCATGTGGTCGGGGGTGGAGACGGTCACCGCGTCAATGGCGTCGCGGTGGTTGGCGAGCATCTCGCGGTAGTCCTGATAGATGGGGGCCTGGGGCTGGAGTTGTTTGACCTTTTCCACGCGGCCGAGATCGACGTCGCAGAAGGCGACGTAGACGGCCTTGTCGTGGCTGGCCATTTCCTGGATGTCGGACCAGCCCTTCCCTTCGCAGCCGATGGCGGCGATCTGGAGGCGGGAGTTGAGGTCGCGTCCGCGGAGCAGGGCGGGCGCAGCAAAGAGGGTGGAGGCGGCGGCCAGCGTGGATGACTGCAGGAAGCGGCGGCGAGTCGGCATGGGGTTCCTCACGGATGGAGCGGCTCAAAGGAGGCGAAGAAGCGGACGACGTCGGCCACGTCTACGGGGACAGCGCCGACGCGGACGACCTGCATCTGGTACAGCCGCGTGCCGATCAGGAACACGCGGGTGTGGTAAAAGAGTTTTTGCCCCTGGACTTCGCTGAGGATGGTGAATTCGCGACCGGGGTGGCCGTGGATCGTCAGCCGCGTTTCGGAGACGATCGAGCCTCCCAGGTTTTCCTTGGCGCCGTCCCGGCCGCCGTCGAGCACCTTTTCCGGATCCGTTTGCAGGATTTCGTGGGGGTAATCGTTGTAGGCGACGCCGTAGGCGACGTTGCCGCCGGCCAGTTCCGCCATGCAGGTGGTGTAGGGAATCTGTCCCAGGGGGGTATCGATCGTCTGCACCGATTCCTGGGGCCGGGTGGGAAAGACCGCCCGGAAGTTCCCGCGCGCCGAGGAAAAGGGAACCCACTCCTGGGCGGCGAGGGGAGCGGCCAGCCACAGCAACGTCACCAGCGGAAGGGAGACTTTCATGGAGGGAATCTGCGCAGGAGGAGCCGGTTGCATCCGGAGCGGCGCGAGGGTTCGCGGCGAACGATCGACAGACGCCCTCCCGGCCGGCAACCCGGCGTCGGGAGTGTACCCCGCCCGCGGCTGACACGCCAAGGGGGGTTGTCAGCCGGAGCGTCGGCACACCGGCCCCCGCGACGTGGGCCGCTACAGCAAGGCGGTCAACCACTCCAGAATCCGCTCGTGGGCGAGCGGGGGGACGCTGTGACCCTGCCGGTGATTGAACAGACCCAGGCGCGGCGGCGGGTCGTACAAGCGGTAGACCTCCAGCGCGGCGGCGACGAACGGCCAGCTCCGGTCCCCGTCGGCGGAGTCTCCCCCGATCAGCAGAAACGCCTGCGGAGCCACGAGCGCCAGCAGCTCATGATGTTCGCGCGCAAAGTCTCCTTGGCGGACGGCCTCTCCCAGATACCACGGGTCGTGCCAGTTGGAGAACGTCATGCCGATCCCCCCTTCGCTGCTGACCGTGACCTGCACGCGCTCGTCGAAGGCCGCCAGGTACAGCGCCTCCTTGGCCCCCAGGGAATGCCCGACGCAGCCGATCCGCCGCGGGTCGACCTGCGGCAGGGCGGCGAGCAGGTCGACTGCGATCAGCCCGTCGAGGAGCATCCGGTCCATCCCCTTGGAGCGGGGATGCCCTGCGAGGAATCGCGCCGCTTCTCCGCGGGCGTCAATGCGGCGGGTCTCCGGCCAGAGATAGTTCCGTGGTGAGAGGGTGACACAGCCTCGCTGGGCGAGCTGCCAGCCGAAGGCTTTCTCGGGGGCGCCTTCGACGCCGGCGGGCTGACGGATCGATTCCGGGACGGTGGAATGAAAGACGACGACGCCGGGGGCGGCTTGCGCCCCCTCCGGGAGCAGCAGATACGCCTCGACCGGCTGCTGCTCCTCGACGGGATATCGAATGAGCCGCCGCTGCACGCCGTCGATCGACTCCTCTTCCAGGACGGTCCACTCCGGGGGTGGAACGACGGCGCCGCGGGCGAGGCGACCCGCCGACAACGGGCCGAGGAACTCCAGCCACTCACGGCGGAGTTCGGCGCGGCGAGTCTCCCAGGCCGGGCGCGTCGCGATCGGTCGGCCCTCGCGATCGACCAGAAGGGGGGCGAGAACCGGCCCGCCGGGGGGGATCGACTCTGGAGGGCGCTGGACCTCGCTCAGCCAGGGGACGTCGCGTCGGGGGGACTCATCGGCGAGGAGGGGACTGCCTCCCCACGCCGCCATCGCCGCCCGAGCAGAGAGCCGCAGGAAGTGGCGCCGCTGCATGGCTGGCTCCGTACCGAGTGAGGGCCTCCTCCGGGGGTGGAGGCTGTGCTCAACGGGGACGACCCTGTTCAACGGGGACGATCGCCGTTCGCGAGAGGGGAGGGAGTCCGCCCGGCCCGCCGGCCCGCGGCGGCGGACTATCACCCGTCAGGCACAGAGCCGACCGGGAGAAACGTTGCTCAATCGTACCGGTTGCGGTCGCCGTAATCGTCGCCGCGTCCGCGTCCTCTTCCACGTCCGCGATCTCCGCCGCGTCCGCGTCCGCCGCGGTATCCGCCCCGCTCGCCCCCCCGATGTCCGCTGCGTTCCTCGCCGCGGTCGCTGGTCTCGTTGTCTTCTTCAAATCCGACGTCGCCGCTGTTCTCCACCCCTTCACCTTCGGGGAGCAGCGCCTTGCGGGAGAGCTTGACACGGTTCTGGTCGTCGACGGCGATGACCTTGACTTCGATGATGTCGCCGACGTCGATGACGTCGGTGACGGACTTGACATACCCGTGGGAGAGTTCGCTGATGTGGAGGAGTCCGTCCTTGCCGGGGGCGATCTCGACGAAGGCGCCGAAGTCCTTGATGGAGATGACCTTGCCGGAGTAGATGCGTCCGACCTTGACGTCTTCCGTCATGGCTTCGACGCGGGCGAGCGCGGCGTTGCACTGTTCGAGGGTGGGGGCGGCGATGGTGACGGTGCCGTCCTCCTCGATGTCGATCGACGCGCCGGTCTCTTCCTGGAGAGCCCGGATGGTCTTGCCGCCGGGGCCGATGAGAAGCCCGATCTTTTCGGGGTTCATCTTGGTGATGGCGATCCGCGGGGCGTAGGGGGAGACTTCGGGGCGCGGCCGGCGGATGGTGCCGAGCATGATTCGCAGCAGTTCCAGCCGGGCCTCGCGGGCCTGGGCCAGCGTCTTGCGGATGATCTCCTCGCTGATGCCGGGAATCTTCAGGTCGAGTTGAATGCCGGTCACGCCCTTGCCGGTGCCGGCGACCTTGAAGTCCATGTCGCCGAAGTGGTCTTCATCCCCCATGATGTCGGTGAGCAGGACGTAGCGGTCCTGCTCCTTGACGAGGCCGATGGAGATGCCGGCGACGGGCTGGGAGATGGGGACGCCGGCGTCCATCAGCGACAGGGTGGTGCTGCACACCGTGGCCATGGAGCTGGAGCCGTTCGACTCGGTAATGTCCGAGAGGACGCGGATGGTGTAGGGGAAGCGTTCCGGGGGAGGGATGACGCGTTCGATGGAGCGTTCGGCCAACATGCCGTGCCCGATTTCGCGGCGACCGGGGCCGCGGATGGGGCGGACTTCCCCGACCGAATAGGAGGGGAAGTAGTAATCGAGCATGAAGCTCTTGGCGGTCTCCTCGAACAGGCTGTCGATGCGTTGCTTGTCGCGGGCGGAACCGAGGACGACGGTGTTGAGGGACTGGGTTTCGCCGCGGGTGAACAGAGACGATCCGTGCACGCGGGGGAGTACGCCGACTTCGCACTCGACGGGGCGCAATTGAGTGCATGTGCGGCCGTCGAGCCGCTGCCCGGAGAGGGTCAGATCGCGGCAGACCTGATAGTCGAGGTCGGTGAAGGCCTGCTTGAGCTGTTCGAGGGTGCGGCCGTCCTCCAGCACCGTCGCGCCGTTGGGGAAGTATTTGGCGATGAGTTCATCGCGGACGGCCTGCCGGGCGGCGGAACGCTCCTGCTTTTTGGGATTGAGGCGGGCCGCCTTGATCTGCTCATAGGCCTCCTGACGGAGCAGCTCCTGGAACGGGTTGGGGGGCGGAGGGGTGAAGGGGGCCTTGACCGTTCCCGCCCGGGATGCAAGTTCCTCCTGCATGTCGCAGAGCACCCGGATCGCCGCGTGGCCGAACATCAGGGCGTCGGCCATCTGGTCCTCGGGGATCTGGTTGCCGAAGCCCTCGATCATCAGGATGGAGTCCTTGCTCCCGGCGACCACCAGGTCCAGGTCACTCTCTTTCACCTGCTGGTAGGTGGGCATGAGGACGAAGCGACCGTCGATCAGGCCGACGCGGACGCCGGCGATCGGACCGTGGAAGGGGAGGGGGGAGACGCACAGGGCTGCGCTGGCGCCGGTGATGCTCAGCACGTCGGGATCGTTGACCTTGTCGCAGGCGAGGACGTTGATCTGCACCTGGACTTCGTCAACGTAGCCCTCGGGAAACAGGGGTCGGATGGGGCGGTCGGTCAACCGGGCGGTGAGGATTTCCCGCTGGGTGGGGCGGCCTTCGCGCTTGAGGAAGCCGCCGGGAAACTTGCCCGCGGCGGCGAGCCGTTCGCGATAGTCGACAGTGAGGGGGAAGAAGTCCTGTCCCGGTCGTCCGGGACCGCCCTGAGCGGCGACGAGGGCGACGGTATCGCCGTACTGGATCAGGACGCAGCCGCTGGCCTGTTTGCCGATGTGCCCCGTGCTCAGTCGAAATGTTCTGCCGGCCAGTTCACGTTCTACGGTAATCTTCACTGTGGTTCCCTGTTCATTCAAAGAGGAAAGAGCGACATCGGCGATGCCAACGCGGCCGGAGGGTGGGCGAGGCGGCGCCTGGCCCGGAGAGAGACGGAGGAGCGTGGGGAGGGAGTCCGACGCGGATTGAGGCCGGAGGGGGAATCGACACCCGCGCTCCCGGCGCCGGAGGCTGGTGGCGGAAACCGTCCTCCGCGACGCGAACACCGCCTCACGGGCACAGCAGCCATCCGTCTCTGCAAGCACAACGTCATACGGCCGGCTCACTCCGGCGATCTGGCCAACACACCGACCTCACCACGCCCACACATCCCGTGACTACCAGGGACGTCGTCGGGGCGATCCGGGAGGGGCCGGTCCCGGACTGCAGGAGCACGCCCGTCCCCTCACCCCGACCCGTCACTTGCGGATTCCCAGCCGCGCGATCAGATCGATGTACCGCCGCGAATCCGAGCGCCGGATGTAATCGAGCAACCGGCGACGGCGACTGACCAACATCAGCAACCCGCGTCGGCAGGAGTGATCCTTGGGATGGGTCTGCATGTGCTCCGTCAGGGCGTTGACCCGTTCCGTGAGCACGGCCACCTGGACCTCCGGAGAGCCGGTGTCGCCTTCGCCGCGAGCGTACTCCCGAATCAACTCCGTTTTCCGCGTTTTGGTGACCGACATGACTCTGCTCAACTCGCGACTGCCCGACCCTTCCACGACCTCTGGGATGCGCTCTCTGCGGCTGACCGTCAGCCGGCAATTCGGAGAGCGCCCCTTCCGCGGCCTGCCCCACTTCAGGCGGCCGCCCTCAGCGAGCGAGGACTGGGAGCAGGGTCGGGCCGAACCCAATCAACGTCTCTGGTTGGGCCATACAATAGCGGAACTCGCCCCGGATGCAACAGTTCCAGGAACTGACGGCAGGTCTTTTCTCGCCTTCAAGTTGGGGAAGGACCACGTTCGCCGGCTGGCAGGCCGCGCCGGGCGGGGGAATCCCGCGATCTCCCCGGTGAACCGAGCAAATCCCTGGCCCCGCGGACCGGTGTGGGAGGCGGGGAAAACGGTTCCGCGGCCGTCGCCGTTCTGGTTCGCCCCTGCGCCAGTGGCGATCCGGTATGCCTGTGTCGATCCGGTTTGCGTGGGGCGATGCGGAGGCCATGACCGACAAATTCGGGAAGACCTCGACGACCCGCCCCGTCGGTGCGGGCCGATCAGGTCTTCCGCACGTCCGGGATTTCCACTCGCCCGCCGCAGGGCAGCTTGACAGCCGCTTTCGGCCGATGGTACGTTGGCTCGCCTCTTCTCTTTCGTGGTAGATCGTCACTTCGATTCCTCGACCTCCAGAGCCGCTCTGGACCGTGGATGGTCGGTCGGCAGGCCGCGGGGCCCCGGCGGATTGATCCTTGGTTCCCGGCACAGGATTGTCGCCCAGCCGACGAGTTCCAACCAGCCCCGAGGACGCCTTCCGTGAGCACGTGGAATCGGAGCGACAGGCGAACTGAGGCGGCTGCACGGCGTTCCGCGGCGCGCGGGGGTTGGCTCGTGCTGACCGTGTTGGCGATCGCTCTGGGAGGGAGGGCGACGCCGGCGATGGGGCAGACATCGGACTCGACGTCCGCGGCCGGCAGCATCTACGATCCGCCCCCTCCCACGGCGGAGGAGTACCGCCGCACCATTCAACTCCCTTATCGCGAGGCCCTCAAAGCCACACAGCTTGACCGGGCGACCAAGCAACTCCTGGATCGGGCCATCCACTACCAGGTCTGGCTGCTCGCAGCGCCGGAGCACGCCTCCCAGCGGCAAAAAAACATCCGGGCCATCATCACTGATCTGCGCAACCGCAGCACGTCCCCCGTGGTACGGGAGTACCTTCTCTCGCAGGTGATCTTCCGCTGCGATCAACTGCTCAACGAGCCGCGGCCGGACGTCCGTGTGACGGCGGTCGACCTGCTGGGGCAGCTCAATTCCTCGTGGGGGCCGGACGTCCCCTACGTGGAGGCGGCGGACGTGTTGCTGCGGACGTTCACCTTTCCGGACAAGTACATTCATGTGAAGGTCGTCGCGGCCCCGGCGCTGGGACGCATCCTGCGGGATTCTCCCTCCAACAAACTCCCCATCCTCAAGCGGATCGAGATTGCCGAAAAGATCGCCGCGGAGATCAAACGCCTGAGGGACGTGCGCGGCACGCCGGAGGAGCCTCCCGCGATCGGCCGATCGTGGGCGATGTGGAAGCTGGTGGAGGCACTCGGGTACTGCGACCGCGTGTACAACGGTGCGCGAATTCCCGTCTTTGCCGACGTGCTGATGGAAACGCTGACCGATCCGCGGGAGGATTTCTTCACCCGTTCGCGGGCGGCCCAGGCCCTCAGCCGCCTGCCGTTTGAAGCCACCTCCAATCTGGCGCTGCTCAATTACGAAGTGGCCCGGCTGACGCACGAATTGGGGAAGTTGTACAACGTCTCGCTGGCGGCCGGGACTGTCTGGCCGCTGTGGCGGCGGTGTGCCTTCCACATCTATTTTGCCTATGAGACGGAATACGGCAAAGTGGAACGCGACCAGATGCGGGGTCTGATGTACCAGGTGAACCGGCCGGGATTAGGGGGTTACCGAGCGGCCATCCAGGAGGCTCGGGCGCTGGTGCTGCCGATTACGAACAATCTGACCGGAGTGGTGTTGAATCCGCCCCCGGTGCCGGCGGCCGACCTCGATCGCCTGGCGGAATGGCTCAAGGCCAATCAACCCCCGCCGGACGCCAAGCTGACGCCGGAGAGTCGTCCTCCGGCAGCCGCCCCTGCTCCGGCGCGGACCGCCCCCCCCACGCCCATGAACTGACGTCCGGCCGACCACAGCCCCGGACCTGAGACGCGCACCGCCCCATGCAAGACCCCAGCGACTTTGTGCTTGAACGACATGGGGAGGCACTGATTGTTTCTCCTTCGGGGAGCGTGGAGACCTTGCAGTGGGGGGCGGTGGAACAGGCGGCGGACCTGGTGCTCGGCCCCCTCGGCCAACACCGGACCCCGCTCGTCGTGTTTGACCTGTTCCATCTGCAGATCTTCGGTTCGGTCTTCCTGGCGCTGCTGCTGCGGTGTCACAAACTGGTCCGCAGCCACGGGGGAGAACTGGTGCTCTGCAACGTCAACCCCGCGGCCCGGGGATTGCTGCAATTGACTGCTCTCGACACGCTCTGGGCGATCTACGACACTCGCGATCAGGCCCTGGAAGCGATCGGCGCCTGAGAGTCCGCGGGTGGACCCCGCCTCCGCCTCCGGGCCGCTGCGACGCTCGTTCCCCCTGGGGGAATTTCGCATGGCCAAGAAAATCCAACGTGCGCTCCCCGACGTCTCGGAAACCTATCCGCTGCCGACGGAGCACAGTCCCGATCTGGTCGGCACCGCGCGGCTGATCGAAGAAATCAAGGAGACCGCGGACAAGTTCGCCCGCGACAACGCCAGTCGCGGCGATCTGAAGATCATCGTCCGGGCGCTCAAGGAACTCCGGTACGCCTTCAAGGTCTTCGCCCCATACCGCCGGCAGCGGAAGGTGACCGTGTTCGGCTCCGCCCGTCTCCCTCCGGAGCATCCCGTCTACCAGCAGGCGGTGCACTTCGGACGGCTGATGGCGCAGGCCGGTTGGTTCGTCGTCACCGGGGCCGGCAGCGGCGTGATGGAAGCCGCCCACGTCGGCGCCGGCCGCGACATGTCCATGGGCCTGAACATCATGCTCCCCTTCGAGCAGGAGGCCAACCCCGTCATCAACGAAGACAAAAAACTCGTCAACCTGCGGTACTTCTTCACCCGCAAACTACTGTTCGTCAAGGAAGTGCACGCCATCGCCATGTTCCCGGGCGGGTTTGGAACGCAGGATGAACTGTTCGAGACCCTCACCCTCGTCCAGACCGGCAAACGGGACATGATGCCCATCGTCTGCATCGATGAACCCGGCGGAGGATACTACGCCGACTGGCTCCAGTTCGTCCGCTCCCGCCTGGTGCGCGGCGGCCTGATCTCTCCGGATGACCTGTCCCTCTTCCGGGTCACGACCAGCGTCAAACAGGCCTTCAAGGAGATCATGAAGTTCTACCACGTCTATAACAGCATGAGGTACGTGCGCGACGAGCTGTACCTGCGGTTGCACCGGGATGTGGATGACGCCCTGCTCGAACGCCTGAACGTGGAGTTTGCCGACCTGCTTGTGAAAGGCCGCATCCGCCGGGCGGAAACCCACCCCTTTGAGGCCGACGACGAACACCTCGCCCACCTGCCACGGCTGGCCCTGCACTTCAACCGCCGCGACTTCGGACGGCTGCGGCAACTGATCGACGTCATCAATGAGGAGCTGGAGGGACCGGCCGATCGCACCGCCGAGGAGGAATGACGGTCCGACCACCCCCGGCCGGCTCCGCAGCGGCTGCGGTCTCCCCCAAGCCGCCGTACACTGCCGGCGGAAGAGGCGTTTCGTCCACAGACGCCGGGACGGGCGGCGACCGCGGCGCCGGGAGAGAACCATGAGCACAGTGCTGACCGAACCGCACGGCGGCACCCTGGCCGACCTGCTGCACGAACAGGGGGACATCGACCCCGCGCGGGTGCTGCTCCCCCCCCCGCCCGGCACAGCCTCGGAGGAAGACCTGCTCCGCCTCCCCCCCGATCTGCAACAGGTGACCGAACTGGTCGACGGAACTCTGGTGGTGAAGGCTACGGGCGCTCCCGAATCGTGGTTGGCGATGTACTTCGCAATGTTGCTGGGACGCCACGAGGAGTTGTTCCGGACCCTGGTCGTCCTCGGTCCGGATGGTTACACCCGCTACTTCGGGAACAACGTGCGGATGTCGGACATCGCGGTGTTTCTGCGGTCGCAGCTCCCCGACGGCAAGCTGCCGCGGCAGCCGATCTGCCCCGTCCCCCCCCAGCTTGCCATCCAAGTCCTCAGCCGCGGCAACACCCGCGGGGAAATGGACAAGAAGCGGCGGCTGTTCTTCAAGTCGGGGGTGAAGTACGTCTGGGAGATCAATCCCCGCCGGCGAAAGGCGGTCATATTCATGTCCCCTGATGACTTTACGGAACTGGGAGAAGAGGGGAGACTGGAGTGTCCGGAGTTCCCTCCCGGCTTTGTCCTCACCCTCCGCGACTGGCTGGACGCCGCCGAATGACCGATCGAAAACCTCCGTCGTCACGGGGAGCCGTCCTGCCTCCCGGCCAGAAGGGGAACGTGCCATGAATCCGTTTCGCGAATACGAGTTGCTGACCACTCGCCGCTCTCTGTTTGGCCGCGCGGCCGTCGGGATCGGCACGGCGGCGCTGGCCTCGCTGCTCAATCCGCAGGTGTTCGCGGAGGCCGAGACCTCGGAAACGGCTGCCGGTGGGGGCGTCCTGGGACGTCCTCACTTCCCCGCCCGGGCCCGACGCGTCGTTTATCTGTTCATGAATGGCGGCCCGTCCCAGATCGACATGTTCGATTACAAGCCCATGCTGGACGAGCTGTTCGATACCGACCTCCCGGATTCGGTGCGGCAGGGACAGCGGCTGACGACCATGACCTCCGGTCAGAAGCGGTTCCCCATCGCCCCCTCGAAGTTCCGGTTTGAACAGTGCGGCCGGTCCGGGGCCTGGGTCAGTGAATTGTTGCCGCACACCAAGTCCATCGTCGATGAACTCTGTTTCATCAAAAGCGTCCACACGGAAGCGATCAATCATGACCCGGCGGTGACCTATGTGATGAGTGGTTCCCAGATTCCCGGCCGGCCCTCGCTGGGAGCATGGCTCTCCTACGGCCTGGGATCGATGAACCACAACCTGCCGACGTTCGTGGTCCTCCACTCGTCGTGGACGGGACGCAAGTCCGCCCAGGCGATCTATGAGCGCTTGTGGGGGACGGGCTTCCTGCCCAGTCAGCACGCGGGGGTGGCCCTGCGATCCCAGGGGGACCCCGTGCTGTTCCTCTCCAATCCCCCGGGAGTCTCGGACCGCAGTCGCCGACAGATGCTGGACGCCCTCGCACAGCTCAATCAACAGCAGTTCGAGGCCATCGGAGATCCGGAAATCCACACCCGCATCCAGCAGTACGAAATGGCGTACCGGATGCAATCCTCCGTCCCCGAACTGACCGACTTCTCCACCGAGACGAAAGAGACGCTCGACATGTACGGCCCGGAGGTGCACATCCCGGGAACCTTCACCGCCAACTGTCTCCTGGCCCGCCGTCTCCTCGAACGGGATGTCCGGTTCGTGCAAATCTTCATCCGCGGCTGGGACCAGCACGGCAATCTCCCCAAGGACCTCGCGGCGCAATGCCACGACATCGACCAGGGTCAGACCGCCTTTCTCCGCGACCTCAAGCAGCGAGGTTTGCTGGATGACACGCTGGTCGTCTGGGGGACCGAATTCGGCCGGACCGTCTACTGTCAGGGGACCCTCACCCGCGACAACTATGGCCGCGACCATCACCCGCGATGCTTCACCGTCTGGATGGCGGGCGGGGGAGTGAAACCCGGCCTCACTTACGGCGTGACCGACGACTTCAGCTACAACGTCGTCGAGAACCCCGTCCACATCCACGACCTCAATGCCACGATCCTGCACTGCCTGGGGATCGACCACAAGCGGCTCACCTACCGTTTCCAGGGGCGCGATTTCCGCCTCACCGACGTCCACGGCACCGTGGTCCGCGACATCCTCGCGTGAGGGAACGGCCAGCCCGATGGGGGACCGTCCCACGCCGCCACTCCCTTGCGACACGGCGATCAGAGACCCTGCATCTCCCCCCGCCGCCACAGACTTCCCCTCCACACCCACTCAGGGGGTGCCTCTCCCGTATGGCCCCTTCCTGACGCCGCCTCCGACGCTCGGAATTGCTCTCTAACTCATTGATTGACAATGGGTTGAGTATCTTGGTTGAGAACCAATCCGAGGTTCTCCCCTGGGGGGACTCACTCGCCGAACTCCCGATCGCGGTCTCCACGGGACGGGGGGAGACGACTGCCGTGGCGGCGTGCCGCTGGTCCGCACGTTCCGCTTCCGCCGTTTCCGCGCTTCGACGGTCAAACTGATGTTGACCCAAACCGGGATTTGTCGAGAATCCGCCCCCCTTCTCCGTCTCACACTCCCTTCCGCGCGAGCCCTCCGGAAGCCCCTCCCCCCTTGACAGGATGTTCCCGTGACCGGCACCGTCCTCCTCACGGTTGCAGCCTTGGCTGCGCATGCCGACGGCGCTCCCCTCCCGGGGAACGCGGCGTCTCCGTTTCAGAAGGCTCTGGCGGAGGAAACGCCCCCCCTCTTCCGGGCTCAAAGTCCCGTCTGGACCGGTCCGGTCCTCGGTCCCCCGCAACCGGTCGTCACTTACTATCAAACCCCCACCTATGCACCGGAGGGGACTCCCGCGAATACCGACCCCACCTTCGGTGGCCTGTCGCCGGGGACGGGAACAGCACCCTACACCAGCGATCCCTGGCTGACGGGAGGAGCGGCACCCTTGAGCGGCCTTTCCCCCTCTGGCCTCAATCCGTACCCCGGAACTGCGCCGGGGGTTTATACCTTCGGGTTGAATGGTCCTCAGCCCTACAAGTTCGGATGGACCTTCCGGTTCGACTCCGCCTTCATCCACGACGCCGGCACCAATCTCGGACTCGGAGGAGACTTTGGCGTCGATGAGTTCAACGTCGAGGACGAATTGACGGTGCCGGTCTGGTACAACTGGGTCTTCTCCATCGCTCCGCAGTACAACCTGCGTCTCTATGACGGACCGTTTGCCCGCCGCGTGTCGCTGGGAGACGCCTATCCTGCTCCCGGCGGAGCCCTCCCTGCGGCGCCGGACCTGCCCAGCACCGCGCATCGGTTCGGTCTGGGCCTCAAGCTCCAAACGCCCCCCATCGGCATCTGGACCCTCGAAGGGGGATTCAATCCCGCGCTGGCGACTGATTTTCGTTCCAGCGTGGACAGCGACGCCATCCTCTACGACGGCCATCTCGTCGCCTTCGGACGCTTGTCTCCCCAGTGGATGGCCGCCATCGGCGCCGCCTACTGGGACCGCGTGGACGACCTCGTCATCCCCTATGCCGGCGTCGTCTGGACCCCCAACGAATACCTGGAGTTCCGGTTGCTGTTCCCCAAACCCCGGGTGAGCCTGTTCATCGGCACGCCGTTTGGACTTCCCACCTGGGCCTACGTGCAGGGAGAGTACCACGTGGAAGCCTATCAGGTGGCGATTGGCGGACCTGCGGCCATCGACACTTCGGGAGGCGGCCTGGTGACCCCCGGCGAATTCCTCGCCGTCGGTTCGACCCGCGTGCAACTGGAAGACTGGCGGATCGTCGGCGGCCTGTACACGGAAGGGCCGTTCTGGACCGCCTTCCTGGAAGCGGGCATCGTCCTGGATCGGGAAGTGACTTACAAGGGGCCGGTGCGGGGTTTCGACCCCAACGAAGCCTTCATCCTCCGGGCCGGCGTGCGCTATTGAGTAACGGAGTTTGCCGCGTACCCAGCGCTCTGTCCACATCCCGGGAACCGGACCTCTCCGCAGCGGAGACACCTCTCCCTCCGCATCCCCCTCTTCGTCCACGCACTGGGCGATCCCGCACGCTTCGTTGCAAGGACGGCTGCCCGCGTCGACTCTCCTGCTCTGGTCGAAGTTCGTGGCGGCCGAGCCTCATTGCCACCCGGCGAAGGGGGGATTATCCTCGCCCCGCCCTTTGTCCTGCCGTTGTGGTCCCATGTCCTCCGCTCCGCCTGATCCTGCCCACAACTGCTCCCCCGGCCTCCCTCCGGAGCCGGCCCGGCTGCTCCCGGCGTTCCAGAGACTCTGCGAGGTCATCGCGCGGCTGCGGTCTCCGCAGGGATGCCCCTGGGACCGTGTTCAGACCCTCCGCTCGATCAAGCCCTACACCCTGGAGGAGACCTACGAACTGCTGGAGGCCATCGACTCGGATGACAACGCCGCGATTTGCGAGGAACTGGGGGATCTGCTGCTCCAGGTGGTCCTCGATGCTCAGATCGCCGCGGACGAGGGCCGCTTCGACCTCATCGACGTGATCGAACAGATCACCGCCAAGATGATCGCTCGCCACCCGCACGTCTTCGGGTCTGTTTCCGCCTCATCGATCGACGACGTGCGCACCCACTGGGAGATCGCCAAGGCCGGTGAGAAGCCTCGCGACTCGGTCCTGGATGGCATTCCGCTGGCGCTCCCGGCCCTGGCTCGATGCGTCCGCTTGTCCGCCCGGGCCGCACGCGCAGGCTATGACTGGCCCGATCGCGCCATGCTCTTCGACAAGCTCCGCGAAGAACTCGCAGAACTCCAGGCGGAGCTCTACCCGGACGGGGACATTCCGCACGTCGCCGCCGGTGTCGATACGCCCGTTGTTCCTGACGCCCCCATCTCCGACCCCGCACGCCGCGACCGCATCGAAGAGGAACTGGGAGACATGCTGTTCGTGGTGGCCAACATTGCGCGGCGCTGGGGCATCAATCCGGAAGAGGCGCTGCGGCGCTCGAACGCCAAGTTCGCGCGGCGGTTCCGGGCGATCGAAACAGGACTCCGCGAGCAGGGGAAGTCGCCGGCCGAGGCCACCTTGTCCGAGATGGAGGCGATTTACCAGGCGGCCAAGCGACGCGAGTGACCCCCGGCAGCCCGCCCGACACGGAGGACCGAGTCTAGCTAGTAGGTCAGGCTCCTGCCTGACACACCGTCGCGAGAGGGTCACATCGGATGCTGTCAGGCGGGAGCCTGACCTACTGCTCCTGCCCGATGTGGTGGAGATTCCGCCCCGGTGCGAAAAAGCAGGCTGGCCCGGTGCGGAGGAGGAGTCGCGGTTCCAGGGAGCTTCCGGACCGCCAGCCGTGTGGCATTCCCCTCCCTCGCTGCGGGCCACCAGCCCCAGCGGCAACACGCGCCGGCACCCACCCTCCCCAACGGAGAGCGTGCAGTCGGAACGACCTGGCGGCTGTGGTACTTTTTCTCGCCCGCCTCCGGGGCTGGAAAACGGACTGAAAGCCACCGGACAATACCGGCTGCCTGGTCGAAAAACGCCTCGATTTCCGGGTGTACTCCGGGTTCTGTCCGGTGGCTCTTACGGCAGCGGTTGGGATGACAGGAACGCGAATCCAGAATGACGGTTACGACTCGGCTTTCCTTGCCAGCCCAACGGTTTTCGTGTATTGCCGTCAACCAGGTGTGGCTGGAAGGAAAGCTGTCATCGCTCGCGCAGTGCAATGTTGTGGTTCCCAAGAATGTTACATCACACGCCAACCACCGAAGGCTGGCGTATGGTTCCATTCCGCTCCAGGACCTGCTCGCGGAATTGGACGTCACTCCGGCTGGGTTGACGAGCGATGCCGCTGCGGAGCGCCTGGCAGCGATGGGCACCCGGACAGAGCCTGTGGCGAAACTCTCCCTGGCGTTGAGGCTCTTTGCCTCCCAGTTTCGCAGTCCGATCACGCTGATCCTTATTGCCGCCGCGATCCTGTCGCTCTTTCTGCGGGATGTTACGGATGCGGCTATCATCCTGGCCATTGTGCTGATCGGCGCCCTCCTGGGCTTCTGGCAGGAATTCTCGGCGTCCCAGGTGCTGGCAGCATTGTTGTCAGTGGTGGCGGCGCGTGTGACGGTTCTGCGCGACGGCCAACCCGTCGAATTACCGACCGACAAGATTGTCCCCGGCGATGTTCTGTTGCTGTCCGCCGGCTCGACGATTCCCGGCGACTGCCGGTTGCTGGAATCGCAAGACCTGTTCGTCAACGAATCGGCGCTGACCGGTGAAAGCTTTCCCGTGGAGAAACAACCGGGCCAGCTCCCTGCCCACTTGCCGATGGCCGACCGCAAGAACGTGGTCTTCCAGGGCTCGCACGTCATCAGCGGTACGGCGCGCGTCGTCGTGGTGTTCACGGGAACCCAAACCGAACTGGGTCAAATCAGCCACCGCCTGCGGTTGCGGCCGCCGGAGACGGATTTCGAGCAGGGCGTGCGGCGGTTCGGCTTTTTTCTGATGGAGGTGACCCTGCTGCTCGTGTTGGGCATCTTCGTCATCCACCTGGCGATGCGGCTGCCGGCGTTGGATGCGCTGCTGTTCTCGCTCGCCCTGGCGGTCGGGCTCACTCCGCAATTGCTGCCGGCCGTCATCTCGGTGAACCTGGCCCAGGGCGCCCGCCGGCTGGCCGCCTGCCAGGTGATCGTCCGGCGGCTGGCGTCCCTCGAGAACTTCGGCAGCATGAACGTTCTCTGCTGCGACAAGACCGGCACGTTGACGGAAGGAACGGTTCGCGTCGAACAGTGCGTCGATTTTGCAGGTCAGGTGCATGCGCGGGCATTGCTGCTGGCCGGCTTGAACGCCGCGTTCGAGACCGGTTTCACCAATCCCATCGACGAGGCCTTGCGACGCCAGGTCCCCGTCGACTCGGTGGGCGCCGTGAAGCTGGACGAGATTCCCTACGACTTTCTTCGCAAGCGGCTGAGCGTGCTGGTCCGCATGGACGACCAGCGTCTGCTGATCGTGAAGGGAGCGCTCGCCAACGTCCTGACGATCTGCACCCACGCGGAAACGGCAGACGGGAAACGTGTTCCTCTCGCTGATGCTCGCTGCCGGATCGAACAGCGATTCGAGGAACTGGGGACGCAAGGTTACCGCGTGATTGCAGTCGCTTACCGCGTGCACGACCACGACCGGGGGACGCATGACGAGGAGACCGCGCTCACGTTCGCCGGGATGCTCGTGCTGCATGATCCGCCTCGGAAAGGGATCGTCGAAACCATCGAACGCTTGCGCGCACTGGGCGTGGCCCTGAAGATTGTCACCGGCGACAACCGCATCGTGGCGGCGAGCATCGCTGCACAAGTCGGCCTGGACGGGGAATCCGTGCTGACCGGCGGCGAACTCCGCGCCTTGTCCGACGAGGCATTGATGCAGCGGTCGGGCGAAACCAACGTCTTCGCCGAAATCGAGCCGAACCAGAAGGAGCGGATCGTCCTCGCTCTCAAGCGATCTGGACAAGTTGTCGGTTACATGGGGGACGGGATCAACGACGCTACCGCGCTGCACGCGGCTGATGTCGGGATTTCCGTGGATCAAGCGGTGGACGTGGCCAAGGAAGCCGCCGACATCATCCTGCGGGAACACGATCTGCACGTCCTGATCGACGGTGTGAGGCAAGGCCGGGCCACCTTCGCCAACACGCTCAAATACATCTTTCTGGCGACCAGCGCGAATTTCGGCAACATGTTCAGCATGGCGGGCGTGTCGCTCTGCCTCCCCTTCCTGCCCCTGTTGCCCAAGCAGATTCTGTTGACCAACCTGCTCACCGACCTGCCGGAGATGACCATCGCCGGCGATCGGGTCGATCAGGAGCTCATGGATCGTCCTCAGCGATGGAATATCCAGCTCATCCAGCGGTTCATGGTGGTCTTTGGGCTGCTCAGCTCGGTCTTCGATTTCGCGACCTTCGCGGTCTTGCTCTGGCTGCTCGATGCCGGCACGGACGAATTCCGCACCGGCTGGTTCGTCGAGTCGGTCGTGTCGGCCTGCGCAGTGGTGCTCATCGTCCGCAGCCGCCAGCCGCTCTGGACCAGCCGTCCGGCGGCGATGCTCGTCTTGACGACACTGCTGGTGGTCGCAGTCACGATTCTGCTTCCCTATACGCCGCTCGCCGAACCACTGGGCTTCACGCCCCTGCCGATGACGTTTCTGGCGGCGATGCTGACGCTCGTCGTCACCTATGCTGCATCCGCGGAGTGCGTCAAACGCTGGTTCTACCGCTCCCCGGTGCCGTGACGGCCGGTACCTCCCCGGTTAACCGTTCACACCCCGGCCAGCAGTGACGGCGGTTGTTGGGCGGCGAAGTGGGCCTGCACGGAGTCTAGTAGGTCAGGCTCCTGCCTGACACGCCGTCGCGAGAGGGTCACATCGGATGCTGTCAGGCGGGAGCCTGACCTACTGCTCCTCACGGCTGCGGGAGCGGGCGTCCACGCGACAGGCGGAGCGTGGATTCTGGCAACAGGTGAACCTGCGGCAGCACTTGCTCCGGCTGATTGAACGCGCCGGCCTAACCCCCTGGCCGAAGCTGTTCCACAACCTGCGGTCGAGCGCCCAGACAGACCTGGCCGAACGGTTCCCCTCTCACGTGGTCTGCGCGTGGCTGGGGAACAACAAGGCCGTGGCGCTCCACCACTACCTACAGGTGACCGACGCCCACGACGAACAGGCAACCCGGCTCTCTCCGCGCGGCACAGAATCCGGCGCAGCAGGCGCACGCATTGAGACGCATGTACAGGCAACGCCTGTTCACCGCCCCCCAAAAACCCCCAGAAAAACCGCACCTTGCGAGTCTGTGCTATACTGATCAAGTGTTCATATTCGGGATAACTGCCGCAGCTTCGAACCCTGGACACCGGCCCGCGATGCGTTCGCCGCGGCGTTCTTTGGCCAGCGGGAGCCGCACCTCAACGAACTCTGGGCCATGAGCGAGGAAATGGCGTAAACCGTGCTACGTCAGGACGTAGTGACCCGTGCGGGGTGAGCCGACGAACCTGACCAGTTTCCGGTCCTTCAGGTCGGACAAATCGCGTTTGGCCGTTTTCTGCGAGCAGCCGAAGTGCGTAACCACCATGTTGACGCGGACTTCAGTCCCCCGGCGGATCTGCGACAGGACCCATTGCTGGCGAGCGTTGAGATCGGGGACATCATCAGGGACATCGGGGACACGAAAGGGGACATTTCGTCCGTTTACAGGGACATGATCAGGGACACGGCCGTTGCGATCGGGGTCATTGGGGACATTTTCGGCGCTGGCGACCTCGACCGCGACGGGACGTCGAGCCCCGACCACGACGGTCACGGCGTCGCTGATCCGGTAGCCCAGTCCCTTGCTGCGGACGATGTCCTGGTCACCGACCTCGATGTTGGCCTCTTCCAGCACGGCGCTGGAGATCCGTTTTCGGAGGTTGTAGATCGCTTCCGAGATCCCGTTCTGGCCTCGGTTGCAGCGGACGCCATCGTGTTCCGCCAACTCGTCCCCGCTGAACGCGGCATATTTGCCGGATGTGTTCCGTTCGCTGAGGACCGCAAGAATCCGGTGCATCAGCGACGTGATCGGCACCTCGACAGCGCACACCACCAGCCGCTTCTTCAGCAGTTGCATTTCCCCGCCCGCGAACGGACGCGGTGGAGCCACCGGCTTCTGTCGGACGGCTGCCGACGTCAGGCGGCCGGCTCGGCGCAGGGCCTCCGTGATCGCACCATCCAGCGTCTTCCCCTCGGTCTTGAACGGCTTGGCCACGTAGTCGGCCGCGCCCAGCTTCACGCACTCGACTCCCTGATCCGGGCCGTGATTGCCGTAACCCGTGACGACGATCACCGGCCCGAGTCGGGCGGCCACGAGTTCGCCCAGCAGGTTCAGGCCGTTCTGGAGTCGCGCGACGCTGCGTTCGGCCCGAACCGGGATCTCCAAGTCGAGAACGAAATAGTCGTACTGGGTCGTGGCCAACTGCTGCCGGGCCTCGTCCTGGCAGCCCGCGGAATCACAGGAATGACCCAGAGAGGCCACAATGTCCGAAATCACATCCACAATGTGCGGGTCATCATCAATGACCAAGGCTCGCAGAGTCATTCTGCATCTTCTCCCCACGCTTCTAACGGCAGGACGATCCTCACCTTCGTGCCTGCCTGAACCTGGCTGTCAATATCGAGCGTGCCGCCGTGCCCCTCGATGTACCGTCGTGCGGTCGGGAGTCCGAATCCCGTCCCGTCATGCTTCATGGTCTTGCGGCCGGGGATGAACTCCCGAATCTGCTGGAGATCCTCCTCCCCGAACCCCACGCCGTTATCTTCGATGACGATGGCGACACGGTCGCCGTCCGTGGTGGCCAGCACCGCAATCCAGAAAGGCCGGATTCCGGCGTCGAGCGAACGAAACGCCTCAAATGCGTTCCGCAGCAGATTCGTGAACACCGACAACACCTGGTGACGGGCGACTTCCAACGTCAGCGATTCGGGCACCTGCATCCGCAGTTCGATCCGGGCGGGATCGTGGCCGGTCGATGCAAAGTGTCGTCGGGCTGCTTCGGCTGCCTCGCCGAGCAGGTCGATGAGCCGTTCGCGGCGGCGCTGGCTCGGGATCGGCTGGGCATAGGCTCGCATGTCATCCAGGAACTGTTCCAGGTCCGCCAGGCGTGAGGCAATCGCGTCCGCGTGCTGATTCAGCAGTCTGCGACTGGGGGAAGTTGACTTCGCCAGGTCCTTCAGTTCGTCCGCGTAGTGCTTGATCGGCGTGAGCAGGCCCCGCATGTTGTGGACGGTCCCCCCCACCAGCAGGTCAAAATGCTTTTCGACGATCCGGCGGGCCTTGCGGGTCGGCAGCGACCCGTAGAGCCTCTCCATCGAGGTGTAATCCGCGGCCAGGTCCCCCGGCCGTTCGCTCCGGCTGAGAGCGTTCTTTTCCCCGCGCCGCTGTCGATCCAGCGCCCGGTCCGCATCGCGCCGCACAAAGGCATGGGTGTCCCGACTGAACACCGCCGTCAGTCGGCTGAAGGCCGGATCGGGGAGCCAGACCAGAGTGGCCGCCGCCCGTCGACGCACTTGCCATTTCGGGTCGTCCGCCAGCAACTCCACGACGGACAGCAGTTCCGGTGCGGGTGAGCCTGCCGGTCGCCAATCGAGGGGGAACAAGGCCTCACGGTCCGGCCAGGGGATCGACTGCCGGTCCGTTTCCAATTGCTCAAGAATCGCGGGCCAGTCGCGGTCTTCTGGAGAGGCGTCAGCGCTTGCCATAGCGTTCCCCCGCTTCTGGAACGCCTCGGCTCCCCCCTCCAGCAACGTCACGATCTCGTCTTTGCAGCCGTCCACGCTCCCTTCCTTGATGAGTCGGGATCGCGCCCCGTCCGAGTCCAGCACGACCACCTGTTCAGCATCCCCCAGCACGGGAATGTTCGGGTTGTGCGTGACGAGAATGAGTTGCCGCTGTTGCTTCACCCGCCGCAGACTCTTCACGACGTTTTCAAAGATGAACCGATTGTCGAGGTTGTCTTCGGGTTGGTCGATAATCAGCGGGTTGTCGCTGTCGAGCAGCAGGATCGGCAAGATCGCCGTGCACTTCTGCCCGGTCGACAGGGACGAGGTGTCCTTGTAACCCTCTCCGTCCTTCAGTTCGATCAACGGCTGATCGCCGAGTTCGATCGCCTCCAGACCATAGAGAAACTCCTGATCGGCCAGTGCGACCGCCACCTTCCCTGCCTGCTCGTGCGACAGTTCCGCACGGTCAATCAGGGAATCTGTGTCACGGGCACGGACGACATCGGCCAGCTCCGTCGGCGTCAGCGCCGTCGCGATCTTCTGGGCCACGAGGGCCTGTTTGACGCCGCTCCCCTTGAGTTGAGACTCCAGCGCCCCACGATAGTGATCCGCGTTGCCGTACTGGGAAATGGAGACCCGGATCGTGGGGGACAGCGCGGTGTTGATCCGCCCGCCGACCTGACTACGAACGGCAAATCGCTCGTCCCGGACGTCGCCGAGCTGCCGCAACAGGTTCATCCGGTCAGCCCGCAATTCGCTGATGCGGAGCTGCAGTTCCTCCAGGCGCAGTCGGCGGGCGAGCAGATGATTGCGTTGTTTCTCCAGCGCGGAGCGCTCGGCAGCCTGTTGCTGGGCCTGCTGATGCTTCTCAATCGTCGCCCGGAATGCCAGCTCCTGCTGACGATGACGCTGGGCCAGATGGGTGATCTGCTGACTGAGGTCGGCGTCCAAGGCCGACAGGCGATCGACGGCCCGCAGGAGCAGCCGATCCACATCGCCGCCGCACGCCTGCCACTGCCGGGTGACCTCCTGGAGCAAGTCGCCATTCGGACCGCGACTCGTTTCCGCGTCGAAGAGCGCTCCGGTTCTCCCCAGCAGACCTCCCTGCAGTTGCCGCAGAGACTGCGCCACTTGAGAAATCGAATCCTTGGCTCGCTGCAGTGAGCGTGATTCCCGATCCCGCAGCCCTTTCAGGCGATGGGCTTCATTGACCTCCGCCGTGACACCGCCGGCCGGGCCAGCGAATCCCTTCAGCTTCTGCTCGACGTTCGGCAGCCCGGCCAGTTCCTCCCGAATCGCCCCCACTTCCTGTTCCAGGGGAATGATCTGATGGGCATTAGCCACCAGCAGGGAAACGATCTGCTTTTCGCGCGACGCGATTTGCTGGATCGCCTCCGAGGCGAAACTGTCGATGAGGTCGAGCTGAAACAGCGGACGATCTGCGATCGATTCGACCGCGTTCTGACCGTAGACATCCGTTCGGAACAGCCCGCCTTTCAGGTTCACCGCCGCCGCAATCCCATCGGCATCCAGCACAATCGGATCATCACCAAACGACCGGGTCACCTTGTAGGTGGTGCCATCCTGCGCCCGGATTCCGACTTCGATCCGCTCCCCGTTCAGGTTCCGCTTGATCAGCGTCTCAACGCGTTTGCGTTCCTGCGGCGCATGATCGGAACTGGGGAGCGTGTCGAGGGCGTAAGCCAGGCACTCGACCACGATCGTCTTCCCTGTCCCACGGGCCCCAATGATCGTGTTCAGCCCTGCGCCGAACGTGACGTGCAGGCCATCGAGGAATCCGCCAATGACGGAGAGGTACTCGATGCGCCGAACAGTTCCAGGATTCATCACTTCGGCGTCTCCCGTTAAATTGCGGCCTCGTGTCGTGTCACCGAAAAGGCCGGTGGCGGAACCGATCGCTCATGCGTCGTCCCAGTTCGGCGAGCATCGACACTCTCCTGGTCCGACCAACAATAAGTGAACAAACGAATAGTTTCTGTCGAGTCTGCTGTCAATCCCCGACAGCGAGGAATCTCAGTCGGCCCGGACCATCGAATTGAACGTCATCAACTGCTGCAGCACCGTCGCGTCGCCGCGCTTGGCAAAGTCGGCGAACAGCTGATCCGGCCGCCGGCCATGCTTCTGAACGCAGGGGACGAACACTTGCAACAGAAACCGCCAGGCGGGAGCCCGCGGCAGTGCGGCGGACACGTTGCTCTCGGGATGACGGGGGCATCCCTGGGCCATGTCCATCGCCGCCGACAGACGCAGATCCTGCAGGCAGCGACACTGTTGCACGACCTGCTCCGCCCCCGGGGCGCCGTACTCGGCTTGCCCCAGGATCAGCAGCCCGGCGGTGATACCGTCGGCGCACGACTCGGGTTCGATGACGGGACCGTGCAGACCGGCAACGTCCAGCCACCTGAGCCGGCAGAGGTCGCGAAATGGCCCGGACCCATCGAGGTAGTAGTTCCGCCACGCGGGGGAGTCCGGATCACAGCTGCAGTTGGCGACCGCCTCCCGTCCCATGCGGAGACGGCCGTCGCTCAGCTCGCCGATCAGCGCCACGGCGAACAAATGGCCAGCATCACCTGCAGCGGGACCACCCGCTTCTGCAGCATTCCTTTGGCCCAAGATTGGAGTTCCGACCGGAGGGGCGATCTGCTGTGAAGGAACCGCGGATACCCTGGTCTGCCTTTGAAAACCTGATCCAGGTGGTATGAAGGTCTCAACCGCCCCTGGGGGGCCAGGAGACCAGAGATGACGACGAAGCGCAGGAGGCGTCACACGGCGGAGCAGATCGTATGCAAGCTGCGGGATGCGGATGCGATGCTCAATGCCGGCAAGGAGGAAGCGGTGGTGCTGCAGACCTTGGAGGTCAGCCAGGCGACGTATGATCGCTGGCGGAAGCAGTACGGGGGCATGAAGGCCGAGGAAGCGAAGCGGCTGAAGGAACTCGAGGAGGAGAACCGGCGGCTCAAGGAGATCGTGGCCGAGAAAGAGCTGGACATCAAAATGCTGAAGCACCTTCAGCAGGGAAACTGGTAAGCCCTTCCCGGAAGCGAGCGGCCGTGCAGCAGCTGCAGGAGGAATTCGAGGTTTCGGAACGTCGGGCGTGCGAAGTGGTGGATCAGCCGCGGAGCACGCAGCGTTACGAGCCTGAGCCTCGGGACGATGAGTCCGGCCTCACCAGGGGGATGCTGCAACTGGCGCGGGAGCGACCGCGGTTCGGCTACCGCCGGATCGGGTGGCTGCTGCGTCAGGAAGGCTGGCAGGCTGGCGATACGCGGGTGTATCGCCTGTCGCGCCGGGAAGGGCTGAAAGTGCCGCAGAAGAAGCGGAAACGGCGACGTCTGGGGACCAGCGGGAACGGTTGCTCGCTGCGTCAGGCGGAGCGGCAGGACCACGTCTGGTGCTGGGACTTCGTGTTCGACCACGTCGCGAGCGGGAGCCCGCTCAAGTGGCTGTCGATCGTGGATGAGTACACGCGCGAGTGTCTGGCCCTGAAGGTGGACCGGAGCATCACCAGTCAGGAGGTCCTCGACACGCTGGCGGAACTGTTCGCGACGCGGGGCGTGCCGCAGAGCATTCGGAGCGACAACGGCCCGAAGTTCATCGCCACGGCCATCCAGCAGTGGCTGGCGCGGGTGGACGTCGAGACGTTGTACATCGAACCTGGAAGTCCCTGGCAGAACGGCTACGCGGAGAGCTTCCACAGCCGCCTCCGGGATGAGTTCCTGGCCGTGGAGGAGTTTGAGAGCCTGGTCGCCGCCCGGAAGCTCACGGCGGCCTGGCGAGAGGATTACAACTATCGGCGGCCGCACAGCTCGCTGGGGTATGTGACCTCGGCCGAGTTCGCGGCCCGCCGTGCTGCTTCCACTCCGGAGAGTCCTTCGGCTACGCCTCAGGCCTCTCCTCCGTTCCAGCAGCACGGCGGATCTTACCCAACCCGACCTTCATAAGAGCTGGTACAGGTTTTTCAGGCATCCCAAGTCGGCTCTTCGTATCATCCCACCCCACTTCAACCGTCAAGTCAGCCGAGGCGCCGTCACACTTCAAATGCAACAACTGGAACTCGCATTGCTGAACAGCATTGGCCGGTGAGTCTGCTGGTTTGAACCTTCCGGAGCAGATGGTGCCGATGCTTCGGTCTGCGGAGGCGATGCTGAGCGCCGGGGAGCTCGTTGACAGACATGTACCCGTCGGCGACCGACAATGCTCATGGCCCAGACTCCTTTGATGCTGCGGTAAGGAGAGGCGCCCGCTGGTGGTCAGCCAGATGGGTCGCTCGTCCGTTCAGGCCTCCAAGAAGCAGCCAGCAGGGCGCGCCGATCAGGATCGACAAACCGACTCGCGAGGCCCGCACGAGGGTCAGTACGGTGACCATCTCGCCCAGAATCGGAACCGAGCAGAGTCGAAACGAACACGGCGCTCCCTTCCTGAACGCCCACCGAACCGGGCGTGATCCCCACGGTTCTGCTCACCTGGTGAATGGCGGCGATCGCGGTGCTGGCGGCCGGGGTGAGCGGCAGCGCAAAGGACCGGAACGCCAGATAGAAGCCGCACGCCTGGACGAATGCGCAACTCGCCATGACAACGAGAGCGCTGGTCGCGAGACGGCGAGAGCCGAGGATGGCGGAGCACTCTTCGGCGAATCGCTGCATGCGCGAGGAAGAGCGTTTCGCGATGTGAGAAAGCAGCCGATAAGTCACGACGACGCAAAGGAGGGTCATGAACCCTACTAACAGCCCGTTGAAATAGCCCATCTGTGGACTGGTCGCAGGGATTGCCTGGGGGTGGTGAGGAATCGGGGGGCGGGGACGTTCCAGGAGCGCACATGGTCGCGCAGGAGGAGGACGAGTGCGGCGCAGGCCGCGGCCCAGGCGGCCGCGAGGCCCCGCGGCTTGCCGATCCCGAACACCTCTCGCATCAGCACCGCCAGGTTGTGCGCCGCCGCGGGGATCGCATACCGCTCAGAGCCGCCGGACAAGACCGGCTCTCTGGTCCCCAAGTGCCTTGAATTCCGGGTGCATTCCGGGTTCTGTCCGGTGGCTCTGATTGAATTTTTCCAGTCCGCACAGCCAGCTCCGTCGCGCTCCGCCGGTGTCGCACAGGTGGGCGAAGCTGCGCTCGACCTTCTCGCTCCGCAGTCGCCCCAGCCGCCGGCCCTTGGTCCGTCTCGAACGTCTCCGGTTGTTGACCACCGCCCGCTCGACTTCCTCCGGCTTGTCGATCCACACCCGCTCGTACGGTGACTTCGGTTCGGGGATGTACGTCCGCAGCGTGTGAGTTCCGTGATCGCTGCGTTCGC
>JBBIJW010000026.1:0-74125 GCA_037445755.1 Planctomycetaceae bacterium | reverse complement strand
GTGCGTGTCTGCGCGAAACAATTTCGGCGCGTGGGGCCGCACAGCACCTCCGTCGAAAAATCAGCCGACTCGTAAGCCAACTCGCGGCCCTCGTATCTTGACGTTAGCCGGATGTGGGAAAGTGCAGGCCGTTGTTCCGGTGAGGTTGTTTGGAGGCGGGGGGCTAGCATGAACGACGTTGATGGAACCCCGGCTTGGTGACAAGAGTTCCGACGAAACGTCCCTTGTGAGTTCCGCCGGCGGTGAGTTGCCCAACCGGAACAACGGCGAATCCGTGAGCGATACGTATCCGTCCCCAACTGACATGCCATCCCACGAATGTCCTCTGCCGGTTCGCTTCCTCGCCGCCACGGTTGTGGCGTTGATAGCACCCGTCTCCGGGGACGATTTCTCCGATGTCTGTCATTGCATGCAAAGTCCCCAGGATTTAATGGACGATATGGATCGGCTGCACGTCCGGCACGGCATGCAGCACGGGCCGACATCGGAGATGTTTCCAGACCTCTCGGGCGAAGAGTTGGGGTTGCTGAAGGAGTATTGGGAACAATGCGACGTCCTCCGCCGTTACTACGCCAATCTTCGCATGGAGGGAACAGTCCACCAGGAGTATTATCTGAATTCACAAGATAAAACGACGATAGAACGGGTTCGGAAGGGGACTTTCAACTTTTATTCTGCGGAGGCTAAACAACTCCGGCTCGATATCCGCTGGGAGGATGAGGCCAGTGGAACGCGCAAAGAGCTAATCGGCGTCATTACCCCCACGCACCAGTCGCTGCTCCAGTTGGATGAGAAAACGAAGCAAAGGTTTCTTGTGGGCCATGCCAATCACCTGCCGCTGGCTCTAAACGAGTTCTGCCACCGCTCCCCGCATGACGGCGCCTACACGGATTACGATTCCTACCCAATCTATCAGGACCTTTTTTTGATATGCGCTTTCCCACGCCGGGCGTGAAGAGCGGACGGATCAGGCATGTAGTTTCCCGGACGGACGATGACGGAGAAGAAACCGTTCAGATCCTCTGGAAAAGCAACTCAGCGGAAACCCACCAGAAGATCGTGGAGTTCCTGAGGCGGCGTGCCTGGGCTTTGAAGAATTACACCTCGGAAGTCATTGGTGGGCCAGACGATCATCCACCTCACGGGTATGCGTCCCGAAAAACCGTGAAATGCGCCTACACGTATGGTGCGGACGGAATGCCGCTGTTAAAGTCACGGATCTCCGAGAAGTGGTTTATCGACGAACCTGATCCAGCCCAATTGAAGCTGGAGCGTCGGACGGAAGTGTTAGTCGCCCAGTGCATTCCCGGGCCGGCTCCACCCGAGGTGTTTGACGTGGACGTTCTACTGGGTAAAAAACGCTCCGTGGAAACTCACGCGCCGCGGACGAATTGGCTCTGGCTGCTGTTGAACGGCGTGATCCTGCTCGCCCTCGGAACCTACCTGCTGCGCCGAACCGCCAAGGGAACGTCTCGGCCCCCTTCGACCCCGATCGAGTCCGGGTAGCGTTCCAGACGACGTAGGTGCATCATATTTGGTTTTTCCCCGAAATTGCCCGGCGCCGATCGACCCAGCCTGAGTGGGCGAGCGACTGTTTCAGAACCTGTTCAATCTCGGAGAGCAGTGCGATGTGGACAATCCTGTGGAAAGTGACGACTTTCGGCGAACGTGGCCTTGCCGCCATCTCGGTCTATCTCGGTCTGGGACTGCTGCTGGCAGCGTTGGATCCTGTTTCCACCCCTGTCGTGGCAGGATGCGATCCCTACACGGTCTGTCCCCCCGGTTACTACTGCTGTCATGGGAACTGCGTTCCCGAGAACTATGTCTGTTGTGAAGACGGATCGAGTGGTTTTGGCGAGACGTGCGCCTGTTGTACAGGTTGCTATGAGTCCACCTGCGTCGAACTTTCGACCGTCGTGTGTGTGGTGGAGTCCGCACACGGCGAATAGGCCTACGGCATGTCCGCAGATACACCCGACCGCTCTCCTCCGCCTTCCAGAATCGCGACAGTTCCAAGAGTCGCGGCGCTGATGGCGCTGGGGTTTCTTCTGCTGATGATTGTGCGGACTGGAGTGAAATTCGCTCAACGGAGCGGTTTGTGGAATCCCCGCATCGCCTGCGACGACTCCTTCGTCGAGTTGGGGCGCATCGGGACTGACCAGCCGGCCCTCTGTCGCTTCAAGATTCACAATCACGGTCGTCGGCCCCTGCAGGTGGAGCGCATCCGCGTGGGCTGTGCGGCCTGCCTCCAAGTGATGCACGCTCCCCAACAGGCGGTTCCCCCCGCGGGAACAGCGGAGATCGTGGCTCAGTTGCACCCGCGGGGGCTTCATGGCCCCGTCATCCGCACACTGGCAGTTCACACGAACGATCCGACGCAGCCCGTGCTGATCCTCACCGTCCGTGCGGACGTCCAACCGGCTGCTCCCTAAATGAATCCTCCACTGCTTCGGAGCGCGTCGCGGAACTGGAACCGCACCGTTCGCGGCACATCATCGTCTACTGCCATCACGGCGGGCGGAGCTTCCGCGTCGCCGCGTGGCTGCGGCGGCAGGGGTTTGAGCAGGCTCAGAGCATGGCCGGCGGCATCGACCTGTGGGCCCAGACCATCGATGCAAGCATCCCCCGCTATTGAGGGGGAGGGGCGGTCGCCCCCGCCGGGTGGGGGCGGCGGGGGCATGACGATGCTCTTCATGGGAGGTCCTCCGTTGAAGGCAGTGAGATGAGGATGGGGACTGGGTAGACGAAGGGAGTTTCACTCCCTCGGGCGACCTGCAAATAGACGCGCTCTTCCCACGTTTGCCCATCCCAGTTCGCGGGATCGAACACCACCGTAACCGTCCACTGCCGATGATCTCGCTTCAGATCGGCTTTGAGATCGGCCGCGGATGTTTTCACCCCCATGACGCGGATTTCCGCTCCCGCCGAGGCGGCTTCTTCAGCAGGTGCTGCAGGCGACTCGACCAGGATGGAGTCGCTCTGCCACTCTAACGCTCGAAGCGCCTCCCGCTTCAGCTTGAAATGCAAATGGTCTGGCGTGAGGACCAATGCCTTCCGAACATGAGCCACCACCGTCAGGTGCAGCGGGTGCGATGCCTGTCCCCGATCGGTGCGGTATTCCACACGAATCGTTCTGGACGTCGGTCCAGGTTCAGCGGGTACCTGGAAAAAGGCGTTCAGCCGTTGCGGTCCATGTGGGTTGATTCTCGAGGAGGTGAGCCGGGGGACAAGGCACCCGCATCCGCTTATTACGTTCGTTACTTCAATTTCGCTGTCGGGACTGACGTTCTTGAGCTCAAAAGAAGCCTGGAGAGTGCGACCCGGATCCGTGAAACCAAAGTCATATACGCTCGGCGATGCCGTCAGAAGCGAGAGCGACTGAGACGACGCCCCATTGGAACGCGGGATCAAGGCAGCAAGCCATCCAGCGATCGCGAACACGATCGCTGCCACCGCCAAAGAGCCACGACGAATGGGGTCCGGAGTTTGATGGGGGGGGGGCGGTTGATATGCCCCTGACCGCTCTTGTCTTGAGTGGCGGAGCCTCCTCGACTTCTCGAGCGAATTACCAGCCACAGTCACGCTCGTCAATCAAGTCAGTGGACAACGAATTCTCGAACTCCGGGTTCGTGGGTTTGTTTCCGTTGGCACACTACGATGCGAGCATCGATGCCGGGGGATGTGGTGGGACTCAGCCGCACCGACGTCAGAAAGCGGGTGGAGAGCGGTCAAGCTCGCAGTTCCTCACATCTGCTGCTCCAGCCGTTCCAGCAGCACGGCGATCAGCCGCGGGTCGAAGCCCAGCGGCGGGCAGCAGACAAACCGCACCTCCGGATACTCGCGTGCCAACTGCTCCCGGTAGGCCCGCAAGTCCTCCTGCACGTGCGCGCCGGCGGAGAGAAAGTACGGCAGCAGCCGGACCTCCCGGGCCCCCCGCTCCACGCACCGCCGCGCCCCCGTGGGGATGTCCGGCGCGGCGAGCTCCAGATAGGCGGTCTCCACCAGCAGGTCGGGCCGCTGTTCCGACAGCAGCCGCGCCACCTCGAGCAGGTCGGCGTTGGCTTCCGGGCGGCGGCTGCCGTGCGCGATGAGCAGGATTGCCGAGTTCATGCGGGCCTTCCTAAACTGCCGGTCGCGGCTGTCCGCCCGGCGGCGACTCCTTCAGGGCTGGGGGAGCGCTGGAGGCGTCGGTGTTCTCCTCGGAGGAGGGGGGTCAGCGGAGAGTTGCGGTGTCCGTCCGGCGCTGCGGCGTCGGCCGAGGGTGGGTGGCGCCCGCGCACGGTCGCTGGAGGGCCGTCGGTCTCCACCTGTCCCCCACCACGCAGGGAGTGATCTGGGCGATGGCCACCATTGTTGTCACCGGCGGGGCGGGTTTCCTCGGCAGTCACCTGTGCGAGCGGCTGCTCGACCGGGGGGATGAAGTCCTGTGCGTGGACAACTTCTTTTCCGGGCGCAAGGCGAACATCCACCATCTGCTGGGGCGGCCGCGGTTCGAGCTGATCCGTCACGACATCGTACAGCCGCTGTACATCGAGTGCGAGCAGATCTACAACCTGGCCTGTCCCGCCTCCCCTGTCGCCTACCAGTACAACCCGATCAAGACCATCAAGACCTCGACGGTGGGGATGGTCAACATGCTGGGGCTGGCCAAGCGGTGCCGGGCGCGGCTGCTGCACACCTCCACCTCGGAGGTCTACGGCGACCCGGAAGTCCATCCGCAGCGGGAGGACTATTGGGGGAACGTCAATCCGATCGGTCCGCGAAGCTGCTATGACGAGGGGAAGCGCGTGGCCGAGTCGTTGTGCATGAACTATCACCTCGCTCACGGGGTCGAGGTGCGGATTGTCCGCATCTTCAACACTTACGGGCCGCGGATGGACCCCCACGACGGCCGGGTCGTCTCCAACTTCATCATGCAGGCGCTGCGGGGAGAGCCGCTGACCATCTATGGCGAGGGGCATCAGACCCGCTCCTTCTGCTACGTGGACGACCTCATCGAAGGGCTGATCCGCATGATGGATCAGGAGGCGGAGATCGGACCGATCAATCTGGGGAACCCCGTCGAGAATACGATGCTGGAGCTGGCGCAGGCGGTGCTGGAGGTGACCGGTTCCAAGAGTCCGCTGGAGTTTCGTCCGCTTCCCAAGGACGACCCGCGCCGCCGCTGTCCGGACATCACCAAGGCGCGGCAGGTGCTGGGCTGGGAGCCGCGGGTCCCTTTAGCGACGGGTCTGGCGAATACGGTGGCCTACTATCGCCGGACGCAGTTCAGTCATGACGAAGTTTGAGCCGACGCTCACCACTTCCCAGGTTCGCGAGATCGACCGGCGGGCGATCGAGGAGTACGGCCTGCCGGGGATCGCACTGATGGAGAACGCCGGGCGCGGTTGCGCCGAGCTGCTGCTGGCCCGCGGCGTCCACGGCCCGGTGGTCGTCTGTTGCGGGCCGGGGAACAATGGCGGGGACGGCTTCGTCATCGCCCGGCATCTGGACGTGGCCGGCTGCGACGTGCGGGTCCTGCTGTTCGCGGACCCCGAGCGGCTGGGGGGGGACGCCGCCGTGAATGCCCGGGTCGTTCGGCAGAGCGGCCTGACGGTGGAGACGTTCCAGGCGGCGCCTCCGCCGGAGATGCTGGAAGGTCTGTTGCAGCCGGCTGCGTGGATCGTCGACGCCCTGTTGGGGACCGGTTCGCGCGGCGAAGTGCGGGAACCCCTCCGGTCCGCGATCGCGGCGATCAACCGCAGCGGCCGGCGCGTGCTGGCCGTGGACCTGCCGAGCGGCCTGGACGCCGACACGGGCGTGCCGGGGGACCCCTGCGTGCGTGCGGACGTGACGGCGACGTTTGTGGCCCGCAAGCGCGGGTTTGAGGCCCCTGCGGCTCAGACCTGTCTGGGAGAGGTGGTCGTGGTCGGCATCGGTGCGCCGCGACGATTGCTGGCGGAGTTCGGCCTGGCGTAAGCCACCCACTTCGGCGGGGAGGCTCTTTCCCTGGCAGGCCATGACGTCCTTCCTTCTGCGAGCGTTCCTGCTGCAAGCGCGGCGTGGCTCCAATGCCCTCCAGCAGGAGAGCTGCGACCACTGTTCCGGGAGCAATTCTCAAACCCCTTTCCCTTGGAGCAGGGGTGAGGTTCCCGCCGACGCCGTCGGCGGGCTTTGGTGGGAACCCTCTCCCCGGCGAGGTTGTGAAAGTGCTTCAGTCGCAGTTGCCACGGGGCAACCCATCGATTGAATCCACCCCAGGGTGGAAAAGTCAGGGCGTCCTGACAGACTTTCATCTGGCTGTCGGTCAAAACCGGTTCTTACGGCGAGTCCTGGATGCCCTCGACTCCCCTCCGCCATCGACCATGCCAGCTTGCCACCCAAAGGCCCACTCATTCGGTCGCACCCGTGACGCATCCCGGATTGATGACCTTCTCGGCAGAGCAGTCCGCCGTCCCCCTGGTGTCGGTGATCGTGCCGGCCTACCGGGAGGCGGAGAACCTCCCGCTCCTCATCCCCCGCGTGCATGCCGCTCTCCAGCAGGCGGGGATGTCGGCCGAGATCATCGTCGTCGATGATAACAGCCCCGACGACACGCCCCAGGTGATGGCGAAACTGGCGGAGGAGCATCCGGTGCGGCTGATTGTCCGGACGACGGAACGGGGACTGTCGAGCGCCGTGGTTCGCGGGATGCAGGAGGCCCGGGGAGAGATTCTGGTCTGCATGGACGCCGATCTCTCCCATCCGCCGGAGAAAGTTCCCGAGCTGGTCGCGGCCCTGCTGGAACAGCAGGGGGACTTCGTGATCGGCAGCCGCTACGTCGCCGGCGGTCGAACGGACGACCAGTGGGGGCTGTTCCGTCGGCTCAATTCGCAGGTGGCGACGCTGCTGGCCCGCCCGCTGACGACGGTGCGCGACCCCATGGCCGGCTTCTTCGCTCTCCGCCGGGAGACGTTTCAGTCCGCTGAGCCGCTGGATCCCATTGGCTACAAGATCGGCCTGGAACTGATGGTCAAGTGCCGCTGTCAGCGCGTCCGGGAGATTCCCATTCATTTTCAGGACCGACTCCACGGCGAGAGCAAGCTGTCTCTCCAAGAGCAGGTGAATTACCTGCGGCACTTGGGGCGGCTGTACCGCTACCGGCTGGGGAAGTGGGCCCAGCCGCTGCTGTTCGGCGCCGTCGGGGCTAGCGGAATGGTCATCGACCTGACCGTGCTGACGCTGCTGATACGGTGGCTGGAGTTTGAGTGGGCGCGGGCGGCGTCCATCCTCGTGGCCATGACCTGGAACTTCTTCCTCAACCGCCACTTCACCTTCGCCGGGGCACAGACCGGTCCGATCCTCAAGCAGTACGCCCTGTTCTGCCTCTCCTGCGGGCTGGGGGCGATCGTCAACTGGAGCGTGTCGAGCTACCTGTGGAACTCCTGGGGGGAGGTGGTGCGACATCCCGCCATCGCGGCTGTGTGCGGCATCGCGGCGGGGGTGACGGTCAACTATCTGCTGAGTGCGGTTGTCGTCTTTCGGCCTGCTTCCAATTCCCGCTCCCCGGATAGGAGGTAAGCCGTCGATGTCTGCACCGGCGTTGACATCCCGCCCGCGGTCCACCCTGAGTCCGTCTGATCCCGGGACGGCGGCCGCCGACCTTCCCTATGGCCTTCCGGTGGGGCCTGTGGGCGTCTCGCTCCGGTGTGGTGCGCCGTCCTGCCGGCGGAATGTCCGTCACAGACTGAGCTTGCGGCGTTGCGGGGCCCTCCCATAGCATCCCGCCCGTCGATGGTCCCGCCGAACAGGACGTTTCGGTCGGACGGCCGTCTGTGTACGAACGGAAAGCCGGTGTCATGAGCTTCGGTTCCCCCTGGTCCAGCCGACTGCGGCCTCCGTTGTCGCTGGAGATCCCGGAGTCCCGTCCGGTTCCTGTGTCGGAAGAATCGTCTGAGGTGGCGGTTCCCCGGGCGACCACCACGACTGATCGCGACGAACTGCTCCAAGCCGTTCATCGCACGCGCGACTGGCTGCTCGCCCAGCAGCACGAGGAAGGGTACTGGGTGGGGGAGCTGGAGGGGGACACGATCCTCGAATCGGAGTACATCCTGCTGCTGGCGTGGCTGGGGCGCGGGCAATCGGAGGCGGCGGTGCGTGCCGCCCGGTATCTCCTCCAGAAGCAGCAGCCCCACGGCGGCTGGGGACTGTTCCCCAGCGGTCCGCTGGAAATCAGCGCTTCGGTCAAGGCGTATCTGGCCCTCAAGATCACAGGGCACGATCCGGAATCGGAACCGATGGTCCGGGCGCGGGAAGCGATCCGCGCCGCCGGCGGTGCGGAGAAGGTCAACAGCTTTACCCGCTACTATCTCGCGCTGCTGGGGATTATCTCATACCGGCAGTGTCCGGCCGTCCCGCCGGAGATCATGCTGCTGCCGCGGTGGGCTCCGCTGCACATCAGTCAGATGTCCGCCTGGTCGCGGACCATCGTCGTTCCGTTGAGCCTGCTGTGGGCCTTTCAGCCCTGCCGCCCGCTGCCGCGCGAGCACCGGATCGACGAGTTGTTTCTGGATGCTCCCGAGCGGCTCCCCGTCTCGATGCCGAAGTGCGCCGTGCTGGACGATCTGAGGCAGCGACACTGGATCGACTGGGGGGCCTTCTTCCGCGGCGTCGACCGCTGCTGGAAGTGGCTGGAATCGGTTCGGATCAAGCCTTTGCGGCAGCGGGCCATTCGCCGCGCCGCCGAGTGGATGCTGGACCGGCTTCAAGACAGCGACGGTCTGGGAGCAATCTTCCCCCCAATCATCTGGAGCATCGTGGCGCTCCGCTGCCTGGGATACGCGGAAGACGACCCGCTGGTGGTGCAGCAGCTTCACGAACTGGAAAAGCTGACGATCTCGGAGGGGGAGACCGACCGGCTGCAACCATGCCACTCGCCCGTCTGGGATACGGCGATTGCGATTCTGGCGCTCCGCGATGCCGGCGTTCCGCCCAGCCATCCTGCGATTCGCCGGGGCGCCGAGTGGCTCCTTTCCAAGGAATCGCGCCGCCGCGGCGACTGGCAGCAGCGGCATCCGCATCTGGATCCGGCGGGATGGTATTTCGAGTTCCGCAACGACTTCTATCCGGACGTCGATGATACGGCGATGGTTGTCATGGCGTTGGCGGAGTCATTGGGAGGTGCGGAACGAACGGCCTACACGGCGACCTTGGTGAGCCAACCCGGTTCGCAGGCCGCCCCTTCCCGTTCAGACGGCCGCAGCAGGTTGGGTGACGATTCGCCGGCGGCCGTACTCACCGCGCGTCGTCCCGCGGGGCGCTGGAGCGACCGGACGTTGCGGGGCGCTCAGGAGCGCGAGACGGCCGCCCGCACCCTGGCCGACATCGCCGCCCTCCAACCGACGCTCGAAGCCATTCGCCGCGGCGTGCGGTGGCTGCTCGTGATGCAGAGCCGCAACGGCGGGTGGGGCGCGTTTGACGCCGACAACACCCGCGAGTTGCTCACTCGCGTCCCGTTTGCCGATCACAACGCCATGATCGATCCCCCCACCGCCGACATCACTGCCCGCGTGCTGGAGATGTTCGGCCGGCTGGGAGTGCAATCACATTCCGCCATCGAGCGGGCGTTGGCGTTCGTCTGGCAGCAGCAGGAGTCTGACCATGCCTGGTACGGACGCTGGGGAGTCAACTACATTTATGGGACTTGGCAGTGTCTGGTGGGGCTGAGGGCGATCGGCATTGCGGCGCACGACCTCCGGTTGCAACGCGCGGCCGACTGGCTGGAATCGAAACAACAAGCCGACGGAGGCTGGGGCGAATCCCCCCTCAGTTACGACGATCCGACTCTGCGGGGCGTGGGACCGACCACCCCCTCTCAAACCGCCTGGGCCGTGATGGGATTGATGGCCGCCGGCCGCACAAACTCTTCAGCCGTTCGCCGGGGAGTGCAGTACCTGCTGCAACGGCAATTACCCGATGGCACGTGGGAAGAACCGGAGTTCACCGGCACGGGATTCCCGAAGGTCTTTTACCTCCGGTATCACCTCTATCGGGTGTCGTTCCCGCTGATGGCGCTGGGGCGATACATCCGGGAGTTGCGAGCGGAGAGCTGAGCGTCCGACACGCATCGGATGCAACCGATCGGTTCCTCTCCCTATACTGAGGACGTTACGTCTTCGCTCGGGGAGGTCTGTCATGCGGTGGATGATCGGTTGGGGCGTACTGGCGGGACTGGCGGCGCAACTGGCCGCGGTTGAGACTCCACCGCCGGACTACAGTCGGCACGTGGCTCCGCTGCTGCGGAAATACTGCGCCGGCTGCCACAATCCGACCGATCGGGACGGGAAATTCTCGGTCGATTCCTATACCGATCTGCAACAGGGGAGCGAGCACGGACCGGTGATCCTGCCAGGGGACTCCGCCTCCAGCCGCATGATTCGCGTGCTGACCGGAGCCGTGGAACCGAAGATGCCTCCCGAGGGGGAACCGGCCCCCACGGCCGACGAGATCGCGCTGCTGGCGGAGTGGATCGATGCCGGGGCCAAGGGACCCGACGGGGCCGAACCGGATCGGCTGACGCTGCATGTGCCGGAGATCGTCTCCCGGACGGACCTGCGGCCGATCGCCGCGGTGGCCGTTTCCCCCGATGGGCGGACGCTCGCCGTAGGGCGCTACCAGTCCGTGACCTTGCATCCTCTGCCCCTCGAGCCTGCCTCAGCCGCTGCACCGCGGACGATCGGCTCGTATCCCGGCAAGGTCTCGGCCGTTCATTTTGACGCCGCCGGGGAGCAACTGGTGACCGCCTCCGGAGTCGCCGGGCTGGGGGGGGTGGCGGCCCTGTGGCGGCTGGCCGACGGCGAACTGGTCCGCGAATTCCGCGGGCACCGGGACCTGTTGTACGACGCCGAACTCTCTCCGGACGGCCGCGTGCTGGCGACGTGCAGCTACGATCGGCAGATCATCCTCTGGGACGTGGAATCGGGAACGCCGCTGCGGACTCTCAGCGGTCATAACGGCGCCGTGTACGATGTGGCCTTCAGTCCGGACGGACGATTTCTCGCCTCGGCGAGCGCCGACGACACCTGCAAGGTGTGGCGCGTCGCCGATGGGGAGCGGATGGACACCCTCGGCCAGCCGCTGAAGGAGCAGTACAGCGTCGCCTTCAGTCCGGACGGCCGGTTCATCGTTGCCGGCGGGGCCGACAACCGCATCCGCGTGTGGCGGTTCGTATCGCGCGACAAGCCGCGGATCAATCCGCTGCTCATCTCCCGCTTCGCCCACGAAGGAGCGGTCGTCCAACTTGCTTTCAGCGCGGACGGCCGGAGGCTGATCTCGTCCGCGGAGGACCGCACCGTGAAGGTGTGGGAGACGCAGCGGTATACCGAGTTGTACCTGCGCCGCGCAGAAGGGGTCGTCAGCGCAGCGGCCGTCGCCGGAGGAGCGGAGGACGGCCAGTTCGTGCTCGGTGCGATGGACGGATCGTTGACCACGGTGCGGCTGGCGGACCTGCCACCTCCTCCACCGGCCCCGCGCTCTCCCGCCGCACCGGCGAAGACGTTCACGGCGGCCGAGGACGAACCGATGTCGGCGTTTGAGGAGGTGGAGCCGAACAATGATCCGCTGCACGCCCACCGGGTCGATCCGCCGGTGCGAATCAACGGTCGTATCTCTGGTCGCCTCGGCGAGGCCGCCGACGTTGATCTGTACCGCTTCACCGCCCGGGCCGGCGAAGAGTGGGTCCTGGAAGTGAACGCCGCCCGGTCCAAATCGCCGCTCGATTCATTTCTGGAAGTGCTGGACGCCGAGGGACGGCCGATCGAGCGGCTGCTGTTGCAGGCCGTCAGGGATTCGTACTTCACGTTCCGCGGCAAAAATGCCGACGAGGTGGGTGACTTCCGGTTATTCCACTGGGAGGAAATGGAACTCAACGAGTATCTGTACGCCAATGGGGAAGTCGTCAAGCTGTGGATGTATCCCCGTGGACCGGACTCCGGGTTCAACGTCTATCCCGGGCGCGGCAACCGCTGGGGCTACTTCGACACCACGCCGCTGGCGCACGCGCTGGGAGAGCCGTGTTACATCGTCCAGCCCTATCCGCCGGGGACGCGGCTGATCCCCAACGGGCTGCCGGTCTTCCCGCTGTATTTCGAGAACGACGACGAGAGCCGCCGCACCCAGGATGCCGATTCCAAACTCTTCTTCACCGCCCCGGCCGACGGCGAATACCTGGTGCGGATTCGGGATGTGCGAGGATTCGAGGGGGAGGACTACACCTACCGGCTGCTGATTCGCCCGCCGCAGCCGGATTTCCGCGTCACGCTGCATGATGTCAATCCCCAGCTCCCTCCGGGGGGATGGAAGGAATTCCGCGTCTCCGCCGAGCGCCGGGACAACTTTGACGGTCCCATCACCGTGGAGTTGACGGGCTTGCCGCCGGGCTTTACCGCTTCCACGCCGATTGTGATCGAAGCGGGACAGATCGACGCCTTCGGCGTGATCCACTGTGCGCCGGACGCTCCTGAGCCGACGCCGCAGAACCAGGGGATTTCGATCACCGCCGCCACGGCGGAGATCAATGGCGAACGGGTCTCCCATCCGGGCAATGGGCTGGGGAAGATCAGTCTGGGGGGCGAACCGGCCCTGACCGCGAGGATTCTCCCCGCGCCGGGCGGTGCTCCGCTGTTCGCTGCTCCGCCCGAAGGACCGCTCGAATTCGAGATTCACCCCGGCGAAACGATCATGCTCAAGGTGGCCGTGGAGCGGCTCAAGCACCAGGGGGAGATCGAGTTCGGAAAGGAGGACTCCGGCCGCAACCTGCCGCACGGAGTCTATGTGGACAACATCGGTCTCAACGGGCTGATGCTGCTCGAGGGGCAGACGGAGCGGGAGTTCTTCCTCACCTGCGCGCCGTGGGTGCCGGAGCAATCGCGTCTGTTCCACTTGCGGACGGCCGCGGGAGGGGGCGTGGCCACGCCGCCGGTGCTGTTGCACGTGCGGGCGGCGGAGCGCCGGGCGGCGGCAGAATAAATCAGCCGCCTCAACTGCGGCGCGGGGGGGGTGTCCCAACGGTGCGTGGTGCTTCGTGCTTCGGTCGGTCTGCTCAGCGTGCGAACTCGGCCGGCCGCTGGACGTCGTGCCGCTTGAGTTTGCGGTCGAGGGTGGACCGTTCGATGCCCAGGATCGCCGCTGCCTTGCTCTTGTTCCAGCGGGTCATCTTCAACGTCCGCAGGATGTGCTGCATCTCCACCGTCTCGATGGAGAGTCCCTCGTAGCGGGTCTCGTCGAGGGGATCGGTGTCAAGGCCGGAGAAGTCGAGGTCGGCGGCGTCGATGGTGGGGCAGTTCCGCAGGATCATCGCCCGTTCAAGCGTGTTCCGCAATTCACGGACGTTGCCCGGCCAGTCATAACTGGCCAGACGTTCGAGCGCCGCCGGCGTGATCGACGGGACCAGCCGCTCCTGCTGGGCCGCGATCCGCTGGACGAAGTACGTGGCCAACGCGGGAATGTCCTCCTTGCGGACGCGGAGCGGGGGGACCTCGATCGGCAGGACGTTGACGCGGAAATAGAGGTCCTTGCGAAAACGGCCTTCGCGGACTGCGGCTTCCAGATCGAGATTGGTGGCTACGATCACCCGCACATCCACCTGGATCGGGACGTGTCCTCCGACGCGCTCAAAAGGATGCCCCTCCAGCACGCGCAGAAACTTGGCCTGCGCGGCCAGACTCATCTCCCCGATTTCATCCAGCAGGATGGTCCCCTGGTCCGCCTGTTCGAATTTCCCCCGCCGCTGTTCGGTGGCGCCGGTGAACGCCCCCCGTTCGTGGCCGAACAGTTCACTTTCCAGCAGAGTCTCGCTGAGGGCTGCGCAATTCACGCACACAAACCGCGCATTCCGGCGGGGACTCTGCCGATGAATCTCCCGTGCGATCAGCTCCTTGCCCACCCCCGTTTCGCCACGGAGCAAAATGGTGGAGACGGACGCAGCGACATGGCTCACCTGTTGTAACACGCTGCGCAGCGCCGAACTCTCGCCGATCAGGGCGTCCGGCTCCCGGAACCGGGTGCGAACGACCGTCGTCCGTTCCCCCCGCAGATGGCTGACCGTGTCATCCGGGCTGCGCTCCAGTCCCAGGCCGGAAGCATGGGAACGTCCCGGCAGAGGAAGCGGAGGAGCCGATTTGGAAACGTTGCTCACCAGCGGTGTGACGAAGCTCGTGTCGCTCTCCGGCGGAATCTCGTCATACGAGGCGCCCCCGTGGGGAACCAGGGAGAACACCAGCCAGGTGCTCCCCACGGCGATCACGTCTCCTTCCTCCAGCGAGTGGCGCTGAATCCGTTCCCCGTTGACGAGCGTTCCATTCCGGCTGCCGAGGTCGACGATCAGCCATTCCCCCTCGGCATACTGGATGAAGGCGTGCTCGCGGCTGCAATGCTCGTCGAACAGACGAACCTCGCAATCGGTGGCGCGGCCGATGGTGTTGCGGCGGTCCGCGGCCAGCGGGAAGACGCGGGGGTTCCCGCCCGGCTGATGAAGCAACAGTTGGGCCGTGGCGTGTGCAGGCACGACATGATCGTAGAGACTGTCCATTCCAGTGCCGAAACCTGTCCTTTGGCAGGAACATCGGACGTCGCTCCGAGGAACGAGACGATGCGTCCGAAGCAGCGAGGAATGACAGGCCCCTGCTGCGGGGAGTCATTCCCCTGTCTGGTCTGGTGAAAAGTCCGAACATCCTCGAGTCGTCCGGACTTCCGACCGCGCTCTGGATGGCCTTACCTTAGAGACTACTGCCGCAATTTGCCATCTAAATTATTGCTCTGACTCAAATTCCAGCAACTCCCTTCATCAGCCGACCATCGGACGACTGCGGAAGACGCAACTCGCCACAGCACCGGGAGCAACCTCCCTGTGTGTTCCCGAGAGCGGCGTTTTTCGATGAATGATGCGGTTTTCTTCGCTCCGGAGGAGGGTGTCCCCCCCCATCCCCGGTCGATCGGTCAGGATGAAAGCAACCCCGTGAAAGGAACCCCGGCACGGACGGCAACCCCTGGGAACCCGACCGGCGCAAGACTCTCCGCCCGCGGACGGCGCGGCGCCCGCAAGCGGTCGCTGGCCACCCGTCCCGCCGAGCGGCGACAGAAGCGGATGGTTCCGCCCGCGGAGGGGCGGAGGGGATCTGCTCACCGGCCGCTTGACCCGCGCGGAGTCCTCCGCAATAGTGGCCCCCGCGGGAGAGTTCCCCGTCGTCGCTGCTGGCGAGCGGCGTTGCGAACTCCCTGCTCCGCGCCGAAGTGGCGGAATTGGCAGACGCGCCGGATTCAAAATCCGGTGTCCCCAAAGGACGTGTGGGTTCGAGTCCCACCTTCGGCACCTCCCATCCTCTTCCAGGGAGGACGGGAGGTCCTCTCCCGGGGAGTGCCGTTCAGCCCGCCAGTTGTCGTGCACGGATGCCGCGTTCGATCGCCGTCAGAATCTCCAGGTCGCTCTTGTAAGGGGACTCGAACGCCGGCCGCAGGGGGATCGGGACGTCATCCATGCGGTACACCGTTCCCGGAGTATTGATGCCGTAGGTCGCCGTGGTGAACGCCACGGTGGCGATCTTGGCCGTCTCGCTGAGCTTGGGGTCGAGGACGATCACCGGGATGCGTTTGAGGTGCTCGCGGGCCGCCTGACAGAAGTTGCTCATCGGGTCGGAGGCGATGATGAGGGCGGCGTCCGCCTCTCCCCGCGCGAGCAGGTCGGTGGTGGTGAACTCGCCGGGATTGAAGCGGGGATAGCCGCGGCCGAGGTTGACGCCGAAGGGGTAGCCGGTGGACCAGGTGACGACGTTGTCGGCGCCGGTGACGTTGCCGTGGCCGCGCATCGGTTTGGCGACCCAGCGGGTGTGGCGGTTCATGTCCCGTGCGAGCGCGAGTACCGCTTCGCTGTTGAGGTGCTTGCCGCGGGTCATGGTGACTCCCATGCCGAACAGGATGGCCCCGAAGCGGCAGTGCTTCATCCGCTTCATCAGCTCCCGGAGGGTTTCCAGCTTGACGCCGGTCTTCTGCTCGACCGAGGGGTCGGGATCGATCCCCTTGGCCAGCGCCCGCAAGGCCCAGGCCAGCTCGAAGTCGGACTTGGGCTTGATCTGCAGGAACAGGTCCACCGCCTTGGCGGACTTGGTCTTGCGGACGTCGATCAGCACGGCGTAGCGGTCCTTGCGGCCGTTGGGGACGAACTCCCCCTTGGGCATCAGGCTGTACTTGGTGAAATGCCGCGGGTGGCTCTCGGCGGGGTTGCCCCCCCAGAAGAGGAGACAATCGGCGCGGTTCTTGATCTCCCCCAGCGAGCAGGTGACTTCGCCGACCGCCTGGAAGGCCAACCCGGAGGGGCCGTGGCAGACAGAGGTCGTGGTATCCACCGTGCCGCCGATCCAGTCGGTGATGGCGACGGCGACGCGCTGCGCCTCGGAGGTGGTGTCCGAGAGGCCGTAGGTGACGGGGTAGTCGGCCCGGAGGAGGATGTCGACGGCCCGGTCGATCGCCTCGGCGTAGCTGGCGGGACGTCCTTCGATCATTGCCTCCGGACGCTCTTCAATGTGGTGATTGAAGAACCATGCCTTGCCCAGCACGCAGGCCCGTTTGGCCTCGGTGATGCGTTTGGCCTCGAGGTCGACGGTCAGGTCGATGTCGTCGCAGACGCAGCCGCAGAAGGTGCAGGTGGCGTCCTCGACAACCTGGAGGGTGGGGAGGCTGGCAGTGGCAGCGGAGGAGGCGTCGGCGACGCTCATAGGCTGATCTCGGGTGGCACGGGGCACAGGCGGCCCGAGTGTATGTTTCGGCCGCTTCCGACGGGTGAGCCGAGCAGAGGCTCCAGCAGTCGGCCGGCAGGGTCCGCACTCAGACAAACACGGACAGGCACCCTGATTATCGTTCCGCGCGGTCGGCAAGGCAACCGCGGGGGGACGGCGTGTCGAACGGGCGCAGGGGAGATGCCTCAGGGCGAGCGGTTTCGCGGAGCCCTCAGCGCAATCCGATCCGGCGTCATCGCGACCGGACGTAGCGTCGGGGCTGGAAGGGAGCGGTGAGCACCGTAGCTTCCAGATCGGGCTGTCGGTGGATGAGGGTGGCGCTGGCGCGGTCGAAGGGCTGGCGCTGCGGCGGCTCCGGCACAGGGATGGCCGTCGGCGTATCGCCCACGCCCCAGGGTTGTTCTCGCGTGGAGAGGAGTGACGCTCCACCGGCATTCGCAGCGCCCAGTTCGCCACGGAGATAGGCGAGCATCTTCGGGCTGGCCTGGTGAATAATCACCACCTGGCTGGCGCTCTCGGGTTGTCGCCGCGGACGAATGATGCAGACGATTTCCGCATCTTCCGCCTCCGGTCCCAGGGCGACCGGGCTGGAAGGGCTGGAAGGGCTGGAAGGGCTGGAAGGGCTGGAAGAGTTGGGCGCGGCGGTGGGGAGCGAGGCGGCGGTGGGGGGGGCGTTCTGCCACTCGCCAATCGGGGGGACGTCGCGAGGCGGAAGGTTCCCCGAGGGGAGGACGTCTCCGAAGAGGGATCGCTGGGGCGGCTGCTCGGCGGGATGAGGCGTTGCGGCGACGCTGGGGGTGAGGGAAGAGTCGGCGGGGATTGCAGCGACGGCCGCCGGTTCCGGCGTGCGGTACAGGTGGCTTTTCCCGGCCTGAGCGAGCAGGTCGTGAATTGCCTTCAGGCCGGCATACACGCCGCGCTTGCGTGCCGGGTCGGCGGCGATGCACACGCCCACGAGTTCGCCCGTCGGGCGGAACAGGCCCCCGCCGGACCGGCCCTGGACCGGAATGCCGGTGCATTCGAGGTTGTCGGGACCGAGGTAGGGATTGACCGCCGTGACGACGAGTTCTTCGCGCGAGGGAGGTTGTCCGCCGCTGCACCCGATGCTGATCACTTTCTCCTGTTCATGAGCGCGCTGGACGTCCCGCGCTACGAGCACCGTTGGCAGATCGCGCCCCCCTTCTACCTCGACGAGTCCGACGTCCGCCTCCAGGTCAAACTTCACCAGCCGTCCTTGCAGCGACTGTTCATGGCCGTTCTCGAACAGGTTGACTTCGATCCGGCTCTGGTCGGTAAAGCCGCGGAAGATGTGCCCGCAGGTCACGATCAGCGCGCGACCGCCGACGCTTTCGACCACTGTTCCCGATCCCAGGTTGATGCGGCCGTCGATCGTCACCCGCAACCGCACGCTGGAGGCCATGGCGGGGTCCGGAGGGGGGGAGGCGGGGGCCGGTTCGACGAGCGGGGCGTCGCTGGCGCGAATCTCCCCGGCCAGCGGCTCACCGGGCTGGGAAGTTTTCCCTCCCAACCCGCTGAAGGGCCACAGGCCACGGCGGGGCTCAGTGTGGGCAACGGCCAGCGACTCCCGCTGCGGCGCGGGACGGGTTTCGGAAACGGGATCGACGGAGCGCGGGAGGTCGTTCAGCGCTCGGGTGATTGGTTGTGGGGAGCCCAGCCTCACCTGCTGGTCCGCCACGAAGGGGGCCGTGGTCGCAGGTGGATTGTCATCAGCCGCCGGGACCGCATCCGGTGAGGCTTGCGGAATCTGCGCCAGCCACGTTCGCAGATCGTGTTCGGAGAGGGGGCCGGTATGCCGGGCGACCTCGCGGCCATCCACCACCAGAACGAACGTCGGCAGCCGGTTGATGTTGAAGCGGGCGGCCAGGTCGCGCTGGGCGTCCACGTCCACGGAGCGGATGGGCAGCCCCTCGCGCTCCAGACGGGCGACCAGCGGCGCCATCTGTTGACACGGCCCACACCAACGGGCGCTGAAGTCCAACACCTCTCCGCGCGGGGCCGGAGCAGCCGCGGCTGCCAGCGCAATCAGCCATCCCGAGACGCTCGACATCCGACGGCCTCCCTGCCAGGTGTGTGTAAGATTTGCAAAGCGGGCGGGTCAGACTTACAACGGGACTGGAAGTCTGACCGGATCGAGAGGGGAGAAATTCGGCGAGATTGTCGAAGCTGTTTCCCTACAGCCCGGAAGCTCGCCGGGGACGGGGGGAACGGGTGCCAGTCGAGCACTCCCTGTACCAATCAGGCAAATACTGCCGAACTCCGAACCTTGGCCGGCGTCCCGCGCGTGAACAGTGTTCGCAACCTCCTGACGGCCGCCATCCTGGGAACGCTGCTGACGTTCCTGTTCTGGTCCAAGCTGTGGCAGGGGGGCGGGTTCATTGGAGGAGATACTTACACCTACTTCCTCCCGCAGAAGGCCTTTTTTGCAGACCGCCTGCGTGCCGGCGAGTTTCCCCTGTGGAACACCCTCGCCGGGCACGGGTATCCGCTCGTCGCCGAAAGCCAGACCGCTCCCTTCTATCCCCTCAATCCCCTGCTCTATCGCTGGTTCGACCTGAACACCGCCTACGTCGCCAGCCACTTGCTGCACTACGTCCTCGCCTTCGTGGCGACGTGGCTGCTCGCCCGGCGGCTGGGGTTGAGTCTCGCGGGCGCCGGCCTGGCCGCCACCGTCTATGTCTACGGCTGGTTCCCTCCCCGTGCCTGTCTGGAATGGGCGATCATCGGCGGAGTTTACCTGCCGCTGGCGCTGTGGTGCGCGGAGAGTTGGTTCCAGACGGAGCGCAAACGGTACGCCCTGGGATTGAGTGCGGCGTTCACGCTCTCGCTGCTGGCAGGACATTACCATCTGGCGTTCATCACCACCGTGGCTGTGCTTCTGTACCTCGCCGGTCGGTGGTGGCATCGGCGTGAGGCGGACGCGGCGGGGTCCCTCCCGGAACTGACCGCGGTCCCCAGGGACGAGGCGTCTCCCCCGCGGCCGGCCGGTCCACGCCGGTGGCTCGTGTCGGCGATGATGCTCGTGTTCGGCTATGCTCTCGCGGCGCCGCAGCTCCTCCCTTCGTGGGAGCTGAAACGCGACAGCCAGCGGACCCGCACCAACGAGGAGTTCGACCCGGGGTATGGGCATCTCCCCCCTTGGTACATCTGCCAGGTAGTGACTCCCTGGATCTGGTACGCGCGGGACGCGGATCCCGATCGGGCGCTCAATTCCATCTCGGGGGGGAGCATTCCCTCCGCAACGAACAAGGTGGAGGCGCATCTCTACTTCGGCCTGTTGCCGCTGGGACTGGCCCTGTGGGTGCTGATCCGTCCCTGGTGGCGCGGGACCTCCCTCGACCCCCGGCTGAAGGTTCTCGCCTGGATCGGTCTGTTCGGTCTGGTGTATGCGACCGGGTGGCTACTGCCGCTGGCCCGACATCTCCCCGGTTTTGGGTTCTTCCGTGGACCGGGGCGGTACGGAGTGCTGACGACGCTGGCCGTGGCGCTGCTGAGCGGGTCGTCCCTGTCGCCGCTCCGGACCCGATCGCTGCCGCGCAGTTCGATCCTCCGCGGGATGCTCGTGGCCAGTGTGCTGGGGGTCACCGTTGCCGACTTGTGGTGGGTCAGCCGGCACCAGTGGTACACCTTCACCACCATGCCGCCGATCATCCGCTGGCGGGAGCAGTCGGTCGTTGCGGGGCTGTTGCGCGGGAGGGGAGAGGGGGGACCGGCGCGGATGCTGGCTCCCGGCCCCAACCTCGCCACGCTGACCGGCGTGGCTGCCACGCCTCCCTACCTGGGCTTTGGTCCGGAGGCGTACTACCTGGCGGGAGGCCGGCTTCCCGACCCTCGGCTGCTGCAGTTCCTCTCCGGAGAACAGACTCCCACGGGAATCGATCTCCCGGCGCAGTTCGAGTGGCTCCGCCAGGCCGGCGTGACGCACCTCCTTTCGATGCGGCCCTTGCCTCGCGACTGGCCGATTGAGTCCCTCTGGAGCGGCGTGGAGCCGTTCCTCAACCCGGCCTGGGCGCGCGGACCGCACGAGCCGCTGTATCTCTACCGTCTGGAAGGGGCCCTGGGGCGGGTGTTTCTGGAGCCGCCGGCGGCCGGTGCCGCGGTTCGGATGGACGAGTATGCGGCCAATCGGGTCGTCGTCTCCGTGCGCACGCCGACCGATGCAACGCTCGTGCTGACCGATCTGCCGTGGCGCGATTGGCGCGTGGAGGTTGATGGCCGCCCACTGGGCGAGGGGGGGGAGGAACCGGAGCATGCGGCGGCCGATTTCGCGCCGGCCGACCGCAACCCGGCCGCGCCGGTGCAGCGGCGCGTGCGGTTGTCCGCCGGGGAACACCTTGTCATCTGGACGTATCGACCGCGGGCGCTCTGGTGGGGGGGGGCGATCGCGCTGCTGAGCGGCATGCTGTTGGGGGCGTGGGGGCTGTTCCCGCGTCGAGGGCAAAGTACCACGTTCGCCGGCTGTCTGGCCGATCCTGCGTGAGCGGCTCTGTGGGGGAGATTGGTCAATCCTCGCGGGAACAGCGTGCCCGCCCGGACGCCCGGAGCTTCCGGACCGGCACGGTTCCCGCCGTTGGTCGTCACTCGCTACAATCCTCTGGCCGTCATGTTTCTGGGGCAAAACAGGGCCTCTCTCTCCGTGCGGATGCCATGTCCACTGCGTCGACCGCGGATGAGGCCGCCGCCGTCACTCCGGATGCCCTGGCCGCACTGCGGCTGATTGAGCAGCCGGCGCATTGGACCAATCGCCTCCTCGACCGCCTCAATCCCATTTTTGTCAAGGAGACGCGGCAGGCGCTCCGCAGCCGGCAGTTTCTGGGGACATTTTTCGCCCTGCTGCTGGTGAGCTGGCTGGTGTCGATGCTGCAACTCGTGCCGGGAGCAGCCCGGCTGGAGTATGCGGGTGCGGGCCGCGAGCTGTTTGCCAGCTACTTCATCGTGCTGTCGGCGGCGATCCTGGTGGTGGTGCCGTTCGGCGCCTTTCGCAGCCTGCTGAGCGAACGCGAAGAGGCGACGTTCGAGCCGCTCATCATCACCACGCTGACGCCCCGTCAGATCGTGCTGGGGAAGCTGGCCTCGGCGATGCTCCAGACGTTTTTGTTCTATTCGGCGATTGCGCCGTTCATGTCGTTCACGGCGCTGCTGCAGGGGTTCGACATCGCCAACGTGGCGTTGGTGCTGTCGCTGGGAGTGCTGGCCTCGCTGGGGATGTCGATGGCGGCGTTGGCGATCGGCTCGGCCATCAAGGGGCGGGTCTGGCAGTCGTTGATTTCGCTGGCGGTGCTGGGGGGGGCTGGTAATGGCCTTCAGCGCCAGTTGGGGGCTGGTGATGACACTGGAGTACGTGGTGGACTGGGGGGACCCGTGGTTCGTGTGGGGGCTGGCCTGCTGGCTGGTGGCAGGGCTCTCCTATGTGGTGCTGCTCCAGCAGGTGGCGGTCAGCAATCTGACGTTCCACGCGGACAATCGCAGTACGGGGCTGCGGCTCATCTGCGAAGGGCAGTTCGTGCTGCTGTGGCTGGGCATCGCCGTCTCCGTGGGATACCTGGGGTCGTGGTTGGGGGGCGGCCGGGTGTCTGACGAGTTGGTCGTGGCAGGGATCGTCCTGTCCTTGCTGCATTGGGCGGCGGCGGGTCTGTTCTTCGTCACGGAGTCGGACGAACTCTCCCGGAGGATCGCCCGACGGCTCCCCCGTCATGCACTGGTGCGGCTGCTGGCCGCTCCGTTTTATCCGGGAGGAGCGCGGGGACTGGTGCTGCTGCTCGGGAACGTGGCCCTCGTGGCGGGAGCAACGCTGGGGCAGATTCCCCTTTTCGGCACGACGTTTGACTCGCCCGAGGTGCTCTGCCCGCTGGCGATGTGCCTGTACCTGATCGTTTACTTCAATGTTGGAGCGGCCGTCGCGCGCTGGGGCATGGCCCTCTCAACCGCCGTGCAGCCGCTGCACGCCCGGGTCATCACCCTGCTGACAATCGCCCTGAGCATGATGGCACCCCTGTTCCTCATGGTGGTTGAGCCGTACCACCAGTTTGAGGAGCATCCGTTCATCTATCTGCCGAATCCGTTCATCACGGTGGAGTACCTGGGCCGCCGGGGCTCGGAGTTCCTTCCCATGCTGATCGTGCTTGGCGCGGTGGCGGTGCTCAGTCTGCTGGTCAATCTTCCGGCGACGGCCCGCGGACTGGCAATGATGGTCCGGACCGATCCCCGCCGCTCGGTGGAAAAACCTCACTGAAGCGCCGCGGACGTCGTCGCCAGCTCCGACCCGGTCCCATGCGGAGGGGGGAGACAAGCCCCCCGGGGGCTGTACAATCGCTCTGATTCTTCCAGCGGGCCCGGAACTGACGAGGAGCAAGGCCATGTCACGTGGGATGGCGATTCTGGCGATCATCGGCTTGGGTTCGTTGTGGGCTGCGGGGCTGAGTGGAAACGATCCCCCCGACCGTCCCGCTCCTGCCGCTCCGTCCTCGGCGGGGGGACCGGCCGGCGCGGCCACGACCGAGTCGGACCCGACTCCCGCACCGGCCGAGACGCCGCCGCTCGTCCGCCGTCTCACTCCCCGCTCGGAGTTCAGCGGCAAAGTGATCGTCGTCACGCTCAAGAGCGATCCGGAGTATGCCGCCTACCTTCAGCACGTCGAGACGCGGACGTTGGGGCGCAGCCTGTATCTCGTGGGGATTGGCGTGGAGGCCGGTTTTGATGACTGGACGGCCGGCCGCCGCACCTGGGTCGCCATGGACGACGTTTCGCAAGTGATCGAGTTCGACACCGTGGCCGACTTGAAGAAGGCCCTGGAGGTGCACGATCCTGATCCCGATGCGTAACTCGTCGGGCTGTCCCATCCTTCCCCCTGAGGTGGAGGTGTTCCCCATGCTTCGCAGCCTGTGGTCACTGGCCTGGACGGCCTGCTGGGTCTGCGGGATGGCGACAATGGCGACGGCGCAGAGCGTCCCCCCCTCGCCGCGGCCCAACGTCGTCTACTTCGTCTCGGATGAACTGGGGTACTACGAGCTGTCGTTGCTCGGGCATCCCCACATTCAGACGCCGCACATCGATCGCCTGGCCGCGGAGGGAATGCGGTTCACGCAATGCCTGGCCGGTTCGTCCCTGTGCGCTCCGACGCGCTGTTGCCTGCTGACCGGCAAGCACAGCGGGCATACGTCGGTCCGCACGAACGGAGGGGGGACGCCGCTCCGCGCGGGGGAGGCGACCATTGCCTCGCTCCTGAAGTCGGCCGGATATGCCACCGGCGGTTTCGGCAAGTGGGGCTGCGGCGGACGCGGCTCCACCGGCGTCCCGGAGGGGCATGGCTTCGACGTCTTCTTTGGCTATTACGATCAGGTTCACGCCCACACCTACTATCCCCCCTATTTGATCCGCAACAGCGCCGAGGTCCCCCTGCCGGACAACTTTGGCCTGTCCAACGGCCGCAGCTACTCCCATGACCGGATCATCGCCGAAGCGCTGAAGTTCATCCGCGAGCACCGGGACCGGCCGTTCTTCTGTTACCTGCCGGTCACGCCGCCGCACGGCCTGTTCGACATCCCCGATGACCACCCCTCATGGGCGCTGTTCCGCGATCGGGACTGGCCGGAACCTGCCCGACGGTATGCCGCCATGGTGCACATGGTGGACCGGAACGTCGGCGACGTGCTGGCTCTGCTGCGGGAACTGGGGCTGGACGAACAGACGGTCTTCTTTTTCAGCGGAGACAACGGCGGAGCGGACTACTTTCCGGACCCCCAACACCCCCGCGGGTTTCATGGGGCCAACGTCGATCCACGGACGGGGGTCGAATTCCGGGGGAAGAAGGGGAATTTGTACGAAGGGGGACTCCGGGTGCCGTTCATCGTCCGTTGGCCCGGACGTATTCCCCGAGGGACGGTGAGCGACCACCTGTGCTACTTCCCTGACGTCCTGCCGACGATCTGTGAACTCGCCGGCGTGCCGCCGCCGAACGAGATCGACGGCATCTCCTTCGTCCCCACGCTGTTGGGGGCCGATGCCGCCGGCAGGCCGCAACCGCAGCACGAATACCTCTACTGGGAACTCGGCGGACAGACGGCGGTGCGGGTGAGGACGTGGAAAGGCGTCCGTCCCAAGCCCTACGCCCCCTGGGAGCTGTACGACCTGACGACCGACGTTTCCGAAGCCCGCAATCTCGCGGCCGAACATCCGCAACTCGTCGAGCGGATCGCCCGGCTGGCCGTGGAGGCGCACGTCCCGGCCGAGGAGGGAGTCTTTCATCACCGGGAACTCCACGAACGCGACCGCCAGGCGAAGTTCGGGTTCCGGTCACCCGCCCCCCGCTGAATGCGCGCCACGCTGCGACAGCGACCGTCGGGTGCAGGGCTTGTCGTCGCTGTGCGACGGTTGTGGGAAGGTGCCCGCCCCCGAGGGGCGACGCACCGCAGAGAGAGCAGTTGACGCGGTCATGAGTCATCCATCGATCTCATCGCCTCCCGAAGTGCAGCGACCTTCCTGCGCGACGGTGGAGCCTCCGCTCGTGATCGGTTCGCGGTGGATGCCGTCGCGGTACTTTCTGGCGCCGCTGGCCGGGTACACGCATCTCGCCTTTCGCCAGGTGATTCGCAGTCTGGGAGGACTGGGTCTGGCGACGACCGATCTGGTTCAGGCGTCGTTTCTGCTCTCCGGCCAGCCGCACTCCCGCGATCTCATCGCCACCACTCCGGACGACCGCCCCCTGTCGGTGCAGATCTTCAGCGGTAAAAGGGAGGAGCTGGTACAGGCCGCACGGTGGCTGGAGGACCACGGCTACGAGGGAGTGGACATCAACATGGGCTGCCCGATGGCCAAGGTGAACGGCCAGGGGGGCGGCGCCCGGCTGATGTGCGACCCCGACGGCGCCTGCCGCACCGTGGCCGACGTCGTCGCCGCGGTGAAACTCCCGGTGACGGTCAAGATGCGGCTCGGGTGGGATGCCGCCCGCATCACGGCACCGGCCCTCGCCCGCGAGTTTGAACAACTCGGCGTCGCGGCCGTCACCATTCACGGCCGCACCCGGCAACAGGGGTTTCATGGGAGCGTCAACCTGGACGGCATTGCGCAGGTGGCGGCGGCCGTCCAGCACATCCCTGTCATCGGCAACGGCGATGTCCGCACGGTCGACGATGCATGGGAGATGCGCCGCCGCACCGGCTGCGCAGCCGTCGCCATCGGACGCGGAGCCCTGCTCGACCCGTGGCTGTTTGCCCGCATCCAACGACGCCTCCTCGGCCTCCCGGACGTGAATCCCACCCCGCAAGAGCAGGTGGACTTCCTGGCGCGGCACTTCCGGCTCATGACCGAGCAACACGGAGACTACAGTTGCACGCTGTTCCGAAAATTTGCCGCCTGGTACGGTGCCCGGTTGGGAATCCCCGAAGACCTGGAGGACCGTCTGCGGCGGTTCACCTCCGTGGTGGAATTTGAGGAACTGGTGCGGGAGATTCGGCGACGTCACGGCCAGCGGCAACGTCCCCTCCCCACCGCCCTGCTCAAGGTTCCCAATGGTCCCGTCGAGCGCTGGTGACGTGCGGCCAGGACGGGCAGAGACAGGACGACCGGCTGTATCCTCCGGCCTGGCACCGTTATGATCCGCGGCACGTCAGGTTTTCATCCTGTTCCTCAGCACGGATCGACAGGGGCGTGGAAGGGAGCATCCCGGATGATCCGTGAGCTTTGCAAAGCACACAAGGACTCGCGCCGATGACGGCCGGGCTGAAGACTGCTCGTTTCTGTGGGTGGCAGTGGCTCGTCTGCCTCGTGTCGGCGAGCCTGTGGGGGACTGCAACCTGGGCCGCAGCGCCGCGCCCCCCCTCGGACCTGGTGGTGACGGATCATCCGTGGGACGGCGGCAACGCCCTCGACGTTCGTTTTCGGCTCTCGCCGGATGAGCCGCCGGGCGCCGAGGAAAGTCCCATTGCCGCCTACCTCATCAGCCGCTGTGCGGAACCGGATGGGTGGTATGTTGAAGTCCAGCGGGTGACGCCGTCGCCCGCGGAGCGCGCCGCCGGCGAGATGACGGTCACGGTCAGCGATGTGTCCATTGCCCCGGGGCGTGCCTGGCACCTGCGTGTGGCGGCCGTCACGGAGGAGGGGGAGGAGTCGGACTTTGTGCAGACGCCGCCGGAGGCGCCGGCGGAATCGCGGCGGCAGCTCTTTGACGGTCGGCGCGGGTGGCTCTTGTTGATCGGGTCCGTCATCGCCGGAGCGGTGGTGTGGTTCATTGCGATGGCCCGTTCCGGACGATCGCTGTATGTGCGGAAGATCGCCGGTCTGGAAGCGGTGGAAGAGGCGGTCGGCCGGGCGACCGAAATGGGCCGGGCTTGCCTGTTCGTTCCCGGCATCCTGGACATCAACGACATCCAGACGATCGCCGGTCTGACGATCCTGTCGCGGGTGGCCTCGCGGGCAGCGGAGTACGACGCCCGGCTGGACGTCCCCACCAGCAAGTCGCTGGTGATGACCGCCGCCCGGGAGACAGTGCAGGCGGCCTACCTCGCGGCCGGACGTCCCGACGCCTACAACGAGGACGCCATCACCTACGTCACGGATGAGCAGTTCGGGTACGTGGCCTATCTGACGGGGGCGATGACCCGCGACAAGCCGGCGGCCTGTTTCTATCTGGGGGGCTTTTTCGCCGAGTCGCTGATTCTGGCCGAGACGGGGAACGCGATCGGGGCGATTCAGGTGGCGGGGACTGCGCAGCCGGCGCAGTTGCCGTTCTTTGTGGCCGCCTGCGACTACACGCTGATCGGGGAGGAATTCTTCGCCGCCTCCGCCTACCTCTCGCGCGATCCTGACCAGTTGGGGAGCCTCAAGGGACAGGACGTCGGGAAGTTCATCGTCGCCGCGCTCATGCTCATTGGCGTCGGGTTGCTGACGGTGGGGAACATAGCGACGGCACTTCCCGCAGCCGGCCTGGCAGGGTGTGGGGAGTGGGCCCTCGCCGCAGGGAGCTATCTGCGAGACGTGATCCTTGCCAGCGGCTGAGGATCGTCAGACCCGGTTCCGAGCGGGACCACGTGGGGCCGGTCTCAGGCGGCGGCAGCGCGGGGAGAGGATGCATCCGCTGCGCCGGCGCCGAGTTCCCGCGCGAGGATGTGCACGATCCGCCGAGCCGCGGCACCGTCGCCATACGGACTGCGCGCGGAGGCCATGCGGTCGTAGGCGGCCGGGTCGGTCAGCAGGCGATCGGCGGCAGCCACAATGCGGTCGGGATCGGTCCCCACGAGTTCCACTCCGCCGCCCAGTCCCTCGGTCCGCTCGGTTTTGTCGCGGAGCACGAGCGTCGGCTTGCCGAGTGCGGGAGCCTCCTCCTGCACGCCGCCGGAATCGGTGAGGATGATCCGGGCGCGGCACATCAGTGCCACAAAGGATTCGTAACCGAGCGGCGGGAGCAGGTGGACGTTGGCCCTGCCGGACAGATGTTCCCGCACCGGCCGCTGGACGTTGGGGTTGAGGTGGACGGGGTAGACCCAATCGATTTCCGGGTGCCGGGCGGCCAACGTCCGGATCGCCGCACAGATGCGGTCCAACCCGCCGTGGAAGCTCTCTCGCCGATGGCCGGTGATGAGCACGAACGGACGTGCGTGCTGTGCGAGGAGGGCCGCCGTTTCGGGGGAGGTTCCCCCCCGTTCCACCTGCGCGCAGACCCGATGCAGAGCGTCGATGACGGTATTCCCCGTGACATGAATGCGGTGCGGGGGGACCCCCTCAGTCCGCAAACAGTCCCGATTCTGCGGCGTGGCGGCGAAATGCCACGTCGCCAGCCGCGTCGTCACCACCCGGTTCATCTCCTCCGGAAACGGGGCGCGGAGGTCGCCGGTCCGCAGCCCGGCCTCGACGTGGCCGACCGGAATCTGCTGATAGAACGCCGCCAGCGCCCCGCACAGCGTAGAGGTCGTGTCCCCCTGGACCAGCACCGCGTCCGGGGCGAGATCCGCCAGCACCGGTCCGAGTTGCTGCAACATCCGTCCGGTGAGGTCCGTCAGCGTTTGCCCCGGCTGCATCAGGTTCAGATCGACATCGGGCTGAAGCTGAAACAGCCGCAGCACCTGATCCACCATTTCGCGGTGTTGTCCCGTGAGGCAGATCAGCGGCGTCAGGCCGCTGTGCTCGTGCATGGCCTGTACCAGCGGCGCCATTTTGATGGCTTCCGGCCGTGTGCCGAAGATCAGGGCGACGCGCTTCATGCCGCTTCCCGTTTGGGGACCCACACCGGCAGTGGCTGCTGTTCGAGGGGAAGAGTGGCGGCCTCGTCATCCGAGGTCGTTTCTCCGCGGAGGAGTTGTTCGTAACAAGCCGCGGTGCGCTGCGCAATCACCTTCCAGGCGAACTCGCGCTCGACCCGCGCGCGAGCTGCCGCGCCATAGGACCGGCAGAGTTCGGGATCATCGAGCAAGCGGTTGACGGCCGCAGCCAACTGTCCCGGGTTTCCCGGATCGACCAGCAGGCCGGTGCGCTCATGGTCGATCAGAGCGGGGATGCCGCCGACCCGCGTACCGACGAGCGGCAGCGCCGTGGCCATCGACTCCAGACCGGTGATGCTGGTTGCTTCCAGAAACGAGGGGAGCACGCTGAGGTTGGCCGCCCGGTAGACGGTCGGCATCTCGACGTTGGGGACGTCGCCGAGGAAGATCGCGGCGCCGCGGCAGCCAGCCTCGTCCAAAATCGTTTCCACTTCCGCGCGCTCCGGACCGTCGCCGGCAAACAGGACGCGGACGCCGGGCCGGAGAAACTGCGGCACCGCTTGCGCAAAGACGCACACGCCGTTTTTGGCGACCAGCCGCCGCGCCAGCAGCACGATCGGGGCGCTCGGGGAGATTCCCAGCCGTTCCCGAATCGAACTCCCCACGGGGGAGAAACGGTCTGGATTGACGCCGTTGGGGATGTAGTGAACCGGGACGCCGAGACCGAGCGTCCGCGTGGCTGCGGCGAGTTCTTCGCTCGGGGCCAGGATCAGTTGCGCGGCTGCGAGCATCCGTGCCACGCGCTGCCGGGCGAACCGTCCCCGTTGCAGACGCTGCAGAAAGCCGGAGGTGTGGTTGGTAAAGACGATCGGACAGGGGAGTCCCCGGACCGCCCGCAGCGGCCGCAGACCATGCACATGCAGCAGGTCGAGCGGTTCGCGGCGGAGGAAGTCCCGCAACCAGCGGTGGAGGGCCCAATGGCTGAACGGTCGAAGCTGCGTGAGGGAGGGCCGATGGACGTGCATCCCCTCATAGGAGCTGCGGGGGAGTCTGGCTTCGCGAAGGGGACGGGTCAGCACATGGACGATATGCCCCTGCTGAACGAGGGCCCGTCCCAGCTCCACCACATGGGCGGCCACGCCGCCGACGTTGGGCCAGAAGTCCGCCGTCACCAGGCCGATGCGCATGGGGAATCCTTTCCACCCTGGGGAGTGCCCCGGGATGCTCGCCGTCCCGAGGGGGGCGGAACTCTCGCCAAAAGCTTCCTTGGCGTCAACTTGGATCGGAGCCGCCCGGCAAAAACTGGTGTCCGGCCGGCCTGCTCCGGGATTGCGACATCGCCCGGGCAACCGGAGCGACGGGAGTGACCCGGAGCCCCCCGACGCTCCGGAGTTGTTTGCGGAACGTCACTTGTGCTTACGTCCGCGGGGCCGCTTGACGGCCGGAGGCTTGTTCGGAGCACCGGGGTCCGCCGGGGGCTGAGTGGGACGGAGGACCGCTGGTCCGGACAGGCTCTGCCGCCAGGTGCTGATCTGCTGGCGGAACTCGCGGAGGGTAATGGTTGCCGGGGGGAAGTCGAGGTCGGCTTCCGCACCCGGACGCCCCCCTTCATCCGCCAGCAGCAGTTCCTGAGCCTCCCGATCCAACGCGCGGATCCAGGCGGGGACGTCGATGCCCGATCCCCACGAATCGGCGAGGTAGGCTTCCACCTTCTGATTCAGTTGCTCGATCGTCCGGGGGGGGGAGGCCTGGGCGGTACCTCGGCGCTCCTGGACCGCCGGACGAATCAGCGCGACCATCTCGTTCAACTGCATCGCCTTGAACAGCCGCTGGTTGAGATGGTCGGTAATGGCGGGGAGTCTCATGCCGTGACGGCGTTCGAGGGCTTCCAGGTCGCGCAGGTGCCGCTCGGCCAGTTCGGCGGTCTGCGCTTCAAACATGTCGGCCCACAGGGCGGCGGCATCGACGAGTTGCTGACGGCAGAGGACGTCGTGCACGGTCACCAGCGGCGTCAGGCTCCAGGCGTCGCGGTCGTAACGGGCTTCCACCCTCAGGAAGTCCAGCAGCATGTAGAACATCTGCCCGTAATCCGACTGGGTGGTGGTGGTGTTGTACTCCAGGAAGCGATCGAACTTGTCGACGACGATGGAGTAGAGGGTTTCCAGGCACCAGACGGCGTCTTCGAGGTCCAGCCGCCCCTCGTCGAGCGCCTTCAATAACGCGATCGGCCGCAACGGGTCCTGTTCGCGCCGCAGATAGTCGATATACCAGCGGACTCCGTGATGCAGGATGGCCCGGACGTGTCCCAGGGTGAGCTGTGTGGCGTGGAACAGGTCGGCCCCGTAGCGTCGCGAAAAGTCGTATAGTTGCTCCCAGTCTTCCTCCATGCGGACGCCGTCCACGGAGGAGAGCCGCATCGTCCGGCTGTGCTTCATCCAGAGCTGCTGGTACGGCTCCAGCAGTTCGCCGATGGCGTTGAGCAAGTCGTCGGGGGAGCGTCCGGTATCGGCCCAGCCGGCGGCGGAGCGCAGCAGCGTCTCCAGGGAACTGCGCAGGGCGATGTCGAAGAGGCGGTCGAACTCCGTGATGGCCTGTCCCTCCGGCCGCCAGCGGCGCTCCATCTTGAAGACCGTGTTGAGCAGATGCCAGGTGTGCTTGAGGAGTCCCAGTCGCGGCAGCTCCCGCAGCAGGAACCGGGAGACCGACTGCATCGTTTGCGCCCGCAGAATCTGCTCGGGCCGTCCCCCATGATCGAACGGCACTACAGCAGCGAGTGTTTCTGCAACTGCCGCAGCAGCGAGGGTAGCCGCGCCGCCACGGTCTCTGTGTCGCGGCGCACGATGGCGCCGTAGACGACGGAGAGCAGCGATTCGAGGTCGTCGGGGGGGGCGGTGCCGGGGGGGGGGGCTGCCACTGGCAGGCCGCCGGCCAGCAACCGCTCCGCGTTCTTCAGGCTCAGCAGCGTGACCAGCACCTGATTGAGCAGGTAGAACTTCACCTGAAGCTGCAAGTCAAACTCGATGTTGTCGCTGTGTTCGCCGCTGGGCGATTCAACTTCACGCGTCCAGAGCTGGTCCATCAGCCGCAGCAGGTCTCCCTCCCAGGCGCGACACTGCTTTCGCCACTGCACGACATCGTCGGTGAGGTTGGCGAGGAGGGGGGTGGGACCGCCGGACTGAGTTCCGGCCGGTTCGGTGTGGCGTGCCAGACTGACCGCGGCCATCTGCCAGAGCTGTCCGACGGCGTTGAGGAACTTCAGCCGCGGCTCCAGTTCGCGGTTGAGGAGTTCAAATTCGGACGTCTGCCCGGCGGAACGGGGGGCGTCGTCCAAGGTGTCCCCCCAGTGGCCGTCGTCGGCACTGTCCTTGTATGTGACGCCGTCGAAGGCGGCGCTGAACAGATTCTCCTCTCCCCCGAGTTCCTCATCCCCCGGTTCCTGGCCTTCCCCCATCCAGTCGGGGTCGGTGAGCCGCGAACCGCCGCCGAGCACTCCCTCCAGCGTGGGAACGGACCAGGCGGAGTCGGCGTTGGCCTCCAGATAGGCGAACAACCGCCGCACCACAGCCGCCAGATCGATCTCCCCCGGCTGCTGTTCGGCCTTGCGGGTGACCAGCTTCATCCAACGGATGAGCAGTCCGAAGAGCGAATGCTGGGATCCCTCGGCACCCACCTCGTCGAGCTGGCTGAGCCACTGCATCATCAGCGCGAAGGAGGCCACGTGATCCCCCTTGTCGAGCAGGGCGTCCACCACCGGTCCGTAGGCGGAAGCCGCCTGAAACCGTTCGATGTGCTGCTTCCAGAAGGAGACATCGCCCGCCGCTTCTCCCGCGGAGTGCCATTGACTGAGCATGGCGGCCACGTGCGTGGCCGATTCCCACGCTTCCTCCCCCACCACTTCGGGAAGCTCCTCGATCACGTCGCTGGCGAACTGATCCCACCAGGCAGCAAGGCTGTCGAACCGCTCCGACACCGCCGATTGCAGCGCGGCGTCGCCCCGCGCGGCGGCTTCGACCAGCGTGGCGGAATAGACGTTGAACGTCTCCTCCATCAGTTGCAGCAGCGACTCGACCCGGTTGTCGGGGATGGCATCCTCCCGCGACTGGAACAAGGGGAACTGACCGGCGAAGCCCAGGATGTTCCAGGGGTCGACGATGGCGCCGCACGCGATCCCCCGGTGGAGCAGGTCTTCCACGACATTTAGTCGCTGGGCGGCCGCGGCGGGATCGCCGCGGCGGACGTCGTCCCGGGCCGAGGTCAGTTCGCACAGCATCTCGCATTCGATGCGGGTCGACGCGGCGGGGATGGCGGCTGCGTGGCGGCGCGCCGCCTCCGGAAACCCGAGCCGCGCGAAGAGCAGCGCCAGCTCCCGCCGCTGCACCTGTTGGGCGCCGTAGCCGGCCAGATACATGTTGAGGTGCTGCCGCACATGGCCGAAGGGCTGCCTTGTCTCGGCTTCCACCTTCCGGAGCCGCCGGGCGCGAGCCCCCTTGGCCTGAGCGGTCAGCCGGGCGTAAAACTCATCCCGCCGGCGGGCGATGATCGGCAGCAGGGTGGTGAGGGAGGTGGTGGAATCGTGGGTGGTCGGTCCGGCGCCGCTCACGGAGGCCGCCATCAGCATGGTTCCGCACAGCGCCGCGGCCGCATCGAACAACCGCTCCTCCTCGCTCAACCGCGATTCGCCCTCGGCGGTCCAGGCGATCATCGCCTCCAGGACAATGCGGCGAACGATGAACCGGCGATACCGTCCCTGGAGGTCGATGGTGTGCGGGTCCCACTCACCGAACATATAGTTGGTGCGCTTGTTGACCGGGTGCATGTGGTCGTGCGCACGCAGGTCCAACGCGATCTCGCTGATTTGATCCGGTTCGAGGTACGCCTCCTGCAGCAGGTCCTGGGGCGCCTCGCGGAGAAAGTCCAGCGTCCGGCGGATCAGTGCCTCATACGGTCCGGCGGCCACTCCTGCCCCCTGCACGTACAGCGGCAGCGGGCAGAATCGCTCGTGGGGATAGAGTTCCATCTGCCGGCCGTTCTCCAGCACCGCCACCGGCCGGTAGCCCACAAAGTCGTTGACCTGTCGCAGCATCCCCTCGTAAATCCGCTCCCGCTCGTCCCACGGGCCTCCCTGGGCCAACACCCCCTCGAACAGGCGGCCCACGAAGAAGGGATTGGCGTAGGTCGTCTCGGGGACGTCGAACAGCAGGTCCCGATGAAATTCGCGGTAAGCGGCGAGCGCGCCCCGCAGAGTCAGTTCAATGACGCCCCGTGCCTGATCGGCCGGGGAGAAGACGGGCGAGGTCCCTTCCAGACGCCCCAGCTCCTCCAACAGCGCCTCCGCCAGATGCTCCTGGGGCTGGTGCTCGGGAAGCCGGCGCCAAAGCTGATTGAGGTTGGCGAGGAAACTTGCCTCCGGCTTGCCGCTGGAAAAGTTCAGGTGGGCCAGGACCGCCTGCATCGCGGCCCGATCCTCTGCTGAGAAAGCCAGGCGTTTGGACGCCGCCTCCGCGGAACGTTTGGGTGCTGGCATCGTGATCGATCAGGGTTCGCTGCGAGCACGGTTCGCCGCCGGCCGATCCGTCGGCTCCTGATCGGCGACCACTGACCCGCGCAGCGCAGGGCATGGATTCACGGGTTCGTCCGGATGAACGCCACCCGTCGCGCGCATTCTGGCGCAGGGAGAGACGCCGGTAAAGCCAGTCCTGTCCAAAACGGACACCCTCTTTCAGAGCCGGTTCGGATTCCTCCGTCGCCGGAGGTCGGCAACAGGCGCTCCCGCGTGAGGGGCGTCAGCTCAGCCCCGGGATCGGCGTGCCGTGGTAAACAGCATGAGGACGGCCTTCGGCATCCTGCCAGTGATCGTCGGCAGGAATGCCGAGCGTGTGGTAGATCGTTGCGGCCAGATTCTCCGGCGTCTGCGGTTCGCTCGCCGGGTAGGCGCCGAGACGGTCGGAGGACCCCACGACCCTTCCTCCCGCCACGCCCCCCCCCGCCAGCCACACCGTCTGCACGCCCCCCCAGTGGTCGCGACCGGCCGACTGATACGTCCCGACCAGGTGGGAGACGCGCGGCGTTCGCCCGAACTCTCCGGCCATCACCAGCAGTGTCGTTTCCAGCAGCCCTGTTTGTGACAGCTCCTCCACGAGGGCCGAAACAGCCCGGTCCATCGGCGGCAGGAGGAAGTTCTTCAGATTCGGGAAGGCATTGCCGTGCGTGTCCCAGGTCTCGTTGTTCCCCAGGTTCACCTGCACCAGCGACACTCCCGCCTCGACCAGCCGCGCCGCCATCAGCAGCGACCACCCGAACGAGTTTTTACCGAAGCGAAGCTGTGTCGCCTCATCTGCCTGCTGGACGTCGAAGGCCCGACGAACGTGCGGAGCAGTGAGCAGCGACACGGCGGCTTCGCGATGCCGGTCGAGGGTCTCCGCACGAGCAAACCCATCCAGCCAGCGCCGCTGCTGTTCGAGCGATTCCAGCATCTCCAGCCGCCGCGTCAGGCGGCCGTTCATCAGTTCCGCCGGCAGGGTCAGGCTGGGGGCCTCGAACCTCAGGTGGCCGGAGCGTTCCGCCCCCCGCGCGTGATGGAATTCGTACTCGGGATATGCCCCGTACGTGTTCCCGTTGAAGGGGGACATCTCCAGAAACCACGGATCGCGCTGCGGCCCCATTTGCCCCCCGAACTGGCCGGGGATCACTCGTCCCGTCCGGTGAATCAGTCGCTCCGGCAGCACCACCGCCGGAGGCAGATTGTTCCGCGACGCCACCCGGTCGCTCACCACGGACGCAATCGACGGCCAGTCCTGCGGCATCGGCCGGCTGCGGTTGAACGTCGGCGGGAGCGGCGTGCGCCCCGTCAGCATCACCAGATGGCCGTCGGAGTGCTCGTTGTACGGGTGGGTCAGCGACCGCACCAGCGACCATTGGTGGCTGCACGCCGCCAGCAGCGGCAAGTGCTCGCAGATCCATACCCCTGGCGTGGCCGTGGCGATCGGCTGGAACTCGCCCCGAATGTTCTCCGGAGCCTCCGGCTTGGGGTCAAAGCTGTCGTGCTGGGACAACCCCCCCGAGAGGAAAATGTAAATCACCGCCTTGGGCCGCTCGCCAACCGATCGTTCGCGCCCCTGTGCAGGTCGCAGCCCCTCCACATGGTTCATGCCCAGTCCCAGCAATCCGATCGCCCCCGCCTGCACGGCACAACGCCGCGGCAACCGGGGATGACCCCACACCACAGGACGAGAGGAGTGGGACATGGGGGCTGTCCTGCAAGAAACGGTGCTCCGAAACAATGCATCCACAGCGATTGATAATAAGGTACCAGATCACCGCCGGGGGACAAGGGGAGAGCGGTCGCTGACGCAGGGCGATCGCTTTGTTCAAGGTTCAAGTTTGTTCAAAAATGGCGATCACCGTCTGTTCGCCGGCTGGCTTGCCAGCCGTGCCTGACCGGTCCTCAAAGACAGCGACCTCCCTCCCGTCTGAACAAGGCGACGGCCCCTGGTGAGCTGTTCACTCCACTCCGCCCCCCTCGACGCTTGGAGTCCGTCCGCCTACGATAACCGCATTGAGCGGAGTTCCTTTGAGAACCGTCCCCGGTTTCGGTCGCGGGCGGGTTGATGGTGGCGATGTCCTCCTCTCCTTCTCCCCCCCCGTTGCGCCGGCAGCCGTCGTTACTCCCGGCCGCCGAACCTCCTCCGCGCCCCGCGCCGCCGGTGGCGATCATCGCCGACAGTACCCCCGGGCTGAGCGGGGAAGTGCAAGCGCTCTTGAGCGCGCGGCTGAAGATTGCTGCGCTGGTGCTGGGGTTCGGGTTCTTGATCTATCTCATCAAAGGGCTCTTCTATCTCGATCGGTTGCAGACGCCCGCCCACTGGCAGCTTTTTTGGATGCAGGTGGGGGTCACGGTCCTGGAGGGGATGCTGGGGTTGAGGTTGTGCACGCGCTGCCCCCAGGTGCTGCGGAACCTGCGTCTTGTGGAACTGCTCGTCTTCGGCGCCCCGGCGGTCTTCTTCGCCGACCTGCATTGGAACGCGCTCCAGGAAGCGGCTGCGAACGGCCACGTCTATCCCGTCGCCACCGGCTGGATGCTGCTGATCTTCACCTACGCGCTGTTCATCCCGAACTCGTGGCAGCGGGCGGCGGTGATCATCGGCGTGATGGCGGCGATGCCGGTGGTGCTGCTCGCGTTGCTGATGGGCCTCTCCTCCGAGTTTTCCGCGGTCGTCGCGGCCAACTCGCAAGTCCGTCCCGTGGTGCTGGAGACGGCACTGACCATGCTGCTGACCGCCGTGGCGGCTGTGTGGGGCGTCCACACCATCGGCCGGTTGCGGACGGAAGCCTATGCGGCGCGGCAGATCGGCCAGTACCGCCTCAAGCGGCGGTTGGGGGGCGGTGGCATGGGAGAAGTGTTTCTCGCGGAGCATCTGCTCCTCAAGCGCCCCTGCGCCATCAAGCTCATCCGGCCGGAAAAGGCGGGTGACCCGCAAGCCCTGGCCCGCTTTGAGCGGGAAGTCCAGGAGACCGCCCGCCTCACGCACTGGAACAGCATCGATATCTACGATTACGGCCGCGCCGCGGATGGCACGTTCTATTACGTCATGGAGTACCTGCCGGGGATGAACCTGGAACAACTAGTCCAGATGCACGGGCCGCTGCCGGCCGGCCGCGTGATCCACTTGCTCACTCAGGTCTGCGACGCGCTGGGGGAGGCGCATCACCACGGGCTGGTGCACCGGGACATCAAGCCGGCCAATGTCTTCGCTGCCAGGCTGGGCGGCGTTTATGACGTCGCCAAGCTGCTCGATTTCGGGCTGGTGAAGCCCTCCGGTCCCGCCGCCGCTCCCGGCCTGACACAGGAGGGGATGGTCGCCGGTTCTCCGTTGTATATGTCCCCCGAACAGGCGACCGGCGACTCGGTCGACGCCCGCAGCGACATCTACTCGCTGGGGCTGGTGGCCTACTTCCTGCTGACCGGCCGGCCGCCGTTTGAGAGCGACAAGGCGATCCAGGTGCTGCTCGCGCATGTGAACTCTGCTCCGCCCCCACCCTCCCAGTTCCAGGGGAGCGTTCCGCGAGACCTGGAGGAGGTGGTGCTCCGCTGCCTGGAGAAGGACCCGGAGCTGCGATTTCAGACAGTCGAGGCGCTGCGCCAGGCCCTGGAGGATTGCACCGCGGCCCGGAGCTGGAACCGTGAACTGGCCGCCGCGTGGTGGGGTACCCACGGTTGCCCCCACAAGAAACAGCTTGACCGCGAGGTGTTCGGCGACGACTCCGCCAGCCAGTGCTGCCCGGTGTCTCCCTCAGCCACGGAGGTTCCTCTCCCGGAGCAGACGGTCGTCGGCGTCGTCTCCTGAGGCGACGGCCGCTCGTGCTTCCTTTCCACGCCGGTCTCACCCCCCTCCCTCACCATGTTGCTGGGCCTGGACATCGGTGGCGCCAACCTCAAGGCCTCCGATGGGGAGCGGTGGTCGCTCTCGCGCCCCTTTCCCCTCTGGAAGCACCCGGAGGGACTGGCAGCCGCTCTGGCGGAACTAACCGCCCACTGGTCCGGATGGGACGGCCTGGCTGTGACGATGACCGCGGAACTGGCCGACTGCTTCGCCACCAAGCGAGAGGGAATCGTCGCCGTCCTGGCGGCCGTAGAGCGCGTGGCCGCGGGACGTCCCGTCTCCGTCTGGCAAACCGGAGGCGAGTTTCTCGCGCCGGAGGAAGCGTGCGAATTTCCGCGGCTGGTGGCAGCCGCCAACTGGCACGCCCTGGCCACGTGGGCCGGGCGGATGGTTCCCGACGCTGCCGGGCTGCTCATCGATGTCGGTTCCACCACCACCGACCTCATTCCCTTGGAGGCGGGTTTGCCGGCGCCGCAAGGGTGGACCGACGTCGAGCGATTGCTGAGCGGTGAGTTGTTGTACCGCGGCGTCCGTCGCACACCGCTGTGCGCCCTGGCCCCCACGGTCTCTTTCCGGGGCCAGGAGTGTCCCCTGGCGGCGGAGTTCTTTGCCACGACTCTCGACATCGCATTGCTCACCGGCCGCCGGGAGGAGGACCCCTCCGCCTGTGACACGGCCGACGGCCGCCCGGCGACCATCGCCGCCGCCCATTCGCGACTGGCTCACATGCTCTGCTGCGACGTCGAGGAACTGACCCGCGCCGAGGCTGTGGCCGTCGCCGAAGCGCTCTGGCAACGACTGGAGACAGATCTCCTGCAGGCTCTCGAACGGTGCCTGGCCCCCTGGGAGTCCCCTGTAAGGACCGTGTTGCTGTGCGGAGAGGGTGAGTGTTTGATGCGTCGACTGGCGGCCAGCCATCCCCGCCTGGCAGGTGCGGAGATGATTTCCCTCACCGAGATGCTCGGCCCCGACCATTCGCACGCCGCCTGCGCCTACGCCCTGGCCCGACTGGGACGCGAGAGGCTCGATTGACATCCGCCGGCCGCACGCGACATTGAGGCGAGAGACGCTTGGCACCGATTGCGACCAAGCTCTCCCAGAACTCCTCCCGGCGGTTCTCCCCGGCTTGTGGAGGTTGCACCGATTTGGACGCCGCCATGTTCCGCCATGTCATCCTGCTATCGATTCCCGGTCTGCGCTCCTGCGATCTGGACGCCATGCCGCGCTTGGCTGCGCTCGCCCGGCCCGAAGGAACCGTCGTTCCGCTGACGCCGTCGTTTCCGTGCGTCACCTGCCCGGTCCAGGCGAACATGACGACCGGCGTCGGTCCGGCGCAGCACGGCGTGATTGCAAATGGCTTCTTCCATCGCGACCGGGGAGAAGTCGAGATGTGGACCGCCTGGAACGACTGCATCCAGGCGCCCCAGATCTGGGACGTCCTGCATCAGCACGACCCCGCCCTGACGTCGGCGCTCTGGTTCCCCCTGCACAGCAAGGGGGCCGGCGCGGACTACATCTGCACGCCGGCCCCCATCCACAACCCGGACGGCTCCGAATCGCTGTGGTGCTACACCCGGCCGACGGAGTTGTACGCCGAATTGCGCGACCGCCTGGGCCACTTCCCCTTGATGCACTTCTGGGGACCTTTGGCCAACATCAAATCCACTGACTGGATCGTTGATTCGGCCGTGCTGGGACTGACGAAGTTTCGACCGCGGTTCAGTGACATCTATTTGCCGCATCTGGACTACGCGGCCCAGAAGGACGGCCCGGACAGCCCCCGCGCCCGCGCCGCCCTCGGGGAACTCGATGCCGCCATCGGACGCCTCGTGGACGGTGTGATGGCGGCAGAGTTCGAGGATGTGCTGTGGCTGGCGGCCAGCGAGTACGTGATCACGCCGGTGACGCAGGTGGGTTACCCCAATCGCCACTTGCGCGAGGCCGGCTTGCTGGCGTTCAGGGTGGAGGCCGGCCAAGAGACGCTCGACCCCGCCGCCTCGCGGGCCTGGGCGCTGGTGGACCATCAGTTCGCCCATGTCTTTGTGAGGGATGCCGCCGATGTGCCGCGGGCGGCAGCGGCTCTCCGGCAGGACCCAGCCATCGAACGTGTGTTGGTGGGAGAGGAACGTCGCACGGTGGGTCTCGATCATCCGCGCTCCGGGGAGATCATTCTGATCGCCCGACCGGATGCCTGGTTGGCCTACTACTGGTGGCTGGAGGACGCAGCCGCGCCCCCCTTCGCCCGGACGGTCGATATCCACCGCAAGCCGGGGTACGACCCGGTGGAACTCTGCTTTGACCCTGCCACCCGCTCCATCCCGCTGAACGCCGAATTGATCCACGGCTCGCACGGTCATCCGGCCGTTACGGCTGAGCAGCAGGGGATTCTGGTAGCGTCGTCCGCCAGTGCAGTCAATTCCGTAACTCTATTTGACAAAGATATTTACGGAATTGTCCTGAGGGCGTTTGGCGTGTCGGGAGCGGGGGCGATGGCACGGTCGTGACCGAAAGTGACGGGGACTCCACAAAATCTTTGTCAAACTCTCAAAACTGAGTGACCAGGGTCTTGACGGCTCGGTTCAGACCGCTAGACTCCACCTTACCTCCGCAACAGTCGGTGCTGGCCCGCACTGACTGAACTCTGGAGTCGCCAGCTCCGGCCCGCGCTGGCGACTCCTTTTTTTTTTGAGGACAGGGGCGGCTTGTCTCCTCCGCCCCTCTTCCCCTCGGCCGCTGCCGCCAAGCTCAGTGGACGCATCGCCCTGCGCGAGATGCCGCTGCGCGATCGACCTCCGGCGACGGTTGGAATTCGGGAGCGACGCTCAGACCGCGAAACCGTCGTTCTGCCCCTTCCCGAAAAATGGTGGTTAATAATCAGCCGCTTTTTGCGTATTGGGGAGGGTTGCTGCGTCGTCTGGCAGTGCAGTGATTCCAGCAGGCCAACGGGCCATCCGACGCAGCTCCCCCTTCTTGCGGATACCTCTCGTCAGGTTGGCGCCGTTCTGGCAATTCCATCACGGTGGGGCGTCTCCGGTTCGTCTCCTTCGGGTCAGGAGAGGTCAGCGATGGCTCGCATGCGAAGCGTCTCAGGTTGGGTCGTTCTGAGTGGCGTGGTGGTCCTCGGCACCCGTCTGACGGCGATCGCTGCGGAGCTGCCGGCAGCGACGTCCCCCGTCGAACTCGGTCGACAGCTTTTTGGGCACAACTTTGGCTCGGCGGGGAGCGAGACGGGTGGAGTCTCGCTGGGGGCCGGGGGGGACGGTCTGGGGCCCCAGTTCAATGACTTTTCCTGCGTTGCCTGCCACCGCGACGGCGGTGTGGGCGGCTCGGGACCGAATGATAAAAACGCCCTGATCCTGAGCCTGATTCCCCCGGAAAGCCGGGAACCCAAGGTGCTCAACCCCTTGCTGGCGGAAGCCCGCGAACTGCACCCCAAACTTTCGGCCACGCAGACGAGCGTTCCGCTGCACCGGTTCGGTCTGCGGAGTGCAAACGACAGCCGCGCCTATGAGGATTATCTCGCCCAACTGCTCGATCAATTGGGTGCCAAGCCGCATCAGGTGGAACCCGTGCGTGGGGCGATCGGTCGCGGAACCTACGAGGTCGCCCAACGCAACACCACGGCGTTGTGGGGGGTGGGACAGATTGACGACTTGCGGCAGCGGGAAGGGAACGGCATCCGCCGGCGCGTGATGGAGGAACAGAACCGCAAGTTCCCCTGGCTCTCCGGTCGCGCACCCCGCGACGCCATGCAGAATGAAGGCTGGTTCGGCTGGCGGGGACAGTCAGTCACCTTGCTGGACTTCACCCAAGGGGCGTGCGCCACCGAAATGGGACTCACCGTTCCGGGCGCTCCGCAACAGGCCAGCCCCGTCGCTCCGCCCTCCCCGCTGGCCCCCAAACTGGACCTCACGGAGGAACAAGTCGTGGCGCTGACGGCGTTCGTGGCGTCGCTCCCTGCGCCGCGACAAGTGATCCCCGAAGATTCCTCGGCCGCGCTCCGCGTGGAGTTGGGCGCCGAGATCTTCGACCAGTGCCTCTGCACCGCCTGTCATGTGCCGAACCTCGGCTTCATCGAGGGCATCTACAGTGACCTGCTGCTGCACGACATGGGCCCCCGGCTGTGCGACGGTTCCGGCGCCATCCCGGAACTGCTCCCCGGCGAAGTGATCCCCTCCGGCTTCCGCTCCAAAACTCTCACGACGGAGTACTACAGCGGACCACCGGGGAATCTGTTCGTTCCTCCGCGGATCAAGCCGACCAACTGCGAGTGTGAATGGCGGACGCCCCCCTTGTGGGGCTGTGCGGATTCTGCTCCGTACCTGCACGACGGCCGCGCGGCCACTCTGGATGAGGCCATTCTCTGGCACGGCGGAGAGGCGGAGAGATCGCGGGACATCTATCGGTTGCTGACGCCGGCCGACCGCTCCCTGCTGCTGACGTTTCTGGAGTCACTGCGGGCCCCCAACGCCCCCGCGCGCCCAGCGGCGGAGACCCTCCTCGCCACGTCCCCCTCCAGACTCTCTTCTCCGGCGACGGTGACTTCGCTTCGTCCCGCGCAGCCTCCAGCGGAGGAAGCGGCCGTGGTCGGGGAGCCGCCAGCCGCGGCGGACATGCCCGCTCCCGTCGATCCGGCGGCGGAAGCAATCGCCGTCCCCGCCGCGGATGAGTCGCCCCTGCTGCCTCCCCCCCAGGCGATCTCCGTGCCGCGAAATGAATATCTCCTGCTGGTGGAACTGTTGGAAGGATTGACCCCTTCCGCCGCCGCGCTTCCCCGCGCAACCCAGTTGCGCAGCCAGTTGCAGGGGGGGAGGACCCCTCCGGACGTGGCCGACTATGCCCTGGGGTTGTTCCAGCGCCAGGCACTGAAGCACCAGGAGGCGCTGGCCTCGTTTTCCGCGGCCGCGCGGCAACCGGGCCCCTTCGGTCTGCGCGCCCGGCGCGCTCTGATTCGCGAGGACCTGCGGAAAGGGGCCTCTGGGGCAGCGCTCCTCGCGTTGGAGCAGTTGGCGCACGACGCGGCGTCGGCCGGTGAAGCCCTGCCCTTGCGCGATCAATGGGAGACCGTGGAATGGGTGGGTGTGATTCTGGGCTGGATGCAGGGGCCCGCACCCGTGAGTACCGCTCAGGCGGACGTCCCCGCCGCGATCGCCCGCATCCGTTTTACATTGACTCCGCAGCTTCAACCGGCGCTGGAGGCAGGTCTGACGCGGCTGTCACGCGAACACGCCCGGCTGGAGGAGGAACGCCGCGCCCTGCTCGGTGTGGAGGAGGCGGAGCGAACGGCTCAACAGCAATCGCTGGTTCGTCGCGAAGAAGAACTCCTCACCCGACAGGCGGGGCTGAGCCGCACGCAGGCCGATCTCGAACAGGAGGTGACCACGGAGGTCCGGAAGATCGACGAGCAGCTTCAGGAACTGGAGAAGCAGTACCTTGAGCGGGAGGGGGTGGAACGGCAACTCGCTCAACTGATCGCGCCGCTGCAACTCCGCGCGTCGGGAATTCTGATCGCGGCGGAAAGAAACGGGCGGTTGAGGCCCGGCGACCAATCGGAACTGGCCGGACTCCAGGATCAGCTCAACGTCCTCAACCGCCGTCGCGAGGAGAACCGCGCGGAGGCCCGCATCGCGGCGCTCAAGGCCCAGCGGCTGGTCGAGCAACGGCAGGCATTGACGCGGCGTCTTGCACACGCCGCCGGCACCGTCGCGGAGGAGCAGCAGACCCTCTCCAAATGGCGGGATCGCGTGTCGCGGCAGGCGGCGGCGCTCGGCGAGTCCTCCGCGGAACAGTCCCGCCGCGTCAAAACCCTGGATCGTCGCCTGCGCGATCTGGCGACCTATGACCGGTGCGACCCCCGGGAAGAGGCGCGGCTGCTGTTGGCGCGACTGACGTCCGAGGAGTAAGCGGCCGCTTTCCGGCTCAGTCGTGGAGGTGGAACAGCCGCCGCACCACTTCCAACAGGTTGTGGGGCGTGCCCTCGCGCGCCTCCTCCCGAATGGTTTGCAGGGGGGGATGCAGGAGCTTATTGACGATCCGCTCGATGCACCGCTCAATCGCCTCCCGCTCTCCTTCATCCAGATGCGGGAGCTTGCGGAAGAGCTGATCCATCTCCGAGCGGCTGATGCTGTGCCACTCCTCACGCAGCCGCTTGACCACCGGCCCGGTGGCCTGGTGATAGACATCGTGCAGAAAGGTCTGCGTCTCTTCGGCGATGATGGCCCGGGCCTTGCGGATTTCATCCGCCCGCAGCCGGCGGTTCCGTTCGCAGGTGGCTTCCAGGTCGTCGATGTCGTACAGGAAGACTTCATCGTCGATGTCCCCGACGGCGGCTTCAATATCTCGGGGAGCGCCAAGGTCGAGCAGGAACAGGGGGCGCTGGCCGGTCCTCTGCCGGACCGCCGCCAACCGCTCGCGGGTGACGATCGGCTGGGACGCGCCGGTGGCGGCGACGATCAGGTCTGCCTCGCCGAGCCAATGGTCCAGTTCCTCCCAGGGGCGCGCTTCCCCCTGAAAAGCCGCCGCCAGTGCCACCGCCCGGTCCAGGCTGCGGTTGCACACGAGGACCCGTCCGACCCCCTCGGTCTGGAGGTAGCGCAGGGTCTCCTCGGCCATTTCTCCGGCGCCGATGACGAGCACCGTTTTATCGGAGAAGCGGTCGAAGATGCTGCGGGCGAACTCACCCACGGCGACGCTGGCGATGGAGACGCGGCCTTCGGCCAGGCGGGTCTCGTGCCGGACCCGGGCCGAAACCTGCAAGGCCCGCTGAAACAGGGCGTTGGTGAGGGGGCCGTTGGCCTCGTACCGGGTGGCGCGCTCGTAGGCGGATTTGACCTGGGCGACGATCTGACTTTCCCCCAGCACCATGCTGTCGATGCTGCACGCGACCTCGAACAGGTGCCGGACGGCATCGGCGCCGGTTTGCACCAGCAGGTCGCCGAGGAAGTCGTCCAGCGGGACGCGATGGAACTCGGACAGAAACTGGGCCAGTTGCCGCGGCGAGGGGGCGTCGCCCGGCTCCTCCTGCGCCGTATACAGCTCCACGCGGTTGCACGTCGAGAGCAGCACCGATTCCGACTGTGGAAAACGTCGGCGCAGTTCCTCGTAGGCCTGCTGGAGTTGCGTTTCCGAGGCGAACGCCAGCCGTTCGCGGAGGGCCAACTCCGCCGTCTGGTGGTTGCAATAAACGACCTGGAGGTTCATGGCCGGCTCTCCTCCGGGTCGAAGCGGCGGCGTGTGGAGTCGAGAGGCGTGCGGACCGGCCCATCCCGGAGTGCGACGGCGATTCGGCCGGAGGAGAGGGGCGGCCCCTCGACCGCGAGGAGCGCCTCTGGAGGGAGCCGCGTCAGCCGCCCCTGCCGCTGCGGAGCATCCCTTCCCAGCATGTTTCCGTGGATGCCCCCCTCAATGAAGAGCTGTTGTGCCAGCAACATCAGCAGCAGCAATCCGCAGGCCCATATGGTCCGCCAGGCGACGATCCGTCCCCCCGGATGGCGGGCGGTCACCAGCCACCCGAACAGCACCGCCATTGTCAGCCACAGCGCGGCGGTCAGCACAAAACCGGTCTGGACCAGTCGCACCGGTTGATCCGAACCCCGTGACCACAGAGCCAGAAACACGCCGGTCATCAACGCCAACGTGATCAGCGGGACGGAGACGATCACCGCCCACCAGTTCCAACGGCTCAGCCGCTCCAGGCTGAACAGGTGCAATTCCGAGGGTTCGGCCTGCTTGCGTTTCAACCGCCGGTGTTGCACCAGGTACATCAGGCTGATGATGAACGCCGCGCAGCAGCCCGCGATCCCCAGCACCCACAAGGAGGCGTGAAGCATCTTCCACCCGTACAAGTCGACGAGAATCCGGTCGGTCGACTGACTGACGAACCGGGCGGCGCCGACCATCACCACGACCGGCGGAAGCCCGAACAGGGCGACCGCAGAATGCCGGTTCCACAACAGGATGGTCAGCAGCATCACCACGATCAGCCACGAGAGGACCAGCAGCCAGTCGTGGGCGGAACTGAGCAGGGGGGGCAACTGGCTATCCCGGCTGCGGACCAGGAGATAAGCGGTGTGGGCCACCAGTCCGGCCGCCGTGCCGAGGATCGCTCCCCAGCGGGTGAGCTGACTGGCCCGGACAAACTGGGTCAGTTCCAGCACCAGCGCCAGCAGGTAGCTGGCGAAAAAACACAGGAGTGTGACGTGTTCGAGCGGCATCGGCGTTGCTCAGGCGGGCGCGGTCGATTCTCCGGGAACCGCTCGATGTTCGAGTATAGCCCGCGCCGTCGGCGCATTGAACTGCCCCGAGCCGTCCCCTACCATACCGGCTGTCTTGTCTGGCACCCCTGCCTCCGACGGACCGGTCGAGTTGTACGCAGTGCCGCCACGACTGTCCCACCCCAGAGCGTCACCGCCGACCGCTGCGCTGCCAGGCGCCCGGCGGGTGCGGCCGGTCGTATGGGGGGTGCTGTTGTTGCTCTCGGGGAGCCCCACGGCCTCCGCCCAGGTGATCACGGCGGTGGAGACGGACGGACTTGCGAAGTACGAACTGGTCCGCGCGGACGACTTTCCCGGGGAGACCTGGGTGTTCTACTCCGGCAAGAAGGGCGCCCGCATCGAAGAGACGTGGATCGTCGACACGCGCTCTCCCGACGGACCGATTCTCATCTGTACCGGAGAGCCACAGGGGTATCTCCGCACCACGGCCACCTTCTCCGACTTTGATTTCGGCCTGGAGTGGAAGTATCCCAGCGACGAGAACGGCAACAGCGGCATTCTCCTGTGCACCACCGGCGAAGATCGCATCTGGCCCTCGGCCGTGCAGGTCCAGCTTCACCAGCCCAAGACCGGCAGCATGTACGGCAGCGGGGGGGCGGTGGTGGAACCGGAAATCGAGACTCAGAACCATTTCACGCGGCCGCTGAATCACTGGAACGAACTGGTCATCACCAGCCGCAACGGACGGCTGACGCTGACGATCAACGGCAAGCGGATTGGTGAAACCCAGGTGCAGTCCTCGCCCATCGGTTCCATTGGCCTGCAAAGCGAAGGCTCGGAGATCCATTTTCGGCGCATCTGGATTCGGGATTTGCGTTCGGTACCGATGCCCCCCCCGGCGGCCGGCGGCGGTTCCTCGGCCGCGCTCGGCCGGCGGGCCCTGTGGGGCCCGACGATCGGTCCGTGTCAGCCGTGCTGGCCGGCCGCGGCTTCCTCGCGGGCGCCAATACCGATGCCCGGTTCGGCGTACTATAGGACATGGGATTGGTCGCCGGCGGCGGCTCGTCCCGGTCATCGGGAGCTGAACCATGTGGCCTACGGAATCCCCCTGGCTGGCAGTCCTGATCTGTACGATTCCGGCCGCGGTGCTCGCCTCGCTCGCCCTGCAGCGGGGGAGTGGCACGCTGGGGACGGCCGCGGGAGCGTGCGCCTTGCTCGCGGTGGCCGCAATCGTCGCTGACCGGCTGGTGGTCACCGACCGCGAGCAAATCGAGGAACACATTACCGGCGTGGTGCGGGCGTTTGAGGCCGGAGACCTCGACCGCACCTGGAGCTTCTTCTCGCGGCAGGCCGTCTGTGAACGGGCGCTGGTCCAGTTCGCCATCCAGGTCGTCACCGTGGACGAACCCCTGTCTCTCAAGGACTACCAGGTGACGCTGCACAATGAAAACTCGCTGGCGGTCTCGACGTTCCGCGTGAATGGGCGCGTCCACATCCGCGGACAGCCGGCCGGCTACCATCCCTCGCTCTGGCGGGCCACCTGGCGCAAGGAGGCCGGCGAGTGGCGGATCCTCCGCATCCAGGAGCTCGATCCGATTCACGGTGAACCGATTGATCGGCTGAAGGGTCTGGGGGCGCGGTTGTGCCCCTGAAGCAACGCTTCCGATTGCTAGCGCGGCTCGTCGCCGGGGGCCAGCCGCAGGCACAGCAACGACTCTCCATCGCGGAGATAGAGCCGGTCTCCCACCAGGGCCGGATGGGACATGGAATTGCCGTCCGCCGAACCCGCCAGCGGCCGGTGATGAGCCAGTTCCCAATACTCCTCCGCCGTGCCGTCCAGCAACAGCAGATCGCCGCTGGTGGTCCACATCAGGACGGGGCCGTTGCCGGCGATCAGGTTGGTGTGATCGTAGAAGCGGTCGTCGTTGCGGCTCCAGCGCGTCTGGAGGCGGTCGGCCAGATCGAGGCAGAACAGTTCCCCATACGCGGTGCAGAAGAGGTTCCGACCGACGATCACGGGAGTACAGGTATCGGGGGCCAGGTCTTCGTTGACGGCCGCCGGCAGGGGGTCGATGGTTCCGTCCTGTCGGAAACGATACCACCGGGTGGCGTTGTTCTCGGTCGCGACGAGGAGGCCCCCGTCGACGGCCACGGGGGTTCCGACGTGGAAATCGCTCTGCCCGGGAGGAATGAGCTGCCACAGCCGCGCCCCCGTTGCCGCGTCCCAGCCGGCCAAGCTGGCGGAGTCGTAGCCGACGATCTGCCGCTTCCCGCCGAACGTGCCCACGATGAGGGGGGCATAGGCGGCGGCGTGGCCGGGCGTCTGCCACAGCACGTCTCCCGTCAGACGGTCGAGCGCCGCAATCCCGGCCTGAGGCGCGCCGGGGAGCACAATCAGTTTGTCGTCCACCACCAGCGGGGGAACAGAGTACCCCCATGTGGGAGGCTCCGCCCCAAAGTCGTCTGCCAGATGCCGTTCCCACACCACTTCGCCGGTGGCCAGCCGCAGACAGTGCAGGTTCCCCCACGCTCCCTGACAATAGACCAGCCCCTCGTGAATGACCGGCGTCGCCCGCGGGGCGTTGGTGTAGTCGAGGTCCTCCTCCGCAGGGTACTCATAGGTCCACATCGCCAAGCCAGTGTGGGCGTCAAAGCAGCGGAAAATGTCCGTCGTCAGGTCGGCGTCCTTGTCCGCCACGATCACGTGTGTTTCGGTCGCGGCAATGCCGGCCAATGCCGGACCGGTCACCCTACCTCGCCAGATGACCGGCAGCGTCGCGGGGAGTTCCCGCGGCACATCCGCCGACTGTCCGTCACGCCGGGGACCGCGCCAGTCGGTCCAGCCGGCGCTCGAAATGTTCCCCTCCTCCTCCACTTCGTTCGGCGGCAGGTTCCGAATCGGCTCAAAACCCGTCCGCGACTCCAGCGCCCGCCGCACTTCCGGCAACTGCGACGCTTCCCCCAACGCGTCCCGGAGACGTTCCACGTCCTGCGCGGAAAGGCGGGCACTCACAAACACCTGGAGGAAAGGGACCGGCGCCGTCCGGGCGATGCCACGGACCGAGCGGGGCGGGATCTTGTGGCATCCGACCAGCAGCACGGGGAGGTACTCGGGGACGACCGCGGCCTCGACCTCTCCGTCGATGAGGGCGAAGACGGCGGCGTCGATGGACGGGCAGGTGCGGATCGCGACGGCGTTGTCGAGGCCTTCGGCGGCCAGCAGCCGTTTCACCGCCGCGTGACACTCTTCATTTTCGACCGGACCAAGGGCGATGGTTCGGCCGCGCAGGTCGGCCAGCGTGTGGAGGGAATCGTCCTGCCGCACCAGCACCAGCCCGCGGACCGACTGCCGCCCCAGACGATCGGTCAGCGCCAGGACGGGATGCAGCGGGGTTTGCGACGCCTGGGCGTCCTGCACCGTCACTGACCGCTGCCCGATCACCACATCCGCCGGCGGGGTCCCCCGCTGGGACGCTCCCTCCAGGCTTTCGGCGTAGCGGACTTCGACCGGCCGGTGCAGTGCGGCCTGGAGCGACTTCGCCAAGGCGGCATAATCCTTCTGACCGACCCCCGGCACACAGTCGCAGGAGAGGGGGAGGGCCAGGGGGTCCATCACGAGAATCCGCAGCGGGGGGACGGTGTTCGGTGGCACCTCTGCCGAGCCCTCTCCCGCTCTGGCACCGGCGGGAAGCCACAGCCCGATCGCCACCAGAAGGAGCCAGGCCTCGCGCACGGAGGCTCGCGATTCATGACGCGACGAGGAGGGTCCGGCGAGACGCCGGGACGGACGCGGTGGCAGGGATCGTCTCGACACCGGGGATTCTCCGGTCACGGACCGCGGGGAATCACTCGTCGGATGGTTCACGCGAGCCATCCTCGACGCGTTGCAGGACGCGAATGACGTGCTGGCGCACGTCCATCACGTAGATTCGTTGACCGTCCGGAGCCACTTCGACCGGGATGTAGCACGAGATCGAGGCCAGATAGCTCCCCCGGTCGAATTCGGTCGTGTCGACGTAACCGACCAGGCCGAGGAACTCGCCCGCAGGGGTATATTTCTTGACGCGGCCGATCCCCGACTCGGCGGTAAACAGGATTCCGTCCGGGCCAAGGTCGAAGTTGACCGGATTGCAACAGGCGGCGAAGCCCTCCAGCGAGACTCGATCGCGCTCTCCCCAACGGTCGATCAGCTCACCATCAAAAGTGTACCGGTTGACCCGGTGCCGCGAGTTCTCCGCAATCAGCAACTCCCCCGTGCGGCATTCCAGGTCGATGTGCGAGCAGCATCCGAATTGTTTTTCCACAATCAGCTTGGGATTCGACAGGTCGCGCTGGAGGCGGACGACGTCCTCCGTCGCCTGCAAACTCCGTCCTTCCCCCAGGGCGACGAAGAGGTACTGGTCATTGGCGGTCATGCCGCTGGTATGGGCCTTCGAATAGCGTCCCTCCAGCAGCGCGGCGAGGGGGACGCTCTGGAGGAGCTCGCCGGCGGTGCTGAACCGGGCGAGCATCTGGTCGCCGCCGACGTACACCTCGCCGTCTTCCGTGGCGTGCAGCATCTTTGCCTGGACCCCCTCAGGGAGCGGCCAGGTCTCCAGGAGTTCACCGGCGGGCGAGAGAATCTGGATGGCATAGCGGCGGAGGTGGGAGTCGTCGGGCTGACGGGGGGGGCCCTGTCCCCCCGGACGTCCCCCCGGCGAGGGACGCGCGCCGGGACGGACGGGCCGGGGACGTTCAGGAGTCTCCGCCGGGTTGAGTGAGGCCGCCGCCAGCGCATGTTCCGGCGGAATCCAGCTCACGCCCGCCAGCAACCGCCCCTGGCCGTCCATGGCGATCGTCTCCAGCTTGCCGGCGGGGCCGAGGGGAATTCGGATCGGTTCGACCTCGCGGTGTGTCGCCGCGAGGTCGGCGCGGGGGAAGAGTCGCTCGGGAGGGGGACTCGCGGGATCCATCGGATCGTCGGCCAGAACGACTGCGGCACTGGCCATCAGCAGCAAGGACGGGAGCAAGTCGATCCGCATGGACGCACCTTCGAGAACATCCCGGCCCGGTACTTTTTACCATTTTACTTGACCATTCCCCTTCAACACCCCTCGACGGGGGAAGTATCGCAGAGCTTTGCCTCGCAATCGGCACACCGGCCGGTGTTGGCATCTGTGGTGCCCCCGCTGGGAGGGGGGCCGCGGGAGTTCACTCTCCCTCCGGAGGTCCCGATCCCGCGCTGTGCTCAGGGGGCACGTTCCTCTGCGAGGGACGGCTCAAGGACGCGTGGGCGACGCGCTGGGGGGCGCCGGTGCTTGACACTGCGGCGGCAGGGCTTTATCTTTCTGGGTGATGGTGAGGGACATCGGAGCCGGAGTGTCGGCGCAAGGCTGATCTTCCGGCAACGAGCGTTCGGTTCCCGCCCACGGGGAATCTGAACGGATGACCAGTTAAGGTTTCAGTCGCCGGTAATGGTGGATGCGTCCCTGAAACGACACGTGAGGATGCTCATGTAAGCGTTTCCGTCGAAAAAAGCCGTTGCCAGCGACTGGAGCCGTGAGGCGCACGTGCGCCTGCGTGCCGTCGTGGCGTGCCGTCCGGGAGTCTGGACGGCGGTTGAGAGTGGGACTTGGGCCCGCTCTTTTTTTTACCCTGTGCCCCGTCGAAGAGCGATGAACCCCAGCGAAGTTCTCCGCATGGTGGAGGCAATCCACCGCGACAAGCACATCGACAAGGAGATCCTTTTCGAGGGCTTGGAGATGGCGATCCTCTCGGCGGCGCGCAAGCACTACGGCGAAGAGGAAGACCTCGTGGTGCATATTGACCGGCAGTCGGGGGAACGGACGGTCAAACGCCGGGGGGTCGAGATTCCGCCGGAAGAACTGGAATTTCTGGGGCGCATCTCCGCCCAGACCGCCAAGCAGGTGATGATCCAGCGCATCCGCGAAGCGGAGCGGGACTCCCTGTTCGAGGAGTACGACGAACTCCGCACTCAGCTCGTCAACGGCGTGATTACCCGAGTCGACCACGGGGTTGTGACGGTCAACCTGGGAAAGGTCGAAGGGCTGCTGCCCCGCAGCGAGCAGATTCCCGGCGAAGTGCACAAGGTCGGCGAACGGGTGCGGTGCGTGGTGCTGGAGGTCCGCAAGCAAGGCGTGCGGGTGAAGATCATCCTCTCGCGCAGTCATCCGGACCTGGTCCGGCGGCTGTTCGAGGTGGAGATTCCGGAGGTGGCCGAGGGCCTGATCCAGGTCCGCTCCCTGGCCCGGGAGGCTGGTTACCGCTCCAAGATCGCCGTCTCCTCGTACGACAACAGCATCGACTGCGTGGGGGCCTGTGTCGGGGTCCGCGGGTCGCGGATCAAGAGCATCGTCGACGAACTGGCCGGCGAGCGGATCGACATCGTCCGCTGGAACGACTCCCTGCAAGTCCTGATTCCCAACGCCCTGCAGCCGGCGGAGGTCGAGGACGTGATCCTGTGCCCCATGCTCGGCCGGGTGATCGTCCTGGTGCGGGAGGATCAATTGTCGCTGGCGATCGGGAAAAAGGGGCAGAACGTGCGTCTGGCGTCGAAGCTCGTCGGCTGGGATATCGAGGTCATGACGCGCGAGGAGCTGGACGAGCAGCTCGAGCGTTCGGTCCTGGCATTTTCTCAGGTGCCGCACGTTTCCGAGGAACTGGCGGAAATGCTGGTGTCGCAGGGCTTCTTCAGCTTCGACGACTTGTCCGTGATTGAACCGGATCAGTTGCAGGAGATGAGCGGTTTGACGCCCGAGCAGTGCGACGAAATCATCGCCCATGCCGACGCCGAGAGCGAACGCATGGAACAGGAACAGCAGCGTCGCAAGGCGCTGGAACGCGAGGCCCGCGCGGCCGAGGCCAAGGCCGCCGAAATCGATGCGATGTTTCACGCGGAGAGTCATGCCGGGGCGGTCGAGGAGGGATCGGAAACCGCCGTGGCGATTGGTGGTGCCGAATCTGCGGAGGAGCCGGGCTCGGACGAGCCCGTGACTGCCGATCAGACCAATGGTTCCGACACAGACGCCGCCGCGGGAACCGTCGAGGTGCTGAGCGAGAGCCCAGCCGTGGAGGAGTCTCACCCTCGGGAGTGACGCCATGAACCGCTGTGCGTTCCCGGCACGGCTCCCGGGAGTGAGCCCGGGGGGGTTCAGGGGGGCTGATCCCGCCTGGCTCCGGCAGCGATCGGTTTCCGTGCGGTGATGATTCAACCCTGCAGAACGGCGACAACCCCGTGAGCCGCCCGACCGAGGCCGACACGGGCTGCGGTGAAGACCGGTCGGTGGGACGCGAAACCTGACGGACGCCCCTGAGCTGGAGGAGATGCGCTTGAAAGTTACGAAAGTGCGGCTGTTTTCGTTGGCGAAAGATCTGAACATGGACAGCAAAGTGCTGATTCAGCACTGTGCTGACGCAGGTCTGGACGTTAAGAATTCACCGCTGGCCAGCATCACCGAAGAGGAGCGCGACCGTTTGATGGCGCACCTGGAAAAGGTGGGCCGTGAGCGACAGGCGACCCCCGCGCCCACCGAGGTGATGGCTCCCGTCCGAGAGGAAGTCCCTCCCGAGCGTCTGGGGAAGGTACGGCAGATCAAGACCCTGGGACCCTTGGGAGGCATCCGCACCCGCCGGGGGCCGCGACCCGAAGGAGAGGCGGAGGTTGCGGCGGAAGCGCGTCCCGGCACAGAGCCGGCGGGCGAGTCCCCTCCGGCCGAGAGTCCTCCTCCCCCTGCTCCGCCGGGAGAACCGGCCCCCGCGGCCGGAACGTCCCCCCCGGCGCCGCCCGCCGAGTTGGAACCTGCGGCGCAGGGACCGTCGCCCCCCCCCAGCGAACCGGCCCGCGTCACCCCGTTGAGTCGTTCCGACTACGTCCCCCCCACCGGACACGTTCCCCTGAATCTGCCGGGCATGGTGGCCCGCGGTTCGGTGCGGGACCTGGGGACGGGGACGCGCAAGAAAGACAAGCCCAGCAAGAAGACGACGGCCCTGCCGAACGTCGCCCTGCCGACCTTCAAACCGCCCGTCGCCGCGCCCAAGAAGAATGAGCCGCCGGCGCAGAAGCCCGAAGTCGCCATCACCCGCGAAGTCCTCAAGGGGACCAAGCTCGTCGACTTCATCAAGAAAAAGAAGGCCGAACACGAACGGCAGGAACTGGAAGAGGAGACGCTCCAGAAGCAGCGCCGCGGGCGGCAGGGATTGACGCTCGACGACATGCGTCAGCGGCGCAAGAAGAAGGGCCGCCCCACGACGGAAGAGGAGGAAGAAGCCGCCAGTCCGCTGCGCGGCCAGGTCCGCCGGCAGCGCCGCAGCGTGGGCGTGCAGGCCCGCAAGACCTCCGCCGAGGTGTCCTTTCCGCTGCCCATCCGCGAGTTCTGCGAAGCGATCGGCCGCACCTCCAAGGAAGTTCTGGCGGCACTGTTCCGCGCCGGACACATGATGACCCTCAACGACCTGATCGATGAGGAGCTGGGGCTGGAGATCGGTCTGGAGTTGGGGGTGGACATCAGTGTGGTGCACGCCGAGACGGTGGAGGACATCCTGCGGGCGCGGCTGGCGCAGACGCCCGAGGAACTGGGGGTGGAGACCTATCCGCGTCCGCCGATCGTGACGGTCCTGGGACACGTCGACCACGGCAAGACGACGCTGGTCGATCGCATTCGTTCCTCGAACGTGGCGGCGGGAGAGGTGGGGGGGATCACCCAGCACATTGCCGCCTACCAGGTGGAACATCACGGACGGAAGATCACCTTCGTCGACACGCCCGGTCATGCCGCCTTCGGCGAGATGCGGGCTCGCGGCGCAAACGTCACCGACATCGTGGTGCTCGTCGTGGCGGCGGACGACGGCGTGATGCCGCAGACCGTCGAGTGCATCAGCCATGCGCGGGCGGCGGGCGTCCCGCTCATCGTGGCGCTCAACAAGATCGACCTGCCCGGAATCAATGAGCAGAAGGTGCTGACCGGACTGTCGCAGCAGAATGTGCTGCCGGTGGAATGGGGGGGAGACACGGAAGTCGTGCGCGTTTCCGCGCTCAAGGGGATCGGCATCGAAGATCTGCTGGAGACGATTCTGCTGACGGCGGACATTCACGATTATCGCGCTCCGCTCGACGTCCCCGCGGATGGCATCTGCCTGGAAGCCTTCCGCGACGAGGGCCGCGGTCCTCTGGCCTGGATGATCGTCTGTCGCGGCGTGCTGCGCGTGGGGGACAACATTCTGTGCGGCCCCTCCTATGGCCGCGTGCGGGCGATGTATAACGAGCGGGACGAGGAGCTCGCCGAGGCGCCGCCGTCCACGCCGGTGAAAGTGGCGGGCCTCAATGAAGTCCCGCAGGCCGGCGACCACTTCTTTGTGATGGACAGCATCGAGGACGCCCGCGGAGTGGCTGAGGAGCGCGCGGCCCAGGGACGCACGGAAAGCCTCTCCCGGCGCCGCGTCACCAAGACGCTTGAAGAGTTCTTCGCGCAGCGCGACGGCCAGCTCCGCGAGCTGCCGCTGATTATCAAAGCCGACTCGCCCGGTTCGATCGAGGCGCTGCGGCACGAACTGGAGAAGTTCGAGCACCCGGAGGTGCGGGTGCGGCTGCTGCACGAGGCCGTCGGCGGCGTGAACGAGAGCGACGTGTATCTGGCGGCCTCTTCGGGGGCGATCATCATCGCGTTTCACGTCGTCCCCGAAGACCGGGCGCAGCTCCTGGCGGACCGGGAAGGCGTGGAAATCCGCCGCTACAACATCATTTACAACGTCACCGACGACATCCGGCAGGCCCTGGAAGGGTTGTTGCGGCCGGAACGGGTGGAAGTGACCTGCGGGCGCGCGCTCGTGTTGCGGACGTTCAACATCAGCCGCGTGGGTACGATTGCCGGCTGCCGCGTCCTTAACGGGACCATCGAGCGCAACAACCGCGTCAACGTCATCCGCGATCAGACCATCCTGAACGACTATCCGATCGCGTCGTTGCGGCGCGAAAAGGACGATGTGCGCGAGGTGCGGGAGGGGATGGAGTGCGGCATTCGTCTGGAAGGCTTCAATGACATCAAGGAAGGGGACCTGTTGGAGGCGTTTCGCGTGGAGGAGCGGAAGCGATCCCTGGAGTGACCTCTCAGCGCCGCGCGGTGCGGTGGAGACGAACACGCGCCGTTGCCTCGCGGTATGCAGGGGCCTGTGCGGAAAGGGCCGCCGGCCCTCGCGACCCGAGCGGAGGAGGTCTCAGCGTCCCTTCCCGGAGGGGAAGATCAGAAACCGTTCCGCGAGACTGGTCGCCGGAGTGTGAGGCGAGAGGACGGGACCATCCATGAGTTCACGACGGACCGCCAAGGTGGCCGAGGCGATTCGGGAAGTCGTCAGTACGACGATCCTGTTCGAGCTGCGCGATCCCCGCGTGCGGCACGTCACCGTGCTGGGGGTGGAGGTGCCGGCGGATTTGCGCTCGGCCAAGGTGTCCGTCTCCGTGATGGGGACGGAGGCAGAGCAGAAACTGTGTCTCCAGGGGTTGCGGTCCTCGCGCGGGTTCCTGCAACGGCGGATCGCCGACCGCCTCGACCTCCGCTACACGCCGGTCCTGAGTTTCGTGCTGGATGATGGAGTGAAAAAGAGCATCGAGGCGTCGCGGATTCTGCGGGAGTTGGCGGCCGAGCGGGAAGCTCTCGGGTCGGCGGCGGACGCCGACGCTTCCCCGGAGGAGCACGCTCCCTCCCCTGAAGCACCGGACCGCGGGGAGCCGGAGACGGGGTAATTCCGCAGACTGACGCCACGACGGCTGACCTGTCCGTGTGAGTTCACGCCCCTTTCGCCGCCCTGCCCGACTTCGCGACCGCCGCCCATGTCCCTGAAAATCAAGGCTTCTGAACGGCAGACCATCCTCCACAAGCTCGTCGGAGTGTTGCGAAAGAAGTATGGACGCAGCGAACCCCAGACGCAGCGACCCGTCTTCGAGTCGCTGCTGTTTGCCGCCTGCCTGGAGGACGCACAAACCTCCGCGGCGGAGGCGGCGCTCCAGCGGCTGCGCGACGGCTTTTACGATCTCAATGAAATCCGGGTCAGCTCCATCAGTCAGATCGAACGCTACTTGACGGGCCTGAGCAACCCCCCCTGGCGGGCACTGCGGATACGCGACGCCCTGCACACGGTCTTTGAGACCCACTACAAGTTCGACCTGGAGCACCTCAAACGCAAGACGCACGAACAGGCCCTCAAGGAACTCTCCGCGCTGCGGCATTCCAGCTTCTTCATGCGGATGTACGTCTTGCAGCACTGTCTGGGGGCGCATGTGCTCCCGCTGGATGCTTCCTCACTGTCGTTGTTGAAGTGGCTGGGGTTGGTGGAGCCGGAGGCGACGCAGGAGTCCGCCGCCGAGGAACTGAAGACCTCCGTTCGCAAGTCGGATGCCGGTCTGCTCTGCCATCTGCTCCGCGAATTCGCCTGCGATCCGGCGTTTGCACCTCGTCTGCACCTGTCCGCTCAGGATCGCAAGTCCGGCGTGGATCCGCACGAGGCCGTGGAACGACTCACCGCGCTGCTCGCCAGCGGGGGCGTCCGGAAACGGGAGACCGTCAAGGGGACCGGACGCGGCGCCGCCGTCACCAAGACCCATAAGAAACCGGCCGCACGCCCTGCGGCCCGCCGCGGACGCACCAACGCCACCGCCGCCACGGTCAAGAAGAAGCTGACCAAAAAGCCGGCTGTACCGCCGCGCAAGCGGCGCTGACGGCGCCGCGCTGCCGCCGCCCGTGGCATCCCCGGACAGGAGCACTCCTGCGTCCCCTGTCGTACTCCGGAGAGATTCCCCCCGCACGCTTCCCAATCGCAGCATCAGTGTGTATTCAGCTTCTCCAGAGGGGGGTGCGTCGGAGTGAAGTGCACCGACGTTCGGTGTTCACCCCCTTTCGTGCGGCCCCGGGCCTCTCGCTTCTCAGTGGAGCGGGGTTTGAAGCCGCCTGGAATCCAACGCATCGCCACGTCGCCGGGAGGATCGCGGGATGAGCATCGGGTTTGGAGTGGTGGGAACGGGGATGATCGCGGGCTTTCACGCCAAGGCAATCGGAGCGATTCCCGGGGCGCGACTGGTGGGGGCCTACGACGCCGTTCCGGAGCGGGCCCAGAAGTTCGCCGCCGAGCAAGGCTGTACGGCCTATACCGAGCTGGAGGCGATGCTCGCCAACCGGGACATCCACGTCGTGACCATCTGCACTCCGAGCGGCGTCCATCGTGATCCGGCGGTGGCCGCGGCGCAGGCCGGAAAACACGTGCTGGTGGAAAAGCCGCTCGAAATCACTCTGGCCCGCTGCGATGACATCATCCGAGCCTGCGCACAGGCGGGAGTGCTGCTGGGGGGGATTCTGCCGTCGCGGTTCACGCCGGCGAACCAGGCCCTCAAACGGGCCATCGACGCCGGGCGGTTCGGCCGTCTCACCCTGGGGGATACCTATGTCAAGTGGTGGCGGACCCAGCAGTATTACGATCAGGGGGGGTGGCGCGGCACGTGGAAGCTCGACGGCGGCGGCGCATACATGAACCAGGCCATCCACAACGTCGACCTGCTCCAATGGTTCATGGGAGACGTCGTGGAAGTGTGCGGACTCACCGCCACCCTGGCCCATGAACGGATCGAGGTGGAAGACGTCGGCACGGCCGTGGTGCGGTTCCGCAATGGAGCGCTCGGCACGCTGGAAGCCTCGACGAGCGTGTACCCCGGCCTGCTCAAGAAGACCGAGATTCACGGCACCGAAGGTTCCGTGATCGTCGAGCAGGACGACATTCTGCTGTGGGAGTTCCAGCGGCCGCAGCCGGAAGACGAGGAAATCCGCCGGATGTTCGCCCGCAAGTCTGCCAACACGGGGGGGGCGGCGGACCCCGCGGCCATTTCGTTCGTGCCGCACCAGAAGCAGTTCGAGGACTTCCTGGCGGCAATTGAGGGGCAGAAGGCTCCGGCCGTGGACGGTGCGGCCGCCCGCAAGAGCGTGGAGATCATCCTGGCGATCTACGAATCGTCCTGGACGGGTCGCCGCGTCACCCTCCCGCTGATGCAGGACCCGCAAAGGCCGGCGTAGCAGTCCTCTCAGGTGGTCAGGTGGCGGCGAAATACGCCCGCAGCTCCTGAATCACCTGAGCGGCGCGGCGGCGGAACCGTTCCTGGCCGCGGCAGTGGCCGAGGGGCCGGACCGTGGCTCGGATGGTCACCAGTTCGGTGGCCCAGCGTCCTTTCTGCTGCGGGTCGCTGATTTCCAGCACGACACGGACCGGCTGGCGTTCGGGCGAGTTTCCCCAGAAGCCGAATAAGCCCCGCCGCCCGACGCGCAGGTCGACGTAGTTGGGCTTGACGGTGGTGAGTCGCGCCTGCATGTCGTCCACAAAACCCGCGAGCTTGTGGGTGATGATGTCCGCAGCGACGCGGGTTTCAAACTCCGTGACGTGGACCAGCGGCGCACTCCCTGCGCTGTGCGACAACGGGTGAGGTTCCAGCATGTTCAGCCTCGAATCGTGATGCGCGGAATGAGCGCACGTCCGGTTGCGCCCCAGCCGCTTGGCTTCGTACAGCGCTTCGTCGGCCCTGTGCAGCAGGGACGCGACGTCGTCTCCCGGCTCTGCCTCGGCCACGCCGAAGGACGCCGTGACGTTCAGCTCCAGGGGGGCGGCGAGGGAGGCGTTCAGAATCGAGGTGCGAATCCGCTCCGCCCGCGCCACGGCCGCAGCCAGATCGGTCTCCGGGCAGAGCACGACGAACTCCTCCCCGCCGTAGCGGCACACCGTTTCTCCGGAATAGAGTTCGTCCTCCACCAGCCGTGCCAGATTGATCAGCACGCGGTCTCCCACGGAATGACCGAAACCGTCGTTGATCGACTTGAAATGATCGAGGTCGATGAACATCACGGAAAACGGCGCGGAGGAGTGATAGTCTCGTCGTGCCTGAAACATCCGCGTCAGCCGCGATTCCAATTCCCCCCGGTTGCCGACTCCCGTAAGGGGATCGCGGCGAGCGACGGCGAGCAGCGCCTGGTAGCGACCCGACTCCCGCTCGCCGCTGACATTGCGGAGCAGCAACGCCGTTCCCCGCGGCCGCCGGTCCTCTCCCACCAGCGGAATCACCTGCACTTCCACTTCGTGCCACCGCCCGGTGCGATGGTTCTCCAACCAGACTGTCTGACACTGGCTCAGGCCCGAGATTTGGGACTTGTGCATCGGGCAAACCCGATCCGCCAGCGGCGCGCGCTTTGAGTCTGCGAACGTGAGGAGCCGCCGGTTCCAGGCAGTTCCCAGCATCTCCTGCACCGACCGTCCGGTGAGATGGTCCATGCCGTGGTTCCAGACCACAAACTGCTGCTCGGCATCCAGCAGACAAAAGCCGTCGTACAACGCCTCCAGCAGGTACAGGAAGGAGAACAAGTGGTTGAGCGTTCCTGCCTGGGCGACCGTGAAGGCGTCGACGCTGGTTTCCAGGACGTCCGTGAGTCGCGTCCCGGTTTCAGCCGCGATGGCGTCCGGTCCGGCCTGCCGGATCCAGCGGTCCAGGGCCGAGACCACGTTGCGGTCATACTCCTTTCCCGAGTCCTCCTTGAGGATGCGCATCACTTCGCGGTGCGATTTCCCTCGCCGATAGGACTGATCGTTCCGCAGGGAGTCGTAAGCATCGGCGACGGCCAACAGCCGCGCCCCCTGCATGGCCAATCCCTTGGTCTCCAAAGACTCGTCCGCGCGCGGACGTCCCTGCGTGTGGGCCAGCCACACGATTTCAATGATCTCCCGGTCCAACCGGCACGCTTGCAGCAGGTCCACCCCGATGTAGTGATGCAGCAGCACGAATTCCTGCTCGTGGGGAGTCAGCCGGGCGGGCTTGCGAAGGATGTGGTCCGGAATCCCCAGCTTCCCCAGATCATGCAGCAAGGCGGCCGTTTCGAGCTGACGCGTCGCAAACTCTTCCCAACCGAGAAACCGGGCCATCCCCACCGCCAGGAGCCCCACGCGCCGGGAGTGCAGGACCGTTGCTTCGTCCCGATAGGTCAGTGCCGACAGGAGTCGCTGCAACAGCGGGAGTGAGACGGGCCAATCCGCCCCCTCGGGCAGGTGCGAAGCCTCGCCTGTTCCCGCCTCCGTCAACTCCAGCAGGGACAGCAGCATCCGCGCGCTGTCCATCGGGTGGACCGCGCAGGAAGCAGATCGGCCCAGCTTGGGAGTCAGGGTCGAGGACGTCATGGGGCTCACGGCTCTCCGGGGAAGGGAGAGAAACGGCGTCCGGCCGGGTCACAGACCCGCCTCTCGCCGTGTCAGGTCCGTCCCGCGGCGTCATTCCGTGCCGCAGACAGAACAAGGACCTCCGGCAAGCCTAGGTCACACTCCCGCCTCGTCAAATCACACCCCTGAAGCCACTTACCCGGACGGAGCGAAGGCGCTGCATCCCCTCAGCGGCACGGCCGCTGAGGCAGTGGCGCCCCCCCAGCCCCCGCCTCATCGCTACGACCGTCCCAACTCCTGCGACCGGAGCGTCGCCGCCTGCACCGCATTCATCAGGGCGCCGCGGAGGCCCCCCAGTTCCAGGGCATGGAGTCCGGCGATCGTCGTGCCGCCAGGACTCGCCACAGCATCCTTCAAGGCGGCGGGATGCTCGCCGGTTTCGAGGACCAGCCGCGCGGCCCCCAGCACCGTCTGCGCCGCCAACTCTGCGGCGATACTCCGCGGCAGCCCCATCCGCACTCCGCCGTCGCTGAGAGCCTCGATCACCGCAAACACGTAGGCCGGGCCGCTGCCAGACAGTCCGGTCACCGCATCCAGCAGTTCTTCGGGCACCTCCACCGCCCGCCCGACCGTCGATAACATCTGCTGCACCAGGACGCCGTCCGCTTCGGCAGCCGTTGGTCCCCGCGACCAGGCCGAGGCCCCTGCCCCCACCAGGCAGGGGGTGTTGGGCATCACCCGGATGATCCGGCAGACGCCGCCGCTCCAGGCCGACAGCCGCGCGATCGGCACCCCCGCCACGATCGAAATCAGCAGATGCTCTCCCGTCCAGCTTTCCCGCAGCGCCTCGACCACGCTGCGCGCCACCTGCGGCTTGACGGCCAGCACGACCGTCCGGCAGCGGGAGAGGAGTTCGGCGTTGTCGGCCGTCACGGCGGCGTTGGTGGCGTCCGCAAAGGCACGACGGGCCGCTGCGCTCACGTCGGAAGCCATGATCGCCTCGCAGGGGGCAAACCCCGCCGAGATCAGACCGCGGGCAAGTGCAGTCGCCATTTTCCCGCTCCCCAGATAGCCGATCTTGGAAATAGGCGGGGGAGTCGGCGAGGGAGCGTGTGACATCGGAGTGAAAGACCAGGGCCGGCTGCGGGAGTCTCTGCGGGGAGGTGCAGTCCAGTCTAGCCGACCACGCCGGACAGTTCACCACGGCTCCCCGCCGCCGCCGACCGCCGCCGGCAGTCCCTGTTCCAGCGTGGGATAACGCAAGCTCGCGCCGAGCAGCGTCTTGAGACGCTCGTTCCGACAGCGTTTGTTGAGTCCTCGACCGTGCCGGGGCATCTGGGCAGGATCAAACTGCGGCGGAGGCGCCCCGCACAGCGCCGCCAGCCGCGAAAAGTATTCGCCCCGCGTCACCGGCCGGTCGTCCGTGACGAGATAGATCGGCTCCGGCGACGGACACCCCGCGGCGGCGACGGCGGCCTCAGCGGCATCCTCCACGTGGATCAAGTTCAGCCACGCCTGCTCAGATCCGGCCAGCAGCGTCCCCTGTTGGAGGGACTCACGCCGCGCCAGCAGCCGGCCCGGACCGTACAGACCCGTCAGCCGCAGGATGCAGCCAGACAACGAATGTGCCGCCAGTGCCTCCCGCAGCACCTGTTCCGCCGCCAGGCAGATTCTTCCCCCCTCGGACTGGGGTTGCGTGGGGGAGTGCTCGTCGACCCACTCCCCTCCGTCCTGACCGTACACGCTGCTGCTCGACACGTACACGATCCGACCGATGCGCGGAGTCATTTCCCGGAGCACATTCCGCAGTCCCTCGACGTAGACCTGCTCCTTGGAGACTCCCGCGTTACGATCGAAGCCGACGGCGTACAGGAGTACGTCCGCTCGCGGAAGTCCTGTCAGTATGGAGGGCTGAAGGACATCCCCGACCACCGATGCGATCCCCCGGCGCTCCAGTTCCGCCGCCCGTTGCGCCGAACGGGTCAAGGCTGTCACGGTGCATCCCGCCGAGAGCCAGCGACGGGCGGCCCGCACCCCCAAATAGCCGCAACCCACGATCAGCACGTTCATCGAGGTCCCTTGAACCATGCGCGCCGGCGATCGACCCGCTGGCTGAGCCGTCGGCGGCGTGCCCATCACGGGCATCGAGGGCGATTCACTCGGGCGATTCACTCGCGGCGCCAGCGCACCCCCTCGCGGCCATCCTCCAGAGTGATGCGGAGGGCCTTGAGGGAGTCCCGGATGCGGTCTGCGACCGCCCAGTTCTTTTCTTGGCGGGCCTGCTGGCGGAGGTCGATGATGAGCTGCATCAGCCCGTTGACGAGTTCGTCATCGGCGCTTCGTTTCTGCGGGAGCGGCTGCCGGAAGACTCCCAGAATCTGGGAGAGTTCCTTCAGCAGTGTCATCGCGGTGGTCAGGGCCTGTTGCTGCTGGGGAGTCGCGGACTCCGTGAGCCGATTGGCCGCGATGTACCCGTTGATCGCCTTGCGGAGGTCGAACAACACGCCGATAGCGCCGCCGGTGTTGAAATCGTCATCCATCGCTTCGAGAAACCGCTCGGCAAGCTCGCACAATCCCGAAGCCACATCGGCGGGAAACATTCCGGAGGTCTGGAGCGTCCGGGTTACAGAAGTGGCGCGGGTGGAGGGGGCTGCCAGTGAATAGAAGCTCTGCCCGGTGATCTGCTCGAACGTCTCGAACAGCCGGTAGAAGCCTTCCAGGCTCTTCTCCCGCTCGGCGATGTTTTCCAGGGAGAAGTCGATCGGGCTGCGGTAGTGGGTGGAGAGCAGAAAGAACCGGACGACCTCGGGAGGGAAATGGGCGAAGACGGCGGTCTTGACCGATTCAGCGCCGGCGGAACCAGCGAGTTTGCCGGCGATCTGGGCGTCGGGAGAGTCCCCGGACTCACGTCCGGGTCTCGCCGGGACGTCCCCATGCCGATCGTGCGCCCCCCCGACCTTTCCGGAGTGCTTGCCGGACTGCATCAGTCCGTTGTGCAGCCAGTAGCGGACGAACGGCCGGCCGCTGGCGCATTCAGACTGCGCCAACTCGTTTTCGTGATGGGGAAACATCAGGTCGAGACCGCCGCCATGGATGTCGATCGTCTCCCCCAGCAGCTTGCTGCTCATGACGGAGCACTCGATATGCCAGCCGGGCCGGCCCGGTCCCCACGGACTGTCCCACACCGGTTCTCCCGGCTTCGAGGCCTTCCACAGAGCGAAGTCCGCCGGGTTCTCCTTGCGGTCGTTGGCCTCCACACGGGCGCCGACGAGCATCTGCTCCAGCGACCGCCGGCTGAGTTTGCCGTAATCGGGGTCGGCCGAGACGCGAAAGTAGACGTCTCCGTCGAGCGGGTAGGCGTGCCCGGAGTCAATCAGCCGCTGGATCATCTCCTGCATGGCGGGGATGTAGTCGGTCGCCCGCGGGAAGTGATCGACCGTCTCGACCCCCATCAGCCGCAGGTTATCGAAGTAGTCGGCGGTCATCTCGGCGGCGAGCGCCGGGACGGTGGTTCTCCGTTCCTGGGCACGGACGATGAGTTTGTCGTCAATGTCCGTGATGTTGATCACGAACGTCACGTCATAGCCGCAATAGGTGAGATAGCGCTTGATCGTGTCGAAGATGACCGGACCGACCATGTGGCCGATGTGGGCCGGCTTGTAGACCGTCGGCCCGCAGAGGTACATCGTCACCCGCGGGGGATGCAGCGGCTGAAACTCCGTCTTCTCCCGGGTCAGGGTGTTATAAACTCGTAGCGCCATGGGGGGTGATCTTCCGTGTCTGCGAAGCGGGTTTCCCCGCAGAGGAACGCGTTCCTGTGGAGAAGATAGCGGACGGCGGAGAGCCGACAAAGGGGACGGACACGGGCGGGGTCAGACCGTCAGACTCGCTCGGGCGGCGGAGCAGCCGCCCCCTGCGGCAAGCCCGCGCGGGCCATTTCCACCGCCCCCCGGACGGGATTCGTGACCACCTGCCACGCCGAAGGCGAAAGCCCCGCCGCCTTCAATGCTCTGAGCAGCTCTTCCTGCAAGCGGACTTGATGCACCAGGAGACCTCCCGCCAGGGCCAGCTCGTAGGCTCCGTTCGAGAATTTCAGCCGGCGGACGAGGGTCGTCGCCAGCAGGGCCAGCTCGGCGGCTGCTTGCTGAACCAGACTGGCGGCCACAGGGTCGGTCCCCGCCAGCTCCAGCACTGTCGTCGCCAGTTCGGCCAGACGCTCTCCGGTCATCGCCCCATCATAGACCGCCTCGATCAGCTCCCAAGGGGCGGCGACTTTGAGCCTGTGCTGAAACTGTTCCAGGAGCGCCGTGGCAGGTCCGCGGCCATCGGCGAATCGCACTGCCGCTTGCAGCCCTCGCAGGGCCAGGTGATAACCGCTCCCCTCGTCCCCCAGCAAATACCCCCAGCCCCCCACGCGGGCTGCTTCCCCCGCGGCATTCCGTCCCCAGGCGAAGGAACCGGTCCCGCAGATCAGCGCCACGCCGATGCCCCGGCTCGTGCCGGCGGCCAGGATGATCTCGGCGTCATGCGTGACGCGGACGTTGCACGCCAGTCCGGCGGCCAGCGCCCAGTCGCGCATCCGCACCTGCTCGGACTCACGGCCTGCCCCGGCCAGACCCAGGCACGCGCTGCCGACGCGACAGGGCGGGAGACGGGCCGCGTCGAAGGCGGCTGCGATTGCCGTCGCAATGTTGGCCTGAGCCGCTTCGAATCCGACGCTCCGTGGATTTCCTGGTCCCGCCTGACCGATTCCCAGGGGAAGCTCGGGTGCAGTGGGGACGCGGGGGGCGAGCCACGCCAGCGTCTTGGTCCCTCCCCCATCCACTCCCAGAACCAGAGCGTCCGGATCGGGCGCGGAACCGTCGAGAGGTGCGGGCGAAAGGCTGGAGTGCGTCACGTTCCGGATTCCAGGGCCCTCCGCAACTGGCCGCCACTGGCGCGGAGGAGTTCCCGTGCTCTCTCCGGTGCCACCCCCCGGCGACAGGCGACGATGGCCGTCTTGAGTTCTCCCTGGCATTGTCGCAACCACTCCTCCGCCTCCGCTTCGGAACGGCCGGTCAGGTCCGCAAAGATCCGCCGCGATCGAGCCACCAGCTTGGAGTTGGTCGCCCGCAGGTCGACCATCAGGTTGCCGTAGGTCTTTCCCAGCAGGATCATCGCGCCGGTGGTGAACATATTGAGGACCATTTTGGTGGCCGTGCCGGCCTTGAGGCGCGTCGAACCGCTGATGATCTCCGGTCCCACCACCGGAACGATCATCAGGTCCGCGGCATGGGCCAGTGCAGAACCGGCGTTACAGGCCAGACCAATGGTAAAGGTTCCCAGACTGCGGGCGTATTCCAGCCCGCCGATGACATAGGGGGTTCGTCCACTGGTGGCGATGCCCACCAGCACGTCGGCCGGGGAGAGTTGAATCCGCTGGAGGTCCGCAACCGCCAGTTCAGGATGGTCCTCGGCTCCTTCCACCGCGCGGGTCAGAGCGTCGGAGCCTCCCGCGATCAGTCCGACCACCAACTCCGGTGGGATACTGAAGGTGGGGGGGCACTCGGAGGCGTCGAGCACTCCCAGGCGGCCGGAGGTCCCCGCCCCCAGGTAAATCAGCCGTCCGCCGGCTCTCAGCCGCTCGGCAATCACTTCCACCCCCCGGGCGATGGCCTCGGCCTCGCGACCGACCGCCTCCGCCACGCGGGCGTCCTCGGCATTCATCAGCCGCACAATCTCCAGCGGCGAGAGCGCGTCGATCCGTTCAGATGCCGGGTTGCGGGCCTCGGTAGGGGGGACCATGCGTTGGGCCAGAGGGAGACTGTCTGGAACGGAACGGCCGCGATTATACTCCCGCTCTGAAACGTGCGAGAACTTCGTTTCCCGCGCTCTTCTCGGATTCGTCGAGTCGCCTCCCTCCCGTCCGGCAGCGGAAGCCGCTGATATCGACCACGCGCCACAGCTCATGCCTTCCGCCATCGGGTGGATCGATCTCGCCGTCCTGGCGGCCTCACTGGTCGCAGTGGTGATTGTTGGTCTGAAGGCCCGCGGGCAGGTCCGCAACGTCGATAGTTATCTCCTCGGGGACCGCAACCTCCCCTGGTGGGCCATCCTGGGGTCCATCGTCGCCACGGAGACCAGCACCGCCACCGTGCTGAGCGTGCCGGGGATCGGTTACAGTCCGACCGGGATGCGGTTCCTGCAGCTCGCCCTGGGTTACGTGGTGGGTCGGGCGGTTGTCGTCCGGGTGCTCTTGCCGCTGTACTTCCAGGGACGGTTGTTCACCGCCTATCAGGTGCTCGAACAGCGGTTCGGCCCCCGGACCCGCCGGGCCGCCTCGGCGTTGTTCCTCGTGACGCGAAACCTCAGCGACGGTCTGCGGCTGTTCCTGGCGGCGCTGGTCCTTCAGCAGTTGGCGGGCTGGCCCTTCGCCGGGAGCCTGCTGGTGATGGGGGCCGTGACGATCTTCTACACCTACTTCGGCGGCATGAGGTCGGTCGTCTGGAACGACTGCCTGCAATTTGTCATCTACATGATGGGCGCGGTCGCCACGGTGTTTGTGATCGCGGCCCACCTTCCCGGCGGCTGGTGGGAGTGGTGGCAGTTTGCTCAGACCCACGACCGGCTGCGAATCCTGGATTTTGAACCGAGCTGGAGCGGGCCTTACAACTTCTGGGCGGGACTGTTCGGCGGGGCGATGCTGACGATCGGGACGCACGGCACCGATCACATGATGGTGCAGCGGTATCTCAGTGCGCGAAACCGCGACGATGCCGGCCGGGCGGTCTTTCTCAGCGGCCTGGTGGTCCTGCTGCAGTTCGCACTCTTTTTGCTGATCGGCGTGGGACTGGCGAGCTACTACGCTCACCGGCCGGAGGTGGTCTTCGAGCGGGACGACCAGGTCTTCGCCCACTTTCTGGTCCACGAATTCCCGCCCAATACCGGCCTGATCGGACTGCTGCTGGCGGCGATCTTCGCGGCCGCAATGTCCACCTTGTCGAGTTCGTTGAACTCCTCCGCCGCTGCCTGGATGAAGGACTTCTATCTCCCCGCACGGACATCACCGCTCTCGCCGGAGCGGGAACTGGCCCTCACGCGAGCGGCGTCGGTCCTGTTCGGGTTGATCCAGATCGGGGTGGGGTTTGGGGCGACGCGGTTGACCAGCTCGGTGGTGGCCAACGCCCTGACCATCGCCGGGTTTTCGGCGGGACTGTTGTTGGGGGTGTATGCCCTGGGGGTGTTGACGCGGCACGTGGGGCAGACAGCCGCCATCGCCGGAGCCGGCGTGGGACTGGTGGTGCTGGGACTGCTCCAGTTCGGACAGCATCTGGTGGTTTGGCTGCATCCCCTCGGATCGGAATTCACCTACACTCCCTTGGCCTGGCCGTGGCTGTCGTTGGTGGGAGCGACCACGACGTTTGCGGCCGGTCTGCTGTTTCAAGCCTTTCTCTCACCGCGCTCGGGAGTCGATTCATGAGACGCCGCGTGGCATTCGTCGGACAAGCGTTCTGCTCCGCCGCTGTTCTGATCGCGGCGCTGGTCGTCGCGGGGAAGTCGGCCTATGGGGGGCTGCCTCTGGCTGCGCCCGAGGAAGTCGGCCTGGATGTGGAGCGTCTGGCGCGGATCGACGAACTGGTCGCCGAAGGACTCGCCGCGGGGCGAATGCCGGGCTGCGTCGTTTGTGTGGGGCGTCACGGCAAGATCGCCCTGCTGAAGGCGTATGGTCACCGGCAACTGCAACCCGAACCGGCGCCGATGACGACGGATACGGTCTTCGACCTTGCCTCCATCACCAAGCCGGTCGCCACGGCCACGGCGATCATGCTGCTGGTGGAACGGGGGCGGCTGAATCTGGGGGACAAGGTCGTCTCTCTGATTCCCGAATTCGCGCCACACGGCAAGGACGCCATCACCATCCGCGACCTGCTAATTCATCAGAGCGGGCTGCTGCCGGACAACCCCCTGGCGGACTATGCGGACGGACCTGAGGTTGCCCTCCAGCGGATCTGCGAGTTGAGGCTGCAGCACCCCGTCGGCAGCCGCTTCGTCTACTCCGATGTCAATTTCATTGTGTTGGGGGAATGCATCCGCCGCGTCACGGGACAAACAGTGCACGAATTCACCCAGCAGGAGCTCTTCGGTCCCCTGGGGATGACCGAAACGGGCTATCTCCCGCGTGAAGAGTTGAAGGCCCGCGCCGCGCCGACCGAACAGCGCAACGGCGCATGGATGCAGGGCGATGTCCACGATCCCCGCGCCTGGGCGCTGGGGGGGGTGGCGGGACACGCCGGCCTCTTCTCCACCGCCCGGGACCTGGCCATCTACGCGCAGATGATGCTCAACGGCGGCCGCTTCGGCGAACGGCAGATTCTCGCGCCGCAGACTGTCGCCGCCATGACGCGCGGGTACCGGGTCTCGACCGGCCTGCGGGGACTCGGCTGGGACAAATGGACCGGCTATTCCATCAATCGGGGGGACCTGCTCTCCGAGGCGGCGTTCGGTCACGGCGGCTTTACCGGCACGGTCCTGTGGATCGACCCCCGACTCGATCTGTTCTTCATCTTTTTGAGCAATCGAGTCCATCCGGACGGCAAGGGGCTGGTGAACCCTCTGGCGGGGCGGATGGCGAGTGTCATCGCCTCCGCCGTCCGGCCGGAGTCCGCCTCCCCCCCGCCGCCCAGTCCGGTGGGCGAGGTGCTCACCGGTCTGGACGTGTTGGAGCAAGAGGGGTTCCGCCGGCTGGCAGGGCAGCGCGTGGGGCTGATCACCAATCACACCGGACGCAACAAGCAGGGCGTGAGTGCAGTGGAACTGCTGCACCGGGCGGAGAACGTGCAACTGACGGCCCTCTTCAGCCCGGAGCATGGCATCGCCGGTCAGCTCGACGTGGCCCGCATCGCCGATGCCGAAGACCCGACCACCGGCCTGAAGATCTACAGCCTGTACGGTGAAACCCGCCGCCCCACCCCCGCCATGCTGGCCGAGGTCGATACCCTCGTCTTCGACATCCAGGAGATCGGCACCCGCTTTTACACTTACATCTCCACCATGGGGGAGGCGATGCGCGCCGCGGCCGAACACCGCAAGCGGTTCGTCGTCCTCGACCGCCCCAACCCCATCAACGGCGTCGACGTGGCTGGACCGCTCCTCGACCCCGGCAAAGAATCGTTCGTCGGATTCCATACACTCCCGGTGCGGCACGGCATGACGATCGGCGAACTGGCCCGCATGTTCCGGGAGGAACTGAAACTCGACCTGGAACTGGAGGTCGTCCCCTGCGAGGGTTGGCGAAGGGAGGATTTCTGGGAGGCGACCGGCCTCACCTGGGTCAACCCCTCCCCCAACATGCGGAGTGTGACCGAAGCCCTGCTCTACCCCGGCATCGGACTGCTGGAGACCTCGAACCTCTCTGTCGGACGCGGCACCCACACCCCCTTTGAAGTGTTGGGCGCCCCGTGGATCGACGGCCGACGACTGGCCGCAGAACTCCGGCAGCGCCGCATTCCCGGTGTCGCCTTCATTCCCCTCCAATTCACCCCCGACGACAGCAAGTATGCCCACGAACGCTGCGGCGGCATCAACCTCGCCATCACCGACCGTCGCACCTTCGACCCCGTGCGGACCGGCCTGGAAATCGCCGTCCTGCTCCGGCGGCTCTACCCCGAACAGTGGAACGCTCCGGGAATCCAGCGATTACTCGGAAACGAAGCCACGCTGCAGGCGATCGTGGAGGGAAAACCGGCTGAGGAAGTGCTGGAGCTCGCACGCCAGGGGCTGAATGAGTTTCAGCGGCGGCGGGTCAAGTATCTGCTCTATGAGTGACGGGACTCGACCTCGACCCCCCATGCCGAATTCGTCCTCAGTTCGCGTGCAGACCGGTCTCGAACGCTGCCTGGCCGACCCGCCGGCGGTCCTCCGCGGCGCTGCATTCGGCTTGCTGATGAACCAGGCCTCGGTCGATTCCCAGGGCCGGTACGCCTGCGACCGGCTGGCAGAGCGGTTTCCCGGGCGATTGCGGGCGATCTTCTCTCCCCAGCACGGCCTGTGGGGTGAGCAGCAGGCGAACATGATCGAATCGCCCCACGGCGAATATCCCCCGCTGGGCCTGCCGGTGTATAGCCTCTACTCCGAGACGCGCCGCCCCACACCGGAAATGCTGCACGGACTGGACGTCCTGGTCATCGACCTTCAGGATGTCGGCACGCGGATTTACACCTTCGTCTGGACGATGTGGGAGTGCCTGGTTGCCTGCGCCCAGGCGGGCGTGGCCGTCGTCGTGCTGGACCGCCCCAATCCGCTCGGCGGAGTGGTGGTCGAAGGTCCGCTCCTGCAACCCGGTTTCGAGAGCTTTGTGGGCCGCGCCACGCTGCCGCTGCGGCACGGCTTGACCTGCGGTGAACTCGCCCGATTGCTGGCCGCGGAGCAGCAGATCGACGCTCCCCTGTACGTCGTCCCCATGCAGGGATGGCGACGGGAAATGCTCTTTGCCGACACCGGGCTCAACTGGATTGCACCCTCCCCCAACATGCCCCGACTGGAGACGACGCTCGTCTACCCCGGCCAGGTGCTCTTGGAGGGGACGAGTCTCTCGGAGGGACGTGGCACGACGCTCCCCTTTGAACTCGCCGGGGCGCCGGGCCTGGACCCCTGGAGGCTGGTGCGGGAACTGCACCGCTGGCCGCATCCCGGACTGGAGCTGCGCCCCGTCCGTTTCCGGCCGATGTTCGACAAGCACGCCGGGAACAGTTGCGGAGGAGTGGCACTCCAGGTCCGGGAGCCGCGACTGGTACGCTCCGTCCCCCTCACGCTGGCCCTCCTCGACGCCGTCCGCCGCCTGTGGCCCGAAGCGTTGGCATGGCTGCCGCCCCCCTATGAATATGAGCGGGAGAACCCCCCCATCGATATCTTGTTCGGCTCCGACCGTCTCCGTCAGCGGCTCTCCCAGCCACCCCCATTGATCGAAGCCGAGCTGCATGATCTTATAGACTTTGATCGCCAGGCGTGGGAACAGCGGACCGCCCCGCATCGACTGTATGACTGATCTCCGATCGCCGCCACCCGCGAACTTGCCCCCCCCACGCCGTTCCCTGACCAGCTCCTCGACCCTCTCTTCCTCTGCCGACGAAAGTGACTTCCATGCCGGGACGCCCGTATGTCCTCGCGGAGACCACCTGGGAGGTGGTCCGCCAGACCCGCTATGAAATTGCCATCCTCCCCTGGGGAGCGACCGAGGCGCACAACCGTCACCTCCCCTACGCCACCGACACCATTCAGGTGCAGGCCGTCGCCATCGAGGCCGCGCGGCAGGCCTGGGAGCAGGGGGCGCGGGTGCTGGTGCTCCCCCCCATCCCCTTCGGAGTCAACACCGGGCAGCTCAACATCCCCCTGTGCCTCAACATGAATCCCAGCACCCAGATGGCGGTTTTGTGCGACCTGGCGCAGGTGCTGCAGCGGCACGGCGTTCGCAAGCTGCTGATCCTCAACGGTCACGGCGGGAACGATTTCCGCCAGATCATCCGCGAACTCCAGCCGCGCCTGGAGCTGTTGCTGTGCCAGATTCACTGGTTTCGCTGCGTAGAGGCCCGCCCCTTCTTCACCGCGCCGGGAGACCATGCCGGCGAACTCGAAACCAGTGTGATGCAGGCGCTGGCGCCGGAACTGGTCTGGCCCCTCAGCCAGGCCGGACCGGGACGAGAAAAACCCTTCCGCATCCGCGGCTTTCGCGAGGGCTGGGCCTGGACGCAGCGGCAATGGGACCAGGCGACCGACGACACCGGCACCGGCAACCCCGCGGAGGCCTCTCCCGAGAAGGGGCGGCGGTTCCTCGAAGCAGTCACCCGCCGCATCAGCGACTTCCTCGTGGAACTGGACGCCGCCGACCCGCGGCGGTTGCACGAGGAGTGAGGCATCAAACGCGGCGACCTGACCCGGAAGTCAAACCCCCGCACGGCAGAGCTGCACAAGAGGGGGACGACCGGGGACTGGATCAGCCGGGATCTCTCGGGAGGCAGTCACGCGGGGGGGGGGGCACGGCGCGGGAGCGGATCCGCCGCCGGTCGCGTGCGAGGCTGCGCCTCATCGCGAATAAAAGCCATCGGACGATACCGGCCGTTTGAGCTAGAAAAGCCTCCATCTTCGAGCGCTTTTCGTTTTTGTCCGAGGACTCCTCCATGCGGGTAGAAAACGATACCAGTTGTGGACAATTACATTGATTTGTTAGAGAGCATGTAATAATTTGCGGCTTGCTCCCGGACACGGATCGGTTACACTTAGCCCTGGTTCCAGACGAATCGGACGCGCGTTGCGGCTTGCTCCCGGGCACGGATCGGTTACACTCCGCCGGCAGTTCCTGTCCAGCACCTGTTCGTTGCGGCTTGCTCGTAGCCGAAGACGACGACGCGCCCCGCCTTGCGTGCGACGCGCAGGCA
>JBBIJW010000025.1:0-75947 GCA_037445755.1 Planctomycetaceae bacterium | reverse complement strand
TGCGCGGACCCGGCGACGCTGTCGCCGGGCTTTCCAGAGCGGTTGTGAACAGAAGTGAAGAGCATTGATCGAGACCGGCACAAAGAACACACGCCCCGGGGGCTGACGCCCACCGGCTCGACTGTCACGCACCGGTCCTTCCCAGCCAGCCGTGTCCACACGAACGCTGACTCTCAGGAATCCACTCACCAGATTGCCAAAGATCACGGCACAGCGGACTGAGAACCGCTGCTTGCCGGGGTGACCTCGCCACCCTAACAGACACAGGGACGAGGACCAGAGTCTCAAAGCTCCGATCCAGGGAGGGAATCGATACCCTCCCCCTCATGTGCCCTGCACGGGTCAACAGAATAGCAGTTCGATCGGCATCGTCAACTCCCCGGCTGCAAAAAAAATTGCCGCTCGGTCACCAACAGGAGTGTCGAGCGCAATGTTCCTTGCAACAATGACTTGCGTCGATCACTTCAGGTCCTCATCGTCGAACTCGAACTCCGCGTCATCCGGTTCAAACGAGCCGCTGGATTCGTCTGACGATGCCTCCGCCAACTCCTCCCCCTCCTCCTCGCCGCCAAGCTCCGCCTCCTCCCATCCCGCCGCTGCGAATTCTTCGTCGACCGTTTCGTCCCCCTCGGAGGGGAGCGCCGCTCCCGCGGCCCCTGCCTGGAGACCGGGAAGGTTGGGGGCCTGCGGTGTCGCGGCGGCCTCCGTGGGACCCTCGGCGGCAGTCGCCGTGCGCACAAACAGCAGGATGGCAAAGGGGGAGAGCGCCATCAACACACTGAAGACCAGCGTCGTTCCCGTGACCACTTGCAGCATGGTGGCCATTTTCTCGGCGTGGTACACGAAGGCGCAAATCGTCAAATAGGCCAGGAATCCTCCGGGGATGGCGGCGACGAGGGATGTTCCCATCAGGGCGGTTTTCGTCACGGGAGACTCCTCATAACGCTCACAGGAGCGAGGTTCAGAACCGGTCAGCGGTGGAGGCGAGGCCGCCGGGAGTGGGGTGATCCATCGCGGAGGACGGCCCTGATCCCGGAGGAAGAGACCAGCCGCAGGAACGCATCGGTCTGGGACTCTTCGATGTTAGCGCGATTTGGGGAGTTGGGGCAAGAGCGATTGCTGGACCACGGCGCAGCGGACGCCGAGGAAGGATGCTCTCGCCTCCCGGGAGTCAGGAGCCACGGGCCGCTTTCGAGGCGGCGTCGGCCGATTCCTTGCCGCTGGGGGATCGCCGTTGTTCGCAGGGAAAGCACTGTTCCAGCGGGGGAATTGCCGCACACAGGACGTCCTCGATCCGCTCCGCGAAGATAAACGTCGTCTCCTGACGGACGTTTTCGGGGAGGTCGGCCAGGTCCTTTTCATTCTGCTTGGGGAGAATGATGCGGTGAATGCCCGCGCGGCGGGCGGCGAGGATCTTTTCCTTGATCCCCCCCACGGGGAGGACGAGACCGGAGAGAGTGATTTCGCCGGTCATGGCGGTGTCGGACCGGACGGGCTGATTGGTGAACAGGGAGGCCAAGGCGGCGGCCATGGTGACGCCGGCGGAGGGGCCGTCCTTGGGGACGGCGCCGGCGGGGACGTGGAGATGGACAGCCCCGTGCATGTCCTCGATACACAAGGCGTCGGCATGGGCCTGGAGATAGCTGAGGGCGGCCTGGGCCGATTCCTGCATGACGGAACCAAGCTGACCGGTGAGCTTGAGTTTGTCCCCCTCGGGGAGCCGGACCGCTTCCACGTAGAGGACATCGCCGCCGGTTTCGGTCCAGGCGAGACCGATGGCCACGCCGGGTTCGAGGGTCTTGCGGGCCTGCTCCTGGAAGAAACGTTCCGGGCCGAGCAGCTCGGCCAGGCCGGCGACGTCGAGGGTGAGACGGGTGGTCTCCCCTTCGGCGATCTTGCGGGCCACTTTGCGGCAGATGCGGCCGAGTTGCCGTTCGAGTTCGCGGACGCCGGCTTCGCGGGTGTAGCGGTGGATGACGGCGTCGAGGACCTCGTCGGGGACTTGAAGCTGGTGCGGAGCGATGCCGGCTTCGGCCAGTTGGCGGGGGAGCAGATAGCGACGGGCGATCTCGCGTTTCTCCTCATCGGTGTAGCCGGAGAGGCGGATGATCTCCATGCGATCGAGGAGGGGACGGGGGATCGTGTCGGTGGCGTTGGCGGTGACGATGAAAAAGACCTGTGAGAGGTCGAACGGCAAGTCGAGGTAGTTGTCGCGGAAGGTGTCGTTCTGGGCGGGGTCGAGGATTTCGAGCAGCGCAGCGGCGGGATCGCCCCGGTAGTCGTGGCCGAGCTTGTCGACCTCGTCGAGCATCAGCAGGGGGTTGCGGACGCCGGCGCGGCGGATGGCCTGGATGACGCGTCCGGGCATGGCGCCGATGTAGGTGCGGCGATGCCCGCGGAGTTCAGCCTCGTCATGCAGTCCCCCCAGGCTGAAGCGTTCGAACTTGCGGCCCATGGCCCGGGCGATCGACTTGCCCAGCGAGGTCTTCCCCACGCCCGGCGGGCCGACGAAGCAGAGGATGGGGGCATGGGCCTGGGGGTTGAGCTTCATCACCGCGAGGTATTCCAGGATGCGATCCTTGATGGCTTCCAGGCCGTAGTGATCTTCGTCCAGGATGCGGCGTGCCTCGCGGAGGTCGAGGTGGTCGGTGGTGACCTCATTCCACGGAAGTTCCAGGATCAGTTCCAGATACGTGCGGGTGACCTGGTATTCCGGTGAGGAGGCGGGGAGCGACTCGAGCCGGTTGAGCTGGCGGGTGGCCTCTTTTTCTGCTTCCTCCGGGAGATCGAGTTCTTCCAGCCGGGTGCGGAGTTCCGCGATTTCCGCGGCCTCGGTGTCGGACTCGCCCAATTCCTCGCGGATGGCGCGCATCTGCTGGCGGAGGAGGTATTCGCGTTGTTCGCGGCCCATTTCGGTTTTCGCGGCAGTGGCGATCTTGGTTTGCAGTTCCAGGACCTGAATCTCGTGCGTGAGGTAGCTATGCAACAGCCGCAGGGCCTCGGTATGGGAGGAGGTCTCCAGCAGCCGCAGACCCTTCTCGACGTCGAGGTTGACGAACGACGCCAGCAGGTAAACGAGCTGCATGGGATGGTCCAGTTGAGAGAGGATCTGGGAGAAGTCGAGTTTGACGGGGGGTTCGGCCAGTTCCTGGACGCGGACCCCCTGCTCGAGGATGGCCCGCTGAAGGGCCTCGACCTCGGTGCCGGTGTCGGCCGGGACCGCCGCGGAGCGGACCTTCAGCCGCAGGAAGGGTTCGGTCTTTTCGACGCCGATGCGCTCCACCCGTTCGATCCCCTGGACGAGCAGTTGCAGTCCCTCCTCGCCGCGGGCCATGCGCTTGATGACCGCCTTGGTGCCGAACTGCACCAGATCGTCGGGGCCGGGGTCGTCGATCGAGGCGTCCTTCTGCGTGAAGATCGCCAGCAGTTTGTCCTCCCGGTTGAGCGCGGCCTCGGCGGCGGCGATCGACTTGGGTCGGCCGACCGACAAGGGGGCCAGCGTAAAGGGGAAAAAGACCGTGTTTCTCACGGGAAGCACAGCCAGTTGATGAGGTTCATTCATCATGGGGAGACCTGCTGAGAAGGTGTGCTGTCACACTATGCGGAGGGGGGAAACGGGTCAAATGAAGTGGAGATCTGGTCTCCCCAGAGGAGTTCCTTGGGGGGGCTCTGTGGGAGACGGCGGGCCCGCTCGCCGGCGAAGGCAGGACGCCGCTGGGAATGAGGGACGCGGAACGACGTTTCAGGTGGGAGGGACGCCCAGAGACTTTCCGCCATCGATGGCGATGGCGGTTCCGGTCACCATCACGGCCGCATCACTGACGAGGTACAGGATGGCCGCGGCGACCTCCTCGGGGGAGATCATCCGACTGTAGGCGCGGGCCAGCGGACTGGCGTCGATCACGGCGCGGGCGGCGGCGGCGGGGTCGGCGGCGGCGGCCAGCCCCTCCGCCATGATGTCCGTGTCCTCCACCGGCCCGGGACAGACGCAATTGACGCGGATGCGATCGCGGGCGTGACAGAGAGCGAGGGCCTTGGTGAGGCCGACGACCGCCATCTTGCTGGTGGAGTAGACCGGGTCATGGGCGCGGGGGAGCAGGCCGGCGTTGCTGGCGGTGTGAACGATCACACCGCCGCCGCTGCGGCGCAAGTGCGGCAAGGCGAACTTGGCTCCGAAGAAACAGGCTTTGAGATTGGTGTCGAGACACCGGTCCCACTGGGCCTCGCTGATGTCGTCGATCTGCCCGACCTGGATCACGCCGGCATTGCTGACGAGGATGTCGAGCCGGCCATGCTCCTGGGCTGCCCCGTCAATGAGCGCCTGGAGCTGCGACAGGTCGCGCACGTCGCACGGTTGTTGGCGGATGTCCAGCGGTGCGAACTCGGCTTCGTTCTCCGGGCGAATGCGGAGGTCGCCCACGACGACGCGCGCCCCGTGACGGGCGAGGAGGATTGCCGTGGCGCGGCCGATGCCGCTGGCGCCGCCGGTGACCACCGCCACACGATTCGTCAAGTCGATCTGCATCATTCCGCTGTCGTGGGGGTTGAGAGTTTGGGGGAAAGTCTTCAGTCTGGAGTCATGGAGGATGGGGGATGAACCGCCCTGTGTCGAGCGGTGGAGGGCCCGGTGCAAGGCCTTCTCCTTGTTCATCCTGGAGGGAGATCGCTGTCTTTGAGGACCGATCAGGCACGGCTGGCAAGCCAGCCGGCGAACCGGGAGTGATCGCCAGTTTTGAACCAAGCGATCGCCCTGGGTTCCGGCGGCCCTCACCGGCCTTCCGATCTGTCAGCGCCGAAAGTGCTGGTGTCTATGTCTCAGGAACTGGATGATCGATTGGCGTTTGCTCTGGAGGCGGCGCGCGCGGCCCAGGAGCTGATCCTCCGTCACTATCAATCCCCGGACCTGACCGTGGAAGCCAAGCCGGACGAGTCGCCCGTGACGCTGGCCGACCGGGGAGCGGAGGAACTGTTGCGCGAGCGGATCGCTGCCGCGTACCCGCGCGACGCTGTGTTTGGCGAAGAGTTCGGCGAAACCTCCGGGACCAGCGGGTTCCGGTGGGTGCTCGATCCGATCGACGGGACGAAAGCCTTTGTGTCGGGGGTGCCGCTGTTCGGAACGATGCTTGGCCTGGAGCAGGAGGGCGAATGCGTGCTGGGGGTAGTGCGGTTTCCCGTCCTGGACGAGGTGGTGTACGCCCGTCGCGGAGGGGGGACGTGGCAGCAACGCGGCCGGGCTCAGCCGCGCCCCGTCCAGGTCACGGCCACCTCCGCCCTGCGGGACGCCGTGGTCTGCTTTACTGACGTTGAGAGCTGGGTCCGGACAGGACGGGGGGAAGCCTTCCAACGACTGTGTGCCAGTTGCCGCATGGCGCGCGGCTGGGGGGACTGCTATGGTCACGTGCTGGTGGCCTTGGGTCGGGCGGATGTGATGGTGGACCCGTTGCTCAACCCGTGGGATGCGGCTGCCCTCGTGCCGCTCGTGACGGAAGCGGGGGGGGCGTTTGTGGACTGGTCTGGCCGGCCGACGATTCACGGCGGGAACGGCGTCTCCAGCAACGGCCGGTTGCAGGCGGAGCTGCTGACGATTCTGGGCGGCCACGACCCCTGACGCCTGACGCTACTGCCGGCCGTGGCGTTGTCCCGTGGTCCCGGAGCGACGGGCGGTCTATCTCCGCAGCGCGGCCCGGTTGATCAGGTAGCGCTCGATCAGACGGTAGTAGGGTTCGGACATCACCGCCCGGAGATAGTCGACGCCCAGAGCGCGGCAGCGGGCGGCCCAGGTCTCCAGGAAGCGGTGCATCCGATCGCGGTACTCGTCGCGGAGCTCCTCGACGGTCAGGCGGACCCGGGCACCGGTCTCGCTGTCGATAAACGTGCCGTGATCGACGTTCGGCAGCAACAATTCGTCGGGATGGAGGACGTGAATCACCACGGCTTCTCCGCCGCTGCGGACGCGGGCGGCGATGGCGGCCGCCGTGGCATCCGGATCGTCGAGCAGATCGCTGAAGATAACGAGGATGGACCGCCGTCCGGCGGCGCGCGACAACTCGTCAACAGCCTGGGCCAGTCCGGAGGCATTTGCCGGCCGCACGGCCTCCATAGTCTTGAGGATGTTGGCGAGGTGCCGCATCGACCCGTCGGGGGGACGGTACTGCTGGAGTCCCTGCTGGGCGACGGCAAATGAGAACCGGTCGTGCTGTTTGAAGACGAGGAAGGCGATGGCGGCGGCGAGGCGGCAGGCATAGTCGTACTTGGAGTCGCTGCGGCGCCGCCCGGCCGGTTCCAGGCCGCTGTAGGCCATCGAGGCGGAGGCGTCGACCAACAGGTGCATCGTCAGTTCGGACTGGTGCTCGAACAGGCGGATGAACAGCTTGTCGGTGCGGCCGTAAACCTTCCAATCGACGGCGGTGATTTCGTCGCCGGGGAGGTATTCGCGGTAATCGCGGAATTCGACGCTCTGCCCGCGCTGCCGCGTCTGGTAGTGTCCGGAGAACCGTCCGGCGACGATTTTCCGGGGGGCAAAGAGCATCTGCTCGAGGCGGCGCAGGTCCGCCAGCCGCAGGTAGCGATGCTCGAAGCCGCGCTGGTTGCCGCGGCCGGGAGGGTTGAGCGGGGAGAAGGAAGAGTGCATCATCAGGGATGCAGTCTCGCGGTCGCCACGGTGGTTGTCCAGAACGAGGTCCGCGGATGTTCGTTGCGGTCCGGCCCGCTCCCCTGTCTCTCTTTTCTTCGCCATGCCGCAAGCCATCGCCAACCCGGAAGAACTGCGCGCCTTTGCGCAGAAACTGAAGCAATTCAATACCTCCCTGTCGGATCAGGCGGCCCTGCTGGCGAACCAGTTGGAGGCCCTCAGCGCCACCTGGCGCGACCAGGAGAATGCCAAATTCGTGGAGCAGTTTCACGAACATCTGCGGCTGCTGGCCCAGTTCGTGGAGGCCAACAACCGGCACATCCCCTACCTGCTGCGGAAGGCAGACCGGCTGGACGAGTATTTGCAGCAGCGGTGACGGACGGGCACAATCTCTCCCGCCCGGCCCAGGCGGGGCGCGGCGCGAGGGGGGGCTCGCCGCGAGAGATTTTGCCGCGCGGATTCTCTCAACTCCGAACTCGGACCGCATCGCCCGTGGAACCGCCGCTCTTCTGGGAGTTCTCGTGGGTGACGAGCCGCCTGACGGAGGCGCCGCTGGTGTTGACCTGGGGCGTCACTCCGCTGGCGCTGGTGTGGATTCCTGTCGTGCTGGTGTGCGGCGTCTCGCTGGGGCTGTCGCGCGGTGGTTCGCTCCGTGGGGTGGAACTCGTCGCCATCGGCGCTGTCGCAGGCGCCAGCCTGGCGGGAGACTTTGTGGGGCTGTGGTTGTGCACGGCGGTGTTTCTGGCACTGGCATCCGCCTTGGGAAGGACTGAGGAGCGCGGCCGGCAACCGCCCGCGGCTATCGTGTGGATGCAGGCGACCGGGTGGATCGCCTGCGGGATGTGGATGTTCGCCTGCCTGTGGATGTGGCGGGAGTTCGGCAAGTTTCGTCCGGCGGACCTCGTCCAGGCGGCGCTGGCAGCGCCGGAAGATGCCGCGCGTCAAGCTGTTGTGCGGTTGATCCTCCTGCAACTGGGGGGAGGGACGCTCGTATTGGGGGGTGTCTTTCCCATGGGGGGCTGGGTCGGAGGAGTGAGTCGAAGTCCCGCGGGGGGATGGGTCTTCGGTCCCGGACGACTTGCGCTGGCGTGTCTGTGGATGCTGAGGACCGCGCCCCTGCTGGAGATCGGTTTGCCGGGGACGTCTTTATTCGCCGGTCCGGCCGTCTTGACTGCCGTAGTGACGGCATTTCTCGCCTTGACGGCGGGCGATCGGCGGAGCGTGGTGGGATTTGTCGCCTGCGCGCTGGTGGCGGCGGCTCTGGCGGCGGCCGGCAGCGGCCATGCCACCGGTGCCGGAGCGGGACTGCATCTGGCGCTGACGACGATGCTGGTCGTCACCGCGCTGGGGGCAGAGACGAGAGACGGACGGGGCGTGGAGCCTTCCTCATCACCACTGCTCTCATCGCTCCTGCCCGAGGCACCCAGCGGTGCCGCCCTGCCGTCCCCCGCGGTGCAGACAACGGCGCCGCAACTCTGCTCCGGGCTGGTGGGCTGGTGCGCCGTCTTGGTTGTCGCCAGCGGCGTCTGTGGTCAGCAGCAGGCGGTCTCTGCCGTCACGGCCGGCCTGAGCCGACCTGTGGGTCTCGATTCACCGCGGGAGGCTCTCCCCGCACGGGAGTCGACGCCCGAGGCTGAAGTCTTGCGACTCTCCACCGCGGCGGTGGAGTGGGGTTTGGCAGCGGCTCAGTTCCTGCTGGTTTGCGCCTTGACGCGGCTGGTCTGCCTCGAGCAGCGGGGAGGTTGGTCTCCGGCGAGACGCGGCTGGTGGTCGCTGTGGCTGTTGGCCGTGGCAGCCGCGTCGCCGTGGCTGGTCCAGATGGCGAGCGAAGCGGAGATCGTCCGCAAGCTGGCCGGTCCGCCGGAGTTCGCTCCGATCGAGCGGCCAACCTTTACGCTGGGGCCGGTGGGTGTGGCGGGGCTGCTGGGCTGTTTGGCCGCGGTGGTGCTCTACCGCAGAGGGTCCTCATGGCCGAAGCGGCTGGCCGACCGGTGCGAGTCGCTGTTGTGGCTCGGTCGGCAGGAGCTGTACCAGGAGACGCTGTTCCAGTGGTGTGCGAGCGCCGCCCGGAACATCGCACAGTTCTGGCAGGCGGTGGACGCGCCCGACCGGACCACCCGCCAGCATTCCCCGCTGGCGGCGGCGATTCGCGGAGTCAGCACTCGTCTGGAACCGTTGTGGCAATCCGGGGGCTGGCAGCCGTCGCTGTTGGTGCTGGCGACGGCGGCAGTGCTGTGGGGCGTCCTCTCCCGGTATGAGCGCCGGCCGGTGGTCGATGAAGTCTCCCCACCGGCCAACGTCGAACGCCGCAGGGAGGGGAACTCTCAGGATCGTAACCGGAGGACCGACCGTGGACCGGGAGTGGAAGTGCAGCGCAGTCCGTCCACGGTGCTCCTCTCGCCCCTGCCCGCGGCCGACCGGACAGACTCAATCCCTCCTCCCCCCTCCCCCCACCCCTGACGACGGCTGTGTTGGAACTCGTTCTGCGGTCTTCGCCGATGTTGCTCGTCTTGTTGCCGCTCGGCGGTGCAGCGCTGCTCGGTCTTGGCCGCCGAGCCTCCTCCGCTACGCTGTGGATGGCGACCCTCTCGAATCAATTGCTCAGCCTGGGACTGGCCTGTGCGATGGTGTGGCACTACGACGGCGCTCGACGTTCCTCCGCCGGCCAACCGGTGCTCGTGCAGATGCGGACCTCGTTCGCCTGGCAGGGAGGGACAGACAGGGGAATCGCACCCGAGGCCAATCGTCGTCAAGTCGGAGCAGCGCCGCGGGAGGACGAGATTCCTCGGGAATCCGCGCCGGGCGACTCCGCTCCGCCCCTCACTTCCCAGACCCCGGCGGTGCAGTCCTCCCGGGGGCTGGGTCCGAACGTCCGCTTCTCCTGCGGCGTGGATGGGCTGACGGCCTGGCTGGTGCTGGTCACGGTCGTTGTCTTCTGGACAGTTTCGGTGCTGGTTGTGCATGGAGGGACGGCGCCGGAGGAGGTGCGCAGCTCGGCCGGTCGGCTGGCTCTGTTACTGGCAGCGGAGGGAGCGGCGGTCTGTTTCTTCGTGGCTCGCGATCTGGTGTTGATGGTCTTTGCGGGGGGGGCGTTGAGTCTGCTGCTGGGTTGGCAGGGAGGGTTGTTTGATTCGTTCCCCTCCCGCCGGGAGGCCGCCCGGGCCTGGCTCCGCTGGCAATGGGCTGGCGACCTCCTGCTGTTGTGTGCCTCGGCCGGCTTGATCGCGGCCGCGGACCAGATGCAGCGGGTGGGCGGAGCTCCCGCGGCGTTGTCGCTGGACCTGGACCAGATGACGCTGGGAACGTTCTCGACGGGACTGCGTGATCCCGCCCGGTCGGTCTGGCGGCAATGGCAGGGGTGGTTGTTCGGGGGGTTCCTGCTGGCGGCGGCACTCAAGGGGGGCTGGTTCCCATTTCACCATCGCGTCGTGCGGACCCTGTCGGGACTGGCGCCAGGCACGCGCCCCCTGTTGCTGGTGCTGCCGCTGTTGATGGGGGGCTACCTGTGGGCGCGGTTCCTGATGCCGCTGTTCGTCACTCGCTTGCCCGGCGGGGCCGTATGGTTGAACAGTCTGGCCCTCATTGGCGGTTGGGGAGCGATCCTCTCCACCTCTCATGAGGTCGATCCGTGGCGGCGAGGAGCGTGGCTCGGCGTGGCCCTTTCCGCGGCGTGTGCTCTGGCGGGGGCGTCTCTGTCGAGCACAGCGGTCCTGGGGGGATGGTTGCTGCTGTTCAGCGGCGCGACCGTGCTGCTGGGAGGGCTGTATTGTGCCGAGCGGAGGGGAGACCGGCAGCCGCCTGTTCGCCGGGGGATCGTGGCGGTGCTGGCCGCCTGCGGCATGCTGCCGGCGGTGTGGCAACTGCTGCTGGGTCTCAGCCGCAACCCCGGTCTTGTGCCGGGGGGGATGTTTCTCGGCCTGCCACTGGTGATCGGGTTGCTCGGCTGCGGCGGCTGGTCCACCTGGCGGTGGTTCCAGAGCCTCCTGCCGGGACCGGGGTTCCGTCCCGGCGAGTCATCGGCAACGCCGGTCGTGGCTTTTGTTCACGGGTGCGCCCTGGCCCCCCCCCTCCTCTTGCTGCTGGTGTGGGGATTCCTCCCTGAAGTCGCGCTCGGCCGCCTGGAACCGCTGGCGGCTCGTTACCTGCGGGTGGAAATGCCGGTGGCTCCGGAGAATGTTCCGCCACCCGCCAAAGTCTCCGATCCTCCGATCCCAGAGCCGTCCCCCTCGCAGTGACGGCCGCCTCAACATCTGTCATGGTTCGACAACCCTGGTTCACCTTCCAGCCCATATCGCACGTCATCGCCGTATGAACTGGCGTCTGCTCTCGCTCGGTGGTCTGGCGGTCGGTCTCGGACTGATTGCCCTCAGCGACCATCTGGGGTGGCTGTGGGTCGGACTGTCGCTGGTGAGTGGTGTGACGGTGCGATTCGGCGCTGTGGGGCGTCCCCGCTCCCGTTCCGGCACGGAGAGCCGCACCAGTCACGTTTCCACGCCGGGAGGTGCGGGAGCGGACGGGCTGCCTGACCGGCCTTGTGAGGAGACGTGGGAGGCCGCAGGCGCACAACGTCAACGCCTGGTGGGGTTGCTGCTGGTGCTGGCGGGATTTCTCCTGCTGAGGGGGGAGACCGGCCGCTGGTCGCTGGGGGAGATCCGAGCGGCAGCCACGACGTCCCGCGCGGGGGAGCGGGGAACGACCACGATCGCGGCGCCCCGGTCCGGATTGACGTTGCCGGCGGCGGTGCTGGTGACGGTGGGGCTGGTCGCCCTGGGCCGGTTTCCACCCTTTCCGGGGGGGAGGGGGGAATCGTCGCCAAGACGCTGGACGGCCGCAGCTCCGGTTTCCCCCCTTCCGGATCAACCCGGAGCGATCGAACTCGGAGTGCGGTTGGCGGTGACGGCGGTGCTGTGGCGGGTGGCCGCGCGCACCGTCGTGCTGGTGGAACCGCGGACTGAGACGCTGCTGATCTCCCTGGCCGTGCTGGGGTGGATGACGGTGATCCTGCGGCTCGTGCGGGGAGCGGCGGAGGACGCAGCCGGCGATGAGGGTTCTCGCGGTCTGGCTGGCCGTCTGTCTGTGGATTGGGCCTCCGCCGTCTGGCTGACCGCCGTGGCGGTGGGAAGCTGGGAGGGAGGGCATCCGCGTGCGGCCCTCAGCGGGCAAAGCGTGCTCCCCTCCGCCGCGACGGCGTTGATTCTCTGCGTGCTGGGCGACCTGCTCGCCGGGGGAGTTCTTCGGTTGGTCAACGGGGGACCGCTTGCTCTCTCCGGCGGGGGGGCGGTCGTCCAGCGGATCGGTGCAGCGGCCTGGCTTGGTTTTCCGCTGGGGCCGGGTTTTTGGGGGCGGATGTGGCTGCTGGTAGTCTGCTGCTCCTGCACGCACACCGCCCCGCTGACCGGCGTTCCGGAGTTCCATACCGGCTTTCAACTCCTCGCGTTTGTCCTGCTGGTCGGCTGGTTGACGGGGTCGCTCGTGGGGGTGGGTCAATTGGAGTACGACCAGCCGCTTCGTAGTGCTCGGACTGAGCCGTGGCGGGCGTTCCCCCCGCTGTTCCCCCTGCCACCGGGGGCGCGGTCCCCCGGTGACGCATTCCTGCCGCCGCACTGGCGCTCGTGGCTGGCGCTCGCAGCCCTCCTCCTGCTGGTGCTGCTGGGGCTGTTTCCACGTCCGCTGCTCGTCTGGCTGTGTGCGTGGCAAGGGGGCCTGTGAGCCGGAGAGGACTGCAGCCGGGAGGGAGGACTTTGCAGTTCCTCACGTCCCACGGCGGTTCCCGAACAGCTCGATGTGCAGCCGGGGGGAAACCGACCAGCCCCGTGCTTGAGCGGCGGGAGTGATCCATGCCAGCTTCTCCCGCAGCCGGGGGGCCTCGGTTCCCTGCGGCATCAGATAGACGTCCTCCCGGCGAGCTTCCGGAAACTCCGCCAGCCACTGGGCGACGTCCTCGACGTCGTCCGGCGTGTCAATCACGAATTTCAACTGACAGGAGTACGATTGGAGCAGGCGACGGATGACGTCCGGGCGGTGTCGTTGCTGTTCGTGACGACGTTCCCAGTCCGTCCCGACCGGGGTGGAATTCCTCCGTTTGGGGCTGATCGACATCAGGTCGCAACTGACCGGCCGCCAGACCGTGCCGGCCGTCTCGATGGTCAGCACATGTCCCCGCCTCTTCAACTCCCCGGTCAACTCCACCAGCTCCTCCCAGAGCATCGGTTCCCCGCCGGTGATGACGACATGTTCGCACTCGAACTGGGAAGTCCAGTCGAGAATCTGCGGGAGGGAGCGGGTCTCTCCTTCCGGCTGCCAGGAGGTGTAGGGGGTGTCGCAGAACCAGCAGCGGAGGTTGCAACCGGAAGTGCGGATGAAGAGACTGGGCGTCCCGGCGAACCGCCCCTCTCCCTGGATCGAGTGAAACAGTTCCGCGATCAGCATGACGGCTGGAAAGTTGAGGGGCGTCGTGTCATCCGCGAGAGTCTGGCGTGCCTCCGCCCACGATCATCGTCGTCCATCCCCGCGAGCGCCGCAGCAAATGCAGCGTGGAACCGTTGCGCGGCAGGCCCGGCTTCATTTTCTGGGATTACCCGCAGCGGGGAAGCGAGTCCTTGGAAAACTATGTGCGGTTGGGGCTGGGGGGAGAACTCCTGACGCCGGCCGATGCCGACCGGGGACTGCTGGTGCTCGACGGAACGTGGAGATATGCCGCCCGCATGGAAGCCGCGTATGCGGAGTTGCCGGTCCGCAGTCTGGGCTTGTGGCGCACGGCCTACCCTCGCCGCTCGAAAGTGTCTGAGGATCCCGCAGAAGGACTGGCGACCATCGAAGCGATTTTTGCCGCTTACATCCAGATGGGGCGCGATCCCTCCGGCCTGCTCGATCACTACTACTGGCGGGAGCGGTTCCTGGCGGAAAACGCCGCGTGGCTTTCGGACCTCCGTTCCTGATTCTGCCCCGACGGCCTGCCAAGCGTGCCTGTTCCGGAATGTTCGCGACGGCTGCGGATTCGGGCGACAGGTGGGCGAGTCCTCCGGGTCAGGGGGCGATGGTCAGCGTCAACGGCTGGATCGGGGCGGCGGGATCGGCGGTCAGGGGGAGCCGGACCTTTGTCCGGCCGAGCTTGCAGACGCCCCCTGCTCCCTCGCGGCAGTACTGCCAGGTCACGGTCAGGTCATACGTCCCCGCGCCCGCGGCGGCGACCGGCAGCTCAAACGTGGCGGACAGCTCCTCTCCCTGCGCCTCCTGCCGAACTCCCAACTGATCGGCCGGGATTAGCGCGGCCTCTCCCACAGCCTCCAGCTTCCAGAGCACCTTCGTCAGCGGATTGAGCTTGTACCCCTCCGGGAGGGTGAAGCGGAGCACAACGCTCAGCGGTTGGCCGCTGCGGACCGTGTGCGGCGGCAATTCTGCGGCGGCGAGGTCTCCGTCGTCCGCGGGGGTTGAGCGGGGCGGATGCGGGGGCGTCAGACCGGCCACCGTGAACTCCGTCACCTGCTTCGTCTGCAAGTGAGCGATGAGGATGCGGTGGTTGTTGGTATCGGCGATGAAGAGGCGTTCGCCGACGATCGCCAGCCCGGCCGGTTCGTTGAGCTGCACGGGGTCCAGTCCCGCCCCGCGCTCGCCGGTGCCGAGCCAGGTTTCACAGCGGCGGGCGGCGATGTCGATCCGCTTGATCTTGTGGTTGTAGGTGTCGGCGACGTAGAGCGCGCCCTCGTGGTGCACGATGCCGAGCGGATGCTGAAGCCGCACGGCGTCTCCCACGCCGTCCACGTCGCCGAATTCAAACAACGATGCGCCGTGGGGGAGGTCGTGCGGACCGACGAGCGTCGTCACGGTTCCGCCGGGCGCAATGCTGACCCGCCGCACTGCCGAACCTTCGCTGTCGACGTGGTAGAGGACGGTTCCGTCATGGGTGATGCCGGAGGGCTGGGCGAGGGCGCAGGTCTCGAGCGGCCCGTCGAGGATGTCTTCCCGGCCGGAGCCGGCCAGGACCTCGATCGTCGGACTGCCGAGGCGGTGCTTCCACAACTGGTGCGGTCCCGCCATGGCGATGTACAGCGTTCCGCCCAGATGCGTCAGGTCCCAGGGGCTGTTGAGAGGAGTGGCGCGCAGCTCCCCCCCAGGCGTCCGCAACCGGGCCTGCTCCCCCGTCCCGGCCAGCGTGCCGACAGTCCGCGACCGCAGATCGACCGTGCGGATGAGGTGGTTTTCGGTATCGGCGACATAGAGCGTCTGGCCGACCAGGACCATCCCCTGCGGGTGGTCGAACCGGGCCGCAGCGAAGTCGCCGTCCGTTGCACCCATGGCGCCGTCGCCGACGACGTCGAGCAGCTTCCCGTCCAGGGAGGCGATGACGATGCGGTTGTGATTGCTGTCGGAGATGAACAACCGGCCGCCGGTCTCATCGGCGATGAGCTTGCCGGGGAACTGGAAGGGGCCGGCCTGCCGGCGGTCTCGCTCCAGGTGGAACCGCAGGGGAGTCTCGTCGAGCGTCCCCTTGGCGCGATGGAAGGCGATCATCTGGCCGATGACGTGATCCAGCAATTCGCGATGCCCCTCGCCGGAGACGCGGCCGACGAAATTCCCCTCCGGGTCGATCACCACCAGCGTGGGCCAACTGTTGAAGGCGTACTTGCGGGCGATGATCATCTCGGCATCGTTGACGACGGGATGCGCGATCTCGTACCGCAGAATCGCTTCGCGGATGTTCTCGGTCCGTTTCTCGTTGTCGAACTTGGCGGCGTGGACGCCGATGACGGCGATCTGGTCGGCGTACTTCTCCTCCAGGAACTTGAGGTCCGGGAGCACGTGAATGCAGTTGATGCAGCAGTAGGTCCAGAAATCGAGGAGGACGATTTTGCCGCGCAGGTCCTGCAGGCGGATTTCGCCGGCGGTGTTGAGCCATTCGACGCCGCCGTCGAGACTGGGGGCCGGAAAGCGTCCGGGGTAGGGGTTTTCGGCGGGGACTTCCGGAGCCGAAGGAGGTGTGGGGGCCGCCGGGGCGTCGTCTCCGCGCGCCGTAGAGAGGGGCGCTCCGGTCAACAGCGCCGCCAGCAGGCTCGTCCTCAGCAGCCGAACGAGGGATCGTCGAACCAACCGATGCATCATGCCATCCTTCGCGTTCTGCCCAACGGTCTGGTGGGAAGCGGTCTGAGGGCTGGCGGACAGGCCGCGCGGCTCCACCCGCCGGGCAGAGTCTGCTGCGCGAACTCCGCGCCCTGCGTCTGACCCCCGCTACGGAATCCACCGTCCGGCAGACGCCCTGACAGACGCACAACGACCTTGTCCACGATGGTAGCCGCGTGGCCGATCGGTTGCCACGGCAGGATGCTCCCGGAGTCCGGCCGGTGTGAAGCAGTCCAGCGATGGTCGGTGCGCATCCACGAGCTGCCTTCTCCCCCACACCGAAGTCCCAGGAAGCAGTTTCACGAACTTCATCCGGCGCGCTCCTCCGGGAGGAGAGGTGAGACGTCCCTTGGTCCTGCGCCAGCGTCGAGGTCGGGCAAGCGGAACAACTCCCGGGCGTTGCGAGTGGTCTGAGCGGCGATCTCCTCGAGGGGACAGCCGCGCACCTCCGCCAGCCTTGCCGCGGTGAGGACCACGTGGGCCGGCTCGTTGCGTTTGCCCCGTTCCGGGATGGGGGCCAGGTAGGGGGCGTCGGTCTCCAGCAGGATGCGGTCGGGAGGCGCGGCCGCCGCCACCGCTCGCAGGGCCTCATTGCGCTTGTAGGTCAGCATCCCGGCAAACGACAGGGACAGCCCCAACTCCAGACACGCCCGGGCGGTCTCCTGCGTGCCGGTGAAGGAATGCATCACGCCCCGCAAAGGGTCGCCCGCCGCGGCGCGGCGAAGCTGGGCCACAACCTCCTGTTCTGCTTCGCGGCAATGGACGACGAAGGGCTTGTCCATCCGTCTAGCCAGCTCCAGATGGCGGTCGAACCACTCCTGCTGAAGCTCCAGAGGGGCGTAATCCCAGTAGCGGTCCAGGCCGGTTTCCCCGATGCCGACGACTCGCGGATGGCCGGCGAGGTTCTCAATCACGTCCCAGTCGCCGGGATGCATCTGCGAGACGTAGTTGGGCTGAATGCCGACGACGGCGTAAACGTCGGGGTGCTGCTCGGCGATGTGGACGGCGCGGCGGCTGGTTTCGGCGGTGATACCGATGGTCAGGACGGCGACCACCCCCCGCTGCCGGGCGCGGTCCAGCGTCTCCTCCAGGTCGTGGGCGAACGCCAGTTCGTCGAGGTGGGCGTGCGTGTCGATCAATTGCATGGGGAGGCGCATGGGCCGCTGCGTGGGGAAAACCACCCCTGCTGCCGACTGAGGCGGAGGGACGCTGCCCGCGGAGTCCAGGTTTCAACGGCCGCTGGATTCGGTTGACGTCCGCGGTACGGAGAGTGATGTTACGACTCCGGGCGCCGATTCCAAGCGGCGGGGTCGGTGTCCCGTTCGACAAGTCTCCACCGCTGAACCGGGATTCCCAGCGGGACCGATCGCTCGTCCCGCTCCTCCTGCATGTCGACCACTCCTCCCTCTGCCGACGCCCCCGGCTCCGAACCCCTGCGGAGCGTCCATACCAACACCTTTCCGGCCCTGCTCGACCACTTCGGGTGTTCGCTGCTGGTGACGACCTATCAGGCGGGCAAGCTGGTGGCTCTGCGGTCCGACGGGGGCGTGCTCAACACGCATTTCCGGAACTTCCTCAAGCCGATGGGGCTGGCGGTGGACGGCCCCCGGCTGGCGATCGGCACCCGCGCCGAGGTGTGGGAATATCATGCGAATCCGGCCGTGGCTCCCCAAATGGAGCCGGTCGGCCGCTGCGATCTGTGCTTCCTCCCCCGGGTGGGGCACTGCACGGGCGACATGCAGATCCACGAGATGGCCTGGGTGGGAGAGGAGCTGATCTTCGTCAACACGCTCTTTTCCTGCCTGGCGGTGCGGAGTTCGCAGTACAGCTTTGTGCCGCGGTGGCGGCCCCCCTTCATCACCGCTCTGGCGCCGGAGGACCGCTGCCACCTGAACGGGCTGGGCGTCCGCGACGGCCAGGTGCGGTACGTCACCGCTCTGGGGGAGATGGACGCACCGAACGGCTGGCGGGTGAACAAGAAGAACGGTGGGATTGTGATGGAAGTGCCGTCGGGAACGATTCTGGCGCGGGGTTTGTCGATGCCCCATTCGCCGCGGTGGTACGCAGGGCGGCTGTGGCTGCTGGAGTCCGGGACCGGCACAATCGGATTTCTCGATCCGGTCGCCGGGACTTACCAGGTCGTGGCTGAACTCCCCGGATTCACGCGGGGTGTTGATTTTGTGGGACCGATTGCGTTTATCGGACTATCGCAAGTCCGCGAGTCCGCCGTCTTCAGCGGGATTCCGTTGACGGACCGGCTGGAGGAGCGCATTTGCGGGGTCTGGGCGGTGAACATTCACACAGGTGAGACGATCGGGTGGGTCAAGTTCGAGGAAGCGGTTCAGGAAATCTTCGCGGTTTCCGTCCTTCCCGGCAGCCGTTACCCGGACCTGGTGAATCACGACATCGAGCTCCTGGCCGGTTCGTTCGTCCTGCCGGACGACGCCTTGGCACAGGTGCCGGAGGGATATCGGTCGGTCCCGCAGTAATCGGACCGCCGCGACTTCTCTTGTGCCGCCGCTGGTGTGGGCCGCGTGAGGAGGTCGGGAGTCTGTCGGCCGGGGCTGGTGAGGCTGTCCCGCCGGAACGCATGCTCCCGTCCGGAATTCCCAAAAACCGCAGGGATCACGGGAATTTGTGGTGGCATCTGGTCCGGGAGGGGCCTAGTTTGAGCGCCGGTGATGCGCACCCGGCCTGACTTCCGGTGATGAGTGCGTAACGGTCGGTTTGTCGATGGGGTGGGGATGCCATGTCGTGGAATCATTGGCGTTCATGGATGCAGCAACTTCTGGCTCGGGTAGGGGGCTCGTCCCGCTCACGGGCCCGTCGTCGGTCTCAACGGCTCAATCGCTGGACCCCTCGGAAGACCTCCCCGCTCACGTTCGAGCGGCTGGAAGACCGTGTGCTGCTGGCGAACCTGATCGTCACCACGCTGCTGGACGGACCCGTGGCGAACACCAGCGGTGACGGCTTCCTGTCGCTCCGCGAAGCCATTCAGCTCGCCAACCAGGGGGGGACGATCGACGGCCAGACCGGCGGCGGCGCCTTCCAGGTGGACACGATCTCCTTCGACCCGACGCTCAACGGCGCAATCCTGTTGGATGCCACCGCCGGCGAGTTGCTGATCAACGAAACGAGCTTCGGCGGCCTGACCATCACCGGCAATGGGGCCGGCAACACGATTATTGACGGGCAAAACAGCACCCGGCTGTTCCGCACCATTGGCTCCGGCTCGGTGATCTTCGACGGGCTGACCTTCCAGAACGGGAACGGCTTTGGCGGGGGCGGAAGCGTCGGCGGAGGGGCGATCCTCGTGCAGAGTTTCAATCCGGTCACCATTCGCAACTCGGCCTTCACGGGGAACTCCACCGCTCTGGCCAATGGACCGGGGGGGGCCATCAGCGTGGCCAACAGCTTCGCCGATCTCTCCATCACCGACAGCCTGTTCAACAACAATTCCACCGTCGGCTCCAACTCCGGCGGCGGGGCCATCTATGTTCAGAACAGCGCTCTGACGATCTCCCGATCGTCGTTCCGGAACAACTCCACCGGGGGTTCGACCTCCCCCGGCGGTGCCGTGTATCTGTCCACCTTTGGCGGTGGCCTCACCATCTCCAACAGCATTTTTGAGGGGAATTCGACGAGCGGGACGAACTCTCCCGGCGGGGCGGTCGCCGCCAACAGCGCTTTCAACAACGGCGTCTCGATCCAGACCAGCTCCTTCGTCCTCAACTCGACGAACGGAACGGCGAGTCAGGGAGGGGCTCTGTGGGTGCGGACCGGGACCGTCGATATCGTCAATTCGCTGTTCGCCACGAACTCGACGGCTGGCATCAACTCCCGCGGCGGCGCCCTGGCGGCCGGAGATTCCTTCGCCACCACGTCCACCATGGACGTCCGCAACTCGACCTTCAGCGGCAACCAGACGCTCGATCCCTCGTCTCACGGCGGCGCCATTCACGCCTATCACGATACGTCGCTGCGGAACGTCACCATCGTCGGAAACTCGGCCGCCGGACTGGGGGGCGGCGTGCGGACGGGCGCTTCCGGCAGCGACCTCGTCGTCCAGAACTCGATCATCGCCCAGAACAGCGGCTCCGGCGGCGCCCCCGACGTCTCCTTCCTGGGGACCAACACCACCTTCAGCTTCAGCCTCATCGGCGACCGCGGCACCACGGCCCTCGTCGAGGCTCAGACTCCCGATGCCAATGGCAACCTCATCGGCGATTCGGCCGGCGGTGGCGCCATCGATCCGATGCTCTCCCCGCTGCGCAACAACGGCGGTCCCTTCTTCACCCACCACCCCCTCCCCGGCAGTCCCGTGATCGACGCCGGCCAGCCCGGCAACCCCGGCGTGGGAGCGAACGATGCGCGGCTGAATCCGTTCGTGCGGGTGTTCAACGGCCGCGTGGACATGGGGGCCGTCGAGGTCCAGACCATCGACATCAATACCTTCCCCTTGATCGTCGATAACATTTCGGACGTGTATGACGGCAACTTTGCCGACGGCCAGCGGACCCTCCGCGAAGTGATCGGCCTGGCCAACGGCAGCGTCGGCGTCGATACCGTCACCTTCGACCCGTCCATCGACGGGCAGGTCATCGGGCTGTCCCTGGGAACGATCCAGATTTCCGAAGGGGTGATCCTCAGCGGCAACGGGCCGCTCAATACGCTCATCAGCGGGCTGGGGGCCTCCCGCATCTTCGACTTCGTGGATCCCACCGGGAATCTCACCATTCAGGGCCTGACGCTCGGCAACGGCCTGGCGACCGCGGGAGGCGGCGGCGCGATCCTCTCGCAATCCACCGGCATCGTGACCCTCGATAACGCCCGCTTGGTTGGCAACGTCTCCTCCGGCAACGCCTTCAACGGCGGCGCCATCAACGCCAACGGCGTCGTCAACATCACCAATTCCACCATCACCGGCAACCGGAACACCGGTCTGAACGGCCATGGCGGGGCGATCTTCTCTACCGGTGATGTCAACATCACCAACTCCACCGTCACCAACAACCGCACCACGCGGAACAACTCCTTCGGCGGGGCGATCTACACCAACGCCGCCAATGTCACGATCACCGGTGGGCGGATGACGGGGAACTCCACGCTCGGCGTCGGTTCCCGCGGCGGCGCGATCGCTGCCAACACCGGCACCATCACGCTGCGAAACACGGAACTGGCCGGCAACAGCACTCTCGGCGACGCGGCTTCCGGCGGCGCCATCGCCTCCGTCTCCGGCCTGGTCGACATCTCCCACAGCACCATCGCCGAGAACTCGACCGGCGCCTTGGCCATTCCTCCCGGACCGGGCGGCGGCGGCGGTTCGCCGGGGACGGGGGCGGTCGCGCACGGCGGCGGCATCTTCACCATCTCCGGCGAGATTCGCATCTCCAACAGCACCATCAGCGGCAACCGCGTCCTGGGACCGGTCGTCGGCTTCCAGTTCCCCTATGGCGGCGGCATCTTCACCTCCACCGGCAACATCACGCTCCGCAACGTCACCATCGCCAACAACCAGAACGCCTATGGCTTTGGCGGCGGCGTCGTCAACCAGACCGGTACGACCACCGTCCGCAACACGATCATCGCCACCAACAGCGATCGGACCTACGCCGGCTACTTCAGCACCTCCCCGGATCTGATGACCGGCGGCCCCTTGAGCGTGACCAACAGCATCATCGGCAGCAACGCCGGCAACGGACTCACGGCGACCGGCCCCCTGGTTCCCGATGCCAACGGCAACTTCGTGGGGACCACCTTCAGCCCCGTCGATCCCAACCTCGGACCCCTGGCGATCAACGCGGGCACCACCCGCACGCATCTGCTCGGTCCCGGCAGCATCGCGCTCGATGCCGGCAGCAACGCCCAGGCCCTCGATACCGACGGCACGCCGCTCGTCACCGATCAACGTGGTGTGCCCTTCGTGCGCATCGTCGGCCCGCGGGTCGATATCGGCTCCGTCGAAGTCCAGCCTCTCAACCTCGTCGTGGACATCGCCGCGGACGAACTGGACGGCGACTTCAACATCGGCGACCTCAGCCTGCGGGAAGCGATTTTCCTGACGACCATCAACCCGGTCCCGGATACGATCACCTTCTCCCCGGTCATCAGCGGCGTGCCGATCAATCTCAGCCTGTTGCTCGGCGATTTGAATATCGACGGCCCGCTGACCATCCTTGGCAACGGCGGCGCGAACACCATCATCAACGGCTTCTTCGGCGGCCGCATCTTCGACATCGGCACGACGCCCGGTTCCAGTTTCGACGTCACTCTCCGCGGGATGACGCTGCAAAACGCCACCAGCGGCTTCGACCTGGACAACAACAACTTCTTCTTCAACCCTGCCGCTCAGCCCGAAGGAGGCGGGGCCATCCGCTGGCGCTCCACGGGCACCCTGACCCTCGACCAGATGCTGATCCGCAACAATGGGACGATGGGCTTCCAGGCTCACGGGGGCGGTCTGCTCGCCCGCTTCGGCAACGTGGTCATCACTCGCAGCAGCATCTCCGGCAACAGCACCGGCTTCAACTTCAATCAGTACGGCGGGGAAGGGGTCGGCGGCGGCATCTATCTCGGCAATGCCTCGCTGACGATCGACCAGAGCTCGATCTCCAACAACTTCACCCAGGGGCGGACCGCCCACGGCGGCGGCATCTTCGTGCGCAACGGCACCGTCACCATCACCCGCAGCACCATCGCCGGCAACCGCGTATTCGGCCTGGGCTCGCAGGGGGCCGGCATCTACATCGCCGACGGCGCCCTGTTCCTGACCAACTCCACCCTGGCTCACAACGTCACACAGGGACTGGGGGGCAAGGGGGGCGGCATCTTCTCGCTGCACGGCGCCTTGTCGCTCGCCAACTCCACCATCAGCGGCAACGCCACCGCCAACGCCGGAGCCGAAGGCGGCGGCATCTACATCAACGATGGCGGACTGGTGCTCCGCAACGTCACGCTCGTCAATAACCGGGCGGTCAACTCGGGGGGGGGCGGCATCTTCTCCCTCAGCTCCCCCATCACCATCGACAACTCCATCGTCGCCAAGAATACCGCCCAGAACAACACCCACGACATCCGGCTGGCGAGCCTGTCCCCCTTGAACGTGCGGCACAGCCTGATCGGCGTCAACTTCGGCAACACGCTCCCCGCCTCGCCGCCGGGAGGTGTGGGGGCCAATGGCAATCTCGTCGGCACGCTGGCCGCTCCGCTCGATCCACGCATCGGCCCGCTGCAAAACAACGGCGGTCCCACCCTCACCCACGCCCTGAGCTTCTCCAGCCCGGCGGTCAATGCCGGCCTCAACTCTCTGGCGGTCGACGGCTTCGGCAATCCCCTCGTCGCCGACCAGCGCGGTCCCGGCTTCCCCCGCCTCCAACAGGGAACCGTCGACATGGGGGCCTATGAGGGCTTTGCCTTCGATCTCACTGTCGACATCCCCACTGATGAGATGGACGGCAACTTCAGCGTCGGCGACCGTTCGCTCCGTGAGATGATCGCCCTGGCCAACTCCAGCTTTGCCCCCGAGGTGATCCGCTTTGCAGCGGGCCTCAACGGCGTGCCGGTCGTCGTCTCGCTCACCGGTCTGACGGTGAACAAGTCGGTTACCATTCAGGGGAACGGCGCGAACCAGACGATCATCGACGGCAACCACTCCGTGCGGCCGTTCGACGTGACCGCCGGCGACTTCACGCTGGACGGCGTGACGCTCCGCAACGCCCGCACCCTCGCCCCGCAGCAGGACGGCGGCGCGATCCGCTTCCTCTCCAACGGCGTCCTGACCGTGCAGAACAGCGTCCTCCGCAACAACGGGACGCTCGGCCTCGGCTCCCGCGGCGGCGCCATCGCCTCCTTCGGCAACGGACAGGTGGACATCCGCAACTCGACCCTGATGGCGAACTTCACCACCGGCACCTCGGCGCACGGCGGCGGACTGGCCTCCAACTTCACCGCCCGCATCACCAACAGCACCATCAGCGGCAACTCCGCCAGCGGCATTAATGCCGTCGGCGGCGGAGTCTACATCAACAACGGACCGCTGTTCGTCGTCAACAGCACCATCGCCCTCAACTCGGCCCGCAACCGCGGCGGCGGCATCTTCTCCAGCTCCGCACCGATGACGATCCACAACTCGATCGTCGCCCGCAACACCACCTCAAGCGGCATCGTGCTGGACGTCAACCAGTCGCCGGACCTGGCCAACGATCCGCTGGTGGTCCGCCACAGCCTCATCGGCACCAACAACGGCACGTTCCTGCCGGCCACCACCACGATCAACGGCAACTTGATCGGTACGCTGGCCGCGCCGATCGACCCGCTGCTGGGACCGTTGACGATCAACGGCGGGACGACGCCCACCCATGCGCTGCTCCCCGGCAGCCTGGCCATCAATGCGGGGAACAACAACCTGGCCCGGTTCCCCAACGGCTTTCCGCTCACGACCGACCAGCGCGGGCCGGGCTTTGCTCGCATCGTCGGCACGGCGGTGGACATGGGAGCGTTTGAAGCCGGGGCGATTCCTCCGCCCCCACCCCCCCCGCCGCCCCCGCCCCCGCCCCCACCGCCCCCCACGGCCAATCTCACGGCCGTCGTCTCCGGAGACACCGTCACCCTCAGCCAGACGGGCGTCAACGCCTCCCTCGTGGCGGACCTCAGCATCAACTTCACGGCCACGGGGGTGCAGCTCACCGGCCGCAACGGCACCACCATCAACGGCGTGGCGATGTTGACGCTCAACGGCGTCGATTCGCTGGCCGGCTCGCTCGGCGCCGCCAACGACGTCGTGGATATCCGCGGCAACGGCGACCGCATCAACCTCAACCTCGGCGGCGGGGACAACATCCTCCGCTTCACCGACTACCGGGCCGCCCGCGATACCACCATCAACGGCTCGACGGGCGTGTTGCGGTTCCAGTCCGTGGGGAGCACCTTCGGCGCTCTGTCGCTGCTGGGGGGCGTCAGCCTCAACGACGTCATCCAGATCAATCGCACAATCGTCCTGGGCACGGCCGACATGCAGCTCGGCGCCGGTCTCAACACCGTCCGCATCGACGACTCCACCTTCAGCCAGCAGTTCACGCTCAACTCCACCGCCGCCAATACCCGCGTGGAGATCGAGGCGGGGCTGGCCAACGGCGTGGGCAGCTCGTTCCTGGCCAACGTCGCCATGACGGTCGGCAGCACCGGGTCGTTCCTGTTCAGCCCGGTTGTGCGCTCCGACGCGGCCGACTTCGCCCGCCGCGTGACCCTCACCGGCGGCGCAGGGACGACCCTCGATTCGGACAATGCCTCGTTTGGCACGTTGATCCTCAACGGCGTCACCCGCGTGTAGCCGCAACCATGCGGCCCCGCCGCGCTCTGGTGTGCTGACCGCCCCTCAGCCCAAGGCGATGGCTCCCACCTGGCAAAGCTGCCGTAGCAGCTCCACGCCTTCTCGCGGAGTCAGCCCCGGAGCGGAACGAACGAGTCTGCGCACGCTGCGGCCGCCGCGCTCCAGCCGCCGCAGCACCGTGGCCGCGTCGAACCCCAGACGCACGGACCGGACTTCCCCACCGACGGGATAGAACAGCACGTCGATCGGCTCGACGCCCGTCTCCGCTTCAGCACGGGGCGGCCCCAGGATCGCCCAGACGTGAATCGGGTTGAGCCTCGCCATCAGGCGGCTGGAGGGGGACAAGTGCGGCACGTGGCGGAGACTTGCGCGCCACACCTGCTGAAAGCGAGCATGTGCCAGCCGCTGGCGGAGCGCCGCCAGCTCGACCGTCGGTCCCTGGTCCCGTACAGCCTCCACGGACCGTCGCTCGCCAACCTCCTCTGCGGAGTCGGCCAGCCATTGCAGAAAACCCTCGGCATCCTCGAGCGGCGTCTGAGGGGCGGTCGCGGCCGTCGCACGCAGGTACTCTTCGATCCGCCGCTCCCAAGCTGCCGGCGCCGCTGGCAGCCAGGCCTGGCTGCGCGAGCAGTGACGGCCCCACGGGGAGAGGGGGTCGAACGTCACCCACTCAACCCATGCAGACCGCCGCAGAGGTGGGGCAACGGACTCCCGCAGGGGGAGAGGATTGTCCCATGCAGTGAGATCCCCATGAGCAGCGAGCTCGCACTGAGCAGCGGACGGCAGGGGGAGCATGACGCAGACTCCTCGGGCACAGGGGAAGGGGACGTCCTGTGAGATGGGGAGTCTTCGTGACGCCGCACGCAGCGCCTCCTCTGCGGAGGCCGTTGAGCCTTCATCCTGCCGGTGGTGCGGGAGGAAAGATGAGGCTCCCCGCTCCCCCCGAAGACAGGGAGCCTCGGACACCCGTGGCCGACCACCGGCTCGGATGTGTCTCAGGAGCGACAGCAACCGTCGTGCCGCCGGAAGGACGCACTCCAGCAGATTGATCCAACTTGATGGCGGATGCGGGATTACAAACACTTCTGCCTCGACGGTGGCCGACGGCGGTTTGTCATCAGTTCCGCCTGCCGCGCCGTCACCCCGAAGACATTACAACTCTGCCGCCTGCACCGGTCCGGCAGATTCGGTGGTCTACACCGGTGGTAGCGGTTCAGTAGCGGTTCAGCCGGCGGTCCTCCTCTGCCTCATTCGATCAGCACAACCCTCCGATACTGAAGAACGCGTTCAGTCCATTCCCTGGGCAGCGGTCGCAGGAACGATTCGATCGCCGCAACCCGACCAGCCACCGCCACGACATCTCAGTGCCCGGTTCCTCAGAGGTCTCCCATGAGTGCGGATGGTGCTCCTCAGCGATTCCGCCGGACGGATCGCCCTGCCGCGCGCGACCTCGGCCGCAACCTTGCGCTGCTGAACGTTCTGTGCCTGGCGATCCTCGCCCTGGGCGTCGGGTGGGGGTGGATGGCGCTGCGTGAGCAGATTGCGACGCGGAATGAGCTGGTCCGCGAGCTCCGGCAGGAGCTCAGCCGCCTGCGGGACGATGTGGCGCAGCTCGACCGCAAGACGTCCGGGTTGACCGAGAGCAGCCGGGAGATCGAACATCGCCTGGAAGCGGAGGACCGACGGATCCTCCGTCAGCAACGAGAGCACGTTGCCGCGCAGTGGGAACGACTGGAGCGGCAACTCCGCAGCGAACAGGAGCGGATGCGCGGGGCGCAGGCGGCATGTCTGGCCGAGTTCGATTTCTACCACCGCAGACACCTGGCGATTCCCCGGGAGATCGTGGCTGCGGCGATCGAGCGGCTGGTCGCTCGCCGAGCGGAGGAGCTGGGCGCTCTGGCCGACGATGTGCATGCCCATCTGGAACGGGAACGCACGTGGTTGGCGGAGCGGGATGCGGGCCGGTCGATCGGTCTTCACTGCCCGGACCACCCCTCGCCGTCCATCGCGCCCCAGGGTCACGACCCCAGCACGACCGGCGATCCCGCTCCCCCTGCAAGAGGAGACCGGGAAGGATCCGTGATTGCAGAAGGGGACGACGCCGTCGGGGATGATGGCGAACAGGTCATCCGCCAAGGGACGCCGGAACGACAGAGGTCACCGACGGATGCTCCCGTGGTGAGTTGCATCCCCATGCCAGGCGCCGCGGAACTCATTCCGATCCCGGAATCGCAGCATCCCCCCATCGGCCCGACGGCGGAACGAACCCCGGCGACCTCTCCCGGCGGTCGAACCGGGATCGGGATTCTGAGTTTTGCCTCCGGCCGGCGCGTGGAGATGGGGAGCGTGGCGCCGCCCGCCGCCGTGCTGCGGCCGGTGGTGATTCTCCCGCCGCATCCCGAGGAGGCTGCCGCGGGCATCGACGTCACTCCCCAGTGACGCTTGCGGATCGAGATCGCCGGGCGGTGCTCCTGCGGCCGAGATTCGCAGCGGGGACGCGCGTCGGTCAGAAGCCGCCGCCAAAGCCGCCGAAGGTCCCGCCGAATCCCCCGCCGAACCCGCCTCCGAATCCCCCGCCGAAGTTGTTCCCGCCGAAACCGGTGCCGAGGTGTTGGAAGTACATCGGCTCCGCTTGCAGCGAGCGGTAACCCGGGCCGTACGGCGTCGCCACCACTGTCCGCTGATCGGCGTCGTGGTTGCCCAGGCTGGTGAGGGCGGCCACGACGACCTGGCGCCGGAGGGCGTCCAGCTCCGGATTGGAGTTGTTGTCGCTCCGCTCCACGATCACGGGGAAGGGGACGCTCCGCATCCGGGCGGCAATCTCCCAGACGTGATCACGGCCGTCCGGCGTGAGGCGCGCGGTGTCTCCCACAAAGTCGAGTTGATGGATGATGAAGTCGGCTGCTTCGGCGTTGGTCTCCATCGCCTGGTACCAGCTTCGGACGGTGCTCCCCAGGGGGAGGGTGTCCGGGATGGCGTTGGAACGCCGGTAGAAGCAACTGCACAGCCGCAGTTCCGCGTTGGTCAGGGCCGTGCCGACGCCGCAACCGCAGCGGGGTCCGCACGGTCGGCACCGTCCCGGTCCACAGGGATCGCAGCCGCAGGCGGGATTGCCCCCGCACGCCGCCGGGAAGCCGCACGGTCCGCAGCCGCGCCAATGGATGCAGCCGCTGACGGTCAGCAACACCGCGACCAGCGGGGCCAGTCGGAGGAGAGTGAAGGGGAGAGGCATGGGCGGTCCTCAGAGTCGTCGTGATCTCAGGCGTCCAGGGCTGCCCGGCGGAGGGAAGGGAGACCACTCCCGTTCCGGGCAGTGGGAAGGTCAGCGCGAGGGTCTCGTGGTGGTGCGCCGCGGCCAAGCGGGTAACACTCCCCCCACCTGCCGGATTCCGGACGATTCCCCAGCCGCCTGTCCGGTCGCGGCGGGGGCGAGCGGCGTCGGTGGCGGGGCGAACTGCGGCCCGGAGGACCCCGGTGCCGGCGTGTAGGGGTAGGGGGAGGACGGCAGTGGCGGCTGCATCGGCAGTGGCGCGTAACCGGAGGGTGGAGTCCCGTAGCCCTCGCCGGACCCGTACACGGGGGCGTTGGTTCCAGCCCCATAACCGCTGCCGTAGCCGCTGGCGCCGTAGGGGGCGGGGTAACCGCCCGCTGGTCCCGGTCCCATCGTTCCCACGGTCGGCAGGGGGGCCAGTCGGCCGTCCACCGGCGGCGGATTGAACAGGTTGTATCCCACGTCGTGAGCCTGTCCCTGGCCGTTGCCGTAGGGGAGCAACTGATAGTGCCCCAGGTCGGGCGTCCCCTCCGTGCGGTTGAGGTGATAGAAGTCGATGTTGTCCGGATGGGTGACGTACCAGCCGGGCATGGGGGGCGTCTGATCGGCGTCAAGCGGCCGGACGATCTCCGGCGTGACGACGATGAGCTGCTCCTTTTCATCCTCGGTGGTCCGCTTGCTGTGGAACAGCCACGTACCGACGACCGGAATCTCACCCAGCAGTGGGATGCGGGTCTGTTCCACGCTGGTCTGGCGGGAGAACAGGCCCCCCAGCACAATCGTCTGCCCCTCGCGCAGCTCGACGCGGGTTTGCACGCGCTTGACGTTCAGTCCCGGGATGCCCCCCACGGCGTTCTGGCCGCTGGTCTGGCTCAGTTCGGGGACGATCTGCAAGCGGATCAGGTCGTTATCGACGATGGTGGGCGTGGCGATGATCGACGTGCCAAAACCCCGAAAAGTGGTGGTGCCGACGCCCACGCCGTTGAGGCCCACCGTCGTCGGCACGGCGAACTCCCCGCCGGAGAGGAAGGCGGCCGGCTGCCCCGAGAGCGTCACCAGCGACGCATCTTCCAGAATCTTCACCGTCCCGTTGGAGGCGAGCGCATCGATCAGGGTGTTGATCGTGAAGTCGTCGAAGATACCCGTCAGCGAGATGATGTTCCCGCCCCCCAGGTTGGTGCCGATCTGCAACTGGTCCCCGTGGATTTCGATGAGCGAGTTCCAGTTGATGCCGAATTCGCGGAGCATCGAGCGGTTCAGTTCGGCGATGCGGACGCGGATCTGCACCTGGAACTCCCCGGGGACGGTCAGCTCGTTGACGATCAGCGACGAGAGGATGTCGCCGCCGAACGTCCCGAAGTTTCCAAAGCCGGGCTGGTTGGGATCGTAACCGGCGCCGTACCCCGCACCGCCGGCGCCGGCGGCGTCGGTGGCATAGCCGGCGAACAGCGCGCCGTCCTGCGTGATGATCTCCCCGCGGACGATGTTCATGATCCGCGAGGCTTCCTCGGCATCCTTGGCCTGACCCCGGACGATCACCTTGCGGGACATCGGAATCAGGTACACCTTGCTGTTGGGATACAGCAGCGCGAGCTTGCGTTCGATCCGCCCGTAGTCGATCCGGCGGCGCTCCTCCAGACTCGGATCCGGGATGACCGTCACCAGATACATCAAGGGGTCGCTCTCCCCTTCAAACCAGATCAGCAAGTCCGTTGTGCCGCGCGCCAGCCCGATGATCGAGAATTCGTTCGGTGAATACTGGACGATCTCGATGACGCTGGGATTCGTGGTATGGAAGCGGCGGACGTTCTTGCGCGTCACCACCAGTTGGCTGCGGTTGTGAATCACTTCCAGGTCTTTGTACTCGCTGGGCATGGCCTCGATGTGATGATCGAGGGCAGGCTGCGGCGCGCGCGCCGCATGCCGCACCGGCTGCACACCCCAGCCGGCTCCCGCCGGTCCCATCGATGCCGGCTGCATCGCCATCACTTCGGGAAACATCTGCTGCGACGGCAGCGGGGAGAGCGCCGCCTCGCGGACGCTGCCCCCCTGCGGAAACGCCGGCCCGGAGGCCGCCGACTGCCCGTACGCTTGATTCGTCATCCACAGGCCCCCCAACGCTAGGAGGGGGAAAATCCACCACCGGCAACCTCGAGGCTCGACCGCTCGATCCTCCTCTCGCGGTTCCTCATTGCGGCATTGGCCGAATCCAAACATCCTGGTTCGCTCCTACCCCAGGGAAAAACCGGTCCCCTCGCGGAGGCCGGGTACGATGGTGCGGTCCCAATCCAGGCCCGTCCGCCGCACCTGATGATTGGCGTACCGGCAACCTGCGCAATCCCAGACTGCCGTTTACTCTGGTTCTATCGGCCTGCCCGTTTTGCGAGGTGACAATGACTCCCTCCGGCGGGCCGTTCTTCATCCGCGGGCCTTGTACGTTGAACACAATCCGTAAAAGCGTTTCTCCCTGAACCATCCGGTGGGCGGGGTGAAGGCCGTGTGCTCGTCACTTCCGCTACCACCCGCACCATCGAACCCGCCGCTCCCTCCCTTCCGCCGCCGATGCCGAGCGACTCACGCAAGCCCTCCAAGTTGCGACTGGAGAGAAGGTCGCGATCCGGACGCGCTGTCACCGCGGCGTTGCCAGGGAGGAAGGAGCGGCTGCCGCTTCCCGAAGACTGGCAGCACGGCGAGGCATCTGCTAATCATCGCGGGCGCTGCCTGTCGCCGGACGACAGGTGCGCCGTTGAGTTCCTTTCTGTTCCGCGCGCAGCCGACCTCGTATGGACATCCTGACCGCCTTTCTGGACCTGGCCCTCGCCCTGGGGACGCTGCTGTGGACCTTGTTTCACGCCCTCCTCCCCTGGACGCCGCTCCTCGTGTGGATCGCCTTCTGGCTGTTCGCGGTGGACTGGGTGCGGCTGCGGGAGATTCAGCTTCGCGGTGGGGTGATCGGCCTGGTGCTGATCGCTCTGACGGCGATCCTGGTGTGGGGAGTGGTGGCGCCGCCGGAGTCCGGCCACCACGCCCTGCTCGGTCTGCACGTCAGCAACTTCTTTGGCAAGGCCATCTACGTGACCGCGCTGCTGGTCATCATGCAGCTCTGCGGCGCCGTGCAGTTGTCCGGCTGCTGCGGGTCGCTCATCCATCTGGACGTGCCGATCGGCGGGGATGGACACGGCGATGACGGGGCTGGTCATCACGCGGGAGCGGGACATCACGGGCATGACGACTCCTCCGCGGAGAGCGCGGCCAGCCATGGTCCGGGTGGGGGACATTGAGGGTGAGGGCGTGAACGCCTCCGGACGCTCGATGCCGCAGCCGCCGCCGACCAGGATTCGTGCGTATCCTCCCCCCTCCGCGGGTCCCAAGGTGGCTCCCTCTCGGGAGAGCGAATGGGAGGTGATGCTCTGCGGCGACCTGACCGACAAGCAGTTGGAGCTGACGGAACGGTTGGTGGAGGTTCCCCGACGCAGCCGCGGAACGCTGTTCATCGATTCGTGCGGCGGCAACATCTACGTCGGGCTGGCGCTGGCGTCGCTGATTCGCCTGCGCGGTCTGGACCCGCTCGCCGTCGTGGCCGGCGAGTGTTCCTCGGCCGCGCTGTTGCCCTTTGCCGCCTGCCGGCGACGGCTGGTCACGCCGCAGGCCACGCTGTTATTCCATCCCCTCCGCTGGCAAAGCGAAGAGGACGTGAGCCTGGAGGAAGCGGCGGAATGGGCGCGGCACTTTCGGCACCTGGAAGGGGACGTGGACGAGCTTCTGGCGCGGATGTTCGGCGTCCCCCTGGAGACGCTGCGCGAATGGACGCGGCCGGGACGCTTCCTTACCGGGCGGGAAGTGGCGGCGGCAGGCGTGGCGCAGCTCGTGGACCTCTTTTCCGGAGACGTCTGGAGCCAGGCGCAACGGATCGAACGAGGCCAGTCGCAGGGCCTCCCCCCGCAGCAGGGGACGGTGTAACCACACGGAGGAGGGGAATCCTCCCTCCTCCCTTCTGTCCCGCGGCAGCCCGGCGACGTCGTGTGGTTCAGAGCGCTTGTTGGGGGGAATCACCGCCCGAGAGGACCCAGGGGGCACGGCTGGCAATCCAGCCGGCGAACAGGCGATTCAATGCTCAACTCTCAACGCTCAGCTCTCAACTCCGGGCGCTCTTGAAGAGGTCAAACCGCGCCAGATGCAGCGAGTGGAGCCAGTATTGGGCCAGCGTCCACAAGGTGCTCACTCCGTAAGTGACGCTGCGGCGGAAATTGATGCTGGAGGCTTCGTCGAAGTAGCGGACCGGGACGGGGATGTCTCCCAGCTTGAAGCCGAAATAGACCGCCTGGACGAGGAACTGCGTGTCGAACACGAAGTCCTCGGAGTTGTGCTGCCAGGGGATCGTCTCCAGCACCTGCCGGGTGTAGGCCCGAAACCCGCTGTGAAAGTCCCCCAGGTTCTGTCCCAGGGCCACGTTTTCGGTGATGGTCAGCAGGCGGTTGGCGACGTACTTCCACGCGGGCATGCCGCCGGCGAGCGCCTCGCGGCGGGTGCGGATGCGGCTGCCGACGATCACGTCGCAAATCCCCAGCCGCAGAATGTCGATGGCTGCCGGGATCACGCGGCTGTCGTACTGGTAGTCGGGGTGGATCATCACCACGTAATCCGCCCCGGCCTGGAGGGCCTGCGTGTAGCAGGTCTTCTGATTGCCGCCGTAGCCGCGGTTGCGCTCGTGGACGACGACGGTCAGGCCGAGCCGCCGGGCGATTGCCACGGTCTCGTCGCGGCTGCCGTCATCAACGAGGATGATCTCATCGACGGCGCCGGGAGGGATGTCGGCCACGGTACGTTCCAGCGTGGCGGCGGCGTTGTAGGCGGGCATCACGGCGACGACCTTGCCGGGGGAGCGAACCGGCACCCCGGTCGGGTCGGTGCGCCCGGCGACGCGCGGCTCGGAGCCGGTCTGCGGGGAGCCGGCAGTGTGGGCAGGGAACTCCGTCATGACGCGCCCTGACATGCCGCCTGCAACGATTCCCGCCGCTGGGAGGCTGCACCGAGCCGGTCCGCCGCCCGCCGCTGAAATTGGTGTCCTTCCTGAGGGCCGCCCGACGACAAGGTCAGCACTTCCGGCCCGTCCTCGGTCATCAGAATCTGGTGCTCAAACTGGGCCGAGAGAGACCCGTCGCGGGTGATGATCGTCCAGCCGTCGGGCAGCGGCGGATGGACCTCCTTGGAGCCGTGGTTGAGCATCGGCTCGATGGTGAAGCAGCAGCCGGGATACAAGAGGTCGTTTTTCGAGGAGGCCACGGGGTGGTGCGGAATGCCCGGCTCCTGATGAAAGCGGCGGCCGATCCCATGACCCTGGAAGTTCTCCACAATTCCCAGTCCGCGGTCGGCCGCCAGCCGCGCGATGACCCGGCCGATCTCCAGCACGGAGCTGTACGGCCGCACGGCGCGAATCCCCGCCCACAGGGCGTCGAACGCCCCCTGGACAACCCGCAGGGCGCTCTCCGAGACGTCGCCGATCAGGAACGTCTCCGAGGAATCGCCGTACCAGCCGTCGACGATCGTGGTGCAGTCGATGTTGACGATGTCCCCCTCCCGCAGTTCGTACTTGCCCGGGATGCCGTGGCAGACGACCTGATTGACGCTGGTGCAGATGCTCCGCGGGAAGCCCTTGTAGCCATAGCAGGCGGGGATGTGCCCGTGATCGCGGATGAATTCCTCGGCGATCCGGTCGAGTTCCCCGGTGGTGATCCCCGGCCGCACGTGCTCGCGCAGCAGATCGAGGACGCGGGCGTTGAACCGTCCCGCCGCCCGCAGACCGTCCCGATCGGTCTCCGTGACGTACAGGGGGAGGCGACGGGCCCGCCGCCACGTGAGCAGTCGACGCATGAAGGACTCCACGGCTCCCAGGCCCCTCCCACGAACCAGGGACCTGAACTTTTCTACCCCACCCGCGGACGATCGGTCTCAGCTCGGCGATGGTCCTGAGATCCGGCCTGCCGGCGAGAGGGGGAAGCCATCGGGCTGGTGAACAAATCGGGATGGAACAGCGAATTCTAGAGGGGTCAACGGCGCTGCGGAAGGGAGTGTGCCAGCGCGACGACCGCTGCCGACGGATCGCCACCGGAGCCAGTTTCACCAGCGGGACAGCGGGACATGACCGATGTGAGTCCGCCGGTTCGCGGGTGATCGGGGGGCTCACGCCCCCCGCTCGCCAGTTGTGAAACTGGCTCCGGTGGGAGATCGCCGTCCCAGAGGAGGACCAATCGGGTACGGTTGCCAGGTCCGCCGGCGAACAGCAGGACTTCGCCGATCCGGAACCCCGCCAAACACCCTGGCGCTGCCAGGAATGCCGGCGCGCCCGCCGCGAACGTGGTCGGCAAACGCGATCCGCGGTCGGCCCTCCCCCCGCCCCGTCAGGCCGATTTCTGGAGAGGGATCAGCTTGGGGACTGGGACTTGCAGTCCCCGCACGCCGCCGCAGCGGCTGTGCAGCGTGCGGAAGTCGTCTTGCAGCCACTCGTGCAGCTCCGGGGGAGGACCAAGTGCGAGGTACTTGCGGGCCAGCCGCCCCATTTCGCAGTCGTAGTCCTTCTGGCTGTGCGAATGGACGTGATACCGCCCCTGGAACCGCCGGATGTCCCCGTTGAAGTCCGGGCTGATGTGGAACAATTCGTGCAAAATGGTGACCAGCTTTTCGTGGAAGGGCTGGTCGAGAAACCGCGGCAGGTAGAACGTGAGGATGTACAGCATCTCGCGGCCGTCGAGCATCAAACGCTGGCAGGTCCACATCCGCCCGCGGCGATACGTGGTGAGCGCCCCATGCTCGAAGCGCATCGGCGTGAGTTTGGCCTGCAGGCCGTGGAGCGCGCGGCTGCGGGTTTGGGCGTAGGAGACGGCGACCCGCGTCATATCCACGTGCAGCAGTTCATCCAGCCGGCTGGTGATGTCGTCACACAGCATCCACATCGCGGACGTGAAGTCGAACGGTCCACGTCCCGCGGCAGCCCTGGACCTGGCGTGCAGCATGACTCGATCCTTCCCTGGCTTCCTTGTGGAGGCGACCTTCCCTGTTCGGGACGCCCGCTGGAGCGGGGCCCTGTTCCGATGATTCGCCGCGCTGCGGACGCCGGCGGCGTGTGGGGAGCCATATCCCAGCAGAGGCGGGCCGGAACGTCAATTGAAAAACGGGTCGTGCAGGGGTGGCGGGGTCGCTTTTCCCCCGCGTCTGACTCGCCTACGATGGCCGCTGGCGGCCGGGCGCATCAGCGGGGTGCGTCAACGAGCCGGGGCGTGGCGGACGTGGATCGTTGATAAGGATGCCTGTGCGAATGGCTCGCTCCTGTTGCTGGCCGCTGTGCGGCGGATTGAGTCTGATGCTGTGGCTGTGCGGCTGCCCGGGCTCCGCACCGACGCCTCCTGCGTCAAAGAGCCCGCCTCCTGCCCACGCACCGGAGATTCCGAGTCCCCCGGCGGATTCCCCCCCGCCCTCTGCCGAGGCCCCCGCCGCCACAGCGGCCCCTTCCCCCGCCCCCCCAACTCCGGACGACCTCCAGGCGGTCGCCCGGTTGCGGGAGTTGGGTGTGGAACTGACGGAGCGGGACGGCGTGATCGTGGCGGCGGAATGCCGCAACGCCCCCATCAGCGATGAGAACGTCATGCTCCTCAAGGGGCTGCCGAACCTCAAAGTCCTCAGCCTGCAAAACGCCACCATCACCAACGACGGCCTGGCCGTGCTGGAGGGGTTGCCCAAACTCCAGGCCCTCAAACTCCAGCGGTGCAGTCAGCTCACCAACGACGGGCTGGTGCATCTCCGGCACGTCCCGCAACTGAGGCAACTGCTCCTCCTGTACACCACGATCTCCGATCCCGGCCTGGATCACGTTGCCCAGCTCGCGGACCTGGAAGTGCTGGACCTTCGCGGCTGCAACATCAAGGATCAGGGGCTGGAGAAGATCGCCGGGCTGAAGAAGCTGCAAAGCCTCCAGATTCGGACCAAGTACATCACCGACAAGGGGCTGGTCCACCTGGCGGGGATGTCCCACCTGCGGTTTCTGGCGCTGGAGGACTGCTACATCCGTGATCCGGGGATGGAGCACCTGGCGGGACTGACGCAATTGGAGGCCCTGAACCTCATGCGGACCAACATCAGCGACCGGGGTCTGGAACAGCTCCGGGGAATGACACAGCTTCGCGACCTCCGCGTGCGGGAGACGAAGGTCCGCGGACCGGGGTTGGCCTCCCTGCCGGCCAAGGAGAAGCTGACGTTTCTGGACCTGAGCGAGAACACGTTCCCCAGCGAAGGGATGCCCTACCTGGCGCCGTTCGTCAATCTGGAGACGCTCGATCTGTGGATGGGGACCTTCGGCGACGACGATCTCGTCCACCTCACCGGCATGCAGCGGTTGGCGGACCTCAACCTGGAGAGCTGTCCCATCACCTCCGCCGGGGTCGAGCATCTGCTCCAGCTTGCCGCGCTGAAGACGCTCAACCTCAAGGAGACGCGGATCGACGACGCGGGGTTAGCCCGGTTGCAAGAGCTCAAGTCGCTGCAGTCGCTGACCGTTTCGCAGACGGCCGTGACGGATGAGGGGGCGGCGGCGTTTCGAGCCGCAAGGCCCGACTGCGAACTGATCCGCTGACGACGAACCGCCGGCCTCAGTCGCGGCGCTCGGAGACGGACGCATGGGAGCGCGTCCCGCGGAACTTCTGCCGCAGCCGGTGCCACATCGCCCGGGCGACATTCCGATAGCTGGGGGAGAACGCCCCGGCTGTGCGGAAGAACGACAGGCAGGAGGAGATGCTCGCCCGCGGGTAGGCGCAGACGTAGCGATTGATCATCCGCGGACGGAAGCGGCTCTTGAAGTGGAGCTGTCCCTGGAAGTTCATAAACATGTCGAACCGGCGGTACCACAGGTCCAGCCCCCGCTGGACGAGCCAGCTTTCGGTCGGATGGCTTTTGGTCCGCATCCCTTCGCCGGGGACGACGCAGAAATCGACCTGTTCCACCCCTTCGGCCTGCAACACGTCGATGGTGGTCTTCATCAGGTAGGCCATCACGCCGCGGGTGGCATTCTTGCGGCGGCGATAGGACTCGAAGCCCCATTCCCGCCCCCCGCGCATGGGATTGCAGATGAGGAACGCCTCGATGCCCGCCTGCCCCTCCCGACGGGCGACGAACAGCCGCCGCCGGCCCAGCAGGTCGGGTATCAGCTTCCCTTCCAGCAGCAGCAGTTCGTGCGGATAGGGGCGGTCGGCCAGGTCCTCGCGGAGCACGCTGAACATCTCGGATTTGAGCGCCTCCCACTCCGTGGGGAGAAGCTGCTCGCGGTGAATCTCAGTGCAGGACACTCCCGCCCGTTCGCAGTAATTCACCTGCCGGCGAATCCACTCATACGGCTTGCCGGACCAGGTGACGTTCCCCAGTTCCAGGACCGGCTCCTCGCCGAACTTGTTGATCTGGAAGCCGGCCGCCTCGTACAGCGGAATCTCCTCCTCCAGCACCGAATAACAGTTGACGGTTTTGGTCCGTCCGCCCACAAGGCCCCGCAGGGCCTGGAGCAGCCGCGGCTTTTCCGACTCCGGCGCGAGCAATCCGCCCGTGACGTGCAGGTGTTTGGTGCAGAAGTTCTGGACGATCGCCGCGGCCCCGCTCAGGTCGGGGAGGATCACGCACTGACCGTCCGGCTCGACGATGAGATACGACTCCGCGGAGGTTCCGTAGTCAAAGGCCAGTCGCTCCAGGGCCTCGCGCTCCGCAGGGGTGAGGCTTTCGCGAAGGCAGACCCGGGGCGCTTCCGCCAGCGAGGGGAGTGTCGGCGGATCGGCAGGCTTCACGGGAGACATCTGGAACGCACAGGACCGAGGAAACATCCTCCACGGGGCCGACAGGAATCCTCCGAACTCCGCAGTGCCGCGGCCTTCCCGAGGAACCCGGGCGGCGCCGGAGGCGACAGCCGCCCACCCGGACGCCCCCCACTCCAGAGTTCCTCACCGCCAGAGCAGATGCAACCGCGACGGCTTCCGGATCGGCTGCGGCTCGCCGGCCCACGTCACCATAATGTAAGAGTCGGCCAGTCGCGGGACAAACCCAGCCGCCATCAGCGGCCCCACCGGATAATCGCCAATCCGGAGCTTGAGTGCCAGTACGGCCCCCTCCTCCTGCATCCGCGTCAGGGCCGCCCGGACGGTCTGGAACTGTTCCACGAACCCCAGACCCCCCAGCGCCAACAGGTCGATGACGGCGATCGGTTCCTCCGTCCGCCCCAAAAACGGCAGGCAATGCCAGTTGATAAAACCGACGGGACGACTCTCTTTTTCGGCCACGATGGTCCGGGCGACCCCTCCGCCGCCGAGATGGCGAGCCAGCGTGGGCTCATCCCAGACGAGGGAGAACGAGCAGGCCGCGGTGTCGGCCGCCAGCAGCTCCCGACAGTGAGGGGCGTCCTGCGGCAGAAACGGCCGGAACGTCAGCCGGCTCGAACGCTCCCGAGGCGGAAGCGCCAGCCATCCGAACGTCCGCGTGAGTAGACTCTCGGCCCGGTTCAGGTTCCAGTCTGCGGCCCGGCGCGGCTGGAGGACGCGGACCCAGAAGCCCGCCCGCATGAGGAACGTCGTCCCCAGCGCGCGTTGTGACTCCCAGAACGAAGGCCCCAACGAGTGCGGCGATCCGAAGTAGCCGTATCCGACCTGAAAGGCGAGGCCCAGCTCGGCATGTCGGCGGCGAAGTTCCTGCCGAAGCTGGGTGGCGATCCCCTGCCGCCGGTAGGCCGGGTCGATGCTCAGCCAGCTCCCCTGCGAACCTCCCACCTCCCCCAGTTCCGTGCGAAATCGTGCCGGAAATCCGAGAATGGTCCCGACCAGTCGGGTTCCGTCATAGGCGGCCAGCAGATGGTCGTGCGAGCCGGAGGACTCGACTCCGAGTTGCCAGCGGAAGTAGTCTGCCGACCAGAGCGGGAAGGCCATGCGGCCGCCATAGCTGCTCCGCCACACGCCCACCACGAACTCGCGGAGGTCTTCCGCCGAGCCTTCATAACTGCGAATTTCCACCATGCGGACGGCCTGCGCGTGCCGAAGAGGATCGGAATGGGTCGTCGAGGCCACGGCACTCCGCTGTCCGGAATGCGGGGAACCGATGCGAGCAGACCATAGGCCACCGCCTCTTCAGAGACAATCGCGAATTCCCTCTTCTTCTCTCCGGCAGAAACGATGTTCGATTTCCGAATGAAACTGGCCGAACGGGTCGGCCCGGGCGCACTGGCCGGCGTCACCATCGGCGACTGGCTGAAACTGCTGGTGCAAAACCGCTTCCGGCTGCATCCACTGTTCTGGGGGCGCGTCGCCTTCATCAGCCTCAGTTGCCCGTTCACCTCTCTGGTCCGGCATCTCGAACGAGGCTTGTACGCCCGCCAGTACCGGGTCATGCCGATCCCGCCCCCGCTATTCCTGCTCGGCGGCTGGCGCTGCGGGACGACGCACTTGCACAATCTCTTTGCGCTCGATGAACGGTTCGGGTACTCGAACCTGTTCCAGACCATGTACCCCCACACGTTCCTCACCTCCGAGTGGTGGTGGCTGCCGCTCCTGGCCGCCATGACTCCCCGCAAACGCTGGCAGGACAACGTGGCCCTCAGCCTCCGCGAGCCGGCGCAGGATGAAATGGCCCTCTGCATCATGACCCTGCGGTCCAGCATGTTGGGGTGGGTGTTCCCGCACCGGTTTGAGGAGTACGAGCGGTTCCTCACCTTTGAAGGGGTCCCCGAGCGCGACCTCGAACTCTGGAAAGCGGGCTTCCGCGAGTTCCTGCACAAGCTCACCTTCAAGAACCAGGGGCGCCCCTCCGTCCTCAAATCCCCCTATCACACCGCCCGCATCCGACTCATCCTGCAGACCTTTCCGGAGGCGAAGTTCCTGCACATCCACCGCCACCCTTACGAGATCTTCCCGTCGCTCTGCCACACCATGCGGAAGGTCATCGCCGCCTGGGGTGTGCAGCGCCTGGATGAATCCACCCTCGAAAACCGGGCGATCGAAACCTACCGCCGACTCTACGCCGCCTACTTCGACCAGGTCCGCGAGATTCCTCCCGGACGCTTCCACGACATCAGCTACGAGCAGCTCAGCCAGAAACCGCTGGAGACGCTGGAAGAGGCCTATGCCGCCCTCGGTCTCCCCGACTTTCGCGTCGTCAAACCCCGCATCGAGCAGTACCTGGCCGAGCTCTCCAGCTACGAGCGGAACAAGTACCCGGACCTCTCGCCCGAGATCAAGGCGCGGCTGCGGCTGGAGTGGAAACCGATGTTCGAGACCTGGGGCTACGAACCGTGAGCCCCCCCTGCGTCGGCCCACCGCGAAACGGCGTTCTCCTCGCGCCTACCGCGGCTGCTCGCCCCCCTTCCCGCCCGGACTCGGGAACCTGTCCGCTGACTCCCGTGCATCCCCGGGAAATGTCGGCGGGTCGTCGCTTCACAACAGAGGAGCGATTGTCACCTTTGTCACCGCCGGCCGCCTCCCGCCCGCAGCTCGATGGACGTCACGCGCGCATTGACGAATCCCGTGGCCGACCAGCGATCGAACTCAATCTTCAGAAATGTTTGCGGTTCTACCCAATGGCCGTGGTGCGGACAGGCGACCAGCGGCCGGTCCACGCGTCGGGTGGGGAGTTCCTCGGCCAGGCTGTTCCACTGCGACTCGCTCAGCGCCTCGCGCGTCAGTTTGCCGACGTAGCGGGGACGGCCGTCCGGTCCGGGCGCCGCCAGGAGCAGCGTTCGCACCTCCCCTTCGAGGTTTGCCAGATAGCCGAAGATCACCGCCTCCAGGCGTTGACGATCCGGGAGGGTCAATCCCGCGTCCCGGGGGGCAGTTTTGGGAGGGGCGTTGGAAGTTTCCAATGCTCTCCCCGCGGGGTTGCCGGCCTCGGCGTTGATCCCCGCCACACCGATCCTCCCCCCCGCTGGTGGTTCTCTCTGCTCCTGCTCGGGAAGCAGGCCCTGCGACGGCAGAGCAGCTCTCCCGGACGATGATTCCTCCGGACTCGGTTTCCCGGCTCGCTCTGTGTTCTCGTCGGCGGAGAAGAGTTGATCCAGAGGCTGCGACGGTACAGTGTTGGCGGAGCCAAAGGCCACCTCCCCCGCGCCGGCACTCTCCAGGCCCGTGAAATTCTCCACGGCGTCCTCGATGTCCGAATCCCCCGTCCCTTCCTCTCCGGCGAGAGATGCTCCACCTTCAGCCGCACTGGCCTGCGCCAGTGTCCCGATCATGCGCCCCATCACCGAGCGCTGGGTTTTGCGATGCCGGAGTTCCGCCAACTCCCGTTGCATTTCCGCCAGACGGATCGGCCCGTAGATCATCGCCGCCGAAACGCACGCGGAGAGACCCCAACTGAACGTCACCAGCAGATAGGCCCGTTCGCGGAGATTTCTCAGCACGGGCCTCCAGACCGTGAAGGGATTGGCCAGCATCGTCTTCAGGTCCGGAGCATGAGGATCGCGCATCCCCACCAGAATCGCCTGCACGTGTGCCACCAACGCAATGATCGCGCCAAACGACAATTGCACGATCGAACAGAGCGTCAGAAACCCCGGATGACCGACCAGGTAGCGCTCCATGCAGGCGCTCAGCCCGGCCACGACCGCCAGCCCCAGTGCAATCTGGATCACCCACCGCGGCAGGAGATCTCTCCAGGCGAACTGGGGGAGCGGGGCCGGCCCCTCAGGCACAATCTCGCCCGCATGACCGAGTGCCGGATAGTAGCCGCACTTCGGACACCACGAGGCGTTCCCCCACGAGTCGAGGTTTCCGCATTGCCGACAGGTCGGGACGGGGGCGTCAGGAAAAGTCTCTGCCGACGGTGGAGCACCGGCTGGGGCCTTGGCTGGGAGGGTCGCCGGGGGGGATGTACCTTCCGCTGTGGGTTCCATCACCGGATTCGGAATGGACAAATCCTTAGACGCACCGGGATTGAGACGTTCCAGGAGCGTCAGCAGCTCGCTGCGGACGGCTTCAACATCCGCCTCAGGAATCACCGGGGCGGGAGGGGAGGAGACCGCGCTCATGGCTGAGAGGAGGGATGGTCCGCAGCAAGGGACAGGGTCCGGGAACAGCAACCCATTCTGAGACAATAGTTCACGGGCGGCCGCGCGGCCGGAGGCAGTCTGCCAACCACCCCCGATTCCGCTCCGAACGCGGGGGAGACACTTGAAAGTGAAACGATCCGTAAAGTAATCAGATACAGTGACTTGCGAATTTGTTGTGCCATCGGATTCGCCGGCTAAACCCTTACGGCAGGAATCGAATACGGCAGGAATCGAAGTCTGGCCGGGAGACAGAACCGGACTTGCCACGGGACTCCCGGACATCGTCCGTGGCGGCGACCGGCCACAGATGCCGGTCGTCCCGGGGACTCCCCGACCTTCATCCCCTCAAGGGAAAACTGAACTTCCGCCGGAATTCCCCTCGATCGTATGCTTGACCGCGGACAATGCCCCCGTTCCGCCCTGCGCGGCTGCGGGGCCTCCCTTGCGGCCGATGGAATGTCAGGGATGACTCTGATGAGACAGGTTGGTGCTTGGCTGTTGACCGCGCTCGCTGCGCTGGCGCTGCCTCCCTTGCGGGCGGCGCCGCCGACGCTCCTCCCCGCCCGAGAAACCCTGCGCGCGGAGGAACCGACCGAGACGACCGCGGACGGCTGTGCGGACCCCGCCGCCGTCCCGGATGAAAAGCCCGACGACCTCACGGTCGTGCTGACCAACTGGACTCGCATCGGCGCGGCCGTACAGACGCTGGAGGCACGATTCAAGCGGTACGAATTCGACAGCACGCAGTTCGTCGAAACGGTTGCCGCGGGGCGCATTCACTACGAGGCGGGAACACGCGCCCTGTATGAGATCGATCCCCCCGCGGCGCGGCCGGAGGGACGCAGTTCACGTCTGCGTCCGGACGGCACGCCCTATCAGCTTCAGGCCGCGTCGCCCACCGTCCTCTACTGGGTCGCCGGGCAGTTCGTGCGCGCCGATCCGGTGCGCAGGGAGTTTGAGCTGTTCGAGATTCCGGCGGCGTTTCAGACCACCGGACCGGCCGAGGCCGTCGACTCCTGGGACATCATCTGGACCAGGCTGGGCTGCCTCCCGCGCACCGTGCCGGGGCTTGTGGAAACGGACCTCGCCGCCCTGCGGCAGCGGTTCGACTGGACGCTGATCGCCATCGACGCCAATCACATCATTCTCAGCGCCAAGCCCCGGGCGGCGGCGGAAAAACGCCACTACTCCGAAATCCACGTCCGTCTGGACGCCCGCACCTATCTCCCCCAGGCGACGAAGGAGATCGACTCCACGCGCACGCGAGAGGTGGTCCATCTGTTCGAGGGGTTTCGCGTCAACGCGCCGGAAGACCCCCAGGCACCGGACTGGACCCCGGACCTCGGACGCATGACCCTGCTGAATGCTCCTCCGCTGGCTCCCCCTGCCACCTTGAATTGACCGTGTGGAGCAGCGGGGCTGCGGGGAAACGCCGCGGCCGTCAGCGTGCGGCCAGCGACGTCGTCGGCTCGGCCGTCTGTGGCGGCGCCCGCAACGTCTTGAGGAAGGCCACGATCGCCGCACGGTCGTCGGCGTTCAGCGTTTCACGATAGCGGTTCATCACATGCCGCGCCTCTCCGCGATGCGCCTCGATGGCCGCCTCCAGCGTCGCGGCACTCCCGTCATGCAGATACGGCGCCGTGTCTGCCACGCCCCACAGCGGCGGTGTCTTCCATTCGTCCGGCGCCGGGACGTCCTCGGAAAGCGGAACCTCCGGAAAGCTCCCGTATCCGGGATCGTCTTCCGGATCGATGATCCGATGCAGGCAGAAGTCGCTGTAAACGCCGGTCACGCCGCCGATGTCCGGCGTGTGACAATCGATGCAGCCAACTTGCGTGAACAGCTCCTCACCCCGCCGGGCCTGCGCCTCCACGGCAGGATCGCCCGGTCGATCGCGCACCGGGGCCTCCAGCAGCGCGCAGAACGTCACCAGGCTGTGAAGCTGCCGCCGCGTCATGTCGGGCATCACGTCGACGTCGGGCCGATGTTCGTGCGGCAGGTCCTGCTTGCGGATGTGATTCGACAACCCCAGTTCCACCGCACAGGCCGTGGCGACGAACTCCTCCAGCGTGGCGAACTGCGCTTTCCAGCCGAACTTCCCCACGCGTCCATCCGGCAGGATGCGGACGCGTCCGGCGGGCGTGTTCTTGAAGTTGCCCCCCAGTTCCTGGGCGGCATTGGCCGCGCGACGCGAAAGATGCTGGCGCCGGATCGCCCAGCCGGAAATCTGGTCGATCGCCCCGGACCCGAACAGCGCCGGCGTGTTGATCTGATGGAACACCACCGGATCGAAGTCGGCGACGTTGACCGTGCAACCGGAGATCACGCGGACCCCGCCGGGGACGACGGGAAACAACTCGTGGAGGCGCTGCTTGGTCTCGATCTCCACGCCGGGGACGGCTCGGGCATGGACGACGCCGCCATGCATGCTCGGATCGTTGCGGGTGGGGAGGACCTCATACGCCGTGACGTTATGCTCGTTGCCGCCCGCCCCTCCCACGCCCCCCTGGGCATGGCAGGCGAGGCAGGAGGCGGCGTTGAAGACCGGACCCAGACCGTCCCCTCCGCCGGACAGTTCGTCGAACCGTGTCCATTCATGGACGAAGAGTTGCCGTCCCTCCGCCGCCAGTTCCTCCTGCGAGGGGGCCAGTGCCGCCCGGACGATCCCCACCGCCGCCAACACCGCCACGCTGCCGAGGAACCGCCAATCCCGGATCACGACCCGCCAGTCCGGAAGCCCTGGCCACGACCACCGCGAGGATTTCTTGAGCATGATGTTCTCCTGGACCATCGGGCGCGGGGGAGCCGGAGCCGCTCAGTGGCTTCGCACCGCTCGCCGCATCACATCGCTCTGGTAATACGGGGCCGACAGCTCCGGCGAGGGAAGAATTCTCCTGGAATTCCCAGCGGGTTCCACGACTGTCTGGTTCTGAAGTTGCAACCTGTTGTCAGTAAATGGGTTGTGGAGACTTGATTGCTCCCGGTGCCGGGCACTCCGCCCAACACCTCTTCACCGGGTCACTGCTCAGGCAAGCCCATCTGGAGACCGATCAGCACTCCGCAGTGCACGGCAGTGGGGATCGGACCGCTCACGGTCAGCCCCGCGTCCCTCAACCAGGCGCCATATTCGGCTGCACTGTAGGCCCGTCCCTCCGTGAGCGTGAACAGCGCGGCCGAGTACAGGGCGATCGGCAGCGGCCCGTCGAGAGCATCGTGGAGGAAGACGTCATGGATCAATAGCCGACCACCGGCGGGGAGCGCCGCTGTGCAGCGGGAGATCAGTCGTCGGCAGTCAGGCTCATCCCAATCGTGCAGCACGTTGCTGAGCAGAATCGCATCGGCGGGCGGGAGTGCGTCGGTGAACATGTCTCCCGCGAGCAGTTCCAGCCGGTCGGCGACGCCCGACGCCTCCCGAAATTCCGCCGCCACCTTGAGGACCTCCGGCCGGTCAAGCACGATCGCACGGAGGGCGGGATGCCGCTGAAGACAGGCGATGGCGTACAGCCCCGTTCCTCCGGCCACATCCAACAGAGTGGACGCGCCCTCGAGTGGCGCAACCTGCGCCAGATGCGGCGCCACGTTTTTTGCTCGACCGGCCAGCGCCAGCGTGAAGTGCCGCGCCAACGCCGACTGCTCCATCGCCGAGGCGACTCCTTCACGATAGATGAAGGCCGCGCCATCGTCGCCGTCCGCTCCCGCCGGGTGGTTCGTTCGCAACCGCTCCACCATCGCTAACACATGCGGCGCGGCAGCCGCCAGTCCCACGTAATCCCCCACGTCAAACTCTGCACCCGGCACGAGATGCTCGCGGGCAAGCGGAGTGAGAGCGATCTCTCCCGCGTGATCGCACCTCAGCAGTCCCATCGCCCTGAGGGCGGTGACGAGGACGTGCGCCGGTCGCTTCTCCAGGCCGAGCCGGCGGCGCAGCTCGTCGAACGGCAGACCCCCTTCGGCCAGCAGACCGAACAGATTGAAGTGTGCCACCGCCGCCGTCAGCAGCTCCGTCGCGTAGCTGCCGCGAAAGTGCTCGAAGATCGGCGTGGGATCGGTGGAGGGGATCACGCGGCGGGACTGTCGTTGATGATGGTGCAGGGGGTCTTACGGCTGATCCGCTTGAGGAGTCCCGTCAGGACTTTGCCCGGTCCGACCTCATAGAACTCGTCGATCCCTTGGCCGAGCATCCAGCGGATGGAATCCTCCCACCGCACCGGGCTGAGGACCTGCCGCACCAGAATCTCCCGAATCTCTTGTGGGTCGGAGTGCGGGAGGGCGTCGACGTTGGAGACGACGGGAATCCGCGGGGGTTGAAGGGGGACGCCGGCCAAGGCCGCGGCCAGGCGCTGGTCCGCCGGCTGCATGATCTTGGTGTGGAAGGCGCCGGCGACAGCGAGGGGAATCGGTCGTCCGCCCGCCGCCTCCGCCAGTTGGGCTGCTTGTTCACAAGCGGCTTTGACCCCGGAGAGGACAATGTTCCCCGGACAGAGGTAATTCGCCAGTTCGATGGTCCCGGCGGCCGCGGCTTCGTCGCGGATCGCCCGCACCTTCTCGACGTCCAGGAGCAGGATGCTGACCATGCCGGAAGGGGTGGCGTCCGCCGCCGCCTGCATCGCCCGGCCGCGCTGCTGCACCACGCGGAGACCATCCTCAAAGGACATCGCTCCGGCGAACACCAGGGCCGTGTACTCCCCCAGACTCAGCCCGGCGGCCATCTCGCAGGCGGCGACGACGTCGGGTCGGTCGGCCTTGAGCATCTCGAGCGCCGCCAGGCTGGCGACGAAAATGGCGGGCTGGCTGACGGCGGTGGTGTCGAGTTCGCTCGCCGGCCCCTCGAAACTCACCTGCGCCAGGTCATAGCCGAGAATCTCGCGAGCCCGGTCGTACAGTCGGCGGGCGGCGGGGTAGCGCTCGCAGAGGCTGCGGGCCATGCCGACGTGCTGGGCCCCCTGTCCGGGAAACAGAAACGCGATGCGGCTCATGGGTCGGGTGCGTCGGGGGATGGAACGATTGAGGGGGAAGTGGGGGGAGAGCGCTCCCCTGCGGGTCGCGGCTAAACTGGATCGGGTCGCGACTAAACGTCGCACACGGCTACGGCCTGCGAGAGCCCCTCCCAGACGTCCCGGGTGGGGATGAACTCCTGCCCGACAAAGCCCTCGTAGCCGACTTCCAGCAGCGCCTGCATCACCGCGCGGTAATTGATCTCCTGCGTTTCGTCGAGTTCCCCCCGGCCGGGGTTCCCGGCCGTGTGGATGTGTCCCAGGAACTCCCGATGCTGCCGGATGCGGCGGATGACGTCGCCGTTCATGATCTGCACGTGGTAGATGTCGAACAGGAGCTTCATGTTCGGCGAGCCGACGCGGCGGCAGATGTCGAGGCAGTATTCGGTGTCGTCCCCCTGGTAGCCGGGGTGCCCCTTCATGGGATGGGAGTCGTCACGGGTGTTGAGCATCTCCAGGCAGAGGTTGACGCCGTGCTTCTCGGCGTCGCCGATCACCTGCTTGAGTCCGCGGACGCAGTTCTCCGCCCCCTCTTCCTTGGAGAGGCCGTTGGCCATCCCCGTGAAGGTGATGACGCTCCGGACCCCGAACTCGGCGCACTGGGCGATGCGCTCCCGCAGTTTGGCAATGCAGGCGGCGTGCTCGTCGGGATTGTTGAAGCCGGTCTTGAAGCCGTGGCTGCCGGCGATGGCACAGGTCAACCCGTATTTCTTCAGCGTCGGCCAGTGTTCGGGATCGCACAATTCGATGCTGCGGCAGCCGAGCTTGACCGCCGCCTGGCAGAGCGCCTCGAAGCTGGGAAAGTGATCTCTGTAGCACCAGTGCACGAGCGACTGGCGGATGCGGCCCTTGGTCGCCACGGGGGTATCGGCGGCGTGGACCCACCGCGTCAGCGCGGCCGCGCCTGCCATGCCCGCCGCGGAGCGCAGCAGTCCCCGCCGGGACGCAGGCCGGAAAGTCTCAGGAATCGAAAGGGGAGCGTGCCGGGACATACGGAGTCCTCCGCCGGGGACGTGAGGGTGAATGAGGAACCCGCCGCCGATCGTCCGTCATCGGAGCGGCCGCGGTGCATGTTCGCCGGTTGATCGCGACGGCTGCAAGTGATCCGAGTCCACAGACCGTCACCCCCCGGGGACGATGAAGGCGGTGTAATAAAACCACAGCCCCGTCAGCGAAGTCGCCACGAGGTCGAGCGTCGACAACCAGCCCAGCGGCTTGTGCAGGCGGCTGTGCGCGGCCGGCAGGGGGGGCCGCGGGAACCGCCGCCAGGCAAGCACCAGCGTCGTCCCCCACAGCAGCGGCGTCGAGATGGCGAAGACGAGATGGATCCCCAGCACACGGCGGACGTGCGCGAGCTGCTCGCCGCTCAGCCGCTCTGGTTGTCCCGGCTTGTTGACGATCTGTTCCCACCCCCCGTGCAACACTTGCACGTCGATCTCGAACGCCGCCACCGCCGTCAGGAGCACCACTCCCAGCAGAAGCTGCAAATTCCGATGGCGGAGGTAGTTCCTCCGCACCTTCACTTCGTACAGGCTCAGGCACAGGATCGGGACGACCACCACCAGCGCGCAGACGACGAAATCGAGCATGAACGTCGTATCGAACCCAAGGAAGCCGTCGCGCATGAGGCGGGATTATAGGCCCCTGCGGGAAGGGAACAAGCGCGGCCCCCCTCATTGACAGGGCGTTGGCTTTGTTCCAGAGCGGCAATGGACCAATGTTCGCCGGCTGATTGACCACCCGGCCGTGCCTGAGGAGGTCTGAGGGACGCACCCTCAACGACCGACGGCGGCGCGGGCCTGGTGATTGCCCCCGTGGCCGAAGCCGTTCAACCCCCTGCGGTCGAGCCACGGGATTGAGGTTGGAGGAGGAGTTCCTCTCACACGTCGTTAGTGCCCGGCTGTGACAGCCGCGGCAGATGAGCCAGCAGCACTGCCGGCAGATGCGACAGAAGCACTGCCCGCAGGTGAGCCAGAAGCATTGCCGGCAGGTGAGCCAGAAGCATTGCCGGCAGATGAGCCAGAAGCATTGCCGGCAGATGACGGAGGAGCATTTCCGGCAGGCGACGGTGATCTCGAACGTGGTGCGCTCCAGGCGCACCAACAGAACGTCTCAGGGAGCACGCAGAGCGCGGGGAGCACGCAGAGCACGCCGCGGGTCGCAGAGCCTTCAATGACCCGCAAAAAATCGCACGTGACCGTACGGAGCCGGCGGCAAGTGGACGCTACAGGACTCGAACCTGTGACCTCTTCCGTGTGAAGGAAGCGCGCTAGCCGACTGCGCTAAGCGTCCTGACGAGGGATGGTTGTACTGGTTCCGTCATGATCGATCAAGTTGCCCAAGCAGGCGATCGAGCCGGACCGCTGGGGGATCGGCGAGCGCCGTCGCGCCGCCGGCTCAGTTTCCGGTTCCGCCCAGGCCGGGCTGCAAACTCCCCAGCGGTCCGCTCAGGAACGTGAACGTGAAGACGTCGGTGATGTTGGTGAACATCGGATTGACACCGATGCGAACATAGCGGCGGTCGGGAGAAACGACTGCCCGCGCCGAGAACGTGGTGCCGTCGGGGATCGTCTGGATGATGGGTTGGAAACCGACGGCTCCCGTTCGCCGGATGTGCGTCCCCTCCAGTGTCCGTCGCGACTCCGTGAACTGCGCGGCCGCGTGACGGACTTTGCTGCGGCTGACCTCCGCGGGCCGGAGCGGACCACTGGAATCAGGCTCGACGGCCTCCGGGGGAGCGACCGCCCGCAGCACGGTCCGGCGGCCGGAATCGAGGTGCAGGCGGACGACGGGTTCCTCCGCTCCCAGCAGGACGGTCTGCGTGGAGACCTGCTCCTGCGGGGTTCCCTGGTCGCGAATGATGGTGAGTGTGGCACGGGTACCGACGATCGCTCCCCACACGTGCCGGATCGTGATCCGATATTCTCCCGCCAGCGCGAAGGGGCACACGTACTCCTCGTAACAGTTTTCCACGGCCGGGCCGTGTCCGTCGTGAACGAGGAAACCGCCCCCGGGCGTCTCGCGGTTTTGGAAGCTGCACACGGTTCGGGAGGGTTCTTCCACCAGCAGATCCAGATCCCCCTCGCCACTCCAGACGAGGCGCACGACGAGGTCGCGTCGCCGCGCTGCGGCGATGGCCGCGCGCAGCCGCTGGGCGCGTTCAATGTCCCCGCTCCGCTCGAGGGACTGCGTGGCTTCGGCGGCGGCATGTTCGGCCTCGCGATGGAGCTGCTGGTAGTTGCGGGACCAGGCATATTGGAGAACGCCGCCGGCGGACCATTCCAGAGCGTCGATGTCCTTGAGTTTGCGGGCCAGACGCAGCCCGAGGATGTAGGGTTCGGGTTGTTCGGGGAGGAGCCGCGACGCCTCCCGGTACAACCGCAAGCCGGCAGCTTCGCGGCCCAGGCGGACGAGGTACGCCGCGGAGAACGTCAGCGAGTGAAAGTCCGTCGTACCGAAGTCGGCCAGCGACAGGACGACGCGTTCAATCTCCTCGCGGGGACGGCCGATCGCCTCCATGGAGGCGGCCAGGGCCTCGTACATCCAGGGCTGCGACTGCTCATGAATCAGCGCCGCCTCGATCAGCGCCACGACGTGGTCATGACGTTTGGCAGCCAGGAGTTCGTCCACCCGGGCAACGACGGCGCCCGGTCGCGGCCGGTGTTGAGAGAAGTACTCCAGCCAGATGCTCTCGGCGGGTCCGGAATCCGCGGTGGGGAGCGGCGGGGCCGGAGGGGATGCCGGTTGGCGCGCAACGGCAGCGGGAACCTCCTGAGAAGTCTCCCGCTGCGTCGAGGGACCCACGGTCCCGGTGGATTCTCCGGTTTGTCCGGATTGCCCCGTCACCTCAGCCGGTCGGCTTTTTTTTTGAGCTGATCGATGGCGGCATTGTTGAAGGTCGCCGGGGGAGGGGCGGGGCGAGTCTCGGGGGGGACGCTGAAGAAGCCGCCACCGGCGCCTCCGATGCCGATGTTGAGGCCGAAGCCACCGCCGCCGCCGCCGCCGAAGCCGCCACCACCGAAGCCGCCGCCGCCAAAGCCGCCACCACCGAAGCCGCCGACGCCAAAGCCGCCACCACCGAAGCCGCCGCCGCCGAAGCCGCCCCCGAGCGGCATGATCGGAATCACCAGGTCCGCCACGGGGTAGACCCGTGTCTGGAGCAACTGGTTGGCGTACTCCGAGGTGGTGATCTTCATCACTTCATCCTCGATGATGTACGTCAGGTCGTGCTGCTCAAGCATCAGCTTGAGGGCGCTCCGCAGGGAGATGCCGGAGATGACCAGGTTGACCTGTTGATCGAGTCCGACGCCGAACTCTTCCATCCGCGTGGTATCGGGAATGATGGGAATCTGATAGCGGTCCGAGAGGGACTGGATCGCCAAGCCGAGTTCGGTGTCGATGAATTCGAGATCCACCTTCTTTTCGAGCGCGTCGTAGATGCGCTGCTCGTTGGGGTTGTTCTGCTTCAGATCGGTGGACTCCCACTTCTTGCGACGCTCAGAGAGGGCCTGCCAGACCTCCGCCGGGGGATAGCGGACCGGCGGTTCGTCCGGGAAGGGGACGTGCGAGAGTTCGACCTGGTACAACGTCTCCAGAATGCGATCTGCCCGCAGGGCGCGGAGCCGCGAGGCCTTCCGGAGCTGGCCGGCCGCTTCGGAGACCGTCACCGTGGCCATGCCCAGGGGATTGCCGGGCCGGAGATTGACGATGAGCCGTCCGACGGCCTCCGCCTCCTCGGCGGCGAAGTCGTCTCCCTCGCGGAACTGGCTGAGGAGCGCCCGCACGCGGTCCACCAACTGGTACATCCGCTCGTCGAGCAGGTTGGTGTGCTCGATCAGTTCGCGATGGGCTTCCTGAATCCGGCTTTGCAGTTCAAAAGCGTGAAGCTGGGCCGCGCGGCGCTGAGCCTCGTTGCGGGCGAACTGCTCAAAGGAGTTCAGTTCCCGGAGCATCCGTTCGCGGGCTTGGGGACTGATGTCGGTGGCCGCCTTGAGGGTGTTGCGCATCCGTTGCAGCATGTCGAGGGCCTGATCCGGATCGACCTTGAGCACCTGCGCGGCGGCGGCCCGCGTCTCTTCCAGTTGCCCCTGGAGTTTCTGCGCCCGCGCCTCTTGCCGGGCCCGCGCCATGTCGATGATGTTCTGATCCTCGGGGGGCACCAGGCGTCCCTCCAAGGGGGACGCCGGGGGCGTTGCGGCGGGAGCGACTGCCGGCTGATCGTCCAGCAGCGCCACTTCCGGCTCCGCCTGCTGCTCCACCGAGCCATTGATCAGGCCCACGGCGCGGACGTTCTCCGGATCGATGCTGCGGATGGCGAAGCCGATGGCCTCGGCCTGGCGCAGGTCCCCTGCCTGGAGGGCCCGGTAACCGGCCGCTTCCAGCGCCGCCACCTGGTCTTCAAACGAGACCTGCGCGAAGGCGACGACGGCTTCTCCGGCCAGCCCGGCTCCCAGGTCGGGATGCAGTTCCGCCTGCTGCCAGAGGCTCCACAGGAAAGTGTTCCCCTCGCTCGAACGGGGTGGGGAGAGGGTCCAGGAGCGGGCGCTGCCGTCCGTCCCCTGGAAGGTGATCGTGCGGCCGACGAGGTCTCCCCGGCCGATCAGGACTGTGGTCCGGTCCGGCCGGAGGGGGAGAGGCGTCCGCGGCAACAGTTCGGCCTCCGACTGCATGGCGACGGGATACCAGACGGGCTGTCGTGCCGCCCGAGCCAGTTCGGTCCCTATCGCAGCGGTGGGACGGCGCTGATCGTCGCGCCAGTCATCCAGCAGGACGGCCCCGCCCGTCTGCTCCGCGAGGATGCCCAGCAACCGCACGTCCCGGTTCGGACCGATCGCCAGCGCGTGCAGCGGGGTCTGCCGGGACCTGAGGTCGTTCACTAATTGTCGCAGTTCCTCGCCAGCCAGCAGATGGGCGGAGCTCATCCCGTCGCCGAGGTAGATGATCGACCCCCGGCGATCGCCGGAGAGTTCCGCGAGGGACTGGCGAAGGACGGTCAGGAGGTTGGTGGCGCCGGCCGGCACGCGCCGCTGCAACTGCGGGAGGGCCGCCTGGCGGGCTTCCGCCGGGGAGGTCCAGCCCTCCGTCAACGGCACCGGTGTGACATCCACGGCGAAGAGACTCACTCGATCTTCGGCCGGAAGGCTGTCGAGCAGCGTCTGCACCACGGCGAGCGTCTGGCGGCGGTATTCGCCCACCTGGCTGGCGGAGGTATCCACCAGCACCACATGGTCCATCCCGCCCGGGGCCGTTGCAGGCACGTCCGCCGTGAGGGAAATCGCATAATAGGTTTCGCCATCCGGAGCGGAATAGCTGCGGAGCACGGCCGACGGGTCCGCCCCGACGGCACAGACGGCGGCGGCGCTCAGCAGCAGGGAGGCCAACCCGATCCGACGCAATTCCCAGCGGAGCTTCATGTGGAATCTCCTGAGGCTCAATGTCATCCCAGCCACGACCTGGAAGGGAGGAACCAACCGACCACTCGGTCGTTGGTGGGATGATCCTCACCGCGCTGCCGCGTGCACAAGGCGGTCCCTCCGCGCAGTCTGAAGGGTGCCTGTATTCTACAGGGACGATCGGACCGATCCCAAGCAAAATCCCCGCAAATTTGTCGGGGGCGGGTGATCTTCGGCCGTGGCGGGGAGCGGCGTAGCGGCTGCTCCGCCTGTGTCGATTACAGCCGGGCGATGCCCCCCGCCGCCACCGGCACGATTTGCGGGATTCGGCCGCCACTCAGCAGCGCCCCCCCGGTGAAGTGACGACGAGCCTGGGGGAAGCACTGAGCGATGGTGAAGTGGGGACCGGGTGCCGAGACGAACGGGGGGAACAACCCCCTACGGCGCCGGGCGGCGTTGTGGATGCGGGGCGTCAGACAGCCGCGTCTCCAGCGGCTATACTGCCCGTGCAACCCTCACCCTGATCCGGAGGTGCTCATGTCCTCGCCCTCGCCCACCCGCTTTTCCGTCCCCTTCGGCCAGAACGTCGACGTCTCCCGACGGGCCGCCTTGCAGTGCGGTCTGGCGGGACTGGGAGGCGCATGGCTGACCGGGGCCAGCCGCACCGCCGCCGGCGGCGACGATCCGGATTCGCGCGCCGTCCCTGACGACCGCCGCGCCTCCCCCAAGCGGTATGAGATGAAAAAGTCGATCAACCTCTGGGCGTTCCCCTATCCCCAGCGGATGACGCTGACGGAGTGTCTGCAACTCGCCAAGGACGCCGGTTTCGACGGCATCGAGCTGAACTACGACCTCGACAACGACCTCTCCCCCAAAGCGACGGAACGGGAGCTGCGGGCGATCCGGCAGACGGCCGACCGCATCGGCATCGAGATCAGCGGCCTGTGCTCGTTCCTGTTCTGGCCCTATCCGCTGACGAGCAACAACGTCGAGAAGCGCCAGATGGGGCTGGAGCTGGCCGGGAAGATCGCCGAGGCGGCCCATCACATGGGGGTCGAAAACGTGCTCGTCGTCCCCGGGGCGGTGCACATCCCCTGGCGCAACGATCACGATCCGGTCCCCAACGACGTCTGCCACCGCCGGGCGGTCGAGGCCGTGGCTCAACTCGAGCGGCAAGCCCGAAAACTCAACGTCTTCCTCAACATCGAAAACATCTTCTTCAACGGATTCCTGATGACGCCGATGGAGATGAACGAGTTCGTGGACAGCTTCCGCAGCGAGCACGTGCAGGTCCACTTCGACACCGGCAACATCTCGATGTTCCAGTTCCCCGAACACTGGATTCCGGTGCTCGGCACCCGAATCCGCAACATCCACTTCAAGGAGTTCACGAAGAAGGGGACCGATTACTCCCTGGAGACGTTCCGGCCCTTGCTGGACGGCACGACCAACTGGCCGGCCGTGATGGAGGCGCTGGAGCAGGTCGGCTACCGCGGGTACGTCACCTTTGAATACTTCCATCCGTACCCGCACTACCCCGAGGCGCTCATCTACCAGACGTCGGATTCGCTGGACCGCATTCTGGGGCGGCTGGCCTGAGGGGGGAGCACCCTCCCCACCGGACCTGTGCGTTTACACGGCATCGCGGCGGACCACGGCCCCCACTCTCCGGCCCCATGACCCCCCTCCAGCTCGTGTTGATCTTCGGCCTGTGCGTCTCTTCGTTTGGGGCGTGGACGCGTCTCTTCTCACCGCGCGGCGAGGACCCGGAGGGACTGTTCCCGCGGGTCTTTACGGCGCCGCCCCCCCTCCCTCGCAGCGTGGTCGGACTGGCCCTGATCAGCCTGGGGCTGTTTCTGCTGGGGCCGCTCCAGGAACTGGTGCAGGCGATTCTCGACCTCCCGGTGCAGGAAGGGGAACTGACGCTGCGGGGAGTTCAGACGGCGTGCGCGTTCGACCTGCTGCTGACCGCAGCGCTCGGGGCGGCCTTGGTGGGGAGCCGCGCCGATCTCCGCGCCTGCGGCCTCCGCTGGGACGAGCCGGCGCGAGATGCCTCCGACGCCGTGCTCGGATTTCGGCTGGCGATCGGGCCGGTCTTCGTGGTGTTGTTCCTCTCCGCCGGGATCGGACTCCGGACGGAGGAGCCGGAGCACGAGTTCCTGCGGCTGCTGACCGTGGACAGGTCGCTGGTGAACTGGCTGTGGATCAGCGCGACGGCGGTGATTGCGGCCCCCCTGGCGGAGGAGCTGGTGTTTCGCGTGCTGGTGCAGGGGTGGCTGGAGAACAAACTGCCCCCTCTGGCGGCGATCGGTTGTTCGTCGGTGCTGTTTTGCACCGTCCACCGCTTTCCCGATTCCCTGGGACTCGTTCCCCTGGCGCTGGTGCTGGGATGGGTGCAGTTTCGCCGCCGCAGCTACATCGCGGTGGTGTTGATCCACGCCTTGTTCAACGCCGTCAATCTGCTGCTGACGGCGCTGGACAACGCCGGTCCCCCTCCCTCGTCCTAGCGGGGAGGGGGGACGATCCATCCTTGTCCGGTGGGGCGGAGGCAGAGAGTGAAAAAGCCGGAGCGGGCCTGTAAGCCGGGTTCTGTCGAGGACGGCCATGTCTCTGGGACGCCGGTTGCCCGGCGCCTCGGTGCGACCTACCCGGACGTCGTCTCCCGGGGGGAGAACGGCGCGGACCACGCCGCGAGAGAGACCAGAGTCCCGAGCGACGGCACATCGCGGACGATGCCGTGATGGCCGCCGTCCATTGACTCTTGTCTCTCCCCTCCGTCCTGCTTGGTCTTGCTCCCGGTGGGGTTTGCCGTGCCGGTCCTGTCGCCAGAACCGCGGTGCGCTCTTACCGCACCGTTTCACCCTTGCCTGTGCCCCGGTGAGGGGGCCATCGGCGGTCTGTTCTCTGTGGCACTGTCCCGGTCCTTGCGGACGGTGGGTGTTACCCACCACCGAGTCCTGTGGAGCCCGGACTTTCCTCTGCAGACCGATGAGGCGGTCCGCAGCGGCCGCCCGGCCCGCTCCGGCAGAGAGATTGTATCCCGCCAGAGGCCGCCGGGGCGCGAAGAAGGCCCCCCGATTTTCCCGATCCCAACCACACAGGGGGGGAAACGTCTCAGGCCGAAGCGTCGGTCGTGGCGGACGCGGCGGCCGTTTCCTGGGAGGGGGCGGCCGTCGACTTCGACACCGTGGGAGCTTTACGGCGGCGGACGCGGTCGCGCTCGCCGACGAACTCAATCAGGGCCTGCCGGCCGGCGTCCCCCAGGCGTCGATCGGCGATCTCGACGATCCGCGTGTAGCCCCCCGTGCGATCCCGGAACCGCGGCGCCAGATCGCTGAACAGAATCTCCACGGCCTCCTTGTCGCGGAGCAGATCGAACGCGCGGCGGCGATACTTGACCGCCGGAGCGATGGCCTGGGCCCACTTCTGCCACTGCTCCGACTGGCGCCACTGCTTCCACTCCGGCGTGTTCCGCTCGGCCTGAGTGGCGAACTCTTCGGACGCCTCCTGATGCGGGAGGGCCTTCTTGGCCAGGGTGATGAGCTTCTCCACAAAGGGTCGGAGCTCCTTGGCCTTGGGGACGGTGGTGATGATCCGGCCGGCCACCTTGGGGGCGTTGTCTTCGGCAGGATCCAGCCGCACCGTGCGGATCAGACTGACGGCCATGTTGCGGAACATCGCCCGCCGGTGGGAACCGGTGCGTCCGAGCTTGCGGCCTCGATTGCGGTGTCTCATGAGCGGTCTTCGTGGATCAAGACGAGTTCTGAGCAGGGGGCGGAACGGAACAGCCTGCGAACGACGCGGATCAAGGGCTGGTGGCCTGCGGAATCTTCATCCCCAGCCGCAACCCGATGGCGTGCAGCCGCTCCCGGACTTCCTCCAGCGTGGTCTCGCCGAAATTCCGCACCTGCAGCAACTGGTCCTCGTTGCGGGTGACGAGATCGCGGACGGTGTTGATCCCCTCGGATTCGAGGCAGTTGGTGGCCCGCACGGAGAGCGCCAATTCCGCCAGGGACATATTGAGCTTGTCTTCCAGTTCCAGGTCGATGGGGGCGTAGCCGGTCGCCTCGAGCATCCCTTTCAGGCCGGCTTCGGGCGGGAGTTCCGGTCCCGGCTCGCGGTAATTGATGAAGGGATTGAGGTGTTTGCGGAGAATCTTGGCTGCTTCCACCAGGGCCATTTCCGGAGTGAGGGTCCCGTTGGTCCAGATTTCCAGCGTGAGCTTGTCGTAGTTGGTACGCTGGCCGACGCGGGTGTCCTCCACCTTGTACCGCACGCGGGTGATCGGGGAGTAGGCGGCGTCGAGCGGGATGACCCCCAGCTCCAGCATCTGGTCGAACTGCTCGCTGGCGGGGACGAAGCCGCGGCCGTTCTCGACGGTCAGTTCGATGCTCAGCGGCACGTCATCCGTCATCGTGGCGATGATGAGGTCCTTGTTGACGACTTCCACCTGATCGTCGGTGATGACGTCGGCCCCGGTGACGACGCCGCGCTGCCGGCGGTCGATGCGAATGGTCTTGGCCCCGGAGCTGTGGTTCTTGACCACCAGCGATTTGAGATTCAGACAGATGTCGGTGACATCCTCGACGACGCCGGGGATGGTCGAGAATTCGTGCTGGACGCCGGCGATCTTCGCACGGGTGACGGCGCTCCCCTCCAGACTGGAGAGGAGAATGCGGCGGAGGCTGTTGGCGATCGTATGGCCGAAGCCGCGCTCAAACGGTTCCGCGACGAACGCACCGTAAGTCGGGGTCGCGGTGGTCGGGTCCAGGGCCACGCGGCTGGGGAGTTCGAGGTTGCGCCAACGAATACGCATTGGGGGGGCTCCTGAAAACGAACGGATGGTGGCGGCGAAAGCGGGCGGGAGGGACAGGGCCGGCGTGTCAGACGCGGCGTCGCTTGGGGGGGCGGCAGCCGTTGTGAGGCAGCGGGGTGACGTCCTCGATGCTCTTGATGGCGATGCCGCTGGCCTGCAAGCCGGTGATCGCGCTTTCGCGTCCCGACCCGGGACCGTTGACCTTCACCTCCAACTCCTTGACGCCGAACTTGCGGGCCCGGTCGGCGCAGGTTTCGGCCGCCTTCTGGGCGGCGAAGGGGGTGCTCTTGCGCGAGCCCTTGAACCCGGAGGTGCCGGCCGTCGCCCAGCAGATGACGTCGCCGTTCGTGTCCGTAATCGTCACGATGGTGTTGTTGAAAGTCGCCTTGATATAGGCGATCGCCTTGGTGACGTTCTTGCGGACCTTCTTTTTCGGTGTTGTGCCAGCTTTTGCCACGAGCGTGTCCCTCGAACGACGAACGAATCCCAGAGTCCAGCCCCGCCGACGATGGCGGAGGGTGTGTAGTCACATGCCGGGTGACCCGGGCGCGGCGCACCGCGTCCGTCCCCCTTCCGTCAGTGCCTCAACTCCTTGACGCCCTTCTTGCCGGCCACGGTCTTCTTGACTCCCTTGCGGGTCCGGGCGTTGGTACGGGTCCGCTGGCCTCGCACCGGCAGGTTCCGGCGGTGACGCAGCCCGCGGTACGACTGAATGCTCTTCAATCGGGCGATGTTCTCTTGCGTCTGCCGGCGGAGCTGCCCTTCCACCACGTACTCGTTGTCCAGCAGGCTGTTGAGCCGCTGAATGTCATCCTCCGACAGCTCGCGGGCGCGGCGCTGGGGATTCAGCTTCAGGCGGTCGCACACCTGCAGCGCCAGCGTCCGTCCGATGCCGTGCAGATACTGCAAGGAGATGTAGGTCGGCTTATCGTTCGGGATGTCCACTCCCAGAATACGCGGCATGTTTCGTCCTTTGGAACCGTTGGTTCAGGCCGGCTCGTGTGTAGGTCCCCCCGCTCAGGAATCTCGTTGGTCTCGGATGACTGCCGCCCCCCATGGCCGGTGGTGGATGTCGCGGGGCCATCCGTTCGACCGCGTCGTCCCCGGGGCCACCCGGGGTCTCATCGACTCTCCTGCCAGAGGCGCTGCCTTTGACAGGTGACAGGTTCCCGGCTGCGCCCTCCCCCCCGGCTGGGGCTCGGGCTGCCGGACCGGAGAGGCGTCAACCCTGCCGCTGCTTGTGCCGTGGGTTGGAAGAGCAGACGACGTAGATCCGTCCCTTCCTGCGGACGAGCTTACAGTTCTCGCAAATGCGTTTGACGCTCGATCGTACCTTCATGACGTCGGGCTGTTGGAGGTCAGGACTTCACGAAACGACCGTAGCGAGCGCGGGAACATCGCTCCCGCAGTTGCCGCCCCACCTTGGTGCAGAACGCCGCCGGCCAGCAGACGGCGGGATTATAAGCGGGTGTGGGGCGAAGTCTCAAGCGAACGGACGACAGGCAAGGCGAGTTTTCCGCACCACGGAGCAACTCCTGGTCGAGTCTTGAATCCCAAGTGTCCAGTCGAGTTCCCTGACCGGTGCTTCCAACTTCCCGCGCTGACGATTCTGCTGCTTCGTGGGGAGAGAGAATCCGGGGGGTCGAGGTCGTCTTCACCACCTGACTTGAGTTGCAAGGGCTTGTTGTTTATTCGGTTACAGAAAACAGTTTGGGGCGGTCCCCGCGCGGGATTTTCTTGACCCGGCTCCGGGCGTGGGTAGACTTCAGATCGATTCCCCCTGCCGCAGCCTCCAGCGGGAAAGTGATCTCCTGTTCACTTGTCGGGACCGTTCCGGCTGTGTCGAATCCGACACCTGCGGGAGGTGGAGTGCGGTGGAGGAGTGCCTTCGGCCGCCGGCGGGGAATCGTTCGGAAGCTCGTGGTGAGTTCGCCTCAGGCGGGTCGGAGCCGTGTGCAGCCGGCCGCATTTCAACAGCGCGGGGGGAGTCGGTGGTGGCTGAGCTGTCCAACGATTTCCGCGAGCAGGTCCGCAGCCGCACGGATCTCGTCGCGCTGATCGGCGAGTCAGTGACGCTCAAGAGCGTTGGAGGAGGGCGGGAGTTTGTCGGACTCTGCCCGTTCCACGACGACCACAACCCCTCCTTGCACGTCTATCCGGACCGGCAGACGTTCCGCTGCTGGGTGTGCAATACGGGGGGGGACTGCTTCACGTTCGTGATGGAGGAAGCGAAGGTCGGCTTCCGCGAGGCGTTGGAGATGCTGGCCCGTCGGGCCGGCCTGACGGTCCCCCGGCGGAGTTCCTCTCGCGGGGACGACTCTTCCGAACAGGATCGCTCTCATCTGTTGGAGGCGCTCCTGTGGGCGCAGCACCTCTTTCACGAAACGCTCCTGGCCAACACCCCCCCCGCGGAACGAGCGCGGGACTATCTGCTCCGGCAGCGGCGGTTCACCCCGGACACGATTCGCCGGTTCCGGCTGGGGTACCATCCCAACGACTGGAACTGGCTTCAGGAGCAGGCCCGCGGCAAGTTCACGCCGGAGGTGCTGGAAGCTGCCCGGCTGATCGGGAAGCGCACGAACGGCCCGGGGTACTACGACCACTTCGTCGATCGCGTGCTGTTTCCGATCTGGAACGAGCGCGGTCAGCCGGTGGCGTTCGGCGGACGGGTGCTCCCCGGCGGCGACGACAGCCACGGCAAATACTGGAACAGCCCGGAAAGCAGCCTGTTCCACAAGAGCCGGCTGGTGTACGCCCTCAGCCACGCGCGGGAGGGAATCCGCCGGGAGGGGGCCGCGATTGTCACCGAGGGTTACACGGATTGCATTGCGCTGCATCAGGCCGGGCTGACCCACGCCGTTGCCACGCTGGGCACGGCGCTCACGGAGCAGCAAGTGGCCACCCTCAAGCGATTCACCCCCAGGGTCGTCCTCGTTTATGACGGCGACGAGGCCGGCCAGCGGGCGGCCGAGCGGGCCGTGGAGCGGTTCCTCGCTCAGGACCTCGACCTGCGGATTCTCACCCTCCCCGACGGGCTCGACCCCGACGAGTTTCTTGCCGCCCGCGGCGCGGAGGCGCTGCGGGAATTGATCGACCGCGCTTCGGAAGCCTGGGACTACAAGTTTGCCGCTGTCCGTCGCCGTCACGGGACCGACAGCCTGGCGGGGCGGCAGCGAATCCTCGAGGAGATGCTGGCGCTGCTGGCCGTCGTCCCCCGGATGTCCGAGAACGTCCGCGAGGGGATGCTGCTGGGGAGCCTGGCGACGCGGCTGGGGGTGGCGGAGCAGCAGGTGCGGGATCGGTACCGGCAATTGCGTGGCGGCCGCGGGCCGCGGCCGGCCCACCGGATGCCCGCGGAGTCGCGGCAGTCTCATGTCGAGATTGCGCGGCTGATGAACGGCCAGGCCACGCCGGCCGATCGATTGGAACTGGCAGTGCTGGAAGTGCTGTGCGTCGACCCGGCCCAGGGAAGGTTTTTACAATCAAAACTGGAGCCGGACGCCTTTGAAAACCGGGCGTTAAGACGTCTGTACGAGATTGGACTACAATTTGCGGAGACTCAGGAGGTCCCCACGTTTGAACACCTGCTCGGGGCGGTGGAACACCCCGAGTTGAAACGGCTCGTCGTCTGGATTGATGAACAGGCGCGAGCCAAAGGCGTACCGGATCAGCTTCGTGAATTGCAAGCTGACGACGGCTGTCCTCTTCTCCTCCGGCGGTCAATCGACAATCTCCAATGGCGCCGGGAAGAACAGTCGCACCTTCAGGTGGTCGTCGCCCTGACGGCCGCCAGCGACGGACCGCGCGGTCTGGACGCGGAAGCCGAACGGCTGCTGCGGCAGGCCAGTGAGTTTCACCAGAGACGAGCCACCAGGAAAGCAGCCCCGTAGACGAACGCCGTTGCCGCACGAAGACTGCACTGTTTAGCCGCGACCCGCAGGGGAGCGCTGGACGGGGCATCCCGACGGCGATGGTCGGCGTCCACGCGGGCACGCGGCAGCCCGTGCAGCGTTGAACTCCCGACCGACAGGCAGACGGCCTGTGCCTCGGACAACGCCGCCCAGGCTGCAGACACTCCCCGGAGGAAACAGCCGTGTATCAAGTCGATCAGCCGTTGCGCGAACTCATTGAACTGGGAGAACGACAGGGTTACCTGACGTTCACTCAGGTCAACAGCTATCTCCCCGACGAGGCAGTCAATCCGGAGAAGCTGGACCATCTGCTGGAATGCCTGGAGGAGCGCGGGCTGGAGATTGTGGACGAGCAGAAGCGCGGATCGCTGCCGCGACTCGTCCGCAACGGCAAGGCGCCCCGGCGAAAGTCGTCCCCCGCTTCCGGGGGCCAGGCTGCGCCGCCGGCAGCGGACGCCCCTTCGCCGTCCCCCGCGGAGTCAGCCGCCCGCCCGGCCGGCGACCGCGGTTCCGCAGGGACGAAAAAATCGTCCGGCCATGCCCCCCGGCCGCGGACCCTGGGGGAAGAATCGCGGCACATCGACGATCCGATTCGCATCTACCTGACTCAGATGGGAGAGATCCCCCTCCTGACGCGCGATCAGGAGGTGGCGCTCGCCAAGACGATTGAGATCACACGCCGCCGGTTTCGCCGCACCCTGCTGGAAAGCGACTACGCCATGCAGACGGTGATCGACGTGCTGGAACAGGTCCAGTGCGGCGAGCTGCCGTTCGATCGGCTGATCAAGGTCTCGCAGACCGAGGGGTTGCTCAAGGAACAGATTCTCGGCCGCATGCCCCACAACCTGGCGACGCTGCGGCGGTTGCAGGAGCAGAACATCGCCGATTTCCAGCGGCACCTGGACCCCGCGCTGTCTCCCCGCGAGCGGCGGGAGGCCTGGGAGGCCATTCAGGTCCGCCGCCGCAAAATGGCCAACCTGGCCGAGGAAATGGGGTTGCGGACGTTCCGGCTGCAAACGGTGATGCGCCGTCTGGGACAGATTGCCCGTCGCATGAAGGAGCTGCAGCGGCAGATCGACGCCCTCTCCCGCCTCCGCACTGCCAAGGATGAACGCGCCAACCTCCAGCAGGAACTGCACGACCTGCAGATGATGACGTTGGAAACCCCGCAGACGCTCGCCCGTCGCATGAGGCTGGTCAATGAGCGGTACGCCGCCTACGACAAGGCGATGCAGGACCTGGCCGCCGCCAACCTGCGGCTGGTCGTCTCCATCGCCAAGAAGTACCGCAACCGCGGGCTGTCGTTCCTGGACCTGATTCAGGAGGGGAACACCGGTCTGATGCGGGCCGTCGACAAGTACGAGTATCGCCGCGGGTTCAAGTTCTCCACCTACGCCACCTGGTGGATTCGCCAGGCGATCACCCGCGCGATCGCCGATCAGTCCCGCACGATCCGCATCCCCGTGCACATGATCGAGATCATGACCCGTCTCCGGCGAGTCGCCAAGGGACTGGTGCAGCAGTTGGGGCGCGAGCCGGAAGTCGAGGAGCTGGCGCAGGCAGCGGGTGTTCCCGTGGCGGAGGCCCAGCGGGTGCTGCGGATCGCCAGGCACCCCGTCAGCCTGGATCGCCCGGTCGGTGACGGCGAGGAAACACTCTTCGGCGAACTGGTGCCGGACGACTCCTCCGAGAATCCCGCCTCCGCCGCCGCCTGCGAGATGCTCAAGGAGAAGATCGACCAGGTCCTCAAGACCCTCACCTACCGCGAGCGGGAAATCATCAAGCTCCGCTACGGTCTGGGAGACGGTTACACCTACACCCTGGAAGAGGTGGGACGGATTTTCAAGGTGACCCGCGAGCGCGTGCGGCAGATCGAGGCCAAGGCGGTCCGCAAGCTGCAACATCCCGTCCGCAGCAAGCAACTCCAGGGATTCCTGGACCGACGGACGGCCGGGAGCAGCTTTTGAGCTTCTGAGGAGAGGTGCGGACCGGCCGGCTTCGCGCAACCCCGGCCGCTCTGCACGGCGAACCGCCGCGGTGGCAGTCAAACGAAACCCGACCGCCAGCATCGCCGCGGAATGCGGGGGGAGCGGGATCGCATCCGTCGGCAGACCGGCTTATGCGCCGCGCCAATTGAAGTTGGTCACGGGGATCAGCTCATTCACGCCGCCGGTAGTCTGGAAGGCGTACATGATCACCAGTCCCGAGCGCTCCTCGCCGACGAAGATCGAACCTTCGGCCGTCTGCGCTCGCCCGGGAATGCGGGCGCCGATGCTGGCCGGCACCATGTTGTAATACGCCTTGTCCGTCACGCCGAAATCCGCCGCCAGATTGCGGACGTACAGCGCTCCGAACCGGCCATTGGAGTAGATGGCGCCGATCAGACGGCCGGTCGTCTGATCCAGCACGAACACGGCGTCGGAGGTGCCGATCGTCGTCGTGCACGCGCACATGCAGAACTTGTCACCTCCCGAAGCGACGTACGCCCCCAGGGCAGGCTCCTGCGGCCAGTAGACGGAGAGGGCGCTGCCAAGCACGGCCCCCAGCGCCAACCAGGCCAGACGAGTTTCGGTCCAACGAGTATTCATCAGAATCGCTCCGAGAGAAACGTGCCGGGGAGAGCCCTCGCACTGGGGCGGGGAGTCGTGTGCAGACTCATCCTAACCCAGCACCCGCCCGGCGGGCAAATGCAGCTTGACCCCCTTGAGCGCAGGCTGCCGGCGGCGCGGGCCCGCGGCCGCGGTTCACTCCGCCGCCCGCTCCGAGATGCAGTACAGCCGCCGCCAGGTGCGGATGAAAATCTCGCCGTCGGAGAAGGCGGGCGTGGCGTGCGTCTGCTCGCCCAGATCGTTGACGGCCAGCTCCTCATACTGGTCCGGGTGGGGGAGGAACACGCGGGTGACCCCTTTCTGGCCGGTGGCGTACAGGCGTCCGTCGGCCAGCACCAGCGAGGCCCAGTGCGGTCCGTCGCTGGTCCGGCGGACCTCCCACCGCTGTCGTCCGGTAGCGACCTCGCGGCACTCGATCGAGGCCTCGTTGTCGGCGTTGGCGATGTAGAAGACGTCACCGATCATCACGCCGGAGCCGATCCGCTGCGGATTGCGGGGGCGGCCCGTCTCGCGCCACAGCCGATGCGTGGCGGTGACGTCTCCGCGTCCCCCCAACTGGAAACCGATCGCCGGTCCGCCGAATCCTCCCAGGGCCACGCCGTACCGCTCCCCAATCAGAGGGGTCGTGTACATCAGATTCCCCCGGTCGCTCTCGATGCCGGTGACATACCACAGCACCTCGCCGGTGCCGGGGTCGCAGGCGATGACCCGCGTGGGCAGACCGCAGAGGATCTGGTCGCGGCCGTCGACCTTCGCCACCACGGGGGAAGCCCAACTCCCGATGTATTTGCCCTGCGCACTTTCGCTTCCGCCCGGCTCATGATGCTCCCACAACGTCTCGCCCGTCCGCAGGTCCAGCGCGGTGAGGAACTGTCGTTCTCCCGGCCCGCACAACTGGATCACCTTGCCGTCGTGGAGGATGGGGGACGAGGCGTAGCCCCAGATGTGGCGGAACGTTCCCAGGTCGCGGCTCCACAGCAGGTTCCCCTCGAGGTCGTAACAGAACATCCCGGCCGATCCGTGCCAGACGACGATCCGCTCTCCGTCGGTCACCGGGGTGACCGCTCCGTGCGGATTGGTCTCATGGGTCGGTTCACGCTGTCCGAACTCCACTGTCCGGACCCACAGCAGCTTGCCGTCCTCGCGGCTATAGCAGCCGAGGCTGCGCTCGCGCCCCCCCTGGGAGGAACTGGTCAGCAGGACGCGTCCGCGGACCACCACGGGACTGGCGTTGCCGGGGTCCGGCAGGTCGATGGACCAGCGGATATTTTTCTGCGGTCCCCAATGCAGGGGGAAACCGCTCTCTTCGGAGACGCCCTGATGACCCGGCCCGCGAAAGCCGGGCCAGTCGCCCCCCGCGGCGACGCTCCCCACACCCGCCAGGGTGACCATCATCCACACTGTTCGCATGATCCAGGCTCCTGTCCAGCCCAGCCGACACAACTGCAATCACAAAGAAAACCGCGCGTTCACCACCGTCACCGCCGAAACTTCCGACCATGCTCCGGCAAGAACAGTGACGCTCTCGAACCTTATCCGGGAAAACATTCACCTTTCCCTATGGCACACTACCTGCCGCCGCTCAGAGCTTCAAGCGGAGCGGGAGGATCGCGGGAGGGAGGGGAAATCCCGGAGGGGAGGGGCCCGCCGACGCCGTCGGCGGGCTTGGGGCGGCGGGGGAAGCAGGAAGTTCGTGGACGCGCCCCGACTCTTGCCTGACGGCTGTACTCCCCTCCGCAGGCCGCGGTGCGGAACTGGTGTATCTCCCGCTCTCCAGGTTGGTAGAATCCCGCCAGCACCTGCTCCCGCGGATCATCGGAAGGAGTGGCCCATGGGCGCCCCCCGCATCGTCTGGCTGGCCGGACTGAGCCTGCTGCTGATCGGCTGTTCCTGGGAGGGGCCGACGGCCTTTTCCCAGGAGGCGACCCCTGCTCCCGCCGGCGCCGGCGGTTCCACCCCTCCCCGGGAGGGACAGGCCGCCCCCCCCGCTCAGCGTCCGGCCAACCGTCTGGCCCGCGAGACGAGTCCCTACCTGCTGCTGCATGCGCACAACCCCGTCGACTGGTATCCCTGGGGGCCGGAAGCCCTCGAGGCGGCCCAGCGCGAGCAGAAGCCGATCTTCCTCTCCATCGGCTACAGCAGTTGCTTCTGGTGCCACGTGATGGAGCGCGAGGTCTTCGAGAACGAAGAGATCGCCCGCTACATGAACGAGCACTTCATCAACATCAAGGTCGATCGGGAGGAACGCCCCGACCTCGACGACGTGTACATGACGGCGGTACAGGTGTACTTCCAACTGGCGAATTCCCCCCAGGGGGGGGGCTGGCCGTTGTCGATGTTTCTCACCCCACAGGGCAAGCCGATCGCCGGCGGGACGTACTTCCCACCCCGGGACCTCCCCGGACGGCCGGGCTTCCTCACCGTGCTGCAGCGCGTCCACGAGCAGTGGACGACCAACCGCGAGAACATTGAGCGGACGGCGGAACTGATGGCGGGAGAGGTCCGCCGCATCCTCCGCCCCCCCCCCGATCTCCCCGCCCTGCCGCTCACGCGCCGCCTGGTCGATGAAGCCGTCACCGGCTGCCTGGCGCATTACGACCCGGAATTCGGAGGTCTCGACTTCAGTTCCCAGCAGCCCCACCGCCCCAAGTTTCCCGTCCCTTCACGGCTGTCGCTGTTGCAGGCCCAGGCAGGGCGGCCGGAAAGCGAGCAGGCTGTCGAAGCCGTCGATCACACCTTGCAGGCCATGGCGGCCGGGGGCATCTACGACCACTTGGGAGGGGGCTTTCATCGCTACAGCACCGACCGCCAGTGGCGCGTGCCGCACTTCGAGAAAATGCTCTACGACAACGCGCAGCTCGCCGCCGTCTATGCCGAGGCCTTCCAAAGGACCAGCCGCAGGTCCTATCGCCAGGTCGCTGAGGAGACCATCCATTTCGTCCTCCGGGAGCTGACCGACCCGGCGGGGGGCTTCTACTCGGCGCTGGATGCGGAGACGAACGGCGTGGAAGGGGCCCATTACGTCTGGTCGCCGGATGAGATCACGCAGCGGCTGGGGGCCGCGGATGCGCGGCTGTTTATGGCCGCCTATGGTCTCGATCAACCGCAGTTCTTTGAGCACGGCTACGTGCTGCTGCTCCCCCGTTCGCTGGATGAGACGGCCGCCCGTCTCGAGCTTCCAGCGACGGACCTGGAGAGTCGGCTGGCGGAGATGCGCCGCAAGCTGCTGGCGGTGCGCAGCGCACGACCTCCGCTCCTGAAGGACGACAAGGTCTTGACGAGCTGGAACGGGCTGATGATCGGCAGCCTGGCGCGGGCCGGCCGCATCCTGAATCGTCCCGATTTCGTCCAGGCCGCTGAACAGGCGGCGATGTTCGTCGTCACGCGGCTGCGCGACGACCAGGGGCGCTTGTTCCGCACCTGGCGCGGCGGGCAGGCGAAGATCGGCGCCTACCTCGACGACTACGCCTATCTGGTCCACGGACTGCTGGAGCTCCACGCGGCGACTGGCGATCCGAAGTGGCTCAACGCCTCGCGGCGGCTGGTGGACGACCAGACGGCCGGCTTCTGGGACGAGCAGGAGCACGGTTTCTTCTTCACCTCCCGAACCCATGAGGAACTGCTGGCCCGCACCAAGGACGCTTACGACTCGGTGCTCCCTTCCGGGAACAGCGTCAGCGTGCGGAACCTGGTGCGGCTGGCGATTCTGACCGGGGACGACCGCTATCGGGACCTGGCGCGGCAGACACTGCGCGTCTTCGCCCCGGTGATGCAGCGATCCCCCGCCAGCCTGCCGTACATGGCCCTCGCGTTGCAGGAGTATCTCACCGCCTTTCCGGAGGAAGCGTCCTCCGCAGCGCCGCCGACCGCCGCGCCATCTACCCCCACCCCCACCCCCACCCCCTCCCCCGCCACCGCAGCATCGCCCCCCGCGGGGGGACCGTCCCCTTGGGCGGTACAGCCGCCAGATGATTCCGGCAAACACAAGGCCCGGGTGACGATCTATCTCGGGCAGGATCGACTGGTCGCGGGAGAGACGACTCCCGTCGCGGTGGTCATCGACATCGCCGAGGGATGGCACCTGAACGCCAATCCCCCCCGTCCGGAGTTCGTCATTCCCACCGAAGTGACCGTAACCACAAAGCACGGCACGGAGCTGACAGTCCCGTCCTACCCGGCGGGGCGCGACTTCCGCGTGGAGGGGATCGACGAGCCGTTGTCCGTGTACGAACAGCGGGTCGTCATCCTGGGCCGGCTGCGTGTCCCCCTCGAAGCGGCGGGTCAAACGGAGGAATTGACGTTCACCCTCCGCTATCAGGCCTGTAACGATCGCACTTGCACGCAGCCGCAGCGCGTCAGTTTGAGCGGGACAGTTCCCGTATCTCCGCCAGGCACACCCGTGCGGGCCATCAACGCCGAGTTGTTTGCACCGGCGTCCGTTCGTCCGCAGGCTCCGTAACCGGACCAACAGTGGGGAGAGATTGCAACCCTCTGCCAGCCGGATTTGGGAAACTTTCAATTCCGCGCGACGAAGCCGGCTTGCTTCCTACCGACCGCCCCGGCGGCTGTCATAGAATGGTCGGTGCGGGGTGCGGCTTTCATTCCTTGGACAGTCTTGTTCCTTCGTCGCGTCATCATGAAACTCGACTTTGTGCGACCGGATGCCTCGCAGCTTTCCTTTCGCCTGTTCGATCGGGCGCTGCATCCGGAGTTGTTCAATCGGTTCGCGGAGGCTGTGCTGACGGCGGCCGAATTCCGGGCTGTCCTGCAAATCTGCGACGGCGGCCACAAGCTCGAGTTCCAGCGCGGCAAGGACGTCCTCACCGAAGTGATGGGCCCCTCCGATCAGGAACTCCCCGACCGGGGACGCTGCTTCGGCTACCGGCTGCGCGGCTGCCGCGACGCGGCCCACGCTCTCCCCGGCGTCGTGCAGTACCAGTGCAGCACGCAGATCGAGCAACTCGACCCGGAGGTCTTCCAGGAGGTCCACGAGGAATTGCGACGGGATGCTCGGCGGGCGTTTCTCGCTTACGAGTTTCCCGCCCTGCAGCGGTTCTGTGCACCGCCGCTGAGCATCATTCATGGAGAAGTCGGTCAGCGGAGCCTGCTGATCCACGCCTTTCACACCTTCCCGGAGAGCGGAACGGTGCTGCGCACTCAGTCGCTGTTTGAATTCTGAAGGACTAAAGAGCGGGGGACCCCGCAGCAAACGAACAGCTCGCATCTGCGTGGGTCGTCGTCCATCCGGCCATGACCGAGAGTCCACGCCCGGCGGCCGGAGTTCTCGCGCGGCTCACGGCTGGCAAACCTGCCAACGCAGAACAGGTCTCCGCTTTCAGGCTTCTGCCGAAAAACTCCGGGCGGATCGACCTCTCGCCGGATCGCACCGGCGCGTCTCCCCTCCCTATTTCATCACGGGGAGAGAAGCGTTTGCCCCGGCGATCACTTGGCCTGACTCATCCGAACCGCCGCGACGGTCGGCGGGGCGGCCGCTCCCCAGCCGCTCGCAGGCTCCACGTCCTGCATCCCCAGTTGCTGCTCGGCAATCTCACCCCGGAGGATGCGCCGGGCGCGAGGGGCCTCGATGGCGAGTTTGACGCGGCTCCCCTGAACCGCGGAGACCCGGACGACGATGTCGTCGCCGATGACGATCGACTCACCCAGCTTCCGTGTCAGTACCAGCATGTCCGACCTCCGTGCGTGAAGACGGCACTACTATACACGCGTTCCCATGCAGACGCAAGCGCTCTTCCGTTCCATTGGTGCAATTCTTCCCCGGGGAGTCCCGGGGTCAAGGTGGTTTCATCGGCGGCTGCCCACGTTTTCCGCGATCGGCACCTCCAGCGCCACATGTTCACAAACGACGTCTGGACAATCTGTTGCGCAAAGTAAGAATGCCTGAGGGACGGTTCACGGCCACACAAGTCCGGCGACCGGGGAACCGTCGGCCAGGTGCAATCGACAGCGCCATCCTCCGCGGTCCCCCACGGTCCCCAAGGGTCCGCAGGCAATGATTCACTCTTCAAAACCGGGAGCACGAGACACGGTGGAGTGTGAGAAACCGTCCGCGGAAATCATCCTCCCCCTTCAGCCGGCACTCTTGCTGATGGGAGAACTCGGTTGCTCGGTTGCTGCACGGTTGCGACGGATACACCACTGACATAGAAGAGAAGTTTGATCCTGGCACGGCGCTCTCGCGAGCAGCGCTGCGGCAGGGTTTCGAGACTCCTTACCCGAAAGAGAACGATGATTGACTTGATGAAGCGTTGGGCGGCCGTCGGCTGTCTGACCGGAGCCTGCCTCTGGAGTGTGGGATGCGGCAGCCAGCCACCGGCGGAGAATCCCGCGCCGGCGCCGGCGCCCACCGCCACGACCGGCGGCTCGGATCACCCCCATGAGCACGCGCCCAGCTCCGAGACGCCCGCCGAAACGGCCCAGACCGGCGAATCCGCGACACCTGCACCCAACGAAGCGACGCCAGCCCCGTCGACTCCGCCCGCACCCGCCGGCGGTGGGTCGAACATCAACTTCGGCGATCTCTAATCGCCACCGGTCCAGGTCTCGTTCGGTCCTCCGGGGAGACAGCTCCGGAGGACCGGCGGCCCACCCCCGGGATGCGCTGGGTTCCGGACAGGCGGAGGTTGCCGCCTGTCTGCCGTGTTACCTGTGCGCGTCTGTTTCTCCCGGCGGATGAGCATTCCTCCCCGGTTGCCGAGAGTCTTGAGGTTCGCATCGGGGTGGCTGGCCAAGTCACCCTGCCGCGCAAGCCGTCGTCAATGTCGGGGTGGGTGAGCAGTCCTCACGCCTTCTTCCGCCACAGTCCGCGCCAGATCGTGCTCCCTCGCTGGCGCCCCTTGCGCTCAAAGCTGGTCTGGTAGTCCATGTCGTGCGTGGGTGGGCGCTCAGGGGGGGGAGGGAGTGCCTCAAAGGCCGGGTGCGCCGACATCAGTCCCGAGATGACGCCGAAGTATTCTTCCACATCGGTCCAGGAGTGGAGCAGCCCCCCCGGCATCAGTGCCGCCGCGCACTGTTCCACGAACTGCTCGTTGAACACCCGCCTCTTGCGGTGCCGCTGTTTCCACCACGGGTCGGGAAAGTAGACGTGAATCGCCGCGACGGAGCCGGGGGCGATCAGCCGCCCGAGCACAACCCTCACGTCTCCTCCCAGGACGCGGGCATTGGGGAGCCGGCGCTTCATCAGCCGCCGCGCCCCGCGCCGCCCCTCCTTGTAGTCGATCTCGATCCCCAGAAAGTTGACGTCGGGCCGGCTCAGGGCGGAATTGAGCAGGAACAGGCCGCGGCCGGAACCGACGTCGAGTTCAACGAGTCGATCGTTGCCGAAGAACACCGGCCAATCGAGCCGGCCTCCGTACTCCCGGTCCACGTCCTCGATGACGAGGAACCAGGGGTACAGGTCGCGGGGGGGCTCGCGGCGGCGGCGCGGAGTCGGAGCCGGTTCCGAAGTCATCATCAGCACGTGCTTCCAGGGGTTCAGCGCGGTGCGCCACGGAGGCGGTTACGGCAACGCCACCTGCGTCGGCGACATCAGATAGCCGATCAGATCGCGAATCTCCTCCCGCGTCAATCGGTCAAGTTGCCCTTCCGGCATGAGAGAGAGATTGGTCTCGCGCAGATGCGCGATCGACGCCCGATCGAGCACCACGGCCTCCGTGGGCGTTTGCAGCGTGATCGTCCGCTCCGTCTGTTCCAGCACGATCCCGTTGAGGACGCGGCCGTCGTCCAGCAGCACCACCGACATCTGAAAATTCCGGGAGATCGTGGCGCTCGGATCGACGATGTTCTCCAGCAGATAGGCCAGATTGGCCCGCTGCGCACCGGTCAGCTCCGGAGCGGTCGTCCCTCCTTCGCCAAACAGCTTATGACACTTCGCGCAGGCCTGGTTGAAGAGCAACCGTCCGCGCGGCAAGTCGGCCGCGGCGAGGGTCTCCGGCGTCAGTTGCGCCGTCAACTCCCGAATCCGCTGCTGCTTGCTTTCGGCAAGCTGCTCCAGTTCCGGCCACAGCCTGCGGACGCGGCTGGAGAGGGCGTCGTCGCCGTAAGTCAGCATCTGCCGGAGCTGGAACGGCGGGACGTCGCGGGAGGGGATCTTGCCGGCGGCCACGGCGTCCAGCAGGAGGGGAGAGAAATCGGGACGGGAGACGAGCGCGGTAATGGCCTCCTCTTTCGCCTCCAGACGAAAGCCAGAGTAGCGGTCGGTGATCACCCGCGCCGCCTCCGGACCTCCCACGACCGCCAGTCCCCGGATCGCCTCGCTGGCGTAGTCCCGATTCCCCAGGAGCTCCCGCAATAACGGCTCCAGACCCTCGGCGCGGGCCTCGACGAGGGAACGCACCGCGGCACGGCGGAGTTCCATGTCCGCGCGGCCGTCCGCGGCGAGGGTGCGGAGTTCCTCCACCGCGCGGCCGTCGCCAAACACGACCGACAACTCCCGCACCAGCCGCACCGTCTCCTCATCCGGCGATTGCATCAGCCGCGCGGCGACGGCTGCCCACGCGGCCGGCGGTGAGGCACGACGCCAACCCCGCAGCGCCTCCACCATGCCGCTGAGCAGTTCCCTCCGGCGGTCGTGTGGTGCCGTCTCCAGACCACCAATCATCTCGACCAGTTGCTCGACACCGCCCGGCCGCGAGGGGAGTTCATGCGTCAGGCGGCGGGCAACGAACCGCGCCAGTTTCCCCATCGGCGTCTCGCGGGCAATCTGGAGTGCCCCTGCGGGATCGGTGGGCACGACCGGCTCGATCCCGTACCAAATCAGCAGCAGCTGTTGCCGGTCGTCCGCATCCTCGCCATGACGGGCCAGCTCCCGCGCCACGGCCAGTCGATGGCGCGGTTCCAGCCGCGACAGCAGCGCAGCCAGGTACAGGCGGACCAGCCCGGAGGTCTCGCGAGCCGCCACGCGCGCCAGCAGCGCGGCGTCTTCCTCGCTGCGGCCGGCGTGATCCGGCTGCGCGAGCAACAGCCGCACGCTCCAGGCGCGGACGTGCTCATCGGGATGCCGGTCGATCAGCCGGAGCAGCCGCGGGCGTGACAGTCGCTCCATACCGTGCAGGCACCACAGGGCCCGCAACGTGCGGACGGGGCTCTCGTCGGCGTCGATCAGTGCCTCCAGGGCCGCGGCGGCCTCCTCGAGCTTGTCTCCGGCCCCGGCCCGTTCCTGAAGCACCCGCCGGGCCGTTCGTGCATACCACTCCGCCGGATGCCGCTGCAGGGCCACAAGCTGATCGGCCGGCAGCACGGCCAGGTTCGACCCCGCCGGCGGGAAAACCCCCTCCGGAACAGGAACGGAGGGGCGGGAGGCCCACGTCAGCTTGTAGATGCGGCCGCTGGTGCGGTGCACCCCGTCGTTCTCGTGGCATTCGCCAATGTCCGACCAGTCGGCGAGGTACATCCCGCCGTCGCGGGCATGTTCCAACTCGACGATCCGGAAATAGGGATCGCTGCTCGTCAGGAAGTCGGGAGCATGACGGGCCACATACCCGCAGCCGGCACGCTCCAGCACGTCGCGGTTGAGCCGGCGGCCGTGCAGGTTCCCTGTCAGCAGACTCCCCCGATACTCCGGCGGCCAGGTGGCGTCGCAGCAGACCACGCCGCAATGAGCGTGTCCCCCGCCGGCGGCGTCGGTCGTCGCGGAGATGCCGTGCTGCCTCACGTGGGACCAGTTCTCCCCTTCCGCCCAGTGGATGTGGTCGGCGGTCTGGTCGATCAGCTCGTACAGGTGAGGGTTGAAGTGGCTGCCGTACATCCGCTTCCAGTAGGCCCCCGGCACCACGTGCCACAGGTGCCCGATCACCGTGTTGATGAGCCAGCATTCGCCCTGTTCGTCCCAGTCCATCCCCCAGGGATTGGTCGTCCCCTGCGCGACCACCTCAAACACCTTGCGGACCGGGTGATACCGCCAGACGCAACAGTTGAGCGAGACGCGCTCGGCGTCGGCGCTGCCGGGGACTCCCACGCGCGAAGTGGCCTGAATGCCGTGCCGGCCGTACAGCCAGCCGTCCGGTCCCCACTTCAGCCCATTGACGATGTTGTGCCGAATGGAGTCGCTGTCGAACCCCTCCAGCATGATCTCCGGTTCGCCGTCGGGGACGTCGTCGCCGTCCCGGTCCGGAATGAACAGGAGATGCGGGGCGCACGTCGCCCATACGCCGCCGAATCCGACAGCGATGCTGGTGAGCTTTTTGCCGCGGTCCCAGAAGACCTTGCGGGAATCGTGCCGGCCGTCGCCATCTAAATCGTCCAGAATCAGAATCCGGTCGTTGAGCGTCAGATCGTAATTGAGCTCGCGCTCGGCATAGGTGTAATTCTCGGCCACCCATACCCGGCCGCGGGTGTCGGTGCACAGGTCAATCGGGTTCCGGACGTCCGGCTCGTGCGCGAACAGCGAGACGCGGAACCCCTCCGGCACGCGGATAGCCGCGAGCGCCGCTTCAGGCGCGAGGAACTTCTCCGTCTCCGCCTGCGTGTTGGAGGGGCGGGGGAACTCGTCTCCCGCCGCCGGTCCGGTTGCCACCAGGCAGCAGAGCAGCAACGTTGTCGGCAGCGGGGGGAAGTGGGGCATGATGCAGCGACGCCTCGGGGGATCGGGAGCCGGCCGCCAAGTTCCGGCCGGTGAAGCCCCGGTATACTCACCAGCCGCACGTCGTTCAATCAGCATGGGCGTCGATGGACCTGTGCGGGTGCAGCCGTCGATCGGTGGCCGGGGCCGCTCCGCGAGCTTTCCTTCTCTCTTGCCATCCCGGGAGGTCGTTGCTCACCGTGTGTCATCTGCGGCTGGGCGTGGTCGACGATCGCGGCCGGCGGC
>JBBIJW010000024.1:0-85620 GCA_037445755.1 Planctomycetaceae bacterium | reverse complement strand
AGCCGTGGGCCATGTCTTCGGACAGGGCCCACGACCACCGAAACCAGCCGGTCGCAATCCCAGGAGCGACTGACTCCAGGAATCCACCCACCCGACCACCGCCGAGACCACCCCTCGGCGGTGTTTTTGTTTTCTCCTCCGCCGCTGCCCACACAGCCCCGGCCAGTCCTCAGCAGGTCGCGGCGCTCCGGCTCTGCGCGAGCGCGCTGCTCACCACGTCCGGCGGATCTCCCGGACCAGGGGGGAAGACCCTCGCCACTGCCGGGGCGGCCCATCGAATGAATGTGCTGACCAAGCCGGGGGCTGGTGCGAGTCAGGCCACCGACAGCCCTGCCCCGCGAGGTAACAGGTCGATGTGTCGGCGCCCCCGCTCGACGCCCGCTGGAGACATGGTCACTCAAACAGCCGCGGCGCGGGGGGGGCGGAGGACCGGGGCCCGGGCCAATGGTTCAGGTGCCGGTAGGCGGCTTCGGTCGCGACGCGGCCGCGCGGCGTCCGCTGGATCAATCCGCTGCGGAGGAGGAACGGCTCGATGTCGTCCTCGAGGGTGTCAGCGGGGAGACTCAGGCTGTGCGCGATGGCCTGCACGCCGGCCGGTCCGCCGGCAAAGACGGTCATCAGCGTTTCGAGATACCGCCGGTCCTGACGTTCCAGCCCCAGCGCGTCGATCTCCATGGCCGCCAGGGCCTGTGCGGCAATGGCGTCGGTGATCTCGCTCTGGGGATGGCCGAGGGTGGCGAAGTCGCGCATCCGCAGGAGGAGGTTGTTGGCCTTGCGGGGCGTCCCCTGACTGCGGCGGGCCAGTTCGTAGGCGGCCTCGTCGGTGATCTTCGTCCGCAACTTCCGTGCATTCCGGCGGACGATTTCCACCAGGTCTTCCGTCTCGTAGAAGTCGAGATGCTCGCGGTAGACGAACCGGTCCCGCATCGGGCCGGTGAGCAGTCCCGCCCGCGTGGTGGCGCCGATGACGGTGAACGGCTTGAGCTGGAGATTGATCGTCCGCGCATTGAGACCGTCTCCGAGCGCGATATCGACGCGGAAATCCTCCATCGCGGGATAGAGGAACTCTTCGACGGCCGCCGGCAGGCGGTGGATTTCGTCAATGAACAGGACCGATCCGTGCGTGGCGTTGGTGAGATAGGGGAGCAGGTCCTTGGGGGCGGAGAGGGCCGGACCGGCGGCGATCTGCACTTCCACGCCGAGTTCCCGCGGGATGACAGTGGCCAGCGTCGTCTTGCCGATCCCCGGCGGTCCGTCCAGCAGCAGGTGTCCGAGGGTGTCTTTGCGTTTGCGCGTGGCGTCGAGCATCACTTGAATCCGCTCGACGACTTTTCGCTGGCCGACGACCTGATCGAGCCGCTGCGGCCGCAGATGCTCGTCGAAACTCCGGTCCTGAGGATCGAAACCGCCGACCGGAGGAAGTGCCTCCGGAACGTTGCCGGCGTCAGGAGACGACCTCCGGCCATTCCCGCGGGACTCCGTCGGAGCATTTCCCTGAATGATTGGTTCGCGTGCCATCTCGCCCCTCCCTGGTCCGCGCGGCAGTCCGTGGCGAGGCTGCCGATGAGCGCGGCGGAGGTAGGATACCGGCGGAGAGAACACGCGTCCACGTCTGGATTCGCCCCCCGAGGGGGAGGCGGGGGCGATCCCATCCCCGCAACCGCTCTCCGTCTCTCCGCCGGTGGCGTTCCCTTCCGCTCGCCACTATAACCACGCTGCGCCGATCAAAGACTTTTCCGTGGAGCACGCCATGACGTCCGTTGAAATCGCCTCGCCTCTCGCCGCCGTGGATCCCGCCGTGTTCGCCGCGGTGCAGGCGGAGGAGCATCGGCAGCGGACGGGCCTGGAGCTGATCGCCAGCGAGAACTACACCTCGGCGGCGGTGCTGCAGGCGGCGGGGACAGTCCTCACCAACAAGTACGCTGAGGGGTATCCGCACCGACGGTATTACGGCGGCTGTGAGCACGTCGATACGGTGGAGGACCTGGCTCGGGACCGCGCCAAGCGGTTGTTCGGAGCCGAGCACGTCAATGTTCAGCCCCACGCCGGTTCGCAGGCCAACATGGCGGCGTACTTCTCGGTGCTGGAACCGGGCGACACGCTGCTGGCCATGGACCTGGCCCACGGCGGGCACCTGACCCACGGCATGAAGCTCAACTTCTCTGGCAAGCTGTACCACGTGATTGCGTACGGCGTGCGGCCGGACGATCACCGCATCGACTTCGATCAGGTGGCGCGGCTGGCGCGGGAACACAAGCCCAAGCTGATTGTGGCGGGGGCGTCGGCCTACCCGCGGGAGATTCCCCACCCCCGGTTCAAGGAGATCGCTGAGGCGGTCGGCGCGAAGTTGATGGTCGACATGGCGCACTATGCGGGACTCGTGGCCGGCGGCCTGCACGACAACCCCGTGAAGGTGGCCGACTTCGTCACCTCCACGACCCACAAAACGCTTCGCGGACCGCGCAGCGGCGTGGTCTTCTGCAAGCAGGAATACGCTCAGGTGCTGGACAAAACGGTCTTCCCCGGTCTGCAAGGGGGGCCGCTGATGCACATCATCGCCGCCAAGGCAGTCTGCTTCCAGGAGGCCCTGCAACCCGGCTTCAAAGAGTACGCCGCTCAGATTATCCGGAACGCGAAGACCCTGGCCGAGACACTCCTGCAAGGGGGGCTGAAGCTCGCCTCCGGGGGAACGGACAATCATCTCATGCTCTGCGACGTCACCGCGATCGGGCTGTCGGGGAAGATCGCCGAACAGGCTCTCGACCGGGCCGGGATCACCGTCAACAAGAACATGATTCCCTACGATCCGCGCAAGCCCCTTGACCCCAGCGGCATCCGCATCGGTACACCGGCCCTCACCACCCGCGGCATGAAGGAAGACGAGATGCGGCAGGTGGGGAAGTGGATTCTGGAGGTGCTGCGGGCGCCGGACGACGAGCCGCGGCTCGCGCGCATCCGGCAGGCCGTGGCGGAGTTCGCCGAGCACTACCCCGTGCCGGGGATCACCCCTCCCCGTTGACTTCCGCAGCCACTCCCGTCTGCACGGAAGGCCTTGGTCAATGGGGGAACCATTGGGGCGACCGGAGTGGATCGCCGGCCAGGCCGCCTCCCGTGCTGACCCTTCGTCGCATTCCGAGGGTGACGTGGCCGTTCAGCTTCAGTGCCGCCCCTCGACCTGAAACTCCCCGGTCACATCATCGCATGGTCAAGGGGGAGGGAGGGCCTACTCCTCGATGCGCTCTTCCCCGGCGGTCCGTGGGACCGGTTGCTGCGACAGACTGCGGAGGTAGGCATAAAGGTCGGCCAGGTCGGCGGGGGCGAGGTCCTTGAGCAACCCGGCCGGCATCAGGGAGGTGGGGAGGCGACGACGGGCCTCGATGTCGGCCGCTTCAAGCCGCCAGGTCCGGTTCTGTGCATCCCGCAACACCAGTCCGTCGACTGCTTCGTACACGACCAGCCCCGAATAGCTCTGTCCGTCGCGGGTGACGATGAGTTCGCTCTGGTACCGCGGGGAGACGTCGCGGCTGGGGAAAACGATGGCCGCGAACAGGTCTTCCCGGGAGAAGCGGCTCGCCGCACCGCGGAGATCGGGACCGAGCGCGCGGCTGCTGCCGTGACACTGCTGACACGCCCGCCGCTGAAACAGGAGCTGGCCGCGTGCGGCGTCCCCCTCCTCCCAGGGGACGCGGGCCAACAACTCCTCCAGGTTGATCTGTTCCTGGTGATCGTGACTCGACTGCCGCGCGTACTCCTGCGGGAAGAGTTCGGCGATGAGCTTCGTCCAGGCGTCGATGGCCGCCTGCTGCGGGTCGCCGTCGCGGCCAAGCTGATAGGGAATATCCCGGCGAGTGTTGCGACGCAGAAGTTCGGCCGCCTGATCCCGGAGCTTGCGTTCCCGCCCCTCGAACCCCAATCGCCGCAGCGTTCGCAGCAGGGCGACGTTCTCGTCGGCGGACTCTCCCGCCGGCAGCAGCGCCAAGGCCCGCAGGCACGCCTCCAGCACCTCCAGCGACGACTCCTCCAACCCGGCGATGAACAGTTCGCGGTCCCCCTCCCGCGGGTGCTCCGCCAGCGCGAGCAGCACGGCGGCGCGGAGGCCGAAATGGTCGAACTGCGCCCGCACCAGGTTTCGGACCTGTTCGTCTTCCGATTGCGCCAGGAGGTAAATGACGTCCTCGTTCCATGCGAACTTTTCTCCCCCCTCGATCGCAGCGCGGGCAAACCGCGATACCGCCCGGTCGAAGAACGAGGGGGGCAACAGGCTGAGGAACTGGGCATGAGCCGGACAGCCAAACGCCGGGTGGGCCAACAGGGCCGCGGGGAGTTCCGGATCGGCGTCAACCAGACCGGCGTACATCTCCAGCACGCGGTCGTTCCAGTGCGAGTCCTGGACCAGTCGGCGGGACTGGAGTTTCGGTTCGATGCCCAGCAGGCCGGCGGCGATCTGGTCGCGTTGCGCCTGGGTCCGCGGTCCCGGCAGGCGCGCCATGACGATCAACTGATGCAGGTCGTCCACCGGATGCGAGTCGGCGGTGATGGCGGCGAGGAGTTTGTCCACCAGCGCGGAGTCGTCCGGCTGAACCATGGCGATCACACGGGCCAGTTCACGGTCCAGCAGGGCATCCCCCTGCGGATAGAGCCGCAAGAGGGTCGTCCGCACTTCCTCCCGCAGTTCGGGGGTTTGTGTGAGATCGGCCCGGGAGGCGTAGCCGTCAAAAACCGGAGGCCGCGGGGCTGGTCCCTCCGTCGCAGGTCCGCAGTCCCCCAGCCCGATCTGCAACAGCCGCGCAGCCTGGCGCTTCAGTTCCAGGGGATGCGGTCCGGCCAGAATCCGCAGGGCAATTTCGACGGTGTAGGGAGCGGGTCCCGGATGCCGCTGGGCATAGACGGCGGCGAGCGACAGGCCGGCCTGCCAGCCGGCGGGGGCGGCAGCGGCGGCGATCGCCTGCCAGGTCTCCTCATCTGCCCGGCGGACAACCCGCACGGCCGCCTGCCGGACCCACGGGTCAGCCGCTGCGAGACATTGGGCCAGCGGCTCAACCAGTTCCGCGAGCGCCTCGGGCCTGGCCCCCAACAGCGCCTCCAGTGCGGTGCGCACGACGAACGGTTCATCATCCTGAAGCAACTGTGCGAGGGCGGTGGTGCGGGGGTATTCCGTCTGCGTCCGTCCGATGGACCACGCCGCACGCACCCGGACGGCCGGTTGCGGCGCACGGATCAACACCTCCAGCAGGTCGCCGTCCAGTCCGTGGAATTTTTCCGTCAGGATTTCCAGAGCCCGGAGCCGTTCCACCGCCGGACGCGATTCTTCCTGCGCCGCGCGAATGAACGGTTCGCTCCCCAGTTCGGCGGCCAGCGGCTCCCACAGCCGGCGGGACCAACTGGAGAGGGGTTCGGGACAGCGGAGACAGAACGTCAGGCGATCGTCCGGAGTTGTGGGCGTTTCCACTTCCAGCGGGTTGACGGCGGTGCGGCCCTGGGCGCGGACGCGGTACACCCCGCCCCGGGTGCCGCGGCCCCCCACACTGATGAACAGCGATCCATCGGGACCGACCGCCGCACTCGTCGGCGCAAAGCCGTACCCCGCCGTGGCCGTGAGGAACTCGACCGGTTCGGCCACGACTCCGGCCCCCTGCTGACGCGGACGCAGCGCGTACACCCGCCCGTAGGTCCAGTCGAGCACAAAGAGTGCGGAGTGATACTCCGGTGGAAACTGGACGTGCCGGTAACAGACGACGCCGGTTGGCGACCCCCGCCCCAAAGCGGCCACGACCGGCGGCATGTCAAAAAAGTGATCCTGACGCTTCCAACTCTCGCTCACCCAGCCGGCGTCCATGCCGGGCAGAACCTGCAACGTGCGGCAGGGGAGGTACCACGGCAGAGAGACTTCCCGCTCCCCGTCGCTGTCGCAGGTGAAAAGTTCTCCCACGGCGTCGAACGTGAAGTCATAGGCGTTGCGCAGGCCGTGGGCGAAGACTTCGCCGGAGGCCAGATCGGGGGAGAGTCTCAGGATCGTTCCGGCCCGCGGCTCGGTGACGGGCGAGGTCGCGGTGGTGATGTAGCGCTGCGTCACGCCGCCACTGTTGCCGACGATCAGATACCACCAGCCGTCCGGACCGCGGCGGAGCGCATGAGCGTCGTGCTCCCCCCCTGTTTTGAGGCGGAGGAAGACCTGTGGCGGTCCGTCGGCGCGGTCGTCTCCGTCCCGATCGCGGTACCGGACCAGTCCCCCCTCGACGGTGCACAGGAGGTCGCGACCGTGGAAGAACATCCCCTGTGTGCCGGACGGGGGTTCGGCGAAGGTCCGGGCCTCATCCGCGCGGCCGTCGCCGTCCCGGTCGATGAGGATGCGGACATATCCCGGCCCCGAGACGACGACGCGGCCCAGCGAGTCGATCGTCAGGGCGTGGATGTCGTGGGCGAGGTCGTCGTCGGCGTACAGAGCGACCTCAAAGCCGGGCGGAGCTTGCAGGGGAACTGAGTGCTCCGCGGCGGAAGCCCCGACAGCCCCAGCGATGGCCGCCCACCACAGCCCTGCGGCGAGCGTCGAGACTGTGGAGCTGGATGGCATGAGCATCGACGGATCGGATTCCCCCCGGGAAGTGTTGTCCCCGCGGGACGACGGTGCATGGGGCCGGTCGGCAGCGCCGAACCGCATGGGCGTCCGCATCGCGTCGGATCATAGCCCTCTGTCGAAAGTTGTGGCAATGCGGGCTGCGCGGTCCGGCCTCGCTGCGGCGGGTGAGCGGCAGGTTCGGCAGCGGCCTCCCAATCGGCGTAGGAACGGGGATAGGAGTTGGCAGCGAATTGTGAGAAGATGCGCGCCATACCGGGGTGGGCGGGGCTGGGGTCTTCCTCCCACGCCTCCCACTCCACGCAGGAGGCCCACGATGCAGATCATTCGGACCCGCGCCTTCGCCCGCGCCGGCCTGATTGGCAATCCCAGCGACGGATATCACGGCAAGACGATCTCGATCATCGTCCGCAATTTCGCCGCTCAGGTGGTGTTGTACGAGTGGCCCAAGATCGAAATCGTCTGGAGCCAGGATGAGCACAGCCGCTTCGACTCGGTGCAGGAACTCGTCCGGGACGTGCGGCTGCATGGGTACTACGGCGGCATCCGGCTGGTGAAGGCGACGATCAAACGGTTTGTGGACTACTGCCACTGCAAGGGCCTCCCTCTGCATGACCGCACCTTTTCGATCCGCTACGAGAGCACCATCCCCCGGCAGGTGGGGCTGGCCGGCTCCAGCGCGATCATCGTCGCCACCCTCCGGGCCCTGATGCAGTTTTACGAAGTGGACATCCCCCTGGAGCTGCAACCCTCGCTGGCCCTGGACGTGGAACGGCATGAACTGGGAATCTCCGCGGGGTTGCAGGACCGGGTGATCCAGGTCTACGAGGGGGCGGTATACATGGACTTTGCTAGGCAGCGGGAGCGGCGCGATCCGGACTTCGGACTCGCCTACGGGGTGTACGAGCGGCTCGATCCCGCGCGGCTGCCGCCGCTGTATCTCGCTTACAGCGTGGACGTCGGCGAACCGACCTACGTGGTGCACAACCCGCTCCGCGCCCGGTACGAGGCGGGCGAACCGGCCGTCGTCCGCGCCATGGAGACCTTTGCCGACCTGACGGTCCGGTTCCGGCAGGCGATGGAGCGGGGAGACCTGACCGAGATGAATCGCCTGCTGGACGAGAACTTCAACACCCGCAAGTCGATCTGCCCGTTGAATCCCGACCACGTGGCGATGATTGAAGCCGCACGCAGCACCGGCGCCTCCGCGAAGTTCGCCGGCTCGGGAGGAGCAATCATCGGCATCTGCCGGGATGAAGCGACCTTCGCCGCGCTCCAACAAGTGCTGCGGCCGCTGGGGTGCCAGGTGCTGCGACCGCAGATTCTCCCCTGATGCCGCGCCCGCGGGCGAGACCGTCCAGACCGGCAACCCTGATTACCGGCAACTCTTATTTCAGCGACGCCGTCTGACCTGAGGGGGCCTCCACCGTGGCCTCTGCGGGAGCGGAGCGAGCTTCTTCCACCGCTTCCTTCAGGACTTCCAGCAGCGTCGACTGCGTGTACGCGGAGCGCAGGAGCTTGGTCTTGCCCGGGTTCCCGGCGGGAACAATGACGGTGAGCGGCACAGCCGGGTTGTTGAAGAACTCCAGCCAGCGGCGAATCTCCTCATCTCCGCGGGTGAAGTCGGCCACCAGCGGGACGAATCCATGCTCGCGGACGAATTCGGCCGTCGCCCGGGTATTCAGGGCCAGCCGCTCGTTCGCTTTGCAGATCATGCAGTAGGCCGCGGTGAAGTCCACCAGCACCGGCTTCCCGGCGGCGATGAGTTCCTGAAACGTCTGCTCCGAGAAGGGCTGCCAGGGGAGTTCCTCGCGTTCCACCTGGACGGTCTGGTCGGGCGGAGAGAGCACCGAATACGCCCACCGCCCTCCGCCGAAGAGGATCGGCCCGGCAAGCAGCAGGGCCAGCGCCCGCACGGTCCATTTCCGGCGCGCCGACGAGCTCAGATCATAGAGTTGACCGAGCATCCACGTCAGCACCCCCAGCCCCACCAGAATCACCAGCGTGGGGATCACCAGCTCCGTGTTGATGCCGTGCAGCGTGTTGAGCAGCCACACGGCCGTCCCCATCAGCACGAACCCGCAGAACTGCTTGAAGGTGACCATCCACTGACCCGGCCGCGGGAGCCAGTCAATCAACTTGGGAAACCAACCGATCACCAGATACGGCGAGGCCATGCCCAGCCCCATCATCCCGAAGATCGCCAGGATGATGTGATTGGGCTGCTTGAGGGCCCAGGAGAGAGCAGCCCCCATGAACGGACCGGTGCAGGGGGTCGCCAGCAGCGTGGCAATGATCCCGGTCAGGAACGCCCCCAGCAGTCCCTCGCGCTGGTGCTGCCCGCCGATGCCCGAACTGAGCATCCCCGGAATCGGAATCTCAAACACCCCCAACAGACTCAGCCCCATCACGAACACAATGCCGATCATCACCATGTTGTAGGCGGCCGATTGGTACTGATCCCCCCAGCCCAGCTTCAGGGTGATCGCCAGCACCGCCAGCGCCACAAAGACGCTCAGCACCCCCAGCGCGTACACCGCGTTGAGCAGCATGATCCGCCCCGGGTGTTCCCCAGCCTGATGCACAAAGCTGAGAATCTTGATCGAGATGACCGGCAGCACGCACGGCATGACGTTGAGCAGCAAGCCCCCCAAAAACGCGAACACCAGCCACGCCCCCAGCGTCGTCGACTGGTACTCGTCCTCAAAGGCGATCTGCACCGCGGCTGGCGGCGATGCAGCCGACGACGGCTCTCCCCGGGCGCCACCGGACCCCAACGCCTGCCGACGCTGTTCGTCCGGCAACAGCGCGGAAATCCCTTCGGCCTCAGCCACATGCCCGGCCGACTGCAAGCTCCCCAGCGAAAACTCGACCGTCTTCGGACTGAGACAGATGCGATCGTCGCAAATCTGGAAGGTGATCGTCCCCTGCACGCCCGCCGCGGCCCCCGGCTGTCGGCGGAACACCTGCGCCCAGGTGACTGTCCCGTCATGTTCCAGCGACCTCAGCACCTCCGTCCCCAGGTCCTGTACCCGTTCCACGGGCGGCGTCAGCGGTGCGAACTCGCCTGAGACCGCTTGCAGACCCTCCACCTGAGTCAGCGCAATCGTCGTCGGCAACGTGACCTGACCGGGAGCCGGCTGCAAGGCGTAGACGTGGTACTTCGGCCCCAGACGCAGCGTCACCGCCAGCACCACCTCCTCACTCCCGGGACGCTCGTCGAGCAGAAACTCGACCACGGCCGGGTCCCCGGCAGCATGGTACGTGGGGGGATAATGCGGCACGACGCGGTAGCCCTGGGCCAGAGGTCCGGCAGCCCTCTCCGAGGGCGGGGCGACTTCTTCAACCGGCGGCGGAGCGAGTTCATCGACCCCGGCAGGCGAGCGCCGCGGCGCGGTTGGCGGAGGGTCGGTCGCGGCCGGAACCCCCAACGTCGTCTGAAACGTCAATTCCAGCGGCCGGCAGGACTCGCGGCAGTACAAAAACTCGATCACCCCCGACGCCGACACCCGCGACCGGTCCGCTCCCTCCAGCAATCGGTACCGACGACTCCAGGAGACGGTCCCGAAGTATTTCTCCACCACCTTGCGGAAATTCTCGTCGTACTCCCGCTTGGGAGGGTGATCGGGGGTGAACTGGTCGTCGAGCGGGGCCAGTCCGGCAGCGGTTTGAACGTTAATCCGGGTCGGTTTGGCAAACGAGGGGTCCTGGGAATAGGTGTTTCCCCCCTCGGGGAGGTCCAGCTTCACGGTGAGCGTGACCACCTCCCCTTCCCCAGCGAGCGTTGCCGTCACCCGGGGGTCCGGTTCGGCGGTCCGTCCACTGCTGAAGTCGGCGCCTTCAAAGAGCTGGTCGAACTGGAGCGGTCCGCTCGAGGTTTTTCCCTGCTGAGCCGGCAGGACTCCACAGACCATCCACAGCAGAGCGGCCGCGCACGGCCATCGCAGCAGATCGCACGTCGACATGAGGCAACAACTCGGAGGTCGCTGGGCGGAAGGAGCCGATTGCTATGCGATTGCCACCGTGGCTGCAAGGCCAAGTCCCCTCCAACGGCGAGAGTGGCAGGTGAGACATTATACCCCCGCCACCTCGGATTGTGACCCTCCCTCCGTTCGAGACGAGCGGATCGCTGTGTTCAAGATGGGCGATTACCCCCTGTTCGCCGGCTGGCTTGCCAGCCGTGCCCGATCAGCCCTCAAAGACCGCGATCTCCCTCCCGTGAACAATGCGAAGGTCCCGCGTTCGAGACTCCGGCGCGAAGATTCCGACCCCTCCCTCGCCGACAGGTGGTCCGGGAGGGGGGACACGCCCTGTTCCGAATGCTAGAGTCCCCTCACCGGTCCAGGCCGGCCCCATGACCACATCCACCCCTGCATCCCGGGAGTCGACATGCTGCACGGCGTCATCATGTCCGGGGGGAGCGGCACCCGTTTCTGGCCTCTCAGCCGGCTCACCCGTCCCAAGCAATTTCTCACCTTCGGCGGCGAGCGTACCCTGCTCCAGGCGACGGCCGACCGCTGTGAACCGCTCATCCTCCCCGAGCGGTTGTGGGTCGTCACCAACGCCCTTCAAGCCGCCGAGACACGCCGACAACTCCCCCACCTCCCCCCCGAGCAGGTGCTGGTTGAACCCCAGGGGCGAAACACCGCCCCCTGTGTCGGCCTGGCGGCGGTGCATCTGTTGCGCCGCGACCCCGACGCCATCATGGTCCTGATGCCCGCCGACCACCTCATCGTCCCCGGAGAACTGTTCCGGGAAGGGGTGGAGACGGCGGCGAGGCTGGTCGAGGACGACCCGCAGCGGCTGGTCCTCTTCGGCGTGCCACCCACCTGGCCCGCCACCGGGTTCGGCTACATCGAGCGGGGCGCACCCCTGGCTGAATCGGGCGCTTTCCAGGTCCTCTCCTTTCGCGAGAAACCAGACCACGAAACAGCCGTCGGCTACTTGCAGGCGGGGCATTACCTGTGGAACTGCGGCATCTTTGTCTGGCGGGCGGAGACCATTCTCGACCGCATTCGGGAGTTTGAACCCGAACTGGCCGCCGGGCTGGAGCGGATGGCCGCCGCCCTGGGAACGCCAGACGCCGAGCGCGTGGTGCAAAGGGAGTTTCCGCAGCTCAAATCGATCTCCATCGACTACGCCGTCCTGGAGCGAGCGGCGCCGGTGTGCGTGGTGGAGGCGCGCTTCGACTGGGACGACGTCGGCAGTTGGGAGGCCCTGGCCCGGCTGGAAGGGAGCGATGGAGCAGGGAACACGATCATCGGTCCGCACTGCGGCCTCGACACCCGCGGGTGCATCATCCATTCGGCTGGCGGCCACCTCATCGCCACCTGCGACGTCGAGGACCTGTTGATCGTCCACACGCCGGATGCCACGCTGGTCGCCCGCCGAGGGGATGAAGAGGCGCTGCGGCGGATCATCCGGGAATTGCAGGACCGCGGCTGCGACCACGTGCTGTAGTCGCGAGTCGGCGGGCCCCCCTGCCTGGCCACCCTGCCGGCATCGGCGGGATCCGGCGGGGTGACACTGGGTACTTGTCAGCCAGCGCGGTGGCGACGGGACGGCCCGGGGGCTGACGCCCCGGCTCGCCAGAGGAGCGCACTCCGGCGCACCGGCGGAACGGTCCGGGGGCTGACGCCCCCGCTCGCCGGGTGACGTTCCCTGAGGCGAGCCCGGGCCGTGAGGCCCGGGGCCGTTTCAGCGGCGATCGGACCGCAGCGATCCTGGATCCCGCCGCGGCGGGTGATGTTGGAGGGGTGTGGGAGACCCTCTCAGGCACGGCTGGCAAGCCAGCCGGCGAAGAGGGGGTGAGCGCCCCTCTGGAACCAAGCGATCGTCCTGAGGGGCTGACGCCCCGGCTCGCCAGTGGAACGCACTCCGGCGCACCGGCGGAACGGTCCGGGGACTGACGCCCCCGGCTCGCCAGAGGAGCGCACGACTCAGGTCCCTGACACCCCGTTCGCTCGATCTCGCGGCGGTCGCACGGCCGCAGAGGGATGCTCGCCGCATCCCCCACGGAACATTCTGACAGAACGTCCTGCAGGCAAGAGGGTCTCAGCCCCGCGCCAATCGCCTCAGCACCTCCACGCCCCGCTGGAGTGTGGCCTCATCGGCCGCGTAGGAGATGCGGAAGTGCGTATCCCGTTGGCTGAAGACGTTCCCCGGAATGATGAGGAGCTGCTGGTCGATGGCCCGTTTGACGAACTCGGTGCCGCGGCCGCCGGGGGCTTCGCAGAAGAGATAGAATGCTCCCTCGCCGCCGTGGATGGTGAACTCTCCGGCCAGTTCGCGCCGCAGGAAGTCCCGTTTGGCCCGATACTCGGCCACGCGATCGGAGACGTCGTAATCCCAGGCGGTGAGGGCGGCCCACTGCACGGGATGCGGTGCGCACACGAACGTAAACTGCTGGAGTTTGATCATCTGCTGGATGATGCTGCGCGGCCCGTGCGCCCAGCCGATCCGCCAGCCGGTCAGGGAGTGCGACTTGCTGAACCCGTCGATGACGATCGTCTGCTCGTAATACCGGGCGGGTGAGACGAAGGGGCCGTCGTAGCAGAAGACGCGATAGATTTCGTCGCTGAGGAGGGGGAGGTCGAATTCGGCCGCGAGTTCGGCCAGTCCCCGCACTTCGGCCTCGCTGGCCACGTGACCGGTCGGGTTCGAGGGGCTGTTGAAGAGGATCAGTTTGGTGCGGCTGGTGATGGCGGCCCGCACGCGGTCCAGGTCGATGCGGAAGTCGGGATAGGTGTCGACGAACACCGGCCGCCCCCCCACCAGCGTCGTCAGGTGCTTATACATCACGAAGTAGGGATCGAAGATCAGCACTTCGTCTCCGGGATTGACGAGCGCGGCCAGGGCCAGCATCAATCCGCCGCTGGTTCCGCTGGTGATGAAGACCTGCCGGTCGGCATGGCCGTACTGGGCGTCGATCGCCCCCTGAATCTTCTCCAGCAGTGGCTTGATCCCCTGCGTCTGGCTGTAGGCGTTCTTCCCCTCGGCCACCGCCCGGTAGAGCGCCTCCTTGATCGCCTGCGGGGTATCGAAGTGCGGCTGCCCGATGCTGAGGTTGATCGGGTCCTTCAGATTGGCCGCCAGATCGAACACCTTCCGGATGCCGGAGGCGTCGATCTGGGACATGCGGTCGGCAATCCAGCGGTCGCTCATCTGTGCGTGCTCATCCAGGGGCGAAGAGACTCCCACAGCCGCCGGGGGGCGGTCTTCATCCTGCGTCCTACTGAATCTCGCCGACGGCGTCCACGTCGCAGCGACCGGCCGCAGCGTGCGAGCCATCGGGAAGCGACGAGTTCTCCGGACCTGACTTCTCCGATCCTGCGAAGCTTCGGGGGTCCGTTCGGTGGAGTGGTGGCTGGAAAACCCGAAGTTTCCGCGGGTTGACACCTTGCGGCCGTCCGATACTCTTTCCGCGAGCAGACGGCTTCCCGTCTGGTGACGGCCCCATCGTCTAGGCTGGCCTAGGACACTGGATTTTCAGTCCAGGAACAGGGGTTCAAATCCCCTTGGGGTCACTGCATGGTCTGGTGTCTTCCGGAAGGATCACACCGGACCATTTTCTTTGCGCATGCGGCAGGACTGCGCGAGCGACGCTCTCCCCGGGGGTCGCCACTCCAGATCGGCTCAGTCCTGGCGGCTCCTGGTCCGATTCTCTCCTTGGGTGTTGCTTGCGCCCGGGGGGAGTGATGGTGGATCTGACCGCTGCCTGGCGAAATGTGTTTGCCTCCTGGCCGCCGACGCTGCCACGGACAGGGCTGCTGGTTCTGGCCGGACAGGAGACGGTGCCGTTTGTCGATTTCCTGTTGGGGGAGAGCTTCGTGGTCGTCGAGCGAGACAAGCCCGACGCACAGGGGGCGCGGAAGCTGATTGTCGCCTTGGCTGCCATTACGGCAGTAAAGCTCACCACAGCGGAGGAGCTGTCGTCTCTTCAAGGGTTTACGGCGACGGCTGAGCCTGACTTCGCCTCGCTGCCGAGCTATCCGTCCCGCGGAAGTGCAGGTCGCTTTCCCTCCGATCCGCCTCCACGGCGACTCTGAATCGCCCCATTCTCCGCAGAGGCGATGCATTTTTGAACTGCCCACTCTTTGAGCAGACGGAGGTGTACAGTACTGATTTGATGTACACAAATTCGGTTTGCACATTCTTTGGGCGGTTCGTCTGGACGAGTTGCCTTCGGGAGTGTACTCTCCTCGATGACACGCATGGGAGCGTGCCAGCCTGAGCCGCGCGGGGCGGCTCCTCACCAGGGACGACCAGGAGACGGAGCAAAGGAGAGGATCATGCTCGTACTGTCACGCAAGCCCGGCGAACGGATCTTCATTGGAGACCAGGTGGCCGTCACGATCGTGCGGATCGGACCCAACACGGTGAAACTGGGGATCGAAGCGCCGCGAGAAATGAACATTGTCCGGGAGGAGTTGTGCGCCGGTTCGCTTCCGCTGGCGCAATCGAGCAACGCGGCCACGAGCGAAACGCGGCCGGCGGCCCGCGTCGCCGAGTGAACGACTCCAGACGCACGGCACCACATCTCCCACAGACAGCCTGAACCGGTTCGCTTCAGCGAAGCGAGCCGGTTTTTTGTGCGCTGAGCTGCTTTTGCGGTGCGCCGCGCTCCGCACCGAGCGCGGAGGATGCCCCTTCTCGTTTCGACGCCAGCCGAGTCCACACTGGCCGCTGTGCCTCCAGCGCCCGCTTGTCGGACGGCCCGCAATTCATCATTCTGACCACTCCTGTGGGACGGGCGGGACGCCCTCGCGTGTTTCGGCGTACGCGCTGCTTCCGAGAGCCAAGGATTCCATCGCATGATTGTCGAGTTCGAGTTGCCGAACCTGGGAGAAGGGGTCGAGTCGGCCGATGTGGCTGAAGTCCTCGTCGCCGAGGGGGACGTCGTCCAGGTCGACCAGCCGGTCCTGGAACTCGAAACGGAAAAGGCGGTGATGGAAGTCCCTTGCCCGCACGCTGGCGTCATCCGCCAGGTGCACGTGGCGGAAGGGGATACGATCCGCGTGGGACAGGTGTTGCTGACGATTGAGACGGAAGCGGCTGCGCCCGCCGCCGCGACGGGGACCACTCCCGCTCAGCCGGTGGCCGCGGTGAAGCCACCCTCGGGAAACAGCCCCTCCTCGACCACTGCCTCCCAAGCGCCGGCCGCTGCCGGCGGCTCGCGTGGCAGTGCATCGCCCGGCGCCCCCTCAGCCGGAAGTCCGGTGACCGGCGGCCAGCCCTCGGCCGCGGGCGAGCGCGTGGTCGAGTTCGCGCTCCCCAACTTGGGGGAAGGAGTGACGTCGGCCGACGTCGCGGACGTGCTGGTCAAGGTGGGAGACGTGATCCAAGCCGAGCAGCCGGTCCTGGAACTGGAGACGGAAAAGGCGGTGATGGAGGTTCCCTGCCCCTATGCCGGTCGCATCGAGGAGGTGCGGGTGCATGCGGGGGACAAGGTGTCCAGCGGGCAGGTGGTGCTGACGGTCCGGACCTCCGGCGAAATGAAAGCGACCCCAGCGGCGCCTCCCCGGGAGGAAGCTCCGTCTCAGGCCGCGCCGCCGGCTGAAGCTGCGAGTCGTCGTGCCTCCCCGCCGACGACTACGCCGCCGGCCGCCAGCCGGCCGCCAGCGGCGGCTGCCGCAGTGACCATCGCCCGCGCCACCGAGACGGACGGCGCTGCTCCTCCGGTCCCCGCCGCTCCCTCGACCCGGCGGTTGGCGCGCAAACTCGGCGTCGACCTCCGCGTGGTTCGCGGCAGCGGTCCGGGGGGACGTATCACGCAGGAGGACGTTCAGGAGTACGTCCGTGGGCAGCTCAGCCAGCGCCAGGTTCCGGCCGTGGTGCGTCCGGCGGGGGGCGTGATGGTCGGCGGCGCACTCGCCCCGCCGCCGCTGCCGGACTTCTCACGGTTCGGTCTGGTGGAGCGCGAGCCGCTCAACAAGATCGCCCGGACCGCGGCGGAGAACCTGACCGTTTCGTGGCACGTCATCCCGCACGTCACTCAGCACGACCGGGCGGACATCACGGAGCTGGAGGCGGCCCGCAAGCGGTTCACTCAGGGGATCGGCAAGAACGGCCCCAAGGTGACCATGACCGCCATCGCGATCAAAGCGCTGACGACCTGCCTGCAAGCCTTCCCTAAATTCAACAGCAGCCTCGACCCGGAAACGAACGAGCTGGTCCTCAAGCGGTACTATCACATCGGCTGCGCGGTCGACACGCCGCATGGCCTGCTCGTGCCGGTGGTGCGGGACTGCGACAAGAAGAGCATCCTGGAAATCGCTGCGGCGATCTCCGAGCTGGCCGAGAAGGCCCGTCAGCGGAAACTCAGCATGGATGAGATGCAGGGGGCCACCTGCACCGTCACCAACCTGGGGGGGATTGGCGGCACGGCGTTCACGCCGATCGTGAATTATCCGGAGGTCTGCATTCTGGGCATGTCGCGGACGCAGACCGAGTTGCAGCTTGTGGGGGGGCAGGTGCAGGAACGCCTGATGCTGCCGCTGGCGCTCTCCTACGATCATCGGGTCATCAACGGAGCCGATGCCGCCCGCTTCATGGCGACGCTCTGCCAGATGCTGGCGGACCCGTTCCAGTTGCTCTCGGCGATTTGAGGGTCGGACGGGGCGATTTTCCGGGAAGGACGTATCCCGGGCCGCGTTCCCCTGGTATCATCAGCAACGCCGCTCCCCCGGCCGCCGGTCTCTGGTGCGCGACCGCGGAAGCAGGCCGTCCCAAGGGTCTTGCCGGGAGAGGTGCCATGTCGCGGTTCCTCGTGGCGGTGGCGGTGCTGTGGGGGTGTCCACATCCGTTGGCGGCCGCGGACGCGACCACGCGGGACCGGGACTTTCGGATCGGTCAGCCGCAACTGGCATTGAACGCCGAGGGGCACACGGCCGACGTCAAGGCGCTGAGCTTCACCCGCGACAGCCAGCAACTCATCACCGTTTCGGACGACCGGACGATCCGCCTCTGGGACGTTCAGACGGGGGAGACGCTGCACATCATTCGCGTCCCCATCGCTGGTGCGAAGTTCGGGACGTTGTACTCCTGCGACGTCTCTCCGGACGGCCGGCTGCTCGCCGTGGGTGAGTTCTCCGAAGCGCCGGGTGATCCGGCGGCGGTGTACGTCATCTCGCTGGAGGACTACCAGATCGTCCACCGGCTGGAAGGGCACGAGGGGTCCGTCTTCGGCGTGCAGTTCTCATGGGACGGGAAGCGGTTGGTGTCCGGCAGCGGCTGGGACATGGCAGTCCGCATCTGGGACGTGGCCTCCGGCCGGAGCCTGCAGGTGATCAAGAACCCGGAGAAGGTCTGGGACGTGGTCTTCTCGCCCGACGCCCAGTCCGTGGCGGCGGCCTGCTACGACGGCAACTGCTACCTCTGGTCGTCGGCCGATGGCAGGCTCATTCGCACTCTCAAAGGGCACACGGGACTGGTGGAGTCGATCGCCTGGAGCGGCGACGGCCGCCTGATCGCCACCGGGGGGACGGATGGGACGATCCGGCTCTGGTCGCCGGACGGCCGGGCGCTGCAGACCTTCTCGAACTCCATTGCCGGCTACGTGAAGGCGGTGGAGTTCTCGCCGGACGGAACCCGCCTGCTGGCCACGCACCTGGACCGGCTGGGGAATGGCGAGCCGGTGGTCTCGATCATCGACCTGAGCAAGGGGACGCAAAAACTCAAGTTCGTCAAACATACGGGGGGCCTGTGGGACGCCACGTTCTCCCCGGACGGCCGGCTGGTGGCCAGCACGGGAGGCAACCAGGCCGAGACGTACATCTGGAGCGCCGAGACGGGACGGATTGTGGCCCGGTTGGCCGCACGCAGCCGCGCCTTGTACGCCGCCGCCTGGGGGAGCAACGGGTCCCTCATCGCCTGGGGAACCACGCACGACCGGTGGAACAAATACCACAACAGTGCCAACCCCATCTCGATCGAAGAGCCGTTGCAGCGGACATTCGACCTGGAGCGACTGGAGTTCGGCGATGCCCCCGTCAGCTACGGTCCGCGGTCCTGGCGGCGGTTCGTGTTGTCGCGGGAAGGGGTGTCGCTGCAGCAAACGGCGTCCGCGTCGATCGACGTGATGCGCTCCGGGGCGCGGGTGGCGACGCTGGACCCGGATATCCCTTACAACCGCGACCACGATTTCTTCTGGTCCGCCACGCTGCTGCCGGGGAGTCTCGCCGCCGTGGCGTCGTCCTTTGCGTTCGATCTGTACAGCGCGCGGACCGGCGATGTGATCCGCCAGTTGCGCGGGCACACCGGCGCGGTGACGGCCGTGGCGATCTCCCCCGACGAGCGTTACCTCCTGTCGGCCTCGGACGATCAGACGCTCCGCATCTGGGACCCCCAGCGTGGCGAACCGGTGCTCAGTCTGTTCTTCGCGGGGGACGACTGGATTGCCTGGACGCCGGAGGGGTACTACGCCGCCTCCGCTGGCGGGGAACGGCTGATGGGCTGGCATGTCAACACGGCCCTGGATCGGGTGGCCTCGTTCTATCCCGCCGCGCAGTTCCGCAAGGAGTTCTACCGGCCGGACGTGATCAAGTTGCTGCTCAAGGCCGGGAGCGTGGAGCGCGCCTTGCAGCAACTGGGAGGGGACACGGCGGTCCAGTCCGTCGGCGCCAGTCTGCCGCCGCGGGTCGAGATCGTCTCGCCGGCGGCCCCGGAGTTGACCGTTTCAGACTCCCGGCTCGAGGTAACCATCGCGGCGGAACAGACCGGTGACAATCCGTTGACGTCGGTCCAGCTTCTGGTGAATGGTCGACCGCTGGGGGGGCAGGCGGGAGTAGTGCGGTTGAATCCCCCCCAAAGGAACATCCGTCACACGTTTACCGTTCCCCTGTTGTCCGGGGCCACCTACACGCTCCAGGCGCGGGTGGACAGTGCGGTGAGCTACGGCGTCTCCAAGACGGTGGCGGTGACGACAGCCGCGCCCACCGTGGAAGATCGCCCCCCCTCCCTGTACGTGCTGGCGATCGGCGTCTCCGAGTATGACGACGCCACCCTGGCCCTCAATTTTGCCGACGACGACGCCCAACGCCTCGCGCAGACGTTCCAGCAGCACGGCCGGGGACTGTTCCACAAAGTCGAGGCGCGGCTGCTGACGAACAAGGAGGCCAACGCCCGCGGCATCCTCGCCGGTCTGGTCTGGCTCAAGCAGCAGATGACTCAGCATGACGTGGGAGTGCTTTTCTTCTCCGGTCATGGCGAACGGGATGAGACAGGGAATTTCTATCTGCTCCCCAGCGACGTCGATAAGTCGCAGCCGTTAATCCTGAGCGCCGTCTCCGATGCTCAGATCAAGGGCATCCTCCAGGGGATTCCCGGGCGGCTGCTGGTGTTGCTGGATGCCTGTCATGCCGGCACGCTCGGCGGAGACGTGCGGAAGTCGGCCACGCCGCTGACGGATGACCTGGTGCGAGACCTGGCGACCGACGACTACGGCGTGGTGGTCATGGCATCCTCGATGGGCCGAGAATTCTCACTGGAGAACTCCGCCCAGCGCAGCGGCATGTTTACGCTGGCCCTGGTCGAGGGGCTTCAGGGGCAGGCGGACTTCAATGGCGATCAGCACATCTACTTCACTGAGCTGGACACCTATGTGAGCGACCGGGTCAAAGAGCTGACTCAAGGTCGCCAGCACCCCGTCACGGCCAAGCCGGCCACGATCCGCTCGTTCCCGCTGGCGCGGGTTGCCGCTCCTTGAGGTGGCGGCGTTCAACCCGTAACGGCCGAAACGCATGCCGGCGAGAGGTCGGAAGGTCGTCATCGCACCTTGCCGGGACCACTTCGGTCTGGGCTCATCTGTGAAGAGGGGCCGGACTCCTGCGAGATTGCGTCAAGCTGGGAGAACTGGGCAAAGAGAAGCGGTTTGAACGGATGCTCTGGATTTGCCGATTGTCCCGAGCCGATCCATCGGGAACGGGACTGTTGGCTCTCCGAACTCCCTTCCTGCGCCGCCGCGGCGAATGTTGCGAATTCCGGCTCTCTCTCTGATCGCATTGACGGCGCTGCTGCTCGCTCCCTCAGGGGTGTGTGCCCAGTCGGGGGACAATCCGTCGTTGGGAGGCCATGCGGCCGTGAGCGATCCCCTGCGGCTGTTGGGGATCGAGCCGCTCCCCACCGTGACGCCGGAGGCCGGCCGCACTCCCGGCGGTCCTCTTGCCGGCGTCCAACAGGCGCAGTATCCGCTGGACAACCGCATCTGGGAGACGCCGCCGGGCGAGTGGCCTGCGGGGGCGCATCCTCCGGCGCTGCCGGGAAGTCCTCCGTCGCCGATGTCCGCGCCGTCTCTGCCGGCAGCCCAACCCTGGCTGCGGCTCCAGGAGGTCTACGGCGAGGCGACATGGATCGCGCAGACGGGGGGGAGCGACGGACTGGGCTGGTCGAGCCTGGACCTGCGGACGAAGATCGAGTTCCCTCGCGCACCGATGCTGGCGATCACGCCGCGCGTCGGCTGGCATTTCCTCGACGGTCCGCAAGCGACCGATCTTCCTGCACAGCTCTATGATGCTTCGCTGGAAACCGTCGTTTCGCTCCCGTTGATCGAGAACTGGTTTGTTCAGGGGGCGGTTTCGCCCAGCTTCTTCACGGATGGCGACAATACCTCCGGCGATGCGTTTCGGCTGCCGGCACGGCTCTTATTCTTCTGGCGCTGCACGGAGCAGTTGACGCTCTCCGCGGGTCTGGCATACCTCGACCGCGAGGACCTCAAGTTCCTCCCCAACGCCGGGTTGATCTATCGTCCGCATGACGACTTCAAAATGGAGTTGATGATCCCGCGGCCGCGCGTCGCCTGGCGCATCTCCACCGACGGGACCACCGACCGCTGGGCGTACCTTGTGGGGGAACTGGGGGGGGGAAGCTGGGGAGTGCGGCGAGCGGCCGGCTTCAACGACGTCGCCACCTATGGCGATTACCGGGCGATGCTCGGGTGGGAGCAACTCGAGCAGACGGGGCTGGATGTCCGCTGTGAAGTGGGAATCGTCTTCAGCCGTTCGCTGGAATACGTCTCCAGCCTGGGGAACCGGGACCTGCCGGCAACCGGTCTCGTGCGAATCGCTCTGACGTACTAGGATTCGCCGCCATTTCGAGGCAAGGATGCAGTCGTGGCGGGATCATCGCAGGAGATTCGTTCGGCGTGGGGGAGCGTGGTGCCGCGCTCAGCGCATCTCATTGGCATCAGCGGCGCCGGGATGTGCTCGCTGGCGGAGTTCCTGGTCGAGGCGGGCTGCCGGGTGACCGGCTCGGACCTGACCCCTTCGCCCCGGTCGTTGCGGCGACTGGCGGCGCAGGGCATCTCCGTGGAGCCTGGTCATGCGGCGGCGGCCCTCCCCGCGGAATGTGAACTGGTGATCTCCAGCGCCGCTGTCCCCTCCACGAACCCGGAGCGCATGGCTGCGGCGGAGAGAGGCTGGCAACAGCTTTCCTATCCACAATTTCTCGGCGGTCTGACGCGGCAGGGGGAGGCGGTCTGCGTCGCCGGAACGCATGGCAAGAGCACCACGGCGGCAGCCGTGGCGACGATCCTCCGGCGGATGGGGGTGGCAGTGCCGCTGTTGGCGGGAGGGGAACTGGCCGGCGGTGATGGCAGGAATCTTTTCCCAGCGGTCCCGGCGCGTCCGGCAGATGTCCCGGCAGGACGGGCGTGCGGAAGCGGCCACTCCCCCCTCGTCCGTTCTGAATCCGGGAGTCGATCCGCCGGAGCGTCCGAGGGGCGGCTGCTGGTGGTGGAGAGCTGCGAATTCCGCCGTCACTTTCTGCACCTGACGCCGTGGACGCTCCTGTTGACGGGAATTGAGTGGGATCACGTCGACTGTTTCGACTCGCTCAGCGACGTGATCGACGCCTTCGCGGCATTACTGCGGAAAGTTCCGGAAGAGGGGCTGGTGGTGTATCGCGGCGATTGCCCCGCTGCGCAGCGGGCGGTGTCGGCCGCGCGGATTCTGGGACGTTGCAGCGGCCCGCGCGTTGTCTCTTTCGGGCAAAGCAGAGAGGTCAACTGGCGGCTGGTGGAGCGCCGCCGGCGGGGATGGTCCTCCACGGTGGTGCTGGCGGGACCGGGAGCAGAGCGGCTGGAGCTCGAGGTTCCACTGCCGGGGTGGCCCAACGCACTCAATGTGGCCTCGGCCGCCCTCCTGTGTCTGGAGCTGGGAGGAACGTGGGAAGAGATCGCCGCGGCCGCGCGGGAATTCCCTGGCATTCGCCGCCGGCTGGAACCGCTGGGAGAGTGGCGAGGGATGACGCTGGTGGACGATTACGCCCATCATCCGACGGCGGTGCGGGCGGTGCTGACGACTCTGCGGGAGGAGTTCCCGGGGCGTCGGCTGCGGGTCGTCTTCCAGCCGCACCAGGCACAGCGCACCCGGACCTTTCGGGAAGCGTTTGCCGCCTCGCTGCGCGAGGCTGATGCAGTACATCTCCTGCCGGCCTACACCGCACGGGAACCGGAGGGCGCTGCGGCGGAAGCGGTGTCGCTGAGGGTGATCGAATTGCTGAGGGCAAGCGGCGTGGCGGCCGGGCTGATCCCCTCGCTTGACCAGGTTTGGGAGACGCTGGAGACTGAGGGCCGCCCCGGGGACGTCGTGGTCCTGATGGGGGCGGGATCGATCGAACGGATTGCCGATGACTGCTCTGTCCGACTTCGCCGACATCACGCGGGCTGACGTGCCGCTGGCCCCGTACACCTGGCTCAAGGTGGGGGGGCCGGCCCAGTACCTCGTCGAACCGCGGAGCGTCGCCGAACTCCAGGCCGTCATCCGCCGCTGCCACGAGCATGAGATTCCCGTGCGGGTGCTGGGGGGCGGGTCGAACCTGCTGGTGCGGGACGACGGCGTGAGCGGCGTGGTGCTCCGGCTGGTGGGGGAACCGTTCGAGTTCATCGAGATTGAAGGCTCGACCATGCGGGCGGGGAGCGGGGCACTGCTGTCCCACGTCGTCAGCCGCACGGTGGCCGCCGGCCTGGCAGGTTTTGAGACGCTGGTGGGCATCCCCGGGACGATCGGCGGGGCGCTCAAGGGGAACGCCGGCAACCGCAGCGGCGATATCGGGTCCGTGACGGCCAGCGTGACGGTGATGACCGGGAAAGGGGAGCAGCACGTCCGGCAAGGGGAGGAATTGAGCTTCGAGTACCGCACCAGCAGCATCAACGAACTGGCGATCCTGTCGGCGGAGTTCCGCCTCCAGCCCGGCGATCCGGATGCCATCGCCCAGCGGATGCGGAAACTGTGGATCATGAAGAAGTCCAGTCAGCCGCTGGCGTTTCAGTCGGCCGGCTGCATCTTCAAGAATCCGCGCGGCCTGAGTGCGGGGGCGCTCATCGAACAGGCGGGGTTGAAGGGGACCCGGCTGGGCGCCTGCGAGGTCAGCGACCGCCACGCCAATTTCATCATCACCCACGAGGGCGCCACCGCTCACGACGTCCTGCAACTCATCGACCTCATTCGGGCCAAGGTGGCGGAAACCCACGGCGTGGACCTGGAACTGGAAATCCAGGTCTGGTGAACCGTCCGCCCCAGGAGGAGGGGAGATTCCTCGCAACTCCTCGCCCGGCTGAAACCGACCCGCCGGCAGGGGGGTCTTTCCGGATTGAATCAGCGCGGTCGCCCCACAGTCCGGCGGTCGTGCGCCGCATGGCCTGCTGTTCCTGTCGCCTGCCGCACGACGCCGGCACAGGAGTGATGTTTTCAATTCTGCGGGAGAGTCCTCATGTCCTGGCGAGCCGTCTGGTGTGTGTGGATCGGTCTCGGTTGGGGAGCGGGGGGAGCGCTGCTCCCCGGGGCGGAACCGACGGCGGCCGATCTGCTCCCCCCCGGTGTCGTGGCCTATGCCGAAATCACCGACCCTCCCCGGCTGCTGAGTCTCGTCCTCGATCACCCCCTCCGGCAGCGTCTGGAGCGGCTGGAGGAGTATCAGGCGGCCCTGCGTCGCAAGGAGACGCTGGCGGCCCTGGGGGTGCTTGAATACGTCGAAGCCCGTCTGGGGATGACATGGCGGCAGGCGGTCGAAAAGCTGACCGTCCGGGGGATCGCCGCGGCAGTCGACCTGCCGACGAAGGGGGCGGCCCTCCTCATTCGCGCGGAAAGCGAAGCCACGCTGCTCACCTTGCGCGACGAGCTGATGAGCCTGGGACGCGAGGAGGCGCGGAACAAGGGCCGAAAAGACCCGTTCCGTCAACACGACTATCGCGGACAGACTGTCTATCAGGTCGACAAGGGGGGCTTCGCCACCGTCGGTGATTGGCTGGTGATCGTCAACAATGGCGAGTTGGGACAGGCGATCCTCGATCGACTGTTGGACGGCTCCGGCGAGAGTCTGTCGTCGCAGCCCCGCTTTGCCGAGGCCCGCCGCACCAAGCCGCCCGAGGCTGCCGTCTGGCTGTGGGCCGACGTCGCCTCCCTCCGTGAACAGTCCACACGTGACGGCAAACCCTTCGGCAAACAGACCGACAACCCCGTCGCTGAACTGCTGGTCGGCAGCCTGTTGGACGTGTTTCAGCACACCCCCTGGCTGACGGCCACACTGCGTCTGTCGCCTCAGGAGGTCGCATTGACGTGGCGGACCCCCTTTCTGCGGGATTGGATCTCCGAACCGCGACAGTACTCCGTCGCACCCGCCGATGCGCAAACGTCCGTCGCCCCTCCGGAAATCGACGGCCTGCTCGTCTCGCTCGGCAGCTACCGCGATCTGGCGGCCCTGTGGCTGCGTGCGGCCGACCTGTACCCCGAGAACGTCGTCGACAAGCTTGCCGAAGCAGACAGCAACCTCACCACCCTGTTCGCCGGGAAAGACTTTGGCGAGGACGTTCTGGGGGCGTTGGGTCCGGTGATCCAGATCGTCGCCGCTGAACAGACTTTTGCATCGGACCAGACCGCGCCAGCGATCAAGCTGCCGGCCTTCGCGGTGCTGTTCACGTTACGGGATCCCGAACTCTCGCGGCGAGAATTGCGGCGCACCTTCCAGAGCCTGATCGGCTTTATCAACATCGCCGGGGCGATGAACGGCCAGCCGCAACTCGAACTGGACATGTCCTCGGGAGAGGGGTTCGATCTCGTCACGGCCCACTTTGTACCGCCGGCGAATCGGGACCCACAGGCGCCGTTGCCGATCCAGTTCAATTTCTCGCCGACGGTGGGATTCGCCGGCTCGCGGTTCATTCTCTCCAGCACGGAAGGGTTGGCGCGGCAATTGGCGGCCGCACCCACTCGCCCCCCGGGAGAATCCCCCGCCGCGGTGAATACCTCGCTGCACCTCAACTTCGGCGTGCTGCGACGAATTCTGGCGGCCAATCAGTCGCACCTCATCACGCAAAACATGCTCCAGGAGGGGCACACCCGCGAGGAAGCGGAACGGCAGGTCTCCCTGGGACTGGCGATTCTCGACCACCTGCTCGACTTCTCCCTGCAACTGCTGCACACCGAAAGCTCCTGCGAGCTGGAGCTGCGGTTGCGGCTGCGCGACGCTCCGTGAATCCCCGGAGTCCTCCTCATGACCCCCGCGCTCGACAGTCTGGATCCGGAGTGGGCCTGGAGTCCCTTCGTCCCCGACGAGGAGACCCCCTGGACCCGACGCCTGGCGGCACACCTCTGCCGCCGCGCCGGTTTTGCCGCCGACTCCGCCCAGCTCGACCACCTCGTTCGACGGACACCGGCGGAAGCGGTACGGGAACTGGTCGCCGCGCAGGAACCGGAGGAGTTCCGCCGCGAGATGTCCGACCTGGCCCGAGGCACGATCGCCCCCGGAGACGTCGGCCAGCTTTCGGCGTGGTGGGTCTACCGGATGCTGGCGACGCCGCAGCCATTGCTGGAAAAGGCGACCCTCTTCTGGCATGGGCACTTCGCCACGAGCGCGGCCAAGGTGGACGACGCGGAACTGATGCTCGGCCAGAACGAACTGCTCCGCCGATACGCCCTGGGGGACTTCGCAGCGCTGGTGCAAGCGATCTCCCGCGATCCGGCGATGCTCTTGTGGCTCGATTCGGCCACCAACCGCAAGGCCCATCCAAACGAGAACTACGCCCGCGAACTGATGGAGCTGTTCTGCCTAGGGGAGGGGAACTACACCGAAGCCGACGTCCGCGAACTCGCCCGCTGCTTCACCGGCTGGGAGATCAAGCTCAAACGGTTCCGGTTCAATCGCTTCCAGCACGACGGCGGGGTGAAAACGATCCTCGGCCAGACCGGCCCCTTCGGGGGCGAAGAGGGGGTCCGGCTGGTCCTCGCCCAGGACGCCTGTCCCCGCTTCCTGGTCAGGAAGCTGATACAGTTCTTCCTGTTCGACGAACCGCCTCCCCCGGAGAGGTTGGTCGAGCCGCTCGCCCGGCAACTGCGTGAGACGAACCTCAACGTCGCACCGGTGCTGGAGCGAATGCTTTCCAGCCGGTTGTTCTTTTCGTCCTCCGTTCTGGCCCGCCGCGTCCGCAGTCCCGTCGAGTTCGCCGTCGGGATGCTGCGAGCTCTGGAGGCGACCACCAACGCCTTCGACCTCGCCCGCGGCCTGGAGGACCTGGGACAACGGCTGTTCTATCCCCCCAACGTCAAGGGGTGGGACGGTGGCCGGACGTGGATCAATTCCTCGACCCTGCTGGCCCGCGCGAACCTCGCCCGACGCCTCCTCCACCACGAGAAGACGCGCTTTGCCGGCGGGACGCTCTCGGCCCTGCTGGAGCGTCACGGCTGTACCCGCGGACCGGAGGCCGTCGCCTGGTTCGAGGAACTGCTGCTGGCCATTCCGCTCCCCGCAGAAGTGAAACAGCACCTGGCCCGACAGATCGATTCCGCCGCCGCCAGTCAGCGCGAGACCAGGCTCCGCGAAGCGGTGCACCTGCTGACCACGCAACCAGAATTCCAACTCGCTTGAGTTTGTCGATGATCCCTGGGTTGGCCCTTTCACATGAGCCAGTTTCATCGCCGGGACATGACCGCTGCGCATCCACCGGCATGCGGGTGATCGGGGGGCTCACGCCCCCCGCTCGCCGGTTGTGAAACTGGCTCATCACAGGTCTGCTTGACATCACAGGTCTTCGCCATGACTACTCGTCGCCAGTTCCTCCAGCGGGCGCCGGCTCTGTTGGCGCTGGGCGCTGTCGCCCCCCGCGTGCTGCTCCGGGCCGCCGAAACCACCCCCGGTCGGGACGGACGCATCCTGGTGGTCATTCAGTTGAGTGGCGGCAACGACGGGCTCAACACCGTCATCCCCTATCGCCACGAGGTCTACCGGGCCAGCCGGCCAACCCTGGCCATCCCCGCGACCGACGTCCGGCGCGTGGACGATGAACTCGGGCTGCATCCCGCGCTCCGCGGATTGGCGGACCTGCTGGAACAAGGGTGGTTGGCGATCGTCCAGGGAGTCGGCTACCCCCACCCCAACCGCTCGCACTTTGAATCGATGGACATCTGGCACACCTGCCAACGCAAGGACCATCGCCGCAGTGAAGGCTGGCTGGGACGCTATCTGGAGCAAGGGACGCAGGGGGCGGCGGCCGATGTGCCCGCTCTGCACCTGGGGGATGAGCCGCAGCCCCTGGCCCTCGCCTCCCGATCCCTCCGCGTCCCCAGCGTGCGATCCCTCGATCAGTTCCGCCTGGAGGCTCTGGATGCCGAACGGCGGAGCACGCTGACGGAACTGACCAGCCTCCCACGGCCGGGGAGCGAGGACCTGTTGAGTTTCGTGCAGTCCAGCACGACGTCTGCCCTCACGGTGGCGGAGCGATTGTCGCGGGCCATCGAGTCGCTCCCCACGGCCGCGGGGTCTCCCCCCACGGAACTGGGGCGAAAGCTGGGACACATCGCCCGGTTCATCACCGCCGGCCTGGCGACGCGAATCTACTACGTGGCCATCGACGGCTTCGACACCCACTCTCAGCAGGCGGCGGCACACGCCGGGTTGCTGCGGCAACTGGGGGAGGCGGTCGCCTGGTTCCTCGGCGATCTCGCCGCTCATGGCGAGCAGGACCGCGTGCTCGTCATGTGCTTCAGCGAGTTCGGACGACGCGTGGCGGAGAACGCCAGCGCGGGGACCGATCACGGCGCCGCGGCGCCGATGTTCCTCGCCGGCCCTTCCGTCCGCCCCGGCCTGATTGGTCCCCATCCCAGCCTGACCGACCTCGAGGAAGGGGACCTCCGGCATCACACCGACTTCCGGCAGGTGTACGCCTGCGTGCTGGAGCAGTGGCTCGGTTGCCCCAGTGAACCGATTTTGGGGGGGCGTTACGCACCCGTAGCCGCCCTCCGTGTGAAGTGAGACTCCCCGTCGTCCGACGGACTTCTGAAAGGGGCCTCTGTCCCACGGAATCCGGGATTGACCCATTGCGGCCGGGGGAGTACAAGCCCTCCGCAATTTGGCCAGGCTCCCCCCTTTACCGCGCTTCCAAAGCGCCACCGTCCCGTGTGCCGATTGACGGCGTCGCCTGACCAGAGGTTCCATTGCGCCACGGAAGGTCGCCATGGCTCATCCTGTGTCTGTCTGTCCCTCCCCGATTTGTCCCCGCCCGATCACGCTGGTGCTGTTGGGATTGCTCTTCACCCTTGGCTGCGGAGGCACGGGGGATGAGTCCGCCGACGTCGCACCCGCCCCGAGTGGCGCGACTTCATCGGCCGCAGACGCCGGCGGAACGACGCGCAGCGGGGCAGAGGAATCCGTGCTGCCACCACAGGAACAGGCTGCCCGCAACATCGTCGCAGCGGAGAATTTGGCCCGGCAGGGGAAAGGGAGCCTGGCGTTGCAACTCCTCAACGAGGCGATCCAGCTCGACCCCCGCTCGGTGGCGGCGTATTGCCGCCGGGCGGAGATTCTTGCCGCGGCGAACTTCAAGAGTCAGGCCCACGACGATCTGACAAAGGCGATCGAACTGCGGCCGGATGACCCCAAGCTGTACAACACCCGCGGCTATCTGCGGATGTCCCGCGACGACCTGACAGGGGCGATGGAGGACTTCTCCACGGCCATCGCACTCGATCTGAAGTACCCGCAGCCATACAACAACCGTGGTCTGGTCCGCATCTCGCAGGGGAATCCCGAGCAGGCGCTGCACGATTTTGACGCCGCCTTGCAGATCGACCCGAACTACATCGACGCTCACAACAATCGCGGTTATGCCCTGCTGCAACTGAAGCGGTTTGACGAAGCGCTCGCGGCCCTCAGCCGCGCGATCGAACTCGATCCCACCTATGTCAACGCCTGGAACAACCGCGGGCTGACGTATCAGGAGGCGGGACGGCTGGAGGAGGCGCTGGCCGACTTTTCCAAGGCGATTGAATTGCAGCCGACGCAGACCAAGTACTACCTGCATCGCCGGCTGGTGCTGGACGCTCTGGGCCGCACCGAGGAGGCCCGGGCCGACTTCGAGCGGGCGGCCTGGCTGGAGCGGCTGGCGGTCGTCAATCGGCTGGTCAGTGCGCAGCCCGAAGAGGCCCGTTCGTGGCTGGAGCGCGCCGAACATCTCTACCTCGGAAAGCGGTACGAACCGGCCCTGGCGGATGCGGAACGGGCGATTCAACTTGCAGCCCCGGGGACCAGCGTGAAAACCTCCGCCCTCCTCGTGGCGGCGCGCATTCATCTCGCCATGGGACATTACGAACAGGCCGTGGAAACCGCCACGACAGTCCTGAAGCACGAACCGAGCGACGAAGCGCATTCGCTCCGCGGCGAGGCGCATTATGCCCTGGGGAACTTCGCGGCGGCGGTCGAGGACTTTCGCTCCGCCCGGCGGCTTGATCCCCTCGTCCAGCAAGCCTGCCTGAAATATGCCGAGCAATTGGAATCCCGCGGAGAGGTCCAGCAGGCAAGCTACTTCCGGGAGCAGGCAGAGGCGCTCTCCCCGGAGCGACTGATCCGGCCGGCGACTCACGAGCCGGCTGAACCGCTCCCCTTCCCGACCGAAGCTCTCCCGGCCGTCCAAGCCGAGCCTGGCTCTGCAACCCCCTGATTCGACAGGGAGTCCGACCGGTCATCCCCTCCCCCCTGCAGTTGGAGTGCAGCCGTCGATCGGGGGCCGGGGCCGCTCCACGAGCTTTCCTTCTCTCTTGCCATCCCGGGAGGTCGTTGCTCACGGTGTGTCATCTGCGGCTGGGCGTGGTCGACGATCGCGGTCGGCGGCGGAGGCTGGCGGCAGATCGAAATTCCCCAGCTCGTCGGAAGCCGGGGGTATCAAACCCCGGATCTCCGTTGATGCCCCCGGACCGTCCGAAAACCCGCCGCGGCATCACCACGATCGCTGAGTCCCGATCGCCGCTCAAACGGCCCCGGGCCTGACGGCCCGGGCTCGCCTCTGCGAACGTCACTCGGCGAGCCGGGGGCGTCAGCCCCCGGACCGTCCCGTCAGGACCGACGTGCCCCCGCGCGCGACGCAATCGCTCCCGCCGCACCCCTGACCGGACCACCATTCCGCGGCTGCCCCCTGCAGTTGCGGCGTCGGGGCGGCCGCTTGACAACTGTGCGGCGGGTCACGAGAGTCGCGGCAGCATCTGCGTGTGCAGTGCTGACTCGAACCCCGGATAATGCGCATGTGCAAGCGAATTCTTCTCCCCCTGTGGCTGTTGGCGGCGGCGGGATTGTGGATCATGCCTGGCGCGGTCGCCGCGCAGGATCAGCCGCCGGCCGCGGCCGCTCCCCTCACGCCGGAACAGGCGACGGCGGTCTGGAACGAGGCGGAACAGCAGATCGGCCAGATCGAGACCCGCCTGGGGGAGATTCAGCAGGCCTTTCCCACCGCCTCGCCGGACGAGAAGACCAAGCTGCGGACCGAAGCGATCGCCTTGATCGATCGGATCAAGCAGCAGTTCCGGAACATCGGGCGGGTCAGCCCGCAGGTCTATCCGCTGAAGGCGCAGGCGGCCGGGGCCGACAATACGCAGCCGTTGCAGCTTGTGCAGCAGGCGATGGGTCTGGCCTACACGGAGAATCGCTATGCGGATGCAGCCGCGATCGCCGGGGCGATTCTGACCGTGAATCCGCAGGATGCCGTGGCCCTCAACGTTTCAGGGGTGGCCCATTTCGCCACACACGATTTCGCCCGGGCGGTGGAGATTCTGGAACAGGCCGAAAAGAACCAACTGCTGATTCCGGACCTGGGGGGGCAGTACCTGGAATCGGCTCGGGCCTATGTCCAGTACTGGGAGACGGAGCAGCAGCTTCGCGCCAAGGAAGCAGCCGCAACGGGCGAAGCCCAGCTTCCCCGCGTCCTGCTCAAGACCAGCCGGGGCGAGATCGTGCTGGAACTGTTCGAGGACCAGGCGCCCAACACGGTGGCGAACTTCATCAGTCTGGTGGAAAAGGGGTTCTACGACGGGAGCCCGTTCCACCGCGTGATCTCGAACTTCATGGCTCAAGGGGGGATGCCGGGGAAGAAGTTCGGGGGCACGGACGGACCGGGATACACGATCGAGTGTGAATGCTACCGGCCCGACGCCCGGCGGCATTTTGCCGGCACGCTGAGCATGGCCCACGCCGGAAAGGACACGGGGGGATCGCAGTTCTTCATCACGCATCTCCCCACGCCGCATCTGGACCGGGAAATCCGCCCGGAGAGCGTACACACGGTGTTCGGCCGGGTGGTCTCGGGCATGGAGGTGGTGGCCGCGATCGAGCAAGGGGATACGATTGAATCGGCCACCGTGTTGCGGAAGCGGAATCATCCTTACGTCCCCGAAACGCACCCCGAACGCCCCTGACGGAGAGGACGACCCTGGAGGAGGCACCCTGAAGGCCAACGAGCAGTCGCGGTTGGGTGGAGCGATGGGGCTTCCTCCTCGTCTCTTGTCGACGCATCCATGCAGGCGCTGAAGACCCTCCTGCAGAAGCTCCTCGCGCGTCCGCCCCGTGTGGAGAAGATCGACCTGCGGAAACGGTTCGACCTCATCGGCCGCGTCGGCCAGGGGAGCATGTCCAAGGTCTGGCGGGCCCGCGACGTCCTCTCCGGACGCATGGTCGCCCTCAAGGTCCTCGACAAGGAAAAAACGCTCAAGCTCGAATCGCGGTTCAAGGGACTCAACAAGCCCACGGAAGGGGAGATCGCCGTGGCTCTGCGGCATCCCAACATCGTCAAGACGCTGGAACACGGTTTGACGATCGAGAATGAACAGTTTCTGGTGATGGAGTTCATCGAGGGGGTGGGACTGAGCTATCTGGTCGATGTTCAGAACGAGCGGATGCGACGCCACCGCCTCAGTTACATGGTCCAGCTCGGCCAGGCGATCGACTATCTCCACCGCCAGAACTTCATCCATCGCGACATCTGTCCGCGGAACGTGCTGATTGACGAGACCGATTGCGTCAAACTCATCGACTTCGGACTGGTGGTCCCCAACACGCCCCCCTTTCAAGCCCCGGGGAATCGCACCGGGACGGCGAACTACATGGCTCCGGAACTGATCAAGCGGCAGCGGACGGACCAGCGGATCGACGTCTTCTCCTACGCCGTGACCTGTTATGAGATGTTTACGCGGCGGATGCCCTGGCCGGCCGGCGACTCCTTCGAGAGCGTGCTCCAGCACGTCAACAACCCGCCGGACAACGTCCGCGATTACGCTCCCGAGATCGACGCCCAGGTGGCCGACGCGATCATGAAGGGGTTGGAGCCGCAGCCGGAGGACCGCTGGCCCACCGTCCTGCCGATGGTGGAGGAGTTCCGCCAGGCGGCCCGGCGGCTGGGGCTCCCCGACGGCTCGGAGGATTGAGCGCCGCGGTCCCCTGGTCATCCACGTCATAGAAGCGGTTGGCGACCAGGTGCTCGCCAAGAAACGCCACAATCACCAGGACGAGGACCAGCGGAAAGACCTCCCGGCCGAGATCGGCAACTGTGACGCTGGCCTCCAGTTCCTCGATGCTGCGGGCTACCTGATAACGCCCCTCGCCCAGGAGGCCGTCCAGATCGGCGGCCGTCAGCCGCGAGAGGTCGCTCTCCTCCGGAGCCACGTTGACGCTGAAGCCGAGCAACGGTTCGGTGGTGCGGCCGGCGTCCACGAGGTCATACACCCCCACCTCGCGAGCGTCGGAGACGATCAGCGATTCTTCCCCGGCGGGGAGCGCGAGCCGAGTCTGCCGGAATTGCGGCCGCTTGAGCAGAAATGTCCGGGGGGCGGCGGCGGGAGACAAGCGCAGCTGGACATCCTCGCCCGCCGTCACGTTGAACACGCTGTCGGTGCTGCGGGCGAGATACAACGTCAGCGACTCGGCCAGCGCCACGAACGGCCAGCCGATCTGCGTCGGGTCGGAGAGATTGTTCCAGCGGCTGAGCGCCCCCTGGGCGGGGTCGACCGCCGAGGCGAACAGGACCGTCCGCCCCTGACCAAACCCCCGTTCGATCATCAGCGGGGAGGACTCTTCATCGGCCACGGTGACCAGCACCCCCGCCCCCTCCGCGGGCTGGACGGTGAAGTAGCGATCGATGAACACGTCGTTTTCCAGCAGGGCCGTGCCTCCATCGGTGGTGAGCTTGCGGAAGATGGAGTGCTCGGGTTTTTCGATGACCATCCGCCGGTCCGGCCGCTCGCGAACGGCGATGAGTCGCGCCGGGAGCAAGGACTGCACCTGCGCCCGTTCATAAGCGGACGGCTGGACCGCACTGCTCCCCGTGAACACGCCCAAGCCCCCTCCCTGCTCCACGAAGCGCGCCAAACGGAACCAGTCGTCGTCGGACAGTTGGGGGACGTTGATCAGGTACACCACGTCGTAACGGGAGAAGTCGGCCTCACGCAGCCGGGAAACCGGCCGGAACTCCGTGCGGAACTTGACGATGCCCGGTGCCAGAGCGGTCATCCAGTGGGACGCCTCCGCTTCGCGGGGAGCGACCACCAGCACGCGGGGCGGTTCTCCGACGATGACCGTGAAGTACCGTACGTCGTCCATTGCCAACGGGTCGCTGGCCGCCAGTCGCACTTCCCCATGCAACACCGGGCCGACCAGTTCCGTCAGCAGTGGGAAGGAGACCCATTGCGGACTGTCAGGGGAGAGCGTCTGACTCGCCTTGCCGAGCTGGACCGTTCCCCCTTGCAAAAGGAGCCGGTTGAGCTCCAGATGGACCTCACCCTCTCCCCGGCCAATGCTCTGCACCAGGGCGGAGACCTCCAGGCGTCCGCCGATCGGAATCTGCTGCCGAGACACCCGCACCCCCAGCACCGCCAGGTTGAGCGGGAGCGTCTCGCCGACGTCGACGAGGAAGACGTTGACTGTCTCCAGGCGTTCCAGCTCCTTGGCCAGCAGCGTGGAGCTTCCCAGCCGCCACGCCGATTTCGCCAGGTCTGTGAAGACATACACCCGCCGCAGAAAGCGATCCTTGCGCACGTCCTCCGCCAGATGCCCCTGTTCAGCGAGAGTTCGTTTGCGGTCGTCCTCCTGGCGGAGCAGGCAGGTCCGCAAGCGGTCGTTGAGCGGCAGATTGACGGCCGTCGTGGTCAGCGCTTTGAGGTGTGTTTGCGCGGCGGAGAGCGTCGGCTGGAACAGAACGGGATTGTCGCTGGCCGTATCGACGACAGCGACGCGGCTTCCCGTGGGGAGTTCGCTCAGATGCCGCGAGGCGATCTCCCGCGCGACGTCCAGCCGCGTCCGACCCTCCTGCTGATACTCCATGCTCAGACTGGTATCAAACAGGAAGATGGCGGCGACCGGAAGGTCCAGTTGGGCCGCCGGCGGCGGGGCTTTGATCTCTGCCGCGATCCGCCGCTGGTACGGCCAGCCGACCAGCAGCAGCAGCGCCACCAGGGTTCCCCCGGTCACCCAGCCGCGGGCCGACGCCCGACGAAGGTTGAACACATGCCGCGGAAGCAGCGACCGCTGCCACCGCCGCAACAGCCCGACGTACACGCCGATCCCTCCCGCAATCACCGCCAGCAGCGTCAGCCACTCCCGCAGATTGAAGGCGTAATCCGCCGCCGGAAGCGACGGACGGGTGAGGGCCAGCACGATCAGTCCGATCGCCGCCACACGCAGCAGCAGCAGCCAGATGTGCCGGAGCTGAATCCGCTTGAGGTTCTGCTTCCGCCGCTGCTGGACCAGCCGCAACGCGGGGAAAACGTACCGTTTCGGCTTGCGGCGCAGCAGCAGATGCAACAGCACCGGCAGGATCGCCAGCAGCAGGCCGTAGAGTAGGGCGGGATTTAGGAGCGTCATGGGACCTGGGCGGACCGGACGTCCCCCATGATAGCACTTCCCATCACCAGGTGGCGAAGTACAGCCGCACGATTGTGACGGCCGTATGGCTTGTGGCGACCTGACGCCCCCGTTGCCGTGGAGAAACAATCCGGCGGCACTTCTCCTGCGACTGCGGCCGCCCGACGCGCACTAGGCTCCCCCAAAGCCCCCTCCTGGCTTCGCGCAGCATGGTGCTGCCCGAGACGGCCTGGGCACCTGGGCATCCCTTTTCTTCCTCCGCCGTTGAAGGACTCGATCCATGTCCACGCCCCTCCCGCTTCAGCCGACCGAGTCTGCCGCCGCCGTCTCCGCGGACGCCCGTCGCCGGCTGTGGGAGATCGGATGCAACGTGGCACTCTCGCTGCTGTTTTTGAGGTTTGCCGCACAGCAATGGGAGGCAGCCTGGGAGACACTCCGCCTCAGCAACGTGCTGCTGTTCGCCAAGGTGTCGACCGATGTGCTGTTCTATCTGATTCGCCGGCTGCCCAAGGGGGTGAGCCTGTCTCCCTACGACTGGTGCGTGGGGATTCTGGGGACGTTCGCGATCGTACTGTTCCAGCCGGAGGCGTCCGGCCGCGATCTCGCACTGGGACAGGGACTGCAACTGGTCGGCATCGCCCTCCAGGTCGCGGCGATGCTCTCCCTCAACCGCAGCATCGGTATGGTGGCGGCCAACCGCGGTGTCCAGACCCGCGGCCTGTACCGCTTTGTGAGGCATCCCCTGTATCTGAGCTACATCATCGCGTTCCTCGGCTACGTGGTGAACCACCCCAGCGATTGGAACCTGGGGGTCTATGCCGCGGCCGTGGCCCTGTGGATTCTGCGGCTGTTGGCCGAGGAGCGATTCCTGCTGCGCGATCCCGAATATCGGGCCTACTGTGAACGCGTCCGCTATCGCCTCGCGCCGGGCCTGTTCTGAGGACGCAGTGTCATCACCCCCTCTCCCCCCGCGGGGGAGAGGGTTTTGAAATGTGCTCAGGCATCTTTTCCGGCCCAGGGATTTTCCCGACCCCGGGAGGCTCCGTGCGCCGGGGTGTGGGCCAGCCACGGATTGGGGGGGGCGGGGGGGCCGCTCAGCAGCACCGTGGCAGCAGCAGTGCCTGGGGAGCTGCGGACTCCCACAGGCAGTCTCTCACGGCGAGCCGCCGAAGCCGGCGGCGTCGAGCTCCGATTTGTTGTTTCCCCACAGGCCCGAGCTGCCGTCCCCCAGCGAACGAATCGCCCCAATGCAGGCCAGCAGGATGAGCGCCATCATGACGGCGTACTCGACCGCCGTGGCGGCTTCATCAGAACGGAGGAATCGGCGCAACGGAGACATGAGGTCTGTCAGGAAGCGACGCGTTCAACGGGGCCTCCTCTGTTCAGAGAAGCCTAGCACATCCCGCCCAGCGTCACGGCGAAATCCTGCGGATTCCTCCCGAATTGCGGACTGTTCAGAAGATGATGCCTCCGCGAAACGCGCGGGGAGGCGTTCCGTGGTTCGCGGCATTGTTCTCCGGCCACATCGGGGTGCGGAATGCCATCGGAGAGCGGCGACGACAGCGAGCCTACCGCACCCCGCCGCCGCCTCCGGCCGTCTCGACTTCCAGAATCCGAGCGGTGGGAGGAGTGGTGTCGATCAGCAGCGGCTGATCGGTGATGGCATGAGAGACGTTCCCCGCCGCATCCTTCACATCTAACCGCAAGTACACCCGCCGCGGCGTCAGACTGCTGACGGTCCAATCAAACCGCCCGGTATTCTCGATCCAGCCGCTGATCGGTTCCCATGGTCCCTCCACGTTTGCCGCCTGAGACAGGGCGATGGGGCGCTCCGCCAGGCTGTCATCCTGAGCGAACCAGCCGATGTGCACCCGGTACAGGCCCCCCTGAGCCGTCTGCTGAACGGGGAGCAGCCGCGCCACCGGGGGTGTCTGATCGACGAGAATCACCAGTTCTGGAGGTTCGTGGGGTTGAGGGGGATCGGCGACCACGCCCAGGCCGTTGCGGACCCGCAGCGAAAAGCCGTACTGCCCGTCGCGAGGGACGACGACCTCAATGGGACTCTGCCGATCGGGATCGCTCCCGTAGTGAAACCACTTTTCTCCCCCGTCTTCCGTGATGTACAGATCGACGCTGCCGACCCCCGAGGGGCCGACGTTGTTCACCTCGTAGCCGATGCGGAATGTCCGCGCGTTGATGCGGCGGACTGCACCGGAAGTCGTCAGGGACGTCGTCGACCGGGAGAGGTCCGAGGCGGAGGAGGGTGTGGGGGGGGCTTTGGTCCCCGCTTCCGGCGCCGCCAGCAGGGACGTCGCAGGGGACTCCCGCAGCGGCCAGGTGGTCTCCAGAACCGGCGTCGCCGGCACGGGAGCATGGGGGATGTTCGGCAGGATGACCGGCGTTTTCGCAGCAGCAGGGGGTGCAGCGGTCAGGTCCGGTGTCGATGAGGCGGGAGAGTGGGCAATCGGCTCGCGCCAGTCGGGGCGCTCCTGAAGAATCTCTTTCGGTGCGGGACGTTGGGGAGTTGCACTCGCCTCGGCAGTGGTCGCATTCCCCGCCAGATCGGAGACGGAACCCCGGACCTGCACCGTGCCTGGACCAGGGTTCGGCAGCCAACGCGAACTGCCGCTGCCTGCCGGCGCCCCCAGCAGCGGCTGCCAGCCGCCACTGGCGGCATCCCAGGTCTCGATCTTCAGGCTGGAGAGGTCGAGATGGTCATCCACGGCCTGCCAGCGGGCCTCGAACTCTCCCCCGCCGACGTCGGAAACCGTCAGCGTCAGCACGGGAGGCTCCCGATCAACCACGACGATCAACCCCGCCTGGAGGGAACCGGCCGGGTGAGCCTGCCCCCGCAGGTCGATCGTCCGGACCGCGAACCAGTACTCGCCGTCCTGAGGAGCATCGAACGTGAACCGTTGCGCCGCCGGCGAAACCGCTTCCGAGAGCGTCCAACTCTCCCCCCCATCCCGCGACACATGGAGCTGCACCTCCACCGCGCCGATCCGCGTCATCTCCTCGCGATCGAATTGAAACGGAATGCGAAAGCGGGGCGTGTTCGTGTACAGCGGCTCCAGGGCCAGCACGGGACTCGCCCCGCACAGCAGCAGGCTCGCCAGCCAGGCCAGCACCACCGGACCTCGTGCGCCCAACACGCAGCGAGACGGGCGGATTCCCTCCCCAGCACGTCGCATGATCTCACCGACCGGGAGCGGCAGCTTCCACTCCTCGTCGCCCCCCTGGAGGAATGACAGCGGCGGAACGCCTCACGGGCCGCGCAGACTTGCCCGACTCGGGAGTTCCCCGTCATCGATAAATCGACCAGACCGCCGCGGGGGATTGAGCCAAAACTGCGCAAGTTGCATAAACTATGAGAAGCCTGCCAGAGGACCTCCCGCCGCGAAACCCGTCCGGGCGCCATCCCGAGAGACTCCCTCACGTCCACTCTGGAGAACCAGGGGAAGGAACCGGACGCGAGGAGCACGCCCGCCCGGGCGATGAGCCGCATTCCGCAGCCGGGGCGCGGGTTTGGCCGGTTCACCGCAGAACACCTCCCCTTGCCTGTTGACAGGTTTCCCTGTGGCTCCAACAATCCCCGCGGCACGGTCGTGCGCCGGAGCCCACAGGGATCAACAATGGACGACATGAGTGCTCGCTTCTGGACGCCAGGAACGCTGGCCGCCGTGGAACCGCTCGCCCAGCGGGACTATACCCGCATGAGGCAACTGACGATCGGCGACCTGCTCCTGGAAAATCGCATCATCTTCCTGGACGGCCCCATCCACGACGCCCTGGCCAACCTGGTGGTGATGAAGATGCTGTTCCTGCAATCGGAGAACCGGCACCAGGACATCCACTTTTACATCAATTCCCCCGGCGGGTCGGTCACGGCCACGCTGGCGATGTACGACACGATGCAGTACCTCGACTGCGACGTGTGCACGTACTGCGTGGGGATGGCCGCCAGCGGAGCGGCGATCCTGATGGCTGGGGGCACCAAAGGAAAACGGTTCATCCTCCCCCACGCCAAAATGATGATCCACCAGCCCTACGGGCAGGTGGGCGGACAGGTCTCCGACATCGAAATCCAGGCGCGGGAGATCATCGAGACCCGCGAGACACTCAATCGGATTCTCTCCCGCCACACCGGCCAGCCTTTGGAGGTCATCGCCCGGGACACCGAGCGAGACCGTTATCTCTCCCCCATTCAGGCCAAGGAGTACGGCCTCGTCGACGAAGTGGTGCTTCCCAAACGCGACAAGACCAAGCCCCCGGAAAAAAAGACCTAGCGGCGTTGTCCGCCGCAGCCGGCACGTGCGGCCGTCCGCCCGGCCGAACCTGCCGGCTCCCGCTCCTGACCGTAGAACAGACCCCGCCCAACCGCGGTGAACGGTGCCTCGTCCCACGCTCCCATGACCACCCTCATCCCCTACGTCGTCGAAAAGTCCGGCCGCGAAGAGCGGGCGATGGACATCTACTCCCGCCTGCTCAAGGACCGGATCGTCTTCCTCGGCAGCCAGGTCACCGATCAGGTGGCGAACGCCATCGTCGCTCAGCTCCTGTTTCTCCAGTTCGACGACCCCAAAGCCGACATCCACCTGTACCTCAACTCTCCGGGCGGCTCGGTCACCGCCGGCCTGGCGATCTATGACACCATGCAGTACATCTCCTGCGACGTGGCCACCTACTGCCTCGGTCAGTGCGCCAGCATGGGAGCGCTGTTGCTGACCGCCGGGGCCGCCGGCAAGCGGTTCGCCCTCCCCAATGCCCGCATCATGATCCACCAACCGCTGGCCGGCATGGAAGGGACCGCCACCGAACTGGAAATCCACGCCAAGGAACTGCTCAAGATCAAGCGGCGGCTGAATGAGATTCTGCTCAAGCACACCGGTCGGTCGCTGGAGCAGATCGAACGCGACACCGACCGCGACAACTTCATGTCGGCCGAAGAGGCCGTCGAGTACGGACTGATCGACAAGGTTCTGGAGCGGGTGGAGTTGCCCGCTCAATCGTGATCCCGCCCTTCGCCGGACAGGGAACGTCCTTCGATGCGGATTGGTCGCCTTTATCGCCTCTGTGGGGCGGCGCTCCTGGCCGCCGGCGCAGGCTGTGCCGGTCCACGCGGCGATCTCGACCTCCTCGAAGTGCATCTCCGCGAGCAGCAGGACCTGCTCGCCCGTTATGAACGCTTGTTTCAGCAACAGGAGCGGGATCTGGCCGCCGCCCGACGGGAAACCGACCTGCTCCGCGCTCAACTGGCCGATCAGAACGTCCCCCCCCTCCTCCCGGAGCACGCCGACGTCCTGCTGAGGGCCGAACAACTCGCTTTCCACACGCTCCTCACCGGCACGCGGGACCTCGACCCCCAACCGGGCGACGACCGGCTCAACGTCGTCCTCATGCCGCAGGCTCACACCGGTGAGGTGGTCCCCTTGGTGGGGAGCCTCGAGATCGAGGCCCTCGACCTCTCCCGCCCCGAGGGTCAGCAGCAATTGGCCCGCTGGACCTTCACCGCCGAAGAAGCCCGCGACCACTGGCACGCCGGCTTCCTCGCCTCCGGCTTCCAGTTCGAACTCCCCTGGGAGAATCGCACCGCCGGTGAGGTGCTGCTCCACGCGCGACTGAACGCACCGGACGGACGCCAGCTCGACGCCACACATTCGCTCCGCATCCACTCCCCCCTCGCGCAGGGGAAACGGAGGACGCCCGCCACCCGACCCTCCCCGGCGATCGTCCCGGCGTCGAATTCGACCCCTCGCGCTGCCGCCCCTCCCCCCCCGCAGGTGGAGGCCCCCCTGGCTCCGCCCGCCATGCCGCCGCTGCTCCCCCCCCATCACAGCTCCGCACAGTCCCTTCCCGCCGCAGCCCCTTTCCCTGCGGCTGCACCCACGGCCCCCCTGACCCCTTCCCCCGTGGGTTCCGTCCCGGCAGCATCCGTTGATCCGCCCAGGCTCTCGACCGGACGAGACATCGCCGTACCGCCACCAGCCGAACTGCCGATCGTGGTGCCGCTGGCACCCGCACAGACTCCTGCGCAAGAGACCACCGTCCCCGCGACAGCTCGGCCGGACGGGGGAGCGGGCGCTGCGGCACGCTCTCCGAACGCAGTGACGATCGTGCCCCTGGATGAGCCGCCTCGACCGCGGCGCGCCTCCGGTCCCTCCGAGCGCGAGCCGCCGCCGCTCTCTCAGGAACCACTCTTCCCACAGGGAGAAGCGCCCCCTGCGTCCGGGGGGGAATCCCCGCCCCCCTTCCCGGAGGTTCCGGCGGTTCGCACCAGCGACCGCTGGACCGACGAGTCGATCCCCTACCTGCGCTGACCGCCTCCCACAAGCACAACGTCGCGTCTGTTGCATGTCCTGCCCGGGGACGCGTCGTTGCAATCTCCATGAGGCCAAGGCCAGCAACCCGGATTTTCGCCCAGTTCACCGCCAGCTCGGCCTGAGCAGTGGGGATTGTCCGCCAACTCTTATGGGGGAGGGGAGACCTTCATGCCCCGGAAGTCCCGGATCAAAGACTCCCGGAGCACGGCGTTCGGCTTGACCTTCAGAACTTCCCATGCTTTCCGCATCCAGCGGATGCCTTCGGCATCATCCTCAAAGTCGGTCCCATTCTCTGTCAAGATCTCTCCATACATGGTCATACACCAAGGATCTCCCAGGTCGGCCCCCATTTTAAAGAGGCGTCGCGCTTCATGATAATCTTTGGCGACGCCTCGCCCCTGATAATACATACGACCCAGGTTGGCCATGGCGGAGGTGTTTCCCAGCGCGGCCGACCGTTCAAACCAGGCTCGGGCCTGCTGTAAATCCCCAGCAACACCCAGGCCATCTTCATAACAGACTCCGAGACCGTTCATTCCACTTGGCTCGCCGGCCTCCGCCGCCCGGCGGTACCACTCGAAAGCATCCACCGGGCTCTTGGGGACGCCGTACCCTCCTTCATAGAGCTTCGCCAGATTGTACATCGCCGTGGCACAGCCGAGTTCGGCGCCCTGACGATAGCATTCCGCGGCACGAATCAGATTCTTTTCCACCCCACGTCCCGTGTGATACGCCGCTCCGATCGCATTCCAGGCCAGCCCGATCCCTCCCTCTGCCGCCTGCTGGTAATAGCGGATCGACTCCCGTTCGTTCGGTGCGGTTCCCAACCCCAACTGCAGGCAGCGGGCCACGAAAAACTGCGCGACAGCCGACCCTCCCTCCGCAGATGCACGCCAACTCGAAAAGCGCTGCGCAGCACGGTCGGCGATGTACTTTCTGCCTTGCTCGCTCCCGATCTCCGAATTCCCCGCCCGAAGTGCGGTCTCGAACTCCCGAAACTCCCGCCGCAGTAACTCGTCGGACTCGTTGTGCTCCTGTAGCGGCGTGCGATTTGGCATGGGGGGAACCACTGCCGCGGCCGGTCCGGAGATGGCCGGCGCCTCCTCCACGATCCCCAGCACGGTGTGCGGCATGGCGCCGGCGAGGATCGGAACCTGCGGCAGCGATTGGGGCATGTACCGCGTCAGGTCCGGCTCGGTCATCCGCCGACCCACGTGCGCCACCAGGCTCGACCAGGAGAGTTCCCCCCGCTGCACCGCCGCCCCCCGCAGACCCTCCAGCACGCAGAAGCTGAACAGCCCGTGCCCCACCTCGCTCCGCTCGAACGACAACTGGCCGGCCCGGCAACTGAAGAACACCGCCGTGTCCTCCGGCAGCGACACGATCCGCCCCTCGATCCCCTTGGTGTTCCGCGCCCCGCGGGTGAGGTCCTGCGGCACGTCGCGGCAGGCGTCCACCAGCACCAGCTTGCGGCCCACGTTGGGGGCCAGAATGTCGTCCAAAAGATGGCTGAGTGAAAACTGCGTCCGCGGATCGTTCAGGACCGCGTCGACCGGGCAGTAGTACGATTCATCGAGCGCCTCGGCGTCCGGGGGAGCGTCTGCCCGTGGCCGGAGAGCATCACCAGCACGATGTCCCGCTTACCCAGCGGCGCCACCAGCCTCCACGCGGCCGCCTCGATGTTGGCCAGCGTCGCCTGCCGCTCGCCGGAGGCGCTCCCCAGCAGCACCGTCACCTGAAAGTCGAGCTTCTGCAGTTCCGCGGCCACCGCCTGCACATCCGCCTCGGCGAACTGCAAGTCGCGAAAACCGGGCTTGTGATACTGGTTGACGCCGATCAGCAACGCGACCTTGCGGGGCTGCAAGCTCTCCTGAGCCAGGCTGGCTGCCGTCAGGCCGACCACCAGCCCCAGCACTCCTCCGGAGGCCAGCCGTTGGACGCGCATTGCACCCCCCGAAGCGGCACCGCCGCCCGCCCCTCCCGTCCCTCCAGTGTAAACGGCCCCCTCCCCGCCTGTCTTCCCGCAGCCTGGAAAAAACTCCAGAAACCGACACCTCCCCCCGCTCGCCGACCAGCCGGGGGGAGCCTACTTCGCCTGCACCCGGGCGAACAGGTCCAGGAGGGTCTGCACGATCTTGACCGAGGCTTCGGTCTCCACGTTGCTGGTCCCCATCCAGGTTTCATAGCCCCCCAGGGCATGTTGCTCCGGAGTGGGGAGGTAGCCGTAGGAACCGTTGGCCAGTTCGATGGTGAAGGTCTTGGGATAGGGACTCTTCTCCTTGATCTCCAGTCCCGTCTCGGCAAAGGTCTCGAACGGGATGGCCGCGATGCCGACGTCGCCGATGCGCAGCACCTGGAGCAGGATGGACACGGTGTCCGGGGACTCGGCCAGTCGCCGCAAACGCTGAAGGTAGACGTCCTCATGGACCCGCAAGGTCTTCGGATCGCTGGAGGCCACCACGTCTTCCAGACGGGTGAGCATCTCCGGCGTGGGCCTGCGGACCTGGAGCGTCATTTCGGCGGTCGCGGCGGAGAGGGTCACATCTCGCTGGAACGTGAGCGACTGGTGGGCTTCGTGAACCCGGCGTGCCACGAGGTCAGCCACTTCACGCATCTTCTCATAAGGTTGTTTGCGCGGTCCCGGCTCGCGGAAGTTGATATTGTTGACGTCTCCGCTGGTGCCGTTGGAGAGGATGCCGACGAACGGCGGCGAGAGTTTTTCCGCCCCCAGCAGTTCGGCAATCCGCTCGGCAAAGACGCCGAAGTAGTCGGCGGAGACGTGTCCCCCCGGAACCCCGCCCACGTAATGCAGCGAGTAATTGGCCAGGAGGGCGATCGGGCGGCCGTCGACGGCCTGCACGGAGAGGAAGGCAATCTGCGGATCGGTCGGCCCGGCGGGACGCACCAGGGCGGGGTTGCCGGCCGGGGGATTCATCCGCACCTGGTCGACGCCGCCAAACGGGTTGCGCAGCAGGTCCGGATCGGTCACATACCAGCGGCGATTGAAGACCTGCGACGGTTCGTCCACCGCCCCAAAGGCGATCTGGGCCGGTTCGAGCTGATTGACCGCGCGGCGGACGCCGTCGGCAATGCGCCGCGCCAGAAACGCCTGATAGTCGGTGAGCTGCGCGGAGGAGACAACCTTATTCTCCCCGCGGGCCGTGGTGGCGGAGTGGGTGTGCGTGGCGGCGCACAGGACGTTCGTGGCGGGAATCCCGGCCTCTGCTGCCATGAACTCCTTGGCCTTGTCGAAGACTTCCCGGGGGATGCCGACGTTGTCGCAGATCACGATGGCCAGCGTCGTTTCGCCGTCGTTGAGGACCAGACAGCGGGCGTGCAGTTCGTCATGAATGTGGGTGGCGGGGAACGGCTTCCAGCCGCCCACGATCAATTCCCCCAGCGGCGGAGTGATGTTGCTCGTCGCGGCCCCGGCCCGAAGAGGACCGGCCTCGACCGTCGCGAGGAAGCCGACGAGACCGAAGAGGCCCCAGATCGCCAGGCCCCATGTCACTCCCCTCCAGCCGCCCGGTCGTCGCGGCCGGCGTCCTTCACTCGTTGTTGAACTCATAGCGGGTCTCCTGGTCGGCCTGAGCGCCGAACGACTTGCGGAACGCCTCCGCGGCCTGCGCCACGGTGTTCTTCGGACCGGTGAGCTTGAGGAAGAAGTTGCCGCCGTTCTTCGCGGAGAGAATCACCCCGAGCATCTTGTAACCGGGGGCCGGTTCGGTCTGCTGGAGGAACGGCGGGCCGACCGGCTTCTTGTACGTGCCGGTCAGTTCAATGAAGACGTACTTCCCCTGCGGGCACTCTCCCTGCGTCGCCTTCATCTCCCGTTCCTGCGGCTCGAACTGCTGAATCCAGCGATCGACGTTCTGCCGCACCGAACCGCCAAACGGCGGGAAGACGGCCAGTTCCGCACCTTCGGGGTCGCCGGCGGCCGCCGGAATGGCGAACTGACCCAGCCGCAGATTGCTCGACGGCTTTTGCTTCTCCCACGAGGCGGGAACTTCCAGCGTGATCCCTTCCAGCTCGACCTTGACGGTCTGGTCCGCCGGGGCGTCGGAGGCTGCATCCCCCTCCGCCAGGGCCACCAGCGACCCCTGGGGACCGAGGGGCTGGAGAGCCATGCCGCGGACCTTCATCGGCAGCTTGTAGAGACTCGTCCGGGCAGTGAGGTACAGCGTGCGATTCCCTTCGCCGCCGAAAGCGCAGTTCGCCGGCTTCTCGGGGACTTCGACCCGCCCGATGAGAGCGCCCTGCGGCGAGATGACCACCAGTTGTTTGTAGGCGGCGTAGATGCGGCCGGCCTCATCCAGGGCCATGCCGTCCGGTCCGTTGCCATCGAGCGACTCGTCGCCGGTGAAGAGCACCTGCGGCTCCGAGAGCTGGCCCGGCGCGACGATCGCATACGCCATGATCTTCCGCTGATTGATGTTCGCCACGTAGAGGGTCTTCCCGTCGGGCGAGACGAGAATGCCGTTGGGCCGCCAGTCTTCCCGGATGACGCGCGTCACCTTGCCGTCCCGGCTGATGTAGTACACCCCCTCCACCGGTTGCGAGAGGGGCTGCTGACGATAGTTGGGATCCGTGAAGTACAACCCGCCGTCGGCATCGAGGGCGAGGTCGTTGGGTTTGTTGAACGGCTGACCGTCAAAGCGATCGGCCAGCACCGTCGCCAGTTCGCCCTGACCGGCGGCGTTCGAGCGCAACCGGACCACCCGCTGCTCGTCCCCCTGGGCGGCATAGACATTGCCGGCCTGGTCGCACATCAGCCCGTTCGCCCCTCCCGACGGCCGCATCCAGTCGGCATACGAGCCGTCCGGATTGACCCGGACAATCCGCGAGTTGGGGATGTCGCTGAAGAGGAGGTACCCGTCGGGGTGCCAGGCGGGGCCTTCGGTGAACTTGCAGTCGCCGACCACCTTCTGGACGGCGCCGCCCACGAGTTCACTCAGATCGGCCGCGGAGGACGAAGCAGCGGCCGTCACACACACCAGCCCCGCCAGGAGACCACGCACACACAACGGACGCATCGGAACACCTCGAGTCAGAACCGCGAAAGGCCGTCGCACAGAGCCGGCAGCCGGAACGCCCGTGATTGTCCGGCATTGCTGGCGTGATTTCAATTCGCACGACCGGGCGGATGATCGCTCGTGCCTTTCGGAAGTGCTGAGCCGAAGCCCCGAACCAGCATCGTTCCCGGACCCCTGTACAATCGAACGCCGGCATGACACGATACCCTTCCCGGCCGGAGAGCCGGGCGGGCCGTGCAGATACAGAGAGCGACTCCGGCAACGTCCCCGATCGCCACGAGCCGAACTGTCGGCTCGCTGCCCCCCAGCCGTGGGGAACCGGAGTCGGCGGCCACCGACCACTGGAAGCCTTCTGGAAGTATTGAAGTTCATGGAGTCCCTGCCGATCTTGCCCGTGTTGGACACCCCCCCGTTGACTTCGGAGGGAGCCGGTCCGTACCGCGGGAGTTTTGCGTTCGTCTCGCTCGGCTGCCCCAAGAATCTCGTCGACAGCGAGAAGATGCTGGGACATCTGGCGATCGACGGGTACCGGCTCGTCTCCGACCCGGATGGAGCCGATTTCGTGATCGTCAACACTTGCGGGTTCATTGAGGACTCGCGGGCGGAGTCCAAAGCCGTCATCCGCGAGATGCTGGAACTGAAGCGGGCGGGACGGACCAAGGGGGTGATCGTGGCCGGCTGTCTCCCTGAACGAGTGGGGGGAGCACTGCTGGAGGAACTGCCCGAGATCGACCACATCGTCGGCGTGTGGGGGCGGGATGAAATTGCGCGGGTGGCGGATCAGTTTCTCGCCCGTCGGCAAACGGCAGCAACCAGCACGGATGCCCCTGCGGCAGCGGGCGGCTCCGCAGCACTCACGGCGGCGGGGGTGCGGGAACTGTTTCGGCCCGCACCGATCCGCGCCCTCGACGACCGCGCGCGGCTCCGCATCACTCCCCGGCACTACGCCTACCTCAAAATCTCCGAGGGCTGCGACCGGACGTGCACGTTCTGCGCCATCCCCAAAATGCGCGGCAGGCACGTCACCAAACCGATCGAGCAGGTCGTTGCCGAAGCCCGCGAACTTGCCGCCGACGGGGCACGCGAATTGATCCTCGTGGCCCAGGACACGACCTATTACGGGATGGATTTGTACGGCGAAGTCCGGCTGGTCGAACTGCTCTCAGCACTGGAGGAGGTGGAAGGGATCGACTGGCTGCGGCTGATGTACCTGTACCCGATCAACTTCACCGACCGGCTGATCGAGACCATCGCCGCGTCGCAGCGCATCCTCCCCTACCTGGACCTCCCCTTGCAGCACATCAACACCCAGGTACTCCGGCGGATGCAGCGGAGGATCGACCGGGACAGGACGATTGAACTGGTGCACAAGCTTCGGCGGTCGATCCCGAACCTGGTGTTGCGGACGACGTTCATCGTCGGCTTCCCCGGCGAGACCGAGGCCCAGTTTGAGGAGCTGCGGGAGTTCGTCGCTGAAACCCGGTTCGAGCGGATGGGGGTGTTCACCTATTCCCCCGAACCCGGCACGCCGGCGATGAAGCTCGACGGCCATCTTCCCGAAGAGGTCAAACAGGCCCGCCGCGACGAATTGATGACCCGGCAGCAGGAAATCGCCTTCCAATTCGCCGACTCCCTGATCGGCTATGAACTCGATTGCCTGATCGACGACCAGGCGGATGAGTCGACCTGGATCGGCCGGTTGTACGCGGACGCCCCGGACATCGACTCGCAGGTGTACGTCCGCGGCGAGGGACTTGAGGTGGGTGAGATGGTCCCGGTGGAAATCGTCGCTCGCCAGGACTACGACCTCGTGGCAGTCCCCGTCGAGACCGACTGAAGGAAGTTCCCCCGCTCGCCAGCCTGCCCCGTTCACCAGCCCGCCGTGCTGCTACAACCGCACGGAAGCGACGACGCGCCAGGCCCAGACAATCTCCTCCGCGGGGACGCGCTGGACCGGATACGCCTCATTGACGGGGATCAACAGCACCTCCTCCCCCTCGCGCTGAAAAATCTTGCAGTTGACGCCGAGTTGCCCACGTTGTCGGGCGATGCAGGGATGACCGCTTTCCGCAGGGGCGTCGGGACTGGCGACGACCAGATCGCCGTCGAGGAAACGCGGTTCCATGCTGGCCCCGTCGATGCGCCAGGCCACGCAGTTTCGGCAGTGGGCCTTGAGTTGCGGAGCGTGGATGAACTCCAGCAGTCCTCGATCGTCCGGACGCGAGAGCTGGACCAAGGAGACCGGCCCCGTCAGCACACCGGGACCAAACCGCGCGGGGGCTTCCGCCGTCGGCCCGGTGCACAGGGCCAGCAGCTCCTCCAGCCGCGCATCGGCCCGGGGACCGTCCCGCGACTCGGGGAGTTCCCGCCAGAATCGGGCTGTTCCCGCCGAGGTGCTCCCCACCACCGGCACGAGGTCGTCCGCAGCCGGCCGTGCCGAGAACCGCGGGGCGGGCAATTCCCGGCGCCGCAACTGTTCCAGGGCGACAAGATAACTCTCCACCTGCGGGATCAGATCGGGGCGGTCCCGGAGCACGGCTCGCAGGCGATCGAGGAGCGCTTCGGCGTGAGATAATCGCGGAGAATCTGCCGCTTCCCGGCGCTCTCCCGCGCCGGAGATGAGCCACTCCAGGCGGGTGTGAGTCAACCGGGCGGCCTTGAGCAGCACGTCCACCGGCGGCAGACGGTCCGTTTCGTAATGTCCATAGGTACTGGGGGTCAGCCCCAGGTCTCTGGCGAACCGGGACCTCCCCCGGGATCCGTAGTGCTCCCGGCGGATTTCAGCCATTCGCTGACAAACGGCCGGAGTCAACTCTCTCATATTCGGAATGAACCTTGCCCTATTTTACACATTCGTGTAAATTCGAGACCGGTTGCCGGGACGACGGCGTCCGGCCGCGGGAATGAGGTGGCGGGAAGGAGAGCGCATGACCAGGCGTCGTCCGGGAACAGCCGCAGACGCGGTCCAGACGAACCAGTTGCCTGTGGCCGAGCTGCTCCGGGACGTCACCGGGCTGGAGCGTCTGCATGGACTGCAACTGAGCCTGCTGGAGGGACTGAGACGGAAACTGGAGGCGATGGAGCAGTCGGGACGACGGCGGTCGGCGCCCCGTCGTCGCCCTCCCCGCCGCCGGTCAAAACCCTGAGCCTCCGGCGCGGAGAAGCGGGTGCCGCGAGACCACCCTCCTCTCCGAAGCCGAGCGACCCGGTCGCCTGGAAACCGAAATGATGGGCCTCTTCGCCGCCTGCTCCTCCTTAGGACTGTGACGAAAGCTCCCGGAGTTTTTCGATCACCGCGTCGACGTGTCCCTGCACGCTGACCTTGGGCCACACGGCGGCAATCTTGCCGTCGGGATCGATCAGGAACGTGGCCCGCTGCATCCCCATGTAGGACCGTCCGTACTGGCGCTTCTCGACCCACACGCCGTACTTCTCGGCGACGGCGTGGTCCGCATCGGAGAGGAGCCGGAAGGGGAGCTCGAACTTCGCAGCGAATTTCTGATGGGAGGCGAGGCTGTCGGTGCTGACGCCGAGGACCACGGCGTCGAGAGATGCCAGTCGCTGCAGGTTGTCGCGGAAATCACATGCTTCCTGCGTGCATCCGGGAGTGTTGTCCCGGGGATAGAAGTACAAAATGACGTATCGCCCCTTCAGGTCCGCCAGACGGACGGACTCTCCGGTGTGGGCGGGGAGGGTGAAGGCAGGGGCCTTGCGGCCGGGCTGAGGAGTGTCAGGCATGGGGGCAATGCACCGAGTCTGGACCCGGAGAATGCGGAGCTGGAACCGGCAGTCTCCACCGTTCTAGTGAATGCCGGGCCATTCGGCCACAACGCCGGGTCGGTCCCCCCTGCTTGACGCCCGTTTCGTCATGCCCTAGGCTCCTCCGCGCGACGGGCAAGGAGGCGGATCGCCCCTGCGGGATGTGTCGATTCCGCTGCCGTCTCCGGGCCTGGAGCTTCACTTGTTGATGAGGCATGGCTGATTTGATTGCTCCCCACGGCGGCTTGACTGAACCGGTCTGCTGCACCGTTCCGGCCGAGGAGATTCCGACGTTCCTGGCGGAGGCCCAGAGCCTCCCCAAGGTTCCGGTCTCTACGGCGGACCTCTCGACGGTCTATCGGTTTGGCGACGGCACGCTCAGCCCGCTGACCGGCCCGATGGATTCCGAGACGTACCAGCGCGTCCTGGACGAGCAGGTCATCATCCACCACGGGCAGAAGTATGCGTGGACGATCCCGCTCTCCTTCCCTGTCACGTCGGCAGTCGCCAAGACGCTGAAGGAAGGGGAGACGGCGGCCCTCACCGGTCCGGACGGAACCGTCGTCGCCACAATCAAAATCAACGACGTCTTCCCCTGGGACAAGTGTGACTACCTCAAGAAGGTCTACCGCACCGGCCGCGTCGACCACCCCGGGGCCGAGATGGTCCTCAAGGGGGACGCGGACAAGACGCACCTGATCGGTGGGACGATCCGGGCCCTCCCGCAACCGAAGCATCCCCAGTTCGGCCGGTATGTCCTGACGCCGCGCGAAGTCCGCCGGTTGCTCGCCTCCACCGGCTGGGATGCCTGCGTCGCCTTCCAGACCCGCAATCCCCTGCACCGGGCGCATGAATACGCCCTGGTTTACGGTCTGGAGGAACTGCTGCGGCAGGGCTACAACGCCGGAGCGGTCCTCAATCCCCTCATCGGTGAGACCAAGGGGGACGACGTCAACGCCGCCATCCGGATGGAGACCTACGAGAAGCTGATCACGGAACGGCAACTCGGCGACGGCGACAGCGATCCGAAGTTGTGGGCGAGCCGCGGCGAGTCCGTACCCGACCGGGTGAAGCTGCTGGGTCTGGATATCAAGATGTTCTACGCCGGCCCGGCGGAGGCGATCATGCACGCCATTTACCGCCAGAACATGGGGTATACGCACATCGTCATCGGCCGCAAGCACGCCGACGCCCCCTACTCCGACGGCTCCCCCATCTGGGGGGACTTCGACGCCCAGGAGATCTTCGATTGCCTGAACGGCGACCTGAAGATCAAACCGGTGAAGGTGGGTTTCGCCGCGTATTATGATTCCATCGGGCGGGTCGACCTGATGGACCGGCATCCCGACGAAAAGCCGGTCTTCATCTCCGGCAAGGACGTCCGGGCCACGCTGATGCGCGGCGAGATGGTCGATCCCCGGATCATGCGCCCCAGCACCTCGCGGATTCTGGCCGCGGCGATGAAGCAGCCCGGATGAGCATCCGGGGGTCGTAAGGAGCGGGGAGTCCTCCTCCTCTTCCGAACACCCGAACCGCCCCCAGCCCGCGAATCACGCCCCTCTCAATGCCGACCCCCCGCGTCTGCGTTCTGCGAGCTCCCGGCACGAACTGCGACGTGGAGACCGCCCATGCCTTCGCACTGGCTGGCGCACAGGCGGAGCGGATCCACCTGTTCCGGCTGCTGGAACGCCCTGCAATGCTCCGGGACTTTCAGATTCTCTGTATCCCCGGGGGCTTCAGTTACGGCGATGACCTGGGAGCCGGCGTCGTCTTCGGCAGCCAGCTTCAGGGACATCTGGGCGAGGCGATCGGGGAGTTCCTCGCAGCCGATACGCTCACGCTGGGCATCTGCAACGGCTTCCAGGTGCTGGTGAAGTCGGGAATCCTGCCGCACGGCACCGCCGGTTGGCCGCCCGCGCCGGAGACCCCGCGGGAGGTGACGCTCACCTGGAACCACAATGGACGATACACCGCACAGTGGGTCCGGCTGCGTGTCTGCTCGAAGACGAACATCTTTCTCCGTGGACTGGAGACGCTGGAACTCCCGGTGGCACACGCAGAGGGTCGGCTCACCGTCGCGGACTCGCGTTGCCTCGCCCGTTGGCAGGCCCACGGCCAGATCGCGCTCGCCTATGCCGCCGCCGAGGGTCAGGCGGCCTATTCACCCGACGAAGCGGTGCTTCCTCCGCCGTACAATCCCAACGGTTCGGTCGGGAACATCGCGGGTCTGGGAGACCCCTCAGGCCGCATCCTGGGATTGATGCCGCATCCCGAACGGTTTCTGTTTGCCACGCAGCATCCGCAATGGACGCGGCTGCGGCTGAGCGGACCGGGGATCGGCCGACGACTGTTCCAGAACGCCGTGGAGTATTTTGCGGCCCGATGAGGGGGACGCGGCCAGAATGTCTGCCCGGAGGCCGGAAGGACCGGAAGAAAATGGTTCGCTCAGGCTGGACAGGCAACGTTTGTGCGCTACAATCCCAGAGACGGAGGTAGAGAAGCTGATTCACGAGGCTTGCACCTCGACTCCGATTTGTCTTCTTTGGTTTTGCTATTCAGCGTCTGCTGCCGCGGTGGGGTAATGAAGGGCAGCGTGCTTGCACCCGCTCCGTGAGCGGTGATTTGGCAGGCATCTTCCGGGAACTGGCAACGCGCACGATTTCGTGCAGCACGTTCTGGCCCGCACGTTGCTCCCGGTCTATCCGGGGCGTTGCCACCTTTTCTGGCGAGGAGTCGTCCGTCCACTCCGCAGCGGCATTGCGGAGTGGACGAACGCTCCCGAACAGGCTGTGGGTGTGCCTCTCCGCGCGGGGGAGGATGGCTCAGACCTGCTTCCAGGTGTGATCGCGCCCGCTGCTGAGGACGGCGTCGCAGACTTTCTGGGTTTCGAGCGCATCGCGGAACGTGGGCCTGCAGGGCTCGCCGGTCTCCAGGCTCTGGAGGAAGTCCGCGACGTGGTGGACGAACGAGTGCTCGTAGCCGATCTGCAAACCCGGCACCCACCACTTGTCCATGTACGGATGGTCGCCGCCGTGGTCGGTGACGTGGATGGACTTCCAGCCGCGGAACCGCCCCTCGTCCCGGTGATCGAACATCTCCAGGCGATGCAGGTCGTGCAGGTCCCATTTGAGCGACATGTCGGCGCCGTTGATCTCGAAGGTGTACAGCGCCTTGTGCCCGCGGGCGTAACGTGTCGACTCAAACAGACCGAGGGATCCGTTCTGGAAGTGGCACAGGAAGGCGCAGGCGTCGTCGATGCCGACTTTCTCCTTCTTGCCCGTGAGCGTGTGCATCCGCTCCTTGATGAACGTCTCCGTCATGGCGGTGACGTCGGTGATGGACCCGTTGAGCCACAGGGCGGTGTCGATGCAGTGGGCCAGCAGATCGCCCGTGACACCCGATCCCGCAGCGGCGGCGTCCAACCGCCACAGGGCGTTGCCCCCCTGCGGCAAATCTGCGCTGATGGTCCAGTCCTGCAGAAAGTTGGCCCGGTAGTGGAAGATCTTCCCCAGGCGTCCTGAATCGACGACCTGCTTGGCCAGCGTCACCGCCGGAACGCGGCGGTAGTTGTACCAGACGGTGTTGGGAACGCCCGCCTTCTCGACGGCGCGGCACATCTCTTCTCCCTCGGCGGCATTCAGCGCGAGCGGCTTCTCGCAGAGGATCATCTTGCCGGCCGCGGCCGCCGCCAGGGCGATCTCCTTGTGGAGGTTGTTCGGCACGCAGATGTCCACGGCGTCAATGTCCTTCCGCTCCAGGAGCTTGCGCCAGTCGGTCTCCGTCGACTGGTAACCCCACTGGTCGGCAAACGCCTTGATCTTGTCCGCGCTGCGGGCGCAGGCTGCCTTGAGCACCGGCCGGTACTGGCGTTCAGGAAAAAAATCCCCCACACGCTTGTAGGCGTTGGTGTGGGCACGGCCCATGAAGCCGTAGCCGATCATGCCGATGTTGAGGGGCCTGGTCATGGTGTGTGTCTCCGGGCATATCGAGCCAAGGGGAGGAATGGAACCGGTCGCGAGTCGGCCTCCGGCCGGATGACCGCAAGATGCCAGCACTCTAGCAAGTCGTTCTCTTCAATCCCACTGGAGCAATTCGGACAGCGGCGAAGCCGGACTGGGCAGGAGGGGCGCTGTTCGCCGGCTGGCTTGCCAGCCGTGCCTGATCGGTCCTCTCGGACAGCGATCTCCCTCCCGTCTGAACAAAGGCTGCCCCGAACGGTCCCCAGGACGGAGGGCGGAGGTGTTTGGGGAGCCGTCGGCACACCATCTGCTCTGACTCCGGAAGGAGACCGAACTCGCCATTTCCACGCTCCCGTGGACGTTTTACCGACGGAACGTCGCGTGCGGCGTGCCAATCCGCATACGATGAACGTGCGGATTCGCACGCCTGACCGCCACGCCGTCCCCGCGTTATCATCATGAGCGACACTTCCCTGGATCTGCTGATCGTCGAAGATGACGAGGGCTTTCGAGATACCGCGGCCCGCTGGATGACCCGCAAGGGGCACCGTGTCGAGCAGGCAGCCAATGGCCAGGAGGCGCTATATCACTGCGACCGGCGGCACTTCGAGGTCGCCATCGTCGACATGAACATGCCGGGCATCTCCGGTCTGGAGTTCCTGCAACGGCTGCGGGAACAACATGTCGATACCGAGGTAATCATCCTCACCGGTCAGGCGACGGTGGAAACGGCTGTCGAGGCCATGAAGCTGGGAGCCTGCGACTATCTCACCAAGCCCTGCCCTCTTGCCGAGCTGGAACGGCGTTGCCTGATGGCGGCGGAACGGTCCCGGCTCAGCAAGGAAAACCGCCAATGGCGGCAACTCTTGGAGCGTTCCCGTCCGCCCACGAACATCGTGGGGACGTCGGAGGCGATGCGCGCGGTCCTGCGGTTGATCGAGCGCGTGGCGCCGACCGACAAGGCCGTGCTCATTCAGGGCGAGAGCGGGACCGGCAAGGAACTGGTCGCCCGGGCCATTCAGGAGCGGAGCGCCCGGGCCGACCGACCGTTCGTCACCGTCAATTGTGCTGCGCTCCCCGAGACCCTTGTCGAAAGCGAGTTGTTTGGACATGAGAAGGGGGCCTTCACCGGAGCCACCGCCCGCAAGGACGGGTTGTTCGAAGTGGCCGACGGCGGGACGCTGTTCGTGGACGAAATCGGCGAGCTTCCCCTGGCCCTGCAACCCAAGCTGTTGCGGGTGCTGGAAGACGGGTCGTTGCGGCGGATCGGCTCACACCAGGAGCGGAGGGTCAATGTGCGGGTCATCGCCGCCACCAACCGCGATCTGCAACAGGAAGTGGCGGAGGGACGCTTCCGCGAAGACCTGTACTACCGCATCAACGTGATGTCGATCACCCTCCCCCCCCTGCGGGAACGGCGCGAGGATCTCCCCCTGCTGTTGGAGCATTTTCTCGAACAGGGCTGGCAGATCGATCCGGAAGCTCGCGCCGCGCTGTTGAACTACGACTGGCCGGGCAACATCCGGCAGCTCATCAACGCCCTCGACCGGGCGATGATCCTCGCCGACGATCGCACCATCCGCCTCGCCGATCTCCCGCGGGAGATCGTTCCGGGCGGCGGCACGACGCGCAGACTCCCCCCTCCGGAACACAATGGCGACATGGACCTCGCAGCGGTGGAGCGGGCGCACATCATCGCCGTCCTTCAACGGGAACACGGCAACAAGGCTCGGGCGGCCAAAGCCCTGAGGATTCACCGCCGCAAGCTCTACCGCCTGATCGAGCGGTACGGCATCGACGTCCCCCGGGAAGGCTGAAACGAGCATCTCTTCCCCGCCGGAATCGCAGGAAGCCATCCCCCCGCATGGCCGCCTGTCCACGGCTGAAGGCCCGTCAGGGAATCACCGACAGTGACGGTGCCCGTCTCCGCACACCTGTGCGGCGACGCACTCCGTCGACCAGCGGAATGGGAGGCGGGCGAATCGGTCATGGTGACGCAGGAACCGGTGGAGAACGAAGTCCCGGCCGGAGTTCAGAGAGGACCGGACCTCGGATCCGTCGGGGTTCCGAGCCCGCAGAGGTTGGGAGCCGTTTGCTGCCAGTCGCTCTTTGTCCCCCCTTGCGCGAGCGGATGGGGCGAACCCGCGGCAAGACTCCCCCGCCATGGGGGGAAACACCCGCCCAACAGCCGGGATTCGTCACCGAACCCACGCGTCTGAGAGGGTGATTTCCACCGGTTGGCATCGTGTTTGCTATCAGTTGTCTGGTCCTCAGTTCACAGGCTTGACCGACTTCCGGAGTCCCGCCAATGACCAGTTCACCTCCTCGCGCACTGGTGTGGTTCGGTCTGCTCCTTTGGGGAGGTGCGACGCTGGTGTTCTTCAGCGGGCGCGGAGATAGTGCCGACAACCGGCCGGCGGCGTCCCCGGGAGGTTCGACGCCCGCCGCGCAGTCGAGCGCCCCGCAGCCTCGCCGCAATGTGGAACTGCGGGCCTTCATGCGCAAGAAGCTGGAAGCCTCCGCTCAGGTTCTGGAGGGTTTGACCACCGACGATCTGGAACTGGTGAAAGCGGGGGCGGTCAAGCTGCATGAAATGAGCGCGGCCGAGCGGTGGTTCGTCTCAGCCGATCCGGTGTACCGCCAGTTCAGCGGCGACTTCCGACAGATTACGCAACAATTGATCGAGGCGAGCGAGGCCGGCAATGCCGACCGCGCCGCCATCAAATGGATGGACGCCACCATGAGTTGTCTGGATTGCCACCGCTTCGTCCGCGGCATGCACATCGCCCAGGAGTAGCTCCCGATGCACGTCTTTCTCGCCACCGACGGCTCTCCATTCTCCCTGTCCGCCGAGCAGCTTCTGGCGGAGTTTCCCTTTGCCCGGAAACCGCGGCTGACGATCGCCCACGTCTGCCCTGCGGCGGACTTGCACGCCCTCGAGGCCGCCGTCACCAGTCCCGTCACGGCCCTCCTTGACCGCTGCCGCAAGGACGCCGCCGAACTCCTGGAACAGACCGCTCAGCGCTGCCGCGCCTGGGCCGACCCCGTGGAGACACAACTCCTCGACGGCCACCCGGCCAATGAACTCCTCAAAACCATCGATGCCCTGCGGCCGGACCTGGTGACCGTCGGCGCGCGCGGCCTGGGTGCGGTCCGACGGATGTTGCTGGGGAGCGTTTCGGAGCGGCTGGCCAAGTATTCCCCCTGCTCGGTGCTGGTGGCTCAGCCTCCCGCAGGCCGCACCACCATCCGCCAGATGGTGCTGGCCTACGACGGCTCGCCCGCCGCCGACGCCGCGGTGAACCGCCTGGCCCAGTTCGCCCCCAGCAACGACCGCGCCATCCTCGTGCTCGGGATTGTGGAGACCGTCCGCGTGTACGGAACGGAGATGGTGCTGGAAGGGATGGGGGGCCTCGAACAGGAACGGCTCCGGGCTCGGGAACGGCTGGAACGCGTTGTCCAGCGGCTGTTGCCCACGGCTCGACAGGTGACCCCCGAGGTCCGGACCGCTCCCGACGTCGCCGGCACGATTCTGGACGCCGCTGAGGAACGGCGGGCGGAGCTCATCGTCGTCGGCAGCCGCGGCAAGTCGGCCTGGGAGCGGTTCCTGCTGGGGAGCGTGACGCTGCGGGTTCTGCATCACGCCCCCTGTTCAGTCTGGATCGAGCGCGTGCCCCCCGCGAGCGAATAACGCCAGCGCCGCCGCGCACCCAACCCGCAGCCTCCCGCAGCCTTGCCAGTTCCTCATGCCAGGTGACGGCAGCGGACTCCATCACCTGCCTGAATGTCTCTTCACGCGCGCTGTGCGGAGAGTGTCCCTCACCCAGCGACAGTCTGAGGGGGAAACCTCCCCCCCCCCCCGCCCCCGCCGGCAGGGCTCAGACGTCATAACCCAGATTCGGCGCCAGCCAGCGTTCGATTTCGGCCAGCGGGCGGCCCATCCGTTCCGCGTAGCTTTCCACCTGGTCGCGCGTCACGCGGTCCACGGCGAAATACCGCGCCTCGGGATGTGCAAAGTACAACCCGCAGACCGAAGCCGCCGGCCACATGGCGTAGCTCTCCGTCAGACGGATGCCCGCCGTCGCTTCGACGTCGAGCAGCGTCCAGAGCGTCGCCTTGGGGAGATGGTCCGGACAGGCGGGATAGCCGAACGCCGGCCGAATTCCGCGGTACTTTTCCGCGATCAGGTCCGCATTCGAGAAGGCGTCGGGAGCCTCGTACCGCCAGACCTCCGTCCGCACCAAATGATGCAGGTATTCGGCGAAGGCCTCGGCCAGACGATCCGCCAGGGCCTTGGCCATGATCGCGTGATACTCGTCATGCTCGGCCTGGAAGCGCGCGACGAGCTCGTCGCAACCGTGACCGGCCGTGACGGCGAAGGCCCCCAGGTAGTCCTGCCGGCCGCAGCCGGCCGGGGCGATGTAGTCCGCCAGCGACCGGAACTCCGTCTGCCCCTCCCGCTCCCATTGCTGACGCAGCATTGGAAACCGGACGAGGGAGGGTAAGTGGCGGTGGGCGGGCTGAGTGGACTGGTCCGGCGCCGCAGTGACGGAAAAAGTCGTCGAGCCGTTGGCCCCCCCCGTCCGGCGGATGAGCGTGGCCTGTTCGAGCAGCGTGAGGGTTCGCTTCACCTCGGCCGTGGCCACGCGCGGCTTCCCCCGCCGATAGCCGCAGGCGGCGACGATCGTCTCCGCGGTGAACTCGGACGGCTGTGCCTCGACGGCGTTGAGCACCAGTTGCCGCTCCCGGTTGAGGGACTGCCGATGCGCGGAGAGGAAGGCGCGGAAGGGGGCTTCCAAACGACGGCTCGGCGCCGCCGGCGCGGCGCGGAGTTCGATGTCATCCCCGACCGAGTTCGCCGGCCAGAAGCCGTACACGCCCCGGGCGGAGAGGAGTTGCTCCGTGATGATCCGGTCGAGCAGCCGGTTGGCGTCGTCGTACAATCGCTTCGCTTCGGCCCCCACTCGCTGATCCTCAAAGATGCGGGGATACTTCCCTTTGAGTTCCCAGGCGAGGAAGAAGGGGGACCAGTCGATGTAGGAGCGGAGCGTCGCCAGGTCCGGCGCGATGGTGCGCGTTCCCAGGAACGACGGAGTGGGGATGTCGACGTGCTCCCAGTCGGTCTGAAAGCGACGGGCGAAGGCCTCTGCATAGGGGACCAGCTTGCGCTGCCGCTCCGCGAAGGTCTGCCGGTCCCGCTCCTGAGCCGCGCGATTCTCGGCCGTGAATTGCTCCCGCAGCGCGGGATCCAGCAGTTTTTCCACCACCGGGACGGAGAGCGAGGCGTCCTTGACGTGCACCACCGGCTGGTCGTACTTCGGCGCGATCTTGACCGCCGTATGCCGCGCCGAGGTCGTCGCCCCGCCGATCAACAGCGGAATGGTGAAGCCCTCCCGCTGCATCTCCCGCGCAACGTGGACCATCTCCTCCAGCGACGGCGTGATCAACCCCGACAGGCCGATGATGTCCGCGCCGCGCTCCCGCGCCGTCTTCAGAATCGTCTCCGCCGGGACCATCACCCCCAGGTCGATCACCTCGAAGTTGTTGCATCGCAACACGACCCCGACGATGTTCTTGCCGATGTCGTGCACGTCGCCTTTCACGGTGGCGAGGACGATGGTGCCGCGCGTGTTGAGTGTTGCATGCTGAGCGGTGAGTGTGGTTGCAGACGCCGACGGCATGGGACCCCCGACTCCCGACTCCGGCCCCTCCCCCCGGCGCTTCTCTTCCTCCATGAACGGTTCGAGATACGCCACCGCTTTCTTCATCACGCGGGCGCTTTTGACCACCTGCGGGAGGAACATCTTGCCCTGGCCGAACAGGTCGCCGACGAGACTCATGCCGTCCATGAGCGGCCCCTGGATGACGTCCAGCGGCCGCGGGTACTTCTGCCGCGCCTCCTCGGTGTCCTCGACGATGTGGGCGTCGATCCCCTTGAGCAGGGCGTGTTTCAAACGCTCTTCCACGGAGCCGGTGCGCCAGGCTTCCACCGGCTCGGCGGACGCGTGCCCGCTGCTGGTCTGGCGGGCCTTGATCTCTTCGGCATGGGCGATCAGCCGCTCCGTGGCGTCGGGACGACGGTTGAGGAGGACGTCCTCGATCAGTTCCCGCAGGTGCGGCTCGATTTCGTCGTAGACTTCAAGCTGGCCGGCGTTGACGATCCCCATGTCGAGGCCGGACTGGATGGCGTGATAGAGGAAGCAGGCGTTCATCGCCTCGCGGACCACGTCGTTGCCGCGGAAGGAGAACGAGACGTTGCTCACCCCGCCGCTGGTCTTGGCGCCGGGACAGGTCTCCTTGATCTGCCGCACCGCCTCGAAGAACGCCATGGCATAATTGTTGTGCTCCTCCATCCCCGTGGCGACCGTGAGGATGTTGGGATCGAAGATGAGGTCCTCCGGAGGATAGCCCGCCTGCTCGGTGAGCAGCTTGTAGGCCCGCTGACAGATGCGGACTTTGTGGTCGGCGGTCACGGCCTGACCCTCCTCATCAAACGCCATCACCACCACCGCGGCGCCGTACTTGCGGATCGTCCGCGCCTGCTCCAAAAACTTCTCTTCCCCCTCCTTGAGTGAAATCGAGTTGACGATCCCTTTCCCCGCCAGGCACTTGAGGCCCGCCTCGATCACGCGGAAATCGGAACTGTCAACCATGATCGGGAGGGGGCTGACGTCCGGCTCGTCCGCCAGCAGATTGAGGAACCGGGTCATCTCCCGGACGCTGTCGAGCAGTCCCTCGTCCATGTTGACGTCGAGGATGTTCGCTCCCCCCTCGACCTGCTGCCGCGCAATCGCCACTGCCTCCTCGGACTTCCCTTCCTTGATGAGCCGGGCGAACTTCTTCGACCCGGTGACATTCGTCCGCTCGCCGATCAGGAGGAAGTTGGAGTCGGGACGCAGCTCGACAAGCTGCCCGCCGGAATAGGTGGAGTAGCGCGGACGGCTGACTTTGCCGCGTGGGCGGACGTCCTGCACCGCCCTGGCCAGATGAGCGATGAATTCGGGCGTCGTGCCGCAGCAGCCGCCGACGATGTTCACCCACCCCTGCCGCGCGAACTCGCCCACTGTCTTCGCGAAATCGGCCGGGTTGGACTTGAACCCGCCGAAGCCGTCGGGCATTCCGGCGTTGGGATAGCAACTGACATAGCAGGACGCCCGCTCATGCACGATCTCGATGAAAGGGCGGATTTCGGCGGGGCCGAGCGCGCAGTTCAGCCCGACGCTGAACATCGGGAAATGCTCCACCGCGACGAGGAACGCCTCCAGCGTTTGTCCGGTCAGCGTACGGCCCCCTTCGAAGATGGTGCACGAGACCATCACCGGAACGCTCGTCCCCCGCTCCGCGAACACCTGCCCGATGGCGTACAGACACGCCTTCATGTTGAGGGTGTCGAACGATGTCTCGGGCAGGAGGATGTCCACGCCGCCGTCGAGCAGGCCGCGTACCTGTTCGGCATAGGAAGCGGCCATCTGGTCGAAGGTCACAGGGCGGTAGCCGGGCTGCTCGGCGTTGAAGGAGAGCTGCACCTTGGTGGGACCGATCGACCCGGCCACGAACCGCGGCTTCGTGGGGTCGCGGTCGGTGAACTCGGCCGCGCAGGCCTTGGCCAGGCGGGCCCCGGTTTCGTTGATCTCCCGCACCAGCGGGGCCAGTCCGAACTCCTCCAGCGAAATCGTGTTGGCGTTGAAGGTATTGGTCTCGATGATGTCCGCACCGGCCGCGAGGTAGTCCCGGTGGATCGATGTGATGATGTCCGGCCGCGTGAGGACGAGGACGTCGGAGGCGTTCTTGAGGTCGATGGGGTGGTCGCGGAACCGTTCACCGCGATAGTCGGCCTCGGTCGGCTCGAAGCGATGGATCATCGATCCCATCGCGCCGTCCAGGAGGAGCACGCGACGGGAGATGAGGTCGTGGAGATGGTCCAACGCGGCCATTTCATCGAATCAGCAGGGAGAGACGCTCACAAGCGGGTACATGCATCCGCGGAATTGTAGGCGGAGGTCCCCGATTCTCCCAAGGCGGATGAGAGCACTGGTCCTCGAATGAGGGGAGAGGCGGCTCAGCATCCGCAGCGACCATCCTGGTCGCGGGTTGACCCACCCGGTTCCGCCGTCGGCAGGACCTGCTCCACTTTGCCGACAGGAAGGGTCGGGCATTGACGTTCCGGATGCCGCTTGAGCTGTGCTCACGGATCGATCAGCGACACGGAGGCCAGAAACCTCCTCACCGCCGCCTCCACCTGGTCTGCGGCCACGTGCATGATGTCGTTGTGACCGGCCCCCTTCAGCCGCACAAACTGCTTGGGAATCCCCGTGGCCGAGCGCTCCGGTGCCGCCGCGAACAGCCGTTCCCCCTGCGAGAAGGGGATGATCCGGTCCTGGTCCCCATGCATGATCAGGAGGGGAGAGGCGACCTGCGGAATGCGGGCCAAGGAATCGAAGCGGTCCCACAGAAACCAGCGGACGGGAAGCCAGGGGTAATGGTAGGCGCCGGCGTCGGGGAGCGAGGTGAAGCTCGCCCGGATGATGAGACCGCCGGGCGGCGTCCGAGCCTGGGCCAATTCCGCAGCCAGGGCGGTCGCCACGCCCCCGCCCAGGGACTCCCCAAACAGCACAATCCGTTCCGGAGGCACGCGCAGGGTTTCCACGGCGTAGCGCCAGCAGCTGCGGGCATCCTCATACAGTCCCGCTTCCGAGGGCCGACCGGGATTCTCCCCATAACCGCGGTAGTCGACGATCAATACCCGGCAACCCAGCTCGCTGAACAGCCCGAATTGCAGCGCCCGCCGACCACGATGCGCCGCGTTCCCCTGGAAATACAGGATCAGCGGCGGGGGGGTGACAGCCGCGGCCGGGTCCGCCTCGACCAGCCACCCGCGCAGCACCAGACCATCGGCCGTCGGCACCCTCACGTCGGTGAGCCGGCCGGCCAGCTTTCCCGTCATGGCCGGTGTGATCGCTTCCCGATGCGGGACGTAGATCAGTTTCCGTTGCAGGGCGATCAACAACGAAGTCATGAACACCAGCGTCAGCAGGGTAGACCGAAAAAACCTCCACGCGACCGGGCGCAAGGCGAGGATTCGGACGGACCAGCGCTCCTTCGGGACAGAGGACAAATCGCAGGTCATGGCGGCAAGGCAGCCCGCAGCCCCCGGATCGCCGGCGAGCCACCCACTACTCCCCTGCCGGCAACGCCCATCATTGGATCGAATCGACGGCGGCGTCACAATGCCAGCTCGGGAAAAGCCAGGGCCTTTGCATTGTTCATCGTGGAGGGAGATCGCTGCCTGAGAAGACCGACCAGGCACGGCTGGCAAGCCAGCCGGCGAACAGGCGGTGATCGCCAAACTTGAGCAAAGCAAAACGCTCGCCCTGATGCAAAAGCATGCGTGCATGTCTCGACTCCCCGCCTTGATCCCGGTGCTGGACCTCCTGGGAGGGGTGGTGGTGCACGGGGTCGCCGGCCGCCGCGAGACGTACCAGCCTCTCCAGACCCCGCTGGCACAGAGCGCAACACCGCTCACGGTGGCTCGGGGAATCCGGGACCGCTACGGCTGTCGATCCTTATATGTGGCGGAGCTGGACGGCATCCTCACTCGCCGTCCCGATCTGGGAGTTCTTCGACGACTGAAGGACGACGGCTTCCAACTCGCCGTGGACGTCGGACTGCGCAGTCCCGAAGAGGTTCGACCGCTGCTCGAACTGGGACTCACCCACATCGTTGCGGCGCTGGAGACCCTCCCGGGGCCGGAGATGCTGGCGGAGCTTTTGAAGATGGTGGGGCCTCAGCGGCTGGTGTTCAGCCTCGACCTCCGCGGCGGCGCGCTGCTGACGCCCCCGGAGGCGGCGTGGAAACATTGGCCGCCGGAGGAGGTCGCCGCGGCAGCCGTGGCAGCGGGGGTGCACCGGTTGCTCGTGTTGGACCTTCTCGGCGTGGGAGTCTCGGCCGGGATGACGACCTTGCCACTCTGCCGCCGACTGCGGGCGGCCTTCCCGCAGGTGGAGCTTTGGACGGGCGGAGGAGTACGCGACTGGAGGGACATCGAACAGGCAGGAGCGGCCGGCGTCGATGCCGTGCTCGTATCGACCGTACTGCATGCCGGCCGACTGGAACGCCCAGTCGCCTCCACGGAGGACTTCCGCCGCTGAGCCCGCCAGACAAGTCCATCGCCGGACCGGTCCGTCGAGACCTCGGAACGTCCGCGACGGACGTGTTTCCGTCACTGGGACGGCGTCGGGAGCGTCATTGCGGCAGGGGTGCGGCTAGCGCGCCCGGGCCGATCTCCCGCGGCTCCCCTCTCGCCGCGAACGGAGGCGCGGACGTTGTCGCTGGGCCACAACCATCCAATCCCACGGGTCGGGCACCTGCATCCACTCAGGCGGGGCGTGGAACTCCGTCGTCCAGGGATACCGCAGCCGGGTGATCTCCCGCACGCGGAAGGTTCGCAATTGCAAGAGTGCGAACAGTTCCTCTTGCGAGAAGTGCTTGGTTGGTACGCCGCCCACGTCCAGTACTCCCTGGCGCGCGTGGCGGGCTTCCTGGGCGGTGGCGTCCGGAAACCCTTCACACAGGGCCGCAGCGGAAGTGGCTCCCTCCCGGAGATTCCACTCGATGAGCATCTGCCGGGCCAGATGGGCGGACTCCAGGGAGGGGACCACCAGCAGCAGCGTCCCTCCGGGACGCACGTGCTCGGCAAAGGCGTCCAGGATCTGCCGCTGGCGATCGAGCTCCGGGGTCAGCAGGGCGTTGACGCTGAGGGCCAGGTGCACGGTGGGCAGGCGATCGGCCAGGCAGGCGAGGTCTGCAACAACGTAGCGGATGTTGTCGTAGCCGGCGCCGTGCCGTCGCGCCTGAGCCACCAGTTGCGGCGAGTGATCCACGGCGTACACGCGCTGGAAGTTGCGGGCCAGCAGGGGGAGAAACCGTCCGGGTCCGCAGCCGAGATCGCTGGCGATGCGTCGCGGCCCGCCGGCGGCGGCGATCTCCCCGGCCAGTCGTCCCTCCTTGTCGTGTGCGAGGACGTTGAACACCTCCTCGTCATAGCGGGAAGCCAGGTCGTCCCAATGACTCGCATCCATGTCGGCGCCCTCCAAGTGCCCAGCAGCAGGCTCACAACCGCTGACTCCCCGTCTCACAGGGAGGGGGGAGGAGTGAGGAGATGGCGATGCTCCGGGGATTCACCTGCTCACCCGGCTTGCAGCCACGCTCTCCGCGACGGGGAAACGGGGTTTGAGACTTGCTCTTCCGGTGGTCGCTCAGCCGCCGCGCCCGAGTGAACCGCACCATAGTCGATCGTGGAGGCGATGAACAGAAGCTTCCAGCACTTTCGCGCGGCGGCGCGGCAATGTCGCGATGTTGCTCATTCGCGCTGGACACGGAGGACCTGGCGAATCTGCTGGGTGAACGTGCGGCCCGAAGTGGTCAGTTGCAGGCGGAGGTTTTGGAGGACCTCGAGGGAAGCCACTTGTCCGTGGTCGTTGTCTAGGAGAACGGTCCCTTCCGTCGCCGCTTCAAGCAGACGGACGGTCAGGAAGTGACTCTCCCGCGAAATGAGTGCCGGCTCATGCTGCACGGAGATGCGCTGGAGTCCCTCGGACGTCGGGCCTTCGTAGGTGTAAGTCTGCGGGACCTCCAGGCGGCCGTAGGGGAGCGCGAGACTCGTCGTCGTCTGCCAGCGGTCTCCCGGCTGCACGGCAGATTCGGGCAGAGGAATCCATGGCAGGGACAGGATGTTCGTGAGGGACTCGGGAGCGGCGAGGGGACCCAGGAGTGAGGCGGCCGGGGTTCCCTGGAGTCTGTGGAAGAGCGTTTCGGGGATGTCCAGCGGAGTGACCGTTCCGGTCGGGGAGACCTGGATGGCCAGGCGGGCGCGGACCAGCGCGTCAATGAGTTCGGAGTAACCGGGGAGGGCGAGTTCGTTGCGGCGGTCGGCGGAGTCGTACAGGAACTCCCGGTTGACCGGAGCGGGAATCTTCATGGCAGCAATCACACGGTCGATCATCGGCTGGAGGGAGGCCGTCCCGTCCTCGGCCACCTCGCGCACGAACTGCGACTGCTGGATCGTCTGGGTCATGGTGGCGCGCACGCTCTGCCCTTCGAGCGTCATCTGAGAGGTCACTTCGTGAGTGATTTTCTGACGAAGCGTTTCGTTGAGATCGAAGCGATACCGCAGCAGGGTCTGTCCGCCGACAGAGGCCTGGAAGAGGAGGACCAGGACCAGGAGTCTGATTCCCAGGCGGGGGGCGGCTGCGGTCATGGGTTGGTCTGAGAGGGAGGGGGGAGTTGCAAGTTCCAGCCGGGACGAGTGACGGGAGGCTCGTCGGGGGGGGCGACGAGTGGGCCGTAGAGGTCCGGTCTTCGGGCGCGGAGATACCGCCGGCCGGAGGAGAGCTCGAGTTTTTCCTCCGTGCAGCGGCCGATGCAGAAGCCGTCTCCGAGTTCGCGGCACTCGGCGAGGACTTCACCGAAGGGGTCCAGCACCATGGCGTTCCCGTTGCGGACCTGGCCGTAGTCCAGACCAATCGGGTTGGTAAAGACGGCGTAGATGCCGTTCTCCCAGGCGCGTGCGGGAAGCCAGCGCATCAGCCAGCCGCGTCCCTTGGGGCCTTCCAGCTCCAGCCGCAGGGGGACGGGGTCACGGTGGCGGTTGTGCCACAGGGCGGGGTCCACCAGCCCGCGGCCGGGCATGGGGGAGGGGAGGCAGCCGGTGACGTGAGGCATGAAGACAATCTGCGCGCCTTGCAGCGTCACGATCCGGACGTTTTCCGGGAGGTTGTTGTCGTAGCAGATGAGGATCGAGCACTTCCAGCCGCGGATGTCGAACTGGACGTACTCCCTGCCGGAGGAGAGCTGGGGATTGACGAAGGCGTGGAGCTTGCGGAAGCGTGCCAGACAGCCGTCGGCATTCACACAGACGTAGGTGTTGTACAGGTCCTCGCCATGCCGCTCGAAGAGTCCGGCCAGGAGATGGACGCGGGACTGACGGGCGATGTCGATCAATTCGCGGACGCTGGGGCCGTCCGGAACCGGTTCGGCCAGGTCGCGGAGTTGTTCGCGCGAGAAGGGTTGTACGAAGGAATAGGCGGAGATCGAGCACTCATGGAACGCGACGACCTCGGCTCCCTGGGCGGCGGTCTGCCGGGTCAATTCACGGATGCGGCCCAGGTTGTAACGTTTGTCGCCGTCGCGGTGTTCGAACTGGACGGCAGCAATGGCGAGGTCGGGGAGAGTCACGTCGGTCATCCCAGGCTGGGCGCATCCGCCGCTTGGGTCCGAGCAGGCGGGGAGGTCACTCCCAGAACTTTTCTTCGCCGTGCCAGTTGAGGGGCGGCCGGGCCTCGACCTTGCAGTCGCCATGGACGCGGGTCTGGCAGGCGAGCCGGATCGGTTTTTCACTCCCCAGTTTGGCGAAGAAGCCAAAGGGGTTGATGAGCATGTGCAACCGCTCCCACCACCCTGGCGGGCTGAGGTTCTCCGCTCCCTCTTCCACCTTGACGCGGCAACTGCAACACAGCCCCATGCCGCGGCAATTCAGATAGCGGTACGGACCGGAATAGAGTTCCACTCCCTGCTTGAGGGCCTCCTTACGGAGGTTGGCTCCCTCAGGAACTTCGATCGACTTCTTGTCGTTGACGAAGGTCACGGTCGGCATAACGGGTCCACCGGTCACAAGGAGCGGCGCGGTGCTGGCGAGCCCCCGCAGGGATGGGGAGACGATCGAACTTTGATGACGGTCAGAATAGGGGGGGCGGGGGCGGCTTTCCAGCCCGGGCCGCACGTTTCGGAAAGGTGAGAATTCCCGGCTACTGGCTGAACATCTGCCGGCTGAATCGCTCCTCCGCCTCGTTGCGGATGCCCACGAACTTGGGGTCCGGGTTCTCAAAAATCGCCTTGAGGGGGTACTCGTCGGGGAGCGGTTTACCGGCATTGATGCTGCGGAAGAGCAGCACCGTTTCCATGGCGTCCTCGAGGAACTCGTGCCCCTCGTCCTGCTGGAGCAGGAAGCCGTCGCGGTAGGTGGTGAGGATGTGCTCGAACATCGCCATCCCCTGCAGGAGTTCCTGGTTGGCCTTGATGGCGTCTCCCAGTTCCAGCCAGGCGCGGCGGCCGGCATACATCTTGCGCCGGGCCTCCACCATGTCGGGACGCATCTCCACCTCGCAGAGGGTGGCCCAGTAGCGGAAGTTGGTCAGGTCCTGTTCGCGGGCCTGGTGAAACAGCTTGTCTTCCAGCGTGACGCCGTCCCGCTCGGCCAGTTGCTGCAATTCCTCGCGGGTGCCGTTGAGCTTGATCATCCCCTTGAGGGTGGCAAACTCCATCTTTCCATAGACGTGCAGCCACTCGTCCAGGGCCTGTTCCCAGGCGCGGCGGGTGATCTCGTCAAATTCCCCTTCCCGGGACCGGGCGCGGGCGTAATCCATCAGCGACTTGTAGGGACCGGCGCGGAACAGGATGTCGGCCATCTTATGCTGTTCGCCGCCGGCATGAGTCATCAGCACGTCGTTGGCGCGCTGAAACCACTCGCGAGCCACCAGGTAATTGTCGAGCCCGTCCGGGTTGAGTTCCGAGTCGGGGAGGTTGTCCATCCAGTCGTCTTCGGGGCGGCCGTCGTTGTCGGGGACGCCGTCGCGGTCGAACCGTTCGTCTGGGTCGTGGACGAAGAACTTACGGAACAGGTCACGTTCGTCGGAGTAGCCGATCTTGCGGCCGACGAACTCCCCCATGTAGTGGTACAGCTCGGGAATCTTCTCGTTGCGCTCGATCCCTTTTTTGAGGAACTTGGCGCCCCGCTTGACCCAGAAGAAGCGGTCCTTGACGTCGTCGAACTCCGCCGAGACGTTGTAGGCGAGGTTCCAGGCCTGCTGGTCCCAGACGTTCCAGAAGTGCGGCTGGAGCAGCACAATGGACTCGGCCGTGTGTTCCAGTTCAGACCAGTTCTTGCGGGAGCGGAGCTGGTCGGCCTCGTACCAGAGCATGGAGGCGGCGATGCCGCGGAACCCGAACAGCACCAGGGTCATCGTGCTGCTGGCGGGGTCAACGTTCCCAAAGCTGCTCTGGCCGAGGTCCTTTTCCGAGCGGATGCTGGCCAGCCGCCCCTTCATCTCGTCCGGAGAGGCCCCCTCGGGAAGCCCCAGCCAGACAATCGGGACCATCAGCACGATGATCCCCCCCAGGTAGGCGAGCTTGCGCTGTTGCGAGGTGAGCCGGTTCATCACTTGGCCTCCAGTTCCCGCATCATGAGGCTGTACGTCCCGACGATCAGGCAGGGGATCAGAAATCCGATGGTGGTGAGGATCACGGGGAGGGTCCGGACCGCCCAGGGGATGTCGAAGCCGTTGGCGAGATACGGCGTGCCGTCGAAGATGCGGAAGTCCGGGATGAGGTTCTGCATCGCCCCCAGCCACTCGATGATCCGCTGGTCGATCCACTGGATGGTGCGGGTGAAGACGTTGTCGGGGAGGGGGCTGAGCTGGTTGTCCTGAGTCAGGATGCGGTAGATCGATTCGAGCATGCCGCCGCCCAGGGGACGGCCGGTATCCCGGGTCTGCTGGAGATGCTCCTCCAGCAGACCGCGCATCACCTGGCCGATCATCAGGAAGGAACCGAGCAACAGCGTGGCCACCGGCCCTTTGACGAACGTACTGGCGGTAGTGCCGAGCGTCACCAGCAGGATCAGCATCAGCCCCAGGCCGAACATCGACTTGACGTAGGCGACGAGGAAGGGGCGGTCAGGCAGGCGGAAAAAAAGGTCCGGACGGGCCATCCCCAGATACTGGCCGCCGTCGTCGCAACTGACGCGGATTTGCAGCTTGCCGTTCTCCCGCAGGTCGTTCCACAAATCGAGTTCCTTCGGTGGCGGTCCGGCCGATTTGCCGTAATCCCCCAGCCAGCGGATATCGGAATTGCGGGTGTCGAGCTTGCGCGGCACGATCACCACGCGCTTCTCCGGATCGACGGCGAACTCCTGAATGGGGATCGAACTGCGGGGGAACTTGACCTGGTAATGCTTGGAGTTGTTGACGAAATGGAACGAGAAGCGGACGTTCTCCCCCATCACCCCCTTGTGCGTGCGGAAGGCCTCGAAGTTGTATTCCAGCCGCAGGTCGTCCATCTGCTCCACCTCCGGAGCCGAGGCGTCGAAGATGTACACGGCGCGGGCGTTGGTCATCCCCTCGATGAAGCTGCGGAACTCCCAGATGTCGCCGACGTTGATCCCCTTGATTTCGTTTTCCACCCCCTCGCGGCTGATGAACGACATGGTGCCGTACACCGGCACGCGGGCGATGAGCTGCGAACGGGCGCCCGGGGGGACCGAACGGAGCAGCCAGATGTAACCCAGCACGGACATCACCAGCAGCATCAGCATCATCACGCCGCTGTAACCCAGGATGCGGCCGAGCACGACTTCGCTGCGCCGGGCCGGTTTGGTGACCACGGTATGCAGGGACCGCTCCTTGATGTCCGCCGGCAACCCCCAGCAGGAGAGGATCACTGCCACGGGAATCAGCAGCCATTTGACCGCCGTCATCACGAACACCACATGCCGCTTGGCGGCCGATTCCAGCGACTGTCCCGCCAGGAACCAGTGTCCGAACATGAACAGCAGGATGAACACCCCCATGATGAAGAGGGTCTTCTTGCGGACGGACTCGCGGAAAGTGAGCGTGGCGAGGGCCCCGACGCGGCGCGGCAACTGCGTGGCCAGATCCCGGGCGCCGCGAAACAGCGTCTCCGCCACCAGTCCGGGGCCTTTCAGCCCTGCGGCCAGCATGGAGATCGCCAGCGCCACCAGCAGGCAGACGAGGCTGAACGCAATCACCACCAGACACCAGGCCCCGAAGGCCCGGAGGGGATCGATGGGTATCTGATCAAAGTCCATGACTCACTTGCCGCCAGAACGTCCGCTCGCCGGGAGAGCAACGGACGCGAGGGAGCGGAGACCTCGCGATCCGCACGTGCAGGGAGACTCGGGATCAGCCGCGCGAGGAACCGGCCGCAGGCGCCTCCGCCACAAACCGATGCCCCGGTCGCTGCCGGCTCTCGGACACGGTCTTCAGGAACAGTTCCTCCAGCGTCGCGGTCGGGTGGCTGACCTCCTTGAGTTCCACCTCGTGCCGCGCCAGAACCGCCTTGACGTCCGCCAGCGCGGCCTCGCTCAACCGACCAGTCCGCAGTTGCGTCTCCTCCGTCGATTGCAACAGGTCCTGCACGTGCCCCAGCACTTTCAACTCTCCGGCGTACAGGATGGCGATCCGGTCGCAGACGTCCTGCACGTCCGCCAGCAGGTGGCTGCTCATCACCACCGTCTTCCCCTCGCGCTTCAGGTCGAGGATCATATCCTTCATGTCCCGGGTGCCGAGCGGGTCGAGACCGCTCGTCGGCTCGTCCAGGAGCACCAGGTCAGGATCGTTGATGAGTGCCTGCGCCAGACCGATCCGCCGCGTCATCCCTTTCGAGTACTCCTTGAGCTGCCGCCGGCGGGCGTTCTGCAAGCCCACCCGTTCGATCAGGGCGTCGCGGCGCCGGCGACGTTCGGCCGGTGGCATGTTGAACAGTCGCCCGTAAAAATCGAGCGTCTCGTCAGCGTTCAGGAACCGGTACAGGTACGATTCCTCCGGCAGGTAACCGATCCGCTCGTTCTTGTCGACGTCGTGCGCCGGCTTGCCCAGCACCCGCACCTCGCCGTTCGTCGGGAACAGCAGCCCCAACAGGAGCTTGAGCGTGGTGGTCTTGCCCGACCCGTTCGGTCCCAGCAGGCCAAACACCTCTCCCTTTTTGACGTCCAACGTGAGCGAATTGAGGGCCTGCACTTTCTTGCGGCCCCAAAAATCGCGATAAACCTTGGTGAGGTTCCGAATCTCGATGACGTTGTCAGAGTTCGTTTCTGCCGCCATGGACCCCTCGGACTGGATGCAGGGAACCGCCCCGCCTCCCGCGAGACAGCTCTCTGGGAAAAGAACGACAAGAATCAACGAAATCCGCCGCGCAGTGAACGTCCCAACCACCCCACTCCGCGGTGGCGGGTTCACTCTCAACGGCCGCGACCGATGAGCCGCTCTCCCTCGACCGCCTCCCGGGATCGAATGACAAACAAAAACTCGTCCGCAGGGCCGGCCGCTCATCCGGTCGATCTTTCAATGTAGGGCGACCCGCCCCGCCTTTCAAGCAGAGGCTCTGACACAAATCGTGACTGGTTCTGGAGATTCTCCCCAAAGTGACGCGCCGGGTCCCTCCGCGACGGCCGCCGACGCCAACGACGTGCGGATGCGGGGTTTTTTGCGCCGCACCCCCGTCCCCGTGGCGTGCCAGTGGGTCGATACCCACACCGCACCCCTCGCCAGCGTGACCGTCCCATTGGCGGATGCGGCGGGCCGCGTCCTCAGCGAACCCCTCATCGCCCCAATCGACGTCCCCCCGTTCGATCGCTCAGCGATGGACGGCTACGCTGTACGGGCCGATGAAACAGTCGGCGCCGGCGATTACAGCCCGATCTCCCTCGAGGTCGTGGGAGAGTCGCTCCCTGGCCGCGGGTGGGACGGCCGCCTGCAACCCGGTCAGGCCGTGCGCATCATGACCGGAGCGCCGCTCCCTGCGGGGGCCGATGCCGTCGTCCCGGCGGAGTTCGCCCGCCTGCGAGGCAACTGCGTCGACATCCAAGCCGCCGTCCCGCGACTCAAGAACGTCGGACAGATCGGTGAGGACCTGCGGGCCGGCACCCCCGTTCTGCCGGCCGGACGGAGACTCAGGCCGCAGGACGTGGCGGCGGCAGCCTCTCTGGGAGTGACGGAACTGGCCGTCGTCCGCCGGCCGGTCGTCCGGGTGCTCATCACCGGAAATGAACTCGTCCCTCCCGGCCATGCCCGGGGGCCCCACCAGATTTTTGAGGCCAACTCCTTTCTGCTGCGCGGACTGGTGGCTCGCGACGGAGGTGAGCTGGAGGCCGTGCTCCCGCTCCCGGACGAACCGCACACCATCCACAGCGCTCTGACGGCGCCCGGCGCGGACGTCATCCTCATCTCGGGTGGGTCCAGCGTGGGTGGAGAGGATTATGCGCCGCGGCTCGTGGCGGAAGCAGGGAACCTGGCGATTCACGGTCTGGCCATGCGGCCGTCGAGTCCGGCCGGCATGGGGACGGTCGCAGCGGCTTTGGTCTTCCTGTTGCCGGGCAATCCCGTGTCGTGTCTGTGTGCGTATGACTTTTTCGCGGGTCGGGCCATCCGGCGCCTGGGGGGGAGGTCGGAGGGCTGGCCATACCTGCGAATGGTCGCTCCGGTGGCGCGCAAGATCGTCTCGGAAATCGGCCGCACCGACTACTGCCGCGTCCGCCTCACTCCCGCTGGGGTGGAGCCGCTCGCCCTCAGCGGCGCTGCGATCCTCTCCTCCACCCTCCGGGCCGACGGCTTCGTCATCGTTCCCGAAGCAAGCGAAGGTTACGCGCCCGGCGGGGAAGTGGAGGTGTTTCTCTACGATGCCTGGTGAGCCTGCCTGGGAGATTCCAGGTCCGCCGCCGGCTTGCCCGCCGGACCTGCTCGGTCGTCGCCGACGCTCCTCGCTCACCCGCGGGAAGCGTCCGAACATCGGACGATTCCTCCTGACAGACCGGACCTGCCGCCGCCGATGTGTTATCGTGCAGGTGATGACCGTGAGGAAGTCGCGGTCGTGAACATGGCCGCCGGCACTCTCCCATGTCCCTGAGCACTCTCCCGCTGAGCTATTGCACCAACGTCCACCCCGGCCGAACGGTGTCGGAAGTGGTGCAGGGTCTGGAGCACTACACCGCCCCGGTGCAGTCCGCCCACGGGGAGCCGATCGCCGCCGGACTGTGGCTGGCGGCGGCGGTCGTCCGCGAACTGCGGGAGTCGCCGGCCGCCCTCGAACGGCTCCAGCGAGCACTCGCCGACCACCGGCTCGACTGTTACACCCTCAATGCCTTCCCCTACGGGGACTTCCACAGCGAACGCGTCAAGGAGCAGGTCTACCTCCCCGACTGGACCACCCACGCCCGCCGCGAGTACACGCAGCAGTGTGCAGAGCTGCTCGCTCAACTGCTGCCGGAGGGGACCGAAGGGAGCCTCTCCACTGTGCCGCTCGGGTTCAAGGAATTCGCCCGCGAGCCGGATTTCGTCGACCGGTGCATCGGGCAATTGCTCGACTTGGCGCGGAGCCTCGACGATCTGCACGACGACGCCGGCCGCGTGATCCGACTGGCGATTGAGCCGGAGCCGTTGTGTGTGCTGGAGACGACTGCTGAAACCGTGCACTTTTTTGAGCGTCTGCAAGCGGCGGCGGAGGCGGCCGGTCTGGGGGACGTGGCTCGCCGGCATCTGGGAGTCTGCTACGACGTCTGCCACCAGTCGGTGGAGTTCGAGGATGTGGCAGCCTCGATCGCCCGCCTGAATTCCGCGGAAGTGCGGATCAACAAAGTGCACCTGACGTGCGCGCTGCGATTGGAGCGGCCGGCCGAGAACAGGGAAGGCCGTCAGGCGCTGGCCCGCTACGTTGAGCCGCGCTACCTCCATCAGACCCTGGCCCGCCGCCGGAACGGGGAGATTCTCCGCTGCGTCGATCTGCACGAGGAACTGTGCGCCGTGCCTCCGGTGGAGTTTCTCGAGGCCGAGGAGTGGCGGACGCACTTTCACGTCCCGGTCAACGCGGAGTCGATCGGACCGCTGCGGACCACGCGGGACGACTTGCGTCGCGCGGTCGAGGCGGCGTCCCGCCTCCCCTATGCCCCCCATCTGGAAGTCGAGACCTACACCTGGGGCGTGCTCCCAGGCGAAAGGAAGCCGTCGCTGGTCGAGGGTCTGGCGGCCGAACTGGCGGCCACGCGAACGTTACTCCGCCACACTCCCTGACCGTCTGGCCGCTGCGGAGATCGGGAGGGAATGTCAAGTCGGTGGTCTGGGCAAAGTGTGCCGTCCGCTCCACAAGGGATGGTCACGGCGAGGCCAAGCCCCGTGGAGTGGTTCGTCCCTTCCGACCGATATGATCGTGAGAGACGGACCGCGGCCCGGCGAGCGGCGCTGCGCCCGGCCGTCTGGCTGATCGTCGGATGCCCCTCCGGGGGGCGCGTGCCTGCCGATGGAAACGCTCGAAGCACTCCGCGAAGAGAACGCCCGGCTGCGGCGGGACGTCGAGGAGTTGCGCCACAAGCTCATCCAGGCGCAGAAGCTGACCTCCATCGGCGCACTGGCCTCGTCCATTACGCATGAATTCAACAACATCCTGACCACGATCATCAACTACGCCAAAATGGGGCTGCGGCACAAGGACGCTCCCACCCGCGACAAGGCGTTCGACAAAATCCTGCTGGCCGGCCAGCGCGCCAGCAAAATCACCACCGGCATGTTGGCCTTTGCCCGCGCCAAGGGAGATCGCCGCGAGTCACTCAGTCTCGTTCAGTTGGTGGAAGACGTGCTGGTGCTGGTCGAAAAGGACCTGCACGTGCACCGCATCCGGCTGGAGACCCGCTTTCTCGACCAGCCCTACGCCCTCGTGAACGCCGGGCAAATTCAGCAGGTGCTGCTCAACCTGCTCATCAACGCGCGGCAGGCGATGAGCGGCGGGGGCGTGCTGACCATCACCGTGCGGACCAACCACGAACAGGGGGTGGGCGAAATCGCCGTCGCCGACACCGGTTGCGGCATCCCGCCCGAAAAGCTCCCGCACATCTTCACCCCTTTCTTCTCCACCAAGACGGCAGACGCGCAAGGTCAGGGGGGGACCGGATTGGGGCTGGCGCTCTGCCGCGAGGTCGTCGAGTCGCACCAGGGACGGATTCGCGTCGACAGCGCCGTCGGCACGGGGACGATCTTCACGCTCAAGCTGCCGCTGGCAGCCCCGCCGAACCTCTCCCTCGCAGCTCCTGCCACCCGCAACGGTGGTCAAAGGGTGGGTTGAGGGAAGCTGTCACCCTGCGTCGGCCTCTTCCAGGCCGGCCCACCACGAACCGTCCGCATCCGGCATGATCCCCAACAGGATCGGTTCGCGCAGCCCTGTCCGTCCTCCGCTCTTCGCGGCCGGGAACTGCAACACCAGCCGATTGCTGGGACGCAGCTCCGGCGTCAGATTCCAGACGAGACGACCTTCCAATCGCCGCCCCGGCGGAAGCACGCGCCCATTCAGCTCCACTGCCAAGGGAACACAGCCATCCGGAAGCACCAGCAACACCCGTTCCTCCGGATCAAGGTTGGTCGGCCGTTGAAAATTGCGGGTGAGGCGGATGGGCCCCGTCGGAAGCGCGGCGAGCGCGGTGTCATCCAGCGGCAACTGCAACGATGTGGGGGACGACGGAGCAACAACAGCCGCGTCCTCAAGCTGCCACGGTCCTTGCAGGCGAATGGGGTACAGGTCCGGCGGGAGGTCGTCGAACTCATCCCACTCCTGCGGCCGCACGGCGATTGCTCCGGCAGATGCTTCAGCCTCACTTCACCGCCGCCGCCAAGGGTGTGTCCCGCTGCGACGGCAACTCCACAAGCCACCCACAATGCAGTAGCATCGCAGTGACACCAGCGCCTCTCAACCCATCATCGACCTGACCACCAGTCCGCATGTCCCACGCACCTTCCCGACCGGCCGCCCCGCAGCCGCTCCCCGAACCCACCATCCGCATGAGTGAGGGGTGGCACGCGCTGCACATCTATTACAAGGTTGATCCGGCGGCCCTGGCATCACTCTCAACGTCTCAGCGGGCGTTGGGCCGTCGGCGGGTGATCGAGCTCCTCAGCCCCGACGCCGCGGACGCACCACAGCGGCTGCAAGTCTCCGTCGTTTCGGGGCATCGGGCCGATCTGGGTCTGCTGCTGATGGACCCCGATCCGCTCAAGATCGACGCCCTCACGCAGGAACTGCGGGCCTCTCCGCTGGGGACCGTGCTCACGCCGACGTACTCGTTCGTCTCCATCACCGAGGTCTCCGAGTACGTCCCCACGGTGGAGCAGTATGCGGAAAAGCTCCGGCAGGACGGCACGTCCCCGGACGACCCGGCCTATGCGGCCAAGGTCAATGCCTATGCCCAGCGGCTTCCCATGATGAATCAGCAGCGGCTGTATCCGGACTTCCCCCCCTTTCCGGTCGTCTGCTTCTATCCGATGAACAAAATGCGTCATCCGCTGGCCAACTGGTACCTGGAGCCGTTCAGTGCCCGCTCGCAGATGATGGCCGAACATGCCACCTCGGGGATCAAGTTCGCCGGCCGCGTCAGCCAGCTCATCACGGCTTCCACCGGCTTTGACGACTGGGAGTGGGGAGTGACGCTGTGGGCCCGCGCGCCGGAGTACATCAAGGAGATCGTCTACACCATGCGGTTCGACCGGGCCTCGGCCCGATATGCGGAGTTCGGTCCCTTCTACGTGGGTTATGTGCGGACCGCGTCGGAAGCTCTGGAGCACCTGCGCATCTGAAAACCTCCTCGCTCCGAAGCCCGGCCGTGGTATTCCCCCAAAGCCCGGCCGTGGCACTCCCCAAGCCCGGCCGTGGCACGGCCGGGACACGGAACACCCTCAACGTCCCGGTGCATCGAGATCGAGGCACAGCAACTCCTGCCCGATCCTCACATACAGCCGCTTCCCCAGGAGGGCCGGATGAGAGAGCGTCTCGGCCCCGTCCTCCCGCAGGCGCAGCCGACCGAGTTCGCAATACTCCGCCGCCGTCGCATCGATCAGGATGAGTTGCGCATCCAGCGTCAGGCACAGCAGCCGCGTCTCGGTGGCAACCAGTGCGGCATACTCCCGGTACACCCGGTCCTCGGCGATCCAGAGCGTGCGTAATCCCTCCTGTGGATCGAGACAAACCAGTCCTCGTGAGACACCGAAGACGCGCCCCGCGGCCGCCACGGGAGAATGGGCGTCCGGCGCGAGATCGTCATTGACTGCCAGCGGCCGGGGGTCGAGGCAGCCGTCGGCCCCCGGCCGGTACAGCCGCGCACCATTGTTCTCCGTCGCGACGCACAGCCGGCCGTCCAGCCACAGCGGCGTCGGCACGTTGAAGTCTCCCCGCTGCGGCGGCACCAGCGACCACAGCCGTTCTCCCGTCGCGGGGTCCCAGCCACCGAGGGAGAGCTTGTCATAGCTGATGATCTGCGGGCCGGTCCCCAGGTCGGCCACGATGGGCGAAGCGTGACCGGGGGGAGCGGTCCCGCTGGCCCACAGGGTCTCTCCCGTGTAGGGGTCGAGGGCGACGATCGACCCGCGGATGCCCCCCGGTTGCACAATCAGACGATCCTCCAGCAGCAGGGGAGAACTCGCCAGGCCCCAATCAAGCGGCGGCGTACCGAAGTCCGCGGCCAGGTCCCGCTGCCACAGCACCGCTCCCGTGGCCAGATCGACGCACGTCAGGTGACCAAACGCCCCGCAGAGATAGACCCATCCGGCGTGGATGAGCGGGGTCGCGCGGGGAGAGTTCCCATAATCGAGTTTCCCGGCGGCGGGATAGTCCACCAGCCACAGGGGACGGCCGGTCTGGGCCTCAAACGCCAGGAACACATCCTTCGTGTCGTCCGGATCGCGGCAGCCGAGGACCGCGACCCCTTCTGCCGCGGCCAGCCCACCCACTCCGTCCGAGGGGAGGACCGCCCGCCACGCCACCGGAGGAGCCTCCGGCAGCCTCTCCGGCAGCCAATGCACCCGCCCATTTCGCCGGGGACCGCGAAATTGGGGCCAGTCGTCAGGGAGCGACGTCAGTTCTTTTTTTTTGTCGCGGGGTCCGTGGCGGAGACTGCCGCATCTCCGGCCGGCGGCGTTCCCGGAGGGGGCAGCGGTTCATACTCCACGAACCCCAGCCCCGTCTCCAGCCCGATCAGCAGTTCGGCTTCGGTCGCCACGTCCAGCAGCGCCGTCCGAACCGCTTCCCGTTCCGCCGCCGAGAGGGCGTCACTGACGAAGGCGGTGATGAACGGGACCGGATCGGAGACGCCGATCACGCGCAGGTCCCCTTTCTTGACGGTGCCGCACCCCTCCAGGAGCGGCTCGGCATAGCTCGAGATCACCGCGGCCGCTTTCACGTCGGCGGCGAGTTCCACCAGCGCCGTCGCCGCGTTGCTGCACGCGGGATAGACCTCCAGCTTCTCCGGCAGCGGGACGCCGTGCCGCTGGAGCAGAACGCGCGGCGCGAGCGCCTTCTCATCGCAGTCGGCCGGACCGAAGAAGATGCGATAGCCTGTGAGATCGGCCACGCTCTGCGCCGGATCCGCGGCTCGCACCACGAGGAGTCCCGTTTGCGTCGTGGAGCCGTCCTTGCCTGTCAGCGAGGCAATCGGGACAAAGGTGCGTTGAGCCTGCCGGGCGTCATGCAGGACGACGGAATGTTTGCCGATGACGAGATCGGCCCGCCCCTCCGTCTGATCGGCCAGAGCGCGGACCAGCGACTCACTCCAGAAGACTTTCACCGGGCGTCCGAGCCGCCTGGTCAGAAACGCTCCCAGCAACTCATATTTCCGCTGGGCGTAACCCTGGACACAATCGCAGGCGAGCGGTGCAGCCAGCGGGTCCATCACCACCAACGTCAGCGGGGAGGCGGCGCGGTTCTCCCCGCCGGAGACGCCAGCGGCGATCAGACCGATCAGCAGAGGGAGGAAGGTGAAGAGGCGCGGGGACATGGTTGAGTGTTGGGAAAGTGGCGAATTCGCTCTCTGGGCAACGATGCTCCGGGAAAGCGGACGACGACCACTTGCCCGGGGCGCACGCATCACGATCCGGGGGCCGGCGCCGGTTCCGCCACGGCGGACCCCGGCTGCTCGACCGTGGGCGGGGCGTCCGCGGGGGCCCCGACCTGACTCTCCTTGGCAACCCGGTCAAACGTGCCGGTCATCGTCGGGCGGTCGCCGCTCAGGGCCGAGAACTTGATCGCGTCGTCGTTGACGATCTCCGCCCGCAGGCTGACGTACTGGATGCCGTCGATGAGGAGATCGAAGGCCACGGTACGCGCGGCCTCGTCCTGCCGGATGGCCGACCATTGCCAGCCGCTGGTCCCCCACTGACCGTACACCCCTCCGGCAAGGTCCAACGTCCCATCGGGACGGAAGGTGGCAGATTCAAAGGGGACGTCGGTCCGCGCACTCTCGGAGGAAGACGCCCCTCCGCCAAGCAGCGATCGAATGACCACGCCGAGGGCCGACTCCGGTTGTTGACGCATCGGTTTCGGGCGCGTGCCGGCGAGCCGCCAGGTGCCGACGAGCTTCCGCCCCAGTCCTTCCCGCGCGGCCTTGGCCGCCAGTTCCTCCGCGGTGAATTCCGGCGCTTCGGACAGCGGGACGAGGACGCAGATGGAGTTATCGGCCACATTCATCATGTAATAGCGGTCGAGCTGGGGGTCCCAATCAATCGCGACGTGCTTACATCCGCCGCTGATCTTCGCCCGGCCGATGTACGCCAGCAGCTTGCCGTCCGCGCTGAACCGCTTGATGTCGCCGATGCTCGATTCCGCGGTGAGAATCTCGCCATTGGCGCAGCAGCGGACGTTCATCGGGTTGCAGCAGCTTCCAAAGCCGGCCCCTCCCGTGCGGTCGCGCCCGCCAAAGGCCTTCAGCGGCTGGCCGTCGGGGTCATGCAGCGCCACCTGAAATTTGGTGTTTTCCGCCACTACCAGACGCTCGCCCAGCGCCTGGATGTCCATCTGCCCGCAGCAGCCGCGGAGACCCGTCAGCACCCGCTTGGGATTCTGGAAGTCGAAGTCGCAGCGGATGACGTCATACCCGGCCCCGCTGGAACTCCCCGTGCACACGAACAGATGCCGATCGGAGACGGCCAGTCCCGTCACGACCCCCGAGCGGGAGACCGCCGAGATGGCGACTTCGATCTGCTGCTCCTGCAGACTCTTGATCTGCGCCTGGTACAGTTCCACCTGCCGCTCATAGGCCTGGAGCCGCGCCGCCTGCGATTTCGTCCGTTCCGCTTCCGGCACGGCGCGAATCTTTTCCGCCTGTTGCTGAGCAAATTCAATCTGCTTCTCGAGCCGGGCGATGCACTCCGCCTGCTGCTCACGGGCCTTGGCAATCGCCTCCTGGCGCAGCTTTTCCGGGTCCCCTTCCTGAGGGATGTCGGCCGTCGTGAGCACCTCTCCCTGCGGCGACAGCCGGGCCAGTTTCCCTTCCCCCGCCACGAAGATCGTCCGGTCGGGGGCCACGTTGATCGCCGTCGGCTTGAAGGGGACGGCCCACTCTGCCTTCAACTCCCCCTCGGGGGAATACACCTGCACAAACGTCTGGCTCAGCGATTGAATGGAACGGTATCCCCCCTGCCCATCCGGTTCATAGGTGTAATTCGATCCGCCGACGCAGGCGAGGATGTCTCCCGAGGGGCTGAGGCAATAGGTATTCAGATGGATCGGTTGGCCGTTGTGCATCGGCCGAATGGTCCGAACCTGCTTGTGAGTCCCCCGCAACTGGGGAGCCTGCACCGTGGTTCCCGCCGGGGTGAACTCGGGATCGGTCGTCGTTTCGACTTCTTCCGCCGCCGGCAAGACTCCCCACCCCAGTCCTCCCAGGCAACCCCACACTGCCGCCAGCCATACCATGCGCGACATGCCGATCCCCCCTGAAGTGCTTGAGCCTGTCCGGAACGACCACGGCCTCGAAAGGGTGTTGTGAGGCCGCGCCAGTGCATAATCTTCTGGCGCCTCCCGCGAATGCGGCTCTTTATGAATACGGAGCCGCCGCCGAAAGTTCCAGAGAATTTGCCCTCCCGGCCACATTTTGAGGCGAATTCGGAACTCGCGATACAACGCACTTTGACCCCTCCTCCCCCCACTTTTCAGCGGGAAGCCGGAAGTCCACCACTCTCAAACCGCTGCGACGACCGACGGGAATCCCCGTGGTCAGAGGAACTTGACGCAGGTGGCGGAGGTGGATTCCCCCCTGGGGCGTGACAGGTACCCCCTCCTCCGGCATCGGGGACGTCCTCCCCCGAACTCACTACACTGTCTGTCGAAACCGACGGGGAGGGTCGAGTTCGGCACGGATCCCCCGGGCCTTCGCTGGGTTCCCGCCCAGAGATGGTTCGCCTTCGCCGGCTGGCTTGCCAGCCGTGTGCCACACAGGCACCGGGACAGCAATCCTCACTCCCGTTTGAACATGTGGAACATGGCCATCATCCGGGGGATCACCCCCCGGAGGGGTGGCGGCTCCTCTCCCGACGAACGCCCCACAGGCATCCACAGCGACAATCGCGCGGCATGATCATCACCATTGACGGCCCGGCCGGAACCGGCAAAAGCACCGTCGCCCGCGAACTCGCCCGCAGGCTCGGGTTCTGCTATCTCGACACCGGCGCGATGTATCGGGCCGTCGGACTCGCCTGCCTCCAACACAGGATCGATCCCCAGGAACCGCACGCCAGCGCCGACCTGGCAGCCCGCCTCGAGATCGTCGTGGATGGACGCCGCACCTGGCTCAACGGCGTCGACGTCACCGACGACATCCGCTCGCCGGAAGCGACGGCCGCAGCCTCGGTGGTGGCCCAGAACCCCGCCGTGCGTGCGCATCTGGTGGCCCTCCAGCGGCGAATGGCCGCCCGGGGTGATTACGTCTGCGAGGGGCGCGATCAGGGGACGGTCGTCTTCCCGCACGCCGAGGTGAAGTTCTACCTCACGGCCGACCCGGAGATCCGCGCCGAGCGGCGGCGTTTGGAACTGGCGGCCCGGGGCGAAGCGGTGCCGCTGGAGACGCTGCTGGTTCAGCAGGAGGAGCGGGACCGTCGCGATCAGGAACGGGCGGTCGCTCCCCTGCGACCCGCGGACGACGCCATCCACATCGACACATCCCGCCTCACTACGGACGAAGTGCTGGCGGAGATGGAACGGCACATCCGCAGCCGCAGACAGGCCGGCGAATAAGCGGCCTTGCAGCGCCGCCGGAGGACCGGCGTTCCTCGCACGGCGCCGGCTCAACCGATCACTTCCCGGTCCGGGATGGCGCTCAGGTCCACCGGATAATTCCGGAAGCGGATGGTGTAATTCTCCTCAAACCAGGTCCGGATGTCCGGCAGACACGCCTCGTCAAAGGGGGGCGTCACGTGCAGCAGCTTGCCGTCGCTGTGAGGCTGAATCTGCCCACCGTCCACCACCACTTCCCCGCGATGGATCACATACCGCGGGAGCTCAAACATCCGCTGGAGGTCGGCCTCCGGCTGATAGATCGTCACGTCGGCATCGGCCCCGACGCCCAGGTGTCCCTTGTTCTTCAGACCCAGCATCCGGGCCGGCGCCGCGCGGGTGATAATGGCGATCTCACTGAGGGTGTATTCGCGGGTGAGGTCCTGCAGTGTGCAGCGCTCGCGCACTCCGGCGGGAACCCGGGCCAGCATCTCCTGCCGCAACCCGCGGTCCATCAGCAGGGCGATGATCTGCGGATACGCCAGGAACGAACCGCCGTTGGGATGATCGGTGCTCATCGCCACCCGCCACGGGTCCTTCATCAGCAGATACCACTCCAGACCAATGGCCCATTGCAGGGCATGAACGAGCGATTTGTCTCTGTACGTCACCGGGACAATCCCGCAGCCGGCCTCCATCTCCGTATCGGCATTGAACCACTTGCGATGGAAAATCTGATGCAGGAAATAACCCAGCGGACCGTCGCCCGTCATCGACGTCGTCTCGCCGAACATCACCTGCCCCACGTCCACGGTGAGATTGGGATGGCTGTTGACGTACTCCACCAACTCCGGCACTTTGGAGTGGAACGTCGCCTGGTCGTCAGGGTCGCCGCCGTAGCTGTGAAACTGGATATGCGTGAGATGGGCGCGATGCCCCTCGATCGCCTGCATCGTCTCCAGCGTCGTCGTCCAGTTGCCGGGGAGTCCGAGGTTGTTGCAGTGGATGTGGGTGGCGTGCGGCAGTCGCAGCTCATCCACCGCCCGGGTCACTTCGCGAATCACCATTCGCGGTGAGACGTGGAAATGCTCGACCGGGTCGTCGATGGAGCGGGCGTTCCCGCCGGTGGTCTTCCAGACCTCGACGCCTCCGGGATTGACCAGCTTGGCAGCGTATCCGCCGGTGGCGTTGAGCAGCCAGGCGATGCACGCCTTGAGCCGCTCGTGTTCGCCCGCCGCCGCCTGCTTGAGGATGTAGTGATGGTTCCCCATCAAGACGTAAAAACCCTTGTCGATGATGGGAGTGTCGTGAAACTCCTCATGCACGTGCCGCGCGGCGATCGGCGGGATGGCGGCGTCAAACGCCGTCGTGTACCCCAGTCCGGCGTAGAGATAGCCCGTGGCAAAGGTGCTGGGGACGCTGCCGCCGGTCCCGGACCGGGTGAACGGCCCCCGTTTGACCGGCGGCGCCGTGCGCTTGTCCTCGGGGCGCATCTTCCGCGCCGAGTTGACCTTCGGTCCGGCGATGTGGCAGTGCATATCCACGCCGCCGGGCATCACCACCATGCCGGTCACGTCCAGCGTGCGGTCCGGACGCCGCTGCGGATCGACGGGAGGAGCCACGATACGTTCCCCCTCGATCCAGAGGTCGCGGACCTCGCCCTGGATCCCATTGGCCGGGTCGTACACCGTGCCGCCGGCAAGACGCAGGAGACTCATCAACAACTCCTCCGGAAAAGGGGATTGGCGAGGGGTGGGAACCGTGGGGGGGCGTGGAGAGCTCCGGCCTGCCGAGGGCGCTCCCGCGGCGCACTCCGGGGCGCGGGGACAGACCTTGCATCCACCGGCGGCAGCAATGCGTCCGGAGGAGGGCCAGGCCCGCACCGTCAGCCCCTCGAAGCGGAGATTCCCGATTCTCCCCCCCCGCTCGCCCCCTGTCAAATTGCACGCCGTCAGCCAGCATGGTGTGGGTGCAGCCGTCGATCGGTGGCCGGGGCCGCTCCACGAGCTTTCCTTCTCTCTTGCTCTCTTGCCATCCCGGGAGGTCGTTGCTCACGGTGTGTCATC
>JBBIJW010000023.1:0-89762 GCA_037445755.1 Planctomycetaceae bacterium | reverse complement strand
GGACCGTCCCGTCAGGACCGACGTGCCCCCCCGCGCGACGCAATCGCTCCCGCCGCACCCCTGATCCGTCCCTCGGCTCCGCCAGCCGCCGACGCCGTCGGCGGGGCTGGGTGGGAGCCCTCTCCCCTGGAGCAGGCGAGCGGAGGATGTGGAACTGCAACGCGCCCCTGACCGGACCACCATTCCGCGGCTGCACCCCACTTGCTCAATGGCGTCCGAACCCCCGCCGCCGCAGCTCGCTGTAACGTTCCAGCGCCGCTTCGATGATCGGCAGAGCCGTCTCCGCCGGCTGAAACCTGTCGACCTCGACCGATTTCCCTTCCAGCGTCTTGTAATCCTGGAAGAACCGCCGCAGCATCTCCAGCCGATGCGGCGCCAGCTCCGTGGCCTCCCGGATGCCCATGTACTCCGGGTCGTCAAGGGCCACGGCGAGAATCTTGTGGTCCTTCTTGCCGGAGTCGATCATGGTCATCAGGCCGATGGCCCGCGCGCGGACCAGCGTCAGCGGGGCCACCGGCTCCTGGCAGAGGACCAGCACGTCCAACGGATCGTCGTCCTCGGCGTAGGTCTGCGGAATGAGACCGTAATTGGCCGGATAGAAGACGGCCGAGTACAGGATGCGGTCCAGCTTCAGCAGCCCGGTCGCCTTGTCAAGTTCGTATTTCACCGATGATCCCACGGAATTTCGATGACGGCGGTGAATTCCTGCGGCAGGTGTTCGCCGGGGATCACGTCATGCCAGGGGTGCGTCATGGGAGGGACCGCTCAGGCGGAGGGAGAGCCGGGGAGTGCTTTCGCGACTGCGATTCTACGTCCTCCGGTCCGGCTGGTTCCATCGGGAGAAGCTGATTTCTGGCGAGCCGCCGCCGGAATCCTGGTCCCTCCTGCTCCCGAAGCTCCAGCGACGGCCGGCGCCTCGCCCGGTTGCCCCTCGACGGGGGACGCTGGTTGCGATAGCATTCGGTCGTGTGACCCGGTGGTCGCCCAAGCTCAGTCCTTCGGGACGCTGTGGGGCTACCCCACGGAAGAAGCGTTGAGTGCATCTCGTCGCGTGAGTTTGCTGTGTCGCAGCGGTGCGACACATCAAACTCGCCACAGGATCCGTTGGGCGGCCCCCGGGTCACCGCGTTCTGTTCTGCTGCCAGACCCAGCCGATCCCGGGCGGGGTGGATCGGACGACTCGGTGATTGCGAAACAACGTCGTTGCCAGCATTCGCCGCCTGCTGCCTCAGTGCTCCTATGGGTCTGCTTGGACTGCTCCGACGCTGGCTGTTCGGCCCCGCACGGGAGGCGGAGCAGCCGCAACCGGCTCGCTCCAGAACCAAGCCGGGGCGGCGAAGATTCGAGCGGCTGCCCCCGCTGCGGTATCAGTCGAGCCTTGTTCCCACGGAGCGGGAACGCGAGCTGGTGGAGTCGCTCGAGCCGCCGTATCGTTTTGCGCACCGGGACTTCAAGCGCAAGGCGTTCCTCGATCTCTCGCAGGACGCCGATTTGCGGTGGCTCGATTACTACGGCCTGCCCCACCTCCGCACCCCGGAGGAACTGGCCGAATGGCTGAAGCTTCCCATCGGGAAGGTGGCCTGGCTCACCTACCGCTTTTGCGAGAATCGCCGCCCGCAATCGACCCAGGAAGCGCACTATCACTTCCGCTGGGTCCGCAAACGTTCGGGAGGTCACCGCCTGATTGAGTCCCCCAAAGGGACCTTGCGGCAGGTGCAGCAGCGAATCCTGCGGGAGATTCTCGATCCGGTTCCGGCCCATCCCGCGGCACATGGCTTCGTGCGGGGACGGTCCATCCTCACCAACGCGCAGCCGCACCTCGGTAAACGGGTGGTCCTGAAGTTTGACCTGGATAATTTCTATCCGTCGGTGCGGCAGTCGCGGGTTGTGGCGATCTTTCGCAGCCTCGGCTACAGCCGCGAAGTGGCCCTCTGGCTGGCCCGGCTGACGACCTCGGCGGCGCCGGGAAATCTCAAGCTCCCGCTGGGAGAATCGACGAGCATCTGGCGGTACATGCCGCGGCATCTCCCCCAGGGGGCGTGCACCTCGCCGGCGCTGGCCAACCTTTCGGCCTTCGGTCTCGATACCCGGTTGTCCGGACTGGCCGCCAAGTGGCACGTCGCCTACACCCGCTATGCCGATGACCTCACTTTTTCCGGCGATTCGCGCTTCGTCCCCGCCTTGCGAGAATTCATTCCGCTCGTCCAGCAGATCATCCGCGACGAAGGGTTCCAAGTGAACCGCGCCAAGCGGCGCGTGCTGCGGGCGAACCAGCGGCAGTCCGTCACCGGAGTCGTCGTCAATCACAAGCCCAACCTGGCGCGGTCGGAGTATGACGCGCTCAAGGCGATCCTCCACAACTGCGTCCGGCACGGTCCCGCCAGCCAGAACCGCGACGGTCATCCCGACTTTGCCGCGCACCTGCGCGGCCGCATCGCCCACGCGATGCACCTGAATCCTGTCCGCGGACAGAAGCTGCTGGCGCTCTTCGCACGGATCAAGTGGGATCAGTGACGGCCGGACCCGCCAGCGCAACAGTGCCGCACCGCCCGTCGGCAGTCTCCCGCCGGCCGACCGGCTCAGCGTGCGGCGGCGGCCACGCGCTCCGCGGCGAGCTGACGCGGGTGCGGCTGAACCGCCTGAGCCGGCAGCGATGTCAGCACGACGCAGATCGTCTCGGTCGCCGGATCGGCCCAGGCAATGGTCCCTGTGGAGCCGGTATGTCCAAAGGTCTCCGCCGAGACCCGTTCTCCGCCCAAGGGAGCGCCCAGGGCGAAGCCCAGACCCCGTGGAGTCATCCCAGGGGGGTTGTGGTTTCTGCGCATCAGGAGTGCGGTTTCCGGCCGCACGACCTTCCCCTCGGTGTTCAGGAACTCTGCCAGCCAGCGGGCCAGGTCGGGCGCGGAACAGTGCGCCCCGCCCCAGGGCGCTCCGAGTTTGCGCCAGTAGGGACTGTTCCAGTCCCAGTCCTTCGCCGCCGGGTCGCCGGCGCCTGCCTCGGGCGCCGCATGTTCGATCTGGGAGAGCTGGACGTCCCCCAGGCTGAAGCGGCCCAGACCGAGCGCGGAGTGCTTCATCCCCAGCTTCTGAAACACCATCTCCTCGGTCAGCTCGTGAATGCTCCGGCCGCTGAGCCGCTGGGCGATCTCCGCCGCCAGCAGGATGCCCATGCTGGAGTAGCTGTAGTTCGTCCCCGGGGGAAACAGGAGCGGTGTCCGCACCGCCGCCGCCGTGAATTCCGCCAGAGTGGCGTGCCGAGCCCGCAGGGCGTTGTTCTCCGGCAACTGGTCGGGCAGGCCGCACGTATGCGTCAGCAGATGGCGGATCGTCATCTGTTCGCGTCCCGCGCCGGTGAACTCCGGCAGATGCTTCTGGACGGGATCCTCCAGGCCGAACTTCCCCTGATCGAAGAGTGTCATCAGGGCGGAGATGCAGATCGGTTTGGTGATGGAACCGAGCAGGAACGGGTCATCGACGGACCGTGCTCCGCCGAAGGCGCGGAGGAACTCGAACTCTCCCTGCCGGACACACAGCGTGGCAGCCTGGACCAATCCGCTGGCGGTCGCTTCCTGGAGGATTGCGGCCGCTTCCTCCACGCGTTCCTGTTCCAGTGCCGACAGCAACGCCGGCGACCACAGAGCCGCGGCACTCGATTTCAGCCAGGTCCGCCGTCGCATGAGTCCAGTCTCCCCGCACCCCGCCGGCCCCGCGAGGTGTTATGATCCGGTCTTCTTGAGCCCCCGCAAGATGGTCCCCGCGTGCACCACCATCCCCACGATCCCGATCGACAACACCGCCAGGTTGATCCACGCGGCGACGTCCCCCGCCAGGCCGGCCCGGTAGACGGCGTACGCCGTCAGGGCCGTGACGGGACCAACGGCCATCATCCACATCCCGGTCACTCGATTGACAGGATACCAGATGTGCTCGTTGTGGACGGTGCTCGGCGTGCGAAACCCGCACCACCTGTTCGGGGGGATCAGGCAACGCCACAGGGGGATGCCGAACACGAACAGCATCAGCCCCACCCCCAGATAAAGTCCGAAGATGATCTGTTCGACGGTCATGTGGCGATGGTTCGCGGATTGCAGGTGCACTGGCCGCTCGATGATGCAACGACGACCCGGGACGATGGGTGCAACCATTTTCCCTCACACACCCTGGAAATGAGAACCCTGCTCCTGACAAGAGGACGTTTCAAAACCCGCTCCCCGTTGAGGGAGAGGGCGGCCCCCGGCCGGGGGAGGCGAAAGCCCGGAGCATCGCGCACCCCTCACCCCGGCATTCTCCCCTGGAGCAGGGGAGAGAGAGGTTGTGAATCTGCTTCACCTTCCCGCCCCCGCCGTCGAAGGTCGCTCCCATGACCGACGGCAATGGAGCAATTCCTGTCACCCCCCGGGAACTGGCGGAGGAGTCCGACGTGGCCGATCGTCTGGCCGCGTCCGTGGTGCGGGCGCGGCTGCTGGTGCTCGTTGCCGCCGTTCTGTGGAGCATGAGCGGGTTCTTTGCCAAGGCCCCCTCGTTTCAGGGTTGGCCGGGACCGGTCCTCGCCTTCTGGCGGGCCCTGTTTGCGTGCGTGGTGTTGTGGCCCCTGGTCCGCGCACCCCGCTGGAATTGGCGGCTCATTCCCATGATGCTGCTGTTCGCGGCCATGAACTATTCCTACCTGTCGGCGATGGCCCAAGGGACGGCGGCGAATGCCATCTGGCTGCAGATGACCGCCCCCGTGTGGGTGCTGCTGGTGGGAGTGACGGTGTTCCGGGAACGGGCCATCGGCCGCGACTGGTGGCTGTTGCTGTTCGTCGCCGCCGGCGTGGGGACGATTTTGTGGCATGAGCTGCGGGGGGCCGCACCGGCTGCCGTGGGATGGGGACTGGCCTCCGGAATGTGCTACGCCGGGGTGGTGCTGGCCTTGCGGAACCTGCGGGCGCTGGAATCCGCGTGGCTGGTGGCGCTCAATCATCTGGCGACGGCCATTTGCCTGGCGCCGTTCGCCTGCGGCGCCGCCCCCGTCCCGCAGGGGATTCAATGGGGATTGCTGGCGGCCTTCGGCATCGTGCAGATGGGCTTGCCGTACATCCTGTTCGCGCGGGGATTGCGGAGCATCCCTGGTCACGAAGCCACGGCGCTGGGGATGATCGAGCCGCTGCTGGTTCCCGTGTGGGTGCTGCTGGCCTGGGGAGAGCGGCCGGCGTGGTGGACCCTGGCGGGTGGGGGACTGATTCTGCTCGGTCTGATGATCCGGTTTGTGGAGCGGCCGCGTCCCTCCACCCCCTCCGTCGCTGAGGCGGGAGAACGCGCCTGCTGAGGACACGGCCTCCTCACCCTCAGACCGGCGGCTTCATTGCGCGGGGGGAAGCTTCTGCCCTCCGCTCAGGGAGTCGGTCCGATGTATTCGCGGGCGATGACCACGTTGTCGAACGACACCACGTTGACGCGGTTCTTCGTCCAGCGGTCGGTGACGTAGCTCTCCAGGGTGAAGGCATTGGCCCACAACGTCGGCGAGGTCCGCCAGTTGATCCCCCGCCAGTGCCCCAGGAGCTCCCCGTCAATCCAGAAAGCCTGCTCGCCGTCCGGTTGGCCGGGGGTATTGTGTTTGAGCATGAACTCGCAGCAGATCCAGCGGTCCCGGGGGATGGGCTGCGGCTGCTCCGGGAGGAACGAGTTCCCCCAATACTTCCCGTCGGGACTGGGGCGCATCTCGTGCCAGTAGGAGTAGAAGTTCCACTTCCCCGGCGGCGTCAACCGTCCCCAGTCGCCCCACGGTTCCAGTGCCGTGGAGAACCGTTCATCGCCACGGGGTTGTTGTCCCGCACCCCCGAAGCCCGACCAGCGGTCTCCCCCCCGCAGTCCCTTGTTGGCCCGCAGCGTCACGAAGTGATGCACGTAATCGCAGTCGGCGGCGAACTTCGTGTAGAAGCGGATGAAGACCGGGTCGCACGGCTGGTACCACTGGGTGAGACCCCCGCCGGTGTTCCGACCCAGTGACGCTGTCACCTGCAACGACTTGCGGCCCAGCCGCGCCTCCACCGCGGATTCATCCACCAGCGACAGCACCTCCTGGCCGTCGTTGCGGACTTCGTCCCAGTTCCGGAAGTGTCCGGCTTCAAAGTTGTCGGCAAAGACGACGCGGGGATCGGCCGCAATCCCGACGTCGCCCGGATATGCCGCCGCCAGACCTGATCCGCGCGGCAGCGGACTCTCGGCCGCGAGGTTCCGAAATCGCTCCGCCGCCCGCCCCGCCGCGGCGCCCACGACGAGCAGGCTGCATCCGACCAGGAACAACCCTGGCGACCTCCCTGCACGCGCTCTGCCATCCTGCGATTTACATTGCCCGGACATCGCTCCCTCCCGTGCCTTACTGACCGCGCGTTCCCACGACGCTGGGATCGGTTCCGTCCGCCGGGAGGAGAGCCGCCAGCCGGAGGCGATGCCCGGTCTGTTCCTGATTGCCGGCGTCATCGACTGCCGCAGCGAGGAGCTGATGATCCTTCGGTCGGTCCACCAGCACCTGCCAGTCCGCCACGCCCGCTTGCCGTGCGAGCACCTCGGCCGGCTGACCGTTCACGCGGATGGCGGCGATCTCTCCGTTGTCGTGCGAGACGCCGCGAACGTGCAGCCGCTCCCCCACCGCACGGACTGCCAGGATGATCGTCGCCGGGGGGACGTCATCCACGGGATCGAGCAGTGTCGGCCACTCGACATCGGTCACTTCCGCCACCGCCGACTCGTCGCCGGTCAGCGGGGGGTCGGATCGGTACTCATGTCCGTCATGGAGCAGGTCGAGGGCGGCTGTACTGACGATCTTGGCGTGCCGCCCCGGTCCGAAGTAGTCGTGCACAAAGTACGGCACGCCCCGATCCAGAATCGGCGGGACGCGGACGCTGCCGCCGCGGTTGAAGATCGGCCGTCGCGCGCTCCCCTGCGGCCACGAGACGTTGCGGAAGTGACTCTCCGCGCGGCCGGTAAGGTTGTTGTCGCTCATGTGCACCACCGGATGCCGCTGATCGCCGCCGGTGAGATCGTCGATCCGCAGGCCGTCCACGCTGAAACTCCCGTTCTGGGCGCTGGCGTCGTCCATGCCACGGTTGAACGGTTCCGGACCGGCGTGGGACAGGTGCACGTTGCGGTAGACGTGATTGTCGAGGGCAGGGCGATAGACGCCGTAGGCCACCCGGTCGATGCGGAGGTCCTCGATCAGCATCGACGGGCTGTGGGGACGAAATCCGTAGTGCGCGCCGGAGATCGTCAGCCGGCGGATGACGTGCGGATGCCGGGCATCCGGACCGGTCCAGTCGATGTGGCGAATCTGCTCCAATGTCCGCTGGTCGCGGAGGGGGACGTCCGGCTGGCTGTCGCCGTTGGCTGCCACCACCATGCCGTAGAAACCTTCGGCCCGGGCCTCGTTCTCCTCGAACCGCCAGATGGGAATTGTGCGGACGTCCACGGGGCGTCGGGAACCGTCCGGCTGCAGGATCGGCAGCGTGGCGCTGAATGACCGCGAATGCTGCATATCGTAGCGGTAACCGTATTCATCATTCTCCGTGGAGACGTTGCGGGTGAAGGTGTTCCGGCCGTTGCTCCACCAGAAGCCGGCGCCGTCATTCGGATCGAACGGCAGGACCTGCTGCGGCAGACGTTTTCCGGAATACGCCTGCACCGCCAGATTGCGATCCAGCAGGTTGTAGACCTCCGTGGCGTCCTCCAGAAAGTAACCGTGCCCGACGCTCCGGTAGCCGATGCAATCCCGCACCACGAGATACTGCGTGCCGTGGATTGTCACCCAGCGGTTGTGGGAATCGACCACCGCCACCCCCTGCACACTGCTGCCGCGCATCGTCGTCCCGACGAGGTGATAGTGGATCGGATATCGCCCCAGGACCCCCTCCTTGCCGAGATGGGCGAAGCGGGCGTAACTGATGCCGCCGCGGCTGTGGGCGTGATAGACGGTGTGTCCGCGGACCCCCTCCGGTGCCGCGCTCTCAATGATGACATTGCGGGAAAGATTGGCGACCTCGGCGCGGAACTCGCCGCTGCCGCGGTGCTCAAACTCGAGCGGCGCGTCCAGCGTGAGCGTCCGGCCAGAGAGGGCGGCAATGCGGCGGCGCTCGGTCTGCGGCTGCTTGTTCCGGCGGAACGACCCCTGTCCCTCGGCACGATGCCACGCCGTCACCAGGACCTCATCGCCGACGCGCCACCCGCTCACCTCCTCCGATAATGTGACCTGCGTCTCCCCCGGCCGCGCATCCGCGGCGAGTTTGACCCACGTGCGATTCAGGGGGCTGCCGTGAATCTCCATCCGCCCGGAGCAGCAGGCAATGGCCGGAGCGTCGTTGGGGTCGAGGCCTTCCAGATGATGCAGGCGAATGCGCGCCACGTGCTCGGCGGGGATCGGCTGGTCCGGGGTTCCCACCAACAGCGACGGCCAGAGTTCATCGGGCGTCTGCGGTCCGGTCTCGGCCCCTTCGAACTCGCAGGCAAAGCCCTGTTCCGAACCGACGTCCGTATGCCGGATCGTCAGCAGCCCGACGTTCAGCTCCGTATTGCGGTCCCGGGCGAAGGCGAGCGTCCCCACCACCTGCACGAGCCGGATCACCTCGGGACTCTGGACGTCGTAAGTGACGCGCGTCCCTCGACTGATGAGCACGCGGTCGCCGCCGGCGGGAACCCGCGCAGGCTCCCAGGTGCGGGGATCGGACCAGGCGCCGTCCCGGACCGAGCGCAGCGAGAATTCGACCGGTTGATGGACCTGTCCCCCGGCGGCTTTGTGCCGATGCTGAGCGCCAACGTCCCTCCCCGTCAGGAATCCCGACAACAGGAGCAGTCCGGCCAGTCGAGTCACATGGGAGGGGACGTGGCTCATGGTTCCGTACTTTTCGGTGCGAGGGATGGGGAGGCCAAGGGTCGCAACGAACCGCGACGTCGTTGTAACAGATCAGCATACTCTTGCGCGAAATGGGCGTCCATCTGCCGTGGAACTCTTCTCCCGGCTCCCGCCGTGCGCGATCGGCCAAATCCCCTGCTCGTCGCTGGGTTTCTTCGGCTGGGTTTCGCCGGCCGGGTTCGCCGGCTGGCTTGCCAGCCGTGCCGGTCTGCTCTTCGCGGTCGGCGATCACCTCTCCGCTGGGAGCATCCCCCCATCCAAGTCGAGGAGTCTGCGGGAAGAAGAGGTGTGATCCCCGTGGGGGTGGAGTTCCCGGTTCGATGATCAACACGCCGTCCGCATTCCCCCTGACAATCTCCCGGAGACGGCGATCTCTCACCCCTCAGCGAGCACACCCGCTGTTCCGCTGGCGGACCTTTCGAGTTTCCCTGCCCTCGAATCGAATCCCTCTTGCTGGCCGCGGTCCCATTTGCGACCATCCTCCCTCCTCGGAACGGCCCGTAGAAAAGGATCGCGCCGCATGGCAGGGAGGCATGGCGATCGGCGCTCAGACTGCGGCCGCGCGTCGCCGCTCGCTGCTGTCCGTGTCTGCGCCACCGGCCTGGTGCTGTTGATGGGAGGGCTGGGTTGCGCGGCGGCCCGCCAGCCGGTCCCCCAGGGGCTTCCCAGCGGCCATGCCGTCCGCAGTCATCAGGTGTTGCTCCTCACCGACCAGCGACTCCCACAGGAGGAGCAGATTCTCCAGGAACTGGGGGAAATCCGCACGCGGCTGACGGAAACGCTGAGCCTCCCTCCCGGCGAGCGGGAGGTGGTCGTGTACCTTTTTTCCGATCGGGACCGCTACGCCCGGTACATGCGCGAGACACACCCCAACCTCCCCGCGCGGCGTGCCTTCTTCATCGGCACCCCCCGCGAACTGGCCGTCTATGCCCACTGGGGCGAGCAGGTGATGGTCGACCTGAGGCACGAGTACACGCATGGCCTGCTGCACGCGGCGGTCGGCCGGGTCCCGCTCTGGCTGGACGAGGGAATCGCCGAGTATTTCGAGGTCGGCAGCAGCGACTCACGGCATCTCAATCGCGAGCACGTTGATCCGCTGGCGAACGCGGCCGCCGCGGGATGGCGGCCGGACCTCCGTCGGCTGGAACGCCTGGAAGAAGTGGTCGAGATGCGCCGGGAGGATTACCAGGAGGCCTGGGCCTGGGTCCATTACCTGTTGCACGAGGCCCCGGGCGGACAGGAGTTGCTCTCCCAATATCTGCGCGAGCTACGCCGCGGAGGAGCACCTCCGCCCCTTTCCGCGCGTCTCGGCGCCGATCTCCCGGCCGCTGAAGCGCGATTGGTGCAGTACATCTCTGAACTCGGGCGCGGCGTTCGGGTCTCCCCGGCCGGATTCTTCACGTCGCGCAGCCCTTTCTGACGCTTCCCTCAGCCTGGCAGGATCATCAGCACTGCAGGCGTTTCATCTTCTTCTGACCCGCACTTCTCTCCCACTTTCCCGGGCAAGTTCGCATGGACACAGGGGGGGATTCCGGCTCTAATCCCGCCCCTTTCGACCGGGATGGTTGGAACTGAAAGCAGGGGAACTCCCGAAACACACCCGGGAGTGCGCTCCCCTGCACAAGCACTGAAGAGGCTCAAGCAGCGGATGGAGCCGTGGGGAGCAGCTACGCACGTCTGATTCCGTATCTGTGGCCGCATCGGCGGGCGCTAGTCGTCTCGACACTGTTCGGCTGTCTGGTGGCGGTGTTGTGGGGGGCCAACCTCTCCGTGGCCTTCCCGGTCGTCAAGGTGCTGCTGGAGGGAGAGAGCCTGCACACCTATGTGGCGGGGGAGATTGAGCGCGCGGAACTGGAATCGACTCAGTGGGGAGAGACGCAGGAACGACTGGCGCGGGAAGTGGAACAACATCGGGAGGAGGGGCGGGATCGATCCGATCCGCAGCTTGCCGACGCCCTGGGGGCGATGGTCCGCGCCGAGCGCAAACGGAACGAAGCGGACGCCCGGGCCTGGCGGATGCGCTGGATTCAGACCCACGTCATGACGTGGGTCCCCCGCGAGAAGTTTCAGACGTTTACGCTGATCCTCGTGGTGCTGCTGGTGGCCACGATTCTCAAAGGGGTGTTCATTTTCGTCCAGGACGTGATGGTCGGCCGCGTGGTGCAGATCGTGCTGATGAGCGTCCGCAAGGAGATGTTCCGCAAGACGCTCCAGCTCGACTACCCCGCGCTGATGTCGCACGGGGCGGCGCAGCTCATGTCGCGGTTCACGTTCGACACCGAACAGATGGCCTTGGGGATGAACCTCATCAGCGGGCGGCTGGTCCGCGAGCCGCTCAAGTGCCTGGCCTGCCTGGCGATCGCGTTGTGGATCAACTGGCGGCTGACGGTGCTGGCGATGCTGTTTGCTCCACTGATGGGGATTTTCTTTCTCCGCTACGGCCAGCTCGTCAAGCGGGCCAGCCGCCGCATGACGGAGAGCATGTCGCGGCTGTACCGCATCCTGGAAGAGACCTTCGAGGGGTTGAAAGTGGTGCTGGCGTTCGGGACGGCGTCGCGGCACCGCACGCAGTTCCATCTCGAGTACAAGGAATACCTCCAGAAGGCGGTGGGGCTGGTCCGCATCGACTCGATCGCCAAGCCGACGACCGAGGTGCTGGTGATGCTGGCCCTGTTTGCGGCCCTGCTGCCGGCCGCGTACCTCGTGCTCAATCACACCGAGGACATCGGGGGCATCCGGCTGGCGGCGCACCGACCCGACATCTCCGATCTGGCCTGGTTGTACGCCATGCTGGCGGGGATGCTCGATCCGTGCCGGAAGATGTCCAACGTGTATTCGCGGCTGAAGCGGTCGGGGGTGTCGATCGACCGCGTGTTTGAACTGATCGATCAGCAGCCGAGAATCCGCGATCCGGAGAGTCCGCGTCCATTGCCGCGGCTCAGCCGCACCCTAGAATTCAACAACGTCACCTTCGCCTATCCTCCCGGGACGGGGGCCACGCATCGCGGACCGGTCCTCAAGCACCTCAGCCTGCGCGTGCAGGCCGGGGAAGTGGTGGCCATCGTAGGGGCGAACGGCTGCGGCAAGTCGACGCTGGTCAACCTGCTCCCCCGCTTTTACGACTGCGACTCCGGCGACATTCGCATCGACGGCGTGCCGATCAACGCCGTCAAGCTGGCGGACCTGCGCGGACAGATCGGGCTGGTGACGCAGGACACGGTGCTGTTCGACGGGACGGTGTACGAGAACATCGCTTATGGGGCTCCCCACGCCACCGAGGACCAGGTCCGCCAGGCCGCCGATCAGGCCTACGTAACGCCCCTTTTGGACGCCCTCCCGCAGGGAATGCAGACGCGAATCGGCGAACGGGGAAAGGAACTCTCCGGAGGGCAGCGACAGCGGATCGCGCTGGCTCGGGCCATCGTCCGCAACCCCGCGCTCCTGATCCTCGACGAAGCCACTTCCGCCATCGACAACGAGAGCGCCGCGCTGATTCACCGCGCCCTGCAAAACTACTGCCAAGGCCGCACCGTGTTGCTCGTCACGCACTCCATGACCCCCAGCCTGCTCCAGTTCGTCACCCGGATTGTCGTCCTGGACGACGGCCAGGTGCTCGCCAGCGGGACGCACGAGCAACTGCTGCAAAGCTGCGTCGTCTACCGGCGACTCTTCCAGAGCACCGATGAAGACCGAGCCGCCGCATGAGAGGGCGCGTTCCCGTCGCTGTTTCCTGACCATCCTCGCGCGGTATTCTGATCGGCGGGCCGCATCCTCCTGCAGGCGCCGCCATGAGGAACGACACGCTGACCTTCCTGTTGTGTGTGAGTCTGGGGTGGGGAGCGTTGGCCGTGGCGGACGGCGCTCCGCAGCCGGAGAGCCTGCACGTCGCCGCGGTGCAGGTGCGCTCCACGCGCGACCGGGAGGCGAACCTGCGGCAGATTCGCCAGCACTTGTCTCAGTGCGCCGAGCGCGGCGTGCAGGTGGCCGTCTTCCCCGAATGTGCCGTCACCGGCTACTTCGCGGATGTCATCCAGGCCACCACCGCGGAGGATTTGGCCGCGGCAGAACAGTTCCTGGTCGAAGCCTGTCGCGAACTCCGCATCGCCGCCGTTGTGGGGACGCCTTGGCGCGAAGAAGACCGCCTGTACAACTCCGCATTGGTGATCGATGAGACGGGCCACGTCGTCGAGCGCTACCACAAGGTGCAACTCGCCGAAGCGTGGCCGACGGGGGGAGACCACCTCTCGGTCTTTCGGCTCTGCGGTGTCCCTTGCTGCGTCATCATCTGCCATGACGAACGTTACCCGGAACTGGTGCGGCTGCCGGTGCTGGCCGGCGCCCGGGTTGTGTTCTACGTGTCGCACGAGTCCCCCGTGACGCAGGAGAGCAAGCTCGGCCCGTATCGCGCGCAGATTCAGGCCCGAGCGGTGGAGAACGGCGTGTACATCGTCCATGCCAACGCCCCCGCTCATCCCGACGGAGGCGGTTCGCACGGGCAGAGCCGGCTGATCGCCCCGGACGGCAATCTCCTTTCCGAAGCGGGCATCTTCACCGAGGAGGTGCTGACGGCGGAACTGGAGCTCCGCCGGGCGACGGCGGCAAACGCCCTGCGGAGTCTGAAGCGCGGCCCGCTGGCCGACTGGTATGCCGAGGGGGTCCGCCGCGTGCGGATCATCGAGTGAGTCTCGCCGTCACCGCGCCTGCTGCACGAAGGTCACGACGTCCGCCAGGTCCTGATCGGACAGGTCTCGTTCCAGACCCTCCGGCATGAACGACAGGCCGGACAGCACCAGTTCCTCGATGTCGCGGCGGAGAATGGGGTGCTGGCGGCCGTCCGCCGTCGCCAGCGTCAGGCTCGTGGCGGTCTCTTCCACCACCAGCCCGGTCTGCAAGCGGCCGTCCACCAACAGCACGGTGCAACTGCGGTAGCGCGGCTCGACCGACCGGTTGACGTCCAGGATGGCCGTCAGGAGGTACTCTGCAGACTTGTTGGTGAGCGCCCCAAGCTGCGGTCCCACGTCGGTCCCGATCCCTTGCAGCCGATGACAGGCGCTGCACCGTTTCTCGAAGACCTGCTGGCCGCGCTGCAGATCACCCCCCAGCGCCGCCACGCGTTCCACTCTCTGGCTGACGTTCGCCTGGGAAGGGCGTTCCAGGGAGCCCAACAATTCTGCGGCCTGGGCGCGGACGCTGCCGTCACGGTGATTGAGGAGTGCGGAACGTGTCGCGGCGGAGAGGGCGGAGGAGGGGACTTCCCCGGCACGCACCGCCCTGAGGAGTTGTTGCGTCAGCTCACGGTGCTGAAGCAGCGCCGACTCGATCGCCGCTTGCCGCTGGGGTCCGAGCCGGCCGAGATGTCGCAGCAGCGGCTCCGATTCGCGGAGGTCGGCGAGCCGTTCGATTGCGGCCAGTTGCACTTCGGGCGGCTCCTGCGGCTTGAGCAGGCCGACGAGACGTTCGCGGTCGGCGGGAGCCTCTGTCCCGCGGCGGCCGAGCAGTCGGACCGCTGCGACACGGACCGGGAGAGGGGACTCGGCATCGGTGGCCCGCATCCGGGCGGCGTCCAGGAGGGGTGCGATCCGCTGCAGGGCCGCTTGCAACTGAGGTTCTGGACTGGCCTCCAGCGTTGCCAGGGTCTGTTTCTGCCGCGCCAGAACGTCGAGGCAACTGGCGAGTGCGGTCCACTGCCAGGGGGCGATCTCGCTTGCTTGTCCGTGACTCCCCTCGGCCGCCGGCGCCAGGATCGTCAGCACGTCCGCCACTCCCTGTCCGGGACGAGGTCCCAACGCCGTGGCGATCAGTCCTTCCACCAGGGCCTCGCGCTGCGGAGCAGGGGGGAGGTTCGCCAGGACGTCGCGGAGCAGCGGGACGGCGACCTGCGACGCGGAACTCAACAGGGCGGCCCGCATCCAGGGATCGGCGACATCGTGGAGAGCGGCGGTTTTCAGCACGCGCAGTTGCGTCTGCGGATCATCACTGTCGCCGACGGCGAGCACCGTCTCGAACCGCACTCGTGGAACGGGATGAGCCGCCAGATCGACCAGCACAGCGGCTCCCCGCGCCGATCCGGCCGATCCAAAGACACGCAAACCCTGGATCACCAGTTCCGGGTCGTGGCTGGCCAGAAAACGGTCGCGCAAGGCCTCGTCTGAGCGCGCCTCGGGGACAAGGCCCACCAGGGTCCACAGCGCCTGCGTGCGCACCGCGGGGGAGGGATGCATTTCAGCCAGCGATCGGACGGCCTTGATGAGGCTGGCATCGGTGCGATCAGCCCGCTCCAGCAGCAGTCGCTGAGCGGTGTCCCGCCGCCAGCCGTTGGAGTCGGCAAGCTGGGCGACCAGTTCGGCATCGGTCATGGCGGCGAGGTTGTCGATCGGTCGCGGGGGCGTCTGGCGAGGTCGGACGCGGTAGATGCGGCCACGGTCGTAACCGGCGGAAAGGTTGAGTCGCGCCTGCCACGCTTCGGGAATCCACTGGGGATGCTCGATGACGTGGCGGTACATGTCGCAGACCCACAGGCAGCCGTCGGGGCCGGTCATCAGCCGGACCGGCCGAAACCACGGGTCGGTCGACGAGAGAAACTCCGACTGTTGTTCGGAAGGGACCCTGGCCGCGGAGAACACGAGGCCGGTCCGACGCACTTCCAGCCGGCTCACCAGATTGTGCACCGGCTCGCACACAAGGACGGAACAAGCATCGGCCGCGGGATCGTGCGCGGCGGCGAACGTTCGATCCCGAAAGACACACGGACTGCACGCCGAGGTGAAGCGGTTGGCCGCAAACAGGTCGTTGAACCGATCGACGGTGCGGCTGGTGGGGAAGACCGGCGGGGCGCGCGGCGGGTCGGTGAGAAAGACTCGCGGCGACGGAGCCGGCACGAACGGATTCCGCCGCAACTGCCGGTCTTCCATCACGAACTGAAACAGCGGCTCGCTGTTGGTGTTGCCGAACCAGTTCCCGAAGTCGTCGCGGCAGCGGCCGTACTGGCTGCGTCCGCTGACCGGTTCGATGCGGCCGGTGTCGGGATGGATGCGGAGGTCGCGGCCGGAGACGTCCACCGTCTCCCCCGTGGGGACGGAGGTCACGCGGCCATTCGACGCGCCGCTGGCGAGATACAGCCAGCCGTCGAGTCCGTACTCGAAGCCGTTGATGCGATGCTGGGGGTTATCTTCCACGAATCCGGTGAAGAGGACTGTGCGGTGATCGGCGCGGCCGTCGCCATCGTCGTCGCGGGCCAGCAGGATGTCGGGGGCGCAGGAGATCAAGACGCCTTCGCGCCAGGGGAAGACGCCGGTGGGGAAGCGCAGGCCGTCGAGAAAGATTGTGGCGGCATCGTAGCGGCCGTCGCCGTCGGTATCGGTGAGGACCTTGATCCGCCCGCCCGGCTCGCCGCTGTCCCAGGCCTTGTGGCCGGGGAGGGCCGGGGGGGACCAGCCCCGTGCATCCGGAGCACCGCGGGGATAGTCCCCCATTTCCACCACCCACAGCCGCCCCTGAGCGTCCACGGCGAAGTTGACCGGATCGGTGACGAGCGGCTCCGCGGCGACGAGTTCGATCTCGTACCCTTCCGGCAGCGTGAACGTGTGGAGGGCGTCATTCACCGACAGCGGTTCATCACCGCCGCGTTGCTCGAACAGTTCGTGCACACGACGCAGGATCACCTCCTCCGTGCCGCTCGACCAGCGTCCCGGCTGGAGGTAGTAGATCATGGAGAAGTCGACTTCGTACCCCCCTTCGGAACGCATCCGTTCGGAGGCGACGTAACCGAAGACGTCGTTGGCATAGGCGGCCACCCACACCGGCTGCGGCGCGCCCTCGTCGGTGGATTGCCCCGCGGCCGGCGCGGCGAGTTTGGGCAACAGTTCCCGCCGGATGCGATGGGCGTAGTCCACGCAGACCTCCCCGCCCAGAAAGACCATCGCGAACTGGTCGGCGAACCGCCAGACCTGGATCGGCATGGGATAGGTCTCCGGCAGACGTCCCATGCGGGCGTGGATGTCGAGCATCACTTCGGCGTGGCGGCGCACCTGCGGGCGACGGTCTTCCAGTGCCTTCCGCAGATCGTCGACGGAAGGACGGTCGATCGGCAGTCCCGCAAAGCCAAACGAGGCTCGCGGTGAGGCGGTGACTTCCACTCGCTTTCCGCCCCGCAGCAGCCGCTGCACTTCCTCGGAAATCTGCCGGCCTTGCATCTGGGCGATGTCCAAGGCGCGCTGCGGGTCCCGCTCGGGGTTCTGGTCCGCTCCGCAGCCAATGGCGCACAGGGCGATCGTTCCGGGGTGGGCGGCTTCCAGGTATTCAGCGGCATAACCGGCCCAATCACCGTTGACGCGGTTGTAGTCGCCGCCGAACGTCGTGCAGTGGCAGGCATAGTTGAAGACCACTCCCCGCAGCGTCTGGCCATCGACCGCCGTGATCGCCAGCACCGGCAGCGAGTGATCGACCGGTCCGTCGGGATTCTCTCCGAAGCCGGTCCAGACGCCGTCCTTGAGGACCCGGCGATTACGGGCGAAAGTCGCTCGCCCCGTGAGGACAAACAGCCGCCCGGGAGCGAGGGCAGCGATGGCATCCCCCGCAGCGGCGATGCACTCATCCCGGACGCGATCGGTATAGGCCGCGGCCGCGGTTCGTTCCTCGTCCGTCACAGGGGTGGAGAAGAGGTTGTCCAGCCCCCGCGACAGGTGGGGTGCGGTATGGGAGTGCGTGCAGCAGATGGCCAGCCGAGCGCGACTGACCCCGTGGCGGGCCTCGACGGCCTGAAGGACCTCTTGCGTCAGGGCGGCCGAGAAGCCGATCGTGTCGACCGACAACAGGAGATGGACCGGGCCGCCGGTCTCCCGGAATGCCAGGGCGCGGACATGAAGAGGAGTATCAACCCCTTGGGAAGGAACGGCCCGGTTCCCATAACCTGACAACCGCAGGGGGGCATCGGGTGTGATGTCGCGGCGGGCCAGTCCCATTTCCAGGCCGGCCGAGGACACAGCGGGGAAGAGTCCGAAACCAACGGCTGTGACCGCCAGGAGGACGGCGGCAAGACGAGGAGTCATGAGCGGTCTCCAGAGAGGGCATCGTCAGCGGTCAGCAGAGGAGCAACCGATCGACATCCGCTGATGACAGCATCGTATCGGAGGAGCAGGGCGGACGAAACTCGCCGCCGGTGCAGTGGGCCGGAGAGGAGGAAATGCAGTTGGGGGGATGACGGGGTGCGGTTTGGGAGGCGGCAACTCTGCTTGCCGGGTCGGGAGGGGTTTCCCTAGACTTCCGCCTCCACCGGCCCCGCGACGGGTGTGCGATCCGCGCTAACCGCCGGGCAGGGATTCGTGGGGAACGACCAGACCGAGTTTCGTCCGGAGGTCCGGGCGACGAGCCTCTGTGTCAGGGACGACCTTATGGCTGGCAGCTCAGGCGAGACTCCGCCGAGTGGCGCGCTGACCGGTCTGCTGAGCCTCGTGACCCGCGCGCAGATGCGCCGTCCGGGGAGTGCGCTGTGGTTGATGCTGATATCGGCCGTGCTGGGCGTGGGGCTGGCGGCGCGGTTCCTCACGTTCAAGACCAGCCGGTCGGACCTGATCGATCCCCGGGCGCCGTTTCAGCAGCGGTGGCTGCAATTCGTGGAGCGGTTCGGGGACCAGTCGGACCTGGTGATTGTGATCGAGTCGCCGGACCCACGCGTGGTGACGGCGGCGCTCGATCGGCTGGGGATGCAGCTCCGCGAGCAACCGGAACTGTTCCAGCGCGTGAGCTGGAAGTTTGATCCGGGTCCCCTGTTGCGAAAGGGTCTGCAATACCTTTCTCCGGCGGAGCTGGAACAGGGTCTGAAGCAGATGACGATCTATGGTCCCATTCTGGAGGGCCACTGGGACCGGGCGGGCTTGGAGTCGTACTGCCGCCGCCTGACCAGCCACCTGCGGTGGACGGAGCAGAACGGCCGCGCGGCGGAGACGGCGGCGACGCTCTCCCAGGCAGTGCGGTTGAGCGAGAGCCTGACGAGCTTTGCAGCATTGGCGATCAGTCCCGGCCGGGGCGGCGTTGGTTCGGCAGGCATGAGCGGGGTTCCGGATCGCGCCGCCGCAGGGTTTCTCTCTCCCTGGCCGGAAGTCTTTCCGCTGGCGCGGGGGCGGTTGGAGGCGCTCCGGGCGGTGCGCTATCAATCGACGCCAGATGGGACCATGGGTTTCCTGACGGCGGTGCCGATCCAGTCGCCGGAGGACTTCAGCGGGACCTCGCCGGCCATTGAACGGATTCGCACGCTGCTGGCGGCGGCCGCACAGGAATTTCCCCAGGCGACCTTCGGCCTCACGGGCATCCCGGTGCTGGAAGCAGACGAGATGCATCGTTCGCAGATGGACATGGGGCGGGCGTCGCTGATCTCGCTGGGGGGAGTCGCCGTGCTGCTGCTGGTGGGGTTTCGCGGCGTGCGGCATCCGGTCATCGCCTTGGTGATGCTCCTGGTCGGTCTCTCGTGGGCGATCGGATACACCACGGTGACGGTGGGGCATCTCAACATTCTGTCGGTCTCGTTTGCGGCGATCCTGATTGGTCTGGGGATCGACTGTGCGATCCACTATCTGGCGAAGTATCTGGAACTGCGGCGGAATGGCGGCGACCTCGATGAGACCATCGGCGCACCAGCGAATCGGTGGGGACGGGGATCGCGACGGCGGCGATCACGACAGCGCTGGCGTTTTTGTGCGCGGCCTTCACGCAATTCCTCGGCGTGGCGGAACTGGGGATCATCGCCGGGGGGGGGATCGTGTTGTGTGCGGCGGCCGCGTTCCTGGTCCTCCCTCCGCTGCTCAAAATCGCGGATCGGAGGGTGGAGCCAAGACAACTGCCGACTCCCTTCCGCGCGGAGTGGCTGCGGCGGCTGACGGCGCGCCGCCCGCTGCTGCTCACCGGCCTGAGTCTCATCCTCGTCGTGGCGGTGGGGGCGGGGGCAATCGACTGGCGTCAAGGCGAGTGGGGTTTCCGCGTGCGGTACGACGCCAACCTGCTCAATCTTCAGGCCGATGACGTGGAGTCGGTGGCGGTGCAGCAGAGAATTTTTCGCCAGTCGGGGGCGTCGCTGCTGTATGCGGTTTCGCTGGCGAGCAGTCCCGGCGAGGCGCGGCGGAGAGCGGAGCAGTTCGAAGCGCTGCCGACGGTCGCGCACGTGGAGCACCTGGCGACGGCGATGCCCCCCTACCCGCCGTCGGAGACGCAATTGCTGGTGCAGGCGATCCGCGCCCGCCTGGCGCAGCTCTCCGCCATCCCCCGGGACTTGCCGCAGATCGATCCGCTGACGATCGGGCAGGCGTTGGAGGAGCTGCTGACCGTGCTGGAGGCCTCCGGCGATCCCGCCGTCCGGGCCGCGGCGGCGCGTCTCGATGCCTTCCTCGACGGGTTCGAGAAGCTGCCGGTGGAACGACAGGTGGAGTTCCTGGAGAGCTATCAGTACGCCATGTTGACGGCGCTCAGGACGGAGCTGGAGCACATCGCCGCCGCCGCCGACCCTGCGCCGGTGACCGTGGACGATCTGGACTCGGCCATCCGCGACCGGTTTGTCAGTCCGCAGGGGGATTGGCTGCTGCGGGTCTTTCCGCGGGAGCAGGTGTGGGATGAGGCGCCCCTGGCCCGGTTCGTGGCGGACGTGCGGAGCATCGATCCGGAGGCGACCGGCACGCCGCTGCAAAACTTTGAAGCCGCCCGCCAGATTCGACAGAGCTACATCAACGCGGGGTGGTCCGCGTTCCTGGTGATCTGCCTGGTGCTCCTGATCGACATGCTCGAGTCGGGACCGAAGTGGGTGGCACTCCTGGCGCCCTTGATCGTGGTCGTGTTTGCGATGGTGAGTGAAAGCAGCCTCGACCCTTGGGAGAACGCCCGCTGGCTGCTGACGCTGTACGTCGTCATGGCCCTGGCGGTGGGGGCGGTCTTCGACGGGGCCAACGTCCGCAATCTCCTGCTGGCGCTGACGCCGCCCGTGGTCGGGCTGGGGATGATGTTCGGCGCCATGGGGTGGCTGGGGGTCGATCTCAATCCGGCCAACATCATCGTCCTGCCGCTGATTCTCGGCATCGGCGTCGACAACGGCGTTTACGTGCTGCACGACTTCCGGAAACAGACCGGGCCGTATCGCACGTCGCCCAGCACGATGAACGCCATCATCCTCACGTCGCTGACGTCGATGAGCGGGTTCGGCAGCCTGCTTGTGGCCTCGCATCGGGGACTGGCCAGCCTGGGTCAGGTGCTGGTGATCGGGCTGAGCACGTGCCTGTTCGTGTCGCTGGTCACGCTCCCCGCGGTGCTGACGGGGCTTGCCGGCGGCCGCGCGGAAGAACCGGACCCGGCGTCGAGTGAGGTCCCCCGGCAGGCGGGACCGGACGCTCCGCAGAATCCTCCGGCTGACCAGCGTGCCGGTCCGGAGCACGGACCCCTCCACCGCCAGGATCAGCGTCAGGATCAGCGTCCGGCGACGCCGGAGCCGGTCCGCCATGCGGCCTGACGACCCGGGCGCGCTCGGGAGTTGGTCGCACCCCGCGCTCCTCCCGTTCCCGGAGATCTGGTTCCCGGGCGAACCCGCCCCGAGGTTGGGTCGCGGGAGAGTTGGCCGGTCCGCCCGTCGCGGCAAACCCCTGTGGAACGTCCGTGGTGCGGCAGACAACCGCCCCGGCGTTCTCTAAGATGGCGCCGGTGGTGGTTCTCCGTTGCTCTTGTGATGCGCGCTGCGCGGGTGCGCCATCAGTGGCATTTCGGGAATGGCAGGCTCGCATGTCGCGTCGTTACGTCAATACGCTCCTGGACGGGGAGACGATCGAAGAGGTCTATCTGCTGGCTGACAAGCAACTGCGGGCCAATCGGAATGCAGAGCTGTACCTGCTGGCGCAACTGCGGGACCGGACCGGCCAGATCAGCGGTCTGCTCTGGAACGTCAAGGAGGAGGCGTTGGCCCACATCTCCGCCGGGCAGTTCGTCCGCATTCGTGGGAAGGTGCAGCTCTATCAGGGAAACCTGCAGATCATCCTCACGCATATCGTTCCCCAGGAGGCGGAGGAACTGGACCTCTCGGACTTCATTCCGGGGACGTCGGTGGAGACCGACCGGCTGCTGGGGCGGCTGAAGGAGATTCTGCTGACCATCGAGCGGCGGCCCCTGCGGACGCTGGTGGAGTGTTACCTCAACGACCAGCCGTTGATGAACGAGCTGGCCCGCTGTCCGGCCGGGGTCAAGCTGCATCACGCCTACCACGGCGGGCTGGTGGAGCACATCGTCAACCTGCTGGAGACGGCGATCCGGATCGTGGACCTGTATCCGCCCGTCGATCGCGACCTGCTGCTGGTGGGCATCTTCCTGCACGATCTGGGCAAGGTGCGCGAACTCGGCTTCGACGCCGCGTTCGTCTACACCGACGAAGGGCAACTCCTCGGCCACCTCGTCATCGGCATTGAAATGCTCAATGAAAAGGCGGCGCTGGTCGAGCAGGTGCTGGGAGAAAGCCTGCCGGAGGAGCACCTGCTGCGGATCAAGCACATGATCCTCAGCCATCACGGCAGCTACGAGTTCGGCAGCCCCAAGCTCCCCATGACTCCGGAGGCGATCTTTCTGCATCACCTCGACAACCTCGATGCGAAGGTCAACGAGTTCCAGTCGCTGATTGTCAGCGATCCGAACACCGACGCCCACTGGACGCCGTACAACGCCAATCTCGGCCGCAAGCTGTTCAAGGGGGAGCGGTTGGGGTCGTGACCGGAGGCGCCGTCGTTGGGTGGAGAGTCGAGCGGGGAGAGTAGAGAGCGGGGCGTGGAGAATACGGGACGTTCTTCCGTCCGACGGTCAGGTGAGGAGGGGGGATGGGCGTGAATCTTGATTCACCGCGCGCAGCTCCCCTCCCCTGATCCAGGCCTGTCGCGGAGTTCACGCGGGGGGAGATCGCTGTCCGCGAGGACCGATCAGGCCCGGCTGACAAGCCAGCCGGCGAACAGAAGCCCTTCGCCAAGCTTGTACAAAGCGCAAGCCCTCGAGCTTCGGCCGGCCCCCCTTGATCCCCTCCCGACACGCCCGCAGAATGGTCGCCGACAGCGGATACAGACTCATGCCCAGGGGACCCTCCAACAGACCGGCCTATCTCAACCGCGAGTTGAGCTGGCTGGAATTCGATCAGCGCGTGCTGGAAGAAGCGACGGACCCGTCTCTCCCGCTGCTGGAGCGGTTGCGGTTTCTCGCGATTTCCGGGTCCAACCTGGATGAGTTTTTTCGAGTCCGCGTGGGGGCGCTTCAGGCGCAGGTGGAGCAGGGGGTCACCCGCCCGGACCCCGCGGGACTCACCCCGCGCCAGCAGTTGGAGGCCATCAGCCGCCGGGTCCAGCAGCTTGTGGAGACGCAGTACCGCTGCTATCTGGAGGACCTGGAACCGAAGCTGTCGGCGGCCGGCATCCGTCGTCTGCGTCCCGAAACGCTCACGCCGGCGCAGCGGCGGATCCTGCGGCGCATCTTCGAGAATGAGGTCTTTCCCATCCTCACCCCGATGGCGGTGACCTGCCGGGAGGACTTCCCCCTCCTTCCCAACCAGGTGCTGAGTGTCTGCGCGCGGCTGGCGCCTCGCCAGGGGGATGAGGATTCGGCGGATCGCTTCGCGGTGATTCCCTTTGGTCCCGGCACATCGCGATTCCTGCCTCTCCCGTCCGAGACCGGCGTCGCGCATCTGCTGCTGGAGGATGCCGTGCAGATGTTCGCCGACCGGTTCTTCGCCGGCGAACGCGTGGCCGAGTGCATCCCCTTTCGCATCAGCCGCAATGCCGAAGTCGAACTCGAAGAGGACAAAGCCTCCGATCTGCTGGATGAAATGGAGCAGCTTTTGACGGAGCGTCGGCTGGCGGAATGCGTGCGGCTGGAGATTGCAGAGGCCGCTTCCCCTCAGATGCTCTCGTTCCTGACACAGGTGCTCCGCGCGCCGGCGGATCAGACCTACCGCATTCCCGGTCCGCTGGACCTGGCGGCGTTCCTGCGGATCGCCGATCAACCGGGATTTGAAGCGCTCAAGTACGAACCGTGGCCGCCGCAGCCCTCCCCCGATTTCCCCCCCGGGGAGCGAGTGGTCGACGTCGTCAGCCAGCGGGACGTGCTGCTGCTGCATCCCTATGAGAGTTTTGAGCCCGTGCAACGGTTGCTCGACGAGGCCGCGGCCGACCCGGACGTCCTGGCGATCAAGCAAACCCTTTACCGCACCAGCCGCGACAGTCCGATCGTGGCCGCGCTCCTGCGGGCCGCCGAAAACGGCAAGCACGTCACGGCGGTCGTGGAGTTGAAGGCCCGTTTCGACGAAGCCCGCAACATCACCTGGGCGCGAAGGCTGGAAGAAGCCGGCGCCCAGGTGATTTACGGCGTCAAGGGCCTCAAGACGCACGCCAAATGCTGCCTGATCGTCCGCCGCGGCGGCGAGCAGGGGATTCAGCGGATCGTTCACTTCGGCACGGGGAATTACAACGAGGTCACCGCGCGTCTGTACAGCGACGTGAGCCTGATGACCGCCGATCCCGATCTGGGGGCCGACGCCGTCGAGTTCTTCAATGCCATCACCGGTTATTCCCAGCCCCAGCGATATCGCAAGCTCGAAGCCGCCCCCCTCACGCTCCGCGACACGCTCCTCGACCTGATCCAGGTGGAGATTGAGCAGGCGCGGGACGGCCTCCCCGCCCGCATCCTGGCCAAGGTCAATGCCCTCGTCGATCCGGTCCTCATCGACGCCCTCTACCAGGCCTCGCAGGCCGGCGTGCAGATCAAGCTCAACGTCCGGGGCATCTGCTGCCTGCGGCCGGGAGTCCGCAAGCTGAGCGAGTCCATCGAGGTCGTCAGCATCGTCGACCGTTTTTTGGAACACTCGCGGATCATCTCCTTTCATCACGGCGGCGACCCCCGCGTGTTCATCGCCAGCGCTGATTGGATGCCGCGGAACCTCGATCGCCGCATCGAACTGCTGGTCCCCGTGGAAGACGCGGAGTGCTCCGCGCGGCTGGTGGAGACGTTGGAGACCTATTTCCGCGACAATGTGAAGGCGCGGCGGCTACTCCCCGACGGAACCCACGAGCGGATCGTCCCCGAGCCCGGCGAAACGCCGCTGCGCGCCCAGCAGCAGTTGTACGAGCAGGCGTGCGCCCGTGTCTCGATGCAGCACGGGCGGGGTTTGACCTATTTTGAACCCCATCGTCCCTCGGAAGCGGCCGGTTAACGTCCCGCCACCGTCGCAAGCCTCTCCTATGGCCACGCTGCTGCTGATGCGACACGCCAAGTCGAGCTGGGAGGACGCCGGCTGTCCCGACCATGCGCGTCCGCTCAATGAACGCGGACGTCGCGACGCCCCGCGCATGGGTCGCTGGCTGGTCGCTCAGGGTGATGCTCCCGCGCGGATCGTCACTTCTTCCGCCCGGCGCGCCCGGGAGACCGCGGAACTGGTCGCCGCCGCCTGCGATCCCCCCCCGCCCATCGAAGTCCGGGACGATCTCTATCATGCCACCGTCGAACATCTGGCGGCAGTCCTTCCCCCGTTGACGCGTCCGGGGGAGCGCCTCCTCGTGATCGGGCACAACCCCGGCCTGGAAGGATTGCTCCGCGAATGGACCGGCGAGTCGATCCGGCTCCCCACAGCGGCCATCGCCCGGTTGAAAGTCGATTTCGACAAGGCGACCGGACGGTGGCGGATCCGGCTCAAGGAACTCTGGCGCCCCAAGGAGCTGCCCACAGAGCCGCCTTGAGCGGAGTGCCGAGACCGCGGCCTGATGCTCCCGGGCTGATCGCAGCTTCGGCTCACGGGGATGGCCATCCGGAGACGGGAGGGGGCGGCCGAGCGCATTCCCGGCGGTGGCATGTCTGCCAGCCGTGCGAAATTGACCGCACCCGTTGGCTCGACTTTGTGTCGCACTTTACACTTCCGGCCGGTTGCGACCCGACTCTCGACTCTGGACTCTCGGCTTTCCACGCTCCATGCCCCGTTACGACCCTCACCGCATTGAACCGAAGTGGCAGCAGGTCTGGGACGACCGAGGCACCTTCGTCACCCCCAACAAGCCGCCGCCCGGAACCACGGGGAAGCTGTACGTCCTGGACATGTTCCCCTATCCCTCCGGAGCGGGCCTGCACGTCGGACATCCGGAGGGCTATACCGCGACCGACATCGTCTGCCGTTACGCGCGGATGAAGGGGAAGCACGTCTTGCACCCCATGGGCTGGGACGCCTTCGGCCTCCCCGCGGAACAGCACGCCATCAAGACCGGCACACATCCCCGCGTCACCACCGACCAGAACATCGAGACCTTCAAGCGGCAGCTCAAGATGCTCGGCTTCAGCTACGACTGGAGCCGCGAGTTCTCCACCACCGACGAATCCTATTACCGTTGGACGCAGTGGATCTTCCTGCAGCTTTACGACACCTGGTACGACCCGGAGTACGAATGGACCGGGCCCGACGGACAGCGACGCCGCGGAAAAGGGAGGCCCATCGCCGAGTTGCCCCTCCCTCCCTCGCTGTCGCAGGCCGGAACTCCGGACGCGACGACCACCGTCGCCATCCGCCGTTATCAGGACGCCCACCGACTCGCCTACCAGACGGAAGCCCCCGTCAACTGGTGTCCGGCGCTGGGGACGGTCCTCGCCAACGAGGAGGTCCTGGCGGACGGGACCAGCGAAATCGGCGGCCATCCCGTGGAACGCCGTCCCCTGCGGCAATGGATGCTCCGGATTACTGCCTATGCCGAGCGGCTGCTGGCCGAACTGGACGATCTGGACTGGCCCGAGTCGATCAAGCTCCTGCAGCGGAACTGGATCGGCAAGAGCATCGGTGCGGAGGTGGACTTCCTCGTTGACGGCGCCTCAAACCCCGGCGACAGCGTCTCAAAGCCCGGCGACAGCGTCGCCGGGACCCACCCCGACTTCCACGCCTGGAAAGCACACCGCGGCAAAAGCGGCTTCCCCCCCACGCCAGAGCCAAACGTCCTGCGGGTCTACACCACGCGACCCGACACGCTCTTTGGCGCGACCTACATGGTCGTCGCCCCGGAACACCCCCTCGTCGATCGCATCGCCACTCCGGCGCAGCGTGCGGCCGTCGACGAGTACCGCCGCAAGACCGCCCTCAAAAGCGACCTGGACCGCACCGACCTCGCCCGGGAGAAGACCGGCGTCTTCACGGGAGCCTATGCCTTCAACCCGGTCAATGGCGAGCGCATCCCGATCTGGATCGCCGACTACGTCCTCATCAGCTACGGCACCGGCGCGATCATGGCGGTGCCGGCGCATGACGAACGCGACCTCGCATTCGCGCAGACGTTCCACCTGCCGGTGATCGACGTCGTGCAGAATCCCGCCGGCGACAACATCGGTTTTACCGGCGAGGGGACGGCAATCCATTCCGGCAGTTACAACGGCCTCCCCACTGCCGAGTTCAAGCGACGCATCACCGCCGACCTTGCGGCCGCAGGATTGGGGCGCGAGGCAGTGAACTACCGGCTGCGGGATTGGCTGTTCTCACGGCAGCGCTACTGGGGCGAGCCATTCCCGTTGTGGCACGAACTCGACGCCGAGGGCAACCTCACCGGCCTGGTGCGGACCGTTCCCGAGAGCGAACTGCCGGTCACGCTCCCCGAGATGGAGGACTTCAAACCCAAGGGGACGCCGGAACCGCCCCTCTCCTGGGCGCCGGAAGAGTGGCTGTACGCGACCGCGCCCGACGGGACGCGGCTCAAGCGAGAGACGAACTCGATGCCGCAGTGGGCCGGCTCGTGCTGGTACTACCTCCGCTTCTGCGATCCCCACAACTGCGAGCGGTTCGTCGACCCGGCCGTGGAGAAGTACTGGATGCCGGTCGACTTGTACATCGGAGGCGCGGAGCACGCCGTGCTGCACTTGTTGTATTCACGGTTCTGGCACAAGGTGCTGTTCGACCGGGGGTATGTCTCGACGCCCGAACCGTTCCGCCGGCTCGTCAACCAGGGGATGATTCTCGGCGAGACGGAATTCCGGGTCTTCAAGGACGCCTCGACCGGCCGGTATCTCTCCCCGGAAGAGGCGGAGCGCACACCCGAGGGGCAGGTGATCAGCGAGCGCGTGGCCGAGACGGACGTCGTGAAACAGGGGGAAGGCTTCGTCCTGAAGGCCGATCCCTCCGTGCGCGTCGAAGCCCGGGCGTACAAGATGTCCAAGTCCCGCGGGAATGTCATCAATCCCGACGACATTGTGCGCGAGTACGGAGCCGACGCCCTGCGGCTGTACGAGATGTTCATGGGCCCGCTCGAGCAGGTGAAACCCTGGAGCATGAGCGGCGTCGAGGGGGTGTACCGGTTCCTCGCGCGGGTCTGGCGGATGTTCGTCGACGAGCGGGCCGAAACGGTCACGCTCGATGCCGCCGTCCAGGACGTCCCCCCCACGGTCGCGCAGCAACGGCTGCTGCACAAAACCATCAAGGCGGTCACGGAAGACATCGAGAAACTGAGCTTCAACACCGCCATCAGCCGGATGATGGAGTTCACCAACGCTTTTACCGGCTACAACCCCCGGCCGCGCGCGTGTCTCGAACCGTTCGTCCTGCTGCTGGCGCCGTTCGCGCCGCATATCGCCGAGGAGCTGTGGGAACTGCTGGGCCATGACGAGTCGCTCACCTATGCCTCTTGGCCCGCGTGGGACGAGCAGATGCTCATCGAGACGGAGATCGAAATCCCGGTGCAGGTGAACGGCAAGCTGCGCGGCAAGGTCCGTGTCCCCGCGGAGGCAGACGCCGCCCGGATGCAGGCCATCGCCGAGGCGGAACCGTCCATCCAGGCGCACCTGGCGGGGAAGCAGGTGATCAAAGTGGTGGCGGTGCCGGGGCGGATGGTCAACTTCGTCGTGCGATAACGCCGACCGCACGCCGGACCCTGGCCTGCCGGGACCCTCGACGCGCTCGTCGACGAGTCGCGGCAAAACGGTCATCGGGTTACACTGCCCCAGTCGAGTCCCTGCTGGGAGGCCGTCGCATGCGCATCCCCACTCTGTTCTGCATGGTCGTCGCCGTGTGGCTGACGAAGGGAGGGTCATTACCCGCGGCCGAACGCCCCAACTTCGTCTTCTTCATGGCCGACGATCTCGGCTGGGGGGACGTCGGTTTTCACGGCGGTCCAGCTCCGACACCGCATCTGGACCGACTGGCGCGCGAGGGAGTCGAGCTGACGCAACACTACGTTGCGCCGGTGTGCAGCCCGACGCGGAGCGCGCTGCTCAGCGGCCGTTACTGGAGCCGGTTCGGCGTCGTCAACCCTCAAAACGAGCGGGCCTGTCCGTGGGACACCGTGACCCTGGCCCGGGCGCTCCAGGCAGTCGGATACGAGACCGCCCTCATCGGCAAGTGGCACCTCGGATCGAAGCCCGAGTGGGGACCGCGGAAGTATGGGTTCGATCACAGCTATGGATCGCTGGCGGGGGGCGTCGGCCCGTGGAACCATCGCTACAAGGTCGGACCCTACACGCAGACGTGGCACCGCGATGACGTGCTGATCGAAGAGGAAGGGCACGTCACCGATCTCATCATGAGGGAAGCGGTGCAGTGGCTCCAGACCCGCGGCGATCGGCCCTTCTTCCTGTACGTCCCCTTCACCGCCGTGCACCTCCCGATCAAGGAGCCGGAGGAGTGGCTGGCACGGGTGCCACCCGCAGTGCATGGCGAAGTGCCGCGGCAGTACGTCGCCTGCACCATGCACCTGGACGATGCTGTGGGGCGGATTCTGGCAGCGCTCGACGCCACCGGGAAGCGCGACTCCACGCTCGTCGTCTTCACCAGCGACAACGGCGGAAGCTGGGCCGAGAACAATGACACCAAGTATCCCGACGACGTGTATCCCTCCGGCAAACTCCCCGGCAGAAACGTCCCTCTGCGGGGGCAGAAGGGACAGCTTTACGAGGGGGGCATCCGCGTCCCGACGGTGGTGAGCTGGCCGGGCCGACTCTCCTCCGGCCAGGTGCATGCGCCCATCCACATTGCCGACTGGATGCCGACCTTGTGCGCCCTCGCAGGCTACCAGCCGGACCACGATCTGCGCTGGGACGGCCAGAACGTCTGGCCGGTCTTGACGGGGGGCGCAGCTCCGTCCCGGACGTTGTACTGGGCCGGCCCGGGCTTTCGCGCCCGCGCGGTGCGCGAGGGAGACTGGAAACTCATTGTCCAGGGGGAAGGAGAGGCTGCCCACGTGGAACTGTTCCAGCTCGCCAGCGACCCCGGCGAGACGCACGACCTGTCGGCGGCCCACTCCGAACAGGTGCAATACCTGCTGCGGCGACTGGCGGACGTCTCTGCCCGCGACCGCGACGCCCAGGTGCGCGGCGACCGCTGAGAACGCCCGCCCGCTTCAGCACTCAACCGGGCAGCGCCGGCAGCGGCAGTTTTTGCGCCTCTCCGCAGGGTGATCCGCCAACGCTGCGCCCGCGGCGCGGCTCCTCTATCACCGGCCGTCCGTCGGCGGTACGCTCCCCGCCGATTTCAGTTCCACCCGGAAGCCGAGGGGACTTCTCCATGCGGATCATCGCTCTGATGAATCAGAAGGGGGGCGTCGGGAAGACAACCTCCAGCGTCAATCTGGCGGCCGGACTCGCCCGTCAAGGGCGGAAGGTCTGCCTGATCGACCTCGACCCGCAGGCTCATGCCTCGCTGCATCTGGGGATCGACGCCGCGGGGAGTACGCGAACAATCTATCAGGTCTTCGCCGGCGGCCGCAAGTTCGAGGACATTCGCCAGTTGGCCGTGCCGAACCTGTGGGTCGCACCGGCCGATCTCGATCTGGCTGCCACCGAGCTCGAACTGGTCGATGCTCCCGGTCGGGAGTTTATTCTTCGTCGCGAACTGGAGCGGCTGCCGGCTGACATCTACGACTACATCATCATGGACTGTCCCCCCTCGCTGGGGGTGCTGACGATCAATGCGCTCGCCGCGGCTACGGAAGTCCTGATCCCCCTTCAGCCGCACTTCTTCGCCCTGCAAGGACTCTCCAAGCTCTTTGAGACCACGGCGCTCGTCACCCGGCGGCTGAACCGTCGGCTGAAGGTGAGCGGCATCATCCTCTGCCTGTACGAGACGGGGACGCGGCTCGCCGCGGATGTCACCGACGATTTGGCGCGGTTCCTCGCCGGCAGCGATCCACAAGCCCCGTGGGCGGGGGCCCGTGTCTTTGAATCCCGCATCCGACGCAACATCAAGCTGGCCGAGGCCCCCAGCTTCGGCCAGTCGATCTTCGACTACGCCCCCGCCAGCTCCGGCGCGCAGGACTACGCCGGACTGGTGAACGAAGTGATCGCCGCGGAAGCGACCCACGCCTGTTCCACCTCGGCCGCCGCATGATCGACCGCCCCCCCTTTCCCCTCGATCGTCCTCCGCCGGTGGCGCTCCGCACCGGCGAAGAGTCTGCGGCAGCGGTCCCCCCCGCGCACAGCCTGCCGGCCTCCGCTCCGTTCCTGGTGGACCTGTTCGACCTCACCGGCCGGACGGCCGTCGTCATTGGAGGGGAAGGGGTTCTCGGCGGCGCCGTGGCGGTGGCCCTCGCCCAGGCCGGTGCAAGCGTCGAAATCGCCGGACTGCATCTGGAACACGGCCGGCAGCGCACCCAACTGATTGAACGACTCGGCGGCCGGGCAGCCTTCCACCCGATTGATGCCACGCGCCGCGAGGACCTGGAGGGACTGCGGGATCGCCTCCGCGCCGAAGGGCGGACCTGCGATCTCCTCATCAACGCCGCCGGCGTCAACGCCTCCACCCCCTTTCTCGACATCAGCGACGAGGAATGGGACCGGATTCTCAACGTCAACCTGCGGAGTGTGCGCCTCACCTGCCAGGTGTTCGGTCAGGCGATGATCGCGGCTAAGGTCAAAGGCTCGATCATCAATTTCGCCTCCATGTCTGGCATCACTCCCCTGTCGCGGGTCTTCACGTACAGCGTCTCCAAGGCGGGCGTGATCAATCTCACACAGAACCTCGCCCGCGAATGGGCTCCCTACGGCATCCGCGTCAACGCCCTTTCGCCCGGCTTCTTCCCTGCCGAGCAGAACCGGAGAATCCTCACTCCGGACCGCGTGGAGAGCATCCTCCGCCACACGCCGATGAACCGTTTCGGCGAACCTCACGAACTCATCGGGGCCGTGCTGCTGCTGGCCTCCCACCGCGCGGGGAGCTTTGTGACCGGCGCGAACATGATTGTGGACGGGGGTTTCTCGGCGATGACGATCTGAACCCTGCCGCCGAAGCCCCCGTCGCACTCGGCACCCGGTTTCGTGAAGCACACGCTTGACAAAGCACCCGGCGACTGTTGCAATATCACTCACTGCTCAGTGTCTTGCGGGACCTCCCCGATGAGCGCGGCCACTCTGCCACCGATCCGTTTGAGCGCGATCCGCCACTTGAGCGCGATCCGCCTCGGGATCGTTCCGCTCACAAGCCCGGCGGGATGGCGGGGTTCGACCCGCGCCGCGGAAGCTCCCGGCACCCGGCATCTTGACCGTCGCCGCTCCGGAGGCGAAACTGAACCAGCACGTGACCTGCCCCACGTTGCGGCTCTCGTACGTCACGCACCTCCGGAAATCGCGGGGTGTAGCAACAGGAAGCCATGCGGGAGCATGACCTAACTGGTCTTCCTAAATGATGGTTGACCACGACTCAGATCGTCATATCAATGACTCGCGCACAATCGACGAGTTCGCACCGCTGTTCACAGTTCCTTGTGCCAGTCGTGGCGTCATATCGCGAGTTGCACTAATTGCATTGGGTGCGATTTTGGTCGCCGTTGGCTTCGTGGGTTGGGTATTGCCTTTTGTTTCGGGCGTTCCACTCATCATCGCTGGTCTCGCCGCATGGGCCACTGCCGTACCGGCCGTCGGCACTTGCATAAATCGACTGGAGTCTAGAATGCCCAGAAGCGTTCGACTCCTCCTCCGACCAAAACAAAAGAGAAAACTGGCGAACATTCGGAAAGTGAATAATTTCTTTCGCTCCTGATCAAGGTACATGACATGCACATCCTAGAAAGCGAAGACCAGATTCGTGCGGCAATTGCCATGATGAACCCTGTCGCCCGCGTTGCAGCTCAAAGCCTCGCAAATTACTTACTTGATAACCCCACTGTTATGGGCGATGCGGATGCATGCAACAAAGCATACTATGGTGCCTGCTTCTTTGCGATGGAGCAGGCGGGTTGGAATGTCGAAGACCAAACCCGAGTGACAGCATTCTTTGAAAACCATGGTGATGCCGTAGCAAACATTGCGATGTCAATTGTCGTCTTCGCGGTGAACCAGGCGGAAAACCAGCGCAAATGGGGTTGGGTTGGCAAAGCAGCCGCATTCGTTGGTGGTGCTCTAGTCGCATCCTTTTTTGGTTGACACATTGCAGGACCAAGGCCCAACAAGCGGTTCAACCCGACACGGACAAGCGGCGGGTTTTTGCCCGTTCCAGTGCAGTAGGTCAGTGCCGTAGGGTGGGCTTTGCCCACCAGCCGCCATCGAGGAGACGTGGGAGGGACGGGTTTTGCGCTCTCATTCCCAAGCTCCGGCTTGGGAACGCACTGGACGGACGGGTGGCAGTGGCCAATGAATTATGAACCCGGCTGCGAACAGGGAGTGCGCCACTGGCGATGCCAGTGCGAGTGGGGACGGCAGCTCTGATCCGCGAACGGCACTGGCTATGCCAGTGCCATCATCCATAGACTCACTCCTTCGCAGTCATCCCGCGGGGTGGGCTGCGCCCAGCATTTCGGTAGTCTTGAAGCCAGTTGGCAAGACCGATTCACATCGCGGTCACGGCTTCGCCGTTGTTCCGGTTGGGCAACTCACCGCCGACGGAACTCGCCTTGAACGTATCGTCGGAACTCTTGTCGCCAAGTCGGGATTCCATCAACGTCGTTCACGCTGGCCCCCAGCCTCCAAACAACCTGACCGGAACAACGGCGAAGCCGTGATATCGCGGTGGGCGCAGCTCACCCTACGCCACTGTCACAGGCCACCGCTGTCTGGCCAGCGACGCTCCCCGGCCGTACCATCCCAGCCGAGACGGGAGGCCCGGAGTCGCAGAGACGCGTTCAGGGCCAACCGATCTTCCGCCCGGTGCGAGACTGGCCTGCCGGTCCGATCGATCGTGAAACACCCCTCTCGTCCTGCGTCCCGCCGGCGGACGCCCTTGCTCTCCTGCGGAGTCTGTTCCCGCCATGAAACGACTGCTCTTGCTGTGGCTGGTGCCGTGCCTGTGGGTGGATCGGCTGACCGCCGAGGACGTCCTCCTAGCCGACTTCGAGGGGGAGGGTTACGGCGAGTGGCAGGTGGAAGGCACCGCCTTCGGCCGTGGTCCGGTCTCTGGTGCGTTGCCGGACCAGATGCCGGTCAGCGGCTTCCGCGGGAGGAGCCTCGTCAACTCCTACCACGGGGGAGACGCCTCCACCGGCAGTCTGACGTCGCCGGCGTTTCGGATCACCCGGAAATCCCTGGCGTTTCTGATCGGCGGGGGGCGCAGCGCGGGACAAGTCGGGATGGAACTGGTCATCGACGGGGCGGCCGTCCGCACTGCTACTGGCCGCGATGCGGAACAGCTTCTCTGGCACACGTGGGACGTGGCCGATCTGATCGGCCGGGAGGCGCGCCTGCGCATCTTCGATCGGGCCACGGGGGGCTGGGGACACGTCCTCGTCGACCACATTGTGCAGACCGACGTTCCGCGGGCGGGGACGGGGACGTGGCGGCTGGACGAGTATCAACGCTCCGCCGAGTACTACCGGGAACGCTATCGCCCCCAGTTCCACTTTTCTCCCCCGCTCAACTGGATGAACGACCCCAACGGCCTCGTGTTCCACGACGGGGAGTATCACCTGTTCTACCAGCACAACCCACACGGCAACGCCTGGGGACACATGAGCTGGGGACATGCCGTCAGCGGCGACCTGGTGCACTGGAAACATCTGCCGATCGCCCTCCACGAAGAGTATGGGGTGATGATCTTTTCCGGCTGCTGCGTCGTCGACCACCAGAACACGAGCGGTTTCGGCCGCGAGAACGAACCGCCGCTCGTCGCCGTGTACACGGGGCACGGACACGGCCGCCAGACGCAGGACCTGGCGTACAGCACCGATCGCGGGCGGAGCTGGACAAAGTACGCCGGCAACCCGGTCCTGGATCTCGGGGAGGCGGAGTTCCGCGATCCGAAGGTGTTCTGGCACGCTCCGACCGGCCGCTGGGTGATGGTCGTTTCCCTGGCACCTCAAAAACGGGTGCGGTTCTACTCCTCCCCCGACCTCAAGCAGTGGACCCACCTGAGCGATTTCGGTCCCGCCGGAGCGGCGGAAAAACCCAATTGGGAATGCCCGGACCTGTTCGAGCTGCCGATCGAGAACGAGCCCGGGGAAACGAGGTGGGTGTTGGAAGTGGACATGGGGTCCGGCGCAGTGGCGGGCGGATCGGGAGGAGAGTATTTCGTCGGCCGGTTTGACGGCGAGCGGTTCGTTCCCGATGAGCAGCCGCCGCCGGTCCGCTGGGTCGACTACGGGCGGGACTTCTACGCTCCCGTGTCCTGGTCCGACATCCCCCCGACGGACGGCCGCCGCATCTGGATCGGGTGGATGAACAACTGGGAAACCTGCCTGCATCCGACAGACCCCTGGCGGAGTGCCATGTCGATCCCTCGCTCGTTGAGCTTGCGTCGGACCGCGGAGGGCCTGCGGTTGGTGCAGACCCCGATCCGGGAGCTTCAATCGCTCCGCGGCACACCGGTCCGGATGGCAACCCTTTCTTTGCCTCCCGGCGAGACACCGCTGGCCGATGCTGGAATCGAAGGAGACCGGCTGGAGATCATCGCCGAGTTCGATCTGGGGGATGCCACGGAGGTGGGGCTGAACGTCCGCGTCGGCGAGGGGGAGCGGACCGTGATCGGTTACGATGCGCGAACACGGGAGGTGTTCGTCGATCGGAGTCGTTCCGGTGAGTCGGCATTTCATCCTCGTTTTGCCGGCCGCCATGCGGGGCCGCTGGCCGCCAGCGACGGTCGCATCCGCCTGCACGTGTTTGTCGATGCCTCCTCCGTTGAGGTCTTCGCCGCTGATGGCGCCATGGTGCTCACCGACTGTATTTTTCCCGCTCCCGACAGCCGGGGCGTTTCGGTGTCTACGAATGGAACCGGCACGACCGCGCGCGTGCAGGCCTGGCCGCTGAAGTCGATCTGGTTCCCCGACCCGGAGGGGGAGACGCGCACTCCTCGCTGAGGCAGCGGTCGGGAGGCCGTTCCACCGGCCGGGGGGGAGGAGGCGGTCCGGAGTCGCGAGGGGGGCTGGCGTGGCGATTCGCGACCCTCGTTCGAGCCGACTCCCCGCCCTCTCAGCCAGGATTGACCGGTCTTGTGGCTGGTCACGTCAGCGGGGTATCTTTCCGCCCCGCTGCCGCTCCGGGAGGTGGGGGCGGGCCGCCATCCGGGATGAGGCATGGCCAACTATCGCGAACACATCACCGTCAGCAGCCTGCTCGGGCTGGGATATGGGCTGGGTGCGGTGACGGCCTTTCAGTTCCATCCGCTGCAGGGCGTGCTGGCGGCCTGCTTCACCGGTGTGGCCGGGATGCTCCCCGATCTCGATTCGGACAACGGGCGTCCGGTCCGTGAAATGTTCGGTCTGCTGGGGGCCGTGGCGCCGCTGTTACTCGTCAACCGCGTGGCGGCTCTGCTGGGTCTTCCGGCCGATCCCGAAACGATCATGCTCGTGATCATCGCCCTGTACGTGGCGATCAAGTATGGGGGGGCCGCGCTCGTCAGCCGTTTGTCGGTGCACCGCGGGATGTTTCACAGCCTTCCCGCCCTCATCATCGCCGCCGAGGCCGTCTACCTTGCCTATCCCAGTCCCCGGGCGTCCGTCAAGCTGTTGATGGCAGGAGGGGTGGCAGTCGGGTTTCTCTCCCACCTGCTGCTGGACGAGCTGTACAGCGTGCAGGTGAAGGACCACCGTCTGCGGCTGAAGAGGTCGTCCGGAACGGCCCTCAAATGGTCGGGAGACGCCCTGATGCCCAACGTCTTCAGTTACACCCTGATGGCGACGCTCACTTACGCGGTGTTTCAGGAGGCCGGTTGGTTTGACCAGCGACCGCGGGAGGCTTCACGGCGGTCATTGATCTCCGCTCCCACGGAGGGTGCGGCAACAGAAACGGCCGACAGCCCGACGGTCACCGACCTCGGAGCACCTCAAGCCCTGGAGTCCGCGGGGACGGCGGAGACGTCTCATGGCGCCCCTGCCGCAGGGCCGCCAGACCCTCCCCGTGCCCCGCTCTCGGCGGAGCGCGACTCGCCGATCGGCCTGCCGCGATGATGCGTCCAGCAGGCAGGAACCACGTCACTGCGCGGGGAGGGAGGGCGTTTCCGACGACGATTCGGGCGGCCGGTCGGCCGATACTGCCCACCTCCGCGGGTCAAGGTTCCGCTCTTGCTCGGCGCGGTACTCCTGAACCGTCATGCGCAACGCCCGTTCCCACTGCCACCGTCGCCAGGCGTAATGCCCAAGGGCGAGGAGCAGAATCGTGGCGGTCAGCCGCGTGAGCACTTCGAGTCCCAAGGCCCCCCCCTCGGTCAACAAGGTGACGGGATCGGCGTGCGTCAGTGCGGTCCATCGCCCGCGGCGGGTCCACAGGAGGGCGAGCATGGCGATGGTCGGCGCCGTCCAGCGCAGCCCTTCGGAGAGCCACAGCAGGGGATTCAGACCTGCCAGCACGCGCGTGGTTCCGGAGGTCAGTCGAGCGGCATCGGGACAGAGGCGAGCCGTCTGAATGCGAAGACCCTGTTGCAGCCACTCCACCCCCAGAACCGTTGCGATCCCCAGGAGTCCCAGACCGCCCGTCCAGCTCAGCAACGTCCAGAGCGCTTCCGAGAGTCGCTCGACCGGCGCGTCGTCGCCGGTGAGGGAGAGCGGCTCCTGCCACTGGTCGCGCCACCACCGTCCCACCTCCTCCGTCCCCGTGGGGCTGCAGACGGCGAGCCAGGTGAGCACTGTCAGCAGCAGGGCGGCCGATGTCAGCAGGCTGCTGTGCGGCACGTCGCCGCGGGCGAGGACCTCGGCCCGGCGTTTCGGCGTGGGGGGAAGGGTCCGTTCGTCAGCCAATTCGGTCATGGCGGCAGTCCCTCCCCGGGCGTTCCCACTCCCAGGCCGCTGGCTGACACGCTCTGGAGCGCAGCGGCGATCCGCTCACTCAGCCCCGTCAGCGTCGCGGCCAGCACCACCACTCCCAAGAGGAACCGGATTGGTGAGAGGGAGACCTGCCAGACCCCTCCGCCCCGGTTCCTGGCCAGCATCGCCCAGGTGCTCTGGGCGATCCCGAGCATGACAACGACCGGTGCAGCCACCTGGAGTCCCAACAGCAGCGATACCGCGACGCAGTCCTGCAGAACCTGCACGGGTGAGGCGATGTCCTGCACCCTGCCCGGGGGGAGCATCCGCAGCGAATCGAGCCAGGACCGAACCAGCATCAGGTCTCCTCCCACGGGAGCGGAGGTCACAAACAGCACCAGGCCGAGGCCTCCCAACACATGAACCAGGGGGGGGCGGGGGGCCGTCTCTGCACCGAAAGAGTTGCCTGTGCTGGGGAGGCCCCACTGATGTTCCAGCAGACTGGCCGCCACGTTGAGTCCCGCCAGCACGATCATGACCCCCAGCCCCAGCGCGGCGCCCAGGGCGAACTCTCCCAGGGACAGCCATAGCGGCTCGGGCCAGAGGAGCGGCGTGGGTTGGGCAGGAGGAGAGGCCGTCATTCCGGCCGCCACTCCCAGCACGACCGCCAGTCCCAATCGGAGCCGATGAGGCACCACCGCGCCACCGAGGATCGGCGCGACCGTCAAGAGCCCGTAGCAACGGATCGTCATCAGCCAGACCGGCCACAGGGCGTCGGCCGTCAGGAGCAGCAGAGGGTGGGGGAGAACTGAATCGGCCATGAACATACAGACCTCGCCGCTGCGAGCATCAGCCGGCATCACCAGGGTGAGCCGGGCTGTCAGCTCCCCGGACGGGCGCGCCGTCGCCGCAACGACGTCGGCGGCTCGTCCGTGTTGTCATCCGCTCTAAAGCCCCCAGGTTGATCCGCGATAGAGTTCCGTGGTGAAGTCCGTCAGCCGTTCCAACATCCAGGCGAGCAGACAGACGACGCACAGCCCCCCCACGAACAACCGTGGCGTCAACGATACGGTTGGATCGTGAAGGTTGGTCATGGTCTGCACTAATGCGATCAGCACGCTGGCGGCGAACACTGCCGCCAACACCGGCGCGGCCACCAGCACTGCTGTGAGGACCGCATGACGCACGAGATCAACGGCGTAATCGGCAGTCATGGTCAACGTTAGGGAAGTCGTGGACGCGACCGAACGGGGGGGTGAGCACCGCTTCAAACGGCGGGAGCAATGCTCCGCAACAACAGTTCCACCGTCAGATGCCAACCATCCACCAGGACGAACAACAGCAATTTGAAGGGGAGCGCCACAACCCCCGGAGAGAGGAGTTGCAGACCGACAGCCGCCAGAACGCTGGATGTCACCAGGTCGATCACCAAAAACGGCAGATAAATCTGAAACCCGATCAGGAAGGCAGTCCTCAGCTCGCTCAGGACATAGGCCGGCAACAGCACCTGGATCGGGACGTCTTCGTAGTAGGCGGGGGCTGCCGTCGCAGTACCTGATTGATACTCCAGAAACAAATCGAGTGCGGCCGTGTTGCCGGTCGCTTCGATCTGCCGGCTCATGAAGCCGCGGACCGGCTGCAACGTGGCAGTGAGCGCGGCTGGGAGTGCAGCTTCATCCGCCGTCGCCGCCCGCGCATAAGGGGCGATGCCTTCAGAGTAGGCTTGGCTCCACACCGGCCACATGACCAGAGCCGTCAGAAACAGCGCCAGCGCCGTCAGCACCTGGGTCGGCGGAAATTGCGACACGCCCAACCCCTGCCGCAGCAGGCCCAGCACCACAATGATCCGGACGTAGCAGGTCGTCATCAGCAGAATGGCGGGGGCGAGACTGACCACGCCGATGAGCAGCCCCCATTGCAGCATCCCCCCCCATCCGCCCGGCGGAAGCCACGCCGAAACTTCCGCTGCACGCGACGTCGCCGGCGTTTCCGGGGTGGCTGCGGGGAGGGGGTGTCCGGCGTGCGGAGGGAGCGGGGAACTGGCGGCGTGGGGTGAACGTTCGAGAGCATCTGCTTCCCATGGCGTCCCTGCGGGACGAGGCGCAACCGCCCCGGCTACGGGCAAGGGAACCGAGCGCGGGTTCTCTTCGAGGGGGGAGAAAGGCGTCGCCCCAAGTCCGATCACGCCTCGCCCTGGCTCCTGTGCGACCAGGGAAGAACCCGACAGGACGAGTGCCAGCACGATTCCGGCCGTGTGAAGGGTCCGGGAGGCGGCTGGTCGAGGAGCCGTCGCTGCCGAGGCGTGCGACTGCTCCCGCGACGACGCCGATCCGCGTGCAGACGAACGCGGCACTCGGTTCGAGTGTGCCGCTGAGCTTGCGGTTTCATCGCCGCGGCGGCGTCCCCACAGCCAATCCCACACGTTTCCGAAGGTGGGGCAGGGGGGGGACTCCGCCCGGCAGAGGTGCAGCAGATGGGCCGCCTCGCCTGGGTCGGTGATCTCCGCGAGAGTGCGAAGTCCGTCCGACCCCGAACCGAGGACCAGCAGTCGTTCCCCTACCTGCACCAGATGGATGGCCAGTTGCGGTGTCAGGGGTTGAGTCCCCCAGCATTGCACGGCGGCAGAGAGCCCGCCGTGCCGTTGCGGAGTGCGGCGGCCAACCGCCCAGCCTCCCGCCAGGATGAGCAGCACCACCCCTCCCAGAATGACCAGGGTTCCACCCAGCGAGGTTCCGGGAGCGGCCGTGCGCGGTTTGAGCGGGTCGCCCGGGTTGCGGTCGATGGGCGTTTTTTTCTCGAGCGAGCCGAACAGGAACGGCTGATCCACCCGGGACTGTTGAACGGCCGGGCCGGCGTGCGCAACGGGGGTGTGAGGTTCGGCGGCGACGAGTGCGACGGAGCACCACAAGAGCCCCAGCGACGCCAGCACGGGAGGAATGAGGCCCCGCCGTCGCCAGGCGGGACCGCGCGATCGATCCCTCCACGGGGCGGCGGTCAGACTGGGTGAATCAAGGTTCATGCGGCGCCGGGGGAGGGGATCGAGGGAGGGGCGGGGGAGCCACCAGTGGGAGAGCCGCCAGGCAGGCAGGAGGCGGCTCCGTGGCGCAGGGGGGCGTGATATACGTCTGTGTTGCCGGGAACGTCAACACGGTTCCCGCAGAAATCGCTGGTGAGGTGTGCGAATCCGCCGTTGCCGTCGGCGGACCGGGCAGGGCGTCTTGACCGTCCGCGGAGCTTGTGAGAGAACCCGGCCGCCTCTCCTGTCTCCTTGAGACGGTCTTTCCTTCGCCCCTCCGATCCGAACAAATCGCGGTTCCCGCAGACTCGTTCGCGCGATCAGCCCTCCGATCTGGCTGCCGCGAACGTCTGGGGGTCTGGCCGCTGGTTCCCCTCATCTGTTCGAGGACAAGCTGATGTCCCGCGTCGCCTCCATCGGCAGTTTCTGCCTTTTGGCCCTGTGGCTGAGCGGTTGCACCTCCTTCTTCACGGCACGGGCGATTGAGTCGTTCACAGCGGGGCTGGCGGCGGGGAAGCTCGAAGACTTGCAGGCCTCCACGTCGGCGGACTTTCAGCAGCGGGCGCTGCGCGTGGCAGAGGCGCTGGATTCGCTGGCGGTGCTCCCCCTCCCCCGTGAGGAAGGGACGGTCAAGGAGATCCAGGAACTCGGTCCAGACGAGCGGCTGGTGACGGTGGAAGTGGGCGAACCACCCCGCACCGTGCAGTATCGGCTGAAGCGCGAAGCGCCGGACGGCGAACGGCGAGGCCGCAAATGGGTCGTGGACGACGTGATCCTCACCCAAGCCCGCCCGGGCGATCAACCGCCGCTCACCAAGTCGGTGACGGAGCAGATGGACTTGCTGATCACCGTGCAGGAGTTTCTCAAATTCTGGAGCGAAGGGAGCCGCGAGGAGACGTTGGCGCGGCTGCATCCGGACCTGCGGTCGCCGCTGGAGGAGCTTTCTCCGGTGCACCTGGCCCAGGTGACGGACCGGTTTCTGTCGGGGATCAAGCTGGAGACGTTCCGCCCGGAGGCGCGCATTCAGACCAACCGGGCGACGGTGCAGCTTCCGCGGCAGTCGGGACAATTGGTGCTGGAACTGGTGCGGCTGTCGGACCCTGCCCCCCGGTGGGTGATTCAGGATGCGGTCCTGCATTCGACGCGTGGTCGGCCTCCGGAGTCGGCCGCGCACGTGGCGCGGTGCGTGCGACAGGCGACGGAGTTCCTGCGCGCCTATGAAGCGCGGGACCGTGAGGCGCTGCGGCAGGTGGCCTCGCCCACGTTTTATGAGCAGGCGCTCCAGGCCGCGGACTTTGACACGGTTCCCTTGCCGATCCCCCGCCTGCTGGCGACGCGGTTTGAACTCGAGGAGCACGACCACCGCATCGATCTGCTGTTCGATGTCGGGGAGGACACGTATCTCGTCACCATGACCCGCGAGCGGGAGCAGGAGCCGCGCCTGCGGTCGTCCCCGGCTCCGGCCTCTCCCTGCCGCGTGGAGGAACTGACCATCTATGAGCGGGGCGGCGCGCAGATCAAGCCGCTCTCCGTGCTGTTCACGGCTCAGGCGGTAGTGGAGGTCTATGCCGAGGCCCTCGCGGCCCGGGACGTGTCCCTGCTGTCGCAACTCTCGACGCGCGACTTGAATGAACGGGTATGGGAGCGCCTCGCGTCCCCGGAGGTGATCGAAGGCTTTCCCTGGGACGGCATCCCCGGCGCTCCCCCACGCATCGTGACGACCATCTTCCAGGGTCCGGTGACGGAAATCACAGTGACCCAGGGGACCCGCGCCCTGACCTACGTGCTGCACTCCACCAGCGGACGTCCGCAAGTCGATGACGTCCGGTTCCCCGCGAATAATCGCTCCGGCTCGCTGAAGACGACGTTCAGCGTACTGGTCCCCGTGCACAATTTTGCCTGGGCGTGGAAGCAACGGAATGTGGAGCTGCTCGCCCGCAATTCTTCCGAAGGCCTGCGGCGCATCATCTGGTCGCGTACTGATCGGGTTCCGGAGATCGCCGTCGACATGGACCGCTTTCTGCCGGGAACCATGCCGCGGATCGAAGAACTCGGCCACGATGTGCTGGTCACGCTGGGAACGCCCGAGCGGGGCATGATGGTCCGGCTGGTGAATGAGCGCGGCCGGTTGCAGGTGGAGGACCTGCATCTGATCGGCAAGGAACTGCCGGCGGGAAAGCTCGAACTGGCGGCGGCGATGCGCGACTGGGTCAACGCGGAAGCCGGCAAGCCCGCGCCGCGCCGGACCACGGCTCAGACGGCGCCGGACGCCAACGCTGCCTTGACTGCCGTACCTGACCGGAAGCCCAAGGGCTTTGAACGGAGCGGGCGACGCTCGACAGCCACCGTCTCGCCGACGGATGCGATGTCGGCCGGTCCCGAGGCTGCCGCGTCCGTCGCCTCTCCATCGGCCGAGAACACGGTTCCGCTGCTGCAACAGCCGATCCCCCTCCCCGGCGCCTGAGCGGCCGGAGTGGCAGGCGAACGGCCATTATTCGCCGGGACGACGCACCCCGATCGTCAGCAGCAGGTTGGCCCACAACGCCTGATCGCCAGTCTGGATCGTCAGCACGTGATTGCGGCTGGCGACGGCGTCGTAGAACTCCCACTTGGGAATCGGCTGCAGCTCCACCGGGCAGCCGGCGGCCTGAAGAATTCGCCGGTACTCCGCCCACACGGGCGGGTCCCCCTGGAGCGCGTCGGGGTCGTCCGCCGGAATGCCCATCGTGTTTGCTGCCTCCACCGGGACGGCGGTGAGCAGCGCCTCCAGCACCTGACAGCACGTGACAATGCCGGGAGCCAGATTCAGGCAGACCAGTTCCGCGTGGGGACCGAGCGTGTTGTAGGCCGGGTAGTTGCCGTCGGCGATCAGGACCTGGGAATGGTGTCCTGCCCGGCCGAGGATGCGGTTGATCTCAGGATGCAGGAGCGTGTGCTTGAGCATGGGGACGATTCCCGTTCAAATCGAGGGTGAGAGGTGGTCTGCCCCTGTGTAGCAACCGCATCCACGGCGATGCAACCGGCGACCCGCGCGAGGACGGCGGGGTGTGCCCGCCGGCGGGCTGACCGCTCGTCGCCGCTTCGTACAAGGTCCCCCGCTTGTGATCCTCGGCCTCGGTACCGACATCATCGAAGTCGTTCGCATCGGCGAGATGATCGAACGGCACGGCGAGATGTTCCTGCAACGGGTCTACACGGAGCAGGAGATTCGCTATTGCCAGCGGCACAAGGGGGCGATTCAGAACTACGCCGGCCGCTGGGCCGCCAAGGAAGCGGTGATGAAGGCTCTGGGAACCGGCTTCTCGAAAGGGGTCGGCTTCAAGGACATTGAGGTCTGCACCCGCCGCAGCGGTCAGCCGTTCATTGAGCTGCACGGCGGGGCGAAGGAGGCGGCGCGCCGGCTGGGGATCGATCAGGTCCTCGTGACGATCTCCCACTGCCGCGCCTATGCCACCGCCACGGCGATCGCCCTGCAACACGCCCCGCCCGGGATGTAAGCGGCGTCGCGGCTGAATGCTCCCCGGGGATTCCCGCTTCCGAGGCGCGCCTCCTGTTACCGACGTTACTGGAGCCGCTGTTTCATGCGGGCCAGTTCCTGCAACGCCGCCAGGGGAGTGAGCTGGTCGAGATCGAGTGTTTTGAGCTCCTCGATGACGGGGTGCGGTGGGGGTTCAAAGAGCTGGAGTTGCCGCCGCTGGGCGCGCGTCTTGCGCGGGGGGATGTTCGGCTTCCCCTGGGCGTCGTGGTGGTCTGCCTCCAGTTGATCGAGGATCACATCCGCCCGCTCGATGACGTCGCGGGGAAGCCCCGCCAGCCGCGCCACGTGGATGCCGTAACTCCGGTCCGCCGCGCCAGGCACGATCTTGTGCAGAAAGATCACGTCATCCCCCGTCTCATGCACGGCGACGTTCCAGTTGCGGCAGCGGGGGAGCGTCTGGGGAAGTTCGGTCAGTTCGTGGTAATGGGTGGCGAAGAGGGTGCGGCAGCGAATCTCGTCGTGCAGGAACTCGGTGATGGCCCAGGCCAGGGAGATGCCGTCGTAGGTGCTGGTACCCCGGCCGATCTCGTCCAGGATCACCAGGCTCCGCTCGGTGGCGGTGTTGAGGATGCGGGCGGTCTCCGTCATTTCGACCATGAACGTCGACTGCCCCTTGCTCAGCTCGTCGCTGGCGCCGACGCGGGCGAAGACCCGATCGGCGACGCCGATGACCGCTTCTGAGGCGGGGAGGAACGACCCCATCTGGGCCATGATCGTCAGCAGGGCCGCCTGACGGATGTAGGTGCTCTTGCCGGCCATGTTGGGGCCGGTGAGCAGGATGATGGTGGTAGGTGGAGCGTGGAGAGGAGCGGGGTCCGTGTGTGCGGCGGCGTCCGCAGTCTCGCTGGAGGAGGAACGCTCCGCACGCAACGGCTCCCCCAGCAGGACGTCGTTCGGCACGAACTCGCCGCCGGGACGGAGCTTGTCGAGCACGGGGTGTCGGCCCTCGCGAATCTGCAGGATCGGTTCGGTGGTGATCGACGGACGGCAATAGCGTCGCTGCACCGCGAGCTGAGCGAGGTTTGCCAGCACGTCGAGCTGCGCGAGCACCTGGGCGGTTTCCTGCAGGCGGCGGCACTCGCGGCTGACGCGCTCCCGCAGGGCGGTGAACAGCTCCTGCTCCAGCGCGATCGCCCGTTCCTCCGCCCGCAGCACTTTGTCTTCGTACTCCTTGAGTTCCGGGGTGATGAACCGCTCCTGGTTCTTGAGCGTCTGCTTGCGCATGTAGTCGGGAGGAACCTTGTCCCTGTTCGCGGCCGTCACTTCCAGGTAGTACCCGAAGACCTTGTTGAAGCCGACCTTGAGCGACTGGATGCCGGTCCGCTCGATCTCGCGGGCCTGATAGCGGGCGATCCACTGCTTGCCGCCGCGGGCCAGTTCGCGCAGTTCATCCAGTTGAGGGTGAACGCCGGAGCGGATGAGGTTTCCCTCGGTGACGACGAGGGGCGGATCGTCGACCAGGGTGGACTCGATGTCGGCCCGGAGTTCCGGACACAGGTCGAGGCGGACCTCCAGCGTCCTGAGCAGATCGCTGGAGCGGCCGGCCAGCCGGGCCTTGAGCTTGGGCAGCAGGGCCAGCGACTGGGCCAGAGCAGCCAGGTCCCGCGGCGTGGCCCGCTGCGTCGCCACCCGCGCGGAGAGGCGCTCCAGATCGTAGGACCGCGCGAGCTGTTCCCGGAGATCGCGGCACAAGAGCGGGTCGCGAGTCAGTTCCTCGACGGCATCGAGCCGCCGGTTGATGGCGACCGGATCGGTGAGCGGACTGGCGAGCCAATCGGCCAGCAGCCGCGCCCCCATCGGCGTGACCGTCTCGTCTAGCACGTCGAGCAGCGAACCGGCCCGGGTCCCCTCGCGCTGGGTGCGGGTCAGTTCGAGGCTGCGGCGAGTGGCCTCGTCGATGAGCATGGTGGAGCCGCGGCGATACGGCTCCAACTTGAGGATGTGCATCAGCGACGAGCGCTGCGTCTCCTGCACGTATTCGAGGAGCGCTCCCGCGGCAATGACGCCGGCGTCGTCGTCTGCGCCGAGGTCAAAGCCCTCCAAAGTGCGGGTCTCGAAGTGTTTGAGGAGGACTTCCCGCGCCTGATGCGGCGCAAAGCACCACGGGGCGCGCTCGGTGAGGGTCAGTCCGTCGAGTTCGGCCAGACGCACTGCGGCGGGAGACGTGCGGGCGTTTTCGGGGACCAGGCACTCCGCCGGCCGCAGGCGAGCCAGTTCTTCCAGCACCAGTGCCACGGGGTCCACCCGCGCCGTCCGCCGCGACGATGCACCGGCCGGAGAGGAATGCGTGCGGCCAGGAGCATCCCGCGCCGGGACGGTGAGACACTGAAACTGGCCCGTAGAGAGTTCCAGCCACGCCAGTCCCAGAGCTTCGTTGCCGGGAGAGAGCGCGGCAATGTAGTTGCTTTCCTTGGGGTCCAGCAGGGTCTCGTCGGTGAGCGTGCCGGGAGTCACAATCCGCGTCACTTCGCGGCGGACCATCCCCTTGGCGGTCTTGGGATCCTCGACCTGATCGCAGATGGCGGCGCGGTAGCCGGCCTGGATGAGTTTTTTGAGATACCCTTCCAGGGCATGGTAGGGGAAACCCGCCATGGGGACGGGATTGGTGGAACCTTTGTCGCGGCTGGTGAGCGTCAGCCCGAGGACCTGGGCGGCCGTTTCGGCGTCCTCATAGAACAGCTCATAAAAGTCCCCCATGCGGAACAGCAGCAAGGTCCCGGGGGTCTCTGCTTTGACCTCCAGGTACCGCTGCATCATCGGGGTCAGTTTGACGTCGGACACGGCGGAGCAGTGAGGGAGAAGTGACCTCGATGCGAAGTACGAAAGAGCGGTGGTCGCCGTCAATGTCGCAGGTCCTCAGGAACATCGAGAGGCGCCCATGACAATCGGCCCCGATCGCCCGCGGCGGTGGATTGCCCCTAGGGAACATCCCAAGCGGCCGACGGTTCGTCAATGCGTCGAGGCCCGCTGCGGGAGGGTCAGGGAAACGTGGCCCAGAAAGGGAACATCCGCCGATCGCCTCGCGCAGCGGAGACGATGGTGCCGGGAAGCATCTCCCTGCGGCGGTTATTCGGCGATCGATTGCAGGTAGTCCAACAAGCTGGACAGATCGCTGACGGTCAGTTCGTTCACCTGCCCTTCGGGCATCAGGGAAATCTGCTGCTTCGTCCGGGCTTCGATCCGCTCGACGGCGAGGGTGATCTCCTTGGCGTCGCGATCGCGGAGGGTGATCTGCTCGGCGTTCTCCGCAGTGACGAAGCCCACCACCTGCGTCCCGTCGTCCAGCACGAACACCTGCGTCACAAATCCCTGAGCGATGCTCTTGTTGGGGTCGAGGATCGCCTCGGCCAGTTGTTCGCGCTTGTAGGTCTTGGCCACCTGGGGGAGGTACGGTCCGCGGAGAGGTTCATCCTTGCGGACGGTGTGGCATTTGCTGCATCCCACCCGCTCATACAGGTGCTTCCCCCAGGCGACGTCGCCGCGCCCGGCCACAGCTTCTCCCTGGACGCGATCGCGCGGGAGGTCCTTGATGCGCGGACCGAGGGGGGTCGACTCCGCGGGGAGCTTCCAGGCCTCCGCCACTCGCCGGGCCGTTGCCGCCACTGTCGCATCGGCATCGCGGAGCGCTTCGCGGACACGCGGCTCAAAATCGCGGAGGTCAATCGCCTGCGCCGCCTCCAGGAGCTGCACCCGCCGGGCGGGAGATGTCCAACCGGCCGCCATCGCCTGCTGCGCCAGTTCGCGCGACTCCGGCGAGGTCTCCGCGTGATAAGCGAGCGTGAGGAGCGCGGCGTCTGCCCAGCGGCCGCCGGACTCGCCCCGGACCGCCTGCTCGACGAGGTAGCCCACCCGCCCTCCCAGCACTTTGGGGTTGCGGAGTCGATTCCAAAGTTCCTCGACCGCCCGCTGTCCGGTCCTGTGCTCGGCGAGGCTCACCCACGCTCCGAAGGCGATGGCAAAATCGGCGTCGTCCCCGGTGCGGAGGAGTGTCTGGGCCGCCTCCGCACGGAGCACGACATCGGCCTTCTGATCGCCGGCCACACGCCGCAGCAGCGGAACTGCCCGGGACGGAAGGAGGGAAGCGCGGCTCAGTGCGCGAATCGCCGTCGGTAGCTGCTGCGCATCTCGCTCCGCCAGAGTGAGTGCGCGATCCAGCGTCCCGTCGAGCTGCACCTTGTGCCGGTGCAGTTCCGTGAGCAGGAACGCTGTCTCGTCGGCATCCGCTCCCTCCAGAGCAGTTTGCAAGGCGGCGGCAATCTTGTTCGATTCACTCCATGTTGCCGGCTGATAGTACGGTCCCGAAGTATCCGGCCGCGTCCCCCAACTGTTCCCCGACCACTCCCCGTCGGTGTGATACAAGCGGCAGAGGGCGGTCAGCAGTCCGCGGCGGCGTGACGGATCGGGCTCGTGACGCAGCCGCAGCAGCAATGCTTCCACGACATCGGGGGTGTGCAGCGACTGCAAAACGCGCAAGGCCGCGTCACGTTTGGGGCCGGTCAGGCCGGCTTCGTCCACAATGGCCAGACACGGCTCTGGAGCCCTCAGGGCGATGAGTGCCTGCACCACCGTGTGCGCCACCCGGGGGTCGGGATCCGCCAGCAGCTTGGCGACTTCGCCACCGAGATCGATGAGTTGCAGCCGCGCGATGGCAACGACCGACTCCAGCCGCGCGCGGGGGTTGTCGTCCACCAGTCCGATCGCCACGGGATCGACGAGGGCGGGAGCGGCGTCGCGCGGAGGAGGTTCCGCATCCCACGGTGTGCCGACGCCGCGCCGGTCTCCCAGCGCGCGGCTGACAAAGGGGCGCAACGCCGCGTCACGCAGACCCAGGGGAGCCGCCCGCTCGTCAAATCCCGAGCGCATCCCTTGCTTGAGGGCGAACAGCGCCGCCACCCGCGAGGCGAGCGGCTGCGTGGAATCTCCCGCCAGCGTCAGCAAAGCGGCGATGGCGGTCTCGTTCAATCCGTGTCGCAGCAACGCCCGTTGTGCCTCCAGTCGCCGTCGATGACTGGGGGACTTCAGCAGTTGCACCAGCTCGACGTCGGAGCAGTGTTCAAAGTCGGGCAAGGGCGCTGGTGAGAATCCCCGGGGAGTGATGCGGACGAGATAGCCGACCTCTTCCCCGGCGTAAGTGAACGTCGCCCCCTTCCAACTGGCGACGTACAGGCGGCTGAGGGCATCGACGTCCAGATCGGTGACTCGCGTGGCGCGGACAAACTCCGTCTGGTCTGGCGTGAAGGTCGCACCGTGGGGCGTCAGCCGGTGCCGGTAGATGGCATTACGTCCCCAGTCGGCGGTGTAGAGGGCAGGGCTGTAGCCGTCGGGCAATCCCGGTTCATCGAGGAACAGTGCACCGCAGCCGGAACCACCCCCGTAATCGGCCAGTGGAGGGACGATCTGGTCTGCAAAGTTCATGAACAGCGCGGGGTAGCCGTGCTGACTGAAGGGAGTGAAGTGATGCAGTCGCACGTCCCAGCCGCCGCCGTCGTTGGTGTTGTCGCGTGCAAAACCATTGAGGAATGGGTCGAGAGCGACTTCGAGGATGTTGCGTGTGCCGCGGGAGTAGACCTCCAGGCCGGTCCCATCGGGCCGCACGCGCACCACGCCGCCCCCGCGGAATTGCAACCGGGTGCCATCCGCCCCTTCCGCATCCAGAAAGCCGAAGTCGCCGATGGCCAGGTACAACCAGCCGTCGATGCCGAGCGTGACGCCGTTCGAGGTGTGGTCGGCGGGCCGGTCCTGGAAGCCGAAGGCGATGTTCCGCACGAGCACCTGCTGGTCGTCGGCGATGCCGTCGCCGTCCCGGTCGATGAAGGCGGACAGGTGCGGCGGATGCAGCACGTACAGCCGGTCGTGGTCCCAGACGATGCCGCGGGGAGAATCGACGTCCGGCACAAACAAGCGGACTTCATCGGCGCGGCCGTCGCCGTTGAGGTCCCGCAGTCGATAGATCGCGCCGCGGTGCGGCTCGCGATCGAGGGAGCCGTTCTTGTCGACGGAGACGTAACACGTTCCGTCCGGAGCGGCGGCCACGAACACCGGGTACTGCACTGCCGGCGGCGTGGCGAACAGGGTGACCTCGAAGCCCTCCGGGACGGAGACGTCCGCCAGGAACTCCTGCTCTCGCTGCCGGCGCTCCGACTCCGGATCGACCTCGACCGTCTCCTTTCCGAAGAGTTGGAACTCACGGATGCTGGCCCAGCCGCCGGTGTTGGAACCGAGAAATGTCAGGCGAACGAACCGCAGGAGCCGGGGGTCAAAGCGGTCGGCGTGCGTCCCGCTCCGGCCGTCGCGGGAGTGATCGACCAGCCGCGTCCACGTCTGGCCGTCGGTGGAGCCTTCCATCACGTGGCGATACAGCGTGCCATCGGATTCCCAGGTGATCTCGCAGCCGCTCACCGACTTCGATTCCCCCAGGTCGATCTGGAACCATTGCGGAGCGGAACCGTCGGAGGCACACCAGCGAGTGGCCTTGTTGCCGTCGAGGGCATGGGGGATGAGATTGTGTTTGTTGGTCTCCTCGCTGGAGGCGGTCGCCGAGGCGCCGCGGGCGAGGTTGACAGGCACACGCCGGGGAGAACCGTCCGGCGACTTGAGATAGCGGGGATCATCGAGCTTGCCGGCGGCCCACAGCAGCCCCCGTGTCACCAGGTCCAGGTACACCGGGTCGCTGACCGTTTCGTTATGGTGGCCCAAGGTGGTCCCGAAGACGCGGGCCCGGCCGAACTGATTCGTCCAGACGCAGACCTCCTCGTTCCCCAGTTCGCGATTCTTGGCCGACGCCAGGGGGTGAGCCGTCTCCCAGACCTTCTCGATCCAGTACAGTTCGCCGGCCGGATTGGCCCAGCCGGCCGGAAAACTCTGCATGATCGGATGGGCAGCGTCCCGGTTGAGGACCTCGTGGGCGTAATGGGCGCCGTGCCGACGGGAGGTGACGCCGCAGAACCGGAACCACTCGTCCCGACCATCCCGGTAACAATGCATGGCGCAGTGCAGCACGACCGCCGGCGTCCCTGCGCGATGCGGCTTCAGAATCCGATCGACGTAGGCGGTGTCTTTGACGTCCGAAAAACACTCGTCATGGATGATGACGTCGTAGCCTGCGGCCCAGTCGTCGCGACTGTACACCTCGATCTTCGAGCTGGTCGCCGTCCCCCCCTGCTGGACGACGTCCACATCAACATGCGCCCGTTCCCGCAGACCGTCGGCCAGGATGGCTTTTTGCGCGGTGTAGTCGTGGCAGCATCCTCCGGTGATGAGCAGAACCCGGAGCGGGGGCGGCTTCCCCTCTTCTGCCCAGGCATTAGGAACGAGCGCAAGGAGTCCCAGGCAGACGGCCAATCGTTGGAACATGGCAGGACAGGTCACAGGTTGAAGGTCAGACGTGGATGCAGTGCGGCGGCAACGATTCCGGGGGGGCCCCGTCGGCCGCCGACCAGCCGTACACGGGCACCATCGCAGACAGAACTTGGGGCGGCAAGGCTCCTCGCCAATCACGGCGATCCCGTTCCTGGCGCTTCCCCCTCTGAGGGAGGACCAGACCCCCTGACCGGGAACATCCGCAGACGGGAGAGCGGACACGGGACCGATCACTCCGGGTCTCGGGGCCGGAGCGGATGCAGGGCCATCTCGGCAAAGCGGACATCCCCCTCCGCGCGGAGGCTGAACGCCGGCCGCTCCTGCGGACGAAGCGGAACTGCCGCGAATGCCGTTCCGTTCACGTCCACAAACCAGCCGCTCGGCAGACGTTCCAGCGTGACGGCCATTGCCTGCGCGGGGTCCGTGGGGCGGGCATCAGCACCGGCATGGAGGACAAACGGCGCTTGGTGCGATTCGCGCGTGCCGAGCGACAGCTCGCTCTCCGATCGTCTCAGCACGTACCGGGGCGCATCCTCCGTCCCGTCAATGCTCTCCATGCCAAAGTGCAGTTCCTGCGACCGATGGTGCGCGGCACGCTCCCCCCCCTGCCTGTCCAGGCTGTCCTCAGGCCGTTCCCCCTCCGCGGGACTTGCAGCCAGAGGCAACAAGATCAATTCGAGTCGATACCAGCGATACGGTTGCGCCGGGGCGGCGCCTTCCAATTCCGCGACTTCCAAGGGGATGGGGCGCGTGATGATGCCGTCCGTCCCCACCAAGGCCGCTTCCTCCGGCCGATACACCCAGTTTCCGTGCCCGATGAGCCACCCCCGGGTGTCGACCCCATTCAGCAGCGAAAGGACGGTCCGGGTGGAAGCGGCTGCCACCCGCTGCGGTACGACGGCTTCAGGACGATTCCGCCGCTGAGGTCGCCAGGCGATGGCGGCGATGAGGAGCAGGACGGCACTCCCGACCGCGATCCCGGACATGATCCAGCGCCGCGCGTGTGGCCGCGGAGGTGCTCCGGCAGCCCCGGCCGGTTGAGGCGCCGTCACCCCGCCGGGGAACTGGTCGGTGGCGCTCCCGCCGGGAGGGGGACTCGGAGAGAGAGGGGGAATCCCGGCCGGCACCGGCAGCGTCGTGGTCCGCAGTGAATGGAGGACGGCGTCGATTTCGCTCAACAATTCCGGATAGGAACCGGGACGCTCCTCTGGTTGCCGAGCCATCAACCGGGAGACCAGCGCGCAGGTGGCCGGTTCCAGATGCTCCCGGTATTCGCTGATGGGTCGGGGGCGGCCCTCTCCCAGTTTTGCAGCAATGAGCTGCGAGAGTTTCAGTTCGGCAAAGGGAGGACGCCCCGCCAGCGCGTGAAAGACCGTTGCTCCGAGGGCATACATGTCGGCCCGGAAGTCGACGTCGCTGCTTTCAAGCTGTTCCGGGGCCATTTAGTGTGGACTTCCCAAGGTGGTGTCGGTGGCCGTCAACCGCGTCCGCTCCCCCAGTTCCGCCTGCAACAGCGCCAAACCGAAATCGGCGATTTTGACCATCGGCAGGCCGGGAGGGAGGGGATAGCCTTCGGGAGGCTCCACCAACATCAGATTGGCGGGTTTGACGTCGCGATGGACGACGCGGTGCTGTGCGGCATGGGCGAGTCCCGCCGCCGCTTGCCGGGCCAATCCCCACACCAGCCACTCGTCGAGGGGCCCCTGAGCTTTGAGCTGGTGGTCGAGATCAGTCCCCTCGACGAGTTCCATGGCCAGGTACAGCCGTCCTCCGTGCCGGCCGAAGTCATGGGCGGCAATGATGTTCGGATGCCGGAGCTGTCCCACCGTGCGGGCTTCCAGTGCAAACCGATCGAGCATGCTCCGATCCGCCATGCGGCTGACGAGAATGGTCTTGAGGGCTACCACGCGGCCGAGGGTCCGCTGCTCCGCCCGGTAGACGACCCCCATCCCTCCCTTGCCAATCAAACCCAGGATGCGATAGCCGGGGATGACGTCCGTGGTGGAGGCCTGCGTTTCCACAATGTCCAGCTCCACGGCGCTCAGCAGGCCGCGATCAGCCAGGAACTGAGCCGGAGCCTGACCGGTGGCCGCACACTCCTCCCGCAGTCGTTCCACCTGCTCGGAGGGAATCAACCCCAACTCCGCCGCAATGGCGAAGACGTCGGTATGGGGCGAGGATGGCGTCGGCAGAGGGGTTACCACGAGCGGCGAGGCCCATCGGTCAGGAACGGTCGAAGGGGCATCGACGTCAGCTTAGGACGGATCGTGCTGGTGTGCCAGACCTTGGCGCGGAGGCACGATCGGGAGATCCGTTCTGTTCCTCAGGGGCGGCCTGGTGCCCCTCTCAGGCACAGGAGTGCCGATCGCCACAATTGCCACAATCGTTGAAGTGATCCGCGTTCGAGCCAGCTTCCCCAGACTGGGAGGGATTCGGTGTCGAACGAGTGGATGGAAGCCCGGACAGTTTCGCGGTCTTAACTGACCGGAACAGTCGCTAAAGGCGTCACGTCCGGACGCGGCAACCGCTTTTCAGATAACGACTTGAGAGGCTCAAGGGGCTGGCGGGGTCGGTCCGATAGTTCAAGCGAGTCCCCCGGTCTCGAACTCAGTCCAGGTCGCGTCCTACGTTGCCGAGGACACAGCCGCTCCCAGCGGGGGACAACGTCGGAGACGGATGTGCCCCGCGGCGACGATGAGGTTCTTCAAGGAGGAGAAACTCAACGCTCACCGATGTGTATGTCCGTTGCCGTCACCTGAGCATACGGCGGAATGGCACAACAAGGAGAGGGCCAGTTTCGTCGCGATGTCAGAACCGCTCGACCCAGCGGTGAGGACGGCCTCACCAGTCCCACAGGAAGGAGACGCTGTAAAATGAAGTCGATTCGAGTCTGTGCCGCCGTGGTGGCGCTGCTCGGCCTGCTCAGCCTCGAGGCTGACGCCGGGTGTTGCTACCCTTGCGGCGGGTCGAAGTGTTGTGACTACGCTTCGTCCTGCTGTGCCCCGTCAACGTGTTGCGCCCCCGTCGGGGGTTGTTGCCACACCGGCCGCCGCGCCCGGCATTGCCGTTGTGTGAAACCCGATTGCTGCGCCTGCCCGCAGGCCTGCTGCTGCCCGCAGAACTGCTGCGTCGATCCCTGCGGCTGCCCGTCGCACGGCGGACGCCGCTGCCGCGGTCGGCACGGCTGCAATGTCACCTGCTGCGATGCCAACTGCTGTGACAGCGGTAGCTGCTGCGTCCGCGGCCGTCGCGCCCGGCGCTGCTGCCGTTACGCCGGTTGCTGCGGCGAGAACGCCTGCTGCTGCCCGCAGAACTGCTGCGTCGATCCCTGCTGCTGCCCGACGCACTCCGGTCGCGGCCGCCGCTGCCGGGGCCGGAACGCCTGCGGCGTGACCTGCTGCGACGCCAACTGCTGTGACAGCGGTTGCTGCTGCGTCCGTGGCCGTCGTGCCCGGCGCTGCTGCCGGTATGCCGGTTGTGGTTGCTGCGGCGAGAACGCCTGCTGCTGCCCGCAGAACGGCTGCACCGATCCCTGCTGCGGCCCGTCGCACTGCCGTCGCGGCCGGCGCTGCTGCCGGACCCGGAAGGCGTGCGGCGTGACCTGCTGCGATGCCAACTGCTGTGACGGCAATAGCGGCGCGTGCTGCCGCCGCTCCCGTCGCTGCCGCGGTCATCGGTATGCGTGCTGCGGCTGCTGCGGCGAGAACGCCTGCTGCTGCCCGCAGAACTGCTGCACCGATCCCTGCTGCGGCCCGTCGCACTGCCGTCGCGGCCGGCGCTGCTGCCGGACCCGGAATGCGTGCGGCGTGACCTGCTGCGGCACGAACTGCTGTGACAACGGCAGCGGTTATTGCTGCAAGGTTCGCCGGAGCCGGGCTCGTCGTTGCTGCGGCAACTCCTGCTGCTGCCCGCAGAACTGCTGTGCGCCGAACTGCTGCGCCCCGGCCACCCCGCCGGCCGGTGACGCGGTGGCTCCGCCGGCGGAAGGTGCCACGGGGTACTTCCCCTCCGCGGCTCCGAAGAACCTGTCCAACCTGTTCTCGCTCGCGAAGTGATTCCGACGGAACAGTGCCACTGCCGTCGTCAGGCATCTCCTCGGCAGTGATCCGGCTGAGTTCGATTCACACGCGGCCCTCAAGACCCCTCTTGAGGGTCGCGCGCTTTTAACCCCCTCGCCAACAACACTGCGTGCGCCCCCCTCCAAACCCTCTTGAGGTTCTGCTCCCCTCCAGCCTATAGTCCCCCCTCCCGCCGGGAGAACGTTTCACAGACTGGTCGGGATGAGCCCATGCTCCCGCTGTCTTCCGCAGACGACAAACCGTTTCGCGCGATCATCCCGCCGGCGGACGCGGCGCCCTTCGCGGACGAACCCAGTGAGGCGGCCTGGTCCGCCGACGAACTGGAGGCCGCTTATCAGCGGGCGCTGCAAGCCGCCGAGGATGCGGACCCCTCGTCCCTCCTGACCGGCGAACCACCCGTGGCAGGGGAAGGTTCACCCGCAGAACTCGACAATCCGGAGGCCGCCCCGGCATCGGCGTGCGGCCCCGCTGCCTCTACCGGCGACGGATCGCCGGCGACGGAACCGCGCATCCATCCCCGACAGATCATCGAAGTCTTTCTGTTCGTGGGGGGACGGCCGCTCACCGCTCGACAGTTCGCCGATCTCATCGGCGAACGGACCTCACCCGAGGACGTGGAGGGGTGGATTGCCGAACTGAACGACGTCTACCGGCGTCAGCGACGTCCTTATGAAATCCTGCTGACGGCGGGAGGTTATCACCTCCAGCTCCGCCCGGAGTTTGAAAAGGTCCGGGCGCGGGTCTATGGCGTCGGTCCGCGGGAAGTGAAACTGGCCCAAGGGGCCCTGGAAGTCCTGGCTTTGGTGGCCTATCGACAACCGCTCACCCGTTCCGCGGTCGAGGAGGCAGGCATCCCTTCCGCCGCCGCCCATTTGCGACAACTGCTGCGTCGCCAGTTGATCTCCCTCGAACGTACGGAAGAGGGGGGAGAACCGACCTATCGGACCACGGCCCGGTTTCTGGAACTGTTCGGACTGCGCTCGCTCGCCGACCTGCCGCGTCCGGAACTGATTGCGCAGCGGTAACCCCCCTGAGGGTCCCGCCTCACGATTCCTGCTCACTCCCGCCGATCCCGCCGCTACACTGGATCGGTGATGGTCTCCCCGAGTTGCACGTTCGATGCCACGGACCCGCTCCTGCCGGTGATCGCGGAGGAGGTCGGCCGGCGTGTCGGCCAGGGCCAGCCGCTCATTATCGCCATCTCCGGAGGGCCCGACAGCACCGCTCTGCTCACGGCGCTGGCAGAACTGAAGGAAACATTCGCCTGGAAGTTGACGGCCGCGCATTTCGACCATGGCTGGCGAGCGGATTCGGCCTCAGATGCCCAGTGGGTGGCCGACTTGTGCCAACGCCTCGCAGTTCCGCTGGTCATTCGCCGGTTCGGGGAGGATCACGGGGGGACCTCCTGTCCCGCCACGGGCAGGGAAGATCGCGGACGCCGCTGGCGACGCCGCATGTTGACGGAGATCGCCCGGGACCTCGGAGCGGCCTGGGTGGCCATGGCCCATACGGCCGACGATCAGGCCGAGACGGTTTTGCATCGCCTGCTCCGCGGCAGCGGAGTGCGAGGACTGGCGGGCATGGCCCCGGCAGCACCCCTCGCCGCGGGGATGCACATTCTCCGCCCGCTGCTGGCCGTCCGGCGTCAAGAGATCGAACAGTGGCTGACGGCACGCGGCCAGACATGGCTGCGCGACGTCACCAATCTCGACACGCGGCAGACGCGGAACCGGATTCGCCACGTCCTGTTGCCCCTCTTGCGTCGGGAATTCAATCCGGAAGTGGACGCAGCGCTCTGCCGTCTGGCACGGCAGTGCCGGGAACTGGTGGAAGAGATGACCGCGGCCGCCGGGCAAGGGCTCACTGCGGCCATGCTGGAGGCGATGCCGACCCTGGTCCGGCTGGATGTGCGGCCGCTCGCCGCGCTGCCGCCCGCCACCCGTCGCGAAGCTTTTCGCCTGCTCTGGCGCGGCCGGGGGTGGCCGGAAGGGGCGATGACCTTTCGTCACTGGAGCGCACTGGCGCAATTGGCGGACGCAGATCGCGGTGACGGCGCCGCGACCTTTCCCGGCGCCATCCAAGCGAGGCGGACCGGATCGCTGCTGAGACTGACAGCCGAGAGCGCCCCCCCTCCGGACAAGCCAACGCCCTAAGTGCTGGGCCCTTCAGACAGGTCCAGCGCACGGGGGGCCGTCGTCCTCACGTCTGAGGACGAGGGCGATCCACCGTCAACGTCAGTCGCGGCCGGTTCGGATCGTTCGTCAGGAACCGCCACGTTGGGACGGGTGCCTCCTCAGACACGGAGATGTCCAGATCGAGGATGTATGTCTCTCCGGGGGGGATCACGATGGGGGGAGACGAGTCGAGGCACTGGCAGTCCGGATTCAGCCGCGAGAGGATGAGTCGCCGGCCACCGCGGTTGCTCAGCCGAAACCGTCTCGTCACCACACCAGGGCCATCTGTCTCGACCGAGAGCTGAGTTCCGGGATCGACGTGCAGCCGGGGCGGGTCCGCCAGCGACTGGCGAAAGTGGTTGCACCAGCTCTGAGCCAGCCACAGCGTCCCGGCGACGCCCATGGTCGCGATCAACAGGAAGGAACGGGAGAGGAAAAAATGCATGGACGGCTCGGTCGCTCATTCCACCAGACGGGGGATTTTGGGCGCGGCGATGTCCAGCACGCCGAGTGCCTCGTCGAAGTGCACGCCGGCGTTGGTCTGAATCGCCAGCGTCCGCCCCAGAATTGAGCCGTAGAAATTGGCGTTTCCGGAGATCAGGACGTGCGTCTCCGGTCCGTAGACGACGCCGTAGAAATCCGAGCCGCCGGAGTTCTTGTAGTCGGAGCCAAACAGGTAGACCTGGAGGTTGATCGGCTGCATCGAGGGATTCACCAGTCCCTGCCCGGCCACGTTGGTGTAGCCCATGATGTAGAACTCCGTCGGGCCGGTAATCTCCAACGTACCTTGCAGGATGAAGTCCCGGGGAAAGTAATACCGTCCGGGCGGAAGCTGGAGTGTGTCGGGGCTTTGCAGCTTGAAGTTGCCCTGGGCATCCCAGTATTCGGGGGGGATCAGGTCGTTGTCGTTGGCGAGCGCCGCCGGAGTCGGATCGACCGGCGGAGCGCTGATGGGGGGATGCGTAGACAGATTGCCCGTCACGATCGCATTCTGGAGGGTCGTGGAATACCCCTCCCCCGGATTGGCATTGCCGTTGACAGTGCAGTGCTGGAGCGTGATGGGGCCGTCGCTGCACAGGTTCCCTTGCGAGCCGGGCGTCTGCGAGGCATAGCCGCCGAGGCGCGAGTCGTAGCTGTCCGTGTAACCACTGCTCATCTGAATCCAGTCGAGTCCCACCAGCCGCCCGCAGGCATGAGCTTTGATCCGAGCGGTCGCTTTGGCTTCCACCTCGGCGCTGCGGGTGCCGAAGATCGGCGCGAAGAACAGCCGCAGATGCGTGCCGCGGGATGTGAGGCAGCGAGTGGTCACGCGTACGGTGTCCGCCTGTTTGCGGGCGGAGCCGGAGAGTGGCAGGAACGCCGCGGTGGCCTCGTCCCAGCGTCCCAGCTCGAAGTCTTCCGCAGGTCGGAAGTCGACGGCGCCGTGACCGGCGTGGTGGTGCTCCGCGACGAACTCCGCTGCTGCTGCCGCCGCAGTCGCCCCCTGGGGAATCGCCTGGGCACCGGCCAGTGCTGCGGCGTCCGCCGCCGTCTGCAACTGGGATTGCGCCAGCACGATCAGCCCGATGTCGACCGACAGGGCACAGAACACAAACACCACCGACAGCACCACCGCGACGAAGACCATCACCGTCCCCCGCGGAGAGCCGTTGGCGGGAAGGTGGCGTCGGTAGCGGTCCGCAGTCTGCATGACGGGGCATCCGGCACGGAGCAGCGAGGAAGATCAGCCGGACCGCCAAAACCGTAGTTCCAGGGTGGGTTGCGAACTGTCTTCGCAAATACTCCCTCTGCCGAATCTTGGCATCCCTCCGGCGAAGCGTCCGGTTGCACCGGTGGTAACGGCTCCGGCGCCGTTGTCGGCGTTCGCCGCGCCCTTTGAGCCACGCTGAGGCAACCGGCGGCGGCGGCTCCCCCGCCGACCGACCGCCGCCGGCAATTCGGCCCCGGTGCCGGGGACGCCATCAGACCGCCGTTTCCTCCACCATCTCCCCCTGCCGCCGTTGCCAGTCTTCCAACGTACAGACGACCTCGCGGCACTTGGAACCATTGTACTCGCCCACCACGCCGTCCTCGGCCATCCAGTCGATCATGCGGGCGGCGCGGCCGTAGCCGATGCCCAGCGCCCGTTGCAGCAGGGAGACGCTGCCGCGTCCCTCCCGGATCACCACCTCCACGGCCTGCGGATAGAGGTCGTCCTGAGGCCGCGACTCCTCACCGCCGGATTGGCTGGTGCGCAGGGCCGCCCGCGTGGCCCGTTCGATCTCGTCTTCGTACTGCGGCTCATACTGCTCAAAGAAGGCCAGCAGACGATGCAGCTCCTCATCGGACACGAAGGTCCCTTGGGCCCGGGTGAGCGTGCTGGTCCCCGGCGCGAGGTATAACAGATCGCCGTGGCCCAGCAGCCGCTCGGCCCCGCACTCGTCGAGCACCACGCGGCTGTCGGTGCGGCTGGCGACCTGGAAGGCGATCCGCGCCGGCAGATTCGACTTGATGAGGCCGGTGATCACGTCCACGGTCGGCTTCTGCGTGGCCAGCACCAGGTGGATGCCGACGGCCCGCGACTTCTGCGCCAGGCGGATGATATGCCCTTCCACGTCCTTGCCGGAGGTCATCATCAAGTCGGCCATCTCATCGGCGATGATCACGATGTAGGGCATTCGCTCGGGGATCGCCTCCGCCTCATCGCTGTCCGGTTCCACGCCCAGCTTGTCCAGCACCCGCTCCTTGCCCAGGGCGTTGTAGCTGTCGAGGTGCCGCACGCCCACTTGCGCGAGCAGGTCATATCGCTCCTCCATCTTGTCCACCGCCCAGGCCAGCACCGCCTCGGCCTTTTTCATATCGGTGATGACGGGGTGCATCAGGTGTGGAATGCGTTTGTAGGGGCTGAGTTCGACCATCTTGGGATCGATCATCAGCATCCGCACATCGTCGGGCGAGCGGGTCATCAGGATCGAGGAGATCAGCGCGTTGAGGCAGACGCTCTTGCCGGTCCCGGTGCGACCCGCGATCAGGAGGTGCGGCATTTTGGTCAGGTCGACCGTCAGCGGACGCCCGCTGACGTCCTTGCCGAGGTAGATCGGGATTCGCAGCGACTCCGCCTGGGGGGCGCTTGCTTGCAGCAATTCCTTCAGCCGCACCATTACCCGCCGTTCGTTGGGCACTTCCACGCCGACGGTGTTCTTCCCCGGAATGGGAGACACCACGCGCACGGCGGGCACGCGCAGGGCGATCGCCAGGTCATCCTGCAGGGCAGCCACCTTGGAGACGCGCAATCCCGGTTCCAGGTCCAGTTCAAACTGCGTCACCACCGGCCCGGTGTCGATCTCCGTGACGCGCACATGGAGGCCGAATTCCTGGAAAGTCTTCTCCAGGGTGGCGGCCGTCGCCTGAGCCTTGCGGGCCAGCAGTTCAAACGGGAATTCCTCGCTCTCTTCCAGCAGATCGAGCGTCGGCAGTTCGTACTGGGGGTGGGTCCCAAGCTGGTACAGTCCGGCCGGGTCGGGCTGGTTCTCTGCTCCCCCCCGGGCGTGAACAGGCGGGTTCACCTTGAATTCGAGAGCGGGGAGGGGCGAATCCTCCGCGAGCGGCGGCGCGTCCGATCTCTCAGCCGCGACGGGCGATCGCATCGCCTCGTCCCACGTCGCACACGCCTGATCGTCCCGCAGCGAGACGGTGTCGGTACGGCACCGTCGCCGCACCGCGCGCCCGATCCCGACAGCGATCCGCACTGGGAGCACAGTCACAGTCCCCACAAGTCGGAACAGGAACCACTCCTGGCTGAGGAGCAGTCCCGCCACGGCGAGCGTGGCGATGACGATCAACGTCCCGGCCCAGGAGAGCTGGTTCGCCAGCAACTTCATCCCCCAGGCGCCGACGTAACCGCCACTGCCGACAGCCGGTCCCTCTCCCGCGTGGGGCGCGAGGAGCTGCCACGACAGGCAGGCCGACAGGACGATCAGCATCCAACCGAGGATTCGGATGCCTGTCTTGCGGTGCGGGTGACGGGAGAACAGCCGTAGATCGAAGGCGATCAGGGCCGCCACGACGACCCACGCGCCGCATCCCAGCCAGGTCTGGAGCGCGTGAGCGAGCCGCGCCCCGAACGGGCCACAGAGATTCCGCACCGTGTCCGCGGCGGGGTAGACTAGCGTCGAGGGGGGGTCGGCCGGGTGATAACTGAACAATGCCAGGGCGATAAACGCCGCGGCCGCCAGGATCACCAACGCCAGCAGATCGGTCCGTAAACGCTGGTCATCGAGCATGGCGGTGAACCGGGGAAGGGAAACCCGGAGCGCCTCCCAGGGGGCTGCCTGTTGCGGCGTGTCCCGCGCCTGTCAGGCCGGAGGGCCTCCCGCTCAGGAAGCGGCCTCCACACCCGCAACCCTAGCACACCGGTCCACATCTGTTGCCGAAAAGCAACGGCGGCGAATGAGACACCGTGATGACCGGACCTGCGATGACGATTGCTCCGATCGCGCCGCTGGCGGGCGGTGACCCCAGAGCGGCGAAGGGACTCCCCTCGACTCGGCGGAGCGTGCCTGGGGTACCTGCCGTAACGGTTGTGCCGGGGGGCGATCAAGCGTTCAAAGCGGACTTCTCCTCTGATTCTCTGGCGGGGGACGTTCCCCCCCTGCCGAGGACGCTCGCCACTGCGGCAAGTACGGGTTCGTGCAGTCCGCCGTTCGTTGCCACCACGCCGCGGTTCCGCGCCAGTTCCGCGCCGCAGGTGAAGTCGAGCAACCGCCCCTCCACGTCGGTCACGCGTCCTCCCGCCTCCTCCACCACCAGCACGCCGCCGGCATGGTCCCAGATCTTTTCGCGGTAGTCCTTCTTCGTCGGCAGCCGCAGATAGATGTCGGCCTCGCCGCGGGCGACGACGGCGTACTTGGCCTGACTGTCCAGACGGACGGGCGGATGCTGCAGGCCCAGTCGCGCGGCAATCTCGGCCGAAGCCCCATGCGCGCTATGCCCCGACTCCACTGATTCACACAGCCGGGCCTGTGCCGGATTCCGCGTGGGGCTGGTGTGGACCGGTCGAGGCGGTGCTCGGACGTCATCGAGCGGCCGCACCTGGGCCCCGCCCCCTCGCACGGCGGTGAAGACGGTCCCGGGTGGATGGTTGTCCGCGCCAGCGGCCGGCAGGTTGGGACAGCCCAACACCGCCACCTCGATCCGCCCTTCGACAATCAACGCCAGCGAGATCGCATACTGTTCTCCGCGCAAAAAGCCCTTGGTACCGTCGATCGGGTCGAGCGTCCAGAACCGCCGCGGGTGCGGGGTGTGCCGTCCGTGGTCGATCCACGCCGCGACTTCCTCCCGAACGGCCGCCACGCCCGTCGCCCGCAGTTCGGCGAGCATGCGCTCCACGAACGTCTCGTTTTCCGGAGCCAGGAGAGCGGACGCCTCCTCCTCCGCAATCACGGCGTCCTGCGGAAAGGACTCCGCCAGCGCCCGGCAGACGATCGCCTGGCTGGCGAAGTCGGCGATGGTGACGGGGCTTTTATCCTGCTTGGCGAGCGTCTCCGGGGTGATGGACCGCTGCACGGAGCGGCACACTTGAGCTGCCGCCCGCACCGCCCTCAGTCCCACGTCCAATTCCTTTTCCCAGGCCATGACAATCTCCTGAACGGCGCTGCGGCCGCGTGGTGAGGGGTGAAGTCTGTCCTTCCGCGGAACGGCCGCCTCGGGATCATGGCGAAGCACGGGGGCGGTGTCATGTGCGGACGGCTGGAGAGCCGCGGGTGCTGGCCCCCTGGGGGGGCGGTGGAGAAAAGTAGCTGCCTGCCTCTCGTCCCGCCGCATCGCCACCGACGGCGCGTTATTCCCGCCCGTTGCCGTCGGCGGCCAGCACGGGAACTTCCAGTTGCACCAGCGGACCGCGGGCGGGGGGGCTGGCAGGGAGCGGTTCCGTTCCGCTGCCGATCAAGGGCCGCAACCCGAACAGCGCCACCCGGGCGGCCGCCAGCAGCCCCCGGAGCGTGCCGAAGGCGTGGTCCACCGCAGTCGGTTCGTAACCACAGTGGACCATGCAGTCCTGACATTTGGGGTTGCCGCTGGCCCGGCCGTAACCGTTCCAGTCCGTCGTCGTCATCAACTCCTGAAACGTGTTCGCGTAGCCCTCCTGAATGAGGTAGCACGGTTTCTGCCAGCCGAAGACGTTGTACGTCGGATTGCCCCACGGCGTGCATTCCAGGTCGTAGTTCCCCCGGAGGAATTCGAGGAACAGCGGCGACTGGTTGAACCGCCAGGAGCGTTTGGCCCGATGCAGGAGCCGCTGGAACAGCCGCGTCGTCTGGCGGCGGTGGAGGAAGTGCTCCTGATCCGGGGCTTTTTCATAGGGGTAACCGGGGGAGAGCATCATCCCTTCCACCCCCAGTTCCATCAGCCGGTCGAAGAACTCCCGCATCCGGTCAGCGTCGGCGGTGGAGAAGAGCGTGGTGTTGGTGGTCACGCGGAACCCCCGCGCCAGCGCCGCCTGGATGGCGCGGAGGGCAATGTCAAAGGTCCCCTCGCGGCAGACGGCCTCGTCGTGCTCCTCCCGCGGACCATCGAGATGGATCGAGAACGACAAATACTTCGATGGTGTGAAGCGGTCGAGATGCTTCTCCAGCAGCAGGGCGTTGGTGCACAGATAGACGTACTTCTTCCGCGCCACGATGCCGGCGACGATCTCGTGAATCTGAGGATGCAGCAGCGGCTCGCCGCCGGGGATGGAGACGACGGGGGCGCCGCATTCGTCGACGGCCCGGAAGCATTCCTCCGGAGTGAGCTGTCGGCGGAGGATTTCCACCGGGTACTGAATCTTGCCGCAGCCGGCGCACGCCAGATTGCAGCGGAACAGCGGTTCGAGCATCAGCACGAGGGGATACCGTCGCCGGCCGCGGAGCTTCTGCCCCAGCACATACGTCGCGACGGTCCACATCTGGGAGATCGGAACGCCCATCGAGGGTCCTTTCGAGCGGGCGGGAGAGTCACCCCCCTTCCGACGGGAATCGTAGTGAGAACCGCGTCGCAGCCCAAGGCCGGGTTGCTGAGCGGAGACCGGGGATGTTGACGGGTGGACCTCCCAACCGTGGGCAGCCGACCGTCGGTGATCGGTGTGGGGGGGAGCGGAGCTTTCCAGTAGCGACAGAGACGGAGGCCCCCCCACGTGGGTGAGGTGGGAGAGGACCGGGGGCTGGGCCGTTATCCTTCCTCCTCCTCGCGCAGCTTCGCCAGGATGCTGTAATCCTCCAGGGTCGTCGTATCCTGGACGCTTTCCCGGCCGGCGGCGATGTCCCGCAGCAGTCGCCGCATGATCTTGCCGCTGCGGGTCTTCGGGAGGGCGTTCGTGAACCGGATCTGATCCGGAGTGGCCAGGGCTCCGATCTGCTTGCGAACGTGATCGATCAACTCTTTCTTGACAGTCTCGGGGGGCGTTTCGCCGCGGGGGATCACAAAGCAGCAGATGCCCTCTCCTTTGATCTCATGCGGGAAGCCGACGACCGCCGCCTCCGCCACCAACGGATGCGACACCAGGGCGGACTCCACCTCCATCGTGCTCAGCCGATGGCCGGAAACATTGAGCACGTCGTCCACGCGGCCCATCACCCAGTAGTACCCCTCCTCGTCCTTCCGCGCTCCGTCGCCGGCAAAGTACAGACCGGGAATCTTCCCGAAGTAGACATCCAGGTACCGCTGGTGATCGCCGTACAGCGTGCGCAACATGCTGGGCCACGGCTGCGTGATGACCAGCAATCCTCCCTGATTGGGACCGAGCGGCTCCCCTTTCTCGGTGACGATGGCGGGCACCACACCCGGGAGAGGATGCGTGCAGGAACCGGGTTTCGTCGCCGTCACCCCCGGCAGCGGCGAGATCATGATCGCTCCGGTCTCCGTCTGCCACCAGGTATCGACGATCGGGCACCGCTCTCTGCCGATGACGCGGTGGTACCACATCCACGCTTCCGGGTTGATCGGCTCACCGACCGACCCCAGCAGCCGCAGCGACGAGAGGTCGTACTTCTGCGGCCACTCGTCCCCCCATTTGATGAACGAGCGGATCGCGGTGGGGGCGGTGTAGAAGATGTTCACCCGGTACTTTTCGATGATCTCCCAGAAGCGGCCGTTGTCGGGCCAGTTGGGGGCCCCCTCGTACATCACAACGGTGGCCCCGTTCTGCAGCGGTCCATACACGATGTAACTGTGACCAGTGACCCAGCCGATGTCGGCCGTGCACCAGTAGACGTCTTCCTCCTTGAGGTCGAAGACCCAGCGACAGGTCATCTTGGTGCCGAGCAGATAACCGGCCGTGGTGTGGAGGACCCCCTTGGGCTTTCCCGTCGAGCCGGAGGTGTAGAGGATGTACAGCGGGTGTTCGCTGTCGACGGGGGTGGGGGGACAATCTGCATCGGCCTGATCCATCAGTTCGTGCCACCAGTAGTCGCGGTCGGGGAGCATCTCCACCTCGGCGCCGGTGCGACGGACGACCACGACCTTCTGCACGCTGGGGGATTTGGGCAAGGAAGCGTCGACATTCGCCTTGAGCTTAACCTCCTTGCCGCGCCGCCAGCCGCCGTCGGCGGTCACCACCACCTTGGACTGTGCATCGTTGTTACGGTCGGCAATGGCGTCCGCGCTGAACCCGCCGAAGACGATCGAATGTGTTGCTCCGATCCGCGCGCAGGCCAGCATGGCGATCACCAGTTCCGGGATCATCGGCATGTACAGCGTCACCCGGTCTCCCGTCTGGACGCCAAGCTGTTTGAGGACGTTGGCGAACTGGCACACCTGTCGATGAAGCTGCTGGTAGGTGAGGGTGCGGGCATCTCCCGGTTCCCCCTCCCAGAGGATCGCGGCCTTGTTCCGCCGCCAGGTGCTCAGATGCCGGTCCAGGCACTGCACGGAAGCGTTCAGCTTGCCCCCGGTGAACCACTTCGTCTCCGGCATGTGGCCTTCCAGAGCGTGGGTGAAGGGCTGCACCCATTCCAGCTCCGTCTGGGCGAGCTCCCCCCAGAAGCCGGCCGGGTCATCCTTGGCTCGGTTCCACATCTGCTGGTACTGCTCCCAGGAAGAGATGTGCGCCTGGCGGACGAACTCCGGCGGCGGCGGAAACTTCCGTTTTTCGTGCAGGACCGATTCGATGGCTTGAGACATGGCGAGCGACAGTGAGCGGTGCAGGAGTGTCGAAGGACCAAAGACCCGGCGGACGGGACCGCCGAGCGTGCCGGCCGGCACAGTGCATGCAGGCCGATGCTACGGCCGTGAGGGGGGGAGTTCAACACAACCCTCGGTCGGGAACACGACCCTGATGGCGCCTGGCCGCGGCGCGAGGGGAGCCGTGGGGTTCCCCGCGCCCATGACCGGACCATCATGCAGCGGCTGTGTCTGTTGCGGCGTTGCGGCACAGGGCGTGAGTTGGCGGAGGCACGCCGGGGGAGTTACGATCGGCCGTCGCACGGCGAACTCTTTGCTGCTGACGGACCATGACCCCTGAACGTCGGATGCTCCCGCGGTTCCTCGCCTTTCCGGTGCTCGCGGCGGCGCTGCACGCCCTCTTGATCGTCCGCTGGGATGAGTGGTCGTGGAGCGGACGAGCCGTCGTCATCCTCTGGGATGCCTGCTGTTGGTTCTGCGTGGACGGCTCCTGTCATGAGGCGGTCCACCAGACGCTATTCCGCAATCCGCGGGCGAATCTCTGGTGGGGACGCGCGGTGGGGACGTTCATCGGCATCCCCGACTCGGTGTCTCGTGAAACCCACCGCTCGCAGCATGCCTCTCTGAACACGCCGGCCGACTGCGAGCTCCGGCCTGACAGCAGTCCGCGCGTTCCGCAAGGGGTGTGGCGCGTGTTCGTGTGGCTCGACATCGTGGGAGGGGTCGTGACCGCCCCCCGGATCGACGGGCGCATGGCCTTCGTCCCTCCCTCGCGCATCACGGTCCTGGGCTTGCTGCATCACTTCGCAGAGACAACCGTCTGCCTGGCCGACGTCTCTCCGGGGAGAGGGGCCGCTCACAGGACGTTTGCCCGTTCCCGCTCCTGATCGAGCCGAGGGGAGGACAGAAGCCGTCCCATGACACGCACGCTCGCCACAAAGGACTGGGAGACGGTGCTGCCGCGGCTGGCTGCTGCCGCCGGAGACCTTCGCTCCACCGCCGACTGGCCGCAGGAACAGTTTCGCTGGTTGAGCACGGCGGGGGTGCTGGGGTGGGTCATCCCGCGGGAGTTCGGCGGGAGCGCGGTCTCCGCTCGCGAATTGACGGCCGGATACGATCGGCTGGCGACGGCCTGCCTGGTGACCACCTTCGTCCTCACGCAGCGCAACGGCGCCTGCCAGCGGATCGCCGCCGCCGAGGAGAACGAGGCCATTCGGCAGGAGCTTCTCCCGTCGCTGGCCCGCGGAGAGCTGTTCGCCACGGTGGGCATTTCGCATCTGACGACATCGCGGCAGCATCTGAGCCGCCCGGCCGTCACGATCCGTGAATCGGCGGGGGAGCTGGTTCTGACGGGAGAGGTCCCTTGGGTGACGGGAGCTCCGCACGCGGACTTCGTCGTCACCGGAGGGACCTGCGGCGATGGACGGCAGATGCTGGTCGCATTGCCGTGCGAGGCGCGGGGGGTGCGCTGCGGACCGCCGGTCGAGTTGCTGGCGCTTTCGGCCTCGTGCACCGCCGGTGTGACGCTGGAGGAGGTGCGGATTCCGGCGCGCTACCGGCTGGCGGGTCCCGTCGAGGGGGTGATGCGTCGCGGGGCGGGGGGTGGAACGGGGTCCGTGGCGACATCGGCCCTGGCGGTCGGTCTCTCGGAACGAGCGATCGCCTTGCTGGAGGGAGAGGCGGCAAAGCGTCCGGAGCTGCGCGACATCGCCGGTCCGTTGCGATCGGAGTTGACGGAGCTGCGGGCCGATCTGCTCGACAACGCCGAACCGACGGCCGAGGCCGGTCGGACTTGCCCTCCGGAGCGGCTCCGCGAACGGGCGAACTCGCTGGTGCTGCGGTCTACGCAGGCGGCCCTGGCGGCCAGCAAGGGGGCCGGTTTTGTGCAGGGGCATCCGGCGGAACGGGCGGTGCGGGAGGCGCTCTTCTTTCTGGTCTGGTCGTGTCCTCAGCCGGTGGTGGCCGCCGCCCTGCGGCAGTTCGCGTGTCTGGCCGAATGAGTTTCGCCGGGGTGGCCCGCCCCCGGAGGTGTTCCGGTACGACGTGCCTCCCCGCATCGTCAGCGGGGAGTAGCGGCGCGGAGGACGGAGACTTACAACACGATCTGCGACCAGTGACGTGAGCAAGGATCAACACCCTCTCCCTCCTCCCCCCGGGGGGAAAGGGTGGCCCCCGGCCGGGAGAGGGTCCCGCCGACGTCGTCGGTGGGCTTGGGAGCAGAGGCGCGGGAGGTTGTGAAACTGCATCGTCACACGTTTCGATCCCGAAACCATGCAAGACCACACCTTGGGTCCGTCCGGCCTGCGAGCGTCACGAATCGCCTTTGGCGCCTGGGCCATTGGAGGCTGGAACTGGGGCGGGCAGGACGACGCCGAGTCGATCCGCGCCATCCAGTCGGCCTTGGACGCGGGCGTCAACTTCATCGACACCGCTCCCGTGTACGGTTTTGGCCGCTCGGAAGAGGTGGTGGGGCGGGCCATCGCCGGACGACGCGACGACGTCCTCATTGCCACGAAAGTCGGGATGCGCTGGGACATCGCCCGCGGCAAGCTCTTCTTCCGATCGTCCGAGGAGGAGATCACTCCCGAGGGGGAGAAGGCGGTGCACGTCTACTGCCACCCGGACTCGGTGCGCCAGGAGGTCGAGGCGAGCCTGCGGCGGCTGAAGGTCGACGCGATCGATCTGATCCAGACCCACTGGCAGGACGAAACCACCCCCATCGCCGATACGATGGCGGAACTGCTGCGTCTGAGGGAGCAGGGCAAGGTGAAAGCGATCGGGGCCTGCAACGCCAGCCTGGCGCAGCTCGACGAATATCGCGCGGCCGGCCGCCTCGACGCCAACCAGGAACGCTACTCCCTCCTTGATCGCGCTGCGGAGACGGAACGGCTGCCGTACTGCCGCCGGCATGGTCTGGCGTTCCTCGCCTACTCGCCGCTCGCCGTCCGTAGAATGGACAGCTACAGCAGACGCCCCTCTATTCCAAGCTGGCGGGCTATGTGGACGAGGTGCTGGTCGATATCGGCGACCGCGTGACGAAGGATCAGCCGCTGGTGCGGCTGTGGGTGCCGGAGCTGTTCGACGAACGGACGCAGAAGGAGGCGCTCGTGGCGCAAGCGGACGCGGAACTGGCACAGGCGAAGGCCGCAGTCGTTGCGGCTCAGGCCGTCGCCCAAACGGCACAAGCTCGGCTGGCAGGGGTCCGGGCGGGAGTGGTGCGCGCCGAGGGGGAGCATGCCCGCTGGAAGGCCGAGTTTGACCGCAGCTCACAACTGGCGACCAGCGGGGTGGTGACGCCGAAGTTGTCGGATGAAACGCTCAACCAGTTGCGGGCGGCCGAGGCGGCGCTGGCCGAAGCCCAGGCCGCCATCGCTGCCGTGCAGGCCGAAATCGACGCCGCGCAGGCCCAGGTGCACAAGGCCGAGGCGGATGAGGCCGCCGCCGCTGCCCGCGTGCGGGTGGCCCGGGCCGACCTCGCCCGCACCAGCACCCTGCTCCAATACTGTGAGATCAAGGTCCCCTTTCCCGGCGTCGTCACGGCCCGAAACGTCGATACGCGGCACTACGTCCAGCCGGCGGGCGGGTCGTCGCCGCCGCTCGTCGTCGTCGCCCGTCGCGACCGGGTACGGGTCTTCGCCGCCATCCCCGAAACCGAGGCCGGCCTGGTGAGCGCCCCTCCCGAGGAACCCGATCCGGTCACTGTCACCGTTCCGGCTCTGGGAAACCGCTCGTTTGAGGGGACAGTGACGCGCACCAGTTGGTCGCTCGACCCGACCAATCGTTCGCTCAACGTGGAGATCGATCTGGACAATCCCGACGACCTGTTACGGCCAGGGATGTACGCCACCATGACGATCCGCCTGGCGGAGGTTCCCAACGCCTTGACGGTCCCGGCCGCGGCTATCGTCCGTGCGGAGGGCGAGACGTACTGTTGCTGCGTGGTCGACGGCGGCGTGATTGAGCGCCGCCCAGTGCAACTCGGTCTCCGCTCCCGCGACGAGATCGAACTCCGCTCCGGCCTGACAGACAAGGACGTGGTGGTGCTCGCCCGGGCGGGTGGACTGCAAGCCGGCCAGCGCGTCGAGGTGATCCCTCCAGCCGCCAAGTGAGGAAAAACCGCGGAGATCGCGCTGCGGTTCCCTGCCCGTTCCCGATCGCCGGCTTGACCCTCTGCCGAGGAGCACGGTCGAGGGACAGTCCTTCCTCCCAGGCCTCGGCGGAGATCAGCACTCGACCCCTATTGTTGCGGTCCGAGCAGTCCAGTCAGGGATTACCCTCCGCCATCGGGAGCGCGCGGATCGGCAGGGCGGGGGAGGGGGGACGATCGGTGCGCCGACCCGCTGGTGAGGCGGCCTCGCTCTCCAGGGCGGGAGAAACGTACTCGCCTGTGAGCATGGTCAGGTACGAGGCGATCTGAGGCCGCAGCAGCGTTCTCGGGTTCGACGCCAACACGCCGGACAGCAGCTCCCGCGCCTGGCGATTCCGCCCCTCCTCCAGCTCGCACATCGCCCGTTGCCAGCAGGAGAGTTCCCAATCCGGCTCCCAGTGTCCAAACGTCTCCCGGGCCGTGACATACTGGAAAATCGGCCAGCCGTCCCCGTGAGGCGCCGGCATCGTCGCCAGCGGCAGGGAGGCCAACGCCGACTCCAGGGCAGTGGCCAGACGATCGTGTCCGAACTCTTCCCACAGGGTCATCGCGCGTTCGTATTCGTCCGCGGCCAGATTGGCGTAGGCGTCGACGGGACGCAGCGCCTGGAGGACCGCCCGCGCCGCCGGCGACTGCTCCAGCGTCAGAAGCTGCCGTTCCACCTGTTGCAGCCCCTCGCTGCTGCGGCCGCACAAGAGCAAGAGCGACGCATACCGCTGGCTCAGTTCAAAGCTCTGCATGGTCAACGTCAGATCGCGTTCCAGCAGTTCCAGCGCCAGTCCCGGACAGTGCTGTTGCAGGGCCGTTCGTACCGCTGCCTCGAGTCCCCCGACCTGCGCCCGCTCCACTGCTTCGCGCGTCTTCTGCACCGACTCCGCGAGTTGTTCGCGGAGCCGCTTCCCCTGCTGCTGTTGCGTGGCGAACTGGGGGTCGTCGCGGGACGCCAGGGTGTACCGGCCCGTCAGCTCTCGCAGTTGATCCAGGTGCCGCAACGCCAGATCGTAATCCCCATGCCTCCCGTAGAGCACATACAGGTTGGCGTGTGGCTGGGGCTCGCGCGGCCGGCAGATGGCCGCAGAGTGATAGGCCGCCAACGCCTGGTGGAACCGCCGCTCTGCGGCCTCCACGGCCAGACGACTCCCCGCCAGACTCCCCTCCGCCTCCCACAGAATCTCATAGGCGTTCCCCAGCAGCAGATAGGTCTCAAAGCTGTTGGGATTCTCCGCCAGTCCCCGCCGTGCATGACGGATGATCTGATGGCAGTAGGCCATCGTCTCAAACAGCGAACGCTCAGCCGCTGACAGCCGCGTGGCATAGTGTCGCGCCACCAGCGAATCGTTCGGGATGACCGGCTCGGGGAGCAGCAGCCACGTCTCGTAATAGGTAGGGCCGCGCGGAAACAACCCCCGCCGCACCGGCTGGCCCGCCTGCGGCGAGCGAAACGTCTCTTCCACGATCGAGGCATGGCTGTGCTGCGCCAGAAACTCCATCAGGCCGGGGGGAGGATCGTCCTCCAGTGCCGCCCGGCGATACAGCACTGCCGCCGGTCCCGACACCTTCACCTGTTGCCAGAACCGCACCACGCTCCCGTCCCCCAGCGCCATCCCCTGCGACGCCAGATTGACCCATAACCCATATCCCGCCGGGTCCTCCAGCGGCACAACGATGTGCGTGATCCCAGAGGCCCGAAACGGCTCCTGCCAGACCCGTGCCCAGTCCACGATCGCCTGCGGGGTCGTGAGCGGCCGCGACGGACTGCGCAACGCCGCCGCCAGTTGCCGCTGCGCCGCCAGAAGATCGGTTTCCGCCTCCCCCCCGCCGATGCCGGAAAACAGGATCAGCCGGCTGTCCGTGAACGACCGCCGCCCCAGCCAGATCAACACGTCCCCTTGCTCGGGCGTGATGTGAAAGGGATGGTCGTCGAACTCATCGACCCCCACCTTCCCCAGCAGGCTCCGATAACCCTCCACCAGCCGTTGCAAGCGATTGCTGAACCCGAACCCGATCCGCCTCCCCCCTGCGCCCGTCAGGTGTCCGCTGATGTCAAAGTAGGCCAGCAGAAACAGAGCCAGCACCGTTGCCGCCCGGCCGCCGCGGCTGAACAGCAGCTCCCGCGGATCGAGTGTGTACTCCTGACGGAACGTGGCTCGATACCACTGCTGACCGTTGATCGTCGCGAACAGGGCGTTCACCACGGCCACGGCCGTGAAGTCCACGCCCGAGGCCGCCGCCAGACCATTCAAGCCCACCAGACCAAACGCCAGTCCCGCCTCCAGCCGCCGCCGGTTCAGCACCAGCATGATCCCGGCCAGCACTGCCAGCACAAGCGCCGCTCCCAGGTGCCATCCCGGCGCAGACAGGCTCGCCCCCTCCCACACCGGCCGCCACAGGTAAGGGTATTCCGCCGCCGCTTCCCCCCCATACTCCCGCATCAGGGCATTGAAGTGCTGCATCTGCACCACGGGGGAACGCAGCACCCCCAGCGGAAAGGGATGCAACAAGGGAGCGGCGATCGCTGCCAGCACCGGCTGGGGCCAGATTCGGTTCGCTCCCTCCGCTCGCTCCAGGACGAATCGTCCTACCGCGTACAGCGTCAGCCACGCCATCCCCAGGTAGGCCCGCTCATCGACATTCCCCCACACCCACATCAGGAGCGGCAACAGCCACCACCATAAGCGTTCTTTCGTCTCTTGCCCCCGATGCACCAGAAACAACATCGCCGCCAGACCCAGCACGGTCATCAACGTCGGACCGGGCGTCAGCAGGGGGAAGACTGCCAGCACGGCCAGCCCCGCACAGATGCTTCCCCACCAGGTGGAAACTCCCTGGACACTCGTCCGTCCCACCAGCCAGAACGCCACACCACTGAGGGCCGCGCAAGCCACCGACAGCAACGCCCCACCCCCGACGGCATACACTCCCGCCAGCCATAAGTCCCCCAGCCAGGCCAGGTTCACCCACGCTCGGTCCCCCGCCGTGACAGAGAAAAACACGTCCGTCCGCGGCGGAAGCCAGCCCTGCTCAACCAGCTTCTCCCCCGTCCGGATCCGCGTCAGCACCGGCGTAGTGGTAAGGTGCGTCCATCCAAACAGCACCGCCAGCAGGACCACGGCCCCCCGCAGCATGATGTCCCCCCGGATCGCTTCCTCTTCCACCAGCTCGGGGGTGAGGACAAACTCTTCCGGAAGCCCCTCGGCGGGGGGCGTCTCGGGCATCGTCACCGGCGGACCGGTCGAATCGGAAGGACTGGGAAGCTGCGCGGAAGATGTCACAACGGCTCTCGAAAAATGAAGTTGAGAAGAGCAACCACCCCCAGCAAGGAAAGTACCAGAGTATCAGCCGTCAGAGGCGGAACCAACTCTGCTGGGAAGCCTTGCTTCCCTCGGAAACCGTGGTAAAATTCTCTCCCGAATCCGCGACTCAGCCAGCGTTGCCGAGGGTCTGCCAGGCTGGCCCGGTGATTCGGTTCAGCCGGAGGCGGCAACCCTCAAGGCGACCGCCAGGCGGGGGTTGCGATTCTGCTGGGGGCGGTAGCTCAATTGGTTAGAGTACCGGACTGTCGATCCGGTGGTTGCGGGTTCAAGTCCCGTCCGCCTCGCTCCCGTAAACCCGCGACCCGTAAAGGGTTGCGGGTTTTTCTTTTGGCGGTCTGAAGCTCCCGCTGGCCCGTTTGCAGCCAAACTGCAGCCAATCGCAAAACTGGACTCGGTGGACGCCCGCGGACTCCGGTGGACGAGTGGCGGTGGACAGTCAAGGACCTCCGTGGACTCTGGTGGACTTGCTCGCACTCCTATAACGCGGTCAGCGGGCATTGGCCTTTTGTCCTGCCGACCAAAGCCCGGCCGGGGTACAGCCGGGTCTCGTTGGTCGCCCCCCAAGCCCATCCCTTGCACCGGTCGGCACCCGCGCGGTGTGGAATGCCTGCAAAACCGCAGGTCGGCGGATGGCCTTGAGATTCACTCATCCGGTCCATTCGGTCCATTCCTGCGGTCAGTCGAAGCCGCGCTGCCGGGAGGTGATGGGGGGCCGTCCCCCAGTCGGAGATCTCCTGACCCCAATTCGCCGGGATTGTGACGCGAACGACATGCGGCGTGGGGCGGGGCGGGATTCGCGGCCCCGCTCCCAGTGATGAGGCTGACCAGGATGAGGCTGGCGTCAGGACGTGGTCGCGGGGCGCTTCCCTGGCGGGTGTCACCACCACAGGAGCAGCAGTCCGGCGAGAACGAGCGAGGCCAGGACGGCTGAGGCGATGAGAGCGATGGTGCGCCGTCGCTGACGCCGCCGCTCGGCCGGAATCTCGAACTGGAATTGCGTGCTCCCGGCGAGTGCCACGACGTCGCCGTTGGCCAGCAGTGTTTCCTTGGCTCTGCGGCCGTTGACGCGGACGCCGTTGCGGCTCTCATCCCGCAGAATCCACCGCTCCCCGTCGAAGGTGAGACTGCAATGCCGGGTGGAGAGATCGGCCACGGGGAGCATGAGGTCGTTGTCGCGGCCGCGCCCGAGGGTGAACTGGATACCACGGATCGGGATCACGAGTCCATTCGGGAAGGTCAGGACGGCCTTGACCGGTTCGGTAGTAGTTGGTCCGGCGGTATAGGCGGCGAAGGCGCTGGCGGCCGATTCGGCGGCGGAGACCGTCGGCTGCGCGGGAGCAGCGGCGGGTCGTCCCGGCCGACCGGGGACGCCCTCGACGAGTGTCTCAGTGGCGACACCGGTCTCGACGTGCTCCGCGAGGACGGCCTGCCGCACGCTGCTGGCGCTGCGTCCAGCGGCCGCCAGTCGGGCAATGCTGGATTTTCGCTCCGCCAGCCGCCGTCGGGCCTGGAGCAGCTCGTCGTACTGGAAGCGAATCGGCTGACGGGCCGCATAGGGGGCGATCGCCAGCACGACCTCCTCCATCGAGGCGAACCGCTCCTGGGGGGACTTGGCCATCATCCGCGCGACGGCAGCGTCCAGACCGGGGGGGATGGTGGGGAGAATCTGAGACAACCGCGGCGCCGGCTGCGTGCGATGGGCCTCCAGCACTTGTTGTTTTGTGGCAGCCTGGTAGGGACGCCGCCCGGTGAGCATTGTGAACAGCGTGCACCCCAGGGCGTACACGTCACTGGGGAGATCGGCGGCGATGCTGTCGGTGGCCTGCTCGGGAGCCATGTAGTCCGGGGTGCCGAGACATTCATGCCCGAACAGCATCGTCAGCGAGAACTCCTCTCCGTCCTCCACCACCTTGCCGCCGCGGACGGCCTCGCGCGTGAGGGCCAGGCCGTAGTCGATGAGTTTGACGCGGCCGGTATTGTCCAGCAGCAGGTTATCGGGCTTGACGTCGCGGTGGATCAGTCCTCGTTCGTGCAGGTGCTGAAGGCCCGCGGCCGCCTGCACTGCGATGTCGCACGCCAACGACCACGTCAGGGGTCCATGCAGGCTCAGGAGCTCGTGGAGGGCGATCCCGCGGAACAGCTCCATCACCATGTAGTCCATCTCACCAAAGACGTCGTCGGTGACTCCGTGGGCCAGCGTCTTAACGAGATTGGGATGGTCCACCATCTGACCGGCGCGGGCTTCCAGACGGAAGCGGGTCTGCATGCCGACGTCCTGCTTGAACTGGGCGGAGAGGACCTTGACGGCCACGGCCTGGCGGGACTCGACGTGCTCCGCGGCGTAGACCGCCCCCATCCCTCCCACGCCGATCAGGTCGGTGACGACATAGGGACCGATGCGCAGTTCGCGGAAACGGCCGGCCAGGAGTTTTTCGGCTTGAAAGCGCGTCAACCAGCGGTCCTGGACCAGGCGACGGGCCAGTTCTTCCGCGGGGGCGTCGAGCGGAGCTGTTCGGTTCAGGAGCGCCGCCTGTCGGTCGGCCGGGAGAATCCGGCCGCGGAGTAAATGCTCCACAAACTGCGAAGTGACCTGCAACATTCAAGATCGTCGAGCAGACGAGAACGGGCGAGAACCGCCGACGCCCAGAACGGGACTTCCTCAGGCACCACTATATCCCGCCGCGGGCTGACACCATAGGAAATCTTGAGGTTTTCCGGAGTTCAGGCGGCATTTTCCGCGCAACCACGTTCCAAACCTGCCGCGGCGGAGGCCTCTCGGGCGTTCATAATCTGTCACGAAGCGTCCGGCATGGGAGGATTTGTCAGAGGTGCCGCGCCGCTGCCCGCGCCCGCCGTTGCGCAGTCGATGCCGGAGAACGCTGTTTGATCTGGTCCGATGGGCCGGGACCCCTTACGGTTCCCGCCGACAGCCCCGCGCCGCGAGACCCCCAGGAGCAAGTTCCCACCCTGATCCTCCGCCGGGAACCAGCCGGACGGTGTTGAACCCGGCGTGAGTCCCCCTTCCTCGTCACTCACTCGGTCCCGGCCGCCATGCCCGTCGCCCTGAGCTCCGGTTCCGACTGCGTCGGAAAGACGACCCTGGCCAAATGCTACCGCGGCCAATCCCATGTGTTATTGATGGACCTCGTCGTCCGGGACGCCGCTCACCGTGCCTGTCCCTATCTCCGAGAGTTCGGAACCACCGAGGCGTGGTTCGCCTGTCCCGAGTTGTGGTCGATGCTGGATCGCATCGCCGACACCTGGACGGTGGTGCGGCACGTGGTGGAGCTGAACTTGCGAAAGGCCGCCGCGCCGTTTGAGTCCGTCGTGGCCGAAGGGGTTCAATTGCGGAGGGCGTTCTGGAAATCGCGGCTGCTCGCCGCTCTGCCGCGGGTCGATGCCGTGCGGTCCTATTGGGTCACGAACCCTCCGGAACAAATCCAGCAGCAAGCACGCCGGCGCGGGTTCGTCTGGACGGATGGGGACATCCGCTTGCAAGCGGAACACGTCGAGGCCACCCGAGAGGTGGAATTTGATCTCACCGGCACGCCGGAGGAGGTGCGGCCCGACCTCGACCGATTCCTGTGGGGGGCTGACGATCGTGGCGAGTCCGCATGCTCCACAACGGCCGTGGCATAGACGGGGACAGGGCCTGGCTCGTACCGATCAGGGGCGCTCCCCCTCCGGGAGGACCAGCTCGTTGTGGCGAACGGTTTCGCCGTTCCCCTCGCGGGTATCATTCCAGCGGCCGGGGCGCTGCTTGCCGGGGGGATACATCGACTCCATCGGCTGCCAGACGCGGTCGACCTTGTCGGTGAACAGGTCTCCGATGAGGAGGTCGGTGATCGTGCCGCGCAGTTCCGGATGTTCGCGCACGAACTCCCCGAACGAGAAGCCGTCGTAATACTCGCAGACGAGCCGCCGCATCCGGTCGATCCCCTGGTTGAGCGTCGGTCCCCACTTGCCGAGCTGGGCGGCGGAGAGGTCGCCGGTCCGCAGGCCCTCGACGATGGCATCGGCGGCCATTTCTCCGGATTTGAGCGCCAGCAGCACTCCCGACGAGTACAGGGGGTCCAGAAAGCCAAAGGCATCCCCCACCAGGACCCAGCCGTCGCCGGCAAACTGCTTGCAGCGATAGGAGTAATCCCGGGTGGCGAAGTAGCCGGTGATGCGTCGTCCGGGGGCCAGCCGTTCCTTGACTGCGGGGCAGGCCTCGACTTCCTCGGTGTAGACCTGTTCGTGGCTGCCGCGCCCCTGGAACAGTTCGTGAAACGGCTTGACGATGCCGACGCTGACGCGGTTGTCGTGCAGCGGGATGTACCAGAACCAGCCCTTCTTGTCGGGGGTCTGGATGACGATGGTGGCCCCTTCGTCTTTGCCGACATCGCGATAGGCCCCCTCCCAGTAGGTCCAGATGGCTCCCTTGTTGAGGACCGGGTCCCAGATGCGGAGCTTGAGCTTGTTCATCAGCAGACCGCTCTGGCCGCTGGCGTCGACGATCACGCGGGCGCGGATGTCGCGGGGGCCGTCGGGTGTTTGCAGCCGAACACCCACGGCCCGCGAGCCCTCGAACAGGACATCCAGCACGCGCACCCCTTCATAGGCTTGCACGCCGTGCTCGCGGGCGTTCTCCAGCATCATCTGATCGAACTCGCTGCGGACGACCTGCCAGGTCTGCGAGCATTCGTGCGGTTTGTTGTCCCAGAAGTAAAACGGGGCCGACTCCTTCCCGCGGGCGTTGACGAACTGCACGCTGTACTTCTTGACGAAGCGGCTGGCCTTCATCTTGGGGAGCATGTTCAGCCGCTGGAGCACCCAGTAGGTCTCCGGGATCAGCGATTCGCCGATGTGGAAGCGGGGAAACTTTTCACGCTCAAAGAGCTGCACACGATAGCCCTGCTGGGCGATGAGAGTCGAGACGGTGGAGCCGGCCGGCCCCCCACCGATGACGACGACGTCGGGAGCAGAATCGGAACTGGGAAGTTGTTCGGCCATTGTAGAAACCCACAGTCTGACGAGTTCGTCGGGCAGCGCGGAGAGGGGGTGGGCGTTGGCTGCCGCACAAGCCGGGGGGCGCCGTCACCCCTGGAACCATCCCAGCTCGCATCTGCATCCATTATGGTCGTCCCGCCCCGGGCGTCCACCGGACCAGAGGGTCGCTGGGGGGTATTCCAAGAGTTCAGAACGCGTCTGCCGCGGGGCGGACGCGGCTCCTCGGCCGTCGACAGACCGCGACCCGGCCGCGAGGGGGGCGAGCGGGTCGCGGAGCATCAGAACGTCCCTCGCAGAGGGATGCGAGGGAGCATCGGACTGGTTCGGCGAGGAGTGCTGCGGCTTCCGTCGAGAGGGTTTGCCGCCGGCACTGGGAGCGTCACAGGGAGGCGATCTTGAGCATCAGGTCCGCGGTGCGGTTGGAGTAGCCGTACTCGTTGTCGTACCAGCTCAGGACCTTGAGCAAATTGCCGCCGATGACCTGCGTCCAGCCGGCATCGAAGATGCTGCTGTGGGGGTTGCCGATGACATCGGAGGAGACGATGGGGTCTTCGTTGTATTCGAGGATGCCCCGGAGCGGTCCTTCGGCGGCAGCCTTCATGGCGGCGTTGACCTGGGCCACGGTGACGTCCTGTTTCATCACGGCGACGAGGTCGGTGACGCTGCCGGCCGCCACCGGGACGCGCAGCGAAATGCCGGTCAGCTTGCCGTTGAGTTCCGGCAGCACCAGGCCGACCGCCTTCGCCGCACCGGTGGAGGTGGGGATGATGTTGAGGGCGGCGGCGCGGGCCCGGTGCGGATCCTTGTGAATCTGGTCTGAGACCCGCTGATCGTTGGTGTAGGCATGGACGGTCGTCATCAAGCCCTTCTCGATGCCGAACGTCTCATGCAACACCTTGGCCATGGGGGCGAGGCAGTTGGTGGTGCAGCTCGCATTGGAGATGCAGGTATCGTCCTTGGTGAGGGTGTGATCGTTGACGCCCAGAACAATCGTTTTGGCCTTTCCCTTGGAGGGGGCGGAGATGACGACTTTCTTGGCGCCGGCTTCGAGATGGCTGTCGTAGCCGGGCTTGTCGGCCGTGGCCTCATCGGTGAAGAAGCCGGTCGATTCCAGGCAGATTTCCACGCCGAGCTGCTTCCAGGGGAGCTTGCGGGGGTCCTTCTCCGCGATGACTTTGATCTTCTTGCCGTTGATGACGAGCGCATCCCCTTCGGCCCGGACGTCGCCGCGGAAGCGTCCCTGCACGCTGTCGTACTTGAAGAGCATCGCCAGGGCCTTGGGATCGCCCAGGTCGTTGATCGCCAGGACGTCGAAGTTGTGGGGGGAATTGGGGTCGCTGGTGCGGTCGAGCATGGCCCGCAGGCTGATGCGTCCGATGCGTCCAAAGCCGTTGATCGCGACAGGAATCGCCACTGGAAACCTCCCAACTGGAATCACAGAAACCGGGCCAGGCCGGGGACGTGTCCGCACGCGCGGGACACACCATGAGCACGTTTAGGAATGATGCGCGGCGGGATTCTAGTGGGGGTGGACAGGGTTTTCAAGGAACCGTGCGGAGCGTCGGCGGGGCCCCCGTTCCCGGAACATCCACCGCAATCTGTGGGATCGGTCTCGACGGATTCCACGGGTCACGCGAGAATCCGGCCGCGTCCCGGCGGTCGTACCGGGCCTCACGAAGATCGGTCCTCATCGATTGGATCAGGACTCTGCCGGTTCCCCGTTCCGATGGGAACGCTTTTGTACCGTTTGTTCCGCTTCCCCTTCTGGTCGCATGGACCTGCTCAAACTGCTGATCGACTGGATTCTGCACCTGGACCAGCACCTTGGTCCCATCATCGCCGAGTACGGGGCGTGGACGTATGCGCTGCTGTTCGTGATCGTCTTCTGTGAGACCGGCCTGGTGGTGACGCCGTTTCTGCCGGGCGACTCCCTGCTGTTTGCGGCGGGTGCCTTCGCGGCGACCGGCGCGCTCTCGCTGCCGGTGCTGATGGTCCTGCTGATCGCTGCGGCAGTTCTGGGAGACAGCGTGAATTACTCCATCGGCCAGTATTTTGGGGCGCGGCTGCTGGCGATGAAGCGGCCGCTCATCAAGCCGCAGCACCTGGAACTGACGCGGGAGTTCTTTGAAGACTATGGTCCCAAGACGATCGTGATTGCCCGCTTCGTGCCGATCGTCCGGACGTTTGCCCCGTTCGTGGCCGGTCTGGGGGCGATGCGGTATCGGCGGTTCATGACCTACAACGTCACCGGCGCGATCGCCTGGGTGGTGCTGTGCACGGTGGCGGGATACCTCGTGGGCAATCTGGAGGTCGTGAAGCGGAACTTCTCGTTGGTGATTCTGGGGGTGATCGCCCTGTCGTTGTCGCCGGCCGTGTATGAGTATTGGCGGCATCGGCGAGGGCACCGACCGACGGAGGCAAGCCGCACGACCCCAGAGGATGAACCCGCGACGCCGGTGAACACCACGTCCTCACAGTCCTGACTCGTGGTGCGGGCGGTGACCCCCTGACCGCTCCAAAGGCTCAGCTTAGCGGTGGACCCGCTCCGGCTCGCAGCTGAGGCGCGGCAACGCTGCGGCGGTCGGAGAGTGAGGGCGGTCCTCCGCGGGGATGGCCAGCAGGTAATTCCGTCGCCGGCTGCGCAGGTAGGGGACGAGGTCCCCCGCCCACAGATGCTCCACAATCTCGTTCAGCCGGAGGTCGCGCCACCCGCAGGGTACTGGAACGCTTCGGATGGGGTGACGGAATTCCAGCATGGCGTCGCCTTCGAGTACTGCCACGGGACCCTCTCCGGCGATGTGCGCCGCCTCCCGTGGGGAGACCTGATGCACTTTGAGCCGTCCCCCCGAGCAGACGCGGATGCGCGCGGCGTGGGCCGGTTCGCCGATCAGGGTCAGCACCGGCAGCGGGTCGGATGCTCCGAATGCGGTCTGGACGGCGTCTGCGACCTGACGACCGAAACTGGGGCCGCCCAGACTGGCCAGCGCCCCGGTCACGATCAGCAGCGACGCGAGACTGCCGGCGCTCATCACCGTGACGGACCGGATGAGACTGGTGAACCGCATCTGCCGCCACAGGACTCGCAGAACCAGGGCCACGCTCCCCAGCAGGAGGAGCGTCGGCAGGGGGGAGGTGTTCCGCCAGATCAGCGTGCACAAGCCGGCCGTCATCACCAGCAGCCCCAGGGCGCCCCAGGCTACCCGGCGGAGGTTCTCCCGCCACGAGGGGGCGTCCAGTTCGAGCATCCACCAGCACAACAGCATTGCCGTCGCAGGCACGATGGGGAGCAAGTATCGCAGGCTGACGTGATTGAGACACGCCGCCGCCGCCAGAAACAGCGCGATCCAGCTCGCGAGGAAGGCCCCCGCCGGGCGGCTCAGCACCGCCGCCGCTTCCTTCCTCCGCTGCCAGAGGGTTCTGGCCCCCGGCAGCAGCACGGCGGCAAACGATCCCATCAGCAGCAACAGACACATCATCGCCTGCCACACGACGTCTTCCGGTTCAGAGACGAACCGGTAGGGACTCCCCTGATCGGTCAGGAACTGATCCACCAACCGATCCCCGTGTCGGCGATACATCTCGAAGAACCAGATGCCCGGCACGACCAGCCCCCCCAGCGCCGCGGTCAGAAATCGCCCGGGATGGGCGGTGAGCAGCGGGCATTGTCGCCACATCAAAAACAATCCCGCATGGAGCGCGAACACCAGGCCCGGCGTTCCCTTGGCCAGGATCGCCATCGCCGTCCCCGCAGAGACCATCCCCAGGGAACTCCAGCCAGCACGCCCGCGGGAGAGAAGCTCCAGCATCCCCGTGAGGGCGATGGTGATCCCCAGCGTCAGCAGGATGTCGGGCAGACTCCGCGTGGCGCTGATGAGCAAGGCCGGATGAATGGCCAGCATGAGCGCGGTCACCGGGCCGGCGATGGGTTCGGAGCACAGGGCGGCTGCCCCTCGCGCGCTCCACCACACGATTCCCGCCGCCGCCAGCAGAAACAGGATTCGCGTCGAGAACGGCGAGGGACCGAACAGCGCCCCTCCCGCCGCGACGCACCAGTACGCCAGCACCGGCTTGTGCAGTCGGGGCTGGCCCTCGGCGGTCCGCGGCGTCAGCCAGTCTCCCCCCTCGAGCATCTGCAAGCCGCCGTCCAGATAGTGCCGTTCATCGGGATGAAACAGCACGTGGTCGAGCAACAACGGCCCCACCGTCAGCGCCATCAGCGCGGCGACGACGGCCGGCGGCAGGTGCGCTCCGCGCACGGCGTTCGAGCGGTCCATCGCTCAGGGCACTACACGTGACAATCAGACACCACAGCCGAACCGGAGCGATTGCGCCCGGGGGAGGCGTCTCGTCCGTTCAAGCTGCTCAACGTCTCCACGATGCTGAATCAGCGGAGGACGGCGGTGGGGATGTCGGTCATGATCCAGTGATTCATCCGATCCGCGACGTTGCCCCAGGACGCTGACTCGATCGGTCGCCATTCGTCCACGCGCAGCCCCAGGCACCGCAGTGCCACGGGGTCGGGCGATTCGGGTTGCCCGCTGGCGGTCAAGGCGGTTTCGATCCATAACAACCGTTGCCGGCACAGACCGGGGGTGATGGTTCGCCACGCGGCCGCCGCGGGACGGTCCACATCGATCACAATCCCCCCCGCAAACCAATCCGGCCGACGCAGCAGCCACTCGATGGCGATCCGCCCCGCGCTGCCGGCTCCGGCCACGTAGTGCCGCTCCGGATGCAGCCGCAGTTCCCCCGCCACGCGGCGGACCACGCTGGCGTAACGGGGAAGGCTCATCCGGACGTGCAAGGGATCGGCGGAGGCTTCCTTTCGATGACGGCCATACAGGTCGCGACGCAGCCCCAGCGCGATGTAGTTCCGCGGGCTGATGCGCTCCAGCCACCGACCGATGTCCGCTTCGCTCGCTGCGTCGTCACACAGCCAGACCAGCAGGGGATAGGCATACGAGGGGGTGTAATGGGCGGGGATCGCCACTTGCGCGCCGGGGGCCGGCCGCCACAGCGTCACGTGGGGATGGTCTCCCCCTGCGGCGAGGATTCTCTCGGGCCTGCCTGCCTCCCGGAGCAGTTCCACCACCAGGCGATTGGGTCCTTTCCATTCCGCGGTCGCGGATCCGTCGTGACCGGCTTCCCAATCCATCGCCACCTCCCTGAATGCGTGGTTGTCTCCGGATTCCCCCGGGGGAAGGGAACACGGCAACGGGAGCAACACCCTACGGCGGCTCACCGCCTGCATGGGGAGAATCATGGCGTTCCCCGACAATTTCCGCCAGAGAGAAATAAGCTCCGGGGCAAGCGGTGGCTTTCAGGTCGCCGTGTCGGCAGACATCCTGATCCCGGAGGCCGAACGCCTGCTGGAGGAGCCGCACCAGCCGCCGGCTCGCCGCTACCTGCCGTCGCGTCGGCGGCGCCTGCTCAAAATCCCCAACCAGGCAGATTCCGATCCCCCACTGATTGAAGTCCGGCACCCCCGCGTGGGCCCCTTCCGACTGCTCCCGCCACCGAAAAGTCGCGGCAATCGTCCCATCTCCCAGGCCGTGCCCATTCCCAATCACGAAGTGATAACCGATCCCCCGCCACGGTCGTCCCTCGGCGTCCAGACGTTGCCGGTGTGCGGCGTCGAGGCTGGCGACGCTCCCCGACTCGGTCGCGGAATGATGGAACACCACGTACTTCCACGGCCGCACTTCTCGTTCCACGGGCCAGGCCGCCAGCAGGGAACGGAGCGCCGTGCGGGATGGTTCCCCGGCCGGCAGGGAAGGTGCTTGAGCCGTCGCGGTGGGGAGGGGAGGCGGGGGAGAAGGTCGATCCTCTTCTGCCGCACCGCTGCCGAGAGCCGCGCTCAAGACTCCGCAGGCCGCCAGTCGACCGGGAATCGTCCGCAGGGTCCGTGAGACGATGGACATCACTGCTCCTCGTCGCACAGAGAGGATCATTTCTGCTCCGTGTCGCTCGTGTTCGGAGGACCCGGGATTTCATCGCGCTCCCAGAGCGACGAAGCGAAGGGATTCGGCACGGGGGGGCCATACTCCAGCGACAATGGCAGCGAGGCAGGGGGGCCTTCAATCAAGATGGGGACCAGCAAGCGGGGGAACTCGGCGTCGTTGGTGGTCAGCCGCAGCGCTGTGATTTCGCGGCCCGGGGGGACGTTCCCCGCGGCTGAGAGGTGAATCGGAATGCGGGTTCCTCCAGGGCCGTCCGCCTCTGGTCGCCCAAGTTCCACCTGGATGTAACGGGAGGAGCACTCGGCGCTCACGATCTGCAAGGGAGTGGTCCGGCCGGACCGGTGATCCAGCACATACACCGTGCGAGAATCGGGCCGTCCGTTCAATTGGTAGAAATAGACCTCGGCGGGATCGATCGTCACCTTGAGTTCCGGCAGGGTGACGCGGAAGGACAGCCGCTCCCGCTGCGGAACTGCACCCGCCGTGGTTACTTCCAGCGTGTAGTGATGCGGCCCGGGGCGTTCGTTGGCGGTTGCGAGGCGGACCGTGAGGCAGCCGGCTTCGCCCGGCCGATACGTCCGCTGGTCGCCGGGCAAATACCACCGCAGGCAGCCGCAGCTCGGCACGACCCGTTCGATGGTGACAGGCTTGTCGCCGAGATTCCGGAACGTGAAATGCGCCTCCACCACCGGTTGCGGTCCGATGAGTCCGTAGCTCACTCCATACTGATCGAAGGTAAGGGGGGGGAGGGAGCGCCCGGGCAGAGCCAGAGGGGGCGGGGGGATTCGCCCGGCTGCCAGAGCTCCCAGGCAAGGAAGGAGTCCGATGAGGATCAGCCAGGAACGATGGAGCTTGGCCGGCATCCGCAACCTTCACCGTGGAGTAAGCACTCAGAGACGGGCGAGTCGCTCACCGCGTTGGCCAGTCAGCCCGCGCCTCATTCCGAGGGTCCCTTCACGGGCAGCGACTGCTCAGCCGGGCTTGTAGGCCAGGATCTCTTCAGGGCTCAAGAGGCTCAGGGAAATCACAGCCTGGAGCGGCAAAGGAGGCGTGCTACGATCGAGAATCGGCAGATTCTGCCGTTGTGTCGCCGGGGACGCGGCTGACGACTCGTCCTCCACCCCCCCCGGGGGACACTCTGGATATCCGAGACCTCCGCTGCCGGACGGCCGCCATGCCTGCCGACGACTCCGCCGAACTGTTTGACGTCTGTGACGAGCACGATCGGGTTATCGGCCAGGCGCCGCGGGGGGAGGTCCACGCGCGGGGGCTGTTGCACCGGGCTGTCCACATCTGGGTGTTCAACTCGCAGGGGGAGCTCCTGCTGCATCAGCGTTCGGCCACAAAGGATGAATATCCTCTGCGGTATACCTCCTCGGCCTCCGGTCATCTGGCGGCCGGGGAGGATTACCTGACCGCGGCCCGCCGCGAACTCCAGGAAGAGCTGGGGCTCTCAGGCGACCTCGAATACGTCACCCGCCTTCCCGCCAGCGAGGCCACGGCCCGGGAGCATACGGTCCTGTATCGCATTGTGACGGATGAGTCCCCCACCCCCGATCCCCACGAGATTGCCGCGATGCTCGCGCTGCCGCCAGCCGAGGTGACCCGGCGGGTCCTTGCCGATCCCGACCAGTTTTCTCCTCCATTTCGCGCCTTGTGGGAGTGGTGGAGGACTCACAGATTCTCCAGTTTGCCCGACCGTCACGACCGGTCCTGAGCGGCACAAACCATACACGCGATACAACCCTTGCAGATGATTCCGCCAGCCGGAAGACGATCTCTACCACAGACTGCGTTCCGGGCACGGACCGGGGAACGCGCCGGTGCGGTCAGCCGTTCCGGGCCGAAGCGCGGAGCGATCACGTTCGGCTGTCATCGCGATGCGTGGGTCAATCGGGTGTCTGGCGCGGGATGTTCGGCCAGAGAAAGTTCGCGTCATGGACGGATGGTCTGTTTCCAAAGTCGCTCGATGGAGTCTGTGGATCGGACTCCTGTTCTTGACGGCAATGCCGGCCTGGGGCGGCCCGCGCCGCGGTCCTCCCCCGGGGATGCTGTTTGATCCCAGCCAGCTTCCGCCCCCCCCTTGGCGACAACCCTTCGTCGTCCCCTGGGGGCCGGGGGTCTATCAGGACTACGGTTATTGGGCGCCCGTCGGAGGGAGCTGGGACAACCTGCTCAAATCCGGTCCGACCGTTGGCGTCGGAGCGATCTGGAAATACGCCGACTGGAGCGGTGATCTGCTTCCGCCGTCGTCGACGCTGCTGAAGTTGGACTACCGCTACGCCCGCCTCAAGGGGGATCACGACACGCAGTTCTACGCCCCCGGTGGGTTCGTCGGGGAAGTGGATCAGATGCGCATCCATCTGCTGGAGTTCGGCGCCACGCAGCGGTTCGGCGTGGCTTTGGGAGGACATGCGTTCGTCGATGCCGGAGCGGTCTTCGGCATCGGCGGCGCCGACAGTCATCTCTCTCCCGTCCTTCCCGATCCGACCAAGGACGCCCTGTTCGTCTCTGCGCGGCGGGAGGACGGCGTTGTCCTCCGCGGAGCCGTCAATGCCGGCTTCGGAATGCAACTGGGCTGGTTCGACATCCGGTTTCTGATGGAGGCGGGTCTCAGCGGATCCAACGCACTCGGCAACGGCCTTCGATCGCAGGGGGACTTCGGCCTGCGGATGAGCGGCACGATTTATCTGTTTGATGAGTGATGGAGCGATGAGTGATGGACAAACGGCCGGGTCAAGGAGCGCTGGCGGCCGGGGGCGGTTCCGGTCTCTCCGGCAGTGCAAGGACCAAAGCGCGTGTGGCCCAGCCGGCCGCCGCAATCGAGATGAACTGGTCCGGTCCGTGAGGATAGCCGGACTCGAAATACGTCTGGAAGGGTTTGCTCCGCGAGGTGACGTGCCAGGAGCCGTCTTCAAGTTGTAACTCGATCAGCCGGCGCAGACCCCGACGATAGCGCTCATCCGTCGTCGGAAGTTGTCCGGTTTCACACAAAGCCGCCAGGGCCGAGCCAGTGGCATAGGCGTCGCTGGTTCCGCCGGGGAGCTGCGGCCAGCCGCCGTCGTCCAGTTGAGTGGCCAGCAGTTCCTCCGCCGCGCGGTGGAGTTCCTCCGCGGGGGCGTCCGTGATGGACAGCCCTCGCAGGCGGAAGACGCGGTCCTCGGTATCCGCAGCGGGGGTCGAGACCAGCCAGTTCCGTGCGGCGGCGACTCGCGCGGCAATTCGTTCCTGCTGGTCCGGCGTCCCATACGTGCTCAGGCCGCGGAGCGAAAGATAAGTGGTGGTGAAGTGGCTTTGCTCACTGGGGGGCCGGCGCGAGACCGCCTCCCAGTGATCCCGGTCGGATTGGAATCGAAGCAGGTATTCGGCGACGGCAGCGGTGACATCGTCGGCCGGCCAGCCGCCGCTCTCCAGGGTCCACAGGGCGTAGCCGGCGGTGTCGGCCTGTCCGCCGGTGCCGCGTCCTTCGCGATAATTCTCGGCGTTCTTGCCAAGAAAACCGGCGATATGCTCGAGGTGGCGCTGGAGGTGCTCCTCGTCGATTGCGAAGCCGCGTGTGCGGGCGGCGGTGAGGGCCAGAATCGGCAGCCCTTGGTTGTGGCACGTGAAACACCGGGCCCGCTGTTGCAACGAGCCGCGCGCTCCTGCCTCCAGCAGCGGTAGGGCTTTTTCGATCGCGGCCCGAATCGCCTGTTCGGAGACTCCGCCCGGATCGTCCTCCCCCTCTGCTGCGGGAACCCCCGTCGCCAGCCACGCGCCGGCGACCATCACGACCAGCGAGAGCGATGCACTGCGGATCATGGGAGGTCCCCCTGCCTGATGAGCCCCGACCCGGCTATTGTGCCACGAGCCATGCTTCGGCAACAGCCTTGCGGCAGGGGGAGAGTCTCTCACAGTCGGGTGCAGCCGCGGAAGGGTGGTCCGGTCACGGGCGCGTTGCAGTTCCACATCCTCCGCTCGCCTGCTCCAGGGGAGAGGGCTCCCACCCAGCCCCGCCGACGGTGTCGGCGGCTGGCGGAGCCGAGGGACGGATCAGGGGTGCGGCGGGAGCGATTGCGTCGC
>JBBIJW010000022.1:0-91616 GCA_037445755.1 Planctomycetaceae bacterium | reverse complement strand
CCGGGTACCCTCTGGGTGCGACGTGTGAACCGCATGGCCGGCCTGTGCTGCCTGCTGGACAGCGACCAATGGGACGCCTACTGGAAATCCGCCTGAATCCACCCGGACCAAAAATCCGCTCCCACACTCTCCCCGCCGCCCGATTCCTCACCACCCCCAGGCAATCCCTTCGACCAGTCCACAGATGGGCTATTTCAACGGGTTGCTAAAGACCATAATCCGCTACTACACCCCATCAGGGAGCCAACTCCTCATCCACAAGCCCAGCGAGGAACAGCAGTTGCGGCGGACGATCGACCGGGTACTCGCGGACGCACGTCGCGGCCAACGCCTCGATTTGTTCAAACCTGCGTTCTTCGTCCCGACTCAACTGGATTTCGAGCCGTTTGGCGAGTGCGTCAAACGGCTTTCTCTTTTCAACGACCAGAGTTACGTCGCCGAGAGTGCGGTTCAAGCCGCGTGATGCAGTGAGTGATTGCGGCGCCTACGCCTTGAACACGCGGACACAGGTCTCTTTGTGCAGCCCCTGCCCAGAAAGTGGATCGGCTTTGGAGGGCCGCAGCACGGCGTCCGACGTGCCGCGCCCTCGGGCCTGGCGCCCCAGCGCCGTGTGCCCGAACCCGTGCTGCAGGCCGACGACTTCGGGATGGATACGCTTGGTGACTTTCACCTTCGCTATGACCTTGCCGTACTTGGATTCGACCCACACCTCGTCGCCGGTCCGGATGCCCAGGCGGTCGGCGGTGGTCGGGTGGATCATCAGCGGGTTGTCGGGCTTGATGTCGAGTAGCCACGCGTTGTTCTGGGTGCGCGAGTGCGTGTGACTGGCCTCTTTCCAGTTGATCAGGTAGAGCGGGTATTCGTCGTCCGGCTGCCAGTCGCGCGGGACGTAGATGGGGAGCGGATCGACCGGGCGGCCGGCCGCGTCCTTCAATTCCGCCAGCCACGGTGAGACGAATTCGACCTTGCCGCTCGGCGTGAAAAACCCGCGCACCGCTTTACCGCCGATCACGGTGCCGACGCGCTGTCCCTGCTCGGCCTTCGGCCTGTCATAGATGGCTGTGCCGTCCGCCTGTGGATCGCCTTCGAACCAGCAGGTCTGGAGTTTCTCTGCCGGCAGGATGTCGGCGAACTTTTCGTACCGCGTGCCCTGCCGGTCGACCCAGACGGCTCCGGGAAGCTGCTTCAATTCGTCCAGCGTGATTCCCGGTGCTCCCTGCATGAGTTCGTTGGACAGGTAGTCTTCATACCACTGTGTCAGGTTTTCGATCGGTTCTCCCGAAAGGGGCCCGATGCGGAAGAAGTCTCGGCCGTCACTTGTTTTCAACCCCAGGCGTCGCCCCAGAGCGGCAACCGTTTCGTATTCCGCGAGCTGACCGAACAACGGATTCACGACCGGCTGGCGCAGGCCGAGCGCCGGCCACGTGACCCAGTGCGTGTTGAGGTCGTAGCGTTCGAGGTACACCGTGCCAGGCAGGACGTAGTCGGCCATTTGCGCCGTTTCGCTCAGCATCGTGTCGATGACGACGAGTGTTTCCAGATTCGCCAGGCCCTTGGCGACCGTGCCGCTTCCCGGCACCGACATCATGGGGTTCTGGAAGATGCACATCAGCATCTTCGGTTGATACGGTCCCTGCCGTTCCGCCAGATTCTCGAACATCTGGCAGTAGACGCCCGACTTATGCCCCAGCGGGTACTTGTGAAGCTCATCGAACCGCGGCTGACGCAGTGTGGCGGCAGCGGTTTCATCGGGGACGACGGCGGCGTGCTTGTTGCCGCGCTTGTCGGGAATCATCAGCGTGCCGGGACGATCGTAGCCGCCGACCAGCGCCGCCAGCGCCGCGATGGCGCGGCCCCCCTGCACGCCGTTGGAATGCTGGCCGGGGCCGCTCCAGGCGTCGACGCATGCGGGTCGCGTCGTGGCAAACTCGCGGGCAATCCGTTCGATCACGCGCGCCGGTACGCTGGTGATCTGCTCGGCCCACGCGGGCGTCTTGTGGTGCACATATGTCGAGAACTCCTCGAAGCCGGCGGTCCAGTTCGCCACGAAATCCTGGTCGTACAGCCGGTCGCGGATGATTACGTGCGCCATGGCGAGGGCCAGCGCGCCGTCGGTGCCGGGTCGAATGGCGACCCACTCGTGAGCCTTCGCCGCCGTGTCCGACAGGTAGGGGTCCACGACGACCAGCCGGGCGCCCCGCTCGATGGCCCGCGTGAGGATGCGGGGGAGGTAGACCCACTTCATCGCCGACGTTGGGTTCCAGCCGAATAACAGGATGTACTTCGACTGAATGAAATCTGCCAGCGGACGCTCGTCGCCCATCACGCAACGAAAGGAGGCCTTCCGCGCCACATCACAGACATTGGAGTGCATGCTGTAATTCGGCGTGCCGAACAGCTTGCAGAAGTCGTCCTGAATGTGGGTGAACGAGTGGTCCTCGCTCATCCAGAGCAGCTTGTGGGCCTCGCCGCCGTCGCGCAGGCGGCGCATTCGGTCTGCAATTTCGTCGAGGGCCTGATCCCATGAGATCTCTTGCCACTGGGGGTCTGCGGCGGGCGATTTGTCCGGATTGCCGCGTTTGAACGGTGACTTGATGCGGTCGGGATCATAGAGCTGCATGATCCCGGCGTTCCCTTTGGCGCAGATTGCCCCGCCTTCCGCGCAGCCGAACTCCTCCGTGTAGCCGTCGAAGAAATCGGTCGAGATGTTGGAGTAGTTGTTCGGGTTCCAGTGGTTCGGTTCGATCTTCTCGACGATGCTACCCACCACGTGCACGAGAATGCCCGACTGGCCGCCGCACATGTTGCAACAGGAGGGAATCCACGCGCCGGCCTCGCGGCCCCATTCGGCCGCCGCGGCTGCATTCGCCGGAAGCGGGTGCTCGACACTGCCGCAGCCGCTCAACGACGTCAAGCCGGCGCCGGTCGCGACGGCTGTGCCCGTTTGCAGGAATCGGCGGCGTCCGAGTGTCTGATCGAAGACATACATGACGTTGATCTCCCGGGGGAGTGTCGAGTTCCGCGTCCCTCAATTGTTGTGGACGGCGCGATCGGGCGGCGGTTGGTGTTCGGTCATGGGCAGCAGCCGCATGGCTGCATACGCGACCAGAGTCACGGTGCAGACGATCCCCAGGCTCGACAGCCATTCGACGGCATTGGGAACGTGCAAGGATGCCATCCGCGGCGAATCGAAGGCGTGCTCGTACCCGCGAAACACAGGGACGGCCAAGGCCGGAATGACGATGTTCAGCCGCACCCCGAAGATGCCCACGAACACGAGAAACCCCGCCAGTCCCAGACGAATCGGTCCGGCGGCGTCGGTCCGAATGAAGATCAACAACAGCGGCACGGCGGCTCCCAATCCAAGTTGTAGAAGCCAGAAGATGTACCAGAAGGGGCCGAAGGCGATCAGGTGATAGACCTCGACGTGATCCGGAATGCCGCCATACAGTCCCGTCAGGAATTCCAGGCCCAGCAGGGCCAGGTCCACGAGCAAGAACGTACCCGTCCATCTCGCCAACAACAGAAGAATCTCCCGGTCCCGCTGGGGATCAGGTGTCACCAGCGCCCGGAGAAACAACAGCAGTCCGCCGCCCGACGCCAGTGCGGAAATGATGAACACCAGGGGAAAAATCGGTGAGTACCAGGCCGGCCGCGCTTTCACCACGGCGAAGATCGCACCGGTCCCTCCATGGACGCCCAGCGCCACGGGGATGCCGATCACGCCCAGAATGAACAGCCAACGACGCGTTCGGCGGTTGCCGACGGCTTCCTCGTCGGCACTCTTCGGGCAGCGAAAGCCGAGGCTCAACAGCCGATACGCATACTTCCGCCACCCCCCCACTCCGCCGGCCCATCGCGACAGGTCACAGCGCATCAACAGCCACAACTCACCCAGCAGAATGGCCACATACGCCAGGTAGAACCAGATCTCCCAAGCCAGGACCGACTTGAATTGCGGATAAATGAGCGCGTAATAAAACCGCTCCCAGTGCCCCAAATCGATCAGGACGAACACTAGCCCCGTCAGCAGACAGAAGAACGCCTGCAGCACAGCGATTCGTCCCACCGGCTCCAGCTTCTCGTTGCGAAACACGAACACCAGCGACGAGAGGAGAAACGAACCGGCCGAGAGACCGATGAAGTAGATGTAAAACGCGCCCCACACACCCCAGGGGACCACCTGGCCCAGATTCGTGACGACCAGCCCGTCGCGCATCCGCACGCACAGTGCCCACAGCCCCACCACGGCGATGAAGGCCAACACCGTCAGCGAGAGCCGAACCAGCGGCGACGGCTTGGGGACATGGGTAGTGAGTCTGTCCGGGGACACGTTGGCAGCCTCTTACAACAAGTAATGTACATTCGGCTCGGTGCCGAGTTCTTCCTTCAGGCGGATGCACTGGCGTTCGCGCAGCAATCGGGACACCTCGCTCTCGGGATCGTTGACATCACCGAAGATGATCGCATGGCCGGTGCAGGTCTTGGCGCACGCCGGCCAGCGGCCGGCTTTCTGGTCATAGTGCCCCTCCTCATCCTGCAGGTGCAGGCAGAACGTGCACTTCCGCACGTTGCCGATCGGCGAATGGCCGTCTTCCCGCTGGCGGAACTGTCCGTATTCCGGCGAAGGCACATCTGCATAGGGCGTATCCTCGGCCAGCGCCGGGTAGTTGTCGCCATAATCGAAGTACCGGGCGCCGTAAGGGCAGGCGGTGATGCAGTAGCGGCAGCCGATACAGCGGTCGTAATCCACGACGACGATGCCGTCTTGAAGTCGCCGGAAAGTTGCCCCGACGGGGCAGACGTCGACGCACGGTGGGTGCTCGCAGTGAAAGCAGGGTTTGGTCATGAACAGAGGCTTGTCGTCGTGTCGGTGCGCCAGGGCCCCTTCCAGCACTACCGTGTAGGCCACGCCGGGCGGCGTCTTGTTCTCCGCCTTGCAGGCGACCACGCACGCCTGGCAGCCAACGCAGCGGCGCGTGTCGATGACCATTCCGTAACTGTGCTCGCCCCCTTCCGGCCGCGGCTTCTCCTGGGACGAGCAGCCGGCAACCAGGGCGCTCGCACCGGCCGCAGCAGTCGCGGCCAGCCCCGACAGAAACCCGCGCCGTGACTGCGGCGCTTCTCCATCCGACGGACACGGCCCGGACGGTGGTCCGGCGACAATCGGGAGAGCGACGGTCCGGGCGTCTGTTGGCTCGTGTGGAACGTCGAGCGCGGCAGGCTGTTCGATCAATTGCGGCCACAAGTCAACTTCCTTACACGCATCGCAGAGCCGCGTCGTGGTTTGATGGGAATGCCCTCTTGATGCCAGCATCTTCTCCACACGGAGCACGGCGGCCTCACTGCCGATCGGCCCGCCGCACCGCACGCACCTGGCCAGCGGCTGACGGGCGATCGTCCGCACGTGAGGACCGACGGGCACGGTCGGGCGCAGCGTCAATGCATCCTCGGGACAGACGTGTTCGCACCAGGTACAGCCGATGCAGTTTTGCTCCCGTCCCAGCAGCGTTCCGCCCTCAGGTCCCAGTCGCAGGGCTCCCGTGGGACAGCCCCGGGTGCACGAACCACACAACGTACAGCGCGTCTGGTCAACGATCGCCCGCCGCCACGGGACCGTCGGCGAAACCGGCTCGCCCCGCGGCTGCGCGAGGTTTGCCAGGCTCGCAACGACAGCGGCGCGACGCTCGACCCGGCCCTTGTGGCCAACCTCGGGCACGGCCACGTCCGAGAAAGCCAGTCTGGAAAGCGGCACGTCGTCTGCCGGAACGTCGCCCTCACCAAACCGTACTCGCCAACCACCCAGCCCCAGCGCATCCAGCGTCGCCGCGGCCGCCTCGATCGCCCGCCGCGGTGCGACGTGCGGCCGATGCGGGCATTCGTGATCGGGCTGGACCACAACGACAGCAGCCCCGGCCGCGACGGCCAAGAGCAGGAGGTCGTCCGAGACAAGCTGAATGCAGGGGAGTTGCAAGCGCACTGCGGCTTCGCCGTCGGCAGCGGGCGCATCGATCGCAGACCGCTCCGTCGGTGAGCGATGGCCGCAGGCCAGGATCAGGGAGCGCGGCCGCCGGGCCGCCGCAGTGGCCACCAGGTTCCACAGCTCGTTGTCGGGCAGGAAGGAACGCTCCAGCGCCCCCGTCGGACACGCGGCCGTACACGCCCCGCACCGCTGGCAAGCATCGGGATCGATGTGCGGCCCCGCCAGGCCGCTGAATCTCAGCGCCTCGTGGGGACAGACATCGCGGCAGGCATCACACCCCGCAATCCCCAGCCGCGACGACGCTCACAGGTCAGCCTGAAAACTCGGTGCCGCAAGGGTGGGGAGATGCATGTCTGCCGGTCCCTCCGCGTTGCCAGTCTTCAACCGCGTGTCTGTGCTCCCGCGGTCTGTTCAAACTCCGCAACCCGTGCGCAGTCTACCTCGATAACAGGAGTTCAACGAGCTTGTGCAGAATCAGATCCTGTACAGAGGCGTTTGTTTCGGGTGGCAGTTCGCCGCAGGTGGGCTCGCGGCAAGGCGACTGCCTCGCTGCGGGGGGCGGCTCGTTGACACTCTCCCGAGGCCGCTCTAGCATGGCGGTGCGAGGCTGGCAGTCTGCCAAACAACGCGGTCGAGACGCGGCTCCGGGAGGAGGAGGCCGCGGACTCGAAGGCGGGTATGGTTTGCCTCGCGCACCGGTTTCGCCGGCGCCTGAATCCACGTCTGAATCCACGTCCGACTCACCGGCGGCGGTCAGAGACCGACGAAGATTCGTTCTTTCCTCGCGAACGACTGGTCTTCATGCCGACAGTCCCGAAGCAGCAGGCCCCTCGCTCCGGCGGTCCGCCGGCCCGCCGGCCGGTCGTGCTCCCGGAGATGCGGTACACCACTTACGACCGCGTCAGCTCCTTCATGATGGCGCTGGTGATCGGGATTCTGCTGACGGTGGTCATCATTGTCGCGCAGTGGTGGGCCATTCGCCGGCCCCCTCCGCCGGAATTGATCCCGCTGGAGATGGTCATCGGCGGGGGGTTTGAAGACGGCAATCCGAACGAGACGCTGAACGTCGAATCTCCCGAACAGCCCGATCCCAACGCCTCCCCGGTCGACGAGATGCTGGAGCAGCAGGAGCTGTTGGAGACCCTGGAAACGGTGGTGGAACTCTCCGACCGGGCGACCAAGCAGGTCCAGCAGGTGATGGCCCAGAGCAGCAATTCTGGTCATCCCGGCAGCGCCGTGGGGACGGGGGGACGTCCGCTCGGCGCCGGCGGCGGACCGGGAGCGGGCATCCCCGCCTACCAGCGGTGGTTCATCCGCTTCAACGAAGCCTCGGCCGCCGAGTACGCCCGGCAACTCGATCACTTCGGCATCGAACTGGCCGTGTACTACCCGACCTCCGGGCGGCTCACTTACGTCAAGGGATTTTCCGGGGGGAGTCCCACCGTCACCCAGAAGGAGAAGTGGGACGACGAACGGGTCTACTTCCGCTGGTCCGGCGGACCCCGGGAGCGGATCGATCGCGAACTGCTCCAGAAAGCGGGGGTCAACCCGGCCGGCGGGCAGATCTTCCAGTTCTATCCCGACCAGACCATTCAGCTCCTGGGGACCATTGAGCAACAGTACGCCAACCGGTCTGCCAAGGAGATTCGCCGCACCTATTTCGTCGTCGTTCCTCAAGGGGGAGGGTACACCTTTGTGGTGACGCGGCAGACGTATCTGTGAAGGGGCGGCCATCCCGTGGCCAGGCGTCCCCGCCACGGCCCTGCACCAAGTCGAGAGACATCCTTCACCCCTCAGCCACTCATTGATCTCGTCACTCGTCCCATGAACCAGATACTGGAAGCCTCCGGCCCGATCATTTACGGCGCGATGGCACTCTCAGCGCTGTTCGGCGTCTTTTGCGCTATCCTGACGGTGCGCAAGATCGCACAGAAACGGATGTCGGGGAGCGCCTCGGCCGCGTTCCTGGACGAGGTTCGCGAGCAGCTCAGCCGCCGCGACTTCGACACGGTCGCCGAGATGTGCGACTCCCCCCCCTACTGGAGCAAGGCGGTCCCCCAGCTCATTGTGGTGGCCCTGGCCAACCGGCAGATCGGTCCCACCAAGCTCAAGACGATGCTCGCCGAGAAATTCGAGCGGGACGTCCTCTCCGAACTCGCCTATCAGCAAGGGTGGATCACCACGGTGGTCAAGACGGCCCCGATGCTCGGACTGCTGGGAACGGTGACCGGCATGATCCTGGCCTTCGCCAAGATCGCCACGGCCGCGCAGACCGGCGGCGTGGACCCCAGCACACTGGCCAACGACATCAGCTTCGCCCTGTTCACCACCGCCGCCGGACTGGCGATCGCCATTCCGCTGACGGTCCTCGGTTCCTGGGTGCAGATTCGCATCGGCCGGCTGACCGACGCTGTCCAGGAACAAATCACGGAATTCCTCAACGACCTCGAAGCGGCCATGCGCGCCTGAGAGCGGACCGTGCACACCACCGCGGATGAGCCGGAGGAGACTGCGACGTGGCCAGTTGGAGAAAACGCAAGGCGATCGGCAGCGACGACGACCTCGACATCACCCCGATGATCGACGTCACCTTCCTGCTGCTCATCTTCTTCATGGTCAGTTCGACCATGAAGCCGGAGGGGGCGTTGCAGATTCCGGCGGCGAAGAATGGCCTGGGGGTCACCGCAGACGATGCCTGCATCGTGTCCATCTTTGACGACCAGGGGACGCCGGGGGTCTACCTCGCGGATGCCAAACGGGAAAACGGGCCGATCCCCCCGGAACAGGTGACCGCCTACGTCCAGAGCCAAAAGAAGCCCTACGTCATCATCAAGGCGGACCGCAAGGTCCCCTCGGGGTTCGTGGAGGAGGTGGCCCGCGCCGCCGCCGAAGCGGAGATCGAGGACCTGAAGTTCTTCGTTGCCGTGCAGGATCGGAAATAACGATGCATTGAGAAGTCCCGGCCGCGGCGCGGCCGGGCTTGGGACCTACTCACTACCAAGTTCCAGTCGAGCCGCGGCCGGGCTTGGGACCTGACCACCACCGACGACCCACACCCCACCCCCTCCTTCCATGCCGATCCAGTTTCGGTGCCATCGCTGCCGTCAGGTGCTCAGCATCTCGTCCAAGAAGGCGGGCATGCTGGTCCCCTGTCCCGCGTGCCGGGAGGAGACACGGGTGCCGACGATGGAGGAGGTGCAGGCGGCCCTGGCCGCGCAGAAGAAGAAACCGGCCTCTCCGTCCGCGGCGGGCGAGCGTGCGGCAGTCCCGAGCGGCGAACGGGAGGAAGCCGCGGTTGTGGCTCGTGCTCCCCTCTCCACGGAACGGGAGGCGGCGCCGCCTCGGCATGAGGAGGGCTACGAGCTGTGGGAGGCGGCGGCCCGGGAGCGAAACCCGTGGCTCGACGAAGCAGCCGACGCCGAAGAGGAGTTCCACCTCCATCGCCCGCCGATGGACGAGGGGGGGCTGGACATGACGCCGATGGTCGACGTCACGTTCCTGCTGCTGATCTTTTTCATGATCACGGCGGCGTTCAATCTGCAAAAGTCGCTGCCGGCCGATCCGCCGGAGCCGGAGCAGGAAGGGGCCGCACAAACCACCGTCATCCAGGAACAGGAGTCCGACGCAATCACAGTGGGGATTTCGGAGAACGACGAGTTGACGCTCGACGACGAACCGATCGGCGGTCTGGGAGCCCTGGCGGACGCACTGGCGGCGCGGGCGGCGTCGGGGACCGGCGGCGAACTGGAAATGACGATCGAGGCGGACCCCCGCTGCACGTTCGGCATCCTGGTGGGGGTGATGGACGTCGGCATTTCCGCCGGAATGCAGCGGATCAAGCGGGTCTCACGCCCGCTGGACGAGTGAAGCGGTCGCCGCGCGCCGCCGGGGCGGATCGACCGGCGGTGAACGGCGTTGTGTGCGGAGCGATGGCCTTTCTCGAAATCCAGTACCTGACCGGCGACCATGAACGGCGCGAGCTGCACAAGCACCAGCCCGTTTCCATCGGCAGTCACCCCACCAATGACGTGGTCGTTGACGAGGAGGGGGTGGAACTCATTCATGCCCGCATCGCGTGGAACAAGGACGCCTACGAAGTGGTCGCCGCCGGAGTGGGCGGCGTCGATGTCAACGGCGTCCTGGTCCAGCGGGCGCGGTTGCAGGGGAAGGAGGTTCTCCGCTTCGGATCGGTGGACGTGCGGTTTCACGGCGAGCCTGCGGCGCGCGCCGCACTGTCCCCCCCGCCGGCGGCGGAAGAGTCTGAGACGTCCCCCCGAGCGGGCAGCCGTCCAGCTTCAACGTCATCCCCACAGAGTCCTCCCGGTCGGCGCGGCAGCGCGGCGGCGGGAACTTCAGGACGGGAGCCACAATCAGCCATGAGCGAACCACGGCGGGAACTGAATTGGGACGCCCTCCAGGCGCTGGCCAACGAAGCTCAGTCGGCCGCGCCGGAGGAGGAAGTGAAGGAGGCCGGTGAGGAGGAAGCCGCCGCGGCGGAGCCACCGCCCCGGGTGTCCTCGCGCGGGGAGTCGTCCCCCGCCTCCCGCCGTGAGACCCCCTCCCGCGCCGCACCGCCCGCTGCTCCCCCCGGGAAGAGTGCGGGGAGCGAGCCGGCCGGCGCGGCCGTCACCAGTCGCCTGCGGCAAGCTCTGCGGCACTCGCAGGTGCGCCCCGGCGAGGAGGACACCATCCGCTCGCCCTTGGTGCTGGGGCTGGGGGGGGGAGCTGCCGCGCTCGTGCTGATCGGCGCGGTGTTCCATTTCATGATCAACAGGCAGACGACGCAGGAGGCGTTCGATGTCGCCCGGCAGCTCTACGAAGAGGGGAAGTACGCCAACGCCATCAAAGCCTTCACGGACTTCCTGGCGCTGCACGGGCAGACCGAGTTCGCCACCCGGGCCATGATCCTCCGCGGTCGGGCGGAGGTCGATCAACTCGTCCTCACCCGCCAGGATTACCCGGGGGGCCTGGAGAAGCTGCGGGCGTTCATCAGCGCCTTCCAGGACTATGAGGAGTTCGAGCAGGAGCGGTCCTACGTGGCCAACACCGCGCGGACGATCGCCCTCAAATCCGCGCAGACCGCCGGCCAGAAGAAGCTCGAAGACCTGCTCAAAACGTCCGACGAGGCCCGCACCGTCTTCACCACCTACGCCGCTCAGGACATCAAGCCCCAGGAACTGATTGCCGAGATCGAACGGGCCAAGCGCACCGCCCAGGCCGAGATTCTCCGCACCCGCACGCAGGGCGAAGCGGCGGCGGCGATCGATGCGGCCCTCAAGAAACAGGACGCCATCGGGGCGATCGTCGCCTGGCGGAACCTCGTGGGACGCTACGAAGAACTGCGGAGCGATCCCAAGATCGCCGGACTGTTGCAGAAGGTTCTCGACGCGGAGAGGGCGCGCGTCGTCGTGGAGGAGGTGACGATGGCGGCCGAGACGGAGGAACATCCCCGCGACGTCCCCCCGCCGCTGACCTTCCTCTTCCACGCCCGCTCCAGCACGGATGAAGTCTCCGGCGGACGGTGCGTCCTGGCGCTGGCCAAGGACTGCTGTTACGGGATCGATACCGTCACCAACGAACCGCGCTGGCGGCGCGTGATCGGTCTGGCGACGCCGTTCTTTCCCCTCATCGACAGCAACACCGGCACGGCGGTGCTGTTTGACACGCGGCAACGGGAACTGGTCCGCATCGACGTCAACAGCGGGAAGCTGATCTGGCGGACGCCCTTGCCGGAATCGACCTCCTCCCCGCCCCTGCTGGCCGGCGGACGGTTGCTGACCCCCACCGTCGACGGCAGTCTGTGGGATGTCAACTTTGGCGACGGGTCGATCGCCCGGCGGGTGAAGTTCTCCCAGCCCGTCTCCACGCCGGCCCTCCTCCCCGGCGGGGAGCGGATCACGCTGGCCGGCGATCAGGAGGTGTTCTACACGCTGAGCCTCGCTTCCCTCGCCTGCGAGCGGGTGCAATACCTCGGCAACGGGCATCCGTCCGGCTCGATCCGCGCCCCCCTGCTGCCGATGGGGCCCTATCTCCTCGTGTGCGAAAACAATGCGGATGGCGACTCGTGCACCTTGCAGGTGCTCAATGCCGCGCAGTCGTCCGGAGAACTGGTGGAGGTGGCGACCGCGACCGTGCGCGGCCTGGTGGTCGATCCCCCGGTGATCCGCGGACAGGACCTGTTCGTCCCCTCGACCGGCGAGCGGGTCAGCTCCTTCATCGTCTCGGACGTCCCCGATCAGCCGATTCTGACCGTGGGGCCGGTCTATCCCGGTTCGGGGGTCGGTGCCGCCCCGGTGCATCTCTCCACCGGACCGGAGCGACAGGTGTGGATGGCCAGCAGCGCCGTCCGCAAACTGCAAATCAGCGGGGACGATCTGCGCTCCAACATCAAGCCGGAGGCGCTGGGCCTGACCTCGCAACCGTTGCAGTACGTGGACCGCAAACTGTTCCACGGACGCCGCCGCGCCTACACCGACGCCGTCACCTTCGTCCGCATGGACCGGGACGAACTCACCAGCGACACGCAGGTGGTGCTGGGGGCGCGGCTGCTGGCCTGGAGCGTCCGCGACGAGCAGGGATCGTCGATGATTGTGGCCAATGAGGCGGGGGCGGTGTTTCGCACCACGCCGGCCCTGTGGACGAAAGGGGGATTGCAGACCACCGACGTGGAACGACTGCCGCTGAACGAGGAACTCTCCGAACCGATCGCCGCCACGGCCATCGACCGGGGGCAGCTCGCCGTCGCTGCCGGCGGTCCGGAACCGAAACTGTGGATTCTCAACAGCGTGGGAAAGCTCGATCGGGCGCTGACACTCACGGCCGGGCCGAAGGCCCCGCTCAGCTTTCTGTCCGGGCGAGTGCTGGTCCCCCAGCAGGGACGGCTCAAGCTCGCCAGCATCACCTCCGGACAAAGCCCCGTCGAGGACTTTACGCTGCCGACCGAGGAAGCCCCCAACGCCCGCTGGCAATTCGTCGCCGCGACGAGCGAAACGGACGTGGTGGCGGCCCTGGCGTCCGGCGAGGTCATTCTCGTCCGGTATCAAACCACGCCGCGGCATTTCCTCGGGCAGGTGGCGCGGATCAGTCTGGGAGCCCCCCTGCACGTCCGCGGCGATCAGGCGGACGGACTGGTCGCCTTCGCCGACGGCAACGCCCGGGTGCATCTGCTCGACGCGGCGGGTCTGACCAGTCGCGGCCAACGGCAACTCCCCGCCGCCGTGGCCAACGATGTCTTTCTCGCGGCAGACTCCCTCTTCGTGGAGACGGGTGCCGGCGAACTGCACTGTCTGGCCCGCGATGAAGCCTTGACCACCCGCTGGTCGCTGCCGTTGGAAGGGACGCACCTGGCCGGACGGCCTTTGGCAAGTCCGGCGGGGCTGTTGTTGCCGCTTCAGGATGGGCGGGTGCTGGTGGTCCACCCGGAGGAGGGGACCGTCGTCAAAACCATTCGGACCGGTCAGGGGTTGGCTGGCGGACCGTTCCTCGCCGGAACGGAGGTGCTTGTCCCCACGCTGGATGGGAGCATCGTGCGGTTGAACGAAGCGTTGTAGAACAGTTCCCGGCCTTGCCAAGGCCGGGCTTTGAACTCTTTTTGGAACCGGGCCTTGCCAAGCCCGGCCTTGGCAAGGCCGGGTCCTCCCCGAACATTTCATACCCTTTCAACCTCCACCACCTCCTACCCCGATCCGTCTGCCATGCTCTGGAACGGAACAGCACTGCGACATCCGCAGCGGGCGGGCGTCCCCGCGCTCCCGGCAACGGTCCGGGACCGATGGCGGAGAGGGAGCAGCCGCGCGGGCCTCTGGCTGGTCCTGCTCCTCCTGAGCGGACCGCTCACCGCTGATGACGCCCAGCAGACGCCACCGGAAAACGCCCCCCCCCAACCGATGCTTCAGCCTCGCAAGCTGGAGGAGATGGAGGTCCCCCCTGCGGAGCACTTCCTCGATCCCGACCCGAATTCCGCGCGGGACTGGATCGTACTCAAGACTGGTACGGTGATCGTGACGCTGCCGCTCAGTCCCCGCCCCAACACCCTCGCCTTGCGCCAACAGCAGATTCAAGAACACCAGGCGGCGCGGCGCGGCCTCAGCGGGGAGAAGCTGGAAACCTGGCGCCGGGAGCTGGAGAAGCTCCGCTTTCTCGACGTCTCGATCCCGGAACTGGAGCCGGAGCCGGAGTATCGTCTGCCGCTCGACCAGATCGACCGCATCATCCACCACGAGGATCAATGGCTGCTGCGGATCGATCAGTTGATCGCCGACCGCAACATCGAGGCCGCACTGGAACTCCTGGGCACCCTGCAACAGCGGCGTCCCGACTGGCCGGGTCTCCAGACCCGCACGGAGGACTTGATTTTCGTCGACGGAGATGTGCGGCTGGCCGCCGGAAAGACCGAAGAAGCGCTGATGCTGTTTGAAGAGGTGGCCCGCCGTCGCCCTGACTATCCGGGGCTGCCCGCCAAGGCCGGGGCGGCCGTCGACCAGCAGATCGCCGCCGCCCTGGCTGCGGGAGACTACCGGCAGGCGCGGCTGTTCCTCGCGCGCCTGAATCAGATCGCTCCCGGAACTCCCGTGTTCCAGAAGTACATGGCCGATCTGGCGCAGCGGGCCCAAACCGCCGCCGACCGCGCCAAGGAACTGTTCAACGCCGGTCGGCTGGCGGAGGCGGTCTCCGCGGTGGAGGAGGCGGCCCGCATCTGGCCCGAGACTCCCGGACTGGCGAGCACCTACAAGTCCATCGGCGATCGCTATCAGCGCGTCCGCGTCGGGGTGACGCGCCTCGCCGAACAGCCGACGGCCTATCCCTTCGAGACCGAGGCCGATGAACGCCACCGCCGGCTGACCCAGATTCCGCTGTTTGAGATCGCCTCCTTCAGCGGCGGTGCTGCCCGCTACCGCACGCGGTTCTTCGACGAGTGGATGCCCTCCAACCTGGGACGCACGATGCGGTTCACCCTCCGGCAGACACGCCAGCCGTGGGAGATGCAGCCGACTCTCCTCGGCTGGCCGATCACCGAGCAGCTTGCCCGGCGGCTCGACCCGCACAGTCCCCGTTTTGACGAGCGGTTCGCCGGCTACGTGCAGTCGATGACGGTGGAGTCCCCTTTTGAGTTCGTCATCGCCTTCCGCCGCGTCCCGCCGCGGCTGGAGGCGCTGCTGACGGAACCGGTCGTGGCGGCCCCGCAGCGGCCCTCCTCCCCCGCCGGAGAGGCACGCGAGCCGTCCGCAGAGGATGCGGCGGGGGATGCTCAGGCTTTCCCGTTCCCCGCCGGCGGGTTTGAACTCGTCGAGCGAACCGAGTCGCAGGCCCTCTACCGCCGGCACATCCCGGAACCGGAGCGGCAGCGCGTCTATCACGTCGCGGAAGTCGTGGAGAAGCTGTATTCCGATCCGGAAGCGGCCGTCACCGCGCTTCAGCAGGGGGAGATCGACGTGCTCCCCAGTCCCCCCGCCTGGATCGTTCGCCGGTTGCAGAACGACGAGGTCCTCAAGTCCGCTTTCTTCATTCAACAGCACGCCATCCCCGAGACGCACGTGCTGTTGTTCAATCCTCAGCAGCCGGTGCTGCGATCGCGGGAACTCCGCCGGGCGCTCATCTACGCTACCAACCGCCAGGGGATTCTGGAGGATGTGCTGCTGCGTCAACCGGGCGGTTCCCAAGGTCGGGTGGTGGCCGGTCCCTTCCCAAGCAACAGCCGCGCCAACGCCGCTGGCGTACAGCCGCGGCCCTACGATCCCTATGCCGGCTTCGCCCTGGCCCTCGCCGCTCGGAATTCGCTGGCGGCTGCGAAAGTCATTTCGGGCGAACTCCCGCGGCTGCGGTTGCTGGCACCGCCGGACCCCTTGATCCGTGAGGCGGCGCAGCGACTGGTGGCGGATTGGGGCGTTATCGGCATCGACGCGGAACTGATTCCCGACGACGACCACGCCGCCTATGCCGCAGGGCGGTGGGACCTGATCTATCGCCGCGTGCAGATGACCGAACCCATTGTGCAGCTCTGGCCGTTCCTGACGCTCCAGCCGACCGCCCGCATCGCCGATCTGGCCCCCTTTCCGGACTGGCTCAAGCAGGAGATCATCGCCCTGGACCGCGCGGCCGACTACATCCGTGCGGAGGAACGGGTCAAGCTGCTGCATCGGCACCTCACGGATGAAGCATCGTTGATCCCGCTGTGGGAGCTCGACCAGTACACCATTTACCGCAAGAATCTCCGCGGGTTTCCGGTCTCGCCCGTTTACTGCTACGACAACGTGGACGCCTGGATTCGCGAGGCGACACTGGAGCCGGCCGGCTCCGTGCTGGCCTCCCTGCCGGGAGGGATCGCGCCATGAAACGGCTCATCGGTCCCTGGATGCTCCTGCTTCTGGTGGGGAGTGCAGCGCTGACATCCCGCCGCGCGGTCGTGCTGGCGGAGGGGGTCCCGGACGCCGCCGCGGCTCCGGCTACGACCCCGGCCGCGGAGGCGACCACCCCGGCCGCTGCGGCCACGGAGGCGCCGCCCTCCGGAACATCCGAGGCACAGCCTCCCGCGCCGGAAGCGACGCCCGTTCCCAAGCCGAGCAGCCTCCCGCTGCCGATCGACCAGCTCCCCTATCGGGTGCTGGTGGTCGTCGGCATTGCTCCCGATCCAGAGTTGGCGGTCGAGCGGGCCGCAATCATCCCGGGGCTGAGAGAGCGGATTGCATCGCGGTTGGGTCCGTTGTGGGACGCCGAGGTCCAGCTCGCCGACTGGCTCAGTCCGGGCCGGCAGAGCGTCCTGGAGAGTTTCTCCGAGGCCGACCTGAACGACCGCTTCCTCCCCAGGGAGTTCGACAAAGTGTTCCTCGCCACCGTCGAGCAGGCCGGAGCAGGGGTCCGCATCTCCGCCCGCGAATGGGACCGCAACTCTCAGTCGGCGACCGCCGTCACCTCCCGGTTGACCTACGAACGCCGCGTGCTGATCGACCGGCTGCTGGCGGAGGTCCTGCTCCATTTCCGACCGATCGCCGCAGTGGAGTCAGTCTCGGAGGACGGCCTCTCGGTCGAACTCCGCATTCGGGGAGGAGAACTCCTCCCGCCCGATCCCGACCTCCGACCGGCCGTGGTCGGGTCGTATCTCCGTCCCTACTTCCGTTACCTCGACCGCAAGCGGCAACTGCGGCAACTCCAGACCATCCCCTGGACCTACCTGCAAGTCACCGACATCGAGCGCGGGAGGATGCAGGCGGAGTTGACCACGGCGTTTCCGGGCATCCTTTCCGGCAGCCGCCGGCGGACCGAACTGATGGCCATCGTCGTCAAGACCCGTTTCGAGGAGACGGCCCTGCGCATCTACCCCCGCGGGCAGCCGGAAAATCCCATGGCAGCCACGCGGGTGGACGTCCTTGACCGACGGCCGACCGAGGAGGACGCCGTCTCCGACCGGCTCGTCCTGTACACCGACCGCTTCGGCGACGTGCGCATCCCCGCCAACCCGGAACACCCCCTGCAATACGTCTATGTGCTGGTGGGCAAGGGGGTGCTGGCGATGGTGCCGTTCATTCCCGGCGAGCAGCCGTTCGCGACGCTGGACGTCCCGGACGACGGTCCACGGCTGTTGGTGGAGGGAGAGATCGCCATCATGGAGGCCGAGTTGATTGAGCTGGTGGCCCGCCGCGAGGTGACGATGGCGCGGGCGCTCGGCTACGCCCGGGCGGGCAAGTGGGATCAGGCCGATCCGCTGGTCGAGGAAGTCAAGCACCTGCCGACACGGGAGATGATCCTGGAGCGACTAGACCGAATCCGCCTCCCGGCCATCGACTCCGCCCGCCGCACCCGCAACCGCGTGGCCGAAGTGCGCATCAACCAGATGTGCAACCAGCTCCGCGAGCACATCGAGCGGCATCTGAATCCGGATCGTCTGCGGGCGTTTTTGCAGGAGATCGCGGAGTTGAAGCAGGCCGGATGAGAGGCGGGAGGGGGCGCTGCCGCCATCGGTCCCCTTTGCGCGGCTGCGTCCGGTGGAGTTTGAATCCTGGCGTTGCTCCGGAGGATGTCTCCATGTCCGTGCCTCCCCGTCCGGCCTTGGCGCGTTCCAGTCCTGCTGGCGGGTGGGTCTTGTTGTGGCTGGCGGTCTGGTGCAGCCTGACCGCCACGCAACTCTCCGCGGCCGAGCGCCCCAACATCATTGTCCTCCTCGCCGACGACCTCGGCTACGGCGAGACCTCCTGCCAGGGGAACCCGGAGATTCCAACACCGCACATCGACGGCCTGGCGGCACGCGGAGCGAGGTTCACGGCGGCGTACGTCACGGCCCCGTTCTGCAGCGCCTCGCGGGCGGGACTGCTGACCGGACGCTGGCAGACGCGGTGCGGGTATGAGTTCAATCCCATCGGCGCGCAGAATGCCGATCCGCGCGTCGGCCTGCCGGCTGCGGAAGTCACTCTGGCGCAGGTGTTGCATGACGCCGGCTATGCCACGGGACTCGTCGGCAAGTGGCACCTCGGCGGCACGGCCGCCTACCACCCGCAGCGCCGCGGGTTTGACGAGTTTTTCGGTTTCCTGCACGAGGGGCACTTCTACGTCCCACCCCCCTATCAGGGAATGACGACCTGGCTGCGGCGGCGGGCACTCCCCGACGGAGCCCAGGGGCGCTGGACCAGCGCCGACGGTTCGATCGTCCTCAGTACGCACCTGGGGAGCGACGAGCCCCCCTACGACGCCGACAACCCCCTCCTTCGCGGCGGTCAGCCGGTGGAGGAACCCCAGCATCTCACCGACGCCTTCACGCGCGAAGCGGTGGACTTCATCCGACGTCACCGGGACCGGCCCTTTTTTCTGCTGGTCGCCTACAACGCCGTGCACAGTCCGATGCAGGCGGACCGGGAGCGTCTGCGCCGCTTCGAGCACATTCCGGACATCCACCGACGCATCTTCGCCGCCATGCTGTCCCACCTGGATGAGAGTGTGGGGGCGATTCTGGAGGCCGTGCGCGCGGCGGACCTGGAGCAACGCACGTGGGTGTTATTCCTCAGCGACAACGGCGGACCGACACGCGAACTCACTTCCAGCAACGCTCCCCTGCGGGGCGGGAAGGGGGACCTCTACGAGGGTGGCGTGCGGGTCCCGTTCCTCTGCCAGTGGCCGGGGAGGATTCCCCCCGGCTCGGTCGTCGCCACGCCGGTCAGCTCGCTCGACATCTTCGCGACGGCCGTGGCGGTCGCGGGCGCTCGCCCCCCGGCTCAGCCGCTGGATGGCGTCGATCTCCGAACCGTGCTCGGAGCAGGATCGGAACACGCCCCCTCGATTGCCAGCCCGGCGCTGGTGCCGCGGAGATTTTTCTGGCGCGTCGGCGACCGGGCCGCGCTGCGGCAAGGAGACTGGAAAATCGTCCGCCCACTGACGCGCGGCCGGCCGGGACGGTGGCAACTCTTCGATCTCGCCGGAGATGTCGGCGAGACCCGCGATCTCGCCGACCGGGAACCGGAACGGCTGGCGCTGCTGGTGGCCGAGTGGGAACGACTCAACGCCGAAATGCAGCCGCCGGTGTGGAGTCCGCGGGATTGAGTCGGTCGCAGCGCTACGGCCGCGGGTGCCGCTGGAAGAACTCCCACATCAGCTCGTTGGCGTCAATGTCGCGGGTGGAGGGGCCCAGCACCCGCTCCGCCGGTCCCCGGGCTACCCGTCCCGGCCAGGTGTGTCCGCCTCCTTCCACGACGTACAGCACCACTTCTGCTCCGTCCTGTCCCGGACCGTAGGTGTGGCGCGTGACGGTCATCCCGTCGTCAACCACGTCGGGGAGCGTCTCGACGCGCGGCGTCGGGGGACAGCCATTGTGCGTCACCCACCGCTGCACAGTGCTCTCCACCGAGGTGAACGCCACCTTGAGCGTGCTGCGGGGGCCGAACCCGCCGGTGAAGTTGACGTATTCGTCCTGAGTCCCGTGAAAGTGCATCACGCTGACGGGTCGCTCGGCCCGGATGTCCCCGCTGCCGATCGTCCCGGCGACAGGGGCGATGGCGGCGATCCGGTCGGAGAGCTCGCTCGCCAGACGGTAGGCCATCATGCCGCCGTTGGAGATGCCGGTGGCGAAGACGCGGCGGGCATCCACGGTCGTGCGCCGCGCCAGATCGTCCAGCAGGTCGCGGGTGAACTGCACATCGTCGATCCGGTGGAGCTGCGCATAGCCGCAGCAGATTCCGGCATTGAAGGTGCGGACCGTCTCCAGCCGGCCGGTGCCGTCCGGGTAGACCGCCAGAAAGCCGTGCTGGTCGGCGACGGCGTTGAGGCCGGTGTAGAGCATCGTCTGCTGCGGATTGGAACCTCCGCCATGAAAGATCAGCACCACGGGCCAGCCCTCCGCCGGCGGCGGCGCCGCTGGAACGTGCACGAAATACCGCCGGTCGAGGTCGGTGGAGTGGAGGGGAACCTCGTGCGTTCCTGGGGTGAGCGGATCGGGCGGCGCGGCACCCAGAAGCAGAGTCACGAGGAGGCTGGTGGTGAACATTGCAAACCCCTGGATCGGCCCGATGATCAGCCGGCAATCTGCAACTCATTTGCCGACAATGAGTTATCGCGAATTGACCCCATTCGCCCTTTTGACGTAGCCTTCCGGCAACACACCCCCGCCGTAATTGCAGGACTCCTTTCCTTCCAAACCCCTCGTCGGGAGGGAAGGTTTCGCCCCCTTTGACGCCGCCTTGCAGTCTGTCGGGAACTAAATGTTGTCAGCGGGCGCATGACACCCACGACCATCCGTGCGCCGGTTGTCGGCGCAATCGTCACCAGTGGATGACTTTCCGGAGCCAGGCATGTGCGGAATCGTTGGATACGTCGGACATCGCAATGCGGCCGAGTTTCTCTTGGAAGGGTTATACCGGTTGGAATATCGCGGCTATGACAGCGCCGGCATCGCCGTTCGCCAGCAGGGACAGATAGAGATCCGCAAAAAAGCCGGCCGGGTGGATGAGTTAGCCCGGCTGCTCCAGGAGCGGCCGCTGCATGGTGGTCTGGGGATCGGACATACCCGCTGGGCGACGCACGGCGGAACCACCGACCTCAACTCCCACCCGCACGTCGGCGGGAACGGCTCGGTCGTCCTGGTCCACAACGGCGTCATCGAGAACTACACCTCGCTGCGCACTCAACTTCAGGCCCTGGGGTACGTTTTTCGCACCGAGACCGACACCGAGGCGGTTGCGCACCTCATTGCGCACCATCTGGAGGAGCAGGTCAAACTCGGCGAAGACCCGGAGCTTCCCGCAACGTGCCTCCAGGCGGTGGAGATCTCGCTGAGCAAGCTCAAGGGAACCTACGGGCTGGCGATTCTGTTCGCGCAGGTTCCTGACCTGTTGATCGCCGCCCGCAACGGCAGTCCGCTGGTGATCGGCGTCGGGAACGGAGAGCATTTCGTCGCCAGCGATGCACAACCCCTCGTCGGCCATACCAGCGAAGTGGTGTACCTCGCCGACCACGAAGTGGCCGTCCTCCGGCCGGACGACTTCGACCTGTTGCACCGCGAAACCGGACGCCTGGCCCCCTCCATCCAGACGCTCGACCAGGTGTGCGCCGATTCGGAACTGGGAGACTTCCCGCATTACATGCTCAAGGAGATCTTTGAGCAGCCGCAGACCATCGAGAACGCCCTCCGCGGCCGATTGGACGATGAAGAGGCCACGGCCCGTTTCGGCGGACTGAACCTGAGCCCCGCGGAACTCCGCCGCATCGACCGCGTGGTTCTCACCGCCTGCGGGACAAGCTGGCACTCCGCCCTGGTGGGGGAATATCTGATTGAGGAGTTCGCGCGGCTGCCGGTGGAAGTGGAGTACGCCTCGGAACTCCGCTACCGCAATCCCCCGCTCTCCGATCGCACGATGGTGTTCGCCATCACGCAGAGCGGCGAGACGGCCGACACGCTGGCCGCCATGCGCGAATGCAAGCGCAAGGGACTCCCCACGCTGGCGATCTGCAACGTCGTGGGCTCGACCATCGCCCGCGAGGCGGACGGCGGCGTGTACCTGCACGCCGGACCGGAGATCGGCGTCGCCTCGACCAAGGCGTTCACTTCCCAACTGACGGTGCTGACGCTCCTGGCGCTGCACTTCGGCCGGCTCCGCGACCTCTCCTACGGGGCCGGAAAGCGACTCATCCGCCATCTGCGGGAGATGCCCGAAACGGTGGCCCGCACGCTCCGCTGCAACGACCTCGTGGCGGACATCGCCGCACGGTACAAGGACTACCACAACTTCCTGTATCTGGGGCGGTTGTACAACTTCCCCGTCGCCCTGGAGGGAGCGCTCAAGCTCAAGGAGATCAGCTACATCCATGCGGAAGGCTACCCCGCCGCGGAGATGAAGCACGGCCCGATCGCCCTCATCGACGAACAGACCCCCTCCGTATTCGTGGTCCCCCGGTGCGGCATCTATCCCAAGGTGATCAGCAACATGGAGGAGGTCCGGGCCCGCAAGGGACCGATCATCGCCATCGCCTGTGAGGGGGACGACCGCGTCGCCGAACTGGCCGACGATGTCATCTACGTCCCCGAGGTCGAGGAATACCTCCAGCCGATCGTCACCTCGATCCCGCTGCAACTGCTGGCGTATCACGTGGCGGTGCAGCGCGGCTGCAACGTCGATCGCCCGCGGAACCTCGCCAAGAGCGTGACGGTGGAATGAGCCGGCACCAGGGACCGCCGGCGGCGGCGAGTCCGGCGGGGTGACCTCCGCAGCCGCAGCTCCGACCGCTCCGGGACGCCGGACCGGCCATTCCCGCCGCGGTGAGTGGAGGTGCTCGCGTGTGTGATTCTTGCACGACGGCGTTGTAGCATTGACAGCGGACTCTCGACTCGGGGAGACGTCGCGCGGTCGGAGGTGCCAGGCCGCATCTTGTTTCACAGGCAGAATCCGCCGATAATCAGGCGCGCGGAGGGCCGGCGCAACTGCGGGACGATGGATTGGGCAAATGATGCCGCCGGCAGCGACAAAAACCGTCTGGGATTTATGGGATCAATCCTGGTGGGCCGGGATTGGCCTAGTGATTGCACTTCTGGGTTTGGCGTGGGCGGCGTACCGCCTGCGTGCGTGGTATGGTGAGGATACGGGTCATGCCGACGGGTCCCAGGAATTGCTGGAGCACCTGCGGCAACTCCGGGGCGAAGGTGACCTGAGCGAAGAGGAATTCCGATCCATCAAGCGTCGGCTCCTGGCGCAGATGGAAAGCCCCCCGCGGTCGGGGGGCGGCGCGGCTGCGGAACCGATCCCTCCTCGCGACGGGCCTTCCCCTCCCACGGGCCACTGAGACCGCCAGACTCCCGTGGTTTCCGCACGACCGTCGCAATCCGTCCACTTTCGTCAGCTCTCCACGTTTGCCCCTCTTCACGACGATACTTGGGAAGTTGGAACACTCCGCGTGCCAGGCAGGGATGCGGCATCGGGTCGGCCAGCGAATCGATGACAGTCGATCGACAGCCCTGAAGGATCACGCATGCCCTCCGAGAAAGATCTCACTGCCAGCCGCCGTGGCTCGACCGGAAAAAAGAACGCCAACTGCTCGTTTTGCGGCAAAAGCTACCGGGACGTAGGACCCCTGGTGGAAGGCCCCGGCGACGTTTACATCTGCGGCGAGTGCATCGACCTGTGCCAGTCGATCCTCGACCAGGAACGCAAACGCCGCGGCGAAACCAAACCGCTGTTCAACAAGGTCCCCACGCCCCGCGAGATCGTGGCGCACCTTAACCAGTACGTCATCGGCCAGGAGCACGCCAAAAAGACCCTCGCTGTCGCCGTGCACAACCATTACAAGCGGTTGATGCTCTCGCAGGACCACGACAACGACGTCGAGGTCGAAAAGTCCAACATCCTGTTCATCGGACCGACCGGCAGCGGCAAGACCCTGCTGGCCCGCACGCTGGCCCGGTTCCTCCAGGTCCCCTTCGCCATCGGCGACGCCACCACCCTCACCGAGGCCGGCTACGTCGGCGAGGACGTCGAAAACCTGCTCCTCAAGCTGCTGCACGCGGCCGACTTCGACCTCGAGGCCGCGCAGCGCGGCATCATCTTCATCGATGAAATCGACAAGATCGGCAAGACCAGCCACAACGTCTCCATCACCCGCGACGTCTCCGGCGAAGGCGTGCAGCAGTCCCTCCTCAAGATGCTGGAAGGGACCATCTCCAACGTGCCGCCGCAGGGGGGGCGCAAGCACCCTGAGCAGCAGTACATCCAGATGGACACCACCAACATCCTGTTCATCTGCGGCGGGACGTTTGTCGGCATCGAGGACATCATCAGCAAGCGGCTGGGACGCAAGATGATCGGCTTCGGCCACAACGCCATCGCCGAGGAGCGGCAGCGCGAGGAACTGCTGGCCCAGGTGACGGTCGAGGACGTGTTGCACTTCGGCATGATCCCCGAACTCGTCGGCCGCCTGCCGATCATCAGCACCCTCGCCCCCCTACGGGAGGATGACCTGGTGCGGGTCTTGCGGGAACCCAAGAACTCGCTCGTCCGCCAGTACCAGAAGTTCTTCGAAATGGAGGGGGCCCAGCTCGAATTCACCGACGGCGCCCTCCGCGAAATCGCCCGCATCGCCATCCAGAAGGAGACCGGCGCCCGCGGCCTGCGGAGCGTGATGGAAAGCGTGATGTTCGACATCATGTACGAACTGCCGGAACGCCCCCGTGGCGGCAGCTACGTCGTCACCGCCGAGGTCGTGCGGGGCGAGCAGCGGCTGTTCGCCTCCGACGGCATCGCCGCCGCGTGACGCCCTCCCGGACTCCCGGTGCACTCCACGCCGGTCGGCTTCTCCGGAGGTCGACCGGCGTTGCTTTGGGGAAGGGAGTGTTCTCGTCACCCTGGGGAGGGGGGCGATTCATCGCTGCGGTCGATTGGGCAACGCCTGCGTCATTCCCCCGCGGCGCGATCGGCAGCCCTCGGTCTGCCGAATCTCTCCCGACGTGTCGGCCCGGGGGTGTTTGACCCGGTCGCCGCCACAGCCCACAATCCGCCGGCGAGCGGTTCTCCTCCGGGCGGTCGACGCACAGTTCAGGCGATGGAACATCCTTACGGCTGGTGGAGCCTGTTGCCGCCGGTGACGGCCATCGTGCTGGCCGTGATGACCCGGCGGGCGGCTCTGTCGCTGCTGGCGGGAGTCTTCTGCGGTGCGCTGCTCACCGAACGGGGGGACCTCACCGCCGCACTGTACGACCTGTGCGAGGTCCACCTCTGGCCGACGCTCACCGACCCCGGCAAGCTGCGCGTGTACTCCTTCACGCTCCTCATGGGGGCCTTGATCGGCGTCCTCACCGCCTCGGGAGGGATGCAAGGCTTTGTGCGGCTGATTGCGCCACTGGCCCGCACCCGCCGCGGCGGGCAGCTCACCACCTGGGGGCTCGGCCTGGCGATCTTTTTTGACGACTATGCCAATACGCTGCTGCTGGGGGGAACCCTGCGCCCGGTGTGCGATCGACTGCGCATCTCGCGCGAGAAGCTCGCCTACCTGGTCGATTCCACCGCCGCTCCGGTCGCCGGAATCTCCCTCCTCTCGACATGGGTGGCCGTGGAACTGGACTACCTGCACGAGGGGATCGCCGCCGTGGGATCGGCGTCGGGCCTGTCCGCGTTCGATCTGTTTGTCGCCAGCATTCCCTACCGGTTCTATGTGCTGGGGGCGCTGCTGCTCATCCCGGTGATCGCCTGGAGCGGTCGCGACTTCGGCCCCATGCTGGCCGCGGAGCGCCGGGCGCTGGCGGCACGCGACGACGAAGGTGCGGAAGCGTCGGGAGGCGCCGCTCCCGGTCGCGAGGCTCATTGGCTGACGGCGGTCGCCCCCATTCTGCTGACGCTCTCTGTCGTGCTGGTCCTGATGTACGTGACCGGCCGGCAGGCGCTCCAGGCCGGGGCGGAGGTGGGGGGGGCCGAGCCGCCGCTCAGGGCGATCTTCGGCGCGGCCCGGTCGAGTCTCGCCCTCCAGTACGGAGCCTTGGCGGGTCTGTTGCTGGCGGGGGGCCTTTGCCTCGCGTGCCGGCTGCTGCGGTGGGACGAAGTGGTCCGCGCATCCGGCCAGGGGGCCTTGGTGGTCCTCCCCGCCATCGCCATCCTGTGGACCGCCTCGGCCCTCTCCCGGTTGACCGGAGGCAAGTCGGTGACGGGGGAGAGCTCGCTCACCGCCGAGCACGTCGAAACCTATGCCTTCCAGCGGCACCGCCTGTACACGGGGGATTTCCTGGCACGGCTGCTGCACGATCCCCGTCAGGAAGCCGACGGGGCGGCAGAGTCCCAACGGCGGCAGTCGACGCTCCGCTGGCTCCCCACCATCGTGTTCGTGCTGGCCTCGGCCGTCTCGTTCTGTACCGGCACAAGTTATGGCACGATGGGGCTCTTGACGCCGCTGACGATCTCGCTGACGTACACTCTCCTCGCCGCCGGCGGCGGACCGGTCTCCCCCGCCGATCCGCTGCTGCTGGCGACGGTCGGGAGTGTGCTGGCCGGAGCGGTCTTCGGCGATCACTGTTCCCCCATCTCCGATACGACGATCCTTTCCGCACAGGCTTCGCAGTGCGACGTGATCGGCCACACCGTCACACAGCTCCCTTACGCACTGACCGTAGCCGTCGTGGCCGTTCTGTGCGGCACATGGCCGGCGGGCTGGGGCTGGCCGGTCACACTCCTGCTGCCGTTGCAAGCGGCGGCGCTCGTCGCCATCGTGTGGCTGGCGGGGCGTCGCGTTGAACCGGCTTCATCGACTGACAGGAGCGAGTGATCATGTTTTCCCATCGCCAGACGTTGCGTCGCGGAAGCCTCCAGTCGCTGCTGTGGAGTGCGGCGGCGAGCGGGCTGGTTCTACTGGGAAGGGACGGGCGGGGCGCGGAATCCTCCGCCCCCGCGGCAGCCCCTCCGTCGCGGCCGCCGGTAGTGCTGACGGAGGCGGCGCTGCGGCTGCATCGCTCCGCCCTCGTGATCGACGGGCACAACGACCTCCCCTGGGAGCTCCGCAAGCAGGCGGCCGGCCAGTTCGAACGGCTGGACATCGCCCAGCCCCAGCGCACGCTGCACACCGACCTCCCGCGCCTGCGCCAGGGGGGCGTCGGTGCGCAGTTCTGGTCGGTGTGGGTCCCCGTGGAGACCGCCCGGCGGGGGAGAGCGCTCTCCACAACACTGGAGCAGATCGACCTCGTTCACCGCATGATCGCCCGCTACCCGGAGACGTTGGAGCTCGCCCGGACGGCGGACGACGTCCTGCGGATTCACCGCGCCGGCAAGATCGCCTCCCTCATCGGCGTCGAGGGGGGACACTCCATCGAGGGTTCGCTGGAGGTGCTGCGGCGGCTGCACGAGCTTGGCGCCGCCTACATGACCCTCACGCACAGCGAGTCGCTGGACTGGTGCGACTCGGCCACCGATGACCCCCGTTGTGGAGGGCTCTCCCCCTTTGGCGAAGAAGTCGTGCGCGAGATGAACCGGCTGGGGATGCTGGTCGATCTCTCGCACGTCTCCCCGGACGCCATGCGGGCAGTCCTCCGCGTCTCCCGCGCCCCCGTGATCTTTTCCCACTCCTCAGCCAGAGGACTGGCCGACCATCCCCGCAACGTCCCCGACGACGTGCTGAAACTCACCGCCGCCAACGGCGGCGTGGTGATGGTCAACTTCTTTTCGTCGTTCATCGTCCCGTCGTCGGCGGCTTTGAGTGTAAATCGCATGAAGTTCCGCCGCGAACAGGAGCGGCTGCTGGCCGACGCCGTGGCGGTCGACGCGGCCCTCAAACGCTGGGACGCCCAGCACACGCCGGATCGCGGGTCGATTCATACGCTGATCGACCACATCGACCACATCGCGCGGGTGGCGGGCGTCGATCACGTCGGGCTGGGCTCCGACTACGACGGCATCACTCTCGTCCCGGAGCAGTTGGAAGACGTGAGTTGCTTTCCGCTCATCACTCAGGCACTGCTGGACCGCGGCTACTCCGAGGAGCAGATTCGGAAGATTCTTGGAGAGAACCTGCTGCGGGTGATGCGCGGTGCGGAACAGGTGTCGCGGGGGATGACTCAGCCCCCGCCGCCCCGTGAATGACGCCGAAGCCAGGTCCGGCGCCGTGTCTTCCCACCACACTTCTCCTCCCCTCTTCCCGGAGCAGTCGCAACGTGCCCCTGTTTGGGTCTCATCTGTCGATCGCCGGCGGCTACTACAAGGCCGTCGAGGCTGCGGCCGTCCTCGGCATGGACACCGTGCAGATCTTCACCAAGAACAACAACCAGTGGTCCGGCAAGCCGCTGACGGACGAAGACGTGCAACGGTTCCGCGCGGCGCTGGAGACCCATCACCTGCAACGCCCTTGCGCCCACGACAGTTACCTCATCAATCTGGCCAGCCCGGACGCCGCGCTGTGGCGCAGGTCGCTCGACGCCTTCACCATCGAACTGGAACGGGCCGAGGCATTGGGGCTGGAAGGGGTGGTGATGCACCCCGGCAGCTACCTGGAGGGTACGGAAGAGGAGGGACTGCGGCGCGTCGCAGAGGGGCTCAACGAGGCGCTCCGCCGCACGCGCGGGTTGCAAGTCCAGGTCTGGATCGAAACGACCGCCGGCCAGGGAACCAACCTCGGACATCGCTTTGAGCATCTCCAGTACCTCCTCGATCACGTACAGCCGACGGAACGGCTGGGCGTCTGTGTGGATACCTGTCACATCTTTGCCGCAGGCTATCCCTTGCAGACTCCGGAGGAGTATGCCGCGACGTTCGACACGTTTGATCGCTTGATCGGCGTGGATCGCATCCGGGCCTTTCATCTCAACGACAGCAAAAAGCCGCTGGGCAGCCGGGTCGATCGGCATGAACACATCGGTGAAGGAGAGCTGGGGCTGGAACCGTTCCGGCATCTGCTCCACGATCCTCGATTCGTCGCGCTGCCGATGTATCTGGAGACCAAGAAGGAGCGCCGCGACGGAGAAGACATGGACGCCGTCAATCTGCGGACGTTGAAGAGTCTGCTGGCGGGTGCGGAGGGGGGCTCGTCCGGGCGGTCGAGACGGAAGAGTTGAGCCACGCCAGCAGTCGTTCGGCCGCTGCTTCGCCGTCATGGATACAGTCGGGAAGCCCCACGCCGCGGTAGGCGTTGCCGCACAACTCCAGTCCCGGCTGCTGGCGTTGCAAGGCTTCAATCCTCCGCACGCGGTCCAGATGGCCGACGTGGTACTGGGGCATGGCGCGCTCATGCCGGGCCACGAGGCAGACCTCCGGCGCCCCGCGCACGCCCAGCAGCTCCCGCAGCTCCTCCCGGACGAGGGCGACTGTCTCTTCGTCCGACAGCCGCGCCAGTTCCGGTTGCAACGCTCCCCCGACGAAGGTCCTCAGAATCACGCGGCCGGGAGGGGCGCGGTCCGGGAACTTTCGCGACAGGAATGAGACCGCCAGAATCCGTCGCCGTTCGCGGTGCGGAATTACGAGTCCATACGCATTCAGCGGATGGTCGATCTCGTCCAGCCGGTGGCCTGTGACCACAACGACCGTGGAGGCATACTCGATCTCTCGCAAGGCCGTCGCCAGAGCAGGCTGCCACGCTTCCACCACCTCCGCCGCCCGGCACGACGGGAGGGCAAGCAGGACGCCGTCGTACTCGGCGGCTCCCTGGGGAGTGACGATGCGATATCGGGCGCCGTCCGAACCGACGCGGAGCACTGGTTGATTCAGCCGCCAGTCGACCGATTCCGCCAGCCGCGCGCGGAGCGCCGCGGGGAGTTGCCCCATCCCCCCTGCGAGCGAAACGAACAGCCCATATCTTGCGCCGCTCGTTCCCTCGCGGTCGGATGTGCGGCCGGTCGTCCGCCGTTGCCGCCACAGACCGGCCGCCAGACTGCCGCACTCCCGCTCCATCTGCTGGAACCGCGGCAGCGTCGCCTGCAGGCTGAGTTTCTCCGGGTCGCCGGTGTAGATGCCGCCGACGAGCGGTTGCACAATCCGCTCCAGCGCCTCGCGCCCCAACCGGCGGCGGACGAAGGCGGCGATCGACTCGTCGTCTTCCGGAGCGGTGGCACGGCGCCGCGGCACGAGCGGCTCCAGCAACAGCCGCACCTTCCCCCACGGAGAGAGAAGCGGAGTGGTGATGATCGGCTGCCAGCGGCCGGGAACCATCAGTTGAAACGCCTCCGGCGTGGGGACCGGCCGCCCGCGGCACAGAATCAGCGACTGGCGATACCGCGGGTCCGGGGTGAGGAGCTGGTCCTCGAGTCCCAGCCGGCGACAGAGGTCCAGTCCCCACGGCTTGTCCGTGATGAACATGTCGGCTCCCAGCTCCAGCCGGTAACCGTCGCACTCTTCCGTGCCGAAGACGCCTCCCAGACGCGGGGAGGCTTCATAGAGCGTCACGCGCAGAGGGGGCAGGCCGTCGGCAGCCAGCTCCACCAGTCGATGCGCAGCCGCCAGCCCGGAGATTCCCCCTCCCACGACGGCGATCCGAACAGGCGGCGAGACAGTCACGGCGGTAGTGTAGCGACTCTGTGGCCGTTCATTCGCGGCCTCACCGCGGACCTCCTCGCGGAAGTCCGCCGGGGAGCGGACGCCCCGGGTGCAGCCGTCGATGGGTGGCGGGGGCCACTCCACGAGCTTTCCTTCTCTCTTGCCATTCCGGGAGGTCGTTGCTCACCGTGTGTCATCTGCGGCTGGGCGTGGTCGACGATCGCGGCCGGCGGCGGAGGCTGGCGGCAGATCGAAATTCCCCAGGTCGTCGGAGGCCGGGGGAGGCGAGCCGGGGGCGTCGGCCCACGGATCTCCGCTGATGGCCCGGACCGTCCGAAAACCCGCCGCGGCATCACCACGATCGCTGAGTCCCGATCGCCGCTCAAACGGCCCCGGGCCTGACGGCCCGGGCTCGCCTCTGCGAACGTCACCCGGCGAGCCGGGGGCGGGGCTGGGTGGGAGCCCTCTCCCCAGGAGCAGGCGAGCGGAGGATGTGGAACTGCAACACGCCCCTGACCGGACCACCATTCCGCGGCTGCCCCCAAGCCCCGGAACCTTGGCACTCCGGCACTCTGGCCGACAGGATCCGAGTCGTTGACAAGGGAGGGATCTCTCCCGTAGGATATGCCCGTTCCAAAGAGAATCTGATGTCGTCCTCGACCCTCACCGTGCTGGCCAGTTCGCGCCTGGAGGCTTTGTCCTTCCGGTTTGGCGGGTATTTCTGGTTTAGCCCCCGGGACTTCCGGGTCGGGTGACGGCGAGCACAACGCGTCCACACAGCAACCCGCCCTGAAGTCCACCGCGATTTCAGGGCGTGTTTTGTTTTTGAGACCCAGGCCGAATCGTCCCGCGTCCGACGAGCTTTGGTTTGGTTCGTTCAGCCCTCCGGTTAGCAAGGGGAATCCCATGATCGTGGTGATGAAGCGCGGCGCTTCGCAGGAGGCGGTCCAACGCATGGTGGAGCGGGTCGAAGCCCTGGGACTGAAGGCGCACGTCATCGTTGGCGCAGAGCGGACGGTGATTGCTGCCATCGGGACCAAACGCAATGGTGAGCGGGAGACGCTCGAATCGTATGAAGAGGTGGATCGGGTGGTGCCGATCCTGGCCCCCTACAAGGTCGCCAGCCGGGAGACCAAACCCGAGCCGACCGTCATCCGCGTCGGAGACCTAGTGGTGGGGGGCGGGCACGTGGGGGTCATCGCGGGTCCCTGCTCCGTGGAAAGCGAGGAGCAGATTCTGACCGCCGCTCAACAGGTGAAGGCGGCCGGGGCGGCGGGACTCCGCGGCGGAGCGTTCAAACCCCGCACTTCCCCCTACGCCTTCCAGGGACTCAAGGAGGAGGGGCTGCGGCTGCTGGCCGCGGCGCGGGACGCCACCGGCCTGGCCGTCGTGACGGAAGTCATGACTCCGCAGCACGTGGAGATGGTCGCCCGTTACGCCGACGTCCTGCAAATCGGCGCCCGTAACATGCAGAACTATCATCTCCTCCAGGCCGTGGGGGAAACCCGCCGGCCGGTGCTCCTCAAGCGCGGGCCCTCCGCCACGATGGAGGAGTTCCTGCTGGCGGCGGAATACATCCTCGACCAGGGGAACCAGCAGGTGATGCTCTGCGAGCGCGGCATCCGGACCTTCGAGACGCACACCCGCTTCACGCTGCCGCTGGCCAGTGTCCCGTACCTGCATGAGTGGACGCATCTCCCCGTCATCGTCGATCCCAGCCACGGGACGGGGATCGCTTCGCTGGTGGGGTCGATGTGCGCGGCGTCCGTCGCCTGCGGTGCGGACGGCCTGATCGTGGAGGTCCATCCCGACCCCCATAAGGCCCTCAGCGATGGCGCCCAGTCGCTCACCCCGGAGGCATTTGCAGCGGCGATGGAGCAGTGCCGCCACGTCGCGGCGGCGGTCGGTTTGCAGATGCCCTGACCGCGAGCCGTCCCCGCGGCAGCGGGGGAGATTCGTTCCCCTGCTCGCCGGGGGAGCGGGGGCGGCCGGCGATCGTCGGGAGGGTGTTCGCCGGAGGATCGAGACGGGACCGGTCGGCGATGCTCCCGGAGCACCGCCGCTGCTCCCCATCCTCTCGCCACGGGTGGCGAAGGGGATCGGGGGGAACTATAACTCCGGCCGTTTGCCCTGCTGTCAAGGCCCTCACCGATGTCCGATCCCTCCCCCGTGCTGCTTGATCCTGTTCCGCTCCGGTGGGAGGGGTCCCCGGAGTCGGCGGCCGTGGAGTTCCTGCTCAGCCGCATCAACTATGAGCGCACCCCGCCGACGGGGAACGCTGCGGGAACCTTCAAACTGGCACGGATGCAGGCGCTCCTGGAGGCAGTGGGCAACCCCCATCTGGCGATTCCGTGCGTACACATCGCCGGGAGCAAGGGGAAGGGGTCGACGGCCGCCATGCTCGCCTCGATCCTGACGCAGGCCGGCTACCGCACGGGGCTGTTTACCTCGCCGCATGTGCATCGCTTTGAGGAACGGATTCAACTGGACGGTCGGTTGATCCCGGCGGAGCGGTTCGCCGCACTCGTGGAGCAGCTACGTCCGATCGCCGCGGCCATGGACGCCGGTCCGCTGGGAGGACCAACATTCTTTGAACTGACCACCGCCATGGCGTGGCTGTACTTTCAAGCCGTCGCGGCGGAGATCGTCGTCCTGGAGGTCGGTTTGGGCGGCCGGCTGGATGCCACCAACCTCTGTCGGCCGCTGGCGACGATCATCACCAGCATCAGCCGCGATCACACGCGGCTCTTGGGAGACCGGTTGGAGCAGATCGCGCGGGAGAAGGCAGGGATCATCAAACCGGGCGTGCCTGTGCTCACCGGGGTCGGCGAGGCCGGGTCGCTGGAGGTCATTCGCGCGGTGGCGGCCGAACATCAGGTGGCTTGCTATGTGCTGGGAGAGGCGTTGTCGTGGACGGCGCGGGCGGCGTCCGAAACGTCGGCGCCCCTGCCGCAGTGGCGTCTGGACTTACAGACCCCCTGGCGGGAGCATCGGGACCTGCTCGTGCCTCTCGCCGGGGAACATCAGGCGCGGAATGCCGCTCTGGCAGTGGCAGCGACGGACTGGCTGGATGCAGCGGGGGAGTTGCGCGTCGATCGCCAGGCCGTGACGGCGGGGCTGGCGTCGGTTCACTGGCCGCTGCGGGTGGAGGTGGTCGGGCAGCGACCGCTGGTGGTCCTGGACGCCGCCCACAACGACGCCTCCATTGCGGCGCTGTTGGAGACGCTCCGGCCGCTCCGCGTCCGGCGGCGGATCGTGATCTTTGGCGCCTCGCGCGACAAGGACGCCGCGGCCATGCTCCGCCTGCTGGCGGGGAGTTTCGATGAGATCATCGTGACCCGCTATCTCGGGAACCCGCGGGCCTATCCGGTGGAAGAATTGTCGCGGCTGGCCGCGGCGGCGTTTCCCGGTCCGGTTCGGGAAACACCCCATCCCCAGTCCGCGTGGGAGCTGGCGCGCGGCGAGGCTGCGGAGGACGATCTGATCTGCGTCACCGGTTCGTTCTTTCTTGCCGGAGAGGTCCGGGAACTGTTGTCTCCCGCCGCCGGGAACTCCCGCGCCGAGGCGGTCTCCCGGGACGCCCGTTAGCGGACGCAGAGGGTCAGTCGCCGCAATAGCGGGTCACATACCAGACGGTGACGATCACCGCCACGGCCAGAAAGCCGAAATCGGACGCTTCCGCATTCTGCAAACGATGCTCCACCGCCTCCAGCAGGTGAGCGAGCGAGACGGACAACACCAGAGCGATCGACATGGCCGGGTCCGAACGGAGTGGGGAGGAATCGCAGCCGTGCCGAGCCAGGATCGTCTTGCGAAGCAGGCGCGGCTTCGCGGGTCTCGGCTGGGCGAATCCTCCAGGGTTTACCCGCCAGTCGTCCCATCACAGGACGACCGCTCTGTTGTAACGCAAAGGATGCTCCCCCCGTACCGAAGATTCTCCCCACTGTCTCAGCAAACGGGCAAAGGCTGGGAAACCCTGCAGGCTACGAGCGTCGCGCCGGTGCTGCCGCCTGTGACGATTGGTCGCGACGCTCCCGCTGTGCGGAGGGGAGGCGGAGGAGAGCAACGGCTACGCCGCCCGCTGCTGGGAAACGGCCCGGATCAAGACGGCGATCATCGCCCGCCGCGCGGCCTGAGCGTCGCCGGGACGTCGAGCGTCAATCCTGACTCCATGCGGATAGGCGGCCCCCACCTGAAGTTCCAGGTCCCCGTCTTCCCACGGTTCGCACTCCACCTCCGGCCGTGCAGGGAGCGCCGGCGAGATGGGCAGATGCAGCGAGACGCGCTGCTCGTCGGGAGCGAATTCGAGCGCGGCCGTCACCTCGAGCACTTCTCCTTCCGCCGTCCGCCGTCGGATGATTTGCTGGATCACGTCCGCATCCGGTTCCGGTTCCTCGGCTGACGGCGGGTGAGGCTCAGTCAAGTCGGAGCGCGAGCGGAGCATCGCTCCGTTTGGGACGGTCGAGTCCTCCTGCACGGCTGACGTCTGCACCTCTGGTGGCTGCGCGTGCCGCGGGAGAGCGTGTCCCAAACCGATTCCATCCACAGAGCGTCCGACCGGTTCCAGTCCGGTCCAGACCAGCCACGCTGCGGCGGCGAGGAGGGTCAAAAGCGGGGTCAGGACGATCGGCAGGATGGCCCCCTCACCTGTCCAGGCAAAACCGGTCAGGCACGGGCCGATGAGTCCCGCCCAGCCAGACCACTCCGGAGCGTGTGTGCGGCGGCGAGGACCAGCCGACCGCTGCAACCAGACGCCCACGGCATTCATGCCCAGCGTGGTCGTAACCAGCAGGACCGACACATACGACGGCGTGGAGGGGGGAATCAAGCGTGCGAGGGCCAGCCCCACACTGAACACAGCGATTGTGTTCGAGAGAACCCACAGGGGCATGACGGCGCGCCGCCGCCGCCGAGCAGGAGACAAGAGCGCAGGAGCTGACATGTCCGTTCCTTCCCTGGAACAGCCGCGGCCACGCGGGGGGATGAATGCCGGGTGAGGGGTGTGGATTGTCTCACACGCTGGCCAGGGCCGGCTTCCGGCTGGCGTGGCCTCCCCCCACCGCGTCCCGGAGGGCGTCCACCTGATCGGTCTTTTCCCAGGTGAAGTCCGGGTCAGTGCGGCCGAAGTGTCCCCCGGCCGCCGTCTTGCGGAAGATTGGCCGCCGCAGCTTCAGATGCTCGATGATCCCTTGCGGACGGAGGGGGAAGACCTCCCGGACGGCTTCGGAGAGACGGTCCTCGGAGACGCTGGCCGTCCCCTTGGTGTCGACGCGGATGCTCACGGGGTCGGCCACACCGATGGCATAGGCCAACTGGACCTCGCATTCCTGCGCCAGGCCGGCGGCCACGATGTTTTTGGCGACGTAGCGGGCCATGTAGGCGGCGGAGCGATCGACCTTGGTGGCGTCCTTGCCGCTGAAGGCGCCGCCGCCGTGCCGGCCCCAGCCGCCGTAGGTATCCACGATGATCTTGCGGCCGGTCAGGCCACAGTCGCCGTGCGGGCCGCCGATCACGAAGCGGCCGGTCGGGTTGATGTGGTACTTGGTCTCGGTCGTCAGCAACTCGTCTGGAATCGTGTCCCGCACAATGCGATCAATGACGAAGTTCCGAATCTCCTGCTGAGAGACGCTGGCGGCATGTTGCGTGGAAACGACCACGGCGGTGACGGCCAGGGGCTTACGTCCTTCATACAGCACCGAGACCTGACTCTTGCTGTCAGGCCGGAGCCAATCGACCTCGCCGCGCTGGCGGGCTTGCGTGAGACGGTTGATGAGCTTGTGGGCGAGGGAAATCGGCAGCGGCATCAATTCCGGCGTCTGGGTGCAGGCGTAGCCGAACATCAAGCCCTGGTCGCCGGCGCCGTCGGCATCCACGCCTTGCGCGATGTCGGGACTTTGGCTGTGCAGGCGGATGTCCACCTGGCAGGTATCGGCATTGAAACCGATGTCATTGCTCGTATAGCCGATCTCACGGACCACCTGCCGGGCGACGGCTTCGTAGTCCACCTGGGCCTTGGACGTGATCTCGCCCGCCAGCAGCAGATAGTCGGTCGTGCACAGCGTTTCACAAGCGACGCGAGACCGCGGATCGACCGCCAGGAGAGCGTCCAGAATACCGTCAGAGACCTGATCGGACACCTTGTCCGGATGGCCCATGCTGACCGATTCACTGGTGAAGAGATATCGCGACATCTGAAGCTCTCCTGCACTCTGCCGCGCCGGGGCGGCGACTCCTGACCACATCTGTGCGGAACGGGGAAAGCAGCGGAAGTCCGCTGCGCGCCGCATGATATCGGCCCGGCAAAAACTCCACAACCGGGGCTTTTCAGGTGCAGGATCGCGACGGTCCCCCTGGCCAGGGCGGGAGATCGTCTTGCCCCTTCCGGGACAGCCTTTTACCATCCCGCCCCTGCGACAGGCTGCGGGGAAGCCCCGGAACCAGGACGATGATCGACCACCAGCGCAAGCTGATCTTCATCCACATCGCCCGGACCGGAGGGACGAGCATCGAGACCGCTCTCATTGGCCGCGACTGGTGGGACATCGATCCGGCCAGCAAGCACCTCTCCGCCTCCCAGACACGGCTGCTGTACGGCGAGGAGTTCTGGAACTCCTACCTCAAATTCACCGTGGTGCGCAATCCGTGGGACCGCACAGTCTCGATGTGGGCGACCGGCTGGTGGCACGCCGCACCCTCCTCCCGCGACCAGGGGGACTTCCGGACCTTTGTCCGCCAGCTCCGACCCCATCCCCATGAGCGGTACGGTTCGCTCGCCTACCATGAGATTCTCGATGAGCCGATCGACCGGGTGTTGCGGTTCGAGCGGCTGGCCGAGGACTTCCAGGCGCTGCTCCGCGACATCGGGTCGCCGGACGTCCCCCTGCCGCATCGCGAACGGCGCAACCGCGGGAACTACCGGGACTATTACGACCCCGAGACGCGCGATCTCGTGGGACGTCTCTTCGCCCGCGACATCGAGCAGTACGGCTACTCCTTCTGACGCCGGCCGCTTTCCCTGCGGTGAGGGAGTGCTCAAGGAGCGACCGCCCGCGCGACTGCCTCGTGCAAAGCCTGCCGGATCGCCGAACCGTCGCTGTTCCCCAGGTCGCTGCGCTGAATCATCAGTACAGTCACCAGCCCGCGGACCGGATCGACCCACACCTGTGTACCGTACGCCCCGCCGTGCCCAAACGACCCGGGAGAGAGTGTGGCGGTGACCCCCTGCGGCTGCCGCACGAGGCACCACCCCAGTCCCCAGGTGCACCCCGGTGTAAAGCCAGTAGTCAAATCGCCGACCTGGGGGGTCGTCATCTGCTGGACTGCCTCGCGGGAGACGATGCGCGTCCCGTTCCACTCGCCGCCGCGAAGAATGGTGGCATAGAAGCGGTGGACGTCTGCGGCGCAGGAGAAGAGTCCCCCGGAGGGCATGGGGGTCTGCCGCGCTTCCGGGTCCGCGGCCACATACCGATGCTCTGCGGGGACCAGCCCTGTGCGGGACTCATTGAGCTTGTACACCTGCGCCAGCCGCATCCGCAGCTCCGGCGTGAGATGAAACGTCGTCCGCGTCATCTTGAGCGGGTCGAAGATGCGCTGCTGCATGAAGACATCATACGGCTGGCCGGAGACGACCTCGATGATCCGGCCGACCACCTGCAAACCCCAGCCGTACTCCCAGCGGGTTCCCGGCTCCCACTTGAGGGGTCTGGCGGCCATCAAGCGGCTTTGCTCCTCCAGACTCCGCGTGTCGGGAGGCGGACGCCGTTCCAACGCCGTCAATCCGGCGGTGTGAGTCAGGAGGTGGCGAATCAGCACCGGCTGGGACGGACGTTCGCCATTCTCCAGCCGCACCTCCGCATATTCCGGGAGGTATTTCGACACGGGGTCGTCGACGCTCAGCCGGCCTTCGTCCTGGAGGATCATCAGGGCGGTGGCGGTCATCGGCTTGGTCATCGAAGCGATCCAGAAGAGATCGTCCGTCCGCAGGGGATCCTGAGCCTCGCGATCGCGCAGCCCCAGCGCCTCCAGATGCAGAATCTGTTCGCCCCGCGCCACGAGGGTCACCACTCCGGCGACGGTCCCGTCGTCCACGAACGCCCGCATCGCCTGCGACACTTCCGGCAGCCGCGGGGTCTCCGCTGCCAGGAACCGGCCTGGAGAGGCCACGCACCACACCGTCACACCGACACACAGCCGAACGCGCCACAGCGATGTCATGGAAGCGGCTCCCGGAGTAGACGTGCCAAGCATCAGCCCGATACGGAGGACTGGCTCCCCTCACGGACAGCGTATGGTATCGTCCCTGCGCGTCCCTTCGCTACGATTCGGCCCGATCCCTGTTCACCGGCATCCCCCCTCCCACGTCTGTTCCCATGCAGGAACCGCTCTCCCCGTCTTCGTTCGGCACAACTGCTGAAGTGCTCTGTCCGATCGAGCCGCTGGACCCGCAGATCACGTCGATTCAGCCCGGCGGGGGCGTGGTGATGCGTCTCGAGTTGGCGTGGGGGCGAGTGCGGCGGGCATACCTCAAATGTTGCCGCCGCGGCTATGTCCAACGCATGGCGTGGCTGCGTCAGGGAGAGTTCAATCCCTGCCCGCACGACGTGCTCGACCCGCGCGATCTGAAGTTTTACCGCAATCAGGGAGGGTGGCACTGGCGGCCGGAGGACGACCCGTTCCGTTGGCGCGATCGCCTGCCGTTCGCCCGCGCGGGACTGGCGGAGTTGCTGGTCTTTTCAGCGTTGACCTTCGGCCCGGCGGCAGTGCTGGCCACGTGGCTTTCGCAGACCGAGGTCTCCAACCCTGAGCGGATCGCGTCGTGGCTCGCGGTGGGGGGGCTGCTGGTCCTGGGCGGGCTGATCGTCTGGTTCTTTCGCGACCCGGAGCGACCCATCCCGACCGGACCGGGCCTGGTGGTCTCCCCGGCCGACGGCATCGTCTCGTCGATTGATGAGCTGCCGCACGACGACTTCATCGGCGGACCGGCGGTCCAGATCGGGATTTTTCTGTCGATCTTTCACGTGCATCTCAACCGCGCGCCGCTGGCGGCACGTGTGATCGGACTGTCGTATCGCCGCGGGAAGTTCCTGAACGCCCTGCGGCCGGAATCGGCCCGGGAGAATGAGCAGCTCGCCATTCGGATGCAGGAGACCGCTCCCCCCTACAGGAGGATCGTGGTGCGACAGATCGCCGGAGCGATTGCGCGGCGAATCGTCTGCTGGCTGCGGCCGGGGGAGGAACTCTCGCGCGGGGAGCGCCTCGGCATGATCAAGCTCGGCTCACGGACGGAACTGGTGTTGCCGCGTGAAGCAGGGCTGGAGGTGCTGGTCCAGATTGGGCAGGGGGTTCAGGGGGGCAGCACCATCCTGGCGCGGTATGCGGGGGCGTCCGGAGGGGATGCGCCACGCTGAACGCTAATACTCCTGGCCGCCCCGTGGAGTGCGGCGACGCGTGGCGTGGCCGGGGTGAATTCCGGCGATGATCTGAGCGGGAGGCCGGCGACGGTCGCGGCCGTCTTGAAAACAAGTAAAACAAGAGTATCATATTCCTGTTTATGAGGCTTGCACTCCATACCGACTTCGCCCTCCGCACCCTGATGTTCCTCGCCGCCCGGGGCAACCGCGCCAACATCGGCGAAATCGCCGAGTTCTTCGGCATCTCCCGCGACCACCTGGCCAAGGTGGCGCAGCGGCTGGCCCGGGAGGGATTCGTTCGGAGCCTTCGGGGCGTCGGCGGCGGACTCGAGCTGGCCCGCCCTGCGGATCAGATCACCATCGGCGAGGTGATCGAGCGGTTCGAGGGGTCGATGCACCTGTTGGATTGCGTGGTCATCGACCACGTCTGCCGCATCCAGCCCGGATGCGCCTTGCGCTCCGTGCTGGCGGAGGCGGAACGGATTCAACGGGAGTACCTCGGTTCCATTCGCCTCAGCGACGTCGTTCCGCCCGGGGGGAACCTCCTCCCGCTTGTGAGCCTGGAATCTTCAGCCGTCCTGCCGCAGGCACACTCTGCCCGAGACGGCTCTGTCTGACCCGGTTCGATGAAAGGACCTCCCATGATTCGCGCTCCACGTTCCTGCTGGTTGACTTTGGCCCTCCTGCTCCTGCTGGGAACGGCCCTGTGGCTTCGCCCCCCCGTCGCCGCCGATGAACCGTCCCGGACCGATCCCGCGCTGGAGCGGGCGCGCCGCCAGGTGCAGATGCTCGACGACCTCTACAAGACCGCCATCGTCCTCATCACCGAAAACTACGTGAATGAAAAATCGGACCTCGCCGCCGGAGACGCCTTCCAGGCGCTGTTCAAGACGATGAAGGAGAAGGGCTACCACGAGGTGCGGCTGATCGACGCCACCGGCCAGCCCTACGACGACGACAACGCCCCCCGCGACGACTTTGAACGACAGGCCGTCCGGGCGCTCAAGTCCGGCAAGCCGTGGTTCGAGCAGGTGCAGGAGCAGGAGGGCCAGCGGTTTCTGCGGGCCGCCACGCCGATTCCCGTCGTCATGAAGAAATGCACCCTCTGCCATGAACACTACGCCGACGTCCCCGCAGGACAGATCATCGGTGCGCTCGGATATCGGTTGAAGATCGAGTGACGGAAGCCGGAGCGTCCGCGGACCAGGCCACGGTCGCCGTGGCTCCAGAGCACGCGCTCCTCTCGCGCCGGCTCAATCACCAACGACGGCCGCCTCTCCCCGGAGACGGCCGTCGTTCTGTTGCAGGCCCCTCCGGCGGAGTGCCTCCCCACCGGCCCCGCCGTCGGGCCCGGACCTCTCAGGGCGCCACCGGTCCCAGCCAACCTCCCCCGCCGTCTTCAGGAGGCTCCACCACCACCCACGTGGCATTCGCGCGCAGAGTTCTCAGCACCTGCCGCGCCCCCGAAGGCCACCGCACCTCCAGTTCCTCAAGCTGATCCGCATCTCCCAGGCCGAAATGCAGCGGCCGCGCATTCGTCGACGCATAACTCCCCCCGCCGGACCACTGCCGCGCCTGTTCCCCCCGCGCCGTTCTCACCCGCACGACCGCTCCCACGGCGTCCCGCGCACTCCGCGTGCCGATCAACTGCACGGAGCACCAGTGCCCGGGCGAATCGATCTTGTTGGCCAGCACCACCACCGGCTGATTGTTTCGTGACACCGCCAGGTCCACGCGGCCGTCGCCGTCCAAATCTCCGCACGCCGCCCCCCGGCCGTCGTGCGACTCGGCCAGATAGCCTCCCGCCTGCGGGGCCACGTTCCGGAAGCGGGTGCCCCCGTCGTTCTGAAACAGCAGCGGCCGCTGACGTACCGGCGCCGCCGTCGGAAAGTGGATCACATGGCCGTTGGAGACAAACAGGTCTTCATCTCCATCGAGGTCGCAGTCGAACCCGCACGTCCCCCAGCCGACGTACATCCCCCCCACGGCTGAGATGCCGGTCGGCCCGCTCAGATGCTGAAACAGCAGTCCCCCCTGATTGCGGTACAGGGCGTTCGCCTCGCGCTCGTAGTTGACGACCCACACATCCGGCAGTCCGTCGGTGTCGTAGTCGAGCACCGCCACTCCCATGCTGCCGTCCGGAAAGCCGCGATCGCTGACGCTCGCGCCGCTCAGCAGCGAGACATCGGTCCAGCCGGCGGTTCCATCGTTGCGATACAGATGATTGGCCACCGTGTCGTTCGCCACGTAGACGTCCAGATCGCCGTCGAGGTCCAGATCGGCCAGCACCAGTCCCAGCCCCTTGCCGTCGCCGCGCACACCGACTTCGACCGAAGCGTCGCGGAACGTCCCCTCGCCGCGGCTGAGAAAGAGCCGGTCCGGCAGCGCCTGGAACTCCCGCGGCGGGCAGACATCCCGCACCCCCGGTTGTGGTCCGGGACAGAAGGGATGATTCGCAAACGACCAGTTGACGTAATGCACGACGAACAGGTCCAGATCTCCATCGCCGTTGAGGTCCCCCCAGCCTGCCACCGAACTCCACAGGGGGTCCGCGAGACCGGCGGCGTCCGTGGCGTCCCCAAAGGTGCCGTCTCCCAGATTGCGCAGCAGTTGCACGCCGCCGTAACCGGTGAGGAGCATGTCGGGGAAGCCATCGGCGTCGTAGTCCCCGCGCGCCGCACCATGCGTGTAGTACAGCCCTGCGGATGTGTGCGCGAACTCAGTCGTCTCCCGGAACCGCCACGGTCCCGTCTGGCGGTAGAGCGCTCCCGCGCGGCCGGTGATCTGTTGCTCCGGGCCGAAGCCCCCCCCGCCGGGGAAGTACAGGTCCTCGCGGCCGTCGAGGTCGTAATCGAGGATCGCCACCCCTCCTCCCAGCGATTCCAGGATCGCACAGTGTCCCGCCTCCGCGCCGTTGCGGTAGGTGAAGTCGATCCCGGCCGCGCTCGTCTGGTCAACAAACCACGGCGTGGCGGGGGAGGGCGTCCTCACGGAGGGGACCGATCGGGGAGCCTCTGCGAGCGGTCCGAGAGGAGGGGCAGAAGCCTCGTCCGAGCGCTGGTCCGCCGGTCCGCAGCCGCTGGCGAGACTGAGACCGAGGACCACCACTGCCAACCTGCCTGCCGCGCGTCCGGACAAAAAATCAATCCCCCCCGATTGATGATTGACAGTCGCGATTCCCGCCGGGTAGACTTGCATCAGCCATGTCCCATTCGTTCGGCGGCGAGTTCTCGCGGCCGGGGCAAGCCGAACTGGCTCGAGGCGCACCGTTCTCATCGAGTCTCCATTCTACTTCGAGGAGGGCAAGCCATGTCACGTCTGCGTTCACGGCGGCGGGCGTTCACGCTCATTGAACTGTTGGTGGTGATCGCCATCATTGCGATCCTGGTGGCCCTGTTGCTCCCCGCGGTGCAGCAGGTGCGCGAGGCGGCGCGGAAGAGTCAGTGTCAGGACCATCTGCACAACCTGGCGATTGCGCTCCACAACTACGAGTCCTCCTTCAAGGTCTTCCCGTATTCCAATTCCCACTCCGGGATTGTGAACGCTCCGGCGACCACGGATCCCCGCACGGCGAACCATCCGTGGGTGCTGAACCATCGGGGTTGGCTGCTGGTTCTGCCTTATATCGAACAGAAACCGCTGTATGACCAGTTCAATTTCAACCTGGCCGCCGGCCACCGCGTAACCAACGGCGGAACGCTCCCCCAAGGGCTGGCGCCGGGGATGCCTGGAAACGCGAACGATGTCGTGGTGTCCACCTCGATTGACGTCTTCCTGTGCCCCTCAGATAGCGGCCCGACGCACATCACCAATGCGAACGACGCCAACTATTCCATCGCCCCCGGTTCCACCACCCGTTTCGGGGCGATGACGAACTATGAGTTTTCCACCAAGCGGTGGAATAGCTGGGCCATCATGTATCCCACCGACACCGGTACGGACCGCCATTGGTTTGGATGGGATGGATGCGCCACCGTGGCCACCATCGTGGATGGCACCAGCAACTGCATGATGGTCGGAGAGACCCTGCGAACCGTCTGGAACGGCACCTATGGCCAGACCTGGGGTTATGCCAAGCATGTGGGCCAGGGCATCAGCTTGGACTATGGGAACAATGGGTTTTTGGTGGGGACGATCAATATGACCAAGTGCTGTAGCTGGGATTCGCCCCCCTACCAGCGTCCCGGAGCTCGTCCCGACCGGGCGGGTGACTGGGGCATGGTCAACAGCCTGCACCCCGGCGGGGCTCAGGTGGCGTTGGGTGATGCCAAGGTCGCGTTTTTGAGCGAGAACATCGACTACACGACCGCTCGGCGGCTGGCGTGGGTTAATGACGGCAATCCCGTGAAGATTCCATAAAACCTGCGGTGCAATGCTCGACCTCCCGCCGAAGCGCTCCGCTTGGGCGGGAGGTGTTTTTTGGCCATCCCCCTCTCAAAAACCATGCGTCAACTGACCCGCTTCCTCATTATTCCGCTGCTCGTGGTTCCTGGGCTGGGTTGTGGCCGAAGCGAACGCGTCCCCCCCGATCAGGACCTGCAACTCTACCCCGTCACCGGCAAGGTCACCGTCAACGGCAAGGCCGCTGAGGGAGTGGCGATCGGCTTTCAGCCCGCCGATGGCACGCCCGGCAGCGGCGGCTTTGCCCTGTCCGGACCGGAGGGGCAATTCGAGGCCACCTCGGCCAGCGGACGGCCCGGACTCCCGGCAGGGAAATACCACCTGCTGCTCACGTGGCTGACGACTCCTGACGGAAAACCGATCCCGCGCGACGCCTTGGCCGCCGATACCGGATTCGTCAACCAGCTCCCGGAACGGTTCAACACCGTGGAAGGAACTCCCTACTTCATGGAGGTCAACGCCGGGGAGAATCCCCCCTTGAACCTGGACATCAACACCAAGGCACGCTGAGTTCCCCCGAGACTTCACGTGGGAACCGGTCGACCGGCGGGGGGCAGCCGTCAATGGCTGGTCGGGGCGCCGCCACGAACTTCCGTCTCCCTCCGGGGTGCCCGGCGAATCCGTTCGATCACCACGTGGGGGAGAGGGAGCCTTGGGGTGCCATCCGCCCATGATCGAATCAGCATTCGGCGACTGTACCCCACAATCCAAGATCAACTCCTTCCGATTGATGATTGACAGTCGCGATTCCCGCCGGGTAGACTTGCATCAGCCATGTCCCATTCGTTCGGCGGCGAGTTCTCGCGGCCGGGGCAAGCCGAACTGGCTCGAGGCGCACCGTTCTCATCGAGTCTCCATTCTACTTCGAGGAGGGCAAGCCATGTCACGTCTGCGTTCACGGCGGCGGGCGTTCACGCTCATTGAACTGTTGGTGGTGATCGCCATCATTGCGATCCTGGTGGCCCTGTTGCTCCCCGCGGTGCAGCAGGTGCGCGAGGCGGCGCGGAAGAGTCAGTGTCAGAACCATCTGCACAACTACGGCGTCGCCATTCACAGTTACGAGGGGACGTACGGCTTCATGCCCCCCGGAGGAACGCCGGTCCACCGGGACTTCACCGGCGCGGGTTGCTGCGAAGGCGCACCACGGATCGGCTGGCAGGTCCGCATCCTCCCCTTCATGGAGCAGAAGCCCCTGTATGACGCGCTCGACATGCGGGCCGGGCTCCCCAATGCCGCTCCCAACCCCGAGCAGGCTGCATGGGACTCTCTCGTCAATGGCATTCGCGCGCGGACGATCCAGGTCCCTTATGCCCGCTGCCCGAGCGACCCCTGGCCGGAAGACCCCACCTGGGCCCAAGCCAACTATTCCGGTTCGCTGGGATCGCAGTCGACCCCCTCCAACAACACCTCCTGTCAGCCGTGGCAGGTGTTCATGGAGACCATTCCGGCCGGGAACTTCGGGCACGGGAACAGCGCCAACATCCGCAATATCTCAGGCGTCTTCTCGCGGATGGGGGCGAGTATCCGGTTCCGCGACGTGACCGACGGCGTCTCCAACACGATCTTCGTCGGGGAAGTCCTCCCCCGCTGTCACGATCACCGCACCGGCTGGTGGCACTCCAACGGCATGGGGAACGCCCATGCCTCCACCGTCGTGCCGATCAACAACATGACCACCTGCGAGAAGGCGACTCCCAGCCAGATCACCCATCCGGCCTGCACCGCGATGAGCAACTGGAACTTCTCCTGGGGCTTCAAGTCGGAGCACCCCGGCGGAGTCCACTTCCTGCTGGGGGACGACAAGGTCACGTTCGTGAGTGAGAATATCGATCACACCACCTACCAGCGGCTGGGAGGTCGTGCGGACAACAACCCCGTCAAGGTTCCGTAAGGGAGCCGTCTCGATGGGGGCGGGCCGCCTCGACCGCCACCGTTTCCAACCCCTCTCCCCCCTCGGGGGAGAGGGTGATGAGCCAGTTTCACAACTGGCGATCGGGGGGCGTGAGCCCCCCGATCACCCGCATTCCGGAGGATTCGCATCGGTCATGTCCCGGTGATGAAACCGGCTCATGTGATCTCCTGTTCACTCCAGGAGCGCGGATCGATCCCCCTCAGGCCGACGTGGAATCCGGAGTTCACGTCAAACTGAATCCTGGAGCGGGGGGGAGTCGGTTCTCCATCCTCATTTCCCGTAGAAAGCCCTTCGATATGCGTCTCGCGAGCCATGCTGCACCGGCGGTGCTCCGCCGGATGGTGATTCTGGGGAGTCTCCTGGTCCTTGTGAGCGGGTGCGGTGGCGCGCCGGAAGGGCCGACGCTCTACCCCGTCAAGGGGAAGGTGACCCTGGAGGGGCAACCGGTTCCCAACGCCACGGTCATGTTTCAGCCGTCGTCGGGGCCTGTCGCCACGGGAGTGACGGACGCCAACGGAGAGTTCACCCTCAAAACGGGGGCGCAGGAAGGGGCGGTGGCAGGGACGCATCAGGTCTCCGTGGTCGCGACCGCGGGAGAGAAGGTCATGGAGAAGGGAGAGAAGGTCATGGAGAACCCCTCCCCGGACGATCTGGCCGCATTGTCCACCGATCCCAAGTGGAAGCCGGCGGAGCCCAAGTCCCTCATTCCGGAGCGGTACTCGAAGTTCGAGACCAGCCAGTTGACGGCCACCGTCTCGGAAGACGCCTCCCAGAACAACATCACCCTGGAACTGAAGAAACAGTGATCCGGCGGTGATCCGCTCGCGAAGGGAGGACCGGTGGGGCGTCGCGGGTGGCGGCTGATCCTCGCAGGGCTGGTGCTGACGGCAGCGGCCGGAGTGACGTGGCTTGCGCTCCGCACCCCCCCGGCTGATCTGCAGCGTCAGTTTCCCACCGGACTGGCGGCACTGGAGCGCGGGGACGGACCCGCCCTCGACGCCGTCCTCGATGTCCTGGAACGCGCCCCTGACTACGAACCGCACTTCTGGCTCCTGCAAGGGGGAAAGCATCTCCGGGCAGGGCGGTACCAGGCCGCTTTGGCTTGTCTGGCACAGACGCGACCGGTGGGGGAACTGCGCGAGCCGGCGCTGCGCCTGACGGGCGAGTGCCTGTACCGGCTGGGGCGCGTCGCCGAGGCCGAATCGCTGTTCCGGGAGCTCCTCTCGGAACATCTCGACCATGCCGAAGCCCATCGCTGGCTGGCCATCATCGCCTACGATCTGGGGGCGATGAACCACGCGCTGACCCATCTGGCGGAGTTGGCGCGGCTGCGGGAGGACGACTACACGCCGCATCGCCTGGCGGGGCGGATCTATCTCGACTTCCAGCGCTACCCCGAAGCGGCCGACGCCTATCGCCGCTGCCTGGAACGGCACCCCCCGCCGCACCTCCGGCGGGAGGCGATCCTCCAGCTCGCCCGCGCCCTGATCCCGCTGGGCGAGTACGCGGAAGCGGAACAGGTGCTCCGGGAACTGGGCGATGATCCCGAAGCCCTCGCCCTCCGGGCGGAGGCGGTGTGGAGCCTGGGGGAACAGGCCCGCGCCGAGGAACTGGTCGCGACCGCCCTGCGGCTGGCGCCGGACGACCGGGCCAGCCTGTACCTGCTGGGCCGGATGCGTCTGGCGGCGAGGGATGCGGCGGCGGCCGTCGTGCCGCTCACCCGATTGCTGGAGCGCCGTCCGCACGACTACGAGGCCCGCTATCAACTGGCGCTGGCGTACCAGCGGCTCGAGCGTGCGGAGGAGGCCAGGCGCGAGACGGAACGGATGCAGCAGGACTTTGCGCGGTACGAGCGCATGACGGCGCTCAGTCGGCGGGCCATCGACGCCCCTCACGATGCCGAGGTGCGGGAAGAACTGGCGAAACTGTGCGAGGAACTCGACCAGCCGGAGCTGGCGCAGATGTGGCGGGCGGCGGCGACGGCGGCCCGTCAGTACGCCAACGTGCAGGAACCGGTCCGCCGCACGGAGAGGGGGGAAGCCCCCTGAGATGGGGTGCGCGGGGGAGAAGTCGCCGCACCTGGGAACTCGATACTGGCGGTGCTGCGGCGACTTTCCACGTGGTGCGTGGTGTGCAGGAATTCCCCGGGCTAGGACGCCTCGCGAAACCGCAGCGAAGGTTTTTCGATGGTGACGACGGTGTTGGGGGGGACGCTCTTGGTGAGCGAGACGCTGGCGCCGATCACCGAATGATGACCCACCACCGTGTCGCCGCCGAGGATCGTGGCGTTGGCGTAAATGACCACCCCCTCCTCGATGGTGGGGTGCCGCTTGGTCCCGCGGACGAGGTTCCCTTCGCCGTCCTTGTCGAAGCTGAGGGCCCCCAGCGTCACCCCCTGATAGATCTTGACGTGGGCGGCGATCTCGGTCGTTTCGCCGATCACGACGCCGGTCCCGTGGTCGATGAAGAAGGACGGTCCGATCGTCGCCCCCGGATGGATGTCGATGCCGGTCTGGCTGTGCGACCACTCCGACATGATCCGCGGGATGAGGGGAACCTTCTGCTGGTAGAGCTGATGCGCCAGCCGGTGCACGGTGATGGCCTCCAGCCCGGGGTAGCAGAAGATGATTTCATCCGGACCGATGGCGGCGGGATCGCCGTCATAGGCGGCCTGGACGTCGGCGGCCAGCATCCGCCGGATGTCCGGCAGCGATTCCAGGAACTGAATGGCATGCTCCTGTCCGACGGCCTCGAAGTCCACTTTCCGCTTCTCGACGCAGGTCTCCTCGCCGCGCATGTCCGCGGCCCAGCGGAGGGCGCGGGCGATCTGCTGGGTGAGGCGGTCGTGCAGGCTGTCGATCAAATCTCCCACGTAGTAGGAGACGTTTCCCAGGTGGAGGTTCTGCCGGCGGCGGTAGCCGGGGTAGAGCACCTCCTTGACATCCTGGAGAATCTCCACCACCTCCTGAGCGCTGGGGAGTGGACAATGGCCGAGGTGATTGATCGTGCCGATCTCGGTGTAACTGTCGACGATGCGGTCGGTCAGTTCGCTGAGGGATTCTTTCTTGCGGAAGTCGGTCGCCATGACGGCCTCCCGGAGAGGGGTGCGCGCCCGCAGGCACAGCAGGAACGGGACCCGACGCAGCCGCCACGGCCGCGTCGACTCAAGCGGCAGGTCCGGCCTCAGGCCGGACGGGGACAACCGCATCCGTCAGTGAGCAGCCACCGTCGACGGATGGGGGTCGCATCCCGGGAGGAATCGCCAGGCAGCATGGGGAACTCCTCAGCAGGCGGAGCACACCCCCGCCCCGCTGGAACTATTGTGACGCGGAGCGGGTGCGGGTTCAAGTAGCGCAGGAATCGGCGCTCGATCCGGCAGGAATTGAACGATTCCTTTCGGCCACAGGACTGCTACAGGCGCTGCCGTCCGGCCCGGCAGCAAGGTTTGCCCAGGCAAACCCGTCCTCCTCCCAGCGCCGGTGACGAGCGGAGGGTCCGCTGGAGGGGGGAGGGACGGACCGCCGTCCACACGGAGGGGGACGGTGCCGTTTCTGGCGGCTGGCGGAATGTTCCCCGAAAAAGGGCGGAAATGGGCCGCCGCGGGGGAGCCGGAGTCAAGAGTGCGCTCCCGGGGGTCGATCCTGACAACGCTGTTCCGGCGATTGTTGCCGGTCTCTGTCCCCCTGCGGATGTCCCGCGTTTTGTTCCGCCAAGATGCGTGCCGCTGTCGCCACTCCGGCCGACGTTTCGGACGAGACGAGTTATTGGTCCCAGGCGCGCCGTCCCTGGCCGACGCTGCTGTTCCTGCTGCCGCTGATCGTCACTTACGAGTTGGGGGTGCTGTGGTTCGGGAGCGATCCGGCGGCGGTGCGCAACGGTGCGGACTGCTGGCTGCGATCGTGGTTGTTGCGCATGGGGCTGTCGGACTGGCTTCCTCCCGCCGTGCTGGTGGGAGGACTGCTGGCCTGGCAGGTCGTCTCCCGGGAGGAGTGGCGGTGCTCGCTTGACACGTTGGCGGGGATGTGCGGTGAGAGCCTGCTGTTCGCGCTGCTGCTGGTGGTGGCCGGCCAGTCGCTGAGCCTGTTGTTTCGTGGCTGGGGACTCGAGGCGCTGGCCGCCGGAGGGGGCCTGGGAGCGGTCTCGGCGTGGGAGCGAGCGCTCAGTTTTCTGGGGGCGGGGCTGTATGAGGAAGTGGTGTTCCGGTTGGCCTTGCTGCCGGTCTGCTTCTGCCTGTTGCGGAGTCTGCGGGCGCCCCGCGGGGCGGCGGTCGTGCTGGCTGTGCTGAGCAGCAGTCTGCTGTTCGCGGCGGCGCATGATCTGGCGCCCCATGATCCCGTCTCGCTGAGCGGTTTCGGCGCCGCCCTGCGTCGCGTGGTGGATGAACCCGCGCGGTGGTACGGCTTCACCTTTCGCCTCCTGGCCGGAACAGTCTTCGCAGTGCTGCTGTGGCTGCGGGGATTCGGGATTACAGTCGGCTGCCATGCAGCGTACGATTTGCTGGCCGGCGTGGTGATGCAGCCGCCGGATGGCGGTTGCGTGTGACGCCCCGTCTGCCGTGGGCGGGACGCTGCTCCCTGAGGAGGGGCCGCCGCCCCGTGTCGAGCGGCGTCGCTTCAGAGTTGCCGTAGCGGCGTGACGGGACGTATGGTCACCCCAGCGGCTCTGGAACCGCGGAGCCTTCCGGGAGCGATGTGGCAGCCTCAGGACAGAACCGGAGAGAGTCGCGCCGGGCGATGGCGGCGGTGGGGGACAGCCGTCGGCCTGCTGCTGGCGTGCGTCGCACGTGCCGATGAATCGACCGACCGCTACTGGGACGCGCTGCTGGAGCGCGGGCTGGTGCAAGTCGCTGAGAACGAAGCCCTGCGGCGGCTGGAAGACCCGTTCCGCAAACCGGTCGAACAGGTGGAGTGGACAATCCGCCTCGCGCGGGCCTTTGTCCGTCATGCTGAGCTTGTGTCGGGCGCGGACCGCGAGACCCTGGCCGCGCGCGGCACCGCGCTGCTGGCGGATCTGGCGGCGGTCCAGCCTCCTTTGCCGCGACAGGAGGCGATCGCCGCGCATCAAGCACTGCTCGCCGCCGAACTGGCGGAACTGAAGCGGTGGGAGTGGGAGGTTGGCGGACCGGACGAGCGGTTGCAGACGGCCGCCGCCCAGGCGCTGCGCGCGGCCGTCGATCGGCTGCGGGAGGTTCGCGACAAACTGACGGAGGAGGCCCGCGCGGCCGCACGCCGCACGCCGGTGCAGTTCGCCGACGGAGAGCTGACGGCCGGAGAAGTCAAGCGGCTGCTGCGGGAGGTGGAGTTTCGCCTGGCGGCCACGCTGGTCAGTCTTGGCGAAGTGACCTCCACCCGTCCGGCGGATTCCGCCCTCTTTCGGGAAGCGGACCAGCGGCTGCAGGAATTCTCCCAAGGGTGGCTGGGGGACGTGCGCACCTGGGAGGGGCGGCTGCTGCGAGCGCGGGTGGCTCGACTGCGAGGGGATAACGCTCAGGCCGCGAGCATCGTGCAGGCCGCGCTCCAGGATCAACCGGCTGCCTGGCTCGCCGACCGGCTGACTGCGGAACTCGTGCGGTGCCAGCTCGCTGCCGGACAGATTGACACGGCGCTGATGACCCTGCTGACTCATGGCCGCGAGCGCGGGCGGCTCAGCGAAGAACTGATCGATCTGCAAGTGGAGGCACTGTTGCAGGCGCGGCGCGTGGCCCTCGTGCGGGAGGACGCCGCCACGGCTGACGAACTCTGGCAGCGTGCCGAGGCGTGGACACAGCAATTGCACGGGGGATGGGAGGCGCGGACCCGCCTGCGGCTCCAGCGGGACGTGGAAGCTGCCCGGTACGGCGACGACGTGGCGGCCTTGCTGCACGCGGCGCGCGCGGCCTATCAGGCGGGGGAGAGCGAGCGGGCCTGCGCACAGTTTGAAGCGGCCGCCCGACAGGCCCTCGAACGTGGGCAGACCGTCGCCGCCGACGAATTCGATTACACCCGCGGATCCATCCTGCTGCACGACGAACGCTTTGAGGACGCCGCACGGGTCCTGGGTGAACTCGTCCACAGATCCCCGGATGGTCTCCACACGCAGGACGCCGATCTGCTCCGGGCGTACGCGCTGGGGCGACTCTACACCCGGGAGGCGACCCGCAGCCGCCGCGAACAGTACGCAGAGGCACTCCAGCAGCACCGCCAGCGGTATGCCGGCACCCCCTCTGCCGCGGAGGCCGCCTGGATGCTGGCCCAACTCGAGGAGGGACGCCAGCAATGGACGGCCGCATTGCCGCTCTATCTGGAACTGGCTCTGGACCCGCGGCACGGCGAGGCGGCGCAGCAGCGCGCGGCGATCCTGTATGAACAGATTCTCGACCGTCTGCGGGCGATCGGCCAGCCGCTCGACTCGTGGGAGGATCAGGCCGTGGAGGAACTGGCGGCATTCGTGCGGGGGTTTCCGGCCTCGCCGGCTGAGTGGTCCGCCGTGCAGACCGAAGTCTGCCTCCGTCTGGCGCGGATCGTGCTGGCACACCGGGAACATCCCTATTCGGAAGCCGACAAGCTGCTGACCGCCGTCCAGCAGGCCGGCGAGGCGCGGCATCGCGAAGCGGTTCGCCTCGACACGGCGCCGGCCGAAGAGTGGTCGCGGATGCTGCATCTGGCGGCGCAGTTGCGGGTGGTCTCGCTGGCGGGACAGGGGCGCATCGACGAGGCGCGTCAACTCTTCGATTCTCTTGCCGTCGCCGAGCCGCTGACCCTGTTGGGCCTGCTCCAGGGTCTGGCGCGGCTGGCGGAGCAGATTCCCGAACAGCGGAGAATCCCCCTGGCGCACCTGCAACTGGAAACCGCCCGGCAGCTTCGCGATCAGCGGACGGAGTTGACGGACGAACAACGGCGCGTGCTGGATGAGTGCCTGGCGGACGCCTCCCTCGCCGCGGGGAACATCGTCGACGCGATTGCCATGTACGAATCGCTGCTGCGCTCCGCACCGGGGGACCTCGCCCGTACGCGCCGCATCGCCGGACTGCTGGAACGCGAAGGGACTCCCGAGAGCCTGGCCAAGGCGCGGTCGTACTGGCGGCAGATCGAGCGCGCGGAACGCCCCGGGACGCAGGGTTGGTTGGAGGTCCGTCTGCGGCTGGCGGAGATCGCCCTGCGGTGCGGCGATGTGGACGAAGCCCGCAAGCTCATCGCGGTGACGCGACTGGCCTACCCGGAACTCGGCGGGCCGGAACTGAAAGTCCGCTTCGAGCAATTGGAGGGTCGTCTGCCCCCCGCAACTGATTGAGACCGGCCGGTCCTATGCCGCTGATCTTCGTCTATGGCACGCTCAAACGCGGCGACGTCCGCTCCAGCGCCCTCGCCGAGGCGCAGTTTGTGGGGGCGGCGCGCACCGCACCGCGGTATCGCCTCTACGACTGCGGCGAGTATCCGGCCCTCGTCAACGCGCCCCCCGGGGAGGGCGGAGTCTCCATCGAGGGGGAAGTGTATGAAGCGACGCCGGAGTGTGTGGCACGTCTGGACGATGTGGAGGGGGTGGCTGAGCAACTCTATGAGCGGGCCCCCATCGCCCTGTTGCCGCCGTTCTCCGGTTGCACGGTCGAAGCGTACTTCTACCGCCGTCCCATCGCCGGCTTGCGGGAACTGGGGACGCGGTGGGAGCGGCGGGGATGACGCCGCCGGCCGGGGAGCAAAAAGCCGAACGGGGACCGGCCAAGCGGTCCGCTCGACCAGCCCCCTGTGGTTCGGACCAATACCGCGCGCCAGCGCGGCGGGCATCAGACTCCGGGAATCTCCAGCTTCTCCTCCACGGCGATGCGGCGGAGCTTCTGCAGCGCTCGCGATTCGATCTGGCGGATGCGCTCCTTGGTGACCCCGAACTGCCGCCCGACCTCTTCGAGGGTCTGCGGTTCGGTCCCCCGCTCCAGGCCGTAGCGGTTGACGAGAATCTCCCGCTCCCGCTCCTCCAGTTGTGCCAGGATCGACTGGATCACCTGGTGCTGGCGGGCGTTGATCAGTTCCTCCTCGTAACCGTTGCTGCGGTCGTCGGGGGAACCGGAGAAGATCTCGTCGTTGCCGGTGCGGAAGCGATCGAGCACCTTGTGCTCGGCCGGGATCGACCGGGCGTAGTTCTTCATGATCGCCCAGGTGGCGTAGGTGGAGAACTTGTTTCCCTTGGTGTAGTCGAACTTCTCGATGGCGCGGATGAGGGACATGTTCCCGTCGCTGACCATCTCAAAGAAGTTGGTCGCGGGGGTCATGTGCCGCTTGGCGATCGAGACCACCAGCCGCAGGTTGCTGCGGATGAGGAAGTTCTTCACCTCCAGGGCCTTGTTGAGCAGGTCCTCGATGAGGTCGAGGTCTGCCGCCTTGGGCCGCTGGCGATCGATCTTGTCGCGGTGCCGGGCCGCCAGATAGAGCAGGTAGTTCATCTTGCGGAAGTAGTACTGCTCCTCCTCGCGGGTCAGGAGCGGCACGGAGTACAGGCTGGCCAGATAGGGGGGGAGCCCCGGCGGAGGCTTGATCCGTCCCTGCTTCTTGTCCAGTTCCGGCGGCGGTCCCAGAATCACCCGATCGGCGTTCGGCTTGTGGAACTCCGGGCTGTCCATGTAGTCGATCGGCTGGGCGAGGAGCCGCTCCGCGCGGACCTCGTTGATGATCCGATAGATGCTGGACCGCGTCCGTCCGAACTCCCGGGCGAGCACGTCCGGAGAAACCCCCCGCTTGTACCGCTGGTAGATCTCCCGCTTGCGGGCCGGCGAGAGGGGTGCCGAGGCCTCCGGGAACACGGCGTTCTCCGGGTGGTCGGCGTCGTGCTGCTTGATGGTGTAGCGGATCGTCTCCATCGAGCGGTCGAAAGTCTCCGCCAATCGCCGGCTGACCTCCGACGGGTTCGCTCCGTACAGGGCCAGCCGCCGCGCCTTGCGGATGATCTCCTCCCGCTCGGCATCGGAGAGCTGGGTGAAGCGGCCGCCGCGGCGCACTTCCTCCTCATTGCGGCGCACAAACCGGTCCACGCTCGATCGCAGGAAGCCGACGCGGGTGCGATTGCCGAAGCGGAAGCGGCGGCTGACCAGCCCCCGCTTGCGCCAGCGGTCGACCGTCTTGGTCGAGACCTGAAATTTCTCGCTCAAATCGTCGACGGTGAGCACTTCCTCCGGGGCATTCTCCACCGGAATGTTGGCGCTCGCTGAGAGGTCCTCCACAAACTGACGGAGGTCGTGAATGGCATCGCGACCGTCGATTTTCAGGTCCGGATACATCGACGGCCGGTACCCTGTGATCCGCTCACACAGATCGGGATACCGATACGTCGCCTCCGGCGACAACTCGTGCAGCAATCGTTCCGCCTGATCCATTTGCGCAATGCGGACATCGATCGGAGCGTAGCGCAATTGCTGCTCCGCGAGCTGTCGCATGGCGGGATGGTTGTATTTCGTCGCAGTCATGTGTTTGTCCTCCTGATTTGACGGGATGGCCACCAACCCTGGTTTGGCCGGCGGCTCCCTGCGGGTGAACCGCCCCCCGGCTGCCCCATGATCCTCCCGACCCGGGTGGCCTGGGGTGTTGTGCCGATTCCGCCCATCCATGAGATACGCGAAACGGCCCTCAGGTTTCCAAAAAAAGTTCGTATGCGAACATAATTTCTTGAAGTTTTGGGGCTCGACCCAAGTTCTCCATGTGGTTGCATGTCCTGTGCCGAACAGGGACTCTATTTCTACATCAAATCACAAATCATTTCTGTAACATGAATTACAAAACAGAATCCAGTCCCTGTGCGGATTTCTGTTGAAAGAGAACCAATCGGCAAATGTCATTTTGACACAAAAAAGTTCTTTTCTGTTGTGATTTTGTAGGCGCTCCCAGCCGATCTCCCGGCGACTCTCCTCCCCGCCTGCCCTTCTGAGGACTGTCGGATTGTGTTGGTACTGTTTGGGTATCGCTAATCCGGGAGGGGTGCCTCCCAGCCTCACGCGACGCTCCGCCCCAAGGATCAGACGGGGGGGCAGTGCCTGTAGGCTGCCATAGGGATCGGATGGGGAGAGAAACCGATCCTGACCAGACGTGCTTCGGAATGATGCAGTTGTGACGGGTGTTCCGAAACGGACAACTTTTGACCGCCGCGGATCAATGGTTGTCCTCTGTGAGCCCGCATCAGTGCTCGTAGGGAGTCTCAGCCGAGCTGACTCCGCACGCGCTCACAAATCGCCTTCCGACGAGCTCAATAGGCGCAAGACAAGAATTGAATTGCTGTTACGGAAACAACCTGAGCTTGCCAGTCGGCAGGAAGAGAGCGGAGCATCGAGCGTGCAGCCAATGCGCGCCCAGAGCACACAGCTCTTTGCGGCGACGGTGGCGTGTCGAGCGATGCAAGCGGCCATGCTCCGGCCGCAGTCTGAGAAAACACCGCTCAGCGGCCGCTGAGAAAGCCGAACAGCTTCCGTTTCGGTTTTTCCGCCTCGTCGGGACCTGCAGAGCGGCTGGCGAAGGAGGAATCGATGCGGGCAGCCAATTGCTCAATCGCCCGGGTGACCTTCGCCCGCGGGGCCTCCAGAATCAGCGGAACCCCGTTGTTGCGCGATTCGACCATGGTGGAGTAGTCGTTGGGGATTTGCCAGAAGACCTCGCGGCCGATGGTGTCCAGGGCCTTGCTGAGGCTGATCTGCGAGTCCTCCAGGCCGATGCGGTTGACGACGATCTTGAGTTTCTCCCCCAGCCCTTGCTCGTCCAGGAATTGGGAGATGCGAACGACGTTGCGCAGGCTGGGCAAGTCGAGCTGGGTGACCAGCAGCACGGAGTCCGCAGAGTACATGGCGGCGAGGTCCAGCGACGTGTACGCCTTGCTCAGGTCGAGGACCAGGTGGGTGAATGTCGCCTTGAGGAGGGCGATGACCCGCTGCAACTGATCGGGGGTCATGGGGGGGAGCGGTTCCACGTGGACGGGTCGCGGCAGCAGGAAGGCGCCGCAGTCGTGTTGCGTGAGGGACCGCTTGAGCAGGGAATAATCGAGCCGCGTGATGTTCTCCGCCACGTCCTGGATGGTGTAGTCCGGGATGATGTCCAGCCAGACGTCGGCGTCACCCAGGGCGAGGTCGAGGTCGATGACGACGACGCTGCTCTCCGGGTCCTGAGCGAAGGTGCAACCCAGGTTGATGGCCAGGGAGGTGCAGCCGACGCCGCCACTGACCCCCACGATGGAGATGACCTGGCTGCGGCGCGACCGCCGTCCGCTCTTGCCCGAACCGTTGCTGAAGATGCGGTCCAGGGCCGCCATGAAGTCGTCGAGCTGCACGGGCGAGCTCAGGAACTCCTTGGCGCCGTTGCGCATCGCCTGGAGGATCAGGCTCCCCTCCGTCGAACCGCTGACGCAGATGATGGCGCAGTGGGGATGCGACTGGCTCAGTTCCGCCACCAGTCCCAGTCCGGCCTGCGGGTTGGAGTCGAGCACGACGACGGCCAGGTCGGGATTAGTCTGGTTGACTACGTCGCCGAAGAATTCATACCGGGAGCATTCGGCCTCCAGCCACACGCTGTCGATGCCCAACAGCAGGCTCTTGATGGCGTGCCGTGTGACGTCGTTCGGATCGACGATCGACAGGCGAACAACGTTGTTCATGGGACGACGAGGGTGAGGAGAGGCGTGGTGGCGAGCTCAGGCGGGGCGCGGGGTGGATGATTCAGGGAACGGAGGAACGCCCGATGAACTGGGGCGTCGGCCGTGTGGCGGCGGGGCGCGGTTCAATCAGGCCGGGGGACGGCCGTCCCGTACCGGTACGTTGCTGCGAGGGGGAGAGATCGGCGTCGACGGCCTCCACGCGGCGAATCCCAGTTTGCTGGCGATAGTGGCTGTGGCCCACCGGCGCCTGGGAGGCGGCCGGCAAGGGGGGGAGGGCCGGTGCCGAATTCCCTGAATCCCCGGGGGAGCCGAACGGGTCCCCCGGCTGAAGCCCCGGCTCCCCCGAGGGACCAAGCTCGACTCCCTCCGCAGGAGCTGGGAAAAACTTGGGAGTGGTGGAAGCATTCTGGCCGGCCGGTCCCGGCGGGGCTGCGAACTGACTCCCCTCAAGAGGAATCGGTGTGTCCGAAAAGTGCGGCCCCACTCCCCCCCCCGGACAGGCGTCCGGACAGATCATCCCCGGGGGACCGCCCGGGTACGCTCCACTGAAGCGGGGGAGCTCGACGTGACCGTTGAACAGCAACTCACCGGTCGTGGGCCGATCGGAGTTGAGTCCGGGAGCGGAGCAGGGGACCTGGCCGGGCCCGAGAGGGGCGATGAGGTTCGGCGTCACCATGATGACCAGCTCCGTGGTGGAGAGCTGATGGTTCTTGCGGCTGAAGGCGGCGCCGAGGTACGGGATGTCCCCCAGGAACGGCACCTTGTTGGTGCTGACGGTGAGTCGGTCCTGCGTCAGCCCGCCGATCATGAGCGTCTGGCCGAAATCCATTTCCACACGGGTGTTGACGTTGCGGCTGGTGAGGGCGGGGACGCGGATGCCGCCGATGTCGACGGAGTTGGAGAAGTCGCGTTCGCTCACTTCGGCGGCGAGGTCGAGCTGGACCCGGCCCTCGCTGAGGACGAGCGGCACGGCTTCCAGGCGGATGCCGAACTGTCGGAACTGAATACTCGTGGTGCCGACCCCCTGGGGGACGAGAATGGGGAATTCGCCGCCGGAGTGGATTTCGGCGGGGCGGCCGCTGGTGGTGGCGACTTTGGGCTCTGCCATGATCTTCAGCAGCGACTCCTGCTTGAGGGCCTCGATGAAGCCTTCAAAAATGTCGCTGGAACCGAGGATGGCGAATTGTTGCTGGGCGTTTGCCAGGGCGGTCTGCTGGACGGTGACCGTGGGTGGTCCGCCGAAGGGGAGCGTGGCGCCCGTGACGGGGACGAGCGCCCCCGGTGTGCTGGCGTAGTAGTAATTCTGTCCCAGCGCCAGGAAATTGAATCCGAACTGCTCCAGCTTGGAGCGCTGGACCTCCATCACGCGGACGCTGAGCTGCACCAGGTTGCCGCCGCCGATCTCGATGTGGTTCTGGACGTCGGCGCTGTAGGTGCTGGCCAGCTTGACGATCTGTGGAATCTGGCTGGGCTGTGTGACCCAGCCTCGCAGGACAATGCTGTCCCGGACGCCGATGACTTCGATCGAGGAGCCGGGGAACAGCCGCTTGATGTGCGACTGGAGTTCGCGGAGGTCGCGTTCGACCAGCACTTCGAGGGTAAACACGTTGTCGAACTCGTCGGTGATCCGCAGGGAAGTGACGCCCGGACTCTCTGCACGCACCCGGAGCTGGTGGGGGGAGAGGGCCGTGACGGAGACGATCTGCTGATTGAAGTCGTCGACGAGGCGGATGCGGGCGTCGAGTTCCACGACGCGGGAATGCAGCTCGGTGAGCGTCAGTTCGGAGTGGGGCCGCACCAGCCGGATGACCCGTTCGCCGGGATGCAGCGCCGCGGCGGCCGGTTGCGGAGCCGGCAGGGACTGCGCCAGGAGGCGGCCGCCCGCACCGGGACCGCCGCCCCCCCCGACGATCATCAGGCCGGCGATCAGCATCAGCCCTTGTGTCCAGTGCTGCGTTTGCATCCTTGCACCTTGTCCGTGTGGTTCCGCTTCCCGGCGAACCCGTCGCGGGTCCACCCGGCGACCGGGGACGCCTGACCCCGGCCGCGGAACACCTCCCTGAGGAGGGCTTGAAACTGCCTCTCGTTCGCTGCTGCGGGAGCACGACTCCTCCGGAGTCCCTCCCTCACAACGCCTGCTTGAGTAACTCCCAGAGCGTTCCTCCCGCTGGATTCTGCTGTGCGTCCTGATCCGAGGGAACCGGCGGCGCCGGTTGCGGTTCTTCAGGTAATTCAAATTCGTGTTCGACCGGCTGGTTCCCGACGTAAATGGCCAGCTTCCAGGTGGGCCGCGGCGCGGGGGGCGGTTCCACCACGGAAGTCGTCGTCGGCGCGGCCGGAGGGACTCCCTGCTCAGACGCTTCCAGGGTGGCGTGCACCCCGGCGCGATCCTGGGGGGTGTCCGTCAGGTCCGCGGTCGGCCCCGTCGGGAAGTCTCCCCCCTCCCAATCGCTGTAGAGCGGCGGAGCCACGGACCGACCGGCCAGATGGTCGCTCAGCGGGGCAATGCCCTTGAGTTCGTCGAGGGCTTGTTCGTTGATGGAACCGACGGAGGCGACGGTGTCGTCGTCGCGGCGCCGCCAGGCGAGGCCCAGTTTTCCCTTGCTCTGAGCGAGCATGATGTACGGCACATGCTCGGGGGCCAGCAACAGGGCGACGTTGCGAGTCTTGTTCTTGGTATCGCCTCCCGGGGCGTTGGCCTCGCGCTGCGTCTTGTCGTCGGTGGCGAAAACCTCCACGTACTCCAGCAGGACGAGCGTCTTGGTGAGGGTCTGGCCGCGGCTGCTGCGATGGTTGTAAGTCACCAGAACGTCCACTCGGTCTCCAGGCGAGAGGAGCCCGCTGACGGTTTGCGTGTCATCGACCGGGATCGACACGACGCGCATCCCCTCCTTGATCTGCGTCGACTTGCCGAAGACGTTGGGGGCCGACAGCTTCGAGAGCCGCACGATGTCCCCGGCCTTGAGGGCATACGTCGGGGAGCGGAGTTCGTACTGTTCCGGCTTGAGGACGGGGTCCTGTGGGACGGCGGAGACCGGCATGGCGCGGAACTCCACGTTCTGCTCCGTCAGCTGCACGCCGACCTCGATATCCTGCCGAGCCACCAACACTTGTACCGTCTCCTCCGGCTGGGCCTGCTGCGTGCTCATGGCCTGCTGCACCCCCAGCATGGCCAACAGTCCGCTGCCGACGGCCACCGCCAGCAGCAATACGGTTTTGGGTTTCATCTCGGTGACTCCCGGCGGTCGGAGACCGCCCTCGGCGCGCCGAGACGACACGTAATCAGTGTCAGAATCGGCACAGGTTCGGGAAACGCTTCAATCTATACCGGTTATGCGGAAGGAAATGGTCGTGCTGATCGTGCCGGGAATGCTGCTGACCGGAACCATCCTTACCGAATCCGGCAAGCTTTCGCAGTTTGACCAGATTGCCGGAAGGGTCCGTCCCGCGACTCCAACCCCCTCACATCATCCCGGCATACAGGAAGTAGGCGATCGATCCGATGCAGATCGGGATGCCGTAGGGGAGCAGCAGCATCTGGGGCTTGCGCTCCTGGGCGATGCGGCTGAGTTCCCTGGGATTCTTCACGGTCATCCATTCGACCGCGATCATCAGGAAGTTGGTGTAGTGCTTGACCCAGCTTTTGCGCCACAGGACCATCCCCACGGCCATCACGGCCCCCACGACGACGGAGACCACGAAGGCGTTCCAGGCGACAAGGGGTCCGAGCCAGGCGCCCAGGCCGGCCATCAGCTTGACGTCCCCCGCCCCCATCCCCCCCACGGCGTAGAGGGGGAGCAGCGTCGCCAGCCCGACGAGCATGCCGAGCAAGCCTTCCTGGAGACCGTTCCACCCTCCCACCCAGGTGTTGTACACCACTCCGGTGAGCACCATCGGAAAGGTGATCCAGTTGGGGACGCGCAGTTCACGGCCATCGATCCAGGCGGCGACAATCAGAATCACCGCGACCAGTTTGACCGGCCAGTTCTCGATCAGAAGTGTTTCCCAGTCCATGAGGGGAACCTTTCAAGCTGAGGGGATGAGGGGGAATCGCGAACGGGTCGCGACAGTCCGTGGGCTTCCTCCGGCCGTGCTCCCTGCGGGCCGGGCGTCTTCCGGGAAGGGAGTGATCCACCGCAGACGATTCAGAGGCTCCGGCCGAAGAGTTGCGCGGCCAGCAGGGCCAGGCTGCTCATCAGCACCGGGAGCCACTGGAACAGGCTGCCGAACGAATTGTCGAGCCAGAAGGGAACCATGGTGGTGATCCGGGGGGCCTCTGCGGGTTTCCATCCGGGGGTGCTCTGAAGGGGTGCAGGATTCACCGGCTCCAGGCGCGGGGGAAGCCGCTCGACCGAGACCCCGTCCCAGCCGAGCGGCCATGACCCCAGGCTGTCTCCAGCGAGATTACGGCGAGGCCGGAGCCAGGTTGTCCTTGATGTCGTTGAAGCGATCGCTCGCGGTCGTGCCGACGGCCTTGATGGCGGTCAGGCAGACGATGACGATCAGGGCCAGCATGACCGCGTACTCGACCGCGGTCGGGCCGTCTTCCGACGCCAGGAACGTCTTGACGCTGCTGATGAGGTTCCGCATGTGTGTGTCCTCTCTGAAACGTAGGGCCGGGAAATCCGGCGACTCATGGGGCGGCATCTTCGGAGGAACCGATCTCCCGAGGACTTTCCCCCCTCCCAAATGAAACACCCCGCTGCGCGAGGTCAGACCCAAGTGGAACGACGGATTGAGGTTCCGTCAGTCCCCGCCCGCACGGAGCAGGGACACGGCAACCCTAGGTCGGCTTTTCCGAGAGGCAAAAGAATTTGCCCAGATTTTCCAGCCTGCACCCGGAGGGGCGGGAGGGCAACCCCTCTTGACCGCCCCAATCCTCCCGCTCGGATTATCCCGAACGGACCGACGCTCCTCGCAGGAGCGACGTCAGCCGCGCTGCCTGCTGAGCCAGACCGTGACGCTCCCGGACATAGCAAGCCGCCGGTGAGTCGACGGCGGGGGAGGGACGGCGGGACCACCACTGCTTAATAGCCCAGGAGAGGGCGTCCACGTCGCCGTGGAAACATTCACCGGCCCCCGCCGCCCGCAAGAACTCTTCTCCCACTTCCAGCGAAGCGATCGGCACTCCCGAGAGAGCCGCTTGCAGAAAGACGTTCGGAAACCCCTCCAAGCGAGAGGTGTTCAGCAGCAGCGCGGCCCGGCGGAACACGGCCGGCATTTGCGGAACGGGAATCCGCTCGACGATCCGCACGTTGGCCGGTGCCCTGCGACGAATCTCCGCCTCGACTCCCGCATCCCGCGGGTTGAGGATCATCAGGAACGCGACGTCCGGACACTGCCGCGCAACCTCCAGACAGACCTGCGGCCGCTTGTGCACCGATTCCGCGCGGCCCACCCACAGGACGTAGCGCTCCAGTCCCAAGGTGGCGTGTGCCTCTGGCGACTCCCGCAGCGCTGTTTCCCACTCTTGTACGTCGATGGGGTTGGGGAGGACTTCCGCAGTCCGCCCGAACCGGTCGCGCAGTTGCCGCTGTTGATCCTCCGTCTGGACAATGATCAGGTCCGCGGTCTGGAGAATGAACCGTCCCACGTCGGCGCGGGTTCCATAGGGATCGCGGGCCGCTCCTCCCGTCTCGAAGATCGGATCGAGATCGCCATCGGAGCCGAGAAACAGAACGGCGGGGCGACCGGCCGCATGGGCCGAGCGGATCACCACGGCCGAGTGCGTCTGCACGCCGAACGTGCCATAGACGTCGGCCTGGAGCCGGATCAGCCGGGGGTCAGGGAGGTCGGAGGCATACACCCTTCCGCGAATCAGTCGATCGACCGCCAGCCGGGGGAGCCACCACAAGAGTCGCCAGTCCCATCGACGCAGGCGCAGCCCGGGGAACCCCGCGGTGCGCTCCACACAGGTTCCGAGCGCCTGCCACAGGGGGAAGAGGGGATCGACCAGCGGGACGATCTCCACCCCCTGGCAGCTCGTGAGTCGGGGCAGCCGCGGATGGCGGACCACCAGTTGGACGGCGAGGTCGGGTTGCGCCGCCAGTCCGCGCGCCAGCAGCCAGGCCCGCGTCTCCACGCCGCCGATCGGCCCGTCCGCGAGCGGGTCCACCACGGGATAGGCATTCAGGGCTGTCAGACAGATGCGCACCGGGTCATCGCAGCGGTTCGATCCAGACGTCAAACCCCTTGCTGTCGGGCATGCCGGAGCCGTGCGTCTCCCCCCCCATCAAGCGGCAGGAGGCGTCGCCATAACTGATGAACAGCAGCCCCGGTGGGAGCTCCTCTCCCTTGGCGGCCTTCACCGGGACGATCACCTCGCCGACCTCGTTCCACATCCGCACCCGGTCGCCGTCCGTCAGGCCCAGGGCCTGCATATCCTGCGGAGCCATTTGCAGGGTGCCGGTCTCCTCACGATAGCCGTCGGTGTACTTGCCTTCGTTGAGCGTGGTCCCTTGCAGACTGGTGCGTCCGGGGATGAGCAGAAACGGGGTGGCCATTCGGGGCGGGGAGGGATCCGGTCGCGGAAGGGGGTGGCGAGGGTCGGCGCGCTGCTCCGGGTGGAAACATTACGGGTGGGCGGCGGTCGCCTCGGCCGGAGCGGGTTCACCGACGTCCTGGGGGTAGAGGAGGATACGGTCGTGTGTCAACAGGAGCAGGTCCGCGCGATCGTCGCCGGTGACATCGACGATCAGCATTTCCCGCGGTTCCAGCCCGCTGCCGCCGCGGTCCTGAAAACTCTTGGTTTCAAACACCTTGAAGTTGAGCGCTCCGGCCAGTTTGGGGCCGGGGAGCACGGCCACGATTTCGAGGGTGTTGTGAGCGTTATCCAGCACGGCAATGTCCACCCGGCCGTCACCGTTGAGGTCTCCGGCTACCATGTCCACCAGAGAGGCGTTCTCGCGTTCCGACTCATAGGTGGCGAGTTCCTCGATCCGCGGGTCGGTGTGACCGGTGTACAGGACCGCGAAGCGATTCCCGCCGAACAGGAGCAGGTCGTCCCGACCGTCGCCGTTGAGGTCCGCCACGCGCAGCGACTGGTAGGGGAAAGAACCCAGGTCCACCGTCCGCCAGGGACGGAAGACCTCCCCCTCCGCGCGGAACAGGCGCAGTTTCTGGGAACCGGTGTCGACCAGCACGATTTCCGGTCCGGGCTGGCCGTCCAGGTCCAGCAGAGCGGCCCCCTTCACCTTGGCGGATGTTTCTCCGGCATTGTACTGATCGAGGACCTGCCAGCGGTTGTCGGCGTCAAGCTGCATCCGCCGGGCGAACGCCCCCTGGGAGATGAGCAGGGCGGGGCCGTCCTGGAGTCGGCCGCTGAAGACGGCGCCAGCCTCGAGTTCCGTCAACTGCACGCCCCCCCCTCCCGCCGTCACCGTGGGGACGCCGCGGGGGGCCGTCAGCAGCAGCGTCGGCGGCCGGGAGGCGTCGATCGTCGCCAGCAAGTCCGGACGGCCGTCGGCATTGGCATCGACCACGGTCAGCCGCCCCACGTCCCGCATCTCGACTTCGAGCTGCGTCTTGTCCTCGCCGAAGACGTACGGCCGCGTTTCACCGCGGGGAGGATAAGTCAGCGCCTTGAACAGGAACTTGCCCGACCGACCGGCCCCCTTGTCCCGGGCCAGGTAGACGATCTCGGGGATCGAATCGGAGTTGAGGTCGGCGATTTCAAAGGCCAGCACTTCGTCGTCGATGGGAAGCGTTTTGGGAAACGTCAGGCGGTCGCCGTCGGCATCCAGGACGCAGATGCCGATCGTCTTCTCCTTGGGGCTGAGGACCACGACCTCCGCGCGGCCGTCCCCCGTCAGATCGCGGAGCCGAAGCTGCTCCACGCCGAGAAAACTGGCGTAGGCGGTGCCGAGGTCCAGGCCGCTGTGGCGGTGCTGGCGGTAGACGATCAGTTGCGCCCCGTCCGGGTCCGAGACGACCACGTCCACCAGTCCGTCGCCGTCCAGGTCCCCCACGTCGAGATCGCGTTTGCCGGTCCCCTTGACTCCCACACCGTACTGGATCGGCCGGCTTTCCGGTTTGTCGCTCGTCTGCGGTCGGTGCACGCGATACAGCCCCAGCCGGCGGGTCTGTGAGTTGATGGCGAGCACCTCCTTGGCGCCGTCCCCCAGCACGTCGCTCACGGAAACCCCCAGGGTATTCTTCAGCTCCAGGCGATATTCAGGGCCGAGTCCCCCTTCGGGGGTCTGGAGCCGCACGCAGATGTACCGTTCTCCGTCGCTGGTGGCGGTGTAGAACAGATCCTCGCGGCCGTCGCCGTCGAAGTCCCCGCTCATCCCCATCCGCAACTCCTCGGCGGTGTTGCGGATGGCGGTCGGCGTTGTGAAGCCCCCCCCAACCGCTTGCAGGAGCAGGTAGGTGCTTTGTTTGCCGAGAACCGCGAGGTCGGCGCGGCCGTCGTGATTGAAGTCTCCGGCGACAATTCCCCACGTCTCCACCGACACGTCCGCCAGCCGGGTCTCCCACTTCTGGCTCCACTCCCGGCCATCGGTCTGATAGCGGACGACGAGTCGATCGGGTTGGCCGAAATAGGCCAGATCCACTTTCCCGTCGCTGTTGAAATCTCCCGCCGCCAAAGCATCCACCTGGCGATCGACCGGGAGCTTGAGGTGTTCAAACCGCCAATGGCTGCGGAGCTCGTTGACGTCGAGCGGGGGGGCGGGGGCCTCCTCCGGCGACGTCTCCCGTTGCAACAACAGATCGATCCGACTGTGGCTGTTGTCCACACAGGCCAGATCGGTGCGGCCGTCGCTGTTGAAATCCCCGGCAATCATCGAGTGCGACCGGTTCTCGACCTTGAAGATCTCCAGCGGTCCAAAGCCGTAATAGTCCCCCAGCCGGGGTGGAGCGGCGGCCTCCTCAGCCGCGACCGCACCCGTAGCGAAGGCCAGCAATCCTCCCAGGATCAGACCGCAGGTCCAGACACGGCCTCCACGGTCGGGACTGGTCACGCGCGGAAAGAAACGGGGCATACTGGGAAGAAAGTGACCAGCCATGGAGAAAACGCAGTTTGCACACTCATCGGGCGTACTGTATGTTCACGCTGGGCAGTCTAGGGGGCCTGACGATCGCCGACAAGCAGCCTCCTGGCGGCCCTGTCCTCTCCTCCGAGCGGTCCTGCTTTGGGAGTTCCTGATGAAACAGCTCGTGTGGACGGCCTTGGTCCTGACGGCCGCCGTGGTCCCCGCACCGCGGGCCTTCGCGCAGGGCCTCTTGTGGGCCATTCCCGAGGTGGAGGGGAGGTGGGTCCGCTACGAAGGGACCTACACGCAGGTCATCAAACGCCCGAACGACCCCACCGGCGACCTCAAGCTGAACTGGACGCGGCACCTGACCATCAAGGCCCTCCAGGCCGAAGAGGGGATCATCGATGGCCGGCCTGTCGCCTGCCGCTGGGTCGAACTCAAAGTCATCACCGGCCCCGTCAAGGAAGGGATCATCGACGCCGGACCGGGGGGGATTCGCATCTACAAGATCCTCGTTCCCATCGAGCTGATCCGCCGCGTCCAGATCGCCGAAGACCAAACGGTTCTCGACACCAACCTGGTGGTCGCCACGCACGTGCCGATTGCCAAGGGTTACCGCAAAATCGGCAACGAATCGCCCGCCCCCCTGGACACCAACGTGTTCCAGATTTTCCCCGCGCTGACCGTGTTGCAGCATTATCGCCAGTTGACGCTGGTCGGCGTCGAGGATGTGCCGCTGCGGAATGAAACGGTCTCAGCCCACCACTATCGCGGCGAACGGGTCACGGAAGATGCGTTCACCCGATCCACGAACGTGGCCGACCTGTGGCGGAGCGATTCCCCCTCCGTTCCCTTCGGCGTGGTCAAATGGCAGGTGCAACTGACGGTGGAACGCAAGGATTCCACCGAACCCCGCTCCGCCTTCACGCCCCTCTCGGAGGTGACTGAAGAAATGTCGACCGCCGAGGTCGGCGACGCCGCGGAAAGCGAACTGGTGATTGACTGACCACGGTCTGTGCCCGACCTCTCCGGCGGCCCGGAACCGGCCGCGGCTTTGCGATCGCAACATGCCTCTCACTCTCACGCTCCGCCAGCCTTCCGCCATTCCCCTGGAAGTCGACGCCGTGCGACTGGAGGTGGTCCGCGGCCAATCCCCCGACGAGGTGCTGCAGACGCTGATCCAGCGGGGCAACAAGCAGGTGCCGCTGGGGGAGTTCTTCACCGCCTCCGGATCGGCGGCCGAGGACGAAACGATCGTCTGGCAGGGGGACTGTTCCCGGGTCAAGCTGATCGGCGCCCACCTCTCCGGCGGACGGGTCCGCGTGGAGGGGAACGCCGGCATGCATCTGGGGGCGGAGATGACCGGCGGAGAGATTCTCTGCACGGGGAACGCCGCCGACTGGGTCGGTGCCGAGATGAAGGGGGGGCGCATCATTGTCCATGGTGATGCCGGACATCTCATCGGCGCCGTCTATCGCGGAGGCCGCAAGGGGATGGCGGGCGGCGAGATTCTGGTGCATGGCAACGGCGGGAACGAGATCGGCCACACGATGCGGCGTGGCCTCATCGCCGTGGGGGGGAGCGTCGGGGATGCCGTCGGCGTCGGCATGATCGCCGGCACCATCGTGGTGGGCGGTCTGCCGGGCATCCGGCATGGGGCCGGCATGAAGCGGGGTTCGATTGTGTTTCTTCAGCCCGGGTCGTCTCTCGACATCCTGCCGACCTTTCGACCCGCCTGCCTCTATCGGCCGGTGTTTCTGCAACTCTACTGGCGACGGCTCACCGCCCTCGGCTTCCCGCTCCCTCCGGAGGCCTGGACCAGCCCCTACCGCCGCTATTGCGGCGACCTGCTGGAATTGGGAAAAGGGGAATTGCTCGTCCGCGAAGCTGCCTGAACGTCGCGACTCAAGGCAGGGTCTGCTATCCTCGCCGCGCGATCGGTCCCTTGTGTTTTGCGTCCCGCGATGAACGGTCTGGCATGATCCTCAAACTCGGTATCCCCGCCGGCAGTCTCCAGGAGGCGACCGCCGAATTGTTCAAGAAGGCCGGCTACAACATCACCTTCTCCTCGCGCTCCTACTACCCGTCCATCGACGACGAGGAGATTGAGTGCCTGCTGATCCGCGCCCAGGAGATGGCCCGCTACGTCGAACAAGGGGTGCTCGACGCCGGCATCACCGGATATGACTGGGTCCGCGAAACGCAGGCCGACGTGCATGAAGTCTGTGAGCTGCGGTTCTCCAAGGTCAGCCGGCGTCCGGTGCGCTGGGTCCTCGCCGTGCCGGAGGATTCTCCCATCCGGGACATCCGCGACCTCGAGGGGAAGCGGATCGCCACCGAGGCCGTCGGTCTCACGAAAGCCTGGCTGGCCGAGCACGGCGTCTCCGCCCACGTCGAGTTCTCCTGGGGAGCGACGGAGGTCAAACCCCCGCGCCTCGCGGACGCCATCGTGGAAGTCACCGAGACCGGCTCCTCGCTGCGGGCCAACAACCTCCGCATCGTGGCGCAGGTCCTGGAGAGCACCACCCGCCTGATCGCCAATCGCAGCGCCTGGACCGACCCCTGGAAGCGGCAGAAACTGGAGAACATCGCCCTCATGCTCCAGTCCTGTCTCGCCGCCGAGGGGAAGGTCGGCCTGATGATGAACGTCCGCCGCGAGGCCCTCCCCAAGGTCATCAGCATCCTCCCCTCGTTGCAGTCCCCCACTGTCTCGCAACTCTCCGATCCCGACTGGCTGGACGTCAGCACGATCATCGAAGAGTCGATCGTCCGTTCGTTGATCCCCAAGCTCAAGGAAGTGGGGGCCACCGGCATCGTCGAGTTCCCCATCACCAAGATCATCGAGTGAGATGTCCGCGGCCGCGCCCGCCCCGCGCAGGATCGTCCTCAAGATCGGCGGCAGCCTGCTGGACCTCCCCGACCTGGGGCCGCGGCTGCAACGACTGCTGGAAAAAACCGCCGCCGGCTCCGTCACCCTCGTGGCGGGGGGGGGAGAGCTGGTCGAGGTCATTCGCCGCTGGCATCAGCAAGGGTTGACCTCCGCAGCCGAGGCCCATCACCTCGCGATGCAGGCCCTTGACGTCACCGCCCTCCGCCTGACGCAGCTCCTGCCGCGGTCCCGACTGTGCTCGTCGCCCGCCGCTGCCGCCGCCGCCTGGCGCGACGGCCTTTGCGCCGTGGTTCAACCGCAACGCTGGTTCGAACGTTCCGCCGGTTGGTTCTCCGATCCTCCCCGCTTGCCTGGAGGACTGCTCCCCGAGTCATGGTCCGTCACCAGCGATACGCTCTCGGCCTGCGTCGCGATCGACCTCAACGCGGAGGAACTGTGGCTGGTGAAGTCGATCCCGGCACCGTCGAGCTGCGTCTGGAACGAGCTGGCGGAGCAGGGATTGGTGGACCACTGCTTCGCCCGCGTGGCGCCGCTCATTCGGGACATCGGGTGGGTGAACCTCCGCGGAGACGTCCCCGGTATCACCCCGCCGGAGAACTGATCCCGGTCGCCGATTCGCGTGCCATGTCGAGGGCTCGCCTCGATTCTCCAGCGCCTATTTCAGGCTTTCCAGAAACGTCAGCAGGTCGCGGAACTCCTGCACGGTAAGGCGGTCTTCGAGCTTCTCCGGCATCACGGAGGTCGCGAGCGGGGTGCGGGTCTCGATGTCGAGGGTCGGGACGGTGATGAGCTTTCCCTCGGCCGTGCCGATCGTCGTCTCCCCCTGGTTCTCGTGGACGATCATCCCGGTGTGAACTTCGCCGGAAGTGGTCACGAGCGTCCAGGTGGTGAACTGCGGGGAGACCTCCTTCGAGGGGTTCAGGATCGAATCGAGGAGCTTTTCACGCGGCATCGCGCGGCCGATGTACGACAGGTCCGGACCGATCCGCCCGCCACGGCCGTGGACAGTATGGCATTGATAGCACCGCGGCCCCTGCGGATGGAAGAAGACGCGCCCGCCCGCCTCGGGGTCGGTCGTCTCTTCCGAGAGGAGGCGGGACTTCCACTCGGCATCCTCCCGTGGACGGTCAGATAAGGGCGGGTCACGCGGCTCACGATCGGGGTGCGTCAGCCGACGGAGCAGCGCGAGCTGAGCTTCGACTTCGCGGCGAAGTGCGTGAGTTGCGGGGGCGGGGGACCCGAGCGGTCCGCGGTGCAGCTCGATCTCTTCCACCGGCAGGCCACGGAGGGCGCGCAGTGCGTCGACGCAGAGGTCCCGATCCTGGCTGGAGAGTGACAGCAGCGTTTCACGAACGTCCGGCAGGTCGACATGCCGCGACAGACCGAGCAACGCCTCGCGCACTTCGCGTTCGACAACGACGTCCGTATCGCTTGCGGCTCGATCCAGGCGGCGGCGAATGAGTTCCACCAAAGGCTTGACCGCCTCGGGGCGGGGGGACGAGGCCAGCGAGCGGATCGCTTCCAGGCGGAGCGAGGCGTCATCGCCGGCCAGCAGCGACAGGAGCAGGTCGACGGTCAGTCCCTCGTCCGCCGGGTCGACGAGCCGCAGCGCCTGGGCCTGAACGGCCGCCGGCGTGGCCGGGTCCTTGAGCAGCGGGAGGACGTACTTGCCGGGGGGCGTCTGGTCGAAGTCCTTGGGGTCCTTGCCGTCGAGCATTTCCAGCGCGGCGAGCGTGGCGAGGAACAGGTCGGTCGTCATCGGCTCGGACGTGAGGACCGCCTCGACCTGCGGGCGGAGGTCAATCAACTTCTCCTCCGCCGCCCACTGGACCCCCACCCTCCGAAGCAGGTCGCTCGGCTCCGTCAGCAAACGCTCCACCATGTCCGCCGACTGCGGGTACTTCCGGCGCGTCACCAGAGCCGCCATCAGCCGTGTCCAGATGCGATGGGGCTCATCCTCCTGAGGGAGCGTGTACCAGTACCGCAGCAGCCAGTACGGCAGGTCCTGCTGGCTGAGGGCGTGCACCACCTCCGCATTGTGAAAGGGATCGTCGGAACGTTGCAGCTTGTCCACGTTGCCGATCCAGGCGACCTTCTCCTCCAGGCTCCAACGGATGGGAAAGGGAATCGCTGGCGGCTGCGTCTCCCCTCGGCGATGGCGACTCCACTGGATTTCATTGAGGAACCGGATGTTCTTCATCGCCAGCGGCTGCTGCCACAGTTCGCTTTGGATCTGTTCCAGCACAGCTTGACCGGCAGGGGAGCGTGCCAACTCCCGAGCGGCGAACCGGCGCTCACTGAGGGAAGCCGAACGGACCATCTCCGCCAACGTCTGGAGCGGGAGGTGGTGTGCTTCGTCGAGCCGTGGGACTTGTCGCCGGGATGGTTCCACGGCATGCACGCGCCAGACCCGTCCCCTCCCGTGGAGCTTGTAGTCCCGCAGCACCCAGTCGCTGACGTAGAGCGATCCGTCCGGGGCGAGGGCGATCCCGACGGGGCGGAAGTTCTCGCCGCCGGTGATGACCGGTTCGGCGAGCGACTCAAAGTTCGGTCCGATGCGCCCCGGTTGTAACGGGTCGCGCTTGGGCTTCAGCCGGAAGCGGTCGATGCGGTGGTCCCCCCAACTCGTGACAAACAGGTTACCGAGGTATTCGTCCGGGAAGGCGTCATGCTCGTAGGCGAGGATGCCGCTGGGGGCCTCGCCGGTACCGGCCACCATTGGGAGGGTGCCGGGGATCTCGCCGTTCCAGCTCGTGAAAGGGTGCAGTCCCTTGCGGCCGTTGCGGAAACGATAGCCGTAGTCGCCCCCTTCGATGATGTGCAGCAATCGGCACGGCGGACGGCTGTCGGGGTCGTTGTCGACGGTGAAGAGGCGACCGAAGGCGTCGACGCAGGAGGCGTGCGGGTTCCAGAAGCCGGTCGCCCAGCGGGTGAGCTGCGTGCCGTCGGGCCGCATGCGGTAGAGGTTGCCCCCCTCGCCGCCGCCAGAGAGTTGAGTGTCCAGGGTCGAGAGTCCGGAGCGTTCGGCATCGACGTCCGATGCTCTTTGTGCCGGACTCACCTCTCTCCGCGCTGGACTCTCCCGCGGCACCAGCCGGTACGGCGCCCCGAGGTTCTCCCCCAGGCCGAAGTACATCCACCCCAGTGCATCAAAGGCGAAGCCGGCGAGGCCGTTGTGCGGGTAGTTCCCCTCCGTCTCCAGCGTGACGAGTTTGGTGCGGCGGTCGCAGAGGTCGTCGCCGTCGGTGTCTTCAAGCAGCCAGATGCCGCTGCGCTCGGCGAGGAAGATCTGGTTGGTTGAGGGATGCGGGACAAGGGTGGAGGGAGTTGCCGCTCCAGCGTTCTCCTCGCTGGTCCCTCGTGTCTCGTCACTGCTCCCCATCCGCACCTCGTCCATCCACACCGGCCGCACCGCCACGCTCATGGCGAACTGGAAGCCGTCGGCGAACGTTTTGACCTCATCGGCGCGGCCGTCGCCGTCGGTGTCGATGAGAATCAGCAGCCGGTCGCTGGGGTGGCCGTCGTAGCTCTCGGGGCGGAAGTGCGTGTTGCTCTCGATGACCCAGACGCGGCCGCGGGCGTCGACGTCGATGCCGGTGGGGGTCCGAAGCTGCGGCTGCTCGGCGAAGAGTTCGATCGTCAGGCGGGGGTCGAGGGAGCGCGGGGGCTCTTCTGCCGCGGGGAGTGACGCCGTCAGACTCAGCAGAGCGAGCAGGGCCCGGGTGACGCGCATGGAATGCACCTCTGGATCGGGTCAGAACCGGTCACGCTGGAGAACTGACGGGCGTGGACCTCCCTAGGGATCTCGGCGGGAGGGGGGGAGGGTCGACGAGGAGGTATGCAGTTCGCCGCGGCGGGCCATCTGGCGGGCGGCGGCCGCCAGACCGTCGGCGTCGAGGCCCAGGTCCGCCAGCAGTTCCCCGCGCTCTCCATGTTCGATGAAGCGGTCGGGGATGCCGCAACAGCGAATCTGGTCGGTGGGCCAGCCGTGGGCGTTGGCCGCCTCCAGCACCGCTGATCCGAAGCCGCCGTTGAGCGTATTCTCCTCCACGGTGAGGATGAAGCCGCACTCATGGATCAGGCGGTCGAGGAGGGAGACGTCGAGCGGCCGGAGAAAACGGGCGTTGACGACGGCGATCTCCAGACCTTCCTGATCGAGTTTTTCAGCCGCGCGGAGGCATTCCCACAAGAGCGCCCCGAACACGAGGAAAGCCCCGTCAGTCCCGGAGCGGACCACCTCCCCCCGGCCGAGTTCCAGGGGTGCCAGGCTCCGCTCGATGATCTCCGCGGAGGCCTTGGGATAACGGATCGCCACGGGTCCGTCGGAGCGGAGGGCAAAGTCGAGCATCGGCTGCACGTCCTGGGCATCACCGGGAGCCATCAGGACGATGTTCGGGAAGACCCGCAGGTACGAGTTGTCGAACAGGCCGTGGTGCGTGGGACCGTCCGGTCCGCACAGTCCTGCCCGATCGAGACAGAACGTCACGGGGAGGTTCTGGAGGGCCACTTCCTGGAAGATCTGATCGAAGCTCCGCTGGAGGAAGGTGCTGTAGATGTCGACGATCGGCCGCAGGCCCGCCTTGGCCATGCCGGCGGCGAAGGCGACCGCGTGCCCCTCGCAAATCCCCGTGTCGAAGAACCGGTCGGGGAACTCGTCGCGGATTTTGCCGAGCTTGTTCCCCTCGCACATGGCGGCCGTGAGCACGCAGACGCGACGGTCCCGGCTCATGGCCGCATGGATGCATTCGCTGACGACGTCGGTATAGGCGGGTGTGGACCCTTTGCCGACGTAGACGACCTCCTCGTCATCCTCGCCGCGGCAGAAGGGGGAGGGGGTGTGGAACTTGACCGGGTCGTTCTCGGCCGGTTTGAAGCCCCGCCCCTTCTCGGTAAAGACGTGCAGCAGCACCGGACCTTCCACATCCTTGACCAGTTCCAGGTAATCGCGAAGGGCGCGGAGGTCGTGGCCGTCCACCGGGCCGATGTACCGGAAGCCGAGTTCCTCAAAGAGCATTCCGCCGTGGAGGAAGCCTTTGACGGCGTCCTTGACGCTGGCGAGCCACTTCTCGGCCGACTCGCCGACGACGGGGAGCTTGTTGAGCAGCCAGGAGACGTCGCGCTTCAGGCCGTTGTAGAAGGGGGCGACGCGGGCCCGGTCCAGGTACTGGGCCAGGCCCCCCACGCGCGGGCAGATGCCCATCTTGTTGTCGTTGAGAATGACCAGGAGGTTCCTGTCGGCAGCGTTGTTGAAGGCCTCGAAGACGATGCCCGAGGGGAGCGCGCCGTCGCCGATGACCGCCACTGCCCGCCGACCCTCCTCCGGACGCAACAAATCGTCCCCCACCCGCAGCCCCAGCAGGGTGGAGACGCTGGAACCGGCATGTCCGGTGAGGAACAGGTCGTAGTCGCTTTCCGCCGGGTTGGGGTAGCCCATCAGCCCCCCCTTGCAACGGATGCTGCGAAACCGCGGGTAGCGCCCCGTGACCAGCTTGTGCGGATAGATCTGGTGGCCGGTGTCCCAGATCAACCGGTCCTTGGAGAAATCAAAGACCAGATGCAGGGCGATACACAGCTCGACCACTCCCAGATTGCTGGCGAAATGCGCCGGGCGGTCGGCAACGATCTCGCACAACTCCTCGCGAATCTCCCGGGCCAACTGTTCCAACTGGGCAGCGGTGAGGCTTCTGAGTTCGCGAGGGGACCCGATCAACGGCAGGAGCTGATAATCCATTAGTGGTCTCGTGCGATGATGTAACGGGCCAGGGCCTGCAATGGATGTCCGTGCTTCCCGAACGGCGCCAAGGCGGAGCACGCCTCCTCCACGAGGGCGGCCGCGCGGCGGCGACTCTCTTCCGGCCCCCACAGGGACGGGTACGTCAGTTTACCTTGTTGCGCATCTTTTCCCACGCGCTTTCCGATTTTCTCCGCCGCTCCCTCGACGTCCAGCAGATCATCCGCAATCTGGAAGGCCAACCCCACCGCTGCTCCGTACCGGCGGAGACTGTCGAGGAGCGGCGGCTCCGCCCCCGCCACGCGCCCCCCCAGCAGCACCGCCGCACACAGCAGCCGCCCCGTCTTGCGGCGATGCAATGCCTCCAGGGCTTCCGCCGTCGCCAGCGGCAAACGTTCCGCCTCCAGGTCCGCCATCTGCCCGGCGACCATCCCCTCCGGCCCCGCGGCAGAGGCCAGCTCGACGCAGCAGGCGGCTGCCACGTCCGGCGGTTGGACATCCCGCGCCAGCACCTCGAAGGCGAGGGTCAGCAAAGCATCTCCCGCGAGGATCGCTGTCGCCTCGTCGAACTGTTTGTGACAGGTCGGCCGGCCGCGGCGAAAGTCGTCGTCATCCATCGCGGGCAGATCGTCGTGAATCAGCGAATAGGTATGAATCATCTCGATGGCGCACGCCGCCGGCATTGCCGACGGAGGGGCTCCGCCGCACGCCTCGCAGGCCAGCAGCACCAGTGCGGGACGCAGCCGCTTGCCGGGAGCCAGCAGGCTGTAGCTCATGGCATCCCGCAACCGCGGCGGACAATCGGGGGAGAGCCGCCGCAAGTACCCCTCCAGCGCCGGGTCGACTGTGGCAGCCAGCCCGCGGAGCAGTTCCCGGGGTTCGAGAGTGTCGGGGATCATCATCTGGCTGGGGCGCAAGTCTGGGACTGCTCCGATTCATCGGAACGGTGAATTGTGACCGAGGCGAGCCGGCGATGCGAGCGGACAGAGAGGTTGACGCCTCTCGGCCTCTCGGTCTGCTCAGGAACCCCGGGCCTTCGTTCTCTCCCAGGGCCGGTCAGGAGGCTGTCCCCCCGGGAATCGTGGCGGTCGCCGGGGGCGCTCCCCGCCCGGGTCGAGAGCGGCGATTTGTCCGGAGTGGCTATTTGAGCGCCTGGAACTTCTCCAGGGCCTCCTTGGTCCCGATGACGAGCAGCAGTTGTTCGTCGGTCATGCGGAAGTCGGCGGGGGGGATGAGCGTCATCTTGTTGAACATCACGTCCTTGACGCCGATGACGTGCACGCCGTACTTCTGGCGGATGTTCGCCTCCTGCAGGGTTTTGCCCTGCAGCGTGGAGGGGACGGCGACTTCAATCAGCCCGTACTCCGGATCGATGGGGAGAAAATCGACCACGTTGGTCCAGGTCTCCTTGTCGGCCCAGTACATGGCGGCTTCCTTTTCCGGGAAGATGACCTCATCGACGCCGAGCTTTTTGAGAATCTTCCCGTGGTCCTGCGTGACCCCCTTGGCGAGGATGCGGCGGGCCCCCAGTTCCTTGACGTGCAGGGCGCACAGGATGGATTGCTCGTAGCGCTCTCCGAGGGAGATGACGACGGCATCCGCCGCCGCGAGCGGGAGTTGTTGCAGGCTGTCGCGGTCGGTGACGTCGGCGATCACCGCCTCGTGCAGGACCTCCTTGAGCTCTTCGACCCGCTCCTCCGAGGCGTCGACGCCGGTGACGCGGCAGCCGTCGTGATGAGCCCGCTCGGCGAAGGCCGCTCCGAATGTCCCCAGTCCCAGGACCACGAAATGCTTTGTTCTGGCCATGTGGTCACCCGATCAAGACGTCTTCCTTGGCATATTCCAACCGCACATCCCGCCGCGTCCGTGAAACGGCGATAAACAGCGAGATCGGCCCCAGCCGGCCGACGAACATCAACCCAATCAGGACGCACCGCCCGGCCTCACCGATCTGTGTGGTCAGTCCGGTGCTCAGTCCGACCGTTCCCAGCGCAGAGGCGACTTCGAACATGGCGTCCAGAAAGACCTGCTGTGTGGCGTGGTGCGGGTGTTCGGCCTGCTCAATCGCAAGCAGCACCGTCAGTCCGAGAACGAGCGCCAGGCTGTACAGGAGCACCACGGCCACGGCCCGGTCGATCATCCCTTCCGAAATCGTCCGCCGGGCGAAGCGGACATTCTCCAGTCCCCGCAGCCGGTCCCGGGCCAGCAGCGACAGCACCATCAGCGTGGAGACCTTGATCCCCCCCCCGCAGGAGCAGGGACTGGCACCGACGATCATCAGCAGAATGCTCACAAACAGCATGGCGTTGGTCAGCCCGGCCACGTTCACAGTGTTGAAGCCGGCGGTGCGGCAGGTCGTGGAATGGAAGAACGCCGTCAGCAACCGCTCGGGCCACGGGAGTACGGCCAGCATGTTTCTCTGTTCGAGGATCAAAAACGCCGCCGTCCCCAGCAGCAACAACCCTCCGGTCCCCACCAGCACGAGCTTGGTATGCAGCGTGAGGTCCCGATACCACCGCCACCGCCGCTGCCGCACCCCCCGGTAGACATCCAGCACCACGGGGAAACCGATCCCCCCCAAGATGATGAGACCGGAGATCGTCAGATTCATCCAGGCATCCGAGCGATACCGCATCAGGCTGTCGTCGTACAGGGCGAACCCCGCGTTGCAGAAGGCGGAGACCGCGTGGAACAGCGCGTGCCAACCGGCGGTCGGCAGGTCATAGTCCGCCAGATTTCGGAACAGCAGCAATCCAAAACCGACTGCCTCGAAGCCGAAGACCGCCAGCACGACGGTCCGCACGACCCAGCGGACATCGTCCCCGGGACGGCTCCCCAGGGCCTCGCTCACTGCCAGTTGCTGCCGGACCCCCCCGCCGCCGCGGCCGTCGCCAAACGTGGCCAGCGTCGTGACGGTGATGATCCCGATGCCGCCCAGTTGAATCAGTCCCAGCAGAATGGCCTGCCCGAGGAAGGAGAAATCGTTGCCGGTGGAGCGGACGGTCAGGCCCGTGACGCACACGGCACTGGTGGCCGTGAACAGCGCATCCAGGAACGTCAGGGGAGCGGCCTCGCGGACCCGACAGGCCGGCAACAGCAACAGTCCGGTCCCCACGGCGATCAACGCCAGATAGGCCCCGACCGCAAACCGCGCGGGGTACTTGGTTACGGCGCCGGTGAATCTCGGTCCCGCCATGGGGTCGGCGCAGGGGATCGATGGAGTGATGCATCCGCCACGAAAGCGGACATTGTGGCGTTCCCTCCGTTCCCTCGCCAGCCGGTGGGAACCAGGGGAGCGTCCGAGAGTCCAGACTCCGGAGCAGGTTGCAGACGGGGGGTCGGGAAGCAGGGGGTGGTGAACCTGCGGCTAGGGAGTGACGGCGACCATCGCCTTCAGCACCCCCGTCTCCGGCCGGGTGTAGCTCTCGAACTCCTCGATCAGCCGGTCCATCGGGGTGCGGTGCGTGATCCACGGCCGGGTATCGATGGTCCCATCTTCAATCCAGCGGAGGATGCGGCGAAAGTCGTCCGGAAGGGCGTTGCGGCTGGCTTTGAGCGTGATTTCGGGGCGATGCAAGACGGGGTGGGGGAAATGGACCTCTCCGGTGGTGATGCCGACGTACACCAGCGTCCCCGTGTGGGCGACGTACTGGAGGGCCTGCGACATCGAGGCGGCATTGCCGGTGGCGTCGATCACGACCGCGTACAGTGCTCCCGAGGTGATGTCGAGCATCTGAGGACGCAGGTCCTCCGCGGTGGCTGACAAGGTCTGGGTGATGCCGTACTGCCGGCGGCAGAACTCCAGTCGGGAGGGAACCAGGTCCATCACCGTAATCTCCGCACCGTTGAGGCGGACGAACTCCAGCGCGGACAGCCCGATGGGTCCGGCGCCGATGATGAGGACATGGTCCCCCGCGGCAGAGCCTCCCCGCTGACAGGCGTGGCAGCCGATCGCCAGGGTCTCCACCAGCGCCAGTTGTTCATAGGTGAGAGAGGAGGAGGGGTGGAGCTTGTCGGCCCGGATCAGGCAGCGTTCCCTCAAACCACCATCGGTCATCACGCCGAAGACCTTCAGGTTCTGGCAGCAGTTCCCGCTGCCGCGACGGCAAGCGTAGCAGGTCTGACAGTTGAGATACGGTTCGACGGCGCAGCGATCTCCGGGGCGGACGTTCGTCACCCCCGGCCCGACGGCCAGCACCTCCACCCCCAGTTCATGACCGGGGATGCGGGGATAGGTAAAGAAGGGCATCTTGCCGAGGTAGCCGGCCAGATCGGTGCCGCAGATGCCCATCCGGTGGGTGGCGATGAGGGCTTCTCCGGGAGCGGGAGGTGGGGGTTCGGGAAGGTCCAGAACCTCGAACCGTCGGGGTTCGCGAAGCTGAATGGCGCGCATGGGGACTGGGGGGGCCAACTCCACGTGGGGATGAAGAGGAACAACCTCAATGGGGCGAGCGTAACGCGCCCCGCGCTCACGCCGCCACTGAGCGGGTGGAAATCTGCCGCGCGGCGTGTTACACTGGTGGGCGTACGACGGGAATGAGCCGCGACGGCCGCGGTGGCGCGGTGAGGACCGCGCCGCGTGGTCGCCGGGCATCCGCGTCTGAAACCCTTCCGGGAGGCTGGATTGTTGATGGTGCTGTATCGGTTGATCCTTGTGACAGCGGTGGTCTGGTGCGTGGCGAGCGGCGCGGAGGCGCTCTCGGCCGCGGAGCTTCCCGGTCTGGTGCGCGAGAAGCCGGCCTCCGGGCGGTTCGTCGAGACCGATCGCGGGTACATGGTCCCCTACACGGTGACGATCCCCGGGAGCGACGTGACCTTTGAGATGCTGCCGATTCCCGGCGGAACGTTTGTCCTGGGGAGTCCCGACAGTGATCCGCACGGCCAGCCTTCGGAGCGGCCTCCGGTCCGGGTGACGGTGGAACCGTTCTGGATGGCCAAGACGGAAGTGACCTGGGCGGAGTACAAGCAGTACATGGCTCTCTACCAGGTGTTCAAGAAGTTCGTGTCGACGCAGGTCCGGCTCGTGACCGAGGAGAACCGCCTCGATGCCATCACCGCCCCGACGGAGCTGTACGAGCCGAGTTTCACCTTCGAGTACGGCGACAACCCGCGCCAGGCGGCGGTGACGATGACGCAACTCGCCGCCAAGCACTACAGCCAGTGGCTGAGCGCCGTGACCGGACAGCAGTTCCGGCTGCCCTGCGAGGCGGAGTGGGAGTACGCCTGCCGCGCAGGCTCCCAAACGGCATACTGTTTTGGAGATGACCCGACCCGGCTCGGGGAGTATGCCTGGTATCGGGACAATTGTGGGGAGGGGGGGCAGCGTCCCGTCGGGCTGAAGAAACCCAACGCCTGGGAGCTGCATGATATGCACGGCAACGTTGCCGAGTGGGTGCTCGACGAGTATTCGGATGAGGGTTATGCGCGTCTGGCAGGTCGGGAGCCTCTGACGGCGCTGGAGACGATCCTCTGGCCGGACGAGCTTTGGCCGCGGATGGTCAAGGGGGGCTCGTGGGAGAGCGACGCGGCGGGTTGCCGCAGCGCGGCCAAGTTCGGTTCCAACGATCCCGAATGGAAGTCGAACGATCCGAACCTCCCGAAATCTCCGTGGTGGTTCACGGACGATCCGGCCCGCGGGGTGGGGTTCCGCCTGATCCGTCCCTTGCGGGAACTCCCGCTCGACGAGATGCGCAAGTTCTGGGCGATCGATTGCGAGGAGATGCAGAGCGACGTCGACTACCGCCTGCAGGAAGGGCGGGGAGTGCTGGGGATCGTCGACCGCGACCTGCCTCAGGCGATCCAGACGCTCAAGGCGACTGAGTGAGGTTCACCATGCCCGCCGACCTGCTGTTGCAAACGCGTCGGGATTTTCTGCTGTCGTCGGCCAGCGGACTGGGAGCGATCGGTCTCGGGGCCCTGCTGACGGCGGACGGCGTGTTGTCGCCGGCCACGGCGGCCGCGGCGGAGGCGGCCTCGGGGCTGGAACTGATCAACCCGTTGGCGCCTCGTCAGCCGCATTTCGCCCCCCGCGCAAAAGCGTGCATTTTCATCTTCATGGAGGGGGCCCCCAGCCAACTCGACCTGTTTGATCCCAAGCCGAAGCTGTTGGAACTGGACGGTCAGCCGCTGCCGGAATCAATTTACAAAGGGGTCCGCTTCGCGTTCCTCAAGCCGGAGACGGCCGTCCTGATGGGGGCGAAGCAGCGGACGTGGAAGCAGTACGGCGCGTGCGGGATGGAACTGTCGGACCTGCTCCCGCACATCGGCTCCATGGCGGACGACCTCCTGCTCGTCCGCTCGATGCACACCGAGCAGTTCAACCATCACCCCGGCCAGCTCATGATGCAGTGCGGCCGGGCCGCTTTCGGCCTGCCGGTGATGGGCGCATGGATCACGTACGGACTGGGGAGCGAATCGCAGAACCTGCCGGGATACGTGGTGCTGACGGCGGGGCGGGGGACCTCCGCCGGGACAACCCTGTGGCAGAGTGGCTTCCTTCCCAGCACGTACGCCGGAGTGCTGTTCCGCAGTCAGGGGGAGGCGGTGCTCAATCTCAGCAATCCCGCGGGACTGTCTCCGGAACTGCAACGCCGGGGGCTGGATACGCTGCGGGAACTGAACAGTCAGCGGTATGCGGTGCTGCACGACCCCGAGATCGCCAGCCGCATCTCCAACTACGAGCTTGCCTTTCGGATGCAGGCAGCCGCGCCGGAACTGCTCGACCTCTCCGGCGAGACGCGGGCGACGCTGGAGATGTATGGGGTGGAGCGTCCTGACCCGCCGCACCTCAAACCCGGCCGCGGGGGAAGCGCCGGCCAGTACAGCCTGTTTGCCCGCAATTGCCTGCTGGCACGACGGCTGGTGGAGCGGGGGGTGCGGTTCGTGAACATCATCCACGCCTCGTGGGATCATCACTCGAATCTGGACGCGGAACTCCCCTACAACGCCGGCATGGCGGATCAGCCCATCGCCGCCCTCATCAAGGACCTCAAGCAGCGGGGGTTGCTGAACGAGACGATGGTGGTCTGGGGGAGCGAGTTCGGCCGCACGCCGCTCGGCGAGAACCGCAATGGCGACACGATGAACGTCACCGGCCGCGACCATCACCCCTACGCCTTCAGCATGTTCCTGGCGGGAGGAGGAATCCAAGGGGGGCAGGTCTACGGCGAAACCGACGAGATCGGATGGAGCATCGTCCGCGACCCCGTCCATCCCAACGACCTGCACGCCACCATGCTGCATTGCTTCGGTCTGGATCATCTGCGGCTGACGCACCGCTTCCAGGGGCGCGATTTCCGGCTCACCGACGTCGGAGGCAAGGTCCTCGACCGCTGGCTGGCGTAGCAGCGGCCGGAGTAACGGCCCGGGAGGCTGACCTCCCTCCTGATCACGCAGAGGGGGGGACCTTCCTCACGCCGAGGGGAACTTTCCACGCTTGCACGCCCACGGCCCGATGCCGTCGGCGGGCTTTGGTTGGAACCTCTCCCCCGGAGCAGGGGTAGCGGGAGGTGGCGACACTGCTGCTGGGGACATCGGGGGGAGGAAGCGGGAAGTTCGTGGATGCGACCCGACCACCCAGGGACGGCTGCACCCGTCTTCAAGAACGTGAGAGATCAAGTTGACATCCCTCCGGGGGATGAATAGAAAAAGACCCTCCGCCACAAGCGCCCCCATCGTCTAGGGGCCCAGGACATTGGATTCTCAGTCCAAAGACCGGGGTTCAAATCCCCGTGGGGGTAATGGCGTTGCCTCGATGGTCGTCCGACGAGACCCATCGAGGCTTTTTTTGTTTTGTTCCGTCGTCCGGTTTTTTGTCTCACGGGCCGGGAAGACTGTCGCCAGGTCTGGAGGAATTCCGCCCCGGCCGGTGGTACGATGAACACCGCCTCCGGGCGGATCGATGGTTGTGTGGAGCAGGGACTCTGCCCGGTAATCATGAGTCCATGACGGTCAAATGTTTCCAGCCACTCGATTGCGTCGACTCCGCCAGCATCCCCGCCTGCGGGACCTGGTGCGCGAAACGCAGTTGACGCCCGCCGATTTCGTCCTGCCGCTGTTCGTGCGGCCGGGGTCCGGAGTGCGGGTCCCCCTTCGCTCCATGCCGGGGCAGTGTCAGCTCTCGATCGACCAGCTTCTCATCGAAGTCCGGGAAGCGGAATCACTGGGGATTCCCGCGGTGATCCTGTTCGGCATCCCGGAGCACAAGGACGCGGTCGGTTCGGATGCCGTCAGCGATGAGGGGATCGTGCAGCGGGCGGTGCGGCGGCTGAAGGAGGCGGGAGTCTCTCTGGTGGTGATGACGGATGTCTGCCTGTGCGAGTTCACCGATCATGGGCACTGCGGCCTGGTCACTGAACGTGAGGGACGCCGGGACGTGGACAACGACGCAACTCTGGAGGTGCTGGTGCGGGAAGCGGTGAGTCATGCCCGCGCGGGGGCCGACCTGATCGCCCCCAGCGGCATGATGGATGGGATGATTCAAGCCCTCCGCCGCGGCTTGGATGAGGCGGGGTACTCGCATCTGCCGATCATGAGTTACGCCGTCAAATATGCGTCGGGCTTCTATGGTCCGTTCCGCGAGGCGGCCGAGAGCGCCCCCCAGTTCGGCGATCGCCGGACCTATCAGATGGACCCGGCCAATGCGGCCGAGGCGCTGCGGGAGGCAGCCCTGGACATTGCCGAAGGGGCCGATCTGCTGATGGTCAAACCGGCCCTGGCGTATCTGGACGTCATTCGCCGCGTGAAAGAGGCCCACCCGGAAGTGCCGCTGGCGGCCTACAACGTCAGCGGGGAGTATGCCCTGGTCAAGGCGGCTGCTGCCCAGGGCTGGCTGGACGAGCCGCGCGTCACCCTGGAAATCCTCACCAGCATCAAGCGGGCGGGGGCCGATCTGATCCTCTCCTACCATGCCCAGGAGGCGTGCCGCTGGCTACACAGCGGGGGGTGAGGAAGGCGGAATCGAGCGCGCAACGACCGCCCAGACGCCACAGGCGTCGCCGAGCAGGGGAGCTTCCGGGCTGCTGGCCGCGAGGTTCTCCCCCACCCACTCTCGGACCGGACGACTGCCGTTCGGCCTGCGTTGCAGCCGGCCCTTGCGGACCTATAATCCCGCCGGGACGCCAGTCAAGCCGACGCGGCTGCGCCCCGACGATTCAGGCTGGACCCACCATCAAGGAGCCGATCTTGCGCTGGCTGACTGCCGCCCTGCGGAGTTCCGTGGGAAAGAAGTTCGTGATGGGCGTGACCGGGCTGTTCCTGTGTCTGTTCCTGGTCGTGCATCTGGCGGGCAACTTGCTGCTGTTCGCGGGGCCTGAAGCGTACAACGAGTATGCCCACCAGCTCCATGCAATGCCGGTGTTTCTGATCACGGCGGAGGTGTTCCTGTTCGCGGCGTTTGCCGCGCACATCTATCTGGGGGTGGTGACGACGCGGGAGAACCTGGCCGCGCGGCCCATCGGTTACGAGACCAAACAATCGAAGAAGGAACCGGGAACGATCGTGTCTGCAATCTCGCCGGAGAACACCATGTGGTTCACCGGCGCGGCAATCTTCCTGTACCTGCTGCTGCATCTGGCAGACTTCAAGCTGGAGGCGACGGGTGCGGCCACGGTGGAGGAGCCCTTCGAGAAGGCGCGGTTGCTGATGTCCGAGTTCTGGCGGGTGGTCGCCTATGCGGTGGCCAGCATCCTGGTGGGCTATCACGTTTCGCACGGGTTCTCCAGCGCGTTTCAATCGCTGGGGCTGGACCATCCGAAGTACACCCCCTGGATCAAGACGATCAGCCTCGTGTTCGCCTTTGTGGTGGGCGGGGGGTTCCTGCTGGTCTCCTTCGCAGTGGTGGCGAAGGGGTGGGTGCTCTTCGGCGGCCAGCCGTAGCGCCGCTCTCGCCGGCGACCGACGTCCGCTCCCCGATCCTCCGAATTCTGGTCAATCTGAGGTCCCATGAGCCTCAACTCCCGCATCCCGGACGGCCCCATTGCTCAGAAGTGGGACCGCTGCAAGAACGAACTGAAGCTCATCGCCCCCAACAACAAGCGCAAGTACGACATTCTGGTCGTGGGGACGGGGCTGGCGGGGGCGTCGGCGGCGGCCTCGCTGGCCGAGCTGGGTTACAACGTCAAAGTGTTCTGTTACCAGGATTCCCCGCGGCGGGCGCATAGCATCGCCGCACAAGGGGGGATCAACGCCGCCAAGAACTATCCCAACGACGGCGACTCGGTCTGGCGACTGTTCTACGACACCATCAAGGGGGGGGACTTTCGCGCCCGGGAGGGCAACGTCTATCGGCTCGCCCAGGTGAGCGCGAACATCATCGACCAGTGCGTCGCCCAGGGAGTCCCCTTCGCTCGCGAGTACGGCGGAACGCTCGCCAATCGCACCTTCGGCGGGGCCCAGGTCTCGCGGACGTTCTACTGCCGCGGGCAAACCGGCCAGCAACTCCTGCTGGGTGCCTACAGCGCCATGATGAAAATGGCCGCCGCGGGCAAGGTGCAGGTCTTCCCCCGGCGGGAGATGCTCGACCTGGTGGTGATTGACGGCATCGCCCGCGGGATCGTCTGCCGCAACCTGGCGACCGGCGCGTATGAGACCTACGCCGGCCACGCCGTCCTGCTGTGCACGGGGGGATACGGGAACGTCTTTTACCTCTCCACAAACGCCAAGGGGTGCAACGTCACCGCCGCGTACCGCTGCTACAAGCGGGGGGCGTTCTTCGGCAATCCGTGCTTCACGCAAATTCACCCCACCTGCATTCCCGTCAAGGGGGACTACCAGTCCAAGCTCACGTTGATGAGCGAGAGCCTGCGCAACGACGGCCGCGTCTGGGTCCCCAAAAAGCCCAACGACACGCGGCCTCCCAACCAGATTCCCGAGGAGGAGCGGGACTACTATCTGGAGCGACGGTATCCGGCCTTCGGCAACATGGTGCCGCGGGACGTCGCCTCCCGCGCTGCCAAGGAACGATGCGACGCCGGCTACGGAGTGGGGGAGTCGCATCTGGCGGTGTACCTCGATTTCAGCCGCGCCATTCAGGAGCAGGGCCGGGCCGCCATCGCCGCCAAGTACGGCAACCTGTTCCACATGTACAAAAAGATCACCGACGAGGACCCCTATGAGGTCCCCATGCGCATCTACCCCGCGGTCCATTACACGATGGGCGGACTGTGGGTCGATTACCACCTGGAGAGCACCATCCCCGGCTTGTTCGTGCTGGGGGAGGCGAACTTCTCCGACCACGGCGCGAATCGGCTGGGAGCCTCCGCCCTGATGCAGGGTCTGGCCGACGGATATTTCATCGCCCCCTACACCGTCGGGCATCATCTGGCGTCGCGGCCGCTCAAACCGGTGACCACCGCCCATCCGCGATTCAATGAAGTGCAGGCGGAGGTGAAAAGCCGCGTGGACCGGCTGCTGGCTGTGCCCGGCCGCCGCTCCGTCACGAGCTTTCATCGTCAGCTCGGTTCGATCCTGTGGGACAAGTGCGGTATGTCCCGCAATGCCCGGGGTCTCACCGAGGCCCGCGAACAGATTCGTGCTCTGCGGGCGGAGTTCTGGGAGAACGTCCACGTCCCCGGCAGCGGGGACGCGCTCAACCAGTCGCTGGAGCAGGCCGGTCGCGTGGCGGACTTCCTGGAGTTCGCGGAGCTGATGGTGATCGACGCGCTGCACCGGAACGAGTCCTGCGGCGGCCACTTCCGCGAGGAGTACCAGACCGAAGACAACGAGGCGCGACGTGACGACGTGAACTACCGCTACGTGGCCGCCTGGGAATACCGCGGCGACGACCAGGAGCCCGCGCTCCACAAGGAACCGCTGGAGTTCGTCGAGGTCCCCCTGACGACGAGGAGTTACAAGTGAGCAGGTCGTGACGACCGGGACAGGGGACGACTCACCCGGACGAGAGGTCCGTTGGCGTCCCCGCAACAACCGTTCGTGACTCCGCCTCCCTTCTATCCTGTACCCCCATGGCCTCCCACAAACAGCTCAACCTGCACCTCCGCATCTGGCGTCAGCCCGGACCCGACGCTCCAGGGGAGTTCCGGGATTACAAGGTGTACGGCATCTCCCCCGATATGTCCTTCCTGGAGATGCTCGACGTCCTCAACGAGCAGCTCCTGGCGGAGGGGGAGGAACCGGTCGCCTTCGACCACGATTGCCGGGAAGGCATCTGCGGCGCCTGCGGAGTGGTCATCAACGGCCAGCCCCATGGCCCCGACCGGGAGACCACCACCTGCCAGTTGCACATGCGGCGGTTCGAGGACGGCGACACCATCGTCATCGAGCCCTGGCGGGCCAAGGCCTTCCCGGTCATCAAGGACCTGATCGTCGACCGCTCCGCATTGGACACGATCATCGCCGCGGGAGGATTTATCTCCGTCAAAACCGGACAGGCTCCCGACGGCAATGTGATGTTGATCCCCAAGGATCGGCAGGAATCGGCGCTCGATGCCGCGGTCTGCATCGGCTGCGGCGCCTGCGTGGCCGCCTGTAAAAACGCTTCGGCCATGCTCTTTACCGCTGCCAAGGTCTCACACCTGGCCCAGTTGCCCCAGGGGCAACCGGAGCGGGCCACGCGCGTCTTGCGCATGATCGCCGCGCACGATGAGGCCGGCTTCGGGGGGTGCACCAACACCTCCGAGTGCGAGGCGGCCTGTCCGGCCGGCATCTCCGTCTCGCACATCGCCCGGCTCAACCGCGAGTACCTGCGGGCCTTGTGGTGTACCCCGGTGGGGGCCGAAAAACCGGAGGCCAACGGCGGCGGCGACGGCTAAACGGAGCGGACATCCCCCCCTGCGACCTTCCGCGGAGACCGTCCGTTCTGGTTCACCGCAGCATGTCTCCACAGCCCATGTCGGATTTGCGACTCACCGGCCGATGGAACCCCTCCTGCGCCGATGACAGAATATGTCAGACCAGCGCATTGGTCTTCCGCTCCCTCCCCGCCGCCCCGTTCCGTTCCTGCGATGCCCTCGATTCCCGATGTCTTCTCCGCGGTTCGGTCCCAGGGGCGGATGGCCTTCCTGCCGTTCCTCACCGCCGGCGACCCTGACCTCGCCGCCACGCAGAGGCTGATCGGCGAACTCGCTTGCCGCGGCGTCGACCTGATCGAGGTTGGCTTTCCCTATAGCGACCCCATTGCCGACGGCCCGGTCATCCAGGCCTCCTACACCCGGGCGCTTGGTCAGCGCCTCAAGGTGCCGCAGATTTTTGAAGCCATCGGCAAGGTCTCGTCCCAGTCCCCGCCCCTGGTGGCGATGGTCTCCTATGCCCTCATGTACCGCCGCGGAGCGGACTGGTTCGTGGACCAGGCCCAGCAGGCAGGATTCGCGGGGTTCATCGTCCCGGACCTGCCGGGAGACGAAGCGGGGGCGTTGTTTGAACTCGTGCGTTCACGCGGTCTCGAGCTCATTCAACTCGTGGCGCCGACGACGCCCCGCGCGCGGGTGAAATCGATCCTCGCGCATTGCAGCGGCTTCGTGTACTGCATCGCTGTGGCGGGGACGACGGGGGAACGCGACCGCGTGGCGACGACGCTGCTGGAGCAACTGCGGTGGCTGCGGCAGGAGACCGATCTGCCGCTGGCGGTCGGGTTCGGCATCAGCCGGCCGGAGCACGTCCTACCCCTCCGCGGTCTGGCCGACGGCGTGATCGTCGGTTCGGCTCTGGTGCGTCGGTTGGAAGCACTGGCCGACGGCTCAAAGTCGCTCGACGAAGTGCTCAATGACGTCGGCACCTTTGCCGCAGAGATGGCGGCCGCGTGCCGGGCGTCCTCAACCTGAGGCTCAACGCCTGCCGGGAGTCGTCGAGACAGGCTGCGGCGAAACGGCTCCACGGCCGGCGGCGCGGGCTGCACCAGAAGGCTAGCTCATAAAAAACGGGGGGGCGGAGCCGACGCCGCCCGGGCCGATCATTTTCCCTCACAATCAGGGTTCTCCCTGCTCAGCGCGGAGAAACGAGCGTCGTTGCATCTGGCGCGAAGCTCCGCGCCGGCACGATCGGCACCCCTCGGACAAGCGGCGGATTCCTCAGTCCTGCCTGGCCTGATCGACTCTCGTGCCGCAGCGGAACTGGGCGCAGCACGTCTCACAGGATTCGCAAGCGATAGTTCAGACAAGTGACCACGGAACGGTGCGCCGGCCGGTTCAGGCCCTCCTCCGGTGGTCGAACAACCGAGCCCGATGGGAGAACCGCGATGAATACGATCGTGCAGGCCCCCCAGACCCGACGTCAGGAACCCCGCTCGACACCGGTCAAAGAAGTCGACGTCGACACCGTGCTCGAGTTTCTCAAGGAACCGGGGACCAACGGCGGGAGCGACCCGGCGTGGAACCTCGGCTCCATCACCATTGTCCTGCGGCTGTGGGAGGGGGAGGTCCGCACCGGCCAGGTCGAGGCCCTGGCCCCCATGGACCTTCTGGCCGAAATCCGGCAGCCCGTGCCCCTGGGACAACTGACCCCCTTGCGGCTGGTGAGCGAGTCGTGCGAGCTGGAGGTGGAGACGCTGGGTCTGGTCCACTGGCAGCGGTCCCACGGGGGACGCACTCAGGTGGGACTGTTCCTGCGCGAAGCCTTGCCCGACGCCCTCCTCGCCCGGCACTGGACCGACATGCGACAGGAACTGCGGTATCAGGCCAGCGGCGCCTTGTGGGCCCGCTTCGGGGCCGAACGCGAACGCTGGCGGGTCAGTCTGGTGGAATACTCTCGCTCCGGCGCACGGCTGTCGGCCCCGCACAAGCCCCAGATCAACGACAAGGTGGAGCTGTTCGACGACGAAATGATCGCCGCCGGCGTCGTGCGGTTTGTGCATCCGGTGCCGGTCGACGGCCACTTCCAGGTCGGTTGCGAGTTCGCGAACAATGCCGGCATCCGCCTGGCGCGGTTGTGCACCGACCGCACCACCGTCCCCGCGGAACCGTACCGCACCGCGATCACCTGGAAACGCGACCTGCCGCGCGACCGCCGCGCATGAGCCGCTGGTTCCGCGCTGATTGCTTTCGCTGCGGTTCCCTTTCCGGAGGCAGTCGCTAGCCTGTCGGGCATGCGCATCGTCTCCGTTCGCAGCTTCCAGCCGATCGCCCCCAACTCCCCCCCCGACTGGAGGACGAGTCTGGGTCAGATCGCCGTCCGCATCGAGACCGATGCAGGACTGGTGGGGTGGGGAGTCGGGGGTGGAGGCGCGGCCGGGCGGCATGTGATCGAGACCATCCTCGCCCCGGGGCTGATCGGAGAGGCGGTCGAGCCGATCGAACAGCGGTGGGAGGAGTTGTATCGCGCCACGCTCCCCTTTGGGCGCAAGGGGATCGCCGTCATGGCCCTCAGCGGAGTCGACCTCGCGCTGTGGGACCTGCGGGCCAGGGCAGCCGGACTGTCCATCGCGGCCCTGCTCGGCGGCGACGAGTCGTCAACCGTCCCCGTGTACACCACCGTGTGGAACGAGGTCGATCCGCTCACCGTCTCCGGACAGGGGCCGGGAGGGACCGGACCCGTCAAGCTGCACGTGGCGATCCACGATCCCGGTGATCCGGTGGGGGACGTGGTGCGACAGGTGGGGGCGGCGCGCACGGCCCTGGGACCGCACCGTTCCTTGATGGTCGACGCGTGGATGAAGTGGAATGTCGACCTCACGCTGCGCATCGCCGACCGATTGGTTCCGCTGGGAATCGAGTGGATCGAGGAACCCCTTTCCCCGGACGATCTGACGGGGTATGAGCGGTTGACGCGAGACTGTCCGATCCCGATCGCTGGCGGAGAGCACGAGTTCACGGCGGCGGCCTTCCGCGAGCTGATCGATCGCCGGCTGCATTCCATCCTTCAGCCGGACGTTTGCTGGGTGGGAGGAATGACCGAACTGGTCAAGATCTACCGTCTGGCGCAAGGAACGGGGCTGCGGGTGGTTCCTCATCGTGGCGCGGAAGTGTGGGCGCTGCACGCGATCGCGGCACTCGACCGGCGGGCTCCGCTTGCTGAATCGGGCCGCCCGTGGATGACCTGGGTCCGTGGACAGCCGCCGCTGCTCGCCGGACGAATCGCCCTGCCGACCGGTCCGGGATTCGGAGTGTGGCTGGAGGAGACCCCTCAGACCTGACTCATGATTGAGAGCCACCGGACTAAACCCAGTCTGCATTCGGACTTCGAGTTGTTAGAGTCCACAAAAACGGCATTATCCGGCTGCTCATTTTCTCTCTGCACTTTCCCACATCCGGCTAACGTCAAGATACGAGGGCCGCGAGTTGGCTTACGAGTCGGCTGATTTTTCGACGGAGGTGCTGTGCGGCCCCACGCGCCGAAATTGTTTCGCGCAGACACGCAC
>JBBIJW010000021.1:0-92577 GCA_037445755.1 Planctomycetaceae bacterium | reverse complement strand
GTGCGTGTCTGCGCGAAACAATTTCGGCGCGTGGGGCCGCACAGCACCTCCGTCGAAAAATCAGCCGACTCGTAAGCCAACTCGCGGCCCTCGTATCTTGACGTTAGCCGGATGTGGGAAAGTGCAGGAACCAACATCAGGTTGTGTCAATTCTCCGGCGCGAAAATAGGCGCGCATTGTTTCGAAGAGAGTCCCTTCCGGGGAGGGAATCCCCACGATCGCCTCGTCCGCCCGCGACAGTTCGACTTCCACCTCCGCCGCCTCACGCAACAAGTGATTCAGTTTTTCCTTCAACGCTGCCTGTCGATCGTCCATGATCGTCCTCCGAGAATCGGGACACGCCTTCGCTCTTCCGAGCCACTCCCCCCAGCTGAACCCGGATGGCTCCAGTTCTCCTATTGACGTTTTCCGGCCCCTACGCCTGCGCGCAGAAGCTGACATGCACCCGAAACCCTGTTTGAGCTTGGGACCCCTCTTGACACGGTCCCGACCCCGCCGTAGGTTACGCGGCCGTTGCGCCGATGGATTGGCCAGAGGAGCGGGATGCTCCGCGGGTCCATCCGGTTCCGTGACAGCGACCGGCGCGGCGAATCTCACCACGGCCAGGATGGCCGCGAACCACGAAGGGAGTCGTGCGATGTCGGGGTCCATTCTTCCCCTCCAGCCGGTCCCCGCGCCGACGGTCGATCCGGTGGCCATGATGGATCTGGTGGAGCAGCACCGGGAGCTGCGGGAGGAAGTGCTGGCGGCTGTGGTTCGGGTATTCGACTCGCAGCGGTTCATTCTCGGGGACGAGGTGGCTGAGTTCGAGCGGGAGCTGGCGGCCTGCGTGGACGCCCGTCATGCCGTCGGTTGCGCCTCTGGCACCGACGCGCTGCTGTTGGCGCTGTTGGCGCTCGACATCGGTCCCGGCGACGAAGTGATCACCACTCCGTTCTCCTTTTTTGCGACGGCGAGCTGTATCCATCGGGTCGGTGCGCGGCCGGTGTTTGCCGACATCGATCCGGCGACGTTCAATCTCGACCCTCAGGCCGTCGCGGCGGCCATCACGCCCCGCACGCGGGCGATTCTTCCCGTCCACCTGTTCGGCCAGTGCGCCGACATGGTGCCGCTGTGGCGGCTGGCCATTCAGCACAATCTGGCCATCGTCGAGGATGCGGCCCAGGCGATCGGGGCGACGTATCGGGGCCGCGCCGCGGGCGTGCTGGGGACGCTCGGTTGCTTCAGCTTCTTCCCCACCAAGAACCTGGGCGGGGCCGGCGACGGCGGTCTGGTCTCCACGGACGACGCCGAACTGGCCGCACGCATCCGCCGCCTGCGCGTGCATGGGGACGTCGGACGGTACGAGCACGTCGAGGTCGGACTGAACAGCCGGTTGGACGCCCTCCAGGCGGCGGTGCTGCGGGTCAAACTCCGCCGCCTCGGGGAATGGACGCAGCGGCGGCGCGAGAACGCACAGCGGTACCACCGCTGGATCGCTGAGGCCGGACTGACCGATGTCCTGGAGACCCCCGCAACCCATCCCGACTGCGGCCACGTCTGGAACCAGTATTGCCTGCGGGTTCGCGGCGGACTCCGGGATGCGCTCGTGGAAGAACTCGCGCGGCGCAACGTCGGCTGCGCGGTGTACTACCCCAAGCCGCTCCATTTGCAGAAGTGCTTTGAGTACCTCGGCGGCCGGCCCGGGCAGTTTCCCGAAGCCGAACGACTGGCGGAAGAGGCATTGGCGCTGCCGATCTATCCGGAACTGGGAGAAACCCGGCAGCATCGGGTGGTCGAGGCCCTGTCCGAGTCGCTGGCTGCGTTGCGGCGGCGATCGACCATCCCCTTTCCCACGCACCTCCGCCGCGCAGCGTAGCACGCGGCCGTGTCCCTCGAGGCCAGGCACAGGTGGCAAGTCCGCTGCCGTTCGCGTCGCGCTCCTCTGCATCCGGTCAGGTGATCCGGATCACCCGGCCGAGGATCATCGCCGGAAGCAGCAAACCCACGGCGATGGCGGTCGCCAGCACGATGTCGCCGGTCTTGGCATAGATCAGCGCGGCATCGAGCGTGATGATCGACAGCAGCAGCGTGCGGACGGTGGTTTGCACCTGCGATGGCGAGGGATCGCAAACGGCCTTCAGCAACCGCGTATTGAGCGCCAGCGCGATCCCCGCCAGCAGCGCCAGGGCCAGGAGGGGCTCGGCCTCCAGGATCGATCCGTGGAGCCAGCCGAACAGCGTCGCCAGTCCCAGGTTCACCACGATTCCAGCGCCCACGAGGTGCTCACGGCGGCTGACGGCGGCCTCGGTCCGCGCGAACCATGTCACTCCGACAATGTACAGCCCCAGGCCGCTGGCGACCCACCGCTGGGGATTGTCGAAGGGGCGGCCGAACAACGCTCCCGACGCACTGGCACCGAGGAGGACGTTCAGGAACCGGCACAGCCCCATCGCCAGCGGTCCGGCGGCGGTGGACTTGAGCAGGCCGTCGTACAGCGCCACGGCCGTCACCAACAGCGCCGCCACAAACAGGGGGTTCCAGCCGCACAAGAGGGGGGCCGCCCATCGCAGTGCTGCGGCGGCAAGGAGTCCCGCCAGGATCAGACCGCTCCCCAAGGCAACCGCCGCACGCAGAGAGACGCGACCGGAAGGGAGGGGGCGGTACGGTCGTTGACGCGCATCGATGTGCCGGTCGGCGACGTCGTTGAACACCATCCCCGCCAGATAGATGCATCCGGAGGCGACCAGCAACAGGGCCAGGGGGAGCGGAGCGTCGCTCAGATGCACGTGCGTGAGCGCGAAGCCGAGAAACACGTCGGCCAAGGCGGTGAAGACCGCGGGGAAGCGGAGAAGCTGCCAGTACGTTCGCCACCCTCCCTGCGTTCCCCCGGCCGGCTGCTCCGGCGCCGTCGTCACACCGGGCCGCGCGGAGCAGGAGGTTTCAGGCGCAGGGGCAGGACCGCCGCCGGCCGTCATGGCGTCCGCTCCTCGATGCGATAGAGGTGCGTCTCGGTGCGGAGGTACAGCTCTCCGTCGACGGCCGCCGGAGAGGCCATGAGGGCGCCATCCAGCTTGTTGGTGGCCAGGACCTGCGGCGGGGCGTCGAGCGTCAACACACGGGTGAGTCCCTCGCGGCTGCAAAAGTACAGCCTCCCGCCGGCATACAGGGGGGAGGCGTTGTAGTTCCCCCCCAGGCGATGCACGTAGATGCGTTCGCCTGTGGCGGCATCGAGACAGGTCAGCACGCCTTTATTGCTGACGAAGTACAAACGACCGTCAACCAGGATCGGAGAAGGGATCTCGGGTACCTGCGCCTTGTATCGCCAGACGACGTGCGAGTTGGTGACATCTCCCGCTCCACCCAGCCGCACCGCCCACAGCTCCGGCGAGAAGAACCCCGTGCAGAGGTAGACGAGATCACCGCCGGCGACCGGGCAAGGGACGTTGGAAAAACCGACGTACCGCACATGCCACAGCTCCTCTCCCGTGGCGGCGTCGTAGGCGTGGCACTGGTCCGCCGCGGGGCTGATGAGCAGCGTGCGGCCCCCCTGCTCATACAGCAATGGGGTGGCAAAAGCCCGGTGTGTGATGGGGTTTTCGCGATAGGGGGCGGTGCGGGGCCGCTTCCAGCGCATCCGCCCCGTCCGCTTGTCGAGAGCGGCCACGTACTGCTGATCCTGACCGTCGCGGTGGATCAGGAGGGTCTCCCCAAACATCACGGGAGAGCTGCCCGGGCCGCCCCCATGCTGGATGGCGACGTCGTTGTTCCGCCACAGCACCCGGCCGCTCGCCGTCTCCACGCAGGCCACGCCATACGTGCCGAAGTCGAGATACAACCGCCCCTCTTCGATCACGGGGGTGGGGGAGGCGTAGGTGTTGTCGCCGTGGATTTCCTCCACCTGCGCAGGCTGAAAGACGGTGACGGTGTGCTCGATGGCGCCCGTGGCGCGATTGAGGCCGATCGCCCCCAGCACCTTGCCGTCCGGCGCGGCCGTCGCCAGCCAGACCTGGTTTCCCCAGACCACCGGCGAGGCATGGCCGCGGCCGTCGATGGCGGTTTTCCAGGTGATGTTCTGTTTCTCGCTCCAGACGACGGCGACGGGACGACCGTCGGCGATCCCTTGACCGGTCGGGCCGCGGAATTGCGGCCACTGGCCGGCCATGACGCGGGTCCCCCACAGGGCGAGGAGCATCGCCCCGACGGCGAAGCAGGGGGGCCAGGAGGAGCGATGATGCGGCAAGCAGGAAATCATGCGGCACATTGTTCGCACGAACCCTCCCGGCAGCAACACGAATCGGCCGCAGCTTGTGGAACAACCGGCCGAGATCGCTCATCCCTGCTGACCTCCGCGCCGCAGCACCCGCCGCCGGCGGCGCGCCGTCAAATGACCCGGGCGGGACTCGAACCCGCAACCTACGGATTAACCTGCCGCACTGGCTTTCACCAGCCTGTTTCCAGTTGCGGTCTGGACTTTCTCATCTCCCGCGGAGGCGTCACCCCCGGAAGGGAGCCGCACGTCAAGTCTCTGAGGAACCCCGGGCGGGTTTCCTGCTGATCACCCAATCCGACGGATTGTCACGCCGCCTCGCGAAGATGGGCGTACCGACGGCTCTCAGGGCGTTCCAGCACACGGTGCGGTTCTACGCCCGGTCTTTCGACCGGGGCACTCCATTCCAAAGTCCGTTGCTCTACCATTGAGCTACCAGGTCGTCCGGTCCCGTTCTGAGCGGAGACGTTCGCCGCCGGCCGGAACCGTTTCTCTCGATCCGTGTCACAACGAATCGACACGAGTGGTCTACTGTAATACGTGGAGGACCGCAACTCTTGCCGCGGCCGAACACCGGTTCCTCGCGTGATCCTGCTGAGCGTCGCGGGCTGCTCGGCGTTCATTCGGGTCCGTCCGGCGACGATCGGCCGGAAGTGTGTTCCATTTCGCCGTGGATCAGGCCGTCATCGACGATCCGTACGTCGCGGCAGTCGACCATCTGCACGGCGATGACCTCTTCCGCGGATCGGCGCTCGTCGCGAATCATCAGGCCGGAGGCACGACAGTGCTCGCAGTTCTTCCACAGCAGGGCGGGACCGTCGCAGTCGAGGATCGTACAGCCGATGACGTTGATCCACCGGCAGTTCTCGAAGACGACGCCCCCCTCCCCCTTCCAGACGTGGCTGACGTGCAGACCGGTGATGGTGCAGGCGGAGCAGTTGCGCAGCAGGACGGCGTTCTTCGTTTCCAGAGAGGTGCCGTAAGCGTACCGCGGGTTGCGATCGAGGTTGTTCGGGCCGATGATGAGGTGCGTGCAGTCCTCGACGAGGAGGTTGTGCTGGTAGCCCATCCAGAAGGTGTTCCCCTGCAGCGTCACTCCCCGGCAGTCCCGCAGGTGGACGTTCACCTGCACGTCGCTGAGGACGTTGCCGGTGATGGTGATGTTGCCTTCCCGGACGACCGGCTGATCAGGGGTCGGATCGCTGCGGCCGAGGATGCGGATGTTGGCCGAGTCGGGCCCCGTGCTGTTGTGCTGGATCGTACAGCCGGTGATGGCGACTTCGGCCGTGCCGTACTTTGAGCCGCGGCAGTCGATGAGGACGTTGGCGGTCGGTTCGGTCTCCGCCGCCATGTTGCTTTCGAGGTCGCAGCCGGTGATGTGCAGGTTGCGGACGTTCCCCTTCCGTGAAACGATTCCCCCGCCGGCGTTGTAGCTGATGTGACAGCCGGTGATATTGATCTGATGCAGGTCGACGCCGTCCAGCAGCACGCCGCAGCCGCGGTTCTCGTACAGGTGCGAATCGGAGATGAGGACGTTGCGGTTGCGCTGAGTGAGGTGGATGGCGTGCAGGCAGTTGCGGATGTTGACGCGGGAGATGGTGGCCTGCATGGTGCCGGTCAGTTCGATGCCGCACGCCTGCGGATGATTGCCGACGATTTCGACTCCGTCCACGGCGGGCATCCGCTGCTTCTCCCAGACGTTCGGTTTGACGGATTTGGGATCGGCGGTTCCGTCGTGGGTGCCGATGATCCGCAGGGCGGGACCGGGGCCGTCCATGACGATCCTCAGCCAGCCCCAGCCGCGGAGCGAAAACGGTCCGACTTTATCGAGGTCGACGACAATGGGCCGGGTGATGTGCCATTCGGTGATGCCGCTCCAGCGATCGAGGGACTTGAGGTCGGGGTGGTCGATCAGCTCCTGCAGCCGGCTGGACTGGTCCTCTGGGAGCTCATGAGCCGCCGCCTGGACCACAGCGTCGGGAGCACGTCCCGAATTCGCCGGAGCGACCGGAGCGGTCTTCGTCCTCGGCAGCGGAGGATCAGCGGACCAGAGGGTGCCGTAAACGGCCAGATAGATCGCCACGGCCGCGAGTAAACCGATGGCTCGGGCCACGATGAAGCGGGTCGACGTGTGGACGGCCATTCCGGAATCCTCCCGATCGCTGCCTGCCCGGCAATCGTCGTATGCAGTAGAACCTTCACAATCAGCAGCACTGTACCGATCGTGGGTCGAGGGAGGCTACTCCAGTTCCGGTTCGGCGCGGCCGGCCGGCCGCCGAGTCGAACATCCGACCCGGAGTTGACGGACATACGTTCACTTGCGACGATCATGCTGGTTTTCTTGCCTGTTGTGCCCAAATCAGAGCATGCCCTCCAAACGTGGCAGAGCGGCCTCGCTGAGGCACGGTCGACCATCGATCTGGGATGGGGCGCCGTGCAGAGATTGCACCCACTTCATGTTCTGAGAGGGTGAGCGAGATGTTGCGAGTTCGTCCCGGGTTCTCGTTGCTTGAGTTGCTCGTGGCGATCGGAGTGGTCGGTCTACTCGCGGCGATTCTTGCTCCCGCCATCACTCATGTGCGCGAAGCCGCCCGCCGCGCCGAATGCGGTTCTCACCTGCATCAGCTTGGAACAGCCATCCACGCCTACGAGGCGGTGCACGGCATCCTCCCTCCCGGAACCACGGAGTGGGGTTCGACGCACGTGAGCTTGCTTCCATATCTCGAGCAGAAGTCTCTCTCCGATCGTTACGCTCAAGTTTCCCTGCCGAGAATCGAAGCGATGCTCTGGCGGATCGATCAGTTGGGAAAACATCGCCTCGACATTCTGGGGTGCCCGAGCGACCCACAGTCCGGTCGGCCGAGCGAGGATTTCGGTATGTATGCCACCAACTACGCGGGCAACTCTGGTGGTGGAGTCCAGAAGTATGGCTACAACGGACTCTTCCACAGCCTCTCCTCTTCTCCCTCGCCCAACTACCCTCAATTGGCAAGCGGCCCCGTGCGTCTGGCGGACGTCACCGATGGACTCTCCCAGACGGCCGCAATGGCCGAGATTCTTGCCGGGAGCGGATATCCCGTGGAAGTCCGCGCATACCGGTTTGGTCAGCCTCGGTACTCTGGCACGACTTTTGACCAGTTCGTCGCGGAATGTCGCGGGCGGCCGATGGGGGAAATGAACGCCTTCTTCCGCGGCCTTCCCTGGAGCGACGGCGCCATTACTACGACGCGCTACACGCACACGTTGCCACCCAATGGCCCCTCCTGCAACCATGGCGAGTTCACGGAATTCAGCGCTCTCACGGCGGGAAGCCTGCATCCCGGTGGGGTTCAGGTTCTCTTCGCCGATGTCTCTGTGACGTTTGTCAGCGAATCGATCAGCCTTGACGTCTGGCGTGCGGTCGGCTCACGGAATGGTGCCGACCGCGGGCTTTCCCGATAGCTTGCTCACGAACCAGAGGGAGGCCCATGCATTCCCGGGTGTCTCGCGTCATGCCGCTGCTGGTTGCCCTTGGCCTCTCTGCCACCGCGACGACCGCGCGGGCGCAGACCTGGACCATTGGGAATCCGACGACAGGAAACGAATACACCAATACGTCGGATATTGGCGTTGACGGAACTGGGCCGACGGATGGCGGCGCCATCACAATCCGGATCAAGAACGAGAGCACACTCCATATCATGCAGAGTGTCAGCACGACCGTTGACCCTGATACGGGCAACTGGCTCGAAACCCTGGAGGCTCCCAATGACCAGTGGCCCGAGCTGGGCAATGCCATCATCGAGGTCATGAAATCAGGAACACGAGTGGCATGGGTCAGGGTCAAGATCATCGATCCATCCCAATAGCTCGGCTTCCATTTTCTCGACTCATTCGGATCAAGTGATCGTCCAATGCTTCCATCGACGCACATCTTGCCTGCCTGCCTGATCCTCGCGGCGGTCGTGCTTTCAGGTTGCAGCGATAATTCTCTCTATCCACCGCCTGAAGCGACTGTCGAAGAACGCGCATCGCATGCGAAGCGGATGAGCGAGGCTGTGGAAGTGCTTGCGTGGGAGGTGGGAAGGGGCGACGAGGCCTCCCCGTCTCCGCTCGGGGCGACGAAGATCTTGCCGGGGGAGAAGATCCGGTTGACAGGACGATTCCGGGCGACAGATTCCTCTTTGCCGGCGCCGCCAGGTGTGATCATCAACATCGTCGGTCGAAATAAGAACGGAGGTCAGCTCATCTTCAATAGCGCCAGCGCCAAGGTAACCCCGTTGGAGCACGGTGTTTATGAGTTCTCAGCCGAGACGAAAGCGCCGGCAGTAGCCGGCATGTACACGGTCGAAGCCAACTATCAAGGAAACATTATTGATGAGCAAACGGTCGCTGTCGGATCGCTGAGGGACAAATAGCGACGGAATCGCTTGCTTGCCATCGGCTGGGGAGGATCTCGAATCGGCTGGAGAGGCTCTCGACCCGAGGGGCGTTGTGTTGTACGGGCGCCTCTTCATGTGCTGCAAAATAATCATACTCGTGGCGAACGCGGGGTTTGCCCATACCTTCGCGGCCCTCAGGAAGCTCGCCCCCGCTTCCGAGAGGAATCGGGCATGGCCGATCGAAGAATCGTGCGTCACGACGGCTCGTGTGGCTCTGCTCATGGCCTGTTCCACGGGTTTCGCAGACAGTTGGCCGAGACGGACTTCGGCCGCTTGCCGCTGTGGGTGCAGTCCCTGATGTGTGGACGAATCAGCAGTTCAATGCCAGTCTGTTCCAGAGCCGATTCCTGAACTGCCGTTGAAGAGCCAGTCGAGGAGGGCAGCGATCCTCATGGCTCATGCTTCGGTCCAAGGCATGACGGACTCACCGAGCCTGAGACCGACCAGTTGATGGGCGGCCGACCGGTTCCGGCGACTGTTCGGGCTTCTGACATCAGACTGGCGACGATCAGGCTCTCCCACGGCCTCCGACGACCTGGGGAATTTCGATCTGCCGCCAGCCTCCACAGCCGGCCGCGATCGTCGACCACGCCCAGCCGCAGATGACACACTCTGAGCAACAACTTCCCGGGATGGCAAGATACCCCGGGATGGCAAGATACAAGGGAAATTCGGGGATGCGTCCCGACCTCCAATTGACGGACCCACCCCTCCGATGCCGGTGGGAAAAACGCAGAACTTCGGTCCCTCCGACCATCGCTCTGGACTGTTCCAGCCGCTAGAGTAGATGCTTCGGACGAACGACCGCCCCCGGCGCCCCTGGCGCTCAGCAGCGGTGGTGGTGGGAACGTCCGCGCGTGACTCCGCCGCTTGAGGCCCCTACCGTGATCATCGTTCTGAAACCCGACTGCACCGAGTCCCAGCTCCTGCACATTCAGGAGCAAATCACCGGCATGGGCTTCCGGTACGAGATCAGCCGCGGCGTGAAGCGGACGCTCATTGGAGTCATCGGCGAGGAGGACAAGCTCCGCAACGCCCCGCTGAAGGCGATGCCGGGCGTGGAAGAGGTGATGTCGGTCCTCAAGCCGTACAAGCTTGCCAGCCGCGAGTTCCAGGAGCACGACACCGTCATCGACCTGGGACACGGGGTCAAGGTGGGCGGGGGAGCGCTGATTCTGATTGCGGGGCCGTGTGCAATCGAGGGGGAAGAAATCCTCCGCGAGATCGGCACGGCGGTGAAAGCGGCGGGGGCCAACGTCCTCCGCGGAGGGGCGTTCAAGCCGCGGACCAGTCCCTACAGCTTTCAGGGGATGGGAGAGGAGGGGCTCAAGATTCTGCGGCGGATCGGAGACGAGCTGGCGATGCCGGTCGTGACGGAAGTGATGGACCCGCGGCAGGTGGAACTGGTCGACCGGTACGCGGACATCATCCAGATCGGCGCCCGGAACATGCAGAACTTCAACTTGCTCAAGGAGGTCGGGCAGACCAGTCGCGCGGTGCTCCTCAAGCGCGGGATGAGCGCAACGGTGGAAGACCTGCTGATGTCCGCCGAATACATCCTGGCGGAAGGGAACCGCCAGGTGATCCTGTGCGAACGGGGCATCCGCAGTTATGACAAGTCGACCCGGAACCTGCTGGACCTGGCGGCGGTGCCGAACCTCAAGGGGCTCTCGCACCTGCCGGTGGTAGTCGATCCGAGCCATGCCACCGGTCGTCCCGACCTGATTCCGCCGATGGCGTACGCGGCGGTGGCCGCGGGAGCGGACGGAGTGCACATCGAGGTTCACAGTTGCCCAGAAAAAGCCCTCAGCGACGGCCAGCAGGCCTTGCTCCCCGACCAATATGCGGGGGTCGTCCGACGGTTGCGCGAGGTGGCGCAACTCTTCCAACGGACAATTCCGGTTGCGAGGGCCTGAGACTCCCCCCATTCTGGAAGCCGGGGGAGAATTTTGCTCGACGCTGCCCCGCCGTGGTGGTAGTGATAGAGCTCAGTACGTTGCAGTCCGGGCGCCGTTGTTGCGCGCCGCCAGACAGATGGGGGAAGTGACTCATGACGACGACCACTGGGCGGAAGTGTTGGGGATGGAGCGGCGTGCTCGTTCTGGGAGCGGCGATCGGACTTATGGGCGATGAGGCCCTGCGAGCTGATGAGGCACCTGCGGGAGCGGTTCAGGCCGCTCCGCAAACGGACCTGCCGGCAGAAGCAGCCCCGGCCGGATCGCAGGAAACCACTCCGGGAACCGCGTCGCCGTCCGCCCCGGAGGGAGCCGTGCCCCCTTCGCCGGGCGGTTCCAGCGATTCCTCCGGAGGGCTCCAGCCGCCAGCACCCATCCACGAGGGGGCCACTCACTCTCCCGGAACCGCCTTCGGATGGGGTCCGTATGGGACGCTCGGCCATCCGGGCTGGGTCCAATATCCCAGCACCTGGAACGGCTACTGGAACTACGCCACCGCCTACGGGGCGCCGGGATATACCGCCTACTGGCACGGCTGGTACGCCGGCCCGCGGTACGATGACCGGTACGGGCCGTGGTGGGTGGGCGGGGGATGGCCTGCCGGTCCGTACTGGGACTACGCCTGGCCGACATGGAGCCATCACGGGTGGGGCTACAGCAGCGTCGGCTGGGGGTGGGGCCACAGCCACAGGTACTACCCGTGGGCGTATGCTCCGTGTCAGGGTCGCTGGGGGATGATTCGCCGCTGGTGACCTGCTGCAGTCTCCGGGGAAAGGTCCGTTCCCACTCCGGCGAGCTCAACATGTGCCGCAGCGGGAGGTGCAGCGTTGCTTTCCTGTGAGGCTGCGAGTGGTTTCGGAGCTGAGGGAGTGAGTGTTTTCAGGCGCACGAAGTGCGTTCCAGCAGGACGACGGAGGTGTCGTCGTGCCGACCTTCTCCGCGGGTGAACTCGAGGGTGGCGTCGAAGAGTCGTTGCAGGGTTTCTTCGAGGGTGAGTTCTCTGGCGGCCGCCAGGGTGCTGCGCAGGCCGGCTTCTCCAAACTCCTGGTGCTCGTGCTCCGACATGGAGAAGCACTCAACGAGTCCGTCGGTGTAGAGCAGCAACCGACTGTCGGGAGGGATGGGGGTCACCTGGGTGGTGTACTCGGCGGAATCGATGATTCCCAGGGGGAGGCCGGTGGCGTCCGGATCAGCGATGGAGATCACCTCGCCGCTGCAGCGTTGCTGTAACAGCGGTACGGGGTGACCGGCGGAGGTCCAGGTGAAGGTATGATTCTCCGGGTCGAGGACGCCGTAGATCAGCGTGATGAACCCCCCCTCGTCGTTGACGATCGTCTGCTGGCAGAGGTTGCGGTTGACCTGCTCCACGAATGAGGCGGAATCCTGAAATCGGTTTTCGCGCAGCAAGCGGATCAGGGTGTGCATGGTCATGATCGACATGCAGGCCCGCATCCCGTGACCGGAAGCGTCGCCCACGATCAAGGCGAGTTTGCCGTCGGGCAGGGCGAACACGTCGTAATAGTCGCCTCCCGCCATCGTGACCGGCCGGCCTCCGATGACGCGAATCTGAGACGACTCATACCGCGCGGCGACATGGTAGCCATGGGGGCAGTCCATGATCCGCGGAATGATCGAGGACTGAAGTTTGCGGACCGATTCGACCTCCTCGCGGAGTTTTTCGGCCACAAACCGCTCTCGTTCCGACTCCACCGCCTGGATCGCCGCTTCGATTACTCCGCGAGCCAGGAACATGTAGTCGCCGGCAGGATCGCGGATCAGATAACCCCGCAACCCGTTGGTCAGGAATCGCGCGATCCGATAGACATCGGTGGCCGGGACCGCTCCGATGAAGGGGACGTCCGGCAGCCGTCGCTGAAGCTGCCGAAACATCTCAAAGCCCCGCTCCGGGGTGGGAAAGCCGGAGCTGAGCAACACCGCATCCCAGCGTTCGTTCTCCGCCGCGGAGAGGGCGTCGGCTTCGCTCTCGCACAGACGCACCTCGCCGTCGTCCACGGTGAGATAGGCGCTGAGCAGTTCCGCCTCCACGGGATCATCCCAACCGACGAGCACACGCATTGGATCTGGCTCCCCTTGAGGAACCGCACGTTCACCACCGGAAGGGAACCTTCCGGCTGAACCCTGCGGTCAGGAAGGTGGATTCAGGAACGACGCACGTTCATGCCGCGACTCTTCACCTCCGCTGTTCGCCTCCATCAACTTGTCCCATGTGAAGCAACCTCGACTGAACCGAGAGACGTGCGGACGAGGTCAGTCCCCGCAGGAGTTGTGCCCGCACAACCAATCCAGAAACCTCAATATCTTATCGCCTCCGCCCCCCAATGCCACTCCACGGGGCTGAGCGGGTGGATCGCGGGTGCAGCCGCGGAATGGTGGTCCGGTCAGGGGCGTGTTGCAGTTCCACATCCTCCGCTCGCCTGCTCCTGGGGAGAGGGCTCCCACCCCGCCCCGCCGACGGCATCGGCGGCTGGCAGAACAGAGGGACGGATCAGGGGTGCGGCGAAAGCGATTGCGTCGCGCGCGGGGGGCACGTCGGTCCTGACGGGACGGTCCGGGGGCTGACGCCCCCGGCTCGCCGAGTGACGTTCGCAGAGGCGAGCCCGGGCCGTCAGGCCCGGGGCCGTTTGAGCGGCGATCGGACTCAGCGATCGTGGTGATGCCACAGCGGGTTTTCGGACGGTCCGGGCCATCAGCGGAGATCCGGGGGCTGACGCCCCCGGATCTCCCACGGCCTCCGACGACCTGGGGAATTTCGATCTGCCGCCAGCCTCCGCCGCCGGCTGCGATCGTCGACCACGTCCAGCCGCAGATGACACACGGTGAGCAACGACCTCCCAGGATGGCAAGAGAGAAGGAAAGTTCGTGGAGCGGCCCCCGCCACCGATCGACGACGGCTGCACCCGTGGATCGCGGACAGAGGACCGCCGGTTCAGCCTGCTGGAACGGCACCGGCCGGAGGGAGAGTCCCGCAACCTGACTGCACGAACCACCGTCTCCCAGAGACCTTCCACAAACACGCTCATTGCGGACTCCTTCAGCCCCGCAACGGAACCTGTTCCCCACGAACAGATTGACTCTTGTGACAGGGATCGCGCTCTCGTTGGCCCCTACAGACAGGCACCGCTGGAGACGTGGACTCGCTCCACACCTCCCCCTACCCCCGCCAGCGGACGGTATAAGACTGAAAACGGAGGGAGAGTTCTTCTCATAACAGCCCATCACCCCGAAAACGGGGATCATGGCTCGGAGCTAGGCCGCCTCCCCTCCGGCAGGCTCCGCGCGAACAGCTCGCGCTTCCCCCCCGCCTCGAACGAGAGCAACGGTGCTTTGTCAGAACCATTCCGTCACATGTCACCACTGCGGAAGATCGCCCTCCGACCACACACTCCACCGCTCGAGGCTGCGGCGGCGTTTGGGATGCTGAGTCGGCCGCCTCGTCGCACTGCGCGGAAGAGGAGAGAGCAGCGATTCCGTACTGGTGATCCCACCGCGCCGCGGGCGACTCGCAAGGCGGGGCTTCTCCCGGGAGGTTCTCAGGAAGCAGTTTCACCACCCTCCCTTTCCCCCCGGGCGAGAGGGAGAGGGTGGAGGGTTGTGACGCTTCTCATGAGAACCTCGCGCCCATCGGAACGCCTCAGTCGCCGTGGTCCCGGAACCATGCAGGGTTTTGCGGGGATCTCGTGGTCTGTTCGGTGAGGTCCGTTTGGTGGGAGGTTCGATTGAGGGCCGCGGCCCTGTTCCACTCACACCGCGGCACCGAGGCCATGAGGACTCAACCCCCGCACTCAACCTCCGCACTCATGGGGCGGCGGTCAGTTGTCGAGCAAGGCGATGGGCGATCCGCTGCGTGCCGTCGTAGGGGCTGGTGCGTGCCGCCTCAATGGCCGGGAGGGCGGGCCGCGCCGCCGGACCAATCAACTCCAGCGCCCGCAGCGCGTACATTCCGACAATCCGATTCTCATCGTTGATGAGTGCTTCGATCTGAGGGAGTCCGACGTCGGTGTGGCCGAGTTGGCACAGGGCCTGGGCCGCCGCCACGCGCACACCAGTGAATTCGTCCTCGAACCGTTCCCGCAGCACCGCAGCGGCGGAGACGTCGCCGGCGAGGCCCAGCCCCGTCGCCCCCCACCAGCGGACGGCGGGGTGCGGATGCCGCAAGGCCGTCGTCAGCACGGAGACGTCGCGGCGTTCTCCCGCTTCAACGACGTCGATGAGTTGCCAGAAGAGGCGATCCCGGGGGAGGAGCACTCCGTATTTGCTGCCGTGACGACGCCCCAGTTCCTCCAGCACCGGTTCGGGAATCAGCCCCAGGTCGGCGGTCTCGGCCATCCACTGGTACAGCTTCAGCCGCAGGGTATTGGCGGTGTCGCGGTGGGCGCGCTGCTCGTCGGCGGAGCCGGTGAGCAGGTTGTGCGTTTCCAGGGGATCCGCCTGAAGATCGTACAGCTCTTCGGGAGGACGGGTGGGGGCGAAGATGCGGGCTTGCAGTTCGGTCAGCTTTCCCGCAGCGTACAGGTCTCGCATGCGGCGGACGATCTCCTTGTCGTCCTTGTACTGGTTGGGCTGCATGTGCGAGACGTAGGGATGGAAATTGCGGATGTACTTGAACCGGGCCGTGCGGACACAGCGGATGCAGTCCGCAGTTTCGTCGCAGCGGTCACGGGCGGAGACGATCTCGCGGCGCGGCTGATAGTCGGGGGCGAACAGATCCCGCCCCTGCACGTATTCCGGGATCGGCAGTCCCGCCAGGGCCAGAGAACAGGCGGCAACGTCGATCTGCAACACGAGGTCGTCGCGCGTCGTCCCGGCGAGGCGGCCGTCGGGGAAGCGAACGATCAGCGGCACATGGATGCCTTCGTCGTACAGGAACTGCTTGCCGCGGGCGTGACTGATGCCGTGATCCGTCCAGAAGAAGACCACGGTGTTGTCCAGCACGCCTTCGCGCTCCAGCCGCGCCAGCACCTGTCCCACTTCGTGGTCGCAGGCGACCCACGAGTTGAGGTACTCCGCCCAGTCAGCGCGGAGGACGGGATCGTCCGGGTAGTAGGGGGGGAGCGTGACAGCGGCGGGATCGGTCATCGGCTCCACCCGCGCCTTTCGGAACTTCCCGCCGCGCAGTTCGATCAGGGCGAAGAACGGTTGCTCCGGCCCCCGGCCGGTCCAGTCCTTGCCGCGGTAGAGTCCCTCCGGTTCGAGGAAGTTGTAGTCGGTCTTTCCGGTGCCGCCATTGACGACGTAATACCCCGCCTCGGAGAAGAGCTGCGGGATCAGCCGGAGGGAGGAGGGGAGGGCATAGCTGGACAGGAACGGTCCCGGAGCACTCCCCTTCCCCACCGGACGCTGACTGCGGTGGTTGTGGGCTCCCAACGTCGTCTGGTACATCCCCGTCACCATCGCGGAGCGGCTGGGCGAACAGACGGGACAGGTGACAAACGCCTGCGTGAAGCGCACCCCCTCGGCGGCGAGGCGGTCGAGATGCGGCGTCCGAATGGTCGTTTCTCCGTAGCAGCCGATGTGCGGTGAGGCATCCTCGGAGATGATCCAGACAATGTTCGGCCGCTCCTTCGCCGCCGCCGTGACCGCAGCGTCCACCGCCGCGGCCAGCATCATCACCGGCAGGAGAAGCCGCACGGACGAACGGTGGTTCCCAAGGTTCCCGAGTCGCATGAGTCAGGCTCCTGAGCAGGTTCGATCGGCTGAGTCCGGCTCGCCGGCAGCGGTGTGAGGCGCTTGAGGTGCAGGGAGGAGCCGGCGGGAGGGCTTCATGTTCCCCCGGCGAGGGCGTCCCTTCAAGTCCGGGGCGTCGCATCGGCAGGGCGATCGCTCTGTTCCAGATTGGCGATCACCCCCTGTTCACCGGCTGGCTTGGCAGCGGTGCCTGATCGGTCCTCCACGACAGCAATCTTCCTCCAGTATGAACGATGCGAAGGCCTTGGTCGCATCAGTGGGCGGGGGGGGGGGGCGGAGCGAACGTCGTCGGCCAAGGCCCCGGATTGCAGGGGGAAAGAGGAGGATCGTGAGGTTGTGTCTGCGGCGATGGGTGCAGTGATGCACCCCCCACTGCGGAGCACATAGGGTCCTGATTCCCGCTGCATCCCTCGTCTCCTGCGACCAGGCAACCTGCCAGCCGCTCCTTCCTTCCCCGGCTTCCCGCTGGAAATTGTCAAGCGTTTCGAGTGCAATTCTGGAAATGTCCCTGTCGTGTCTGCGGTTCTCGAAGCGACATCCGTTCCCTTCCACCCCTTCTTCGGGAGCTTCCCATGTCTGAGTCTGATCCGCAAAGTCCTCCGAACCGTCCTGTGCCCGAGCCGGCACCGCAGTCCCCCTCCAAGCCCAGAAATCCGGTCGAGCGGGTGGTTGTCTGGGGCGTGATTGTGGTGGGGCTGGCACTGATCGCCGTTCAAGCCAAAGCGTGGTACGACTGCCGGCAGTCGCTGCAACGGATTCTGGAAGCAGTCAAGACCACGGAAGCATCCTCCGACATCTCCCACGTCACGATTGATTCCATTGAACCGCTCCTCGTGGGGCGACCGGTCACCAGCGACGAAACGATGGGCATCGAGGGGATGCGCCATTACATCTGGAAGGGACTGCTCAAAGATTACGGCATCCACCTGCGGTATGGGGTGAAGTCGCGGATGATCACGGAAGTCCTCAACGACAATCCCCCTCCGCCGGAGCAGCGTCCCGTCCTCGAAACGGCGGATGCCCCGGCGGATGGCGGTGAACATGGCGGGCCGCCGATGGCCCCCGGCGGAGGGGGCGGACCTCCGGGCGGCGGTGGCCGGCCCGACTTCAACCCCATGCAGTTCGATGGCGACAGCGATGGTCGGCTGAGCCGCGAGGAAGCGCCAGAGCGGATGCAGGCCGTCTTCGCCGAGATCGACACAAACGGCGACGGTTTCCTGGACGCCGAAGAATTCGCCGCCCGCCGCGCTCAGCGGGGGCCGCGGCCCGGAGCTCCCGGCAGTCACGATGAAACCGGTTCGCGTCCGCAACGGCCTCCGACGGAGGGGGAGACTCCGCCGCCGGCCGGCTCCCCGGAGCCACCTCCGCCGGCCGAGTCCCCCGCGACGAATCTGCCCGCGGAGTCCACTCCTCCGGAGGGTGCTGCGCCGGCGACGTCCGAGACCACACAGACTCAGTGACGTGTGCAGAATGCGACGATGGGGGCTGGGGTGTCTGCTGCTCGTGATCCCGGCGTGCGCTCCCTCCGCGCCGCCGGCATCACCCCCGGCCTCCCCCGCTGACGCCGGGGCCGTCCGCGCACCCGACGGCCCCGGCGAGTCCGCTCTGTCCGCGGCGCGCCCGCTCGGCACGGTCCCCCTGCCCAGCATTGTGGCCTGGCACACAGTGGAAGACCTCCCCGCGCCGCTGGCGCAGATGGAGACCGTCTTCTGGGAACCGGAGGACACGGCCAGTCTGCGGCGACTGATCCGGGAGACCGACCTGGTGCGGGGAAAACGGGTGCTCGAGATCGGCACCGGGACCGGGTTGATCGCGCTGTGCTGTCTGCAAGCGGGTGCGGCTCACGTCGTCGCCACGGACATCAATCCCCAGGCTCTGGTCAACGCGGCCCACAATGCCGAGGCCCTGGGGCTGGCGGACCGGCTGGAGCTGAGACTGGTGGATTCCCGCTCCCCCGGCGCCTACAGTCCGCTGGCCGAGCGAGAACGGTTCGATCTGATCCTCTCCAATCCCCCCTGGGAGAATCAGACCCCGCGGACGATTGCGGAATACGCCTTGTACGATGAGCACTTCCAGCTCCTGCGTTCGCTGGTGGGGGGCTTGCGTTCGCACCTGACATCCGGAGGGCGCGCGTACTTCGCCTATGGCTGCCGGGAGGCGATTCATCAGCTTCGCCACCACGCAGCCCTGGAGGGATTGCACGTCAAGATGCTTGACGACCGCGCACTCAGCAGCCTGCCCGAGGTGTTTCTCCCCGGACTGTTGTTGGAGGTCTCCGTGGAATCCGTGCCAGCAGAATCAGCGACGTCGCCTCCGGACACCGCGTCCCCCCTCCACACCGCCCCGTGAGGGGCGGCTCGCCACGCCCGCCAACGGAGAGAGAGGACTGCATCTCCCCCCATGGGCTTCGCATTTTGTTCCCACTGGAGGGAGAGCTCTGTCCGAGAGGTGCGATCAGGCACGGCTGGCCAGCCAGCCGGCGAACAGGAGCGTTCGCCAATCTGGAGCACAGCGATCGCCTGCATCTCCCCTGACGTCCCCTCCTGCACGTCGATGGAGTATGTTATCTGGTGTGGATGTGCTCACGCGTTCCTCCCCCCCCTCCCGGCTTGCACGGCATGTCAGGTTCGTCGGCCGAATCCGGTCTGCTGGTCGAGCGGTGCGGCGACATCTGCCGGCTGACGTTGAACCGGCCCGAGCGCCGCAACGCTCTGTCGCGGGAGTTGCTGCAACACCTCGACGATGTCCTCGTCCGGATTGGCGCGGATGAGGAAGTGCGCGTCGTCGTGCTGGCAGCGGCCGGTCCGGTCTTCTGCTCCGGACATGATCTCAAGGAACTCTCCACACTCGATACGGAACAGGCGGAGGCACTGTTCGCCCTGTGCGCCCGGATGATGCAGCGGATGCGGGAGATTCCGCAGCCGGTGCTCGCGCGCGTGCAGGGAGTGGCGACGGCGGCGGGGTGCCAGCTTGTGGCGGCGTGCGATCTGGCCGTGGCCTCCTCTCACGCCACGTTCGCCACTCCGGGGGTGAAGATCGGCCTGTTCTGCACGACGCCGATGGTCCCGCTGGTCCGCTGCGTACCGCAGCGGTTGGCCCTGGAGATGCTCCTGACCGGCGAGCCGATCTCCGCCGACCGCGCTCTGACCGCCGGGCTGGTCAATCGCGTTGTTCCGCCGGAGGAGCTGGACGCGGCGGTGGAGGAGTTGTGTGCGGCGATCTGCCGGTCGAGTTTTCACGTCGTCCGGCTGGGAAAGCGGGCGTTCTACGCGCAGCGGCACCTGTCCGAGCCGGCCGCATATTCCGCCGCCGTCGAGGTGATGACGGACAACCTCCAGTGCGCGGACGCGCAGGAAGGGATCGCGGCGTTTCTGGAGAAGCGTCCCCCGCAGTGGAGCGGCGGGTGAGTGCGGTTCGGCCGCGACCGCTTCACTCCGCCAGGCGGTACAACTGTTCGCCCGCCTTCCGCACCAGGAGCACCCCCTCGTCTTCGCGGCCGGCAAACGATTCGACGTCGATCGTCGCGGGGTCGCGATAGCCGAGGTTGATCTTCGCACACACCTCGGGAGGAATCTGCGAGGCGAGCGTGACCTGTACGCGGCACCGCTCGACGCCGTTCTCGAAGGTCCCGCCGCCCCGGACGTGCGTCGAGTGCGCCAGCACGCCCCACGGATAGTGCCGGAAACGGTCCCATTGTTTGGTGAAGTAGTCCCGGCAGTGGTAGCCGATCTCGGTGATGACCTTCCCGTGCGTGACCGAGATTTCGTGCATGTGGGGGGCGTAGATGATCAGTTCGCCGCCGTCCGCGACCACCGGCTCCAGCTTGTACATGCACTTCCCGGCCACCCAGAGTTCGTCGTACATCGGCGGTGCACAGGAGAGGACCGTGTGAAACGGCCGCGGCACGCGGCGGATGTGGGTCTGCGACGAGAGATCGGCCGCCCGGTTCCAGGCCTCCTCGGGTGTGCCGTAGAACAGCCCGTGCAGGCGGGGCGTGCCGTCGGAGGAGACGACGAACGTGATCGCCCGTCGCTCCCTGGGAATCAGCCGCGCGGCGCGGTCCACCACCTCCCGCACCGGCGTCTGCTTGACGCCAATGATGCCGACGTTCGTGATCAGCGCCCCGAGCCAGTGGAAGAAGTTCAGCAGGTCCGGGCCGGAGATACCGGGAAAGAAGTACTTGTTCCCTCCGGAGAAGCCGACCACCTCGTGCGGAAAGACCGGCCCGAGCACCAGCAGCAGGTCGTAATCGCGAATACGGGCGTTGATCTGCACCGGCACGTCGAGCGACAGCCGCCCCTCGGTGGCCTCCTCGACTTCCGCGCGGCTCAACACGCCAATGGTGGTGAGCTGCGCGGGATCGTTCCAGGCGTGGTTGAAAATCCGCGTGTGTGTCAGCAGCCGCGTCCGGTTCTCGGGGGTAATCCCCAGCAGCTTGTGGAGCTGGGTTTCGCTCAACGGCGGATGCGTCCCGAGGGCGACGATGACGTCCAGCCGCGCAGCGACGTCGGCCAGCCGCCGGTGCACGGCGTCGAACAGCAGCGGCAGCGGCGCCGTGCGGGTTTGATCGGGGACGATCAGCAGCACCCGTTTGCCGCGAAAGTCTGCCGGGGGGAGTTCCCGTTGGAACCAGTCACGGACGTCGGCATCGGACAACAGGGGCGGCATGGAAGACTCAGGGGGAGGATCGATCGCGGAGTTCATTTTAGGCGGCCGGACGAGCGATCGCCAAAGCAGACCTTCCGGTGGCGATCACTCCCCGCTCACCAGGGCCTTCATCTCCCGCACCGCCCGTTCCATCCCGACCAGGACCGCCCGCGAGACAATGCTGTGCCCGATGTTGAGCTCGCACACGCCGGCGATCCGCGCCACGGGAACGACGTTTTGGTAGGTCAACCCATGCCCCATATGCAAGAGCAGCCCCTCGCGGTGAGCCACGTTGGCCGCTGCAATCAGCGCACACAGTTCCTCCTTGCGCTCCGCTTCGGTCGCCGCGTCGGCATAGCGGCCGGTATGCAGCTCCACGGCCTGCGCTCCCAGTTCCTGGGCCGCCTCGATCTGGGCGGCGTCGGGATCGACGAACAGGCTGACCTCGATGCCGGCACCGCGGAGCTGCTCGACGCACCGGCGCACCCGTTCGCGGTGCGCGCGGACGTCCAATCCCCCTTCGGTCGTCACCTCTTCCCGGCGCTCGGGTACCAGCGTGCATTGATCCGGCTTGACGGCGAGCGCAATCGCGGTGATCTCGTCCGAGGCCGCCATCTCCAGGTTCAGCTTCACCCGCACCGTCTCGCGGAGCAGCCGGAGATCGCGGTCCTGGATGTGTCGCCGGTCCTCGCGGAGGTGCACGGTGATGCCATCCGCCCCGCCCAGTTCCGCCAGCACCGCAGCCCAGACCGGATCCGGCTCCACCGTCCGCCGCGCCTGCCGGATGGTTGCCACGTGATCGATATTGACGCCCAGTCGTGCCACGTCCGTCTTCTCCTCTGAGGTGAGCCAGTTTCATATCCGGGACATGACCAATCCGCATCCACCGGACTCGGGTGCTCGAGGGGCTGACGCCCCCCGCGCGCCGGTTGTGGAACTGGCTCGTTTCAGTCCATGCACTCTGATTCCTGGAACTCCGCCGGCGGTTGTGGTCATGGCTGCGTCAGCACCGGAGAGACCCGTCGTTCGCGCGGAGAGTTCGCCTCACGGTGCGGGTGCGACCTGCTCCGCTCCCCGGTAACGCTGGAAGAACTCCACAATGGGCGCGGAGGCCGCGGTCGGATAGCCGTGTCCCCCCGGATGGATGAACGTCACCACCGGAGTTCTTCCCGGCGAGGGAGAGATGCGGACGGCGGGCCGACGCCCGGGACGTTCCTCCTCACAGCCGTTCAGTTTCTTCAACCGCTCGATCGTTCGACGTTGTGACTCGATCGGCACCAGCGAATCCTGCTCACCCGCCACGTGGAAGACCGGTTTGGGTGTGAGCCGCACTGCATCGCCCAGCCGCTCGGTAGTACACGCGGAGGGAGCCACGGCGGCCAACACACTGGGCCGCGCGGCCCAGAGCGTGTACGTGAAGAAACCGCCGTTCGAGTGTCCACTGGCGTAAATCCGTCGGCGGTCCACCTGGTAATCCCGTTCCAGTGCGGAAAGCATCACGTCGAAATAGCGGAGATCACGGTTCTGGTCGTCGAGGGGAGTGACCTGCCAGCCGGGGAGTTTTCCTTCAGGGTCGGCAGGACCGGGAGTCGGGAGCCCCTGGGGGTAGACCACGATGGCCTCCCGCCACTGCTGATGGAAGCCGAACATCGCCGCCGCCCGCTGCATCGTCCCGCCGCGGCCGTGGAACGCGAACACGACCGGAAGCGGGGCGTCCCCCGCCTCCTTCGGGACAAACACCAGCGCCGCACGCTGGACGCCATCCACCACAAACTCCCGGCGGATGGGGGTCAGGTCAGGATCGTTCGGGGCGCGGCTCCCCGGGCGTCCCGCCGGTTGCGCGAACACCGCGGCAGCCCACAGCAGGACCGCCGCGCCGCCGATCATCACCGTTCGCAGGGATGCGGGGGTGCAGCAGGCCAACCGCTCTGACTGTGAGCCAGCCTGATTGATGAGCCTCATGGGGTTCGATGGCATCCCAGCGACTCCTGCGCCGCACCGACGTTCCGCACCTTGGACTGAGGCATTCAGATGACTGCGGCATTCAGCATAACAACCTTCCGGGCGTCGCGGCAGGGGCTGGCCGCCGCAGTTCACGGCAACGCGGTTGTCCCGCTGAGGGGGTCGGACATCCGCCGAATGGGGGGAACCTCCCACGCTCCCCCTCCGACCCGAACAGCCGCGTTGCTGGATGCCGCAGATGCCGACCACAGCCGCGACGACTATCATGCGGACCACCCCCACGCTTGGAACTCTGGAAGGGACCTCCTGATGGCCACGTATGCTCTCAACTGGGACCTCGATTCCCTCTACCCCAACCCGGCCAGTGCCGACTTTGCGCCGATCCTGGAGCGGTTGCGGACGGACATGCGGCAGCTTGCCGCAGATTCCGAGCTGCTGCCGTCGGTGGAGACCGACTCGGCCGCCTGGGGGGCATACCTCGATCGCATGGCCGACGTCCTCAGCCGCTATGAGGACCTGGGTGCGTTCGTCGGCTGCCACTGCGCGGCGGACGCCGGCAATAAAACATACCAGCGGCTGGAAGGGGTTCTTGCGGCGCTGGAGCCGCAATGGCAGCAGACGCTCACCAACGTGGAATTCGGTCTGCGGGAGATCGACCCCGGGCGTCTGGCGGCGATTCTCGATCAGGATGAGCGGCTGGCGCGGGTCCGCTTCTACCTCGAGGAGCGTCAACGATCCGCGGCGCTGCGGCTTCCCAAGGGGGAGGAACTCCTCGCCGCGGAACTCGCCGTGGACGGATTGAACGCCTGGTCCCGGTTGTACGACCGCCTCTCGGGTGAGTTGCGCATCGAGGTGATGGAGAAGGGGGAACTCGTCAAGAAATCTCCCGGTCAGGTGCAGTTCGACTCTCCGGAACGGAGCGTGCGACAGAACAACTTCTATGCCGCCAGCCGCGCCTGGAAAACCATCGCCGACACCTGTGCCGACGCCCTCAACCACATCTGCGGCGCGCGGCTGACCAAGTACCGCCGGCTGGGGATCGATCATCTCGCCGTGCCGTTGCGGCTGAACCGCATGACGCGCCCGACTCTGGACGCCATGTGGCGCACGATCACCGAGCGCAAGGGGTGTCTGGTCGAGTATCTGTCGGCGAAGGCGAAGCTGCTGGGGCTGGAGAAACTCTGCTGGTACGACACCCAGGCGCCCCTGCCGATGATGCGGGAGGCTGCCGCGCCGCCCCCCCGCGTCGCCGGAGCCGCCGGCCGGCTGTCGTGGGACGAAGCCTGTTCCACGGTGGTGAACACCCTCGGCGAATTCAGTGCCGAGTTCGGTGCGTTCGCCGATCAGGCGCTGCGCGGCGCGTGGGTCGAAGCGGAGGACCGGCCTGGAAAACGGCAGGGGGGCTTTTGCACCGGCCTGCCGACCAAAGGGGTCTCCCGCATCTTCATGACCTTCACCGGCTCTCCGGACAGCATGTCCACCCTGGCGCACGAACTCGGCCACGCCTATCACTCGTGGGTGCTGCGGGAGCGGCCGCTGTTCCTCCGCGACTATCCCATGAACCTGGCGGAGACGGCTTCCACCTTCGCCGAAGCGATCGTCAACGATCGCCGCCTCGCCGACGCCGCCACGACGTCCGAGAAACTCTCCATCCTCGACAACATCTGCGCCGACGGCGTCGCCTTCCTCATGAACATCCACTGCCGGTTCCTGTTCGAGGACGCCTTTCACCGGGAGCGTCCCGCGGGAGAAGTCCCGGCCGAGCGATTGTTCGAACTGATGGAATCTGCCCAGAAGGAGGCCTACTTGAACGCCCTCGCCGACGATGGCTGGTATCCCGGCTTCTGGATCAGCAAGCTCCACTTCTACATCGCCGGCTGGCCCTTCTATAACTTCCCCTACACCTTCGGCTATCTCCTCTCGCAGGGGCTGTATGCACTGGCGCACGACGAGGGGCCCGGTTTCAGCGACCGGTATCGCCGCTTTCTGCTGGCGAGCGGCTCCCGGCTGACGGAAGAGGTTGTGCAGGAGACGCTCGGCTACGATCTCACCCGGCCGGACTTCTGGAACCGCAGCCTGGACATCGTCGAGGAGCACGTGCGGGAATTTGTGCGACTCAGCGGTGCGGCAGGGTGAGTACCTCCCCCAGAATCGTCCCCGGGGGCAACGTGGCGCCCCCGCTCACTGGCGCGCTTTGTTCTCCTCCTCGTTGATCGAACTGTCATCCGGACGTCCGCCCTCCGTCGACATTGTTATTGCCACGCGCCCTCGATGTACTCCACCGCGACGGCGTGGGGAATCAAGCCGAGTTCGCGGCCGCGGCGGAAGAGTGCGTCGATCGCCGCGCGGCCGCGGGGACCGAAATCGAGCGTCCAGTCGTTGACGTACAGGCCCACGAACCGATCGGCCTGAGAGCGGTCCAGGTCGCGGCCGTACTGCAGCGCGTGGGCCAGCGCCTCCTCACGGTGCTCCAGACCGTAGCGGATGCTCTGCCGGAGCAGCGCCGTGACCTCTTCCATCGTCCGGCGACCCAGATCACGGCGAATCGCGTTCCCTCCCAGCGGCAAGGGGAGGCCGGTCTCCGCCATCCACCACGCCCCCAGATCGACGATCAATTGCAACCCCTGTTGGGCGTAGGTGAGCTGCCCTTCATGGATGATCAGCCCGGCATCGACCCGCCCCGACTCGACGAGCGCGAGGATTTCGTCAAAGGGGTGCACCTCGAACCGGAACGCGGCATCGGGATCGTTGGCGGCGGCTTCACTCCCGCGCCCCCCCAGCCACAGGCTCAACGTCAAAAACGCCGTCGTCAGCGTTCCCGGCACGGCGATCGTCCGCCGCCGCAGTTCCTCCCGGTCGAGCGGTTCCCGCGCCACGACCATCGGACCGTAGTTGTCGCCCATGCTCGCTCCGCAACTGCACAGCGCATACCGATCGGTCAGATAGGCGTAACCATGCAGGCTGACGGCCGTCAGTTCCAGCTCCCCCCGCAGGGCCCGGCGATTGAGGGTCTCGATGTCCTGAAGCTCGTGGACGAACCGGTATCGCCCCGTGTCGAGCTTGTCGTTCGCCAGGGCGTGAAACATGAAGGCATCGTCCGGATCGGGACTGTGGCCGACGCGGATGACGACCGGTTCGGAACTCGACATGGGGATCGCACTCCGCAAAGGGGGGACAGACGGTTCAGGTCGCACAACAAACCGCCGGCGGCTGGGAAGGTTAACGGGATTGGACGGGATGCCAAGTCCGTCACTCCCCACCCGTGATGGACCGGGGGGTGAGTTCCTCCCCGTCCCCGTGTTCGCCATTCCACTCCCCAGGCGCGCCGGGTGGCTGACCGGCCGAGCCTGATCGGTCCGCTTGCGGAGTGCACTCCCGCCGATCGAACAACGCGCACGCCCTGCACCGCTGGAGTGGTGACTGGTGACTGGTGACTGGATCGCCCTCCCGATTTGAGTAGAGTGTGCAGACTCAACCGCATTTGCACAGGAGTTTGTCCATGCGTGTCTGGTTCGGATTGGCGTGTTGGCTGGGAGGCGTCGTCGTGGGAATGGTAGCGGCGTCGGAGGCGGACGTGTCGCAACTGCTGACGACGATTCGGGCCATTGCTCACGACGGGGTCGGTCACGTGGCTGCTCAGGCCGCCGTCCGGGAATTGAGTGCCGGCGACGCCGCCGTTCTGCTTCCCACGCTGGCCGCCATCGACGGCGCCAACCCTCTCGCCGCCAACTGGTTGCGCGGGGCGTTCGAGTCCGTGGCCGAGCGGGCGCTGACGCACAATGCGCTCCCCCTCGACGACCTGCTCCGTTTTTACCACGATCGTCGCCACGAGCCGCGGGCTCGCCGGCTCGCCTATGAGTGGATCATTCGCGCCCGGCCGGAGCTGGCCGACGAACTCATCCCCCGGGCCCTCGACGACCCCAGCATTGAGATGCGCCGCGAGGCGGTGGCGCGGCTCATCGCGCAGGCCCGTGCCGCGCTGGAGGCCGGACGCAGGGAGGAAGCGGCGCAACTCTTCCGTCAGGCTCTCGACGGAGCCGGCGATCCCCAGCAGGTCGATCCGATCGTCAAGTCGCTGGCGGAACTGGGACAACCCGTCGATCTGGTGGCGCACTACGGACTGATCACCGAGTGGGACGTCATCGGCCCGTTCGACAACCGGGAGATGCAAGGTTTCCCGGTCGTCTATCCTCCGGAGCGGGAGATCAAACTGGACGCCGTGTATGAGGGTCAGCTCGGAGAGGTCCGCTGGCAGCGGCTGCGGAGCCACGAACCGGATGGGACCTTCGACCTCGCCGCGCTCACCGCGCCGCACAAGGGGGCCATTGATTACGTCACCACCGAGTTCCCCAGCAACCGGGAACAGCCCGTCGAGTTCCGCCTCGCCACCGCGAATGCCTGGAAGTTGTGGCTCAATGGAGAGCTTTTGTTTGCCCGCGAGGAGTACCACCGCGGCATGAGGTTCGATCAATACCGGGTCGCGGGCATCCTCAAACCCGGCCTCAATCGCATCCTCCTCAAGGTCTGTCAGAACGAGCAGGACCAGGAATGGGCCCAGAAGTGGAGCTTCCAGTTCCGCATCTGCGACCCGTATGGCCGTCCGCTGAGGCCCGCGAAGGCGCCCGCGTCGGAACGGGCTGCGACGCCGTAACTCCGCCGGTGCCCGACCCGCCCCGCTGTTGAGCGGACGGCCACTGCCATCGTGCTGCATGAGTGAAACCCCGCTTCTGGTTCCGCCTCGCCTGTATCCCTTTCCCGGAAATGATGAAACCATGCGCTGCATCTTGTACACCCTGTCCCTGTGGCTCCTGGCGGCTTCCTTGACCCGCGCGGACTGGCGGCAGTTCCGCGGCAACGACGTCAACGGCGTCTCTCCGGATGCCCGCCCGCCGGCAGCACTGGGACCGGAGACGCTCGCCTGGCAGGCATCACTCCCCGGGCGGGGGCTCTCCAGCCCCGTCGTCGTAGGGAAGCGCGTCTTCATCACCGCCAGTTCCGGACCGACGCAGGACCGCTTGCATGTGCTGAGCTTTGATGCGGCTGACGGGACCTTGCTGTGGGAGCGGCAGTTCTGGGCCACGGGACGCACCGTCACCCACGACAAAACCTGCGTCGCCGCCCCCACCCCGTGCAGCGACGGCGAACGCCTGTTCGCCTTCTATTCCAGCAACGACGTCGTCTGCCTTGATCTGGAAGGGAACCTGCTGTGGTGCCGCGGCCTCACCTGGGACCATCCCAACGCCAGCAACAGCCTGGGCATGAGTTCTTCGCCGGTGGTCGTCGGCCGCACGCTGATTGCCATGGTCGAAAATGACGACGATTCGTTCACGGTCGGTCTCAACGCGGAGACGGGAGAGACGCGCTGGAAGTTGAGCCGTCCCCGGAAGGCCAACTGGACTTCACCGGTGATCCTCCGCGGGGACGTTCCGGAGCGGGATCGCGTGCTGGTGCAGGGGGCGACCGGCGCCGTGGTCGTCGATCCCCTCACCGGCGAGACCGACTGGACCTATGCCGACGGCGCAGCCACCATCCCCTCGTCCGTCGTGGATGGCGAAGTGGCGTTTCTGTCGTCGCACGGCATCACGGCCGTCCGTCGCGGACGCAGCAACCCGCAGGTCCCGGATATCCTCTGGCAGGAGGGGGCGCTCGCTCCCGGCACTGGCAGCCCCGCCGCTTACCAGGGGCGGCTGTACCTCACCAACAGTGCCGGCGCGCTCACCTGCGCCTCACAAGCCGATGGCAAACGGCTGTGGCAGAAGCGGCTCACCGGACCCTTCAGCGGCAGTCCCGTCATTGCCGACGGCCGGTTGTACATCGTCAGTGAGAAGGGACTCATTCAGGTCGTCCAGCTTCGCGAGGACGATGCCGAGATCCTCTCCACCTACGACCTCGGGGAAACCGTGCTGTGCACGCCGGCGCTGGACGGCAACGCGCTGTACGTCCGCAGCGACCAGCATCTGTGGAAATTCGCCGCCCGGTAAAGGCCCCCGCCTCCGCTCCAGCTCCACCGCCTCCGGCCGCAGCCATCGCCCCTCCGCCCGACTGCGCACGCCGGAGGGCGGCTGCCGGTTACCACACCCGCAGCCAGATCACCTTGAGGTACTCCGTCTCCGGGCAGTCCCCCGCGACGGGATGATCCGGCCCGGCGCCGGACCGGTGCAGGATTTGGAGCCGCCGACCGGCGGGCGCCGCCGCATTGACGATCCGAGCGAATTCCTCCTCCGCCAACAGTCCGGAACAACTGCACGTCACCAGCAGACCCCCCGGAGTCACCAGTTGCTGAGCCAGCCGGTTGAAATCGAAGTACTTGCGGCGTCCGGACTCGATTTCCTTGCGGCCGTCAATCAACTTGGGGGGATCGAGCACGACGGTATCGAACGTTCGACCCCCGCGGAGCATGTCCCGCATGTAGGCGAAGGCGTCCGCGTGCACGCAGCGGAGCTTGACGCGGTTCCGCTGGGCGTTGCGGCGCGCCGCCTCGACTGCCTGTTCGTCGAGGTCAACGGCGGTCACCTCGCCCCGCGGTTGCCGATGCGCCGCCGTCACGGCGAACCCGCCGGTGTTCGTGCAGAGATCGAGCAAGGTTTCCCCCTGCCGCCATTCCACCAGCCGCCGGCGATTCTCCCGCTGATCGCAGAAAAACCCCGTCTTGTGTCCACTGCGGAGGTCCACCTCGAACTCGGTCCCATACTCGCGGATCACCACGCGGGCAGGGAGGCCGGGCGTCGACAACTCCTCCCCCTCGAATCCCTCCTGGAGAAGTGTGTTGCGGGCGCAGCGGATCAGCCAGTGCGGGGCATCGACAAGGGAGGCCAGTTGGGCGATGAGGGCCGCCGCCCGCTGATACATCGCCAGGGTGTACACCTCCGCCACGAGGACATCGCCGTACCGGTCGACGACCAGCCCGGGGATGCCGTCCCCTTCCGCATGGAGCAGCCGATACGCCGTGGTGACGTCATCCAGCCGCAGAAACTTCCGCCGCAACTCCACGCTCTGCCGCAGCCGGGAGTTCCACCACTCGGCGTCGATCGTCTCCAGTCGGCGGGTCAGAACGCGCACGGCGACTTCCGCCCGCGGGTTGTAAGCGCCAATGCCCAGAGTCTCTCCCTCGGCGGAGACAAGCCGCACGAGGTCTCCATGCCGGGCCGTGGGAGGGAAGGCCCCCAGTCGCCGTTTGAAGAGGTGTGCGTGCCACGTCGGCGACCGGACGAGGACCTCGGGGAGTTCGTCCGGCGGGGGCGCATCCAGCGTTCGCGGAGCCAGGTGCTCCGCCGCCAGGGGAGGACGGGGCGGCCGCCGCGCGGCAGTTGGTTCGCGGCGGCGAGACGACGAAGAAGGCATGAGGCGATCGTAGAGAGCAGGAGCCGCCGTTGCCAAGGCGTGGAGCGCGGCCACCATTGACCCCTGCGAACGCAATCATAAGGATGCAGAGGTCATCCTGGCGGCCCTGACTCGCGTTGCCGATGTCTCCACGAAAGTTCCTCGTCTCGCCCCTGGGCGGTGCGGCGCGCCGCGGCGCCCTGAGCCCGCTGTGGTTGCCGATCGCCGCGACGATGGTCGTCATCGTCCTGCTGGTTGGAGCCTTGTGGAGGCTGTCTGTACCACCGCGGGAGACGGCGCGACCGTTGCGGTTGTACTGTGCGGCAGGGATGCGCGTACCGGTCGAACAGATCATCGCCCGTTACCGGCAGGAATACGGCGTCCCCATCGAAATTCAGTATGGTGGCTCAAACACCCTGCTGAACCAGTTGCAGGTGAACCGCTCCGAAGATGCGGACCTCTATCTGGCCGCGGATGATTTCTTCACGGAAAAGGCGCGCGAACTGGGGTTGGCCGCAGAGACGATGCCGATCGCCTATACGCTGCCGGTGGTGGCGGTCCCGTCCGGCAATCCCCGGCACATCGGGACGATTCACGACCTGCTGCGGGAGGACGTGCGGGTGGCGTTGGCCGATCCGGACCAGGCGGCGATCGGCCAAGGAGTCCGCGACCGGCTGCAGCGCCTCCACGAGGGAGAGTCGTCCCTGTGGGAAGTCCTGGCCGAGCGAGTCCGCACCAGCGGCGTGTTCAAACCGACGGTCAACGACGTCGCCAACGACGTGAAGCTCGGCGCCGTGGACGCCGGCATCGTCTGGGATTCGACCGTGGCTGCTCCGGAGTACCAGGGAAGCCTGGAGGGCATCCGGGTCGAGGAGCTGGCGGGGGAGCCGGATCTGCTCACGATCGCGGTCTTGCGTTCGTCGCGGCAAAGGACGGCGGCGTTGCGGTTTGCCCGGTATCTGACGGCGCGCGATCGGGGCTTGAGGGTGTTTGCCGACTTCGGGATGCAACCTGTCGAGGGCGACCTCTGGTCGGAGCGTCCGGAACTGACGTTCTTTTGCGGCGCCGTCAACAAGCGGGTCGTTGAACGGATTGTGGCCGACTTTTCGCGGGAGGAAGGGGTCGTGGTGAACACGATCTACGACGGCTGCGGCATCCTCACCAGCCGGATGAAGGCGATCGATCAGCAGCGGCATGAACTCGGTTTCCCCGACCTGTACATGGCCTGCGACCGCTACTATCTGGAGATCGACCAGGTCCGGGACTGGTTTCAGGAGGCGGCGTACGTCTCGGAAGCGGACCTGGTGCTGGTGGTTCCCAAAGGGAGCACACGGGTGCGGACGCTGTCCGATCTGGTGCAGCCGGGCGTCCGGGTGGCCCTGGGAGAGCCGACCCAGTGCACCATTGGCGTGCTCACCTGGAACTTGCTGGAGTCGGCCGGTCTGGCGGACGCGATGCGGAAGAAGCAAGGGGAGCCGGGAGAAGTGGTGGTGGGTAAATCTTCGTCGGCGTTGCTTGTCCCGGACGTTGTGACGGGCCACGTGGACGCCGTCATCGCCTATGTCACCGATACACTCACCCACCGGGAGCAGGTGGAGGTGTTGCCGCTGCATGTGGAGAACAGCGTGGCGATTCAACCGCTCAGCATCGCCCGGACCAGCCCCTATAAGTATCTGGCCCGCCGGCTGTTCCGCCGGATCGCGGAGTCGCAGGAGGCGTTTGAGACCGCGGGCTTCCGGTATCGCGGCCTGGGAAGGGGGGAGGCAGGAGCCTCACCACCGGAACCTTTCCGCGGGCCGTAGGCCGCACTCCTGCCAGGCACGACCGTGACAGGGGCTGAACCGACGTGGCCCCGGTGAATGATCCCCCGCGGCCTGTTCCCCTTCATCGCCCTTTGTCCCTCCCGCCGCAGGATGAACCACGCCTCATCATCCGATGATCGCCCGGCACTGCAAGCGGCCGTGCCTGCGCCCCGGCAGGTGGCCTTCAGCAACCGGGTCTTCGCCGTCGCCCTGGGGACGGTCGGCGGGACGTACGTCCTGTTGATTGTCCTGTTGCTCCTGGCGGACGCGGCATACATGGTGGAGGCATCGGCGCGGGACGGCGGCGATGCGTCGGCGTGGGGACGAATGCTGTCGCGGAACAATCCGATCCTCCGGTCGCTGGCCGACGAGAAGATTCAGCATTCCATTCTGCTCAGCCTCCTCTCCTGCACACTCTCGGCGGTGTTGTCGGTGGTGGTGGCGATCCCGCTGGGGTTCGTGATGTCGCGGCGGGAGTTCCCCGGCCGGCGGATCGTCGACGCCATTCTGGACATTCCGATCGTGCTGCCGCCGCTGGTGATCGGGCTGAGCCTGCTGATCCTGTTTCAGTATCCTCCGTTCGCGTGGATCGCCCGCAGCGTCGTCTATCAGGTTCCCGCGGTGGTGATTGCGCAATTCGCCGTGGCCTGTGCATTTTCAGTTCGGACGATGAAATCGACGTTCGACCACATCAATCCGCGGTGCGAACAGGTGGCGATCTCGCTCGGCTGCACGCGGTGGCAGGCCTTCGGTTGGGTGGTGCTGCCGGAGGCGTGGCGGGGGATTGTCACCGCGTTTACGCTCGCCTGGGCGCGGTCGCTGGGAGAGTTCGGCCCCCTGCTCATTTTCGCCGGCGCCACGCGGATGAAGACCGAAGTCCTGTCAACCTCCGTGTTCCTCGAGCTGAATGTCGGTAATCTGGAAGGGGCGGTGGCGGTGTCGCTGATCATGGTCCTGGCCGCGATGATCGTATTGGTGATCACGCGCCTGGCAGGGACCCGCGCCGTGGAAGAGGGAGCGTGAATCCCTCCGGGAGGTGGCCGCACCGTCGCCTGTCGGACCTCACTCCTCAGGAGCACTCCGCAAACGCGAGGTCGGACGCTCCTCCTCCCCGAACCGCCGCCGACCGGCGAACAATCCACGCACCACGCCCTCCCCATGTCGCTTGAGGATCGACTCTCCAGCTACGACTACGACCTGCCGGGCGAGTTGATCGCACGGGAGCCGTTGCCTGCGCGAGATGCGTCACGGCTGATGGTCCTCCGCCGCGCGACGGAGACGATCGAGCATCGGCAATTCACCGAACTCCCCGAACTCCTCTCGCCGGGCGATCTGCTGGTCGTCAACAAGACGCGCGTGATTCCGGCCCGGCTGCACGGCGTCCGCCGTCGCACGGGGGGACGCTGGGAAGGGCTGTTTCTGGGAATGGCGGGGGACGGGAGTTGGCGTCTCCTCGGTCGGACGCGGGGGAAACTTCAACCGGGGGAATGGATCGACCTCCGACCGGCCGCGGCCCCGGCCGCCCAGGACGCCGCGCCGCGGTTCGGGCTGCAACTGGTGATGCCGGAGAGCGAGGGAATCTGGCGCGTGGTCCCGGAGCGGCCCGGCGATCCCCTCGTCGTCCTGGCGACGTTTGGGACCGTCCCCTTGCCGCCGTATCTTGGTCGCGACGTCGCCGCGGCGGTGGACTGGGAGCGGTATCAGACAACGTATGCGGAAACCCCCGGAGCGGTGGCGGCGCCGACGGCGGGGCTGCACTTCACTCCGCAGGTCTTGGAGCGGTGCCGGCAGCGCGGCATCGACGTGGCGAGCATCCTCCTGCACGTCGGCGTGGGGACCTTTCGACCGATCAGCGTGGAGCGGTTGTCGGAACATCAGATGCACGCCGAGTGGTGCGAGCTACCTGCCGCGACGGTCGCGGCGGTGAATCAGGCGCGCCACCGGGGGGGGCGAGTCGTGGCGGTGGGGACGACGACGGTGCGGACGCTGGAATCGGCCGCGTCTCCCGCCGGTGAGGTGCGGCCATTCACGGGGGAGACGAACCTGTTCATTCGTCCGCCGTACACGTTTCGCGCCGTCGACGTGCTGGTGACCAATTTTCACCTGCCGCGGTCATCGCTGCTGGTGCTGGTGAGCGCTCTGGCCGGCCGGGAATTCATTCTGCGGGCGTATCGCGAGGCGGTTGCACAACGGTATCGCTTTTACAGCTATGGAGACGCGATGCTGATCGTGTGATGCCGACGGCAGCGGCGGGCGGGTTCCAGCCGGAGCTGAGCTCTGTCACTCCGGAATCGCTCCGTGCCGCACCACCCCGTCGGCGAGGGTCGCGACGATCTGGAGTCGGTATCCGGGGGCTCGCCAGCGAAACAGCACCAGGTCCGCGCGTTCTCCGGCGGCGAGGCGAATTTGCGGCACGCCCAGCAGCCGCGCCGGATGCAACCCCGCCATGTCGCAGGCCTGTCCCAGCGTCACTTCTCCCAGAGAAACCACATGGGCGACGCAGACATCGGTGAGCTGGCCGGAGCCGGCCAGGTACTGCCGCTGGCCGGCGATGACGATCGGCCCGTCGGGGAGAACCTCAAACTTCGCGCCGTGGTAGTCGTACACGCCGGGCGGGAGTCCGGCGAGGCCCGAGGCGTCGCAAGTGAGGATCACGCGCTGCCATCCCTTGGCCCGGATCATCACTTTGAGGACGTTGGCGGGAAGATGATGTCCGTCGGCGATCAGGCTGGCGGACAGGCGGTCCTCCGCCAACTGGTCCCAGATGGGGTTGGGATGCCGCCGCAGCATCCCCGCCGCACCATTCCCCAGATGCGTGCTGAGGGTCGCCCCGGCGTTGACCGCCGCTGCAATCTGTTCGGTGGATGCCGCCGTATGCCCGATCGCGATCGTCACTCCCTGCGGGACGACCGCCCGGATGAACTCGACGGCGCCGGGGGCTTCCGGCGCCAGCGTGACCAGCCGCACCCGCCCGCCGGACGCCCGCTGCCACTGGTGGAACTCCTCCACGCTGCATCCGCGGACATGCTCGCGCGGGTGGGCGCCGCGGGGGCCGTCCTCGGGCGAGATGAACGGCCCCTCCACATGGCAGCCCGCCACCATGCGATCGGCCCAGGGCTGGCGTTCACAGGCCGCTCGCACCACCGCCAGGCCCGCGCACATCGCCTCCGGAGATCCGGTGATCACCGTGGGACAGAGGCGGCTGATGCCGTGGGCAAAATGCGCCTGGAGAATCTCCAGCACCTGCTCCACCGTCAGGCCGGGATCGCCGAACCACCGGCCGCCATGACCGTTGATCTGCAAATCGAAGAACGCCGGGGCGACGTAGAGCTGCTCGTCGGGCAGCCGCACCGGAGGAACTCTCTCAAGCTGCTGGACGAAACCGGCCCCGATGGTCACACGTACGGGGGAGGCGTCGTCGTAGCGTCGGGCCAGAATCTGCATGGAAGAGTTCTCACAGAGACGGGACCACCGTACGTTGCGCGGCGCCGTGGGGCAATCGTGCGGCCGACGGACGCCCCCCCCGCTGTCCCGGTGCAGCAACCGAACGTCGTTGACGGTCCCGGTCCGCGGCTCGCCGCTGCGTGAGTTCCCCGGCTGGCTCATGGCCGTCCCCGCACTCCACAGGCGTCAGCCTGCGGATTCACGGAGCTCCGCCGACTCGGCGGCGGTGCAGGGCGGTTCCGCAGCTCGCTCTTACGCCACCCCCAGCAGTTCGCATGCGGACTGGTAACCCGGCGCGGGGAAACCGTGCGCGCTGGCAGTGACGCGGGCCAGAGCCACCAGGTGCCGCCAGCGGAACGCCGGTCGCGTGGTGGCCAGTTCCTCGACCACGGTGCGGTAGAACTTTTCCGCGTGCAGGGCGCCGTCCTCACTGACGGTGTAGCGGAGCAGCAGGTCGAGCAGCGGCCGTTCGGGATGCCCCAGCTCGAGGTAGCGCTGGGCAACGGCCGCAGCCTGTGCCTGTTGACCTGTCTCGATCGCTTCACGGGCCGCCCGCAGCAGTCCCCCCGCTTCCGCGACCTTGATCTCGGGGATCAGATGCGTGTAGGGGAATTGACCCTCGCGGGCCCGCGACGACTGCCCGCCGGTGTGATACGCCCCCACAACCAGGCTGGCCGCCCGCTGGCGAGGCTCGCTGACGCGGGCAATGTTCCGCCAGGCATTGGCGGCGTCCGAGGCATGAACGCCGACCGAGTCGCCATGCACGCAGCCGGGCGGTTTCTCGGGCGAGCTGTGCTCCGGACTCCGACCCGGATCGTTGAGCACCAGCAGATTGGCCGCCAGAGAGATGGCTTCCCCCACTGCTTCGGGATCGAAGCCTTCCGCCAGAGCGGCGGCGGCGGCTTCGGCCGCTTCGGCTGAAGAACCGGCATAGATAGTACGGGCGAGGTGTTCCACCCAGCCGTCTTCGGCCGGCCTCGTCCCCAACGGACGCTCCAGCAAGCGGTATTCGGCCAGCAGTTGAGGAGCCCGCTCGCGGACTTCCGACGGGGAGCGGTTCCGATCCCGATAGTACTTCTCGGAATCGACGCAGAACCGCACGGACTGACGTAAGAGCGTGTGCGCGTATTCGGGACCGACCAGGTCGAGCGTCGCCCAGGCGCGCCACGCCAGCACGACGCGGTGGACGTTGGCTTCGTCCTGCACTGCCGGTTGGAGCGCCGCGAACGCCTCCGCCGGCGACTCCCGGCAGAGGGCGGCCAGTTGGGCCTCCGCTCCCGCCTGGTCCAGCCTGCGAATCGCCTGCCGCAGGGAGATTCCCTCACGGTCGATCGGAGCAGTCGTTTCCGGAAGAGGGGGGAGGGCGTCATGATCGTGCGCCCCTTGCCCGTGAATCCGCTGGCTGTTGCGGTACAGCACCTTGAGCACCGGCAACGCGCGGCGCTCGGACGGCAACTCTCCCGCCATCTGATATGCCGGCAGCAGCGCCATGAAGGTGTGATAGCCGGTGTAGTCGTGTCCGCCGAAGGCCCGGGCGTTGGCCAGCGCCGCCGCCGACACCAGACGCTCCAGCGACTCTCCACCCCGCAGCCGCTCGACCACCAGCGGCAGCACTCGCTCGGGGGGCGTCTCCTGCAACAACGTGACGAGCGGCTCCAGCGCTCCGAACGTCAGCCGCTCGCTGGAGTCGGCGGCCAGGGCCGTCGAAATCCCCAATTCCTCGGCCGCGGCGCTACCCAGCCCCGCCACCAGCATGCCCCGACCGACATCAGCCAGAAACTCCCGACGCGAGTGACCGTTCATGACGGGACTCCCGGAAAAGGTCCACGGCCCGCGTGCGAGACAGCTCAGTTTGAGCAGTTTACCAGCAGTGGTTCCGGCTTGGCCACACAATTCGGGAGCAATCGCCGGCTCTCGCTCTGTTCCCAGCGGAACGAGAGCGGTGTCCGAGGGGCGCAAGGCAGGCACGTCGGGCAAGCCCGACGGCGAACCGCCGGATGGTCACACCTCCTTGGCGTCGATCCAGCTCATCATGCGGCGGAGGTTTTTGCCGACCTGCTCGATGAGGTGCTGGCGTTCCTGGCGGCGGCGGGCCTTGAACGTGGGCTGGTTGGCCTTGTTCTCCAGAATCCACTCGCGGGCGAACTCGCCCCGCTGAATCTCCCCCAGAATCTTCTTCATCTCCCGCTTCGTCTCCTCGGTGACGATCCGCGGACCGCGGGTGTAATCCCCGTACTCGGCCGTGTTCGAGACCGAGTACCGCATGTAATTGAGGCCCCCCTGGTAGAAGAGGTCCACGATGAGCTTGAGTTCGTGCATGCACTCGAAGTAGGCCATCTCAGGCTGGTAGCCGGCCTCGACGAGGGTTTCAAAGGCGGCCTTGACGAGGGCGCTGACGCCGCCGCACAGCACCACCTGCTCGCCAAACAGGTCCGTCTCGGTCTCTTCGGCGAAGGTGGTTTCGATCACGCCGCCGCGAGTGCCGCCGATCCCCTTGGCATATGCGAGGGCGAGTTTCTTCGAGGTCTCGCTCGCGCCGGGGTACATGGCGATGAGGGACGGGACGCCGCCCCCCTTGACGTACTCGCTGCGGACGAGGTGGCCCGGCCCCTTGGGGGCGACGAGCGCGGCATCGACCCCCTCCGGCGGCGTCACCTGGCCAAAGTGGATGTTGAACCCGTGCGAGCACAGCAGCAGGTTCCCCGGCTTCAGATGAGGACGCACGAATTCGCGGTAGATATCGGCCTGGACTTCGTCGGGAAGGAGCATGTTGACCAGGTCCCCGGCCTTGGTCGCTTCGTCGACCGGCAGCGGCTTGAAGCCGTGCTTGACGGCCAGATCGTAGTTGGGGGAGCCTTTGCGCTGCCCGATGACGACCTCGCAGCCGCTGTCGCGGAGGTTCTGGGCCTGTGCATGTCCCTGGCTGCCGTAGCCCAGGATGGCGATGGTCTTTCCCTTGAGCAGGGAGAGGTCGGCGGCGTCGTCGTAGTAGATGGTGACGGGCATGGGGGAGTCGTCCGTGGTCAGTGGGCGATCAGGCAAGTGCGAAGTGTGAAATCCGAAACTCAACTCATCATCGGAAGCTCGCGGGAGACGTTCCGCTGTGCGGGTCGGGAGTCTCGACAGTCCCAACCTGCCACTCAGCACGGGGGGACGCAGGAAGTCTTCACAGGTGTGTCGGGGGCCGTCATTCGGAGTATCCTTCCTCGGGTTCTCCCACGGGAGCTTCGGCAGACATGGAATGTCCGCGGAGCAGGGCGATGCGGCCGCTGCGAACCATCTCCAGCACGCCGAAGGGGCGCATCAGGTCGATGAAGGATTCGATCTTCGATTCGGTCCCGGAGATTTCGATGATGACATGCTCCGGACTGACATCGACGATCCTCCCGCGGAAGATGTCGACCAGTTCCTTGATCTCGCTGCGTTTGTGCCCCTGGGCCTGCACCTTGATGAGCATCAGGTCGCGCTCGACGTAACTGGCGCCGGAGTAGTCCAGCACCTTGACGACGGTGACGATTTTTTCGAGCTGTTTGCGGACCTGCTGCAGCATTTTGCCGTCGCCGCTGACCACGAAGGTCATCCGGGAGAATTCGGGGTTCTCCGTTTCGCCGACGGCCAGGCTGTCGATGTTGTAGGCGCGGGAGGCGAGCATCCCGGCGATGTGCGCCAGGACGCCGGGCTGATTCATCACCAAGGCCGAAAGAACGTGTCGCATGAACGGTCTCGCAAGGAGCGACTCCGGGGACGGATTCCAGCCGCTCCGGGCGGTGGGATGCGGTGCTGCGGGGAGCACCCGCCGCGGGTGGCGCTCGGATCGGGGGGAGAGAACGCGGGTCGTTCCGCCCCAACAGACACCGGCGGACACGAACGGTTCAGGCGTCGCGTCTGTCCGGTGGTTCCGCCCCCCGCCCGTGAAAGAGGCAGTGTATCGGCGGTTCCTCAGGTACTCAATCATCAGGTTCCGGAGACGCGTGGCTTTCGCTTCTTTACAAGTCTTTACAAGGCTTTAAGAGTGGCGAAGCCCCCCTTCGCCGGCTGGCTTGCCAGCCGTGCCGGCTGGATTCTGCCGGACGGCGCTCTCCTTCCAGTGGGAACACCTCGAAAGCCCTGTCCGGAGGCGTGGGGGCGTGTGACGACTGACGACGGAGACTCCTTCCCCCGCCCGACCCTGCCCCCCCGGGCGGAAACTCCTCTCCGCCGACGTTTACACCGCGGACAAGAGCGCCTGCCCCTCGGCGGCCCACCACAGCTTCCACGTCCGTTCATCGTAACCGAAGTCCTGCCCGGTCAGCTTCACCAGGGCGGCGCGGACTTCTGCATTGGGGATTTGCGCCTGCACCCGCACGACACGGAATTTGGGAGGCAGCCCGGCGGGCGGCAGCACAATCACGCCAAAGGGGTATTGCCCCGTGCGCAAGGCTACTTCCACATCGGGAGGGAGGTACTGGGAGAGGGCCTGCGCGTTCACCAGCGTTCCCCCGCCGCTGGGGAGTCCCAGCAGGGTTGCCTGGTGGACAGGAATCTGCACCTCGTAGCGGTGCGTGGTGACGAGGGCGTCGAACAGGGCCGGCGAGACACGGACGTCCCCCACGCGGGCCAGGGCCTCCGCCGCTCGATTCACCACCGTGTTGTCGTTGTTCAACAGGGCGGAGGTGTAGACGTTGATCGCGGCGGAGTACTGGTCGGGCCGCAGCGCGTCGAGCGCCGCCTTGCGGACGAGGGCATGAGGATCAAACAGCGACCGTTCGGCCAGGGGCCGCGCCGACCGCGGCCCCGGAATCTGCCCCAGGACCTGAACGAACAAGGTCCGGACGTCGGCCGATTCATGCTCGGCCATGTGAGCGGTCAGAGCGGCGACCGCCGCCGGGTCCCGGATCTCCTTCAGGGCGGCGATTCCCTGCTGACGCTGCCGTTCGTTCGCTCCCGCCGCCCACCGCACCCAGGCGAGCACCTTGGTGAACCATTCCCGTTCCGCGGCCCGCTCGGCATCGCTCTTTTCGAGCAGGTCCAACTCCTGTTGAGTGACCCACCGCCCCTGGTACAGGAGGTAGCCGCGGCGAGCCATCAGCTCTTCGCGGGTGAGCCATTCCCCACGATCCTGAACATGTCCCAGGGCGCGATGCGCCTCAGCATGGTCGGGATCGAGGAGGAGCAGCAGTTCAAGCTGCTCGATCCGCTGGTTGCGGAGGAGGTTCTGCCGGCACCACTCAGCGAGTTCCCAGTGGCCGGCGACGGTATGCGGAACCTGCCGGGCGCGGACTTCGTACTCTTCCATCTCCAGCGACCGCACCGTGGTGAAGGCGACCTCCCTGCGGTCAAGGACGATGACGCCGCCCAGGAGGGTGTCAATCGTCACCTCCGCATCGCGGGTGTGCCCGGGGCGCAGCTTCCCGCGGACCTCGCCGCCGTTGCGGAGGCGAATCAGGTCGGCGGATGCGGCCGGCAAGAGGACGGCCACGGCCAGGCCGGCGGCCAGACTGCGGAGGGTGTTCCGCATGGGATCGCTCCCGGTGAGGGGGGACCGACATGATGGCGAAGCGGGCAAAATTCTACCTCTGCTGGCGGGGGTGTCGCAACCACTGGGTAATAGCCGGCGCGACCACCACGGAGGATGGTTTGCCGCCCGATCAGCCGCCATAATGGGGAGCGAATGGAAGAATCGCCGCAGCACCCGCGGCGGTTGGCCCCGTGCCCTTTGGTCTCTTGCTCTCTGTCTCCCGGCCCTGTCATGAGTCTTCGCCTCCCCTGCGTGCTGTGGTTCCTCGGTTCGGTACTGGCGGTTCTGGCGGCTCCCCAGACTGCCGCGGCCGCGGACACGCTGCTGGTGGAAGCGGAAGCCTTCCAGGCCTATGGAGGCTGGTCGCTCGACACGCAGTCCATCGTGGCGATGGGATCGCCCTACCTCATCGCTCATGGACTGGGTCGGCCGGTGGCGGATGCGACCACAGTCGTCCGCTTCCCGGCTCCCGGAACGTATCGCGTGTTTGTGCGGACCAAGGACTGGGTCGCGCGTTGGAACGCGCCGGGTCAGCCGGGACGGTTCCAGGTGCTGGTCAACGGCCAACCGCTCCCGGAGACGTTTGGAACCAAAGGGGCGGAGTGGTTCTGGCACGAGGGGGGAACGGTGGAGGTGCGGCCGGAGTCGGGAGTGCAGAGTCCGGAGGGGGGGATTGCCGTCACGTTGGCGCTGCGGGACCTGACGGGATTCGACGGGCGTTGTGACGCGATCTACTTCACGACCGGCGACGCACCGCCGCCGAACGACAGGAGCATCCTCCCCGGCTGGCGGCGCGAGTTGCTGGGATTGAAGCCGGAGCCGACGCTCAAGGCAGGCTATGACCTCGTGGTGGTGGGCGGGGGTTACGCTGGCATGGGAGCGGCGCTGGCGGCCGCGCGGGCTGGCTGCAAGGTGGCCCTCATCCAGGACCGGGGCGTGCTGGGAGGGAACGGCTCGAGTGAGGTCCGCGTCTGGGCCATGGGGAACATCCGCCGCGGCAAGTACCCGCGCATCGGCGAGATCGTCGAGGAGTTCGCCGACCGCGCCACGAAGTCTCCCGGCACCTACGAGGAGTTCGAGGACGCCAAAAAGGAGGCGCTCGTCCGCGCGGAGCCGAACATCGATCTGTTCCTGTACACCCACGCGCATCAGGTGGAGATGGAAGCAGTCCAGCGCCCCGCGTCCCAAGTCCCGAGCCAGGGGACGGACGTCAAAACCCCGGACTTGCCGCGGTCGATCGCGGCTGTGCACGCCTTCGACGTCCGCACCAGCGAGACGTACAAGTTCGTGGGACGGCTGTATTGCGACGCCACCGGCCACGGGACGATCGGCGCTCTCGCCGGAGCCGATTGGGACATGACCGAGAAGGGCCGCATGGGCATGAGCAACATGTGGGCCTGGGCCGAGGCCGATCATGAGGTCCCCTTTCTTGAGACCCCCTGGGCCCTCCCCCTCACGATGGCCGACTTCCCCTACCCGCGCGACCACCACGGGCAATGGTTCTGGGAGAGCGGCTACGACAAGGACCCGATCAACGATGCCGAAGGCATCCGCGACTGGAACCTGCGGGCCGTGTTCGGCGCATTCAATGCCATGAAGAACGGCGACGGCGCCGCCGAGCACAAGAACGCCTATCTCACCTGGGTGGCGTACATCGGCGGGCCAAGGGAAAGCCGCCGCCTGCTGGGGGACGTCCTGCTCACTCAGGAAGACATCGTCAGCAAGCGCGACTTCCCCGACGGCTGCGTCCCCAGCACGTGGTCCATCGACCTGCACTATCCCAAGCAGCAGTACGCCAAGAAGTTTCCGGACAACCCGTTCATCTCGATCGCCGAGCACGGCAGCGGCGTGGATCGGAACTACGGCTACCCCATCCCCTACCGCTGCTTCTACAGCCGCAACGTCGAGAACCTGTTCATGGCCGGGCGGTGCATCAGTGTGACACACGAGGCGCTGGGGACCGTCCGCGTGATGAAGACCTGCGGGATGATGGGGGAAGTCGTCGGCAAGGCGGCGAGCATCTGCGTCCTGCGCGATTGCTCCCCGCGCGACGTCTATCAACGCTACTGGGACGACCTCGACGCCCTCCTCAGGCTTCCCGGCAAGGCGTACCGCAAAACGGTCCACGACCCCTTCACCATCCCGCCGGATGCTCTGCCGGAAGCCGGCCCCTATGGAGCGCCGACCGGTCTCGATCCGAAACGCCTCCCCGGCCTCGTCTTGGATGACCGCGAAGCCGCCAAGTCCTCCGGCTGGACCGAGGGAACCGGTCTGAAAGGCTACGTCGGCTACGGCTACCTGTATGCCGGCAACAACTCCGCTGCGACCTGCACCTGGGAGTTCGATGCCCCTTCGACGGGAACCTGGGACGTCCGCATCGCCTACCAGCCGCACGAGAACCGTGGCAAAACGGTCCCCGTGAGCGTCTCGACGCCGCGCGGTTCGGCCGAACAGCGGATCGACATGACCCGCCCTGCACCGCTGGAGCACGGGTTCATCTCGGTCGGCCGATTCACGCTCCAGAAGGGGGACCGGATCAAGGTCACAATCGGCACGCAGGGGGCCGGCGGCAACGCCCACGCCGATGCCGTACAGCTTGTACCGGCGGAGTGACCTCCCTCCCCCACCGCGGGGACAGAATCACGGCGGTGTGGTCGAGGGAGACGGCGACTTCCCCTGCGGAGCCGGGACGGGAGGAGTCCCCGTGACCGATCGCGCCTGCCGCTCACAAAACGCATTCAAGGAATTGACTCTGTTTCCCGCGTTCAGGTATGATTCGTCCCGTCGGCTGCCGGGCCCCGAGATGATGTTGTGCCGTCCAAGGGACGCCGAAGGTCTCCCTGGGGAGATGTCTGTCTCCAAGCCTTTCTGCCGGGAATGAAGGATGGCCACTTCGGGACGACTGAGGCGCCGCGCGTCTACCCGCTGGCTGCTGAGCGGCCTGGCAGCGGTGTTATGCATTGGGTGGGGGCTTTTTCCACTCCGATCGGGCGGTGCCGAGGAGGGAGCCTCGTCCGCCGGGTCGCGGGTACGGGAGGGGCTTCAAGTCCTGTACCTCTTTGATGCCGCTGAGGGGTCGCAGATACCGGACCGATCGGGAGTCGATCCGCCGCTGCACCTGCGGATCGCCGACGAGAAGGCGGTGCGCCGCGTTCCGGGGGAGTTGGAGGTCACGGCCGCCACGTTGATTCAGACCGAGCGGCCGGCCGATCGTCTGGTCCAGGCGATCAAGAAGTCGGGCGCCGTGACGATTGAGGCCTGGGTGCGTCCGCAGAAACTGGACCAGAGCGGTCCGGCCCGGATCGTGACGCTCTCCCAGAACCCGAACGAACGCGATTTTTCGCTCGGACAGGACGGCGGCCGCTGCGAGGTTCGCCTGCGAACGACCGAGACGAACACCAACGGCATTCCGGCCACAACCTCCTCGGATCCGGCCCTGAAGCCCGAATGGCTGCATCTGGTGTACACCCGCAGCCGCGAGGGACGGGCGCGCCTCTACGTCAACGGGCGGCTCAATGCCGAACGGAACGTGGGGGGACGGCTCGACAACTGGGCAACGGGCTATCGGTTGGCGCTCGCCAACGAGATCACTCAGGATCGCCCCTGGCTGGGGGGCTATCGCCTCGTGGCGATCTACAGTCGCGACCTGACGGCGGAAGAAGTGCTGAGCAACTTTCAGACCGGGGGCGGGATCACAGGCGGGCCGGACCCGCTGGCGAAGGTGGAAGCGCAGCACCGTTTCTTCGAGCGGCGGATCGCCCCCCTGCTCGCCAGACACTGCCTGGAGTGCCACGACACCGCCACCCGCAAAGGGGGACTCGATTTGTCGCGCAAGTCGGCCGCTCTGGCCGGGAGGGAGGGTGGCCCGGTGATCGTCGCCGGCCGGCCCGATGCGAGTCCCCTCTGGAAACGCGTAGCCGCCGACGAAATGCCACTCGACCGGGAGCCACTCACCGGCGAGGAGAAGGAGTGGCTGCGGCGTTGGCTGAGCGAGGGAGCAGCCTGGTCGCTGGACGTGCTGGATCCGGCCGTCTACCACGGCGGAGACCGCACCGAGAAGGTGTTCGTGCAGCGTCTGACCGTTTCCGAGTATGCGGCGGTAATCCGGGACGTGCTGGGGGTGGACATCGCCGCCCCGGCGCGGGAGATGCTCCCCCCCGACCTCCGCGCGGACGGTTTCAGCAATACCGCGTACAACCTGAACGTCGATCTGGCCCACGTCGAGGCCTATGCCCGCCTGGCGGAACTGGCGACCGATCGGCTGGATGTGAAGTCGCTGGCCCGCAAGTACACCTCCTCCCGCGAATTGACGGATGAAAACATTACCAAGATCGTGGAACCGTTGGGGCGCAAGCTGCTGCGGGGACCGCTCAGCAAGGAGGAAGTGGCCCGGTACTGCGGCATCTCCACCAGCGTCGCAGCCGCGGGAGGGAACTTTGAAGAAGCCGTCCGCTACATCCTGCAAGCGATGCTGCAATCCCCCCGCTTCCTGTACCGCATCGAGGATCAGCGGACCGGCGGGCCGCTGGACCCGTATGAACTCGCGGCCCGCATCAGTTTCATCGTGTGGGGGAGTGCGCCGGACGACGAACTGCTCGAGGCCGCCGAAAAGGGGCGGCTCGACCGGCCGGGCGTTGAACGACAACTGGCCCGCATGTTGCAGGACCGCCGCGCCGTCGAGCGGTCGTTGCAGTTCGTCTCCGAGTGGCTGCACCTCGACCATCTCCACAACCTCCGCCCCAACCCCCAGCGGTTCCCCCACTGGAGCGCGCCCCTCGCTGACGACATGCGCCGCGAGACCCTGGCCTTCTTCGAGGAGATTGTCTGGAAGCAGCGCCGCCCCCTCAGCGACCTGCTCAACGCCGCGCTGACCTTTGTTACGCCGCGGCTGGCGAAACATTACGGTCTTCCCGTCCCCCAGGGCGCGGGAGATGAGGAACTGGTGAAGTCCGATCTCGCCGGCACGCCGGCCCGGGGAGGATTGCTCACGCACGCCAGCGTCCTCACCGTCGGCGGCGACGATGCCTCGATGGTCACCCGCGGCCTGTTCGTGATGCACGAACTGCTGCGCGGAGTGGTCCGCGACCCGCCCCCGTGCGTCGATACCACCCCCGTTCCCACCCGGCCCGGCCTGACGCAGCGGGCCATCTCCGAACTCCGGCTGGCCAACACCAACTGCACCGGTTGCCACGGGAAGTTCGAACCGCTCGCCTTCGGACTGGAGAAGTTCGACGGTCTGGGGACCTATCGCGAGCAGGATGAGCACGGCAACCGCTTGCGAGAAGACGGCTTCTTGCTGATCCCCGGCGAGGCCCAGCCGCGAAACTACGACACCACCCGCCAACTCCTCAACCTGTTGGCGGAGAGCGAACGGGTGCGGGAAACCTTCACCTGGAAACTGACGCAGTTTGCCCTGGGACGCCCGCTCGGTGCCGCCGATGCCGCGGTCGTGGCCGAAATCCATCGCACCGCCTGGGCCCGGGGGGGAACGTATGCTGATCTGCTCTCAACCATCGTCCTCAGCGACCTCGTGCAACGGCCGCGCGTCGAGACCGAGGCCGATGAACCCTCCGCGAAGTGAGTCCCTCGCACACCGTCCGCCGGTATTCCCCGCTTTTTACGGAGACCTCCCATGACGTCCCGACGCATCACCCGCCGCACGCTGCTCCGCGGTGCCGGAGCGGTGACGATCGGCCTGCCGCTGCTGGAGGAGATGCTTCCGACGGCCCGCGCAGCTCCCACGCCTGCCGCCGAAGTCCCCGTGCGGGCCTTCAACGTCTTTTTCGGACTGGGGATTCCCGCGCCGCTGCAGACGGAGGGCTTTGACGGCGTGCTGGAGCCGCTCAAACCGCTGCGGGACAAGCTGCTCATCCTGCGGCAGGTGGACCAGCTCCGCTGCGACCGCTCGGGCATGAACGCCCACTACGACGGAGCGACGGGGGCCTTCACGGCGGAGCCTCCCGACGGCGAGGCCAAGGCCGGCGGACCCTCGCTCGACCAGGTCCTTCGCAAGGGATTCTACCCGGACGGCCTCCCCCCGGGCATGGTTCCCACGCTGGTGGCCGGCACCTTCTTCCGCCGCAGCCGCGTCGGCCGTTACGTCCACAGCTACAACGACGACGGCACCGTGGCCGCAGTGATGCAGGAACAGCCGCGCAACCTGTTTGAGCGCGTCTTCGGCGGCGTGGCCCTCGCGGAGGACGAGACCGATCTCCGGCGGGCCCGGCTGCGGCGGAGCGTGCTCGACGCCGTGGTGGACCAGTACCGCTTCTACACCGGTCCGAACTCGCCGCTGGGGACGACGTCCAGGGTGCGGCTGGCCGATCACTTGGAGCGCATCCGCGAATACGAGCTGCGCGCCTACGAACTCCCGGCCCGCCGGGCGAGCGACCCCCGCATCACGCCCCCGCCGGAGTCGCAGGTGCTCCACGGCGGAGAGGCGGACCCCGGCGGCGAAGGGATCGACATCACGCTGGAGGAACTCACCACCGAATGGCGGCTGACGGCCGACCTGTACGCTCTGGCAATCCAGATGGACCGCGTGCGGTTCGGGTCCATCACCTTCCTTGCTGCGGGAGAGCGGATCCGCCTGAAGGGGAAATACGAGTACGGCGGGCGGACGATCTTCGAGTTCGACGACGCCGCCCAGCGAAAAACCTCCGGAGCGAATGCGTGCAGCCACGAATGGTGGCACGACTTCAACGAGTCCAAACGCAACGAGCAGCTCCGTGCCCACGCCCACATGAAGATGCGCGAAGTCGCGTACTTCCTGCAGCGGCTCGACACCCCGGACTGCGTGGAAGCCAACGGCAAGACCATCCTCGAGAACTCGCTCATCACCATTTCCACGGAGTCCGGAGACGGCCGGCACAACGACGTCAAACGCGAGCTGTCGGGGGTGTTCCACGCCGTCACCGGGGCGAACGGCCGGTTCAAGACCGGTCAGATTCTCGACCTGGGGGTGGAAGCGATCGACCTGTACAACACGCTCTTGGCCGCGCATGGCCTCTCCCGTCGGCTCGGTCCGGCCGAGCGGGAAGGACGCCTCGTGGATGCAGTGCGGGTCTAGCCGACCGGCCGCCGCCGGGGAGTTCGCGGGCTTGTCGAATGAGTCTCCGCCGACCTGCGACTCAGGAACAGGCGGGGGGAGGGCCGAGTTCCGACCACTCGACGAGCGTCTCGCAATCCAGACAGACGGTGCGGTCGGCCCGCGGGGTCACGTCGGTCAGATTCCCCCGGCGGTCGAACTCGAAGTGGCAGCACTGTTCCAGCCTCTGCTTCAGCCGCAGGCGTCCGCGGCGAATCCGCGACTTTGTCGCCGCCAGGGACAGGCCCAGCCGGGCGGCGATCTCGCGGTGCAGCACCCCCTCCACCTCGGCCAGCCGCACCGCCTCCCGGTCCCCTGCGGGGAGTTGCTCGACCCAGGCGCGCGGCCGCGGGAGGTCCGGATGTCAAGGTTGAATCAGCCCCTCGCGGATGGCCCAGCGGCACAGTTCCACCCGGTCGTGCAGGCCCAGCATGTTCATCAGGCGGTATTTGTGGCTTTCAATCGCCTTTTCACTCAGGTGCATGGCGGCGGCAATGTCCTTCACGCGCTTCCCCTCCGCCAACTGGATCAGTACCTCCAGTTGGCGATCGGTGAAGGCGCGCACGCGATGGAGCCGGTGCAGACGCACAGCCCCGGTCTGCGGGTCCCGACGGCAGCGATCCTGGAGTGCGTCGGAGACATACCACTCCCCGGCGGCCACGGCGCGGAGGGCGGCGGCGAGCTGATGCAGCGAGTCCTGCCGCGACAGCAGCCCGCCAACCCCGCTGGAGAGAACCAGTTCCAGTTGGGTCTCCGAAAGTTCGTCCGCCAGCACGGCGGTTTGAATCCGCCGCACGCGGATGGAGAGGATGTCCACCAGCGCCCGGAACCCGGCGCAGAAGGTAGGCCCATCCAGCAGAACCACCTGCGGCTGGGACTGCAGAATCAGCTCCCGGCCGGTGCCGACGTCGGGGGCCCGGCCGACGCACACGATCCCCGCCAGAGGGCCGCGGTTGTCCGGCAGCGCCTCCAGCAACAGCCGATCACGCGTGATCAGCACCAGCGGAATGACGGCGGAGGAGGTGGCGGGTGGTGCGGCGGGTGTGGCGATCATGGGAGGACTTCCTTTCAGGCCAATCGGAGTGCAAACGCGCTTGACTGCACGCCATCAGAAAGTGTCGCCGCGTCGATGACCAACATTGGTCACACGCGCCCCCCTTTTTCCCTGGAGCAGAGAAAATGCCCCCCGAGCCGCACGCGATGCGCTCACCCCGGCGGGGGGCTTCAGACAATCTCGCGAATCACCTCGCCGCGACTGATCGGAAGCGGGCGGCCGGCGGGGTCGAGAATCTCCGTCTCCGGAGCATAGCCCAGGGCGTGAAAGATCGTCGACGTGATGTCCTGCGGCCGGACGATGCGCGAGACGGGCCAGGCCGCCTGCTCATCGGAGGCACCGACCACCTGCCCACCGCGAATTCCGCCGCCCCCCAAAGCAATGGAAAAGACGTGCCCCCAGTGGTCTCGCCCGGCACTGCCATTGAACCGCGGCGTCCGCCCGAACTCCGCCGTGCAGACCACCAGCGTCTCCTCCAGTCGGCCGCTTCGCTCCAGGTCCTCAAACAGCGCGCTGAGGGCCAGATCCAGCGGCGGCACGAGTACCTGTTTCAGACGGGCGGTCTCGCTGGCGTGGCTGTCCCAGCAGGGGGCGTTGCTCGGTTCCTCCGGACCGCGGAACCAGTTGACCTGCACGAACTCGACTCCCGCCTCGACCAGCCGGCGGGCCAGCAGCACGCTCTGACCGAACTGGTTGCGGCCGTAGCGGTTGCGGACCTCCTCCGTTTCGCGGTTGAGGTCGCAGGCGCTGCGGGCCTGCGGGGACGACAGCAGGTCAAACACCTGGCGCTGTTCGTCGCCGTATTTGTCGAGCCGGTGTGCCCGGTCGATCTGCCGCAACTGCTCGTCCATCTGCTCCAACAGGGAACGCCGCTCGGCGAGCCGGTCCAGCGTGACGTCGGCGGCCAGACGGAATTGTGGGACGTCGAAGGTCGGGGACGCCGGCTCGCACTGGAACAGCCACGGGTCGGCCGCGTGACCCAGCCAGCCGGAATCCTGTCCCGGCCACACGCTTCCATCGGTATTGAAAATATGGTGCGGCAAGCGGACCGCCGAGGGGAGCAGGGCAGGACGTCGCGAAATCCGACGCACCACCGCCCCCAGAGTGGGATGATCGTTGGGAGGACCCGGATTGGCGTTCTCCCGGTTCATCGGGACGTGCGGCACGCCCGTCATCATGAAATAGCCGCTGGAGGAGTGGGCGTTGTCGTTGGTGACGACGGCCCGGAGGATCGCCAGCTTGTCGACCAGCCGGCTGGTCCGCTCGAACAGCTCCCCGATGTAAATGCCCGGAACGTTAGTGGCGATCGGTTCAATTTCCCCGCGGACTTCGGCAGGGGCGTCGGGCTTGGGATCCCAGGTGGAGTGCTGCGGCGGGCCTCCCAGCAGAAACAGCACGATCACCGATTTCGCCCGCCCGGCGGTCGGTTCGGCGGCCGTGACCGCCGGCTGAAGCCGCCAGCCTGCGGCCGCTCCCACCGCGGCCGCACTCCCCGCCCGCAACAGCGTGCGGCGGGTGAGACGGTCGCACAGGGAGGCGTGCGGTTGATCGAGGATCGAAAGCACGAGGGCTCCTCCTGCACATTCCGGACGGACGCATCAATTTTGTTGGATCGACCGCCCGGCTGCAAGATCGTGATCCCATCCTCCCGGCTCTGGAGGTTTCCCCCCCCCGGTACTAGTTTCCCCCCCCCGGTACTACCTGCCCGGGGGGGTGACATCGCCATAGCCCCGTCGAGAGCGTCCTTCCCTCTTCCGTCCGGGCCTCTTGTGCACCCCGAATCAGGGGAGCGCGCTCTGCGCTCCGGAACCGGCGTCTTTCAGGACCAGCTCGAAGAGGCCGGGGCGGGTCTCATTCTCCACGGTGAGGGTGAAGTCGATCTTCATCGCGGCCAGTCCGAACGGCGCCTGCTCGCTGCGCAGTTGCCGGTGACGGAGGTCGATCCGGGCAGTCCCGATGGTCGCCTGGCTGGAGCCGGTGTAGACCTGGCACTCCAGGCGTCCCTGTGACCATTCCAGAACCTCCGTTTGGGGTTGGCGTGCGGATGTCCCCGGGATGCCGGCGAATAGAATCGGCAGTCCGAAATCCACCTCTCCGACGGAGCCGATCTCCTGCACCTCCTCCCCAGGGTTGCGGCGATAGAGAATGCGTCGCGGCTCCTCCAGCGGATGCCGCCCCGGACCAAAGCGGTCCTCGGGAACCAGCAGTTTGAACACCTGCTGCGGTCGATCGGGCGTGCTGTTGCGTTCTTCCAGTTCGATCCAGCGGCAATCGACCCCACTCCGCTGTTCACGCCCCACCGACCGCAGGAACCACGTCAGAACCTGTTCCTGCTCGTCCACTCGGAGCAGGACGTGGTACTCCGCCCAGGTGCCGTCCTCGGGGAGCGTCTGGATCAGCGGCTGAGCTCCCTCCGCCCAGGCAGCAGCGGGGGCCAGAACCATCACCATCGGCAACCACCAGCAGGAGTGCATCAGAATCTCCCGGCTTGGACAGGGGGGCGGAGTCTCGCGGACAGCGCTTCCTCCGTGGGAACGAATGGAGGCGGGAATAGATCATCCCTCCGGCGGCTGTCAATGAGATGCCGCTCGTTGCCCGCATTCTCGCCGATCTGGTCGTCGTGGTCCACGCCGGGTACGTGCTCTCCCCCCCGACCCAAGCCTGCCGACGGCGTCGGCGGGACCCACTCCCCCACGGGGGAGTGGGTGTTGAAACTGGCACGGGACTCTGCAGATTCCCAGAGTTCAGACCCGGGTTGTTACCGGTCGACTGGCACGGCCACCAGTTCCACGGTCTCGAACTTGCCGCTCCCCATGTTGGCGCCGCCGACGATGACCAGTCGGTGTTCGCCCGCCGGGAGCATCCGGTGGAAGAAGCGCGCCGTGGGCAGGTCGCGGACGATCTCCCATGCCGTCCCGTCCGTGCTCAGCCGTTGCAGCTTCCCTTCACTGGTGCTGACGTACAGCCGGTCGCCCAGCGCGCAGGCCGCCGGGCCAAATCCGGCGAGCGGTTTCTCGCCGAGGATGTCCGGCCCCTGCGTCCAGGTTCCCGTTTGCGGGTCGAATACGTCCACTCGCCGCGTCGGGCCTCCCTCCGGCTGCATGCCTCCAATGACGTAGATTCTCCCCTGACAGGCGGCGACGGCCAGCGCCCGGCGCTGGAACGGCGGGGAGGGGAGTGCCTCCCACTTCCGGTCGCTCCGCGAAAGATCGAGCTTCCAGGCCGTCGAATGCCACACCGAGTCCGCCTCGCCGCGAAGTTGCCACCCGCCGACGACGTACAGGGCGTCCCCCAGGACCGCGGCATCGAATGAGGAGCGCGGCTCCGGCAGCGGAGGCAACTCCTGCCACGCGCGTACCTGCGGGTCGTAGCAGGCAGCGGAGTCCTGCGACCAGAGGTCGTGTTTTTCTCCCGCGGCATTCCGGGCGGTGAAACCGCCCAGACGGTACAGCTTGCCGCCATGCGCCACCAGCGCCAGCCCTTGCAGGGCCGGTCCCTGAGCGAGCGACTCCCACTCCCCCTGGCCGGAGAGGCTCAACCGCAGCAGCGTCTCCCCCTGTTCCTCGCGTGAATAGCTGTGCGCACTGCCGGAGTGTCCGCCGTAGATGTACAGTGCCCCGTCCAGGACCGCGCCGCCGAAGCTGGTGACCTGGACGGGAATCGCCGCCAGGTGTGCATCGCCGTCTCCCCTGATCGCAGACGGGATTTCGCAGGCGACGGTCGAGTAGTGGCGCGTCTCGGTGAACGACCGGCCGTTGAGTTCGCCGGACGTCCCCTCGATGTGGCGCGCGCGGAGCGAGCAGACGCCGGCCTGTGGAATCCGGAACTCCGCTTGCCCTTGGGCGTCGGTGGTCGCCTCCAGATCGTACTCCGGTCCCCGGGCGACCACTTGCGCCCCCTCGACCGGCCGGCCCCGGAACAGCACCGTCACCTGCACTCGATTCCCCTCCCAGCGGGGCGAGACGTCGAGGTCCAGATGCTGCGAGGTCCTGACCGCCTCCCACGCGGCATCGCCGGCCGCCGGACCGGTCTTGGCGTAGTACATGAGACGGAACGTTTTCTCGCCGCGGCTGACGACGCCGAAATCATCGGCTGCGATGAACAGGGCGCCCCCGGTCTCCCCCTGCGGCTCGAGGCGCAGCTCCTCCGCGGTGCGGACGACCTTCAACTCCTGCGGCGGACGATCGGCGCTCACCTGCCAGGCCTTCAGATCGGTGATGCGTTTCAACAGTTCCGGGTCGTCCGGAGAGGCCTCCTCGGCGAAGTAGACCTGGATGGTGGTCTTCCCTGCGCTGGTGTTCTGGGGGAGCAGGAAGAGGAAGTGGGCCTGGGCGGCGGTGGTCCACAGGAGCACACCGGCCCCCCACGTGCAACAAGTCAGATAGAATCGCGACATGAGTTTTCCTCGCAGGGGTGAAAGGGCGGGTGGGGAGGGTCGGACCTCGTCAGACGTCATGAACCAGCGGCACGCGGAAGTCCGGCGGCCGGGGCCTCGGGAGGAGGACCCCGGCGCACCGGCGCGTCCGACGTCCCTGTCCGGCGGAGACGTCGGGTTACCGTCTGGATGTATTGGGGGTGGTCAACTCGAATTGGAACTCGTTCGGCCCGGTCTCGGTCACGACCTCGACCAGCGTCGAACGGGAGTTGTAAATCTCCGGCACGCGGATGAGGTTGATGCGTTTGATCCCTGCCTCCCGCAGCCGCTGGGGAGCAGTCTCATCATCGAGGGGATAACCGCCGTCATCGGTCGATGCGATCTCAATCCGATGGCGGCCGACGACGGGGCCGTGCTCCGCGTCGGCCTCGAACCGGCCGTCGGCGACGGGAACAGTGGTGCTCGGCCCCTTCGTCTCCTCCGTGGGAATGAATCGCACCCAGCCTTGGGCCAGGGGCACGCCGTCCAGGGTGACGGTCCCTTGAACCGCGGCCCGTGGTGGTCCCGGTCGCTCGCGGGAACATCCGCACGCACAGAGGGCAGCGGCCGCCACGAGCATCATGGAGAGGCTGTATCGCTCAGTAGGCACCGGCCACCTCCCCTCCGTTGCGAGTGGCCAGCGCATCGAGCGTGCGGGCATCGATGTTCTCGGAAATGAACTTGACCACGCCGTCCGTGAGAAAGAACTGCGCCCCTCCCATGTGCTCGCTGCGGAACGTTCGCGTCCACTGGGGGATGAACACGCCGTCATTCGGGAAATCGCGGGGGTTGAACCCGTACTGCGTGGTGCAGGCGGTGGAACCGGGGAACGGATTCGCCCAGTAGGTGAACGAGAATCGGGACTGGCCGCTGCAGTCCCCGGAACTGAACTTGTAGTCGGGGAGGTTGTAGGCGGTCTCGCCGATCATCAGCGTCGTGGAGGTCCCGTCGGTGAAGTCTCTCATGCGGGTCTTGCCGTCGGTCGTGTCGGTGTAGACGATCGCCCCGTTGAGGGTGGGGCGCGGCTGTCCCTGTAAGGACCAGTACTGGTTGTAGTCGCGCGAGCCGATACAGACGGCGTAGCTCCCCGGCGCGCGGCCGTTGTCGGCGTCGCAGCTCGGTACCTGCCGCCGCATGGCCATCGAGGGACAGAGATAGAACGGCAACTCCTGACCGACGACCTGCCGGTTGAGCGGGTCGGTGTTGGCCTTGGTGAAGTCGTACAGCTTGTAGGCGGCCGCCTGTTCGATGAGCGGCAAGACGGAGACGAAGGCGCTGGCGCCACTGAGGTTCGAGTTCGCCAGACCCCCGCAGTTGGCGTTCGGGAACGTGCCGTGGACATCATGGTAGCTATGGAAGGCCAGGCCGATGTTGTGCAGGTGGTCCTGACACTGGGCCTTGCGGGCGGCCTCCCGGACCTGCTGCACCGCCGGCAGCAGCAGCGACACCAGGATCGCGATGATCGCGATCACGACCAGCAACTCAATCAGCGTGAAGCCCCGCTGCGGGCGAAGGGCGCTTCTCATTTCAGCTCTCCTGCGAAAGCGACGGCGGAATAGACCTGGGGAGGGTCTGGAGGGACCAACCCCACCGGGATCCGTGCGTGGCTGGCAGGCTCAGCGAGAGAGCGAGAAGCTGGCTGCGCCGGCGGGTGTGAGACTGAGTCTCAGTGTCAGAGCATCTTACCCGACACCGCACAGCCTGCAATCCTCTCCGCACCCACTCCCCTCTCTTTTCTCACAACCGGGAATGATCCCGCCGAGCGCTCCCACAGGCCCAGCCCGCAAGCGCAAGCCGCATCGGTGAGTCCACCGACCGTCCGGGGAATGGGAACTTCGATAAAGCCCTCCACGCCGCAGCGTCCGCATCGACTCCCGCGGGTGTTGACGGCCGGGGGCGACGCCGCATCCCTCGCCGAGGGCTACCGTGCCGAGCCGCGGCCGGCGCCGGCATGAGACGATCCCTCCGCCTGCCGCGGCTCCCCTTGCCGAAGGTCAATCCGGATGACCTCGTGTGGCCCTTCCCCCACATCCCCAAGCTGCGTCAGATGCCACTCCAGCCGCGCCAGCTTCTCCTCGACCGATGCCTCCTTCGAGTCCACACCCGGAGGGTCTCCCCACACGATCTCCATGCCGCTGCGGGTCGTCAGACGGTAGGGTTCCCGAACCGCCGAGGGTTCACCGCTGTTGCGTGCCGGGGCTGGGAGGACGATGGTCGCGAGTCCCCATTGCACCCACGGGTCGTCGGCGTTCAGCCGCGGTGCCAGGAGCGCTGCCAGCCGCGCCGCCCCGAGCAAGGCGGGATCCCCCCACGGTTCGCCCGCGCCTCCCTGCGGCCAGGTCGCCACCCCCACGGCCAGAGGGAACATCGGGACGTCGGTCGCGGAGAAATCCTCCGGTGGCAGCAAGACGGCGTCACGGTCCACGGCGTACATGCCGCGCGAGGTCGCCACCATCAACGCCGGCCGTCGCCACACCAAATCGACTCTCACCGTGCCGTTGCGGTGTTGATGGACCTGCTGGACCCGTTCCACCCACTCCTCCGCCAGCAGGCTCCGTGCGAGGCACTCCGTCAGCGCGGGATGCAGCAGGGAGAGGGGCGAAAGTCCCTGGGCGGCGGCCAGACGCTCGGCCCGCGCCAGCACGCGGTCGGCAAAGTCGCCGGGGACCCAGCGGTGAGCCGGAGGGAGGTGCAGTTGCTGCGGCGTCATCTGATACGCTGCGTCGCGCGACAGGTCCGGGGCCCAGCGCAGGAGGTAGGGCCAGGTGAGGAGCGTCGCCAACGCCAGTGCGGTCGGAAGAAGCCGCTCCGGGCGATACCACTGCTCCCGCAGGACCGTCAGCCAGGAGGCCTGCGCCGGTGTGTCGGCATCGTCAGTCCGAGAATGGGAAGTCATGGGAGCGTCGCAGCGGAGGGGGGGCGGGAGACGAATCCGCCCGTCAGGCGGGGCTTCAACGCCGTACGGTCCCCGCTCTCAGATCGGCAGGAATTGCCGCTGCCCTCGCCGATCGACCGGCCGAGTGGTGAATCCGGAACAGCCCGCAGAAGTCGGGGGGGCGAAGCTGGAGGAGCGAGCCTCAGCCCCGGAGGAATCGGCCCCCGTGGAATCCCCGGACTCCTCGGCAACTCCAGACGAGACGGGTGGGAGGTGTCAGCGTTCGCGCGGGGGAGGCGGAGGGGAAGGGAGTTCCGCTCCCGGACGCCATGCCTCGCCAAAGTAGGCCCGGGCGAGCAGGTCCAGCGGATGCACGACCGGCCGGGGAGCTCCGCACTCCCGCAACAGCGCTTGGATCTGGAGCGAACATCCGGCGTTGCCGGTGATCACGACCTCCGCTCCCGTGGCCAGAATGTTTGCGACTTTGCGACGCCCCAGTTGGTCCGCCATCTCCGGTTCGGTCAGGTTGTAGCTCCCAGCCGCGCCGCAGCAGATGTCCGACTCCGCCAGCGGGAGGACCGTCAGTTCGCGGACGAGTTCCAGCAGCCGCCGGGGCTGCTCGCGGATTTTCTGAGCATGACAGAGGTGGCAGGCGTCGTGGTAGACCCCGCACAGCTTGACCGGGAACGGCGGCGGAACAGGCCCCAGCTCCGCCAGGAATTCCGCCACGTCCCGGACTCTGGCGGCGAAGTCCCCCAGCCGCGCGGCCAATCCAGCCTCTCCGGGGGTGGTCTCCTCCGCCAGGTGGCCGTAATCCTTGAGCATCGATCCGCACCCGGCGACGTTGACGATGACGGCGTCGACGTCCAGCGGAAAGGTGCGGGAGTTGGTGTCCGCCAGTTGCACAGCCGGGTCCGCGGCGCCGCTGTGATAGTGGATGGCGCCGCAACAGACCTGCGACCGCGGCACGAGAACTTCGCAGCCGTTGGCCTGGAGGACACGGGCCGTGGCCCAATGGGTGCTGCGAAACATGGCGTCCGCGACGCAGCCCGTGAAGAGTGCCACGCGGGCCCGCGGAGGTCGATCCCCCTCCGGGAGCCAGCGTTCGCCCGTCCAACTCAGCGGCGGGAGGCGCTCCGGCAGCGGAGGGAGTGAGGGTTCCAGACGCGGCAGCAGACGCTGCATCCGCCGGAGCTTCTCCGGGAGCAGTTCCGTCAGGCCGATCCGTTCCGCCAGGCGGTCCAGCCCCAGCCGCTGCATCCCGCGGGCGAGGGCGAGGCTCCACCGCAGCCGCCTGGGATGCGGAAAGAGGCCGTACAGTATCCACCGCTCGAACCAGCCTGGGCGTGGCGCTGCCGCGGGCCGGCTCGCGGCGCCTTTGGAGCCGCCGGCGGTGGGGAGCTTCCCCGCATGGACTGCCGCCCGGAACGGTTCAATCAGCCGTCCGTACTGCACGCCGGAGGGGCAGGCGGTCTCGCAGCTCCGGCAGTCGAGGCACAGTTCCAGGTGGCGCTGGACTTGGGGGGTCAGCTCCAGCCGCCCATCGGTGACGGCCCGCATCAGGTAGATGCGTCCCCGCGGGGAGTCGTTCTCGTTGCCGGTTTCGAGATACGTGGGGCAGGCGGCGGTGCACAGGCCGCAGTGGACGCAGGCCAGAAACCGTTCGTAGGGGATGCCGGTGGCGGCAGCGACGGGGGAGGTCGCGGCGTCGGAACCGGTGGCCGGGGGATCGAACAGGAGGGGAGGCGTCACGGTGAAACTGAATCGAGGCAGGCGGAATCCTGCCGCCACTCTACTCCACGGAGCGGGGAGCCGTCAGCCGTGAGGGGAATGCTCCCAGGCCGGGCCGTATCGCGCTCCTCCGGCGTATCGTGGCTGAAGCCTTGCGCTCGTCAGCGGGGCTCATCGGCTGCGGGGGGCTGCGGCTCAGGGTCGAAGTCCTCGTCGCGGAACAGCGTGGGGGCGTCCGCCCGCTCCTGGCGACGCGTTTTCCGCCGACCGGCGGGAGGGTCCGGGTCCGCGGCCGCGCGGAGGTCCTCGGCGGTAATGAACCGTTTGGGGGGGACGCCGTTTTCCGCCCAATCGCGGGCCACCTTGGCAATCGTCGCCTGCACTTCCGCCAGCCAGTGATCCGGTTGAATCTCTCCCAGGGGGGATGGCGGCCGGCGGTCGCCGATGATCGGCCGTTCGCGGTTCCGCTTGCGGTAGCTGAACCACTGCGTCAGGACCCGCTTGCCGGAGACCTCGTACTCCCACACGGCCTGCGGGACGTTCTCGATGCATCCTGTCCCGACGAGCAGCCGCTGGCGGGAGGCATCGGACCCAATTTCATCCGGCATGGAACGGGGGTCGTCGGGAATTGCGCCGGCTTTGGGAATGCGGGGGGATTTGTTCCGGGGCAATCGCGGCGGTCCCGGGGGACGTCCCGCCGTCCGATCGGTAAAGCGTTCGCCGAAGGTGTGCAGCCAGATCACCCGCCGCCCCAGCTCCACGGGTGCAGCCGCGGAATGGTGGTCCGGTCACGGGCGTGTTGCAGTTCCACATCCTCCGCTCGCCTGCTCCAGGGGAGAGGGCTCCCACCCCGCCCCGCCGACGGCGTCGGCGGCTGGCGGAGCAGTGGGACGGATCAGAGGTGCGGCGGGAGCGATTGCATTGCGCACGGGGGGGACGTCGGTCCTGACGGGACGGTCCGGGGGCTGACGCCCCCGGCTCGCCGAGTGACGTTCCCAGAGGCGAGCCCGGGCCGTCAGGCCCGGGGCCGTTTGAGCGGCGATCGGGACTCAGCGATCATGGTGATGCCACGGCGGGTTTTCGGACGGTTCGGGGAATCAGCGGAGACCCGTGGGCTGACGCCCCCGGCTCGCCAGCGTTCGGTTCCCCTCCCCTCAGATCGAACCGTCACGCAGCAGCCGCCAGGGTTCCTTGAGGCCGAGGGTCCAGGCGGTCCCCAGGTAGGTCGCCGCACCCAGGGCGAGCGGCAGGGCGACTTCCCACGCCCGGCGGGTCAGTCCGTCCCCGGTCGCGGGGGGGAGGGCGAGGATGACAAGCGCCATCGCGGCGCAGGCCGCAAGGGTCTGAGCGGCCGTTCGCCCCAGACTGGGCCAGTCCAGCGGACCGCAGTGCCGCGGCAAACCGTGGAGGGCCAGGCCGAGCTGCACACACGCCGCCAGCGAAGTGGCCCAGGCCAGTCCCACTGCTCCCAGGGGGAACAGCAGCACGACGTCGAGCACCAGGTTGACTCCCATGGCCGCCAGCCCATGCCGGACCGGCGTGGTGCGATCGCCGACGGCGTAATACCCCCGCTGAACCACCATCAGTCCAATGAACGCCGCCACGCCCGGGCCGTAGGCGACGATCATTCCCGCCGTGAGCCGACCCGCGTCCGGCGTGAACGCGCCATGCTGGAACAGGAGTCGCGTGATCGGCATGGCCAGCAGCATCAGGCCCCCGCCGGCGGGGACTCCCATGGCCAGCGTCAGCACGAGGCCGCGGCCCAGATCGCGATGAAGCTGCCAGACGTCGCCGCGCCCCGCATGGCGGGCAAGCTGCGGAAACAGCACCGTCCCCAAGGCAACGCCAATCAGCCCCAGCGGGAACTGGTACATCCGCTGACCGAAATAGAGGGCGGAAGCGGTTCCGTTGGGGAGGGGGGGGAGCCACCGGCCCAGCAGCGTCTGGCCGTCGCTCCCGGGAGCCAATCCCCAGGCGATGAAGCTGTCGAAGACGGTGTTGATCTGAGTGATCGTCACTCCCAGCAGCACCGGTCCCAGCGCCCGAAACACGTCCCACACCGGCGTGCTCGCGAGCGCCCCAGGGCGCCACAGGGGAAACCCCTGCCGGTGCAGGACGATGACCGGGATCGCCAGTTGCAGCCCCCCCGCCAACAGAATCGCCCCGCACAGCCACTTCATGCGAGCGACCTCGTGCTCGGAGAGGGCGAACGCCACGGGGAGCGCGGCCAGCCAGATGAGGTTCAGCACGATCGGCAGCACCGACGGCCAGAGGAATTGCCGCAGTCCGTGCAGCACCGCCGACTGCTGAGCCGCCAGGCAAATCCCGAGGAGATACGGGAACAGCCACATGAGGAGCTCGACCAGCAGCCGACCGTCCGGACTCAGGGGAGCCAGCCCCCACGTCAACCCCAACGCGGTTTCGACGAGGGCCACCAGACCCACGAGCACCAGTCCCATCACCAGGAACACGCCGGCGGCGAGGTTCCCGGCGGCCTGGCGCCCGGAATGCTCCTGCATCCGCACAAATGCCGGCAGGAAGGCGGAGGTCTGCGCGCCTTCCCCGAACAGTCGGCGGGCCAGATTCGGAATGCGGAACGCCAGGGAAAAGGCATCCATCACCGGCCCCGCCCCGAACGCCGCCGCCATGGCCACGTCGCGGATCATCCCCAACACGCGACTGGCGAAGGTACACAGGCTCACCAACCGAAAGCCGCGGAGCGCGGAGTTCGCGGTGGATGGAGCCTCCGGGTCCGTGTGGGCGGGGGAGTTGCCAGCGGGGGAGGCGGCTTCGGCGGGGAACTGCTGCATGTCGTGCGGACCCTGCCTCACGCCGCCCGGACCTCGGGACCGGAATCCGCCCTCTCCACGGTGGAGGGACCCCGCTCAAAATACAGCACGTTTCCCCGACATTCGGCCAACCGGAGCTGAAAGCCGCGGGCCAGCAGCGACGCCACCACGCGCGACACACCCGCATCGCCAATCACGGCGGGGTGCATCTCCACGCATAGTTTCTGCACACCGTCCAGGGGGACGGACGGGGCGGCCAGGTCGAGTTCCCCCCCCTCGACGTCCACGATGAGAAACGTGGGGCGCAGGGTCGTCAGAATCTCCGCGAGAGCGACCGCTTCGACGACTGTGCGGCTTCCCTCCGTCGGCGCGGCGGGATCGAAGCACGCGGTGGAGGAGATGAACCGCTCGGCGATCTGAAATGGGCGTCGTCCGCCGCGGAGCGCCGCCAGCTTCAAGTGAAGCTGCGGAGAGACGCCATTGAGAGCGAAGTTGCGGCGGAGCGTCTCGGCAAGCTGGGGATTGGCTTCGAAGGCGTGAACACGCTCCGAGCCGATCCGTTGGCAGCAGAGGATCGTCACCAGGCCGATCCCTGCGCCCAGTTCCAGCACGACGTCGTCCGGGTCCAGATGCCGGTTCACGATCTCCCGTTCATCCCACTCGTGGGCGTCACGGTAGAACGAGCGTGCATACCGCGTCCCCGCCGCCGGACCGAGGTCGATCGTCACTCCGCCGTTGGTAATCACTCGCGGACGGAGCAGTTTACGCAGTTGATAACGGAGCCAGCGGCGCATGGGAAGTGGGTCGTCTTCTCAGCAGGGCGAGGAAACCACGGAAAGCTCACTCCGTGGCGACTCCGTATCCACGGGCAGGACGTCGGCCGGCAGTTCCGGGGGCGCGGCGGCGAGTTCTTCGGTCGTCGGCGTCCACCACCGGCACACCTGGCGGCGCTTGCGCCCCGGCTTGAGGTATCCCCGCGTGACGCCCGGACTGCGGATGAGCCCCGGAAACCAATCGAGCCACCTCAGCCGCCGGCGGGCGAACAGCCACGGATCGAGGATCGAGCCGAGGTCCAGATACGTGTGAGTCGGATTCGCGGCGAAGCCGCGCCAGGCGAGAATATTGCTGAGCGGCCCGGCACAGAAGAGGAACAAGGCTCCGGGCGCCTGCAGCCGCCGGGCCAGGTCCGCGATGCGATCGCCGAGGGAGTAATCCTCCGTCCAGGCGTTGACGCCGACGGGAAACGTGGTGGTCACGCGGAAAGGGAGCCGCGACGGGTCGGCCTGGCGATGGCAGACGAGATACACGTCTCGATATCGCCGAAACAGGGGGATGATTTCCCGGCGGACGGCGGGGTAGTTGGCGTTTCCCCACAGATTGGCCCAGGTCAGCCGATGTTCGGGTTGGCGGCAAACGCGGCGCAGCGCGAGGAGCTTGTCCTCCCCCCAGCAGCAGGGACAGCCGATGCCGACGAAGTACCCTGGCGCCGAGTAGTGGAACGAGGCGATCAAAGCGCGGCGGGCGGTTTGATCCCGTGGGTCATCCGCACAAAAGCGAAACTCGCCGTTCCCCTTGCGCGTGTAATCGAGGTCGAGATTGCGGACGATCATCCATTCGCCGTCGCCAAAACGACTGAAGGCGAACGGCCGGCCGGACGCCAGCCACTCCCGCATCCGCGCCAGATCGCCGGCAAACGACCGCTCGTCGGCGACGGCAAAGCCCGCGTCCGCCGGCGGAGGCTTCAACGGTGCCGGGAGCGTGCTCGACGCACTCGACTCAGAGATCGCCGTGGGCATCGCACTTCACCAGACGGGTGTGATTCAACGGACGGGTGTCATTTATGCAGGATGGCGGCGGAGGTCGCGAACTCCCAGCCCTTGAACCGGGAGTGCAGGGGGGGGCCCGTCACCAGCTCGTCGGGAGCAAACGCCGCGTGGATCGCCCGGTTGACAAGGCACATGTCCGAGCACTCCAGCCGGTCGCCCTGAGCCTCGATCAGCCGCGTAATGCACTCCAGCGCCTCGAGCACCACTTCCCGGCGGCCCCCCAGGATGCCGGGGTTGAGCACCGGCCGCCACGGAAACCAGACGGCTCCGAACTGGCGGAGCATCTCTCGGCGGACGCATTTGCACAGCAGGATGCGGCGCGGTTCGCGGCCGATGAACAGCCGCCGCGCGCCCCCTGCCGCCTCCACCAGTTCAAACGGGTCCCGCTTGAAGGCGACGTCAGCGGCGTCGGTCACGAAGACGCAGCGGTCGTCGATGGTGCGGAGAAAGTCCCGCACGAGAAAATGCCGCTCGTGAAAGATGTGCCGCGTTCCCGGCTGCACCGCCACCGCGTCGATCCGGTCGGTCTCCAGGGCGGCTGCCTCCTCCGGACGAAGGCCGGCATACAGCACCGTCCCCCGCAATCCGACGCGGTTCACGGTCGTCCACCACGGACGGAGATAGGCCCGTGGATCAAACTCTCCAGCGTGGCCGGCGCTCGCCGGCAACACCACGACCGTGACGATCCGACCGCGCGTGGAGCGTGTCGGTTGGACGTCCACTTCCGCCAGCCTCCGCAGACGCTCGGCCGTCGCCCGACGGCGGAACTCGCGGCGGGAGGCGCGACTGAGCAGCATGGGCGTCTTCCAGACCATCCTTGGTTAAGGGCGATATCAGGGCGATGCCCTAAGCTGCGCGGGCGCCTCGAGACGGCTTGCGACCGATTGTGATCGTGTCGACCACCGGAGGCAGGCCGTAGCCCGGCCGCGGACCGCCCGTCACGAGCTTGCGCAGCAGCCGCCAGTACCGCGGCAACCGCTGCCGCCACGGTTCCAGCCCTTCCGCGGAACAGTGTTCGACGTCCAGGCCGGCTTCGTCGTACAAGGCCCGCATCCCTTCGGGATAGATGCGCCAGCAGTCGATGGGCGCTTCGTGATAGCCCCAGGTCACCGGGTTTACGGTGATGACGTATCCCCCCGGCTTGCAGACCCGGGCCACCTCCTTCAACCAGACCCACGCCTTGCGGACGTGCTCGATCACCTGGCCGGAGACGACGACGTCGAACTGGTCGCTGGCGAGGGGGAAGGTGTATTCGTCCACGGCATGGTGTGTGAGCCGCGGGTCGCCGGTGAGGTCGAGCGTCTGCCAGTCCAGCGTGGGGTTGCCGATCAGTCGCTGATAGGTCGAGGGGAATCCGTCCGGGCCGATCTCCAGCACGCGCAGCCCGTCTCCGAAGCACCGGGAAGCGTACTTCCGAAACAGGAGTTGACTGTTGAGGTGCATGGGACGAGTGGTCAAACAACGTCAGGCGGCGGCCCGCTGCGACGCCTCCGGACGGCGACGCAGCCAGCCCTCCGGATGATGCGTCAGCGGGAACTTGCGGCAGCGCTCGGGATCAATCTCGAATTCGGGATGGTCGCGAAGGAACTCCCGCAGGGCGACGAGCGGCCCGGGGCGTCCCTGGCGGAACTTGCGGAGCGTGTCGATCACGCCGTCCTGCACCAACAGGTAGCTGCCGGGGGTGACCAGCGGGGCATAGGCGTCCAGCTCCCGGCGGACGTGCGCGGCGGAGTGGTCGCTGTCGAGAATCACCAGCACAGGACCATCGGCGGTTTCGGCGGCGGCCCGCATCTGGGCCAGCACCGCCTGGTCCACCGAACTGCCGATCAGGTAGGTCACCCGCGGGTGCCGCAGATCATGCAGGCGTTCCACATCGACCGTCACCACGCGGCCGCGGCCAATCAGGTCGAGGAGCTGAGCATAAAAGTACGACGACCCGCCGCGGTTGGTGCCGGTCTCCAGGATCACCGCCGGCCGGAGGGCGAAGATCGTCTCCTGGATCACCCACAGGTCGAGAATGTTCTGCCAGATCGGCTGGCCGGCCCACGTGACGGTGCTGAAGTTCCGCGTGGCGCGAATCAGATCGGTAAAGAACCATTGCGCGATGCGGCGGCGCAGCCAGCCGAGTGGTCCGGAGTCATACGGCTTCGCAGGATGCATCGGCGTCCGTGCCCAGAAGAAGAAACAGGCGCGACCCTCCCGGGAGGGGGGCCGATCGCCTCTGACGCGGGGGGCTTGTACAGCAGAGTGGAATTCTGGGCAAGATGGATCATTCCCGCCCGGCTCACCATTGACTCACCGACCCAAGCCCCCCACTCTGCCGCGGAGAAAAATCAAAAGCTGACATGCACACCTCGCCGGTATCGGGCCGTCCACGGTGGTTTCCGGCACTGTGCAACCGCCACCGGAGCCCGGTCACTCAAATCGCCAGGCCGGCTGGCCGGAACAAACGTCTTGAGACGCGCCCTGCAGCCCCCGCTGGCCCCGAAACTGCAACGCAAGCGGAGCATCGCCGGTGGAGAGGAGGGAATACTCCCCCCAATCCCAGCGGGCAACGGTACCCCGATCCCCGCCCACCGGGCCTTCGTAGTCAAGATACAGCGGCCGGTGGTCAGGCAAAGGCTCCGCCAGACAGCAAACACCCGCCGCCGGTTCACTCAGCAGCCGCCACGCCCGCAGCATCCCGCCCGGCGTCTGCTCCAGCAGCAGGTCCCAGTGCGGGAAGGGGTGGTCGTGGGTGAGGATGGCATAGCGGAGCATGGGAATTCCCGGACGCCTCCGGGGAGCATCGCCGGCTGACAGCTCCGGACCTCAATCTCCCAAACCGTACCGGACGATGCACCACAGGGCCTTCAGTCCGTCGCGCCAGCCGATCTTTTTCCCTTCGGCATAGGTGCGGCCGTGGTAGGAAATGCCCAGCTCAAACACCCGATAACCGCGACGGGCCACTTTCGCTGTAATCTCCGGCTCAAAACCAAAACGGTCCTGCTTCAGGTGCGGCGTGATGTCGAGCAGGACTTCACGGCGAAAGACCTTGTAACAGGTCTCCATGTCGGTGAGGTTCAGATTCGTAAAGCAGTTCGACAGGAGCGTGAGAAATCGATTCCCCACGTAATGCCAGAAATACAGCACGCGATGCGGGCGGTCGCCCAGGAAGCGGCTGCCGAACACGACGTCCGCCTCCCCTTCCACGATCGGCTGCAGCAGCCGCGGAATCTCCGAGGGGTTGTACTCCAGGTCGGCGTCCTGGACGATCACGACGTCCCCCTGAGCCGCCCGGAACCCCGTGCGGACAGCCGCCCCCTTCCCCTGGTTCACCTCGTGAAACAGCACCCGGAGCTGGTTGAGGGGGTCCTGCCAGTCCCGCGCGGCGTATTCCCGGAGGAGTTCGGTCGTGCCGTCCCGGCTGCAATCGTCGATCAGGATGATCTCCTTGCGGAGCGGCACTTCCCGGACCCGGTCCAGGATGATGGGGACGTACTTGCGCTCGTTGTAGACCGGGATGACCACGGAGAGCAGGAAGTCTTCCGGCACCTTGTAAAACCCGAGTTGCCGGCATCCCGATTCTCCCAGCACCAGCTTGAGCGATTCATACCACTCTTCCGTGTACGGAGCCCCCTGGACGCCTCCCACGAGGACTACTCCTGAGGAATCAAACTGCTCGGCCATGTGACTGCCGTCCTGCGTAATGAGTGACCTGGAGATGATGTCAGGTCGCGCCCTGACGCTCAAGATTCGGCCGGACCGCCCCCGCCGGCAAAACCGCTCCCGACGCCCCCTTTCAATCACTCCCACCCTCACAATCGCGCCTGGTTTCCCGCTGCTGGGGATGGCCGTTCCCGCGCGTCGCGAAACGTCAACAAAAACCGGGCATCCGACGGCGCGGAAGGTTTTTCTGACCTACGTTTGCATGGTCCGCCCGGCCGACCCCGCGCGCCGGGACGGTGAGAGACTGTTTTTTCGGGCTGTTTTTGACCAGCAGGATTGCAGGACACCACCCGATGCCTCCCGCGACATTTAGCAGCACGCGATTCACGTCCTCCTCTCAGGACTTTGAAACCCTCAAGCGTCTGATCCACGGCAAGCTCGTCGACAAACTGGACCTCACCCGCGTCGGTGAATTGCAGGGGGATACGCTCCGCCGCGAAATCCGTCTGGTGGTGGAACACCTCTGCGACACGGAGAACCCCCTCCTCAACCGCTCCGAGCGCGAACGGCTGATCGAAGAGGTGCTCGATGAGGCGTTCGGGTTCGGTCCGCTCGAAATCCTGATGAAGCAGGAAGGCGTGGCGGACATCATGATCAACGGCCCCAAGAACGTCTTCATCGAGAAGAACGGCCGCATCCAGCGCTCCGACGTCACCTTCCGCGACAACGACCACCTGCTGCAAATCCTCGACCGGATCGTCTCCCGCGTCGGACGCCGCATCGACGAAACCTCGCCGATGGTCGACGCCCGCCTGCCGGACGGCTCACGGTTGAACGCCATCATTCCGCCGTTGGCCCTCGACGGCCCCTCCCTCACCATCCGCAAGTTCGGCGCCAAGCCGCTGCGGCTGGAGGACCTGCTCCGCTTCGGCGCCTTCACCCCCGAAATGGTCATGCTCATGGAGGGGGCGATCAAGGCCCGGCTGAACATCATCATCAGCGGCGGAACCGGCTCCGGCAAAACCACCCTCCTCAACACCCTCTCCAGCTTCATTCAGAACGACCATCGCATCATCACCATCGAAGACGCGGCGGAACTTCAACTCCAGCAGGAACACGTGCTGCGGCTGGAGACCCGGCCCCCCAACATCGAAGGCCGCGGACAGGTCACCGCCACGGACCTGGTGAAGAACGCCCTCCGCATGAGGCCCGACCGGATCATCATCGGCGAGTGCCGCGGCGCCGAGGCCCTCGACATGCTCCAGGCCATGAACACCGGTCACGAAGGGTCCATGACCACCGTGCACGCCAACAACCCCCGCGACGCCCTCTCCCGCATCGAAACGATGGTGACGATGGGGGGGACGGAACTGCCGCTCAAGGCGATCCGGCACCAGTTGGCGTCGGCCGTGGACCTCATCATCCAGGCCAGCCGCCTCCAGGGCGGTCCGCGCAAAGTCACCTACATGACCGAGGTCCTCAACATGGAGCAGGACACGATCGTGACGCAGGAAATCTTCAAATTCGTCCAGGACGGCATCGGCGAGGACGGCCGCGCCTACGGCCACTTCGAGGCTACCGGCGTGCGGCCCGCCTTCATGCATCGCCTGGAAGCCGCCGGAGTGCGGTTGCCGGCCAACCTGTTCGCCGCCCGTCGCCTGGGAGGTTGAACCCGTCCTTCTCCCCACGACACCTCACTCCGGACCTGCCGTTCCCCCATCATGCACCTCGACCCCACCATCGTTTCGATCGTCGCCTTCGTCGGCGTCACCGGCGTCACGATGGCGGTCATCTTCTTGATTCGCGAACTCTCCTCGAACTCGGTGGAGGAGCGGCTGGACATTCTGGCGGGCAAAAAGTCCGCCAAAGGAGAGAGCGACGTCTCCCGCGAAGCCCTGCTCCAAGAAGGCATGAGCGGGCTGGCCGGCCTGATGCAGGGTCTCGTCGAACGCTTCACCAACCTCAAACTCCTGTTCCAGCAGGCGGATTCGCCGCTCAAACCGGACCAGTTCGTACTCTTGTCGGCCGCCTGCGGCGGTCTGGGCGTCATCGTGGCCATGCTGGCGGAACTGGCGATCCCCTTCTATCCCCTGCTGGGATTGATCTTTGCCCTGGGACCGCTGGTGTGGCTGCTGTGGCGGCGCAGCCGGCGGTTCAAGAAGTTCGCCAAACAGCTTCCCGACGCCATGGAGCTGATCGCGCGGGCCTTGCGCTCCGGGCACTCGCTCGCTTCCGGTCTGCACGTCGTGGTGGATGAGATGCCCGATCCCATCAGCAAGGAGTTCGGGATCGCCTACGAGGAACAGAATCTCGGCATCCCCATCGACCAGGCGCTCCGCAACCTGTACAAGCGGATGCCGAACCTGGACTACAAGTTCTTCGCCACGGCCGTCGCCATCCAGCGGCAGTCCGGCGGCGACCTGGCGGAAATCCTGGACAAGATCGGCCACATCGTCCGGGAGCGGTTCCGGATCATGGGCCAGGTGCAGGCCCTCACGGGCGAAGGCCGCATCAGCGGCATCGTCCTGATGGCCTTGCCGATCCTGCTCTTTTTCGCCGTCTGGAAGCTCAATCCCGACTACGTGATGCTCCTGTTCACGGACCCGCTGGGGAAGCAGATGATCGGCGCCGCCATCTTCCTGCAAGTGCTGGGAGCATTCGCCATTCAGAAGATCATTGCCATCAAAGTGTAACTCCGTGGAAACGATCGAGCGGGGACAGCCACCCGTGCTGTGCATCCCTCCCTGTCTCACCACCGATTCCAGTCGCGTCATCGATCCCGAGCATTCATCTCCCTCCAGTAACTGATAACCCTCCACCCGCATCTCTCAACTCTCATCCCCGATCCCATGGACCTCCAGCAGTTCCTTCCCCTGAGCGTCTTCGTCGCCATCGCCGCCGGCGTCTGGGCCGTGCTCAGTCTGCTGACGGGAAAGCGGTCCCGGGCCTCGGAGCGGCTGGATGAACTCAAGGATCCCCGCAAACGCACCGAAGGGAGCGAGGGGATGAACACGGTGGGAGCGGTGCTCAAGGCGGCCGCGCCCGCCCTGTCGTCCGCCCTCAAGCCCAAGACCGAACTGGAAGAGAATCAGCTCAAGGTCCGGTTGTCCAACGCTGGCTTCCATTCCCCCAACGCCCCCACGTTTTATCTGGCCATCAAAACCGCGTTTCTGATCGGCGGCGTGATGATCGGCAGCGGCTGGGGCCTGTGGAACTACGGCCTCGAATACGAAGCCCTCAGCTCGCTGGTCATCTGCGGCGGATTGGGTTTCTATCTCCCCGAAATCGTCCTCACCCTCATGCGCCGCTCCCGCATGGAGCAGATCTTCCTCTCGCTGCCGGACGCCCTGGACCTGCTCGTCGTCTGCGTGGAGGCCGGCCTGGGGCTGGACGCGGCGATGCGGAAGGTCTCCGCCGAACTGAAGGACACTGCCACTGCCGTCTGTCAGGAATTCGACCTCGCCAACATGCAGTTGCAGATGGGCCGCCCGCGGCGCGAAGTCCTGCACGACCTGGGCGTCCGCACCGGCGTCGACGACATGAAGGCCCTCGTCGCCATCCTCATCCAGGCCGATCGCTTCGGCTCTTCAATCGCCCAGGCCCTCCGCGTGCAGTCCGATTCGATGCGGGTCAAGCGGTCGCAACTGGCCGAGGAGAAGGCGGCCCAGACCGCGGTGAAAATGATCTTCCCGCTCGTGCTTTTCATCTTTCCGGGGATTTTCGTGGTGCTGGTCGGACCGGCCGCCATCATGATGTTCCGCAACCTGCTGACCGTCGGCACCTGAAACCGGAGGGAGCACCGGCCCCCCCCCACACCCTCAGCCACAGGGCCAGCGACGAGGACCAATCAGGCACGGCTGACAAGCCAGCCGGCGAACTGAGGTCCGTCGCCAATCTTGAACAAAGCGAAAACCCTGGGGCCGTCGTCGTATGCGCTTCCCAGCCGACGATGGCATTTGTTATCTTTGATGCGTCGGGTTGAGGGAAACCCCACTGTCCGTAGCCCGCGAAATTCCCCGTGAGGATGTGACGTCTCTGCAAGGGAGGGTCGTTGGTGACGCCGTTCAAGCGATCCCGGGAGACTGATCTGGTCACAGTATCGCGCCGCCGGCTGCTGCAGGTCGGGGGGCAGGGACTGTTGGGGGTGACGCTGCCGACCCTTGCCCAGGCAGGTCGGGGGGTTCACGCGCCGCGGGCCCGGTCGGTGATCTTCCTGTTCCAGTGGGGAGGACCCAGCCATCTCGAGACGTTTGACCGCAAGCCGCTCGCGCCGGACAACATCCGCGGCGAGTTCGACGACATTCAGACGTCACTCCCCGGCGTGACCCTCTGCGAACACCTGCCGCGGATGGCGCGGGTGATGGACCGGGTGGTGGTGGTCCATGGCGTGCAGCACGACATGACCAACCACAATCCGGCCGGCTATTTCGCGCTGACGGGGCGGCGGCCTCCGCTGAACGACATCCGCCTCAAGAATACTCCCGATCTGTTCCCCGCCTACGGGTCGGTGGTGGATCATCTGACCCCCCGCCAGCCGGGGTTGCCGAACTTCGTGGCCTATCCGCACGTCGTCCGGGATGGTTCGGTGACGCCGGGTCAAAGGGCCAGCTTCATCGGTGCCGCGCATGACCCGTTGCTGGTACTGGCCGATCCGAACGCTCCCGACTTCGACATTCCGGAGCTGAGTCTGCCGGCGGACATGTCCTTCGACCGGCTCCAGGACCGCCGCGCGGTGTGGACAGAACTGGATCGGCAGCGGACGGCCTTCGACAACGCGGCTGCGCGGGGGATCGATGCGATCTACGACCGCGCCTACTCGATGCTGCTGGGTGAGAGCGTCCGCGCGGCGTTCGACCTCTCCCGCGAACCAGAGGCCGTGCGGGAGCGTTACGGACGCAGCACCTACGGGCAGGGGTGCCTGCTGGCGAGGCGACTGGTGGAAGCGGGGGTGCGGTTCGTCAACGTCTACTTCTCCGACAGCATTGGCGGCCGGTACATCGGCAAGGGGGGGTGGGACACGCACGGATTCGACAACACACGGATGTTTCCGATCCTCAAGGGATGGCAGCTTCCGCTCACCGACCAGTCGTTGCCGACGTTGATTCTGGACCTGGAAGAGCGGGGTCTGCTGGAGGAGACGCTGGTCGTGTGGATGGGGGAGTTTGGTCGGACGCCGCATATCAACGCCAACGCCAGTCGGGACCATTGGCCCCGTTGCTACTCGGTGCTGATGGCGGGAGGCGGATTGCGGCGGGGGGCGATCGTGGGCCGCTCCGACGGCGACGGCGCAGACCCGGCCGACCGCCCGATCGGTTTGGGGGACATCGCCGCCACGATCTACCACCTGCTGGGCATCGATCCGGCGACGCGCATCCGGGACCTGGAGGGTCGTCTGGTGCCGATCGCGGAGGGGGAACCGTTGCTCGAGGCCTGCGCCTGAACGCTCTCCCCGGCCGCCTTCCGGAGCGTCGGCTGCACGGGACGCCACCGGGTCACCACCCCTTCGGCTCGATCATCTGCTTGATGATGGCCGCCAGAAACAGCGCCAGTCGTTCGGCGGCGAGGTGCGCATTTTGCCGCAGTTGCCAGAGGGCCTTGTAACTCGAGGGACGCTTCCACAGCGCTCCGACGACGGCCCCCGCCCGAATCGTGCCCGTCCCCCCCAGAATCGACAGGACTTCGGTCGGCAGGTCGGCCGAGCAGTCGTCGGTGACAGCCCGGACGGCCAGGAACTTGACCTTCCGTTCCCGGCAGACCTCGGCCACGGCCAGGCTTTCCAGGTCGACGGCGATCGCCCCGGTCCGAGCGGCGATCTCCCGTTTTTCCTGCACGGTGTGCACGATGTGAGCGGCGGTCGCCAGACGGCCGACATACAACCCCCGCTGGGGATCGTTGGCCATCTTGACGTCGATCTTCAGGCCGGCATCGGCGTCGGGGGAGGGGGCGTCGGCAGGGACGATCCGATCTGCCACCACGATGTCCCCGATGCGGAGGTCGTCGGTCAGCCCCCCGGCAAAGCCGACGGAGAGCAGCCACTCGGGCGTGTGGGCGTCCAGCAGGGCGTGCGTGGCGCGGGCAGCGCGCCGGGCTCCGGCGCCGCAGACCGCCACGGCCGTCCGCACGTCCCGCAGGAATCCGCCGTAGACGGTGAAGTCGCCCCCCGTGTACTTTTTCACGCGATCGCACTTCTCCAGAAACTCGCCGACCTCCAGCTTGAGCGCAGCGACGATGCCGAGATCGGCCCGGGCGCGGTCGGGCGCCGTCTCTTCCGCCGACTCCGATCGGGAGGCGGAGGTCGTCCGGGCCAGTGATCGCGAGTCGTCGGTCATGGCGGGGTGATGGCAGCGGACCACGGCCGTTGGGGACCACACATGCGCTGCGGCGGAACCCTCAAACCGCCAAGACCCGACTCCCCAGGGAGCCGGGTCCTTGAGCGGTCGGAGAGAGTTCCTGCGCAACGGGTCCAGGCCCGGCGCGCGTGAGCAGACGCCGCCGACCGCGGCTTACAACTGGTTCCGCCCGATGCGGACCACGAAGCCCGGCTTGGTCGTCGCCCCTTCCTCGGCAGTCCCGAAGGCGGTGATGTAGGCGTTCCCCTGGGGATCGAAGGCGATGGCCGTCGGTTTGTCGAGCGGCATGATCTTACGGGCGGTGCATTTGTCACCCGAGACCGTCAGCTCAAACAATCCTCCTTCGGTTGTGGCCATCCAGGCGAAGTCGACCGCGTACAGCTTGCCGGTGGCGGGACTGTAGGCCAGTCCGGCAATGTCGTACAGACCAGTTTCGTACTTGGCCTTGAGCTGGCCGGTCTTGGGGTCGTAGATCGTCAACAGGCTGTCGTTGGGGACGTTGACCTCCCCCATCTGTCCGACGACCAGTTCCCCTGCCTGGTTGATCGTGAGGGGGACGGGAGCATCCACTCCCACCGCCTGCTTGGTGGCAATGAACGGCGTCAGTTCGCCGAATTTGCCCTCCTTGATCTCCGAGCGGGCGATCCAGCCCTTGGTGTCGTCGCCGTTGCAGCTCACGAACAGCGCGTCCTTGGTGAGGGCGAGGCTATAGAAGTTCCCCTCCCCCATCGCGGAGAGGTCCCCCGCCTTGATGGGGCCGAGGGTGACGACGGCGGAACTTTCCGGCGCCGGCTGCGTTGCCGGAGTCAGGGAGACTTCGTAGATGCGAAGGAGTTCCTGCCCATCGGGACGGCTGCCATCTCCCACGATCAGGTGTGTGGCGTCGAGAAACGCCAGCCCCAGCGGGCCGATGTCATACATCGGACCCTTGCCGTAGATGTCGGAGGGGAACTGATCGATCTCCATGGCGCGGCCGCGGCGGCGACGGCCCTGGGCGTCGGCCTGGCCTTGCGGTTGAGGATAGAACCGGACCACGCCCCGGTGTTCCGCCACGAAGACGTGACCGGTTTGCGGCTGGATGGCGATCCCGCAGGGATTGTCCAGGTTCCGGGCGAAGAACCGTTGGGGGGCGGCGTCGTCCTGGGCCGGCAGGTCCGCCGGCAGGAGCAGGAACACCGCCAGAGAGAACAGCAGGCAGGCAGCGGTCGGTCGCATGGTCGATGAACTCCTGGGTGTGGGGGAAGGTGCAGCGGCCGGCCGGAGTGGGCCGCTCACCGCCGCAGGTCATGACTTTCCTGTCGGGACAAAGCCGCTCGAATCACTGGGGGAGTTCCGGGGCCTCATGCTCCGGATAGGAGGGGCTGCTCAGCCCCTCTTCCATGAACGTCACCAGGTCCTGTTGTTCTTCCGCCGTCAGCTTGAGGGGGAAGATGGCTTCGTCAAGAAAGGGGTTGGGGATGCCCCCGCGATTGTAATGCTCCACCACCTCCGCCAGTGTTTTCAGGCTGCCGTCGTGCATGTAGGGGGCCGTGCGGGCGATCTCGCGGAGAGTGGGTGTCTTGAACGAGCCGCGATCGCCGACGAGTTTCGATTCCGCTTCGCGGCCCACATCGGAGAACGATTTCGTCTCGGGGTCGTAGCCGATCCCGATGTTGTGAAAGGCGTTGTCCGTGAAGTTGGGACCGACGTGGCAGCCGCTGCACTGGGCCTTGCCGAAGAACAGGTTCCGTCCCCGGATGGCCGCCTCGGACATCGCTTTCGCATCGCCGGCGGCGTAGCGATCAAAGGGGGCGTCTCCCGACAGCACCGTCCGTTCATAGGCGGCAATCGCTTTGGCGATCCCGTCGGCCGTGACATCGGTCCCGAACACCTCGCGGAACTGTCGGCGATAGCCTGCAATGCCGTTCAGCCGTGCCACCACCTCATCCAGCGTCATCGCCATTTCGATCGGATTCTGGATCGGGCCGAGGGCCTGCGCCTCCAGCGAAGGGGCGCGGCCGTCCCAGAACTGGAAGCGATTGTAGGCGGAATTGATGACGGTGGGAGAATTGCGGCCTCCCTTGGCCCCTCCCACCCCCGTGGCGAACTGTTCTCCGTTGCTCCAGCCCTTCTTCGGGTCATGGCAGGAGGCGCAGGAGATCGTGCTGTCGCGCGAGAGCCGCGGATCGAAGTAGAGCTGCTTGCCCAGGGCGATCTTCGCAGCGGTCGGAAGATTGTCCTCCGGGTGTCGCACCGCGGGGAGGCCGGCGGGAACCGTCGCGCCGTCGGGCGCCTCGTTGTCGGCGGACAACCCCGCCAGTCCGCCCACCAGGGCAAGGAAACCACAGGCCACCGGGAGCAGGCGTTCTCTCGAAGTCACGGGCATGGCTTCACGGGAGGAGGGAACAACGGCCAGACTCAGATTCCCAAGCTCCGCTATTGTGGACCCGATGCGGGTCGATGTTCAAGGCACTCGGCCGGAAGGAACGGCAGTGGTGGTGCAGCCGTTGCTTGAAGGGATGGTCCTTCTCGCGTTGACCGTAACGACTCTCTCACCCCCCCCCAGCGGCCCCGGTTGGGTCCCGTATGTTCCCTCTGGAGGGAGGTGGGGGGGAACCGGGAGAGGATTCTGGCTGTGCCGTCGCCGTCCGAGCGGCGGCTGCCGCAAGAGCAGCGCCGGCCTCAACCTTCAATCTCGATCTTCTGCAGGCACTGTCGCAACACCGGGCCAAACTCGTGCTTGCCGGGATCGACGAACGTGCACAGACCCAGGTCCTCCTCGTCCAGCTCCAGCGCGCCCAGCCCCTGGGCCATATCGGTGTCACCACAGAGCAGCGAGCGGAGGAGATGCGTCGGCAGAATGTCGAGGGGCATCACCTCTTCATAGGCGCCGATGGGGACGATGGCCCGATGGCTGCCGTTGCGATTCGTCGTCATGGGGAAGCGGCGGCCGTCCGCGGCAAACGAGCTGGCGAAGACGCGCTTGACGGAAAACTTGTTCAGGCCCGCTCCTTGCCAACCGAGGAACTCCCGCTCCCGTCCCTCCCGCAACACCGAGACCTGAGTGTGATACCGGCCGAGATACACGTCCACGCCGACGGCTTTCCGGCCGCACAGCACCGACCCGGAGATGATGCGGTTCTCCCCTTCGCGAAGCTGACCGGCCGTCAGATCGACGAGAGACGCTCCCAGCCGCGTTCGCAGCAGTCGGGGCCGCTCCACCTGGGGACCCGCCAGGGAGATGACCCGCTCCGTCCACAGCCGGCCGGTGGCGAACAGCTTGCCCACGGCGATGACGTCCTGATAGCCGATGTACCAGACGGTCTTCTTTGGTCCGACGGGATCGATGAAGTGGATGTGGGTGCCCGGCAACCCCGCCGGATGAGGACCCTCAAACTCATAATGAGCCACTCCGGGGAGGTCGGCGCCGGGAATTTTGACGCCGGCCGCGGTGCAGAGGTAGACGGGACCATCCGTGAGGTGTTTCAGAATCTGCAACCCGCGTGCAAAGTCGTGGGGATGTTCCGCGATGACGACCGTGGGATTGGCCGCCAGGGGATTGGTGTCGATCGCCTGCACGAAGAGCGAGTGCGGGACCGACGCGGGGGGGGGGATTTTGCTGTAGGGGCGCTGCCGCAGGGCTGTCCACAGCCCCGACTGCACCAGCGTCTCCCGCACCTGATCCCGGGTCAGTGCCGTGACTTCTCCCCGCGGGACGGCGATCGACTCTGCTTCGTCCCTCTGGACGTCGAGGACGATGCCCAGGAAGGCCCGCTTGGCGCCGCGGTGGATCGTCTGCACCACCCCCGCTGCCGGCGCCGTGAATCGCACGCCGGGATTCTTTTTGTCCACGAACAACGTCTGTCCGCACCGCACGCGGTCCCCCTCCTGGACTTCCATGGTCGGCTTCAGGCCGAGGTAGTCGGCTGCGATCAGGCCCACCGAGGAGACGGAGGGAGCAACCTCGATGCGCTGTTCGGGAAGGCCACTGATCGGGACGTCGAGCCCCTTGCGAATCTGGATCGTCGGCATGGTCAACGCGAAACGGAATTCAGTCCAGCGGGCGGAGAGGGGGCGGAGGTCGAACGCCACAGAGCTCAACGGCCAGGGTGGTGCGGCCATCGCCCCCCCCCACTGCGTTTCGACCGGGACACCGACACCCTCTCGTCGCCGGGAGGTCGTGCTGGGTGATGGTGGTGCCGGTCATCTTAGTCGGCAAGTGGGGAAAAGAAAGCGGGCCGTCTCGACTTCCCCGCGCGTCCGTCGGGGTGGCAGCCTCGGCCTGGCAGGTGGATTTCCTCGCTGTCGATTGCGGGGGTTCTGGGGAAAGCTCGGAAATCCTTTTGCCACGGCCGGAGGGTGTTGATACGCTCTCAGAAATGAGATTCCATCAAGAGTTTCCGGTCCAACGAGCCGATGCAGGGAGAAGCATGACATTCCATCGGCCGTAGTGGCCCGTGGAGGAACCGAGCGTGTCGTGGTGGGGGGATCGCTGGAGACGCCAGCCGTCGGGAGGGGCTTTCCGGACCGACGGTTGGGGGCTGCTCTGTTCAAGCCTGGTGCATGTGGCGGCCATCGCCGCCCTCAGTTGGTGGACGCTCCCCGGTTCTGCCCCTCGAGTCCCGCCGCGCGTCGACGTGCTGTGGGGGCCCCGGGAGACGCCCGATCAGCCCCTCCCGCCCCCGCTCGAGTTTTCGAGTCCTTCCCCCTCTGCGGAGGGAGCAACGCCGACGCACTCAACCGTCACCCCCGCCGTGGTGATCGAGCCGCGGCTGACGTTGGACTCCCGCCTCCCTCCCGTGCTGGGACCGCTGGTGGAGGCGGCCGACCTGCGTGAACGAGTCCCGGCGTCGCGCGTCTCCGCCAGAGGCGGAACCGGCAGGGGCCTTGGCGCCGGAGCGGGGAAGGGCGGATCGCTCCCACCATCGCCGGAATTCTTCCCGACGACCTCGCCGACCGGCCGGTACGTCTTCGTCGTCGACTGTTCCCAGAGCATGAATCACCGCTACCCCGGTCCGGCGAAGACGCGGTTGGGGCGAGTGAAGCTGGAACTCTGGCGCGCCATTTACCGGATGTCGCCGGAGCAGAAGTTCTTCATCATCTTCTTCAACAGCGGCGCGCTGCCGATGCCCGCCAGCGGACTCGTCAGCGGAGGACCGGAGGGGCAGCAGGAGTTCCTGAACTGGACTGCCGCCATCCGCGCCGACGGACTGACCGACCCGTATGACGCCCTGCTGTTGGCGGTCCGCCTTCAGCCGGACGAGATTTTTTTCCTGACCGACGGCGAGTTCAACTACCGGGTGGTAAGGGAGGTGACGAAGGCGAATTTCGGGGGCATCCGCATCCATACGATCGCTCTGGGAGACGCCTCCGGGGCCCGGTTTCTGGAGGAGATCGCTACCCGCAATCACGGGACGTATCGGCACATCGTGGCCGAAGAGGATCGCTACTGGACAGAGGAGCCGGCGACCGGAGAGGGTCTCGGTCCGTGAGTCTGGCGGCTGTGTGATGGGAGCAATAGTCAACTCCCTCTCCCATGAGGGGGAGAGGGGGGCGCAGGGCGGGAAGCAGGCGGATTCCCGGAGCCTCACGCACTCCACACCTCAGCCCTCTCCCCTGAAGCAGGGGAGTAATCCCGTAGGGTGGGCTGTGCCCACCGCGATATGGAATCGGTCTCGCCAACTGGCTTCAATACCACCGAACTGGTGGGCGCAGCCCACCCTACGCCACTGAGGTTTTGTCCCCAGGCTCGAAGCCGAAACCGCACCGTGTGTGGGGGAGCGGGAGCGTGGGGGTTCCACGCGCCCCTGACTGGACCACCCTTCAGCGGCTGCACCCACGCTGCCGTCGTGGGGGAGGGTGCACTTGACCGGCCCGGGGCGGAGCCGAGAATGAGGAGTGTTCCCCGGCCGACGAACTGGCGTTCACAGCCGCATTCCTCTTCAGGATTCCCCCGGTGTCTGAGGCAATCGAGTTGGCGGTCATCGGCTGGAGGGAATGGATTGCTCTGCCGGAGCTGGGCGTCCCCGCCCTGAAGGTGAAGGTCGATACGGGGGCCCGGACCTCTGCGCTCCATGCGGTGCACATCGAGGAATTCACCCGCCGGGGCGCCGTGTGGGTTCGCTTTGAGATTCTGCCGCTGCAGCAGGACCTGCACACGGTGGTCTCGGCGGAGGCGCCGCTCGTGGAGTACCGGCAGGTGCGAAGCTCCAACGGCCATCGGGAGCGGCGGCCGGTCATCGCCACGCCAATCGTGCTGGCGGGACAGCAGTGGGTGATTGAACTGACCCTGACCAACCGGGCCGTGATGGGGTTCCGGATGCTGTTGGGGCGCGAGGCGCTCCAACGGCGGTTCCACATCGATCCCGCGCGGTCCTATCTGGGAGGGGGTCCGCCGGACGTCGGTGCCGAGAGGCGCCGCGGAGGCGCCCACCGCCCACGGTCGATTCCTCGCGGCACTCCCTGATTGCTCCCCTCCCGGCAGGTTTGCTCCCGCGCGACGGAACGACGATGAAGCTGGCCATCCTCTCATGCAGTCCGAACTGCTACAGCACGCGGCGGCTGCGCCAGGCCGCCCTGCAGCGCGGACATCAGGTCCGCGTCCTGAGCACGCTGCGGTTCACCATCGACCTGCGTCCCGGCACGCCGGACCTGTACTATCGGGGGAAGGTCCTCTCGCCGTATGACGCCGTCCTGCCGCGGATTGGCGCCTCCATCACCTATTTCGGGACAGCGGTCGTCCGCCAATTTGAGCAGATGGACGTCTTCTGCGCGAATTCGTCCCACGGGATCGTCAACTCGCGGGACAAGCTCCGTTGTCTGCAAGTCCTCAGCCGGCACCAGCTTGGGATACCGGACACCACTTTCGTGCGGGATCGGCAGGACATCCTGCCGGCGATTCGGCGGGTCGGCGGGGCGCCGGTGGTCATCAAGCTGCTGGAGGGGACCCAGGGGGTGGGGGTGATGCTGGCTGAAACGGAGAAGATCGCCGAAGCGATCATCGAGACGTTGCACAGCACGCGGCAGAACGTGCTGGTGCAGAAGTTCATTGCCGAGAGCCGGGGCCGCGACATCCGCGCCTTCGTCGTCGGGGACCGGGTGGTGGGGGCGATGCGGCGGATCGCCCAGCCGGGGGAGTTCCGCAGCAATCTGCATCGCGGGGGGCGGACCGAGGCGGTGGACCTCAGCGACGCCTTTCGCGAAACCGCCGTGCGGGCGGCGCAGATCATGGGGCTCCGCGTGGCGGGCGTGGACATGCTCGAGGCGGCGGACGGACCGCGGATCATGGAGGTCAATTCCTCCCCCGGGCTGGAGGGGATCGAGGGGGCCACCGGCATGGACATCGCCGGCGCGGTCATCGACTACATTGCCGCCCACGTCTCGTTTCCGGAACTGGACGTGCGGCAGCGGCTGTCGGTCAGCCACGGCTACGGCGTCGCCGAGTTGTCGATCCCCGAGGGGTCGCACTATGTTGGGAAGACCATCCAGGAATCGGGACTCCGCGAGCGGGACATCAACGTGCTGACGCTGCACCGCGGAACCTCGGTGATTCCGAATCCACGATCGACCCGGGTCCTGGAAGCCAACGATCGACTCCTGTGCTTCGGGAAACTGGAAGCGATGCGCGAGCTGATTCCTCCCAAGGCGCAAACGGCCCGCCAACCACCGGTCCTCCCCTTGGACCCCTCCGCCGCGCCGATGTGAACGGCCGGCGCGCTTTCCCCGCCCGGCTCTCTTTCCTCCCCGCCTCCCTCAAGCCACATGCCTGCCATCACCCCTGCCCGGACCATGACGACCGGACCCTGCATTCTGCTCACGGCTCTCGCGAGTCTGGTGTTCCACACGACGCCGCTCCGGGCCGAGTGGCCGGAGTTCCGCGGCGGCGCTGCCCAGGGTGTGGCCCGGCAAAGCGGGCTGCCGCTCACCTGGGGCGATCACGATCACGTCGCCTGGCGCGTTCGGACGGAGGGGCTGGGATGGTCCTCACCGGCAGTGGTGGGGGAGCGCATCTACCTCACCACGGCCGTTCCACGCGGGGACGACGTCTACGACCTGACGGCCGAATGCCGCCGCCTGAGCGACGGTTCCGTCCTGTGGCGCGAAGTGGTGCAGCGCCAGACCGGACGGGTGGAAATCCATTCCAAGAACAGTCATGCCAGTCCCTCGCCGTTGGTCGCCGGGGATCGCGTCTACGTCCACTTTGGACCTCACGCCACGGCGTGCCTCAACACGGCCGACGGGCGTCTGGTGTGGAAGACGCGGCTGGAGTACAAGCCTCAACACGGCACCGGAGGCTCGCCGGCCCTGTTTGAAGACGTGCTGATCGTCTGCTGCGACGGCCGCGACGTGCAGTACGTCGTGGGACTGGAGGCAGCCACGGGACAGGAGCGGTGGCGCACCCCCCGCGACACCCACCCTCGTAAGGGTTTCTCCTTCTCGACGCCGTTGGTCATTCAGGCGGCCGGCCGCTGGCAGGCGATCTGTCCCGGCAGCGACGCTGTGTTCGCTTACGATCCCCGTTCGGGACGGGAAGTGTGGCGGTGCCGGTACGAGGACGGTTACTCGGTCGTCCCCCGCCCCGTCTATGCCGAGGGGTTGCTGTTCGTCTGCACCGGTTACGATCGGCCGAAGATTCTGGCGATCGACCCAACGGGAAGCGGCGACGTCACCGACTCGCACGTGCGGTGGGTGCTGGAACGGGGCGCTCCGCACAATCCATCGCCGGTGGTGTTTGACGGAGCGTTGTATTGCGTCTCCGACAAGGGGATCGTCACCTGCGTCGACGCCCGCAGCGGCGTGGAGCGCTGGCAGGAGCGGCTGGGGGGGAATTATTCGGCCTCGCCGTTGGCGGCCGACGGGCGACTCTACCTGCAGGACGAGTCCGGGGTTTGTCATGTCCTCGCCGCGGCTCCGAGCTTTCAGTTGCTCGCCACCAACAAGTGGGCGGAGGGCGCGCGGACGTATGCCTCGTTCGCGGTCGCAGGACGGAGCCTGATTCTGCGTTCGGAGTCGGAACTGGTGCGCGTCGATCCCTGAGGGGCCGCCGGCGAGACCACCCCCAGCCCCGATCCAACGTGGCGCGGATTAAGGAAGCAGCCCCGGGCTCGACCGGGGCTGCTCGCGGGAGCGACAGAGACTCCCGCGGGGGTGGTGGAGGTCAGGAGGAAAGGGACCCGGCCGCGTCGAGCGGCAGGACACCCCTTCCCAAAGAGTCGGTATCGGCTTCGTCGCCTTCGTGGCAGGGGGGAAATCGCTCCATGCCAACACTGAGAAACGTCCGCTGCGGGGTTTTCTCAACTGGTCATTCCCGGCTTGTCCGGGGAATCCGCCGGCATCCACGCCCGCGGATGTTTCGATGGGAGGCTGTCAACAGCCCGCTCCCCGGCATACACTGATGCAGAGTGTGACTGCCGATGTCTTAGCTTTGCGCCCGGTGGCCGTCGGGGAGCTGACGGCACAGGGGGAACGTGGTCGCCTTCGCCGATGTCTCAGGTCTCCCTCTCCGAAGAAGAAGTGGCTCGCCTGGTCGATCGTTTGATCCGCGGCGACCGCGAGGCCCTGGCGAAGCTGTTCGACCACCATCGCGAACGCCTGTGGCGGATCATCAACTTCCGCATCGATCAGCGGTTGCAGGGCCGGGTCGATCCCGACGACGTCCTCCAGGAGGCGTATCTCGCCGCCGAGCAACGGCTAGAGCACTTCCTGCACGACTCGCCGCAGGGGTTCTTCATCTGGCTCCGGCTCATCACCAATCAGACGCTCATCGACGTCCATCGTCGCCACCTCGGGACTCTGGCGCGGGACGCCGACCGGGACCGTTCGCTCTCCAGCGGCTGGACGTCGATGTCCACGTCGTTCTCGCTCTCGCATCGCCTGCTGGGACACCTCACCTCCCCCAGCCAGGCGGCGCTGCGGGTCGAACTCTCCGAACAGCTCAACCTGGCCCTGGCCTCGATGGGGGACCTGGACCGCGAGGTGCTGGCGCTGCGGCATTTTGAGGAGTTGACCAACTCCGAAACCGCGCGCGTGCTGGGCTTGACCGAGCAGGCGGCCAGCGCGCGGTACGTCCGCGCCCTCTCCCGGTTGCGCAAGGTGCTGGAGGCGATCCCTGGTTTCATGGAGCGGCGACAGGTGCCCTGATGCCCCACGCCCTTCCCGGAGATTCCAGCAGTGCGGAGTTGTGCGGCCTGCCCCAGCGGCAGTCGGGCGCTCCCGTGTCCCTGGACCCCATCGAGCGGCTCGCCACCGAGTATCTGGACCTGCTGCGGAGCGGCACGGCCCCCAGCATCGACACGTACGTGGCGCAGTTCCCCGAATGGGAACAGCAGATCCGGGAACTCTTTCCGCTGATTGCCGCGCTCGAAGACTGGAAAGTCGATCGGGAGCAGTCGGTCACCCGCGGACCGATGCCCGAACGGTTCGACATCCCGCGATTGGGAGACTGCCGGATTCTGCGGGAGATCGGCCGCGGCGGGATGGGCGTGGTGTTCGAGGCGGAACAGGCCCCCATCGGACGCCGCGTGGCGGTCAAGCTCCTCCCCTGGAAATTCTCCGAGCGGTCGCGGTGGCGGGAACGGTTCCAGCAGGAGGCTCGCACCGTCGCCGCCCTGCGGCACCCCCACATCGTGCCGGTGTACAGCTTCGGGGAACACGACGGCATGTGCTTCTACGTCATGCAACTGGTCGAGGGGGTGGGACTGAATCGGCTGATTGAGCGGCTCCGCGAAGGCCCCGGAGTCGTCACGACTGCCGACATCGCCGCCGATTTTCGCGGCGGCTCTTCGCCTCTGGCGCCGGCCCCCGCGTCCCACGGCGCCACCGGAGTGCTGCGCCGCGACAACTGGAAGGGGATGGTCCGCATCGCCGTGCAGGCCGCCGATACCATCCGACACGCCCATCGCCAGGGGACGCTGCACCGCGACATCAAACCAGCCAACCTGATGATCGACGTGCGGGGGTTCGTGTGGGTGGCGGACTTCGGACTGGCCGTCCCGATGAACGCTCTGGACCAGACGACCGCCGCCGCGGGCGACTCCGCCGGCGGACCCGTGACGCTGGCTGGCACGCTCCGGTACATGGCCCCGGAGCAGCTTCAGGGACAGATCGACGAGCGCTGTGATCTGTACGCGTTTGGACTGACGCTGTACGAGATGTGCGTCCTCCGGTCCGCCTTCCAGTCCACGCAGCGCAAGGAACTGGTGGAGGAGATTCTGGCGGCCAACCCTCCACGTCCGCGGAAAATCAATTCCTCCGTGCCGCGGCGGCTGGAACGGATCATCCTCACGGCCATCGCGGCCGATCCGGCCGCCCGCTACCAGCAGGCCGAGGAGTTGATCGTCGACCTCAGGGACTTTCTCTCCCGCGGAGACTGGAGCTTGATCTGGTGGCCGTTCGGCCGGCGCCGCTGACGTCCTGCTCACCCGTCGGTGACGGCTCGCCGGAGAGGGCGTCGTCATTTGCGAGAACCTGCTGGGCTGGCTGGGGTTTCCATAGACAGTTGGTGATTTGTTGCCGTAGAATCGACTCGCTGGGTCGAGGCGGCGGGGCTGATGAGGTCGCCGAGCGCGCCTCCCCGGTGAGACCCTACCGACAAGCACGCCGGGCGAACGTCAGCGGTCGCCCGACCAGCCTGAGCGGCCCTCCCGCCTGCCGCACTGGAAATCGACCGAAAGCATGTTGATCCGCGTCCGCTGTCACCGCTGTGGTTGCCGCTTCGGCGTCCGGCCGGAATGGGCTGGACGTCGGGGAGCCTGTCCCAATGCTGAGTGCGGAGCGGAGTTTGTCGTGCCGCGGCTCAGCCCGGAGGAACTGGAGCGGCTGGCGTTGCGAGGGTCAAGGTCGGTTGCGACCGCGGGAGCGAGCGACCCCGCCACGGTTGAGGAGGAACCCTCCCTAGTCGATCCCCCCTCCCCGAAACGCGGCGTTGGCAGAAAACCATCATCCCGATCCACGACCGGCTTGCCACCACAGGTGTCTGCACGGGAAGACCGCTCCATACGCGGCGGGAAACCTGCGCGACCCACGGCCGCGCGACGTCGTCGCCAGTCGTCGCGGCTGCGGTGGGCGCTGCTGGCGGGAGCGTTTGGGGTGACGGTCGTCAGCGGGCTGATCGGCTGGTGGCGTCCGGGGGGAGGTGCCGGCACAACCGGCAATGTCGCGCTGGCCGCCGCACCCGTGTCGGCCGGGACTCACGAGATTCCCTTCTCCGAGGTGCAGCCCTTCTTCCAGCAGTTCTGCTACGACTGCCACAGCGGAGCAGAAGCGGAAGGGGGATTTGCCATCGACTCCTTCTCCGATACGGAGTCGATCAAGTCTAACCGTCGCCGCTGGGAGCGTGTGTTCAAGCTGGTGAAGGTGGGGAACATGCCCCCGGCCGACGTGGATCAGCCCAGCGAAGAGGAACGCCGCCGCATTGTGGACTGGCTCGACCGGACGCTGTTCTACGTCGATTGTGACGCCCCGCGCGACCCGGGGCGGATCACGGTCCGACGTCTCAACCGGAATGAGTACAACCACACGATTCGGGACCTGGTGGGGGTCGATTTTGAGCCGGCCGCCGATTTTCCCTCCGATGACGTCGGCTACGGGTTCGACAACATCGGCGACGTGCTCACCGTCCCGCCGCTGTTGATCGAGAAATATCTGGCTGCGGCCGAAGAGATCGCCGCCCGGGCCATTCTCACTCGCGATCCCAACTACCTGCACGAGACGATCCCCTGGCCGGAGCTGCGGACCGACGGGGCGGTGCACGACTCCGAGGAGGGGAAGGTGCTCGTCTCGCGGGGGACGGTCTCGCGGCGGATCACCTTCCCCCGGAAAGGGGAATATGCGATTCGCGTGGAGGCGTCCGCCGATCAGGCCGGTCCAGAACCGGCGCGGATGGAAGTGGCGGTCGAAGGGGGGGGCAAGCAGGTGTTCGACATCCGCGGCCAGCGGCAGCGCGAAACCTACGAGTACCGCGTCACCGTCGACGAGGGGCGCTTCCGTGTCGGGGCGACTTTCCTGAACGATTACTACAACGAGGAAAAGCGCGAGGACCGGAACTTGTATGTCCATGCCCTCTCCGTCGAGGGACCGTTCGGCAGCCCGCCGGAATATCCGGAGTCGCATCGGCGGTTGATCATCGCCCGACCCGGCGAGGGCGTGACGGCCGAAGCCGCCGCGCGGCAGAACCTGCTCCCCCTGCTGCGGCGGGCCTTCCGCCGACCGGTCACAGAGTCCGACGCTGATCGCTATGTGCCGTTCGTGACCCAGACCCTCCAGCGGGGCGAGTCGTTCGAGCGGGGGATGCAGATCGCCCTGCAGGCAGTGCTGGTGTCGCCGGAGTTCCTGTTCCGCATCGAGACTCCCGGCCACCGCGAGTGGACCGGCCAGTCCGTCCGCATTTCGGATCATGAACTGGCCGTGAGGCTGAGCTACTTTTTGTGGTCGTCGCTGCCGGACGACGAACTCCTGTCGCTGGCGGAGGCAGGGACGCTGCACGAGCCGGCAGTGCTTCAGGCTCAGGTGCGACGCATGTTGGCCGACGACCGGATCGACCGCCTGGTGTCGAGCTTTGCCGGCCAGTGGCTGGGCTTACGCAAGCTGGCCACCAACGAGGTGGCTCCCGATCCGGCCGTGTTCCCCGAGTTCAACGATCAGCTTCGCCGCGACATGTGGCGGGAGTCGGAACTCTTTTTTGGATCCATCGTGCGGGAGGACCGCCCGATCACCGATCTCATTTCCGGACGCTACTCCTATGTCAACGGCCGGCTGGCCAGGTTGTACGGCCTGACCGGGGTCGAGGGGGATGAGTTCCGGCGGGTCGATCTGCCGGCGGGGCAGCGGGGGGGCATTGTGACGCAAGCGAGCATCCTGACCCTCACCTCCTATCCCACCCGCACATCGCCGGTGAAGCGCGGAGAATGGGTGCTCTCCAACCTGCTGGGGGATGCTCCTCCGGAACCGCCCCCCGTGGTGCCCGCCCTCGACGAGACGCAGAAGGCCCATCCGGACCTCTCCCTGCGGGAGCAACTGGTGCTGCACCGGGCCGACCCCGGCTGCGCCTCCTGCCACGTCGTCATGGATGAGATCGGGTTCGGCCTGGAGAACTTTGACGCCATCGGACGCTGGCGGGAGAAAGACGGAGACCATCCCATCGATTCCTCCGGAACGCTCCCCAGCGGAGAGTCGTACCACGGACCCGCCGAACTGGTGGAGATTCTCTCCCGCCGCCGGGATGACTTCGCCCGCTGCCTGACCGAGAAACTGCTCACCTACGCCCTGGGCCGGGGACTGGAGTATTACGACCGTTGCACCGTCAACGACATCGTGCGATCACTGCGGGAGAACGAGTACCGATTCTCAGCCCTGGTGGAGGGGATCGTGATGAGCGAACCGTTCCAGAAGCGTCGGGCGGGGGGAGCCTCGGCGGCCCCCTGAGAGGACGCGGGTGCGGCTCCCCTCTCCTGAATTCATCCGGAGGAAGTGCAGGAAGTGTACAAGAATTCACACTCTCACCCCGCGGCGAAAATCCGACCGTCCCCACCCGGAAAGGGAGGAATTGGGGGACCAATGGCTGTATAATGAGGTGCTCAAAGGTCGATGGGAGAGGGCGCAGGGAGACCCGACATTCCATTCGAGAGGATCGGCACAGACTGTTTCCGGCCCTGACCGGGAGGAAGGAGACCACGCCATGACCCGACTGACCCGACGTGCTGTGTTGCGAGGTGCGGGCGCCGCCTTGGCGCTGCCGAGTCTGGAGGCCCTCTGGCCGCGGACCGCCGTGGCGGCGGGCACGCCCCCGACCGCTCCACTGCGGATGGCATTCATCTACATCCCCTGCGGGGCCATCATGGAGGACTGGACCCCCAAGCAAGAGGGGGCCGAGTTCGAGTTCTCCAAGACGCTCAAACCGCTGGAGAAGCATCGGGACCGGGTGCTGGTCCTCTCCGGACTGACGCATGACAAGGCCCGCGCCAACGGCGACGGGGCCGGCGACCATGCCCGTGATTCCGCCGCCTTTCTCACCGCCAGCCAGCCACGCAAAACCGCCGGCGCAGACATCCAGGCCGGCATCTCGATCGATCAACTCGTGGCGTCGCGCATCGGAGAGCAGACGCGGCTCCCCTCGCTGGAGCTGGGGACCGAGGCAGGCCGTCAGGCCGGCAACTGCGACTCCGGCTATAGCTGCGCCTACTCCTCGAACATCTCCTGGAAGTCGGCCACTCAACCGCTGGCCAAGGAGATCAATCCTCGCAGCGTCTTTGAGCGCCTGTTCGGGGACGGCGTCGATGCCCGCGCCCGCGCGGAGCGGGACTTCTACCGCAAAAGCATTCTGGACTTCGTGGCGGAGGACGCCGCCCGGCTGCGGACGCAGCTCGGCCAGAGCGACCGCCGCAAGCTGGATGAGTACTTCACTTCCGTGCGGGAGGTCGAGCAGCGGATCGCGGAGGCGGCCGAGGATGCCCGCCGACGCATCCCCGACGTCCCCCCCCCGCCGCCGGGCATCCCCCGCGACTATGCCGAGCATGTCCGGCTGATGTATGACCTGATGGCCCTCGCCTTCCAGACCGACACGACCCGCATCTCCACCTTCATGCTGGCAAACTCCGGCAGCAACCGCACCTACCGCGAGATCGGCGTCAAGGGAGGCCATCACGAAATCTCCCATCACCGCGGCGATGAAGAGAAGATCGCCTGGCTGCAGCAGATCGATCAGTACATGATCGAGCAGTTCGCCTACTTCCTGGACCGGCTCCGCGCCATTCCGGAAGGAGACGGCACGCTCCTCGACCATGTGATGGTCGTCTACGGCGGCGCCATCTCGGATGCGAACCGGCACTGGCACCATGACCTGCCGGTCGTTGTGGCGGGAGGCGCCAACGGAACGATCCTGCCCGGGCGGCATCTCCGCTATCCCAAGGATACGCCGATGGCCAACCTGTTCCTCTCCATGGCGGAGCGGATGGGGCTGAAAGAAGAGCGGTTCGGCGACAGCACCGGTCCCCTGCCGAACCTGAGCTGACTCCACGCGGAGAGAAGAGCTCGGACGGAGCGTTGCCGGCCGTACCTGAAGGTCCGCTGTTCGCCGGCTGGCTTGCCAGCCGTGCTTGAGGGGCCGCTCGACGGCGCTGCCTCTCCAGTGTGAACAACTCGACGGCCCGACGTTTTAGTCCGACAACTGTACCGCCGAAATGCCGCGACGCAGCGCGTTGCGGAAGATGTCCAGCGGCCCGGGCCGCCCCGTGAAGCACTCGAACTGCGCCGCCGCCTGACGGATGAACATCTCCACGCCGCTGACGGTGCGGCAGCCTCGCGCCCGCGCCTCCTTCAGCAGCAGCGTGTTCTCCGGGTTGTAGATCGTATCGAACACCAGCATTCCCTCCCGCAGCCAGTGCTGAGCGTACGGAGTGGCGTTCATCTCCGGCCACATGCCGACCGGCGTGCAATTGATGAGGATGTCGCTCTCCACCGCGCCGCGGTTCTCCCACGTGGCGATCTGACATCCCAACTCGGATGCCAGTTCCAGCCCCCGTTGCTTGTTGCGGTTGGCGAGGGTGACGACGCAACCCGCGCGGCACACCCCCAGCCCCACCGCCCGGGCGACGCCGCCGGCCCCCAGGATCAGCACCCGCTGGCCCGCCAGGTCGCGCCCTTCCATCCCCAATCGCAGTGAGGCCAGGGCCGCCTCGTAGTCGGTGTTGGCCGCGTGCCAGGCGTTGGCCGCGTCCCGGTACAGCGTGTTGGCGGCGCCGGTCGCCTCGACGATCGGGTCGCGGAACTGGGCATAGGCCGCAGCCGCCTGCTTGTGGGGGATGGTCACGCTGTAACCGCGCACGTCGAGCGCCCCATAGGCGTCGAGCGTCACGGGGAGTTCTCCGGCGGGAATCCGGAAGGGGAGATACACCGCATTGATCCCTTCGTGCCGCAGGGCCGCGTTGTGGATCAAGGGACTGTAGCTGTGGGCGATCGGATCGCCGACGACGCCGTACACCTGCGTTTGTTCGTTGATCTGGTCGGCGTGGTAGATCGTCCGCATTTCGTCAAAGGAGAGCTGTCCGGGCGCCAGAATCCGCTCCTTGCTGAAAGTGGCATAAGTCAGGGGGGAACCGTACTTGATGCACAACAGCCGCGTCGGCACGCCGATCTCTCCCATGCAGAAACCGATCGTGGGGACGTCGGCCCCGGCCACGAGCTTGAGCATCCGCACGTTGTCGAGGGGGGACTGGGCGGTGGTGACGATCTTGACGATGTCCGGATCGCAGCGGCACAGCTCGGTGTGAATCTCTTCCAGGTTGTCGGGAGTCCGCTGGAAATCATGATGGCTGATGATGCGTTTGGTCGCGCCATAGCGGGGGATTTCGCGGGCGATGTCGGCCTCGAGGTCAACGTACTCGACGCCGGCGACGATCGCCTGCCGCAGCAGCATCTTGCGGGCCTCTTCCGTGCCGCTCCAGCGCCCGCCGTCGTTGGGGCGGCGGCAGGTGACGATCACCGGCCCGGGGCGGTGCTTGAGCAGCCGTCCCAGGTCCGGCGCGGTCCGCAGCCAGTCGATGCGCAGTTCGACCAGTTCGGCGCCGCGGTCCACCAGGGCGCGGTGCTCGGCAATGACCATTTTGTGTCGCGTGCGGCCGATGGTCACGCAGATCATCCCTCAGTCTCCCAGAACGATGCCGGCCTCTCCGCTGTGCCACTCCAGGCCGAGCATCACCGAGCTCAGCCCGCTGCCGATGCCGAGCAGCGCCACCTGATCGCCGTCCGCCACATGCCCCCGGCGGACCCCCAACGCGGCCGCCATCGGCAGCGCCGCCGCCCCCGTGTTTCCCAGAAACTCCACCACCGGAAAGTCCCGTTCCGCCGGGATCGTCAGCCGCTCCAGCAACAGCTTGCGGTGCGCGCGACCGACCTGATGGGTGAACACTTTATGCACGTCCCCCACCGACCACCGCAGATGTTGCAAAAACTGCTCCCAGCAGCGCACAGCCAGATCGATCCCCGCATGCAGCAGCGCCTCAGAGTCGGTTGCCATACGGGGACGGTCGTCGCCGTGCTGCTCGGCGGCGACCCCCCCCGCACAGAGCTGATGCCCGCGGGTATCCGCCAGCACGGTCCCCCCCAGCAGTCGATTCCCGGTGCGGCTGAGACGCCGGTCGCACAGCAGGATCGCCGCCGAGCCGGAGCCGATCGTCAACGAGGCAAACGCCGGCTTGATCGTCTGCCGCGTCAGGGTGCGGTCCCTGAGCAACGAGTCGATCGTCCCCTCCACGAGAGGCCGTCCGATCTCCGTCCCCACGACCAGCCCGGCACGGATGCGCCCCAGTTCAATCAGGTCCGCCACGTACAGCATCCCGTTCAGCAGCCCCAGACAGGCGTTGCTCACGTCGAGCACCAGCGCTTCGTCAGGCAATCCCAGGGCGCAGTGAACGGACGCCGCCGTGGCCGGTTCCATCTGATCGCGGCACACGGAGCCGTGAATCAGCGCACCGATGTAGCGGCGGTCCAGGCCGGCGGCGGCCAGTGTCCGGGCGGCGGTCTGCGCACTGACGGCGCCGGGGCGCGTCCCCGGTTCAAAGAACCGCCGCTCACGGATGCCGGTCATCAGTTCCAGGCGGCCGGCCGGGAGTCCCAGCCGCTGATACACCTCCGCCAGCCGGGCTTCGATCTCCGCCGACGTCACCACGCACGGCGGCACCAGACACCCGAACGCCTCAACGCAGACGTGCTGATACCGCATGACAGGCGTTCAATGTTCCGGGGAGGCCGTCGGCTCTCCACCGCGGACCTCGACCACCGGATCCGCCCACGGCCGTGAGGCGGGAATAGAGCGCGTCCGGGACATCCGCAGAGCTTAGGCGCGTGAGGCCGCGGCACGCGGGCCCGCGCCGGTGAGCAAGCCCTCCAACTCGTCGATCTCCGCATATTGCCGCCGCCGCCGCTGCTCCACTTCCTCAGAGTAGTCGATCATCTCCAGGGCCACCGAGCTGCGAACGTAGCGGAGCCCGCGAAGCAGCAGTTCCTGCTGGTGCGGAGAGAGTTCGATCTTGAGTTCAGCGTTCATCGGACGATCTGCGCTTCGGACGCGACGCGGGAGGGAAACGGGCCGTCGACCGGGAGAACCCCCCCGCTGGCTGCCGTTTGCCCGGACAATCTGACGTCAGTCCTTGACAGCGAGATCGTACTCCGCAGGGAGTCGAATCTCAATTGACCACCTCGGAAAATGCGCCCCGCCGGGCTGGTACGCGAGGACGGGGTGATCCGGCTCCAGAGGTGCGCAACTCGCAGCCCTGACGGGTCCTGCGATGCGCACGCCAAGCATCATCGGCATCGCATCCGCAACGGCTTGCCCTCATTTCCCGCCAGCCGCGCGATCCCTAGACGCGCCACGACCGTTCTCCACCGACCGATCCGTCCGTCCCGGAGCTTGCCAGCACACTCCGTGGACCGTATCGCCGCGCTGCGGACGCCGACTGGCCCGGCGAACCGAACGGAGTACGCTCCCCGAGAGGCTGCCCCTTGAGGGAACGCCGGCCGGACCGGAATCTGGGCCCGTCTAGCGGCTGTGCGGCATTTCCCCGTTGGCCGACACCCGCAGTTGACCGCGCTCAAAGGCCTCGGCGATGGCCAGGGGAATCTCGGCTTCCGCCAGCACCACCTTCGCGCGGTTCTCCTGCGTCAGCGCCCGCATCTCCTGCTCCCGGGCGACCGCCTCGGCGCGGCGCTGCTCGGCCCGGGCCCGGGCCACCCGCATGTCGGCCTCCGCCTGGTCCGCCTGCAACTGCGCACCCACGTTGTCACCCACGTCCACGTCGGCAATGTCGATCGACACGATCTCGTAGGCCG